>CP107926.1:2670000-4055000 GCA_036015235.1 Streptomyces sp. NBC_00433 | reverse complement strand
CGGGACCTAAGGCGAGGCCGACAGGCGTAGTCGATGGACAACCGGTTGATATTCCGGTACCCGCTGTAAAGCGCCCAATGCTGAATCCTTTGATGCTAAGGCCGTGAAGCCGCCTCTGATCTCTTCGGAGTGAGGGGGAGTGGTGGAGCCGCTGACCCTAGGGGGTAGTAGGTAAGTGATGGGGTGACGCAGGAAGGTAGTCCAGCCCGGGCGGTGGTTGTCCCGGGGTAAGGGTGTAGCCCGAGGAATAGGCAAATCCGTTCCTCATGCAGGGTGAGACCTGATGCCGAGCCGATTGTGGTGAAGTGGATGATCCTATGCTGTCGAGAAAAGCCTCTAGCGAGTTTTACGGCGGCCCGTACCCTAAACCGACTCAGGTGGTCAGGTAGAGAATACCGAGGCGTTCGGGTGAACTATGGTTAAGGAACTCGGCAAAATGCCCCCGTAACTTCGGGAGAAGGGGGGCCATGTCTGGTGATCCGATTTACTCGGTGAGCTGGGTGTGGCCGCAGAGACCAGCGAGAAGCGACTGTTTACTAAAAACACAGGTCCGTGCGAAGCCGTAAGGCGATGTATACGGACTGACGCCTGCCCGGTGCTGGAACGTTAAGGGGACCGGTTAGTCACATTTCGGTGTGGCGAAGCTGAGAACTTAAGCGCCAGTAAACGGCGGTGGTAACTATAACCATCCTAAGGTAGCGAAATTCCTTGTCGGGTAAGTTCCGACCTGCACGAATGGCGTAACGACTTCTCGACTGTCTCAACCATAGGCCCGGTGAAATTGCACTACGAGTAAAGATGCTCGTTTCGCGCAGCAGGACGGAAAGACCCCGGGACCTTTACTATAGCTTGATATTGGTGTTCGGTTCGGCTTGTGTAGGATAGGTGGGAGACTGTGAAACATCGGCGCCAGCCGGTGGTGAGTCGTCGTTGAAATACCACTCTGGTCGTGCTGGATGTCTAACCTCGGTCCGTGATCCGGATCAGGGACAGTGTCTGGTGGGTAGTTTAACTGGGGCGGTTGCCTCCTAAAGGGTAACGGAGGCGCCCAAAGGTTCCCTCAGCCTGGTTGGCAATCAGGTGTTGAGTGTAAGTGCACAAGGGAGCTTGACTGTGAGACTGACGGGTCGAGCAGGTACGAAAGTAGGGACTAGTGATCCGGCGGTGGCTTGTGGAAGCGCCGTCGCTCAACGGATAAAAGGTACCCCGGGGATAACAGGCTGATCTTCCCCAAGAGTCCATATCGACGGGATGGTTTGGCACCTCGATGTCGGCTCGTCGCATCCTGGGGCTGGAGTCGGTCCCAAGGGTTGGGCTGTTCGCCCATTAAAGCGGTACGCGAGCTGGGTTTAGAACGTCGTGAGACAGTTCGGTCCCTATCCGCTGCGCGCGTAGGAGTCTTGAGAAGGGCTGTCCCTAGTACGAGAGGACCGGGACGGACGAACCTCTGGTGTGCCAGTTGTCCTGCCAAGGGCATGGCTGGTTGGCTACGTTCGGGAGGGATAACCGCTGAAAGCATCTAAGCGGGAAGCCTGCTTCGAGATGAGGGCTCCCACCCACTTGATGGGGTAAGGCTCCCAGTAGACGACTGGGTTGATAGGCCGGATGTGGAAGCCCTGTAAGGGGTGGAGCTGACCGGTACTAATAGGCCGAGGGCTTGTCCTCAGTTGCTCGCGTCCACTGTGTGGTTCTGAAACAACCAGCTACCACACATCCTCACTGTCCTTTACGGGCAGGTGTCGGGGGTGTGGTGTGTGTTTCATGGTGTTTCGGTGGTCATAGCGTTAGGGAAACGCCCGGTTACATTCCGAACCCGGAAGCTAAGCCTTTCAGCGCCGATGGTACTGCAGGGGGGACCCTGTGGGAGAGTAGGACACCGCCGAACAATCTTTGATAAAGCGTCAGCTCCCGTGCACCGCACGGGGGCTGACGCTTTTCTGCGTTCTGCCGCCCTGTAGCGTGGCGACATGCAGTACGACCTGGTCATTTTCGACAACGACGGCGTCCTCGTGGACAGCGAGCGGATCTCCAACCGCATCCTGGCGGACTGCCTGACCGAGGCCGGGTTTCCGACGACCTTCGAGGATTCGGTCAGGGACTTCATGGGCGCCGCCATCCACCGCGTGCACGACGTGGTGCGGGAGCGGGACGGGGGAAGCCTGCCCGAGGGGTTCGACGCCGCTTACCACGCCCGGGTCTTCGCCGCCTTCGAGCGGGAGTTGGAGCCGGTCCTGGGGGCCGCGACCGTACTGGAGAAGCTGGCGGCCGACGGGGTGCCGTACTGCCTGGCCTCGTCCGGGGGGCATGAGCGGATCAGGGTCGCGCTGCGGAAGACCGGGCTCTACGACCGGTTCGGGGAGCGGCGGATCTTCTCGGCGCAGGACGTGGGCCGTGGGAAGCCCGCGCCCGACCTGTTCCTGCACGCGGCGCGCACCATGGGGGTGCCGCCCGAGCGGTGTGCCGTCGTGGAGGACAGCGCGCTGGGGGTGGCGGCGGCGCGGGCGGCCGGGATGGACGTGTACGGCTACACCGCGATGACGCCGGCCGCGAAGCTCAAGGACGCCACCGCCCTCTTCGGCGGCATGGCGGAGCTGCCCGACCTGCTCTTCCGCTGACCTCGCCCCCGGACGGCGGGGAAATCCGCGCGCGATGAAGTGCGCGGGAAAGATCGTGACTCCGCGCACCTACTCAGGCGTAGCTTTCGCGTCTACCGTGCACCCTTATGGACGACGACGCTCGCCCGCAGAGCCTGCGGCACGGTCGCGCGGCCCTCGCGGTCAGCTTCTTCGCGCAGGGCGCGCTCTTCGCTTTGCTGGTGACCCGGATTCCGGCGATCCAGGACCGCTACGGGATCAGTGACGGGCTGCTGCCGGTCTTCCTGGCCGGCGTGCCGATCCTGGCGGGGCTGGGCAGCGTGGTGACCGAGCAGCTGGTCAAGCGGGTGCGGCCGAGCGTGGTGCTGCGCTGGGTGCAGCCGGTGGTGGCACTGGTGCTGCTCGCGCTCGGCGCCGGGGACAGCATGTGGGTGGCGGCGGTGACGCTGGCCTTCTTCGGGGTGTGCGTCGGCGGCCTGGACGCGTCGATGAACATGCTCGGGGTGAGCCTCCAGCGCGCGTACGGGCGCAGCATCATGCTGGGCTTCCACGCCGCGTACAGCCTGGGCGGCATCATCGGGGCGCTGCTGGCGTGGTCGGGGGCGCACTGGCACATCTCGCTGGTGGCGCTGTACGGGCCGGTGGTGCTGGTGCTGATCCCGCTGACCCTGGTGGCGAGCCGCTGGTATCGGGACGCGTCCGACGCGGTGGAGGCGGGCGGGGAGAAGGAGACGCAGCAGGTGGTGATGCGGCTGCTGATGCCGCTCTGCCTGGTGATGGCGTTCGCCTACATCGGCGATTCGACGGTCTCCAACTGGAGCGCGAAATACCTCCAGGACACCCTGCACAGCTCCGAGCAGCTCTCGACGGTGCCCTACGCGGTCTACATGGTCACCACGCTGCTGGGGCGCTCGGTGGGCGATTTCGGGGTGCGGCGGTTCGGTGCGGTGGCGGTGGTGCGGCTGGGGACGGTCGTGGCCATGGCGGGCTTCGCGGTGGTGGCGGTGGCGCCGGGCGCGTGGGTGGGGATGCTGGGCTTCACGCTGCTCGGCTTCGGGCTGTGCGTGATCGTGCCGCAGACCTTCGCGGCGGCGGGGCGGCTCTTCCCGGGGGCGTCGGACACGGCGATCGCGCGGCTGAACGTCTTCAACTACGTCGGCTTCCTTGTGGGCTCGCCGCTGGTGGGCGCGCTGGGTGACGCGTGGAGCTACCGCGGCGCGATGCTCGTACCGATGGTGCTGGTCGGGGCGACGCTGCATTACGCCAGGTCCTTCGCCGCCGAGCCCGCCGGGTACGGTGTCGGCCATGAGCGGCCGAGCACAGTTGATGTGGGATGAGCGGGTCACCGGTTACGACTTCGGCCCGGGGCATCCGATGGACCCGGTGCGGCTGTCGCTCACCAGAGGTCTCGTGCGGGCCTTCGGGCTCGACCCGGCATTGCGGGTGGTGGCGGCGCCCCCGGCGGGGGAGTCGACGCTGACGCTGGTGCACGACGCGGACTACGTGGCGGCGGTGCGGCGGGCGTCGCGCGAGCCTGCGTCCGTATCCGCGGCGTACGGGGCCTACGCCTCCTACGGGCTCGGTACGGACGACAATCCGGTCTTCCCGCGGATGCACGAGGTCTCGGCGCTGATCGCCGGGCAGTCGGTGGCGGCGGCCGAGGCGGTGTGGCGCGCTGAGGTGGCGCACGCGGTGAATTTCGCCGGCGGGCTGCACCATGCGATGCCGGGGGCCGCGGCCGGCTTCTGCGTCTACAACGACGCGGCCCTGGCGGTGGCGCGGCTGCTTGAGCTGGGCGTGGAGCGGGTGGCGTACGTCGACGTGGACGTACACCACGGCGACGGGGTTCAAACGGCCTTCTGGGACGACCCCCGGGTGCTGACGATCTCGCTGCACGAGCATCCGCGGACGCTCTTCCCGAACACCGGGTGGCCTGAGGAGACCGGCGGGCCGGGGGCCGAGGGCGGGGCGGTGAACGTGGCGCTGCCGCCGGGGACGGGCGACGCGGGCTGGCTGCGGTCCTTCCACGCGGTGGTGCCCGAGCTGCTGGCCGCCTTCCGGCCGCAGGTGCTGGTGAGCCAGCACGGGGCCGACACGCATGTGGAGGACCCGCTGGCGCACCTGGCGGTGTCGCTGGACGCCCAGCGCGCGGTCGCCGAGGCGTGCCACGCGCTGGCGCACGAGCACGCGGCGGGGCGGTGGGTGGCGCTGGGCGGCGGAGGTTACGCGGTGACCGACGTGGTGCCGCGGACCTGGACGCATCTGGTGGCGATCGCGGCGGGCACCCCGCTGGCGCCGGAGACCGCGGTGCCCGAGGAGTGGCGGCACGAGGTCTACGCGCGGACCAGGCGGCCCGCGCCGCTGCGGATGACCGACGGGTGCGACGCGCGCTGGAAGGGCTTCGAGGAGGCCGGCTACGACCCGGCGAACCGGCTCGACCAGGCGATCCTGGCGACCAGGCGGGCGGTCTTCCCGCTGCACGGGCTGCTGCCATAGCGGGCGGGTCCGGTGATCGTAGGGTGAATTCGGCGGTTTCCGCATGCCTTGGGCGAGTTGGGCCGGGACGATCATGCTGTGGTGAGTGTCGGCGCGCTGCGCGCGCATTTGGTGGCGGCCGGACTGGCCGGGCAGGTCGCGACGTCCCGGGAGAAGAGCCTGGCGAGCTATCGGCTGTTCGCGGCGCGCGATCCGCGGCAGACGCTGGGCCTCGACCCGGCGGGGGAGTGGACGGCGGCGGATCTGCTGCGGCTGATGGCGGACCGCTGCGGTGTCTCGCCCGATCCCGAACTGACGTCGGGGCCCGACGTGATCGACCCGGACTGTACGGTGGCGGCGCTCGACGCGTTCGCTGAGCGGCTCGCGCGGGCCGCGCGTGACCGTATTCCGGTGCTCTTGGGCACAGGACATCCACATCGCCTCCTTGGTTTCTACGCATCTTTGGCCGCGGCACTCTCGGCGGCAGGGTGTGTCGTCCTCACCCCCGCGTACGGCCGGGACGTGGACATGCCCACGCAGTTCGGCGTACGCCGGCATCATTTGTGGTACGTCGGAGGGGTTGCCGTGGTCCGCCCGGTGGACACGGAGGGTGACGGGCCGCCGGTCGAGCCGGGTGTGCACACCCACTCCCCGCTGCCTGTCAGAGCGGCTCTCGCGGCGGCCGCGGAACAGGGCGGAATGCTGCCGGGACTGGTTGTCGGGGACCACGGATTCGTGTGCGGCGCAGGTCAGTTGGGCATCGAGGCGATCGGCCTGGCGGACGCCGACGACCCGGCGGTTTTCGTGGCCGAGGCGGAGGGCATCGTGTCGGTCGCGGTGCCGGTGGACGACGCCGTCAGGTCCGATTACTACCGGCCATTGACGCGCTACGTACTCAAGCGTGCCTGGCTGTCCCAGTAGTCAACCATTGGCAACTCCTCTTCCCCACTTACCTCATGCGCCCCTAATCTGTGGGGGAGCGCACACACCGCTTTGAGTCGCCGGAGGGGAAGCCGGTGCCCGGCGTGTGCGGAAGGTTCAGGTGTGACATGGCTACTACAGAAACCCGACCTCTCAACGAGGTCGTTTTCCTCACCGTCGCCGAAGTTGCGGCGGTGATGCGGGTGTCGAAGATGACGGTGTACCGCCTGGTGCACAGCGGTCATCTGCCGGCGATTCGCGTGGGCCGTTCGTTCCGGGTTCCGGAGCAGGCCGTCCACGAGTACCTGCGGGAGTCCTACGTGGGGGTGGAATCTGCCTGAGAAGGCCCTGACGGGCGGATGACCGTCCGCGTGGGCCTCGTTTATGCCCGTCCGCTCCGGGCGGGTAGGCTTGGCCGACGTAGGTCGTGTGGGCTCGGACGCCCCGCACCGAGTGAAACCGAAGCGAGGGTAGTCGTGGGCTCTGTCATCAAGAAGCGGCGTAAGCGTATGGCCAAGAAGAAGCACCGCAAGCTGCTGAAGCGGACGCGCGTTCAGCGCCGCAACAAGAAGTAAGCGGGCGACTTTTCCGCCGCACTTCCTGCCCTCCTCCACCGCCTTCCGGCGGCTGGGGGAGGGCAGTGGCATGTCGGGGGGCGCACGGGGGAGGCGCAGGGGATACGGTGCGGGTATTCCCCGAGGAAGGCGCTGAACCGTGGGCGTGGGCAAGGTGGTGCTCGTCACAGGCGCCGCGCGGCAGCTCGGCGGCCGGTTCGTCCGGCGCATCCAGCACGACCCCGAGGTCGGCCGGGTCGTCGCGGTCGACGCGGTGCCGCCGGAGCATGACCTGGGCGGTGCGGAGTTCGTCAGGGCCGACATCCGGCAGCCGATGATCGCCAAGGTGCTGGCACAGCACTCGGTCGACACGGTGGTGCACCTGGACGTCACCGGCACCCCGCTGGGCTCCGGCGGCCGGACGCAGGTCAAGGAGACCAACGTCATCGGCACCATGCAGCTGCTCGGCGCCTGCCAGAAGGCGCCGACCGTGCGGCGGCTGGTCGTCAAGTCCACCACCAGCGTCTACGGCTCCGCGCCGCGCGACCCCGCGGTCTTCCGCGAGACCACCCCGGTCAAGTCGCTGCCCAGCGGCGGCTTCGCGAAGGACGCCGTCGAGGTCGAGGGATACGTACGCGGCTTCGCCCGCCGCCGCCCCGACGTCGCAGTGGCGGTGCTGCGCTTCGCGAACATCCTCGGGCCCGACGCGGACACCCCGCTCGCGGAGTTCTTCGCGCTGCCGGTGCTGCCGACCGTCTTCGGCTACGACCCCCGGCTGCAGTTCGTGCACCAGGACGACGTCCTGGCCGTGCTCGTGCTCGCCGCGCTGGAAGCCCGCCGCGGCACCCTCAACAGCGGCACCTTCAACATCGCCGGCGACGGGGTGCTGCTGCTGTCGCAGACCGCCAGGCGGCTGGGCAAGCCCACCGTGCCGGTGCTGCTGCCCGCCGTGACCTGGCTCGGGCAGCTGCTGCGCACGGCCGGCGTGACCGACTTCGCGCCCGAGCAGATCCGGCTGCTCACCCACGGCCGGGTGGTCGACACCGCCGAGATGCGGGACACCCTCGGCTTCGAGCCGACCTACACGACAGCCGAGACCTTCCACGACTTCGCCCGCGGCCACGGCCCCGGGCTGCTGCCCCCCGGCCGGCTCGCGGCGGCGGTGGACCGGCTCGCGGCCGGCGTGGGCACAGGCAAGGACACGGGGGCGCGGCGGTGACGGACAGCGTGGACGCTTCGGCGACCTCAGCGGATGCTTCGGCGACCTCAGCAGAAGGAGCAGGGACCATGGCCGACGCCAAGGTGATCCCTTTCGACGAGGACTCGCGCGGCCGGCGCGGTGCCGGGCGCTCCCGCGCCAGGACCCGCAAGCCCGCGGCGCCCGCGGCCGGCAAGCCCGCCGACGGCCCACAGCCGCCGCTGGCGGCCGTACCGGCGGCCGCGGCCGGAATCCCCGCACAGGCGGACGGCGGGCGCCCCAGCGACCCGCCACCCCCCGCGGAGGCGCCCTCCGACCTCGCGGGCGCCTTCGGCGCCGTCGCGGACCGGGTCCTCGGCGGCGACTGGGAGCGCAAGGTCGCCTCCGGGCTCGCCTTCCTGCGGCGCCGGGTCACCGGGGACTACGAGGTCGACGAGTTCGGCTACGACGCCGAGCTGACCGACCAGGTGCTGATGTCGCTGCTGCGGCCGATGTTCGGGGCGTACTTCCGCGTCGAGGTCCGCGGCATCGAGAACATCCCCGCGGAAGGCGGTGCCCTGGTCGTCTCCAACCACTCGGGCACCCTGCCGCTGGACGGCCTGATGACCCAGGTCGCCGTCCACGACCACCACCCGGCAGGCCGCCACCTGCGGCTGCTCGCCGCCGACCTGGTCTTCATGCTCCCGCTGGTCAACGAACTGGCCCGCAAGCTCGGCCACACGCTGGCCTGCTCCGAGGACGCGGAGGTCCTGCTGGAGCGCGGTGAGGTCGTCGGGGTCATGCCCGAGGGCTTCAAGGGCCTCGGGAAGCCCTTCGCGGACCGCTACAAGCTCCAGCGGTTCGGGCGGGGCGGATTCGTCGCGACGGCGCTGAAGACGAAGGTGCCGATCGTTCCGTGCTCCGTGGTGGGGGCGGAGGAGATTTACCCGATGCTCGGGAATTCCCGCACCATGGCGCGCCTGCTGGGGGTGCCGTACTTCCCTCTGACGCCGACATTTCCCTGGCTGGGGGCTGCGGGGCTGGTCCCGCTTCCCACGAAGTGGGTCATCCAGTTCGGCCAGCCCATCCCGACGGACGGCTATCCGCCGGAGGCGGCGGAGGACCCGATGCTGGTCTTCAACCTGACGGATCAGGTGCGCGAGACGATTCAGCACACGCTGTACGAACTCCTGGTCCAGCGACGGTCCGTCTTCTTCTGAACAGCCCCTGCGGGGTGCTGTCACGGACTCCACGGTGCCGCTGAGCGGGGGCTTGTCGCGCGGTTCCCGCACCCCTGGCGGCTTGCCCCCCTGGGCGGAGGGTGGGCGTTTTCCAGGGGCGCGGGGAAAGGCGGGGGCCAAGGGCTGTCCCGTAATCCCCGGCGGGCGCGCGACGACAGCTACGGCACCTCGCCGCGTTGTCGGGCTCGCCCGAACACGACCCGGTATGAGGGCGACCCTTCGCCTTTCGATGTACCGCGTCTGACGCCGCGCGCTGGGTCCACCGCGGATTACGGGACAGCCCTTAAGCCCTTAGTTCTCGTCGTCCGTGGTGGTGCCCAGGCCCAGGCCTGGGAGGAGGCCGGGGAGGAGAGGGGGGAGGGTGATGGAGTGGTCGGAGGGGGCTGAGGGGGAAGGGGAGTTCGGGGTGGGGAAGGTCGGGAGGGGGCCCAGCGGGTTGGCGCCGCCGATGAGGCCGTCGGACGATGTGGAGCCGGACGGCGACGGGCTCGGGCTCTGGGTGTTGGCACCGCCCGAGCCGGGTGTGGCGGAGGAGGAGGCCGACGGGGCCGACGGTGTGCCGCCGGACGGGTCGGAGCCCTTGGGACCCGAGCCGCGCGCGTGCCCGTCCTGCTTGGGCTTGGGCAGCAGCCCCTGGAGCGGCGCGACTTCCTGGTCTATGGCGTCGAAGACCGACGAGACCTGGTCGGAGACGTCGGTGAGCTGGCTGGGCAGCTTGCCCCGCAGATCGCTCCAGCCCTGCCGGTGCGCCGCCGCGAAGGAGTTGAGCGTCTCGATCGGCTGGAGCGAGCCGTCCTCCTGGTAGGCCTGGCTGAGCAGCCGGTGGCCTTCCGCGGCCTCCTGGTGCATGCCCGACAGGGCCTTGCGCACCTCGGAGACGGACTCGTCGTCGAGCTGGCCGCCCCGCCCCCGGTCCATGAGGCGGCGGGCCTCCTGGAGGCGCGTGGAGGCCATGTCGAGGTAGACCTTGCCGCGGGACGCGTCGCCGCTGGCCATGTCGAGCTTGAGGTCCTCCATGCCGCGCTTGAGGCCGTAGAGGGTGTCGCCGGGCAGCGCGTTGGTGCTGGCCGCGGCGACGCCGCCGAGCGCGCCGGCTGCGACGCCGACGGTGAGGCCGCCGACGGCCAGCCGGCGGGAGAGCCGGGTGGTCGGGGTGAGGCGGCGCAGCCGGTGGCTGCCGCCCTGCCCGTCGCCGCGCTGCTCGGGCACCCGGGCGGTGACCGGGAAGCTCCCGTCGGCGAGGGCCTGCTCCATCGCGGCGATCAGCTGCGCGCGCTGGACGGTCTTGCGCTCGGGGTCGAGCGCGGGGCGCGGCTGCTCGGCGAGCGCATTGGCCAGCGCGAGCAGTGTGCCCTGCTCGGGGTCGGCGTGCCGGGCCGCGGCATGGCTGCCGTGTGCGCCGGGTGTGCCCTGTTGCCGCACCGCCGCGCCGGTGTCCTCCTGGACGGTCGCGTCCTCAAGGGCCTGGGCGAAGGCGTTCGCCCGGCGGTGTGCCATTGCCTGTCCGATCACGGGCGGCACCTCCTCTCGTCATCCACACTCGACTCCCCGTGCCGCCTGTGGGTTGCGCTGCCTGCCGACTTGCACCCGATCGGGTGAAACACGGCGGACCGCGTATGCCGGAGTCAGGCACAAAGTTGTCTGCATGTGAAGCAACGAGCGCCGCGCCAGTTGGGTTACGCAGGTGTGATGATCGTCCGGGGCCACCGAGGTCTCATCTCGCGTCGTCGGGCAGGAGCCTGGCCAGCGTACGCACGGCCCGGTATTGCAGGGTCTTGATCGCGCCTTCGTTCTTGCCCATCACGCGGGCGGTCTCGGCCACGGACAGGCCCTGCAGGAAGCGCAGGGTCACGCACTCCTGCTGCTGGGGGTTGAGCTTGCGCACCGCGGTCAGCAGCGCCTCGTTGGACAGCGACTCCAGGACGGAGTCCTCGGGGCTGCGGGCGACCTCGTTGGCGTCGAGCATCTCGCCGGTGGTCACCTCCAGCCGGAAACGGCTCGACTTGAAGTGGTCGGCGACCAGGTTGCGGGCGATGGTCACCAGCCAGGCGCCGAAGTCGCGGCCCTGCCAGGTGAAGGTGCCGATCCTGCGCAGGGCGCGCAGGAAGGTCTCGCTGGTCAGGTCCTCGGCGGTGGCCTTGGATCCGACCCGGTAGTAGATGTAGCGGTAGACGGTGTCGCTGTAGTGGTCGTACAGCCGTCCGAAGGCCTCGGTCTCGCCGTCCTGGGCGCGTTCGACCAGGTCCATCATGCGGCCGGAGTCGGTGTCGGAGGCAGGGCGGCGGGCGTGGGTGCCGGGGGCTGCGGCGTTCGTACCGGCCGCGCCCGAGCTGTTGCGGGAGCGTCTGCCTGCGGCTGTGCTGACTTCGGCCAGCGCGTACGCCGGGCCGGGGACGGTGGGACCTGACGTGGCGAGGGTGGGCAGGGCGTACGCGGGGACTGTGCGCATCAGTCGGTCGAGCACCAGTGCGCGCAACGCAGCCAGGCCGGAGGTGTCAACCCCGTCGTGTGGGTACACGGGACTCCCAGAGGCAGAACTTCCATCACGTGCAGTACGGGACCGTTCACCCGTCGTGGCGACGTGTGGGTTCCGGATTGCGTCTGAGGAGAATAACGCTTCGTACAGGCGACACTACACCGAGTTGCGCAAATCGCCGTTTGCGCCACTTCCTGTACGGAATGGTGATCGACCAATTATCGAACAGGTGGCCCTAGTTGACCACTTCCGTTCGTGAACAGCTCGCGCAGAGGCCGTGTTGTGAGCGTGTGTGTGCCCGCGCGAGCCGTTCCGCGGCCGGACTACCGGCGCATCCTTGTCACTTGCCGCGGCGGCGGCTGATCGCGATGGCCGCGGCGGCGCCGCCCGCGACCGCGCCCATGCCGGCTGCGGCGGGGATGCCGATCTTCACGGCCTTGCGCCCGGTGCGGTAGTCGCGCAGCCGCCACCCTTCGGCGCGGGCGTGCTTGCGCAGCCTGCTGTCCGGGTTGATGGCATACGGGTGGCCGACGAGGGACAGTATCGGGATGTCGTTGTGCGAGTCGCTGTAGGCGGCGCACAGCGACAGGTCGAGGTCCTCGGCGGTCGCCAGCGCCCGCACGGCCTCGGCCTTCGCCGGGCCGTGCAGCGGCTCGCCGACCAGGCGGCCGGTGTAGACGCCGTTCACCGACTCGGCGACCGTGCCGAGCGCGCCGGTCAGGCCGAGCCTGCGGGCGATGATCGTGGCGGTCTCCACCGGCGCGGCGGTGACCAGCCAGACCCGCTGGCCGGCGTCCAGGTGCGCCTGCGCCAGGGCGCGGGTGCCCGGCCAGATCTTCCCCGCCATGTACTCGTCGTAGATTTCCTCGCCGATGGACATCAGCTCCTCGACGCGGTGCCCCTTGACGATGGACAGGGCGCTGTCGCGCGCTTCCTGCATGTGCTCGGGGTCCTCGGCGCCCGCCATCCGGAAATACGCCTGCTGCCAGGCGAAGCGCACCAGGTCGCGGGTGTCGAAGAAATGCCGCTTGTACAGGCCGCGGCCGAAGTGGAAGAGCGCGGCGCCCTGCATCACGGTGTTGTCGAGGTCGAAGAACGCGGCGGCCCGCGGGTCGCCTTCCACCGGGAAGGCCGGTTCCTCGGGCTTCGTGTCGTCCGGAGGAGCGGTTTCCGGCCGGGGCTTCGTCGCGAGTGTCGCCTCCGCCGCGGCGGCGGCGGCCTCGCCGGCCAGCACACTCCGCTCCGTGGCGGACTGCGTGCGCGGGGTGAGCCATCTGAGAGCGGCCATAGCGCGAGCATAACGACCGTCTGCGACACGGCCGGTTCGGCCACGATGCCGGCACGTGAACCGCAGGCGTCACAATGTGCCGTATGACGACTGCGAGGACCGTGACGCTGATCGGGAAGCCGGGGTGCCACCTGTGCGACGACGCCCGCACTGTGGTGGCCGAAGTCGCCGCCGCGACCGGGGCGGTCGTGGTGGAGCAGGACATCACCCAGGACGCGGAGCTGCACCGCCGCTACTGGGAGCAGATCCCGGTCGTCCTGGTGGACGGAGAACAGCACACCTTCTGGCGTGTCGATCCCGCCAGGCTGCGCCGCGCCCTCACCGCCTGACCTCACGCACGCCCCGCTGAGCCTGGCCCGTGGCATATGACGAGTCGGGTAGGATCGAGGGCGTTTTGTGCAGCCGGGGGCGATGTGTGAGGAGCGTGCCGAGTGCCCTCGGTGGTGAGGACCGCGGCGAGCGGCTACGCGGTGGTGGACGTCGAGGCGACGGGTTCGTCGTCGCGGCGGCACCGCGTCGTGGAGCTGGCGCTGGTGCTGCTGGACCGCGACCTGCGGCCCGAGGGCGAGTTCAGCACGCTGGTCGACCCGCAGGGCCCGGTAGGCCCGACGCACATCCACGGCATCGAGCCCGCGCACCTGGGCGGTGCGCCGTCCTTCGCGGGCATCGCCGCCCGGGTGCTCGCACTGCTGCGCGGCCGGGTCCTGGTCGGGCACAACGTCGGCTGCGACCGCGCCTTCCTGGCCGCCGAATACGCCCGGATCGGGGTGCGCCTGCCGGCCGTACCCGAGATGTGCACCATGCGGATGGCAGCCGACCTGCACCGCGAACACCCCGTCCCGTACGGGCTGTCGCTGCGCGCGTGCGCACAGGCGCTGGGGGTGACCGGCTGGGCCCCGCACACCGCGCTCGGCGACGCCCGCGCCGCAGCGGCGCTTTTCGGCCACTTTGTGGCGCAGTCCGGTACGGCCGCCGGCGGCGCGGACGGAACCTGCGCTTCCGCGCTGGAGCGGCAGTTGTTGCAGGCTGCAGGTGTCCGCTGGCCGGAGGCCCCCGGTCCGCCGTCGGCCGCCGACGCGCTCTGGAAGCGCCGCAGCAACGATTCGCCACGGCAAAGCGTGCCCAATGTCCGGAATGGGAGTGCGTGATGCCCGTCACTTCCACCGGGCAAAACGGACACCATCTTTGTGCACGCGTTCACAAAGACATAGCCTGGCACGCACGGGGCGGCTCCAAAGACCGTGGTCGCCCTCAGCCCAGCTCTACCCGCAGGAGCACCGTGGCAACTGGCCGATCGCACCGACCGGCGACCCGCAGCCGAGGGATTCCCGAGGCCACCGTCGCCAGGCTTCCGCTGTACCTGCGGGCGCTGACCGCTCTGTCCGAGCGGTCCGTGCCCACCGTGTCCTCGGAGGAGCTAGCCGCCGCAGCCGGGGTCAATTCGGCCAAGCTGCGCAAGGACTTCTCCTACCTCGGCTCGTACGGCACCCGGGGCGTCGGCTACGACGTCGAATACCTCGTCTACCAGATCAGCCGTGAGCTGGGCCTCACCCAGGACTGGCCGGTCGTCATCGTCGGCATCGGCAATCTGGGCGCCGCCCTCGCCAACTACGGCGGGTTCGCCTCCCGCGGCTTCCGCGTCGCGGCCCTGCTGGACGCGGACGCGGCACTGGCCGGGCGGCTCGTCGCGGGACTGCCCGTGCGGCACATCGACGAGCTCGAAGCGATCGTCGCCGACAACCAGGTCTCGATCGGGGTCATCGCCACCCCGGCGGGCGCCGCCCAGGAGGTCACCGACCGGCTGGTCAACGCCGGGGTGACCTCGATCCTCAACTTCGCCCCCACCGTGCTGTCGGTGCCGGACGGCGTGGACGTACGCAAGGTCGACCTGTCCATCGAGCTGCAGATCCTCGCCTTCCACGAGCAGCGCAAGGCAGGCGAAGGACGCCAGGAGCCCGACGGGGACGTACCCGCCGTGATGCCCGCATGAGCGAGCCGACCACGACAAGGCGCACGTCGGACGAAGGCCGGCCCGAGCGAAGCGAGGGCCGCGCATGAGTCTGCTGGTCGTCGGGCTCTCGCACCGCAGCGCGCCGGTGAGCGTGCTGGAGCGGGCCGCGCTCACCGAGGACGCGCGCGCGAAGCTGCTGCAGGACGCGCTGGCCGCCGAGCCCGCGAGCGAGGCGGTGGCCCTGTCCACCTGCAACCGCATCGAGCTGTACGCCGACGTCGACAAATTCCACGCCGGTGTGGCCGAGCTGTCCACGCTGCTCGCCCAGCACAGCGGCGTCGGGCTCGACGAGCTGACCCCGTATCTCTACGTGCACTACGAGGACCGGGCCGTCCACCACCTGCTGTCGGTGGCCTGCGGACTGGACTCGATGGTCGTCGGCGAGGGCCAGATCCTCGGCCAGATCAAGGACGCCCTCGCGGTCGGCCAGGAGCTGCACACCGCGGGGCGGCTGCTCAACGACCTCTTCCAGCAGGCCCTGCGGGTCGGCAAGCGCGCCCACTCCGAGACCGGCATCGACCGGGCCGGCCAGTCCCTGGTCACCTTCGGCCTGGCCCAGCTCGCCCCCGCGACCGGCACCCTGGAGGGCAGGCGCGCGCTCGTCGTCGGCGCCGGCTCCATGTCGTCGCTGGCCGCCGCCACCCTGGCCCGCGCCGGTGTCGCCCGCCTCACCATCGCCAACCGCACCCCCGAGCGGGCCGTGCGGCTCGCCGCCCAGCTCACCGAGCAGGGCACCGAGGCGCAGGCGGTCAGCATGACCCGGCTCGCGACCGCGCTCGCCGACGCCGACATCGTGGTGTCCTGCACCGGCTCCACCGGCCTGGTGCTCACCGCCGACGACCTGCGGGCCGCCGGCCGGCCGCTGGCCGTCCTCGACCTGGCCATGCCGCGGGACGTCGACCCGGCCGCGCACGACCTCGACGGTGTGGTGCTCGCCGACATAGAGTCGCTGGCCGCCGCGTCCGCCGACGCGCCGATGGCCGCCGACGTGGACGCCGTCCAGGCGATCGTCGCCGAGGAGGTCGCCGCCTTCGGCGCCGCCCAGCGCGCCGCCCGGATCACCCCGACGGTGGTGGCGCTGCGGGCGATGGCCGCCGATGTCGTGGCGGGTGAACTTTCCCGGCTCGACGGTAGGCTGCCCGATCTGGACGACAAGCAGCGCTCGGAGATCACCCAGACCGTGCGCCGCGTCGTCGACAAGCTCCTGCACGCGCCGACGGTGCGGGTCAAGCAGCTCGCGGGCGAGCCCGGCGGCGCCGGGTACGCCGATGCGCTGCGCGAACTCTTCGACCTCGACCCGCAGGCGGTCGCCGCCGTCAGCCGGGCCGAAACCCCCAGGCCTCCGGCCCGGGTGCCCAACCGAATTGAGGGCGGCAATGAATAACCCGAGTGCCTCGGACCAGGGGCGCGAGGACGCGCTGCGGCTTGGCACGCGCAAGAGCAAACTGGCGATGGCCCAGTCCGGCATGGTGGCCGACCAGGTCCGCCGCCTCACCGGACGTGACGTCCACCTCGTGGAGATCACCACCTACGGCGACGTCTCACGGGAGAACCTCGCCCAGATCGGCGGCACCGGCGTCTTCGTCTCGGCGCTGCGCGACGCGCTGCTCGCCGGCGAGATCGACTTCGCCGTGCACAGCCTCAAGGACCTGCCCACCGCCGCCCCCGACGGGCTGACGCTGGCCGCGATCCCGGTCCGCGAGGACCCGCGGGACGCGCTGGTCGCCAGGGACGGCCTGACCTTCGCGGCACTGCCGCCCGGCGCCAGGATCGGCACCGGGTCGCCCCGCCGGATGGCGCAGCTCAACGCGTGGGCGCGGTCACACGGCCTCGACGTCGAGACGGTACCGATCCGTGGCAACGTTGACACCAGGATCGGGTACGTTACTTCCGGCAAGCTCGACGCCGTCGTGCTGGCCGCCGCCGGGCTGAACCGAATCGGCAGGATCGCGGAGGCGACCGAGCTGATCGCCGCCGACGCCGTACTGCCCGCCCCCGGCCAGGGGGCACTGGCTGTCGAGTGCGCAGCTTCCAACCCGGAGCTGGCCGCACAGCTCGCCGGGCTCGACGACCCGTTCACCCGGGTCGCCGTGACCGCCGAGCGATCCCTGCTCGCCGCCCTCGAGGCCGGCTGCAGCGCCCCTGTGGGCGCGCTGGCCGACCTCGTGGACGACGGGCAGACTACCGAGCTGCGCCTGCGCGGCGTCGTCGGCACCACCGACGGCACCTCGCTGGTGCAGATGTCCATCACCGGTTCCGTACCGGCGTCCGACGACGAAGCGCGCGCCCTGGGCCGCGAACTCGCCGCCGAGATGCTCGCCAAGGGTGCGGCCGGTCTTATGGGGGAGCGCGCACTTTGAACCCCGCCGCCGTCGCTGCTACGACGAACACCGCCGCCGGTACGGCCCTTTCGGCCGGCACCGCCGCAAGCCCCGGCTCCGCCGGGCGGTCCGCAACCGGTCACGTCACCTTCCTGGGTGCCGGGCCCGGTGACCCCGGGCTGCTGACCCTGCGCGCCGTCGAAGCGCTCGCCCTCGCCGACCTGCTGGTCGGCGACAGGCACGTGCTCGACGTCGTACGCACCCACGCCCGCGCGGACGTGGGCACGGCGGAACCAGCCGTGGACGGTGAGGTGTTGGACACCACCGCCATTGCCGATGCCGCCTCACAGCTTGTCATGGCGTCCGCGCGGACCGGCAAGCGGGTGGTGCGTGCGGTGGCCGGCGACCCCGGCCTCGACTCCTGCGCCGCCGCCGAGATGCTCGCCTGCGCCCAGGCCGGCATCCCCTTCGAGGTCGTGCCCGGAATCGCCAGCGCGGTGGGCGTGCCCGCTTACGCCGGGGTGCCGCTCAGCGGCGACGTGCGCTTCGTGGACGCCGCCACCGCCTCCGACCGCTGCTGGAGCGAGGTCGGCGCCAGCGACGCCACGCTGGTGGTCTCCACGACACTCCAGACCGTCGCCGCGACCGCCGCCGAGCTGATCGGCTCGGGCCGCAAGCCCGACACCCAGCTGTCGGTCACCGTCGCGGGCACCACCACCCGGCAGCGCACCTGGACCGCGACGCTGGCCACCATCGCCGCCGAACTCAAGGCGACCAAGGCGCTGCCCACACCCGAGGGCCCCATCGCGGCAATAGCCGTGGTCGGGGAGCGGGCCGGCCAGCACGAGCACCTGTCGTGGTTCGAGACCAAGCCGCTGTTCGGCTGGCGGGTGCTCGTACCGCGGACCAAGGAGCAGGCCGCGTCGCTCTCCGACCAGCTGCGCTCCTACGGAGCGGTGCCGCACGAGGTGCCGACCATCGCGGTGGAACCGCCGCGCACCCCGCAGCAGATGGAGCGCGCGGTCAAGGGCCTGGTCACCGGGCGCTACGAGTGGATCGCCTTCACCTCCGTCAACGCGGTCAAGGCCGTGCGGGAGAAGTTCGAGGAATACGGCCTCGACGCCCGCGCCTTCGCCGGGATAAAGGTCGCCGCAGTCGGCGAGCAGACCGCCCGCTCGCTGGTCGAATTCGGGGTCAAGCCCGACCTGGTGCCCAGCGGCGAGCAGTCCGCCGCCGGACTCCTGGAGGACTGGCCGCCCTACGACCCGGTCTTCGACCCGATCGACCGCGTCTTCCTGCCGCGCGCCGACATCGCCACCGAGACGCTGGTGGCCGGCCTGGTCGAACTGGGCTGGGAGGTCGACGACGTCACCGCCTACCGGACCGTGCGCGCGTCGCCCCCGCCGGCGGACACCCGCGAGGCCATCAAGGGCGGCGGCTTCGACGCGGTGCTCTTCACCTCGTCCTCGACCGTGCGGAATCTTGTCGGCATCGCCGGCAAGCCGCACAACGTCACGGTGATCGCCTGTATCGGGCCCGCGACGGCCAAGACGGCGGAGGAGCATGGGCTCCGGGTCGATGTGATGGCCCCGGAGCCGTCCGTTCACGCCCTCGCCCAGGCCCTGGCCGACTTCGGCCTCGCCCGCCGCCAAGCCGCCGGCGCAGCCGGTGATCCCGTCACCCGCCCGAGCGAACGCCGCCCAGGCGCTCGCCGCCGCGCCCGCGTCTGAGCGCCCCCTCCCACAAGGGGGCGCCCCTCCCCCCGGGCCCGGTGGGCGTGCGGCGCCCCTTCGGCAAGGGGTGCGCTTCCCCCGAGCACGGTGGGCGGGGGAAGCCCCTTGGGCAGGGGGCGCCCTTCCGCGGGCCGCGGTCCCCTTGTGCGAAGGGGTGCGCTTCCCTGGGGCACGGCGGACGTGCGGCGCCCCTTCGGCAGGGGGTGCCCCCCAGGGGCGCGGGGAACTGCGCGCTCAGCCGACCACCGGCCGGTGGTCCGGATCGAACCGAAACAGCCCCTTTGCGCCGGTGGGCGACGTGCAGCTCGTCGACGGCTGGTCGCGCAGTTCCCCGCGCCCCTGGGGTGGTGGCGGTCCGTCGCACACGACGGTGAGTGGTGGGTTGCGCGCCCACGCGGCGCCAGCCGCAGATCAGATGCAGCCTCGCGCCCCTGGGCGGCACCCCCTGCCCAAGGGGCATCCCCCGCCCACCGTGCTCGGGGAAGCGCACCCCTTGCGGAAGGGGACCGCGGCGCCACCGCGGCCCGCGGGAAGGGGCGCCCCCTGCCGAAGGGGCACCCCTCACCCACCGTGCTCGGGGGAAGCGCACTCCTTGCGGAAGGGGACCGCAGCGCCACCGCGGCCCGCGGAATGGCACCCCCTTGCGGAAGGGGACCGCGGCGCCACCGCGGCCCGCGGGAAGGGGCGCCCCCTGCCGAAGGGGACCCTCTCAGCCACCGCGGCCAGCGGATTGGCACCGACGGGACGTCGGGAAGAGCAGGCGCGCCGCAGGCGTACCGTGGAGGGATGGTGAGCTATGGCGAGTTTCCCGGTGCGCGGCCGAGGCGGCTGCGTACCAGCCCGGCGATGCGGCGCCTGGTCGCAGAGACCCGGCTCGACCCGGCGGAATTGATCCTGCCGGCCTTCGTGCGGGAGGGAATCAGCGAGCCGCAGGCGATCTCCACCATGCCCGGGGTGTATCAGCACACCCGGGACACCCTGCGCAAGGCGGCCGTCGAGGCCGCGTCCGCCGGGGTGGGCGGGATCATGCTCTTCGGCGTGCCCGAGGTGAAGGACGCGGTCGGCAGCCAGGGGACGGAGCCGGACGGCATCCTGCAACTGGCGATCAGGGACGTCGTCGAGGAGGTCGGCGACGACATGGTCGTGATGTCCGACCTGTGCCTGGACGAATTCACCGACCACGGCCACTGCGGCGTCCTGGACGCCGAGGGCCGGGTCGACAACGACGCCACCCTCGAACGCTACGCGGAGATGGCGCAGGTCCAGGCGGACGCCGGCGTCCATGTGGTCGGACCGTCGGGGATGATGGACGGCCAGGTCGGCGTCGTCCGCGACGCGCTGGACGAGATCGGCCGGCAGGACGTGGCGATCCTGGCCTACACGGTGAAGTACGCCTCCGCCCTCTACGGCCCCTTCCGCGAGGCCGTGAACTCCTCGCTGAAGGGCGACCGGAAGACGTACCAGCAGGACCCGGCGAATTTCCACGAGTCGATGCGCGAGCTGGCGCTCGACCTCGCCGAGGGCGCCGACATGGTGATGGTCAAGCCCGCGCTGCCGTATCTGGACGTGCTCCGCAAGGTCGCCGACACGGTGGACGTGCCGGTGGCGGCGTATCAGATCTCGGGTGAGTACGCGATGGTCGAGGCGGCCGCCGCGAACGGCTGGATCGACCGCGACCGCGCCATCATGGAGACGCTCACCTCGATCCGCCGCGCCGGCGCGAACATGATCCTCACGTACTGGGCGACCGAGGTCGCACAGCGCCTCTGAGCGCTCACATGACGAAGGGCGGGGGCCGGCAGAACCGGCCCCCGCCCTTCGTGTGCGTGCCGCCGCTACGACGGGGGCCGAACGGCGGCCGCGCGGGCCGGCGACAGCCAGTTCTTGAGCCGGTTGGCGGCCGGCTGCTCGATCAGCCGGTGTATCAGATAGGCCGCCAGCATCATCAGCGGGACCAGGCAGGCGAGCAGCGCGTACGGCGACATGTGGTGCCGGCCGTGCCGGATGATCTCCCAGCCGATGTCCTCGTGGATCAGGTACAGCGGATACGTCATCGAGCCGGCGACGGTGAGCCAGCGCCAGTTGACGAAGTCCAGCTTGCCCAGCGCCGCCGCGATCACGACCGCGTAGAACGCGGTGACCAGGGCCACCGACATCGACCAGGACACGTCCTCCTTGGTGACCCGTGCCGCACCGGCCACCAGCGCCTTCATCTGGTGCTGCCCGTCGAGCCAGGACGCGGCGATCAGCAGCCACAGCTCCGGCCGCGGACCGAAGCGGTACATCAGGTAGATCGCGACGCCGCCGATGAAGAACGGCGCGTAGCCGGGGTTCGCGACCACCTTGAGCAGGTCGCTGTCGGAGGACTCCGCGAGGATCGCCGCGGCCAGCCAGATGACGCAGAAGCTGACGACCCGCCGGTAGGTCAGGCCCATCACGACGACGACGGCGAAGAGCATGTAGAAGCGCAGCTCCGCCCACAGCGACCAGTAGACGCCGTCCACGTCGGGGGAGTGCAGGCCCTGCTGGACCATGGTGGCGTTGGTCAGCACGTCGGTGAGGGTCAGCTTCGTGCCGCCGGGCCGCAGGAACAGCACGGTCGAGGTGAGGATCAGCGCGACCCAGTAAGCCGGGTAGAGGCGTATGAAGCGGGACACCGCGAACTGCCGTGGCGTGCGCCCCCAGCAGGACATGCAGATCACGAAACCGCTGATCAGGAAGAACAGGTACACGCCGAGCCAGCCGTATATCGCCAGCTTGTTCGCGCTCGGGAAGACCGCCGCGGTGCTCTTGCCCCAGTACTGCACCCGGTTGTAGGCCATGTAGTGGTAGGCCACCACCATCAGCGCCGCCAGCAGCCGCAGCCCGTCGAGGACGTACAGCCGCCGCTTGCCCGGGCGCTGCGCCACCGGCGGGGCCGGGCGGGCCTCAGGGTCGGCGCGGGGCAGCGGCACCGCGGCGTGCCTGGGGAGGAGCCGGCCCTCGTCCACGGGTGAAGTCATTCGCTGGGTCCCGCCTTCTACTGCGTCACGTCACGAGGTAATGCGTCACGTCACGCGTGATGTGCACACGCGTGCGGGAATCAAACTACCTTGGACTCGCGAAGGCAGGGGATTTTTCTCCGCCCCCTGCCGTCCCACAGGGAACCTGGCGTGCCCGGTCGGCGTCTTGAAAGGGATCGGGCAGCGGCCTCAGAGCCGCATGACGACCAGCGCGGTGTCGTCGGTGGCGCCGGTCGGCGGGACCAGCTCGCTGAGCAGCGTGTCCGCCAGGGTCTCGGGGTCGGACAGCGGGTGCCGGTGCAGGGTGTCCGCCAGCCGCCCCAGGCCGACGTCGATGTCCTCCTGGCGGCGCTCGATCAGCCCGTCGGTGTAGAGGACCAGCGTGGAGCCGGCGGTGAAGCCGACGGTGGTCTCCGGGCGGGGCTGGTGGACGGGGCGGGCGCCGAGCGGCGGGTCGGTGGCCTGGTCGAGGAATTCCACCGTGCCGTCGGGACGCAGCAGCGCGGCCGGCGGGTGCCCCGCGTTGCTGTACGTGAGGGTGCGGCTGTGCCAGTCGATGAAGGTGTTGACCACGGTCGTGGACTCGGCGCCCTCCACGGACCTGGAGTAGAGCCCGAGGACGTTGAGCGCGTCGGCGGGGCCCGAGGTGGCCCGGGAGGCGGCGCTCAGCGCGCTTCTGAGCTGGCCCATCACGCAGGCGGCGGCAAGGCCGTGGCCGACGACGTCACCGACGGCGACCGCGATGCGGTCGCCGGGCAGGTCCACCAGGTCGTACCAGTCACCGCACACGTTCAGCGCGCTGACCGCGGGCTGGTACCGCACGGCCGCCCGGTGGCCGACCGGGCGGGGCGCGGGCAGCAGCGCCTCCTGCAGGGTGAGCGCGACCTCCCGCTCCCTGGCGTGGGCGGCCCGCATCCGCTCGTTGATCTCCTGCAGCTCGCGGGCCCGCATGTACAGCTCGGCCTGCAGCTTGCTGTCGCCGCCGGTCTCGGCCCTGGCCCGCATGAAGGCGGTGACCTCCTCGACCCGGTGGGCGATCAGCACCACCTCGCCCGCGCTGTCGAGGATCGGGGTGTTGATTATGCTCCAGTAGCGCTCCTCGTACGTGCCGGGGCGGTCCGGCCGCTCGACGTCGTAGCGCTGGAGGGCGAGGCTGTCGCGCTCGCGGGCGGCGAGCACATGCCGCAGGGAGGCACCGAGGCTGGTCGGGCCGTTCGCGGTGCGCGTCCTTCCCGGGCTGTCGGGGAAGGCGTCGAAGATGTACACGCCGAGGAGATCGGCCAGCGGGCGGCCCGCCAGGCTCAGATACGCCTCGTTCGCGTCGGCATAGCACAGTTCCGGGGTCAGCAGTGCGATACCGGCGGGCAGCCTGTTGTAGACCGCCTGGTAGTCGATGTCCGGATCCGTCACGTGCATGTCCGCCCGTCCGCCGCCTGCCTGTCCGGTCTCGGTGCCGCCACTGCCGTACCCACCATCGGACCACAGGCGGCGCCGCCCCGCCCGCCGGGATACGGCGGGCGGGGCGGCGGCGGGGCTGGGCGGTCGGCCGGCGGCCGGGGTCAGAGCCGCTCGGGCGTGCGGATGCCGAGCAGCGTCAGGCCCTGCCGCAGGGTGCGGGCGGTCAGGTCGCACAGGAACAGCCTGTTCTCCACCTGGTCCTGGCCGCCGTCCGCGGTGAGCACCGGGCACTGCTCGTAGAAGGTGGTGAACAGCGACGCGAGCTGGAAGAGATACGACGCCAGCCGGTGGGGCTCGTAGACCTCGGCCACCTCGGCGAGGGTGTCGCCGAAGGCGTCCAGGTGCAGCCCGAGCGCCCGCTCGGCCGGCTCCAGCGCCACCTCCGGGTGCGCCGCGGCCCGCTGTCCCTCCGCCGCCTTGCGGAAGATCGACCGGGTCCTGGCGTACGCGTACTGGATGTAGACGCTCGTGTCGCCGTTGAGCGACACCATCCGGTCGAGGTCGAAGACGTAGTCCCGGCCGAGCGACGTCGACAGGTCGGCGTATTTCACCGCGCCGATGCCGACCTGCGTGCCGTTCGCCGTGATCTCCGAGTCGGTCAGGCCGATCTTCTCGCCCTTCTCCCGGACTACGGCCGTGGCCCGCTGCACCGCCTCGTCCAGCAGGTCCTCCAGTTTGACGCTCTCGCCGGACCGGGTCTTGAACGGCTTGCCGTCCTTGCCGAGCAGCGTGCCGAACGGCAGGTGCCTGGCGGTGACCGCGTCGGTCAGCCAGCCGGCCCGCCTGGCGGTCTCGAAGACCATCCGGAAGTGCAGCGACTGCCGCACGTCGACCACGTAGAGCAGGGTGTCGGCGTGCAGGTCACCGGTCCTGTTCCGGATCGCGGACAGGTCGGTCGCCGCGTAGCCGAAGCCTCCGTCGGTCTTGCGGACGATCAGCGGGACCGGCTCGCCGTCCTTGCCCTTGATGTCGTCGAAGAACACGCACAGCGCCCCGTTGGACCACACCGCGACACCGGACTTCTCCAGCAGGTCGCACGTCTCCACCAGCATGTCGTTGTAACCGGACTCGCCGACGATGTCCTCGTCGCGGATCTGGATGTCCAGCTTGCTGTAGACCGAGTCGAAGTAGATCTTCGACTCGTCCACGAACCGCTGCCACAGCGCGACCGTCTCGGGGTCGCCGGCCTGGAGGTCCACCACCCGGCGCCTGGCCCGCTCCTTGAACTCCTCGTCGGACTTGAACAGCGCGCCCGACGCCTTGTAGAGCCGGTCGAGCCGGGACATCGAGGCCTCGCCGGCCGTGCCCTCGCCCTCGCTGTGGTCCAGCTCGTGCGGGTGCTCGATCAGATACTGCACGAGCATGCCGAACTGGGTGCCCCAGTCGCCGATGTGGTGCCTGCGGACGACCTGCTCGCCGCTGAACTCCAGGATCCGCACGATCGCGTCGCCGATCACCGAGGACCGCAGGTGGCCGACGTGCATCTCCTTGGCCACATTCGGCTGCGCGTAATCCACCACGGTGGTGCCCGGGTGCGCGCTCACGGGCACGCCGAGCCGGTCGTCGGCGGCTCGGGCGGCGAGATTCCGGGTGATGGCGGCGTCCGACACCGTGATGTTGAGGAAGCCGGGACCGGACACCTCGACGGAGGCGATCGTGCCGTCCGCGTCACCGCCGCCCACGGGCAGCGCGGCGACGACCTCGGCCGCGAGCGCCTGCGGGTTGGCCTTCTGCCGCTTGGCCAGGCCCAGCACCCCGTTGGCCTGGAAGTCCGCCCGGTCGCTGCGTCGCAGCAGCGGGTCGGCGTCGACGGCCGACGGCACGGCCGCCGCGAGGGCGGCCGAGACGCGCTGCTGGAGCGAAGCGGAAAGGGAAGCGACCGAGGCCATGGAGGTGCCGTTTCTTGTGTCGGGATCGTGGGGTCGCCACGCGTGGCCGCACCACGTCGTAGCGGCCTCCAGTCTCCCATGCGCGCCGCCGTTGGCGAGCAAGTTATCCACAGGGGTGGGAGAGGGGTCGGCGGGAGGACCGGGTTATCCACAGGGTGGCCCGGCGGGGGGCGCGGTTCTGGGAGACTGGAGCGGTCGGGGCGCCTCAGGGGCCGCCCCGCGGACCAGGAAGGAAGAGCCGTGGCTGGCAGCACCGAGACCGACTGGGTCTCCCGTTTCGCGGACGACGTCATCGCCGAGTCGGAGCGCCGCGCACCCGGGAAACCCGTTGTCGTCGCGTCCGGGCTCAGCCCCTCAGGGCCGATCCACCTGGGCAATCTCCGCGAGGTGATGACCCCGCACCTGGTCGCCGACGAGGTCAGGCGGCGCGGCCACGAGGTGCGGCACCTGATCTCCTGGGACGACTACGACCGCTATCGCAAGGTGCCGAACGGCGTCGAGGGCGTCGACGGGTCCTGGGCCGAGCACATCGGCAAGCCGCTGACCGCGGTGCCCGCCCCCGCCGGGTCCCCGCACCCGAACTGGGCGGAGCACTTCAAGGCCCAGATGTCGGCGTCGCTGGCCGAGCTGGGCGTCACCTACGACGGCATCAGCCAGACCGAGCAGTACACGGCGGGCACCTACCGCGAGCAGATCCTGCACGCCATGCGGCACCGCGCCGACATCGACGCGATCCTCGCGCAGTACCGCACGAAGAAGGCCCCGGCCAAGCAGTCCCAGAAGCCGGTGGACGATGCGGAGCTGGCCGCCGAGGAGGGCTCCGGCGCGGCCGAGGAGGACGACGGCAGCGGCAGCGGCGCCGGGTATTTCCCGTACAAGCCATACTGCGAGCAGTGCGGCAAGGACTTCACCACCGTCACCGCCTACGACGACGAGACGACCGAGCTGACGTACACGTGCGCCTGCGGGCACGGCGAGACGGTGCGGCTCAGCGAGTTCGACCGCGGCAAGCTGGTCTGGAAGGTCGACTGGCCGATGCGCTGGGCCTACGAGGGCGTCGTCTTCGAGCCGTCCGGCGTCGACCACTCCTCACCCGGGTCGTCCTTCCAGGTCGGCGGGCAGATCGTCGGGCCGATCTTCGGCGGCGAGCAGCCGATCGGGCCGATGTACGCCTTCGTCGGCATCTCCGGGATGGCGAAGATGTCCTCGTCCAAGGGCGGGGTGCCGGTGCCGGCCGACGCGCTGCGGATCATGGAGCCGCAGATCCTGCGCTGGCTCTACGCCCGCCGCCGACCCAACCAGTCCTTCAAGATCGCCTTCGACCAGGAGATCCAGCGGCTCTACGACGAGTGGGACGCGCTGACCCGCAAGGTCGAGGAGGGCTCCGCGCTGCCCGGCGACGTCGCCGCCCACGCCCGCGCGGCCGGCACCGCGGCCGGGGAGCTGCCGCACACGCCCAGGCCGCTGCCGTACCGGACGCTCGCCTCGGTCGCCGACATCACCGCCGGCGCGGAGCAGCAGACGCTGCGTATCCTCTCGGAGCTGGAGCCCGACCGGCCGCTGGCCTCGCTGGACGAGGTGCGGCCGCGGCTGGACCGGGCCGAGGCATGGATCTCCAGCCAGGTGCCCGCCGAGCAGCGGACGGTGGTCCGGGCCGAGCCCGACGCGGCCCGGCTCGCCGGGCTGCCGGACGACGAGCGGGGCGCGCTGAAGCTGCTCGTCGACGGGCTCGCCTCGCACTGGTCGCTGGACGGCCTGACGACACTGGTCTACGCGGTGCCGAAGGTGCAGGCCGGGCTGGCGCCCGACGCCAAGCCGACCCCTGAGCTGAAGGTGGCCCAGCGGTCCTTCTTCGCTCTGCTCTACGAGCTGCTGGTCGGCCGCGACACCGGCCCCCGGCTGCCGACACTGCTGCTCGCGGTCGGCCAGGACCGCGTGCGGTCACTGCTGGGCGCGCAGGACTGAGCCCCGCCCGGTATCCGGGGCCCCGCAGGAACGGCCCGGGTGGACACCGTCCACCCGGGCCGTCCGCCGTCTCCCGCTCTACGGGATGTGCTCGGTGTCCGCCTCGGACTGGAAGCGGTAGCGCATGTCGCGGATGGACGCGACGAGGTGGCGCTCCTCGGGGGCGGTGCCGCCGTAGACGTTGGGCAGGTAGCGGGCGAACTGCCGGGTGTTCGGGAAGTGGCCCTGCTCGCGCACGTACTGGCGGTAGGCGGCGAAGTAGGCCTCGTCCACCGAGATGCCGTCGGGGATGTCGAGCCCCTGCTCGGGTACGGGCTCCGGCTCGGCCACCGGCTCGGGCACGGACTCCCGCACCGGCTGCTGGACCTGCTGGACAGCTTGCGGCTGCTGGATCTGCGGCTGCTGGGCCTGCGCCGCGAAGTCCTCGGCGCGCGGGCCCGGGATCGTAGCGGCGTGGTTGCCGTTCGCGCCGTTCACCGTCGCGGCGCCGCCCAGCGGGCGGGTGCGGTTCGGTCCCGCCGGGACCCGTATCTGCCCCGCGGGCTCGGGCACGGGCTCCGGCTCGGGGAAGGCGTCCGGCTGCGGCTGCTGCTCGTACGGCTGCTGCCCCTGGACGTAGCCCTGCTGGGCCGCGAACCAGGGGCTGTTGTGCGGGGCGCCCTGCCACTGCTGCATCTGCATCTGCTGCTGGTCGTAGGCGTACCTGGGGTCGTAGCGCGGGTCGTACCTGGGGTCGAACTGCGGGTCGTAGCGCGGATCGTACGGGTGCCCGTAGACCTGCTCGGCATACAGCGGCTCCGGTACGTCCACCGGCTCCGCGGGCTCCGGCGCCGCCGGGGCGGCCTCGGGTGCCGGCCCCGCGGCCGGCTCGGCCACGACGGTGACCACCGCGGGCAACTCGATGGCCGGCGCGTGCGGTTCGATGCCCGCGGCGGCGAGGCCGGCCTCCGCGGTCTCGGTCAGCGGCACACCGTAGCGGGCCAGCCGCAGCGGCATGATCGCCTCGACCGGGGCCTTGCGGCGCCACGCGACGCCGTAGCGCGCCCGCAGCCTGGCGCGGTAGACCAGCCGGTCCTGCTCGCGCCGGATGACCTCCTCGTACGACCGCAGCTCCCACAGCTTCATCCGCCGCCACAACCGGAAGGTCGGGAAGGGCGCGAGCAGCCAGCGGGTGAAGCGGACGCCCTCCATGTGCTTGTCGGCGGTGATGTCCGCGACCCGGCCGATCGCGTGCCGCGCGGCCTCCACCGACACCACGAAGAGCACCGGGATGATCGCGTGCATGCCCACACCCAGCGGGTCGGGCCAGGCCGCGGCGCCGTTGAAGGCGATCGTCGCGGCGGTCAGCAGCCACGCCGTCTGCCGCAGCAGCGGGAAGGGGATGCGCAGCCAGGTCAGCAGCAGGTCCAGCGCCAGCAGGACGACGATGCCCGCGTCGACGCCGATCGGGAAGACGTTCGCGAACCAGCCGAAGCCCTTGTGCAGCGCGAGAGTGCGCACCGCGGCGTAGGAACCGGCGAAGCCGATTCCTGCGATCACCACGGCGCCGGCGACGACCACCCCGACCAATATCCGGTGTGTCCGGGTCAAACGTATCGCGGCCACCCGCGACCCCTCCTGCCGCTCGGCAACTAGCCGGGCCCAGACTGCCATACGGCAACGCCACTCCGGCGGTGCCTCCGGCGGACAAACGTACGGATTGCCGATGGATTGCGGACGGGCGGGGCGGCCTTTGTTACGCGTTCGCCGCCGCGGACGCGTTTCGGGCCGCCGTACGGGACGACTTCTCCGCCTCCCCTGCGGGGCGCGGGCGTCAGCTGTTGGCGCCGACGATCGCCGTGACGACGTCCTTGGCGGCCCGCTCGGCGCCGGTCCGCACCACGCTCGCGGTCGGGTTCTTCTTGCCTACGAGCCCGGCGCCGTTGTACTCGACTATCACCACGACATTGCCGACCCGCGCCACGAGGGTGTCGTTCTGCGACGTCACCTTCGCCACCGTGGCCTTCGCCGTGACCGAACTGGCCTGGTCGCCGATGCGCGTCACCGCCGACGTGGCGGCGCCCGGCACCTTGCCGAGCAGGGCGACCTGGTCGGTGAAGCGCTCCTTGGCCTGCTGCTCGGCCGACGTGGTCGCGCTGGAGGTGAACCGCTGCAGGGTCACCGACAGCCAGCGGTACTGGAAGCCGTCGGAGCCGTTGCCCGTCCACGAGCAGCCCGCGCGGGTCGCGGTGTCGTCGGTCAGCGCCGGTGTGCCGCCCGCGGTCTTCGCCTTGGGGACCAGCGCGGCGACCGTGGCCTTGCCGACCGTCGCGCAGCCGCCGGGGAGGTCGGCGTACTTCGCCGGGGCGAGCGCCGGGGTCGTCGGCGTGGCGCTGCCCGCGGTGCCCTTCGAGGCGTCGGAGTCGTCGGAGCCGGAGCCGCCGCCCGAGGAGCAGCCGGCGAGCAGCATCGCGGGGACCGCCACCGCGCAGGCGAGCAGCAGGGCCGGCCGCGGTGCGGTGCGTCGTCGTGGTCGTTCCATGGGTCCCAGTCCTCGTGTGTCCGGCGGCGTGGATCGGCTGTCGTCCGAACCGCCGTACGGCTGCCGTCCGGCGGTGCGGATGCCCGGCATGGGCCGGTCGGCCCTCCACCCTAAGGGGTCCGCGGCGGGCGGCCGCGCCGCCCGCCGCTCAGCGCTCGACCTTCTTCTCCAGCTGGCCGGCCACCTTCTCGGCGCCCCGTTGCAGGTCAAGGCTCTGCGGCGGCAGGACGTCCGCGGGCGAGGACTGTGCGTAGCGGATGCTCACGACGACGTTGGCGGTGCAGAAGACCAGCGTCACATCGCGGCGGGCGAGGCCTTTCGACGTCGAGGGCTTGTCGTTGATGTATGCGGCGTTCCCCACATCCGCCAGCCGCCGCGGCGACAGGTCCGGGCTGCTGCCGCCAGAACCGGCCGGCGACGTGCTGCCGGGGTCGGTCGTCGGGGTGGTCGGCGTGGTCGGTGTCGTGCCGGGCGCCGGCGGGATCGACGCGGCCATCGCCATGTCGTCGAAGTCCGTCCTCGCCTCGACCTCGTCGCTCACCGCCGGGTCGTAGGAGACGACCCGCTCCAGGTCGATGGTCAGCGCCCGGCTGCGGCCGTCCGGGGTACTGGCCTGCCAGCCGCACCCGACCCGGCGGTCGGTGTCGTACGTCAGCGACTCCCGCCCCGAGTAGTCCAGCGCGCCCGGCACCAGTGCCTTCAGGGTGTCGAGGTCGACCGCGGCGCACGGCTGCGGCAGCGTCTTGTACTTGCCAGGGGGCGCCGGGGACACGGTGCCGCCGTAGGGCAGCTGTACGGACTTGCTGTCGTTCGCCGCGCCGCCCGCGCCGCCGCCCGTACAGGCGCTGAGCACGCCGAGCGCGCCGACCGCGAGCACCAGCGCCAGAGCCGGTGCGCCGAGCGCGACACTCGACCGCGTTGACCGCGCGGGGCGGAGCCCTTGCCTCACGTGCCGCCTCTCGATCGGAAGGCGCCAGGATCGCGGCGGATTGGACCGGAATGCGTACGCCGGTTGACCCGCTGCGGTAATTCCTTGGCGCGCATGAGCGAACCCTGGACACAATGTCTACCGCACGCCTCACCGAAACCGCCCGCTGGGGTGGGTTTATCGGGTGACGCGTTCCCTTGTTCGACGAATCAGGCAGTTGCGCCGATTCGTCTCATTTCTCACTGATGGTCGATGTCCGGGGGGCAGCCATGTCGTACACCGAAGTGCCCGGGGTCCGGGTGCCGATCCGCATGTGGACCGACCCGTCCACCGTCGACAGCGGCGCGATGCAGCAGCTCCGCAACGTCTCCACGCTGCCCTGGATCAAGGGCCTCGCCGTGATGCCCGACGTCCACTACGGCAAGGGCGCCACCGTCGGCTCCGTCATCGCCATGCACGGCGCCGTCTGCCCGGCCGCGGTCGGCGTCGACATCGGCTGCGGCATGAGCGCGGTGAAGACCTCGCTGACCGCGAACGACCTCCCGGGCGACCTCTCCCGCCTCCGCGCCAAGATCGAACAGGCCATCCCGGTCGGCCGCGGCCTGCACCGCGACCCGCTCGAACCGGGCCGCTTCTTCGGGCTGACCACCGCCGGCTGGGACGACTTCTGGACCCGTTTCGACGGAGTGGCCGACGAGGTCCGCTTCCGCCGGGAGCGGGCCACCCAGCAGATGGGCACGCTCGGATCGGGAAACCACCACATCGAACTCTCCCTCGACGAGGACGGCGCGGTGTGGCTGACCCTGCACTCGGGCTCGCGGAACATCGGCAAGGAACTGGCCGAATTCCACATCGGCGAGGCGCAGAAGCTCCCGCACAACCAGGGCCTGGTCGACCGCGACCTGGCGGTCTTCGTGTCGGACACCCCGCAGATGGCCGCCTACCGGCGCGACCTCTACTGGGCGCAGGAGTACGCGAAGTGGAACCGCACGCTCATGATGACCCTGTTCAAGGACGTCGTCCGTCGTGAACTGAAGAAGGCCAAGCCCACATTCGAGCCGGAAATCTCCTGCCACCACAACTACGTGGCGGAGGAGCGCTACGACGGCATGGACCTGCTGGTCACCCGCAAGGGCGCGATCCGCGCGGGCACCGGCGACCTCGGCATCATCCCGGGCTCCATGGGCACGGCGACCTACATCGTGCGCGGCCTGGGCAACACCGCGGCCTTCAACTCGGCCTCCCACGGGGCAGGCCGCAAGATGAGCCGCAGCGCGGCGAAGAAGCGCTTCTCCACCCGCGACCTGGAAGACCAGACCCGCGGAGTCGAGTGCCGCAAGGACTCCGGTGTCGTGGACGAGATCCCGGGCGCGTACAAGCCGATCGAGAGGGTCATCGAGCAGCAGCGCGACCTGGTCGAGGTGGTGGCCAAGCTCAAGCAGGCCATCTGCGTCAAGGGCTGACCACGGTCCGGCCTTCGTCGGGCCGGACGGTCCTGGAGCCCCCGCCCTCCGTCGGCCGCTCATTGACGGGGTGGCGGGGGCGTGTTATTCAACTGGGGCGCACCCTTTGGACTAGACCATCCTCTAGGCTTAAGGACCCCCCACATGAAAAGCCGTTCAAGAGTGCTCGCGGCGGTCAGCGCCGCGGGTGTCGTCGGGGCGCTCGGGCTGTTGGGCTCGCCCAGTGCCTCGGCCGCGAGTGCCGGGGCGATCACCGGCCTCGGTGGCAAGTGCGTCGACGTGGCCTCCGCTTCGAGTGCCAACGGGGCGCATGTGCAGCTGTACGACTGCAACGGGTCGGCCGCGCAGAGCTGGACGGTCGGCAATGCCGACAACTCGGTTCGGGCGCTGGGCAAGTGCATGGACGTGACGGCCGCGTCGACGGCCAGCGGCGCCAAGGTGCAGCTGTACGACTGCAACGGCACCGCGGCGCAGCAGTGGACCGCGAGCAACGGGCAGCTGGTCAACACCGGCTCGGGCAAGTGCCTGGACGCGACCGGCCAGTCGTCCGCCAACGGCAACCAGCTGCAGATCTGGACGTGCACCGGCGCGGCCAACCAGAAGTGGACGCTGCCCGGCGGGTCGACGCCGCCGTCCGGGGGGCTCGACACCGGGGTGGCGCCCGGCGGGAACTTCAACCTGTCGGTGTGGGAGCTCCAGGAGCCGGTCGGCTCGCCCGGCTCGCCCACCACGATCTCGTCGTCGCGGCTGCAGGGCTCGGGCGGCTACCAGGACTCGTACTTCTCCACCGACGGGTCGGACGGCGCCATGACCTTCTGGGCGCCGGAGAAGGGCGTCACGACGCCGAACTCCAACTACGCCCGCTCCGAGCTGCGGGAGATGAACACCAACGGCAGCGCCGCCGACTGGTCGCTGGCCGGCACCCACCGGCTGAACGCGACGCTGCGGGTGGTGTCCGTGACGTCGAACGTGTGCGTCGGGCAGATCCACCTCGGCTCGGGCGGCACGTCCACCAAGCCGTTGATCGAGCTGTATTACCACTCCAACGGCGACATCGTCGCGGGCGTGGAGAACTCGCCGGACGGCGGCCAGACCACGCACACCGTGGGCCATGTCGCGGTCGGCACCAAGTGGAGCTACACGATCGGCGTGTCCGGCGGCAACACCATCGACCTGACCGTCAACGGGAGCGTGACGCACTACGCCATCCCGTCGTCCTTCAACGCCTACAAGCAGTATTTCAAGGCCGGCTCCTACAACCAGTCGTCCTCCGACAGCACCACCAACGGCGCCCGCGTCGCCTTCTACGCCCTCACCGTCGCGCACAGCTGACGGCCGGGAGGGCCGGCGGGCCGGGGCCTTGCGAGAGGTCCCGGCCCGCCGGGCACGTCAGGCGGCGCTCCGAGCGGGCCTGGCCGAGCCGAAGATGTCCACCGCGTGGTAATACGTCCACGCGGTGGCGTCGCAAGCGGACTTGGTCGCGCCGGAATAGCCGGCGCAGACCCTTTCGAGGTCGGCGTAGAGCATGTTGTCCAGCCGGGCCTTGTTGGCGCTGAAGGTGCCGGCCTTCTTGTAGTTGCGGTAGCCGAAGTCGTGCCGGGCGCAGGCGGTCTTGAAGGGGAAGCCCAGCGGGTTGTCGGGGGAGTCCGAGCAGTAGTCGGTCGACCAGTCGAAGCCGTAGGCCGACCAGGCGGCCTGGTCGTTGCGGGCGGCGAGCCAGGTGTTGTAACTGGCGGCGCTGGTCTGGGTCCAGCTGCTGAGCACCTGCGCCTTGTCGGCGGGCGCGGCGCCTGCCGGGGCGGCGGCGGCGAGCACGGCGGGCAGGGACAGGACGGCGGCGGCGAGGGGGAGTGCCAGGCGGACGCGCATGAGCGAACCTCCGGTACGGACGCGCACGGACGACCGCCCCGGGCCGCGGGGGGCGGCTCGGGGCTGGCCCGTGCCGAGGGGAACGGGTGCCGTACGGATCTACGCGCGAAGACCGGACGCGGACATGATTCCCGGCGCCGGGGCACCGTTAACCCCCGCGGGGGCGGAAGTTGACGGTGGGCCAGGAGTTCACCCGCCCGTGTGACGGCTACCGCTCGCGGTGCACCTTGTAGTTGGACGCCTGGGCGCGCGGCCGCAGCACCAGCAGGTCGACGTTGACGTGGGCCGGGCGGGTGACGGCCCACGCCACGGTGTCGGCGACGTCGTCGGCGGTCAGCGGCTCGGCCACACCGGCGTAGACCGCGGCGGCGCGGTCCGCGTCGCCGCGGAAGCGGGTGAGGGCGAACTCGTCGGTCTTGACCATGCCGGGGGCGATCTCGATGACCCGCACCGGCTGGCCGTTCAGTTCCAGCCGCAGCGTCTCGGCGATGACGTGGGCGCCGTGCTTGGCGGCCACGTAGCCGCCGCCGCCCTCGTACGTCGCCAGGCCCGCGGTCGAGGACAGGACGACGATCGTGCCGTCGCCCGATGAGCTGAGCGCGGGCAGCAGGGCCTGCGTGACATTGAGCACGCCGAGCACGTTGACCTCGAACATCGCCCGCCAGTCCGCCGGGTCGGCGGTGGCGACCGGGTCGGTGCCGAGCGCGCCGCCCGCGTTGTTGACCAGGACGTGCAGCGGCGGGTAGGCGTCCAGGCCGCCCGCGAAGGCGTCCACGGCGGCCCTGTCGGTCACGTCGAGGGCGTGGACGGCCACACTGCCTCCGGCCGCGGTCAGTTCCGCGGCGAGGGCGTCGAGCCGTTCCGTGCGGCGCGCGGTGAGCACGACGTGGAAGCCGGCGGCGGCGAGCCTGCGGGCGGTGGCGGCGCCGATACCGCTGCTCGCGCCGGTGACCACTGCGGTACGGGTGCTCATGTCGTGCTGCCTCTCGGGTGGTGCGCTGCGTTTCCCGCAGCATATGCGGCGGCTTCCGCGGTACGTACGCCCGTCCGTCCGTGGACCCGTGGGCTCCTACGCCCGCGGCGCCGCGCGCTCAGGCCGCGGCCAGCGCCCGCAGCATCACCCGCTGCTCGAAGGACAGCAGCGCGACCGTGGCGGCGCACATGGCGCCGGCCAGCGCGATGTGCGCGGGGCCCGACGTCACCTGCATGCCGGCCGCGCCGAGCGCGACGTGCACGGCGGCCCGCAGCGCGATCAGGCCGACCGCGATCTTGCGGGTGCGCCTGCCCTTGAGCAGCGCCTTGGCCATCTTCAGCCGCCCGCGCATCACCGTGCGGGCCAGCACGATGTTCGCCGCGACGGAGGCGGCGAGGAAGATCCAGGCGTGCGGGGAGGACCTGACGATGTCGTAGGAGGCGCCCATCAGGCCTTCGAAGGCGAAGAACCACACCGGGACGGCCTTGAAGCCCGCCGCGCCGCCGGGGCACTGTGCGCCGGCCTCAACGGCCTTGCCGGGCTCGGTGTCCTTGCTGTCCAGGGTGCGCGGTGCGTCGGTGATTGCCATGGCATGAGCATCGCCGTCGGCCGGGTGCGGGCGGCAGAGCCGTACATCCGTAGTCGGGCATGACAGATGTCACTGGTGCCCGGCGACGGCCCTGCTCGCGGCGAGCGCGGTGTGCTGGAGCAGCAGCGCGGTGGTGACCGGGCCGACGCCGCCCGGCACGGGGGACAGCGCCGCGGCCAGGCCGGCGACCGACTGCGCGTCCACGTCGCCGGTCAGGCCGCCGTCCTCGGTGGGGTTGGTGCCGACGTCCACGACGATCGCGCCCGGGGCGAGGTGGCCGGCGGTGATCAGCCCGGGGCGGCCCGCCGCGGCTACGACGATGTCCGCGGTGCGGGTCACCGCCGCCAGGTCGGCGGTGCGCGAATGGCACACGGTCACCGTCGCGTCGCGGTCGAGCAGCAGGTGCGCGAGCGGCTTGCCGACGACGGTGGAGCGGCCGACGACGGCGACACCGCGGCCGGCGAGCCCGACGCCGTGCGCGTCCAGCAGGCTGACGACGGCCTCCGCGGTGGCGGGCGCGAAGGCGTGCAGGCCCGCGGCCAGCCGGCCCAGGCTCAGCGGGTTCGCGCCGTCCACGTCCTTCTCCGGCGCGATGGCCCCCGCCAGGTCGGCGGCGGAAGCGCCGGGCGGCAGCGGCGTCTGCAGGATCACCCCGTGCACACCCGCGTCGGCGCTCAGCGCGGCCAATTCCTCGCGGATCGCGGCGGCTTCGGCGTCCGCGGGCAGCCGTACGGTGTCGCACGCGATGCCGGCCTTCGCGGCGGCCCGGGTGATCGACCGCACATACCAGGCGGTGCTCTCGTCCTCGGTCGCCACGACGACCACGAGCCGCGGCTTCACGCCCGCCTCCCGCACCAGCTGCTCCGCGATCCCCTGCGCCTCGTCCCGCAGGACGGCGGCGGGCGCGGCACCGGTGAGCGGAACGGTCTCGGTCATGGCGACGACTCCTCGGATACGGCCCGGCGGGCGGCCGGGCGGCTCTTGTCGGACGGGGGGCGGCGTACGGCCCGGGTCAGCGGGTCAACGTCCCGCGTACCGCCTCGGTCACCGCCGCGGCCCGCTCGGCGAGCGGGTCGACGTCGCCGGTGGACGCCGACAGGCCGGCGCGGGCGGCGGGGTCCTTGATGCCGGCGAGGTTGACCTCGACATTCACCCGGGCGGTGGTGGCCGCCGCCCTGGCCGCCTCCGCCGCGGCGGCGACGTCCGTCACGACGTTCGGGTTGCCGATCGGCAGCAGCTCCTCCGCGAGGCCGACGATCCGGCGGGCCACGCCGATGACGTCGGCGGGCGGCCGGGCGGCTCCGGCGAGGGCCTGGGCGATGGCCGCCGACCTGGCGGCCTTCTGCGCCTCGTCCGCGCGCGGCAGCGCGTACGCGTCGGTCACGGCGGTGAAGGCCGCCGCGTCGGCGGCGGCCAAGTCCAGGGCGGCCGAGCGCAGTTCGTCGCTCTCGGCGGTGATACGGGCGATGGCGGCGGCCTGGGCGGCGTATTTCTCACCGGTGCTGTAACGGGCGACCATGCCCAGCAGGGCCGCGCCCTGGGCCGCGTGCAGCGCGGCCGCCGCTCCGCCGCCGGGGGCAGGCGACCGGGCCGCCAGCCGGTCCAGATAGCCGCCGACCGTCTCGTCCTGGAACCGCGCCTGACCGTGCACCCGGGTCGCCTCTCGTGCCGCCGTCCTCGTACGCGGGGAGCCTATCGCGCGCCGAAACCGCTGGTCGCGGCCATTGTCGGACCGTGGCGGCACAATTCGGGTGACACGTGGATCCCCGGCACCGAGAAGAGGAGCACCAGCACGATGCGAAAGATCGTATTGATGATGTCGGTATCGCTCGACGGTTTCATGGAAGGGCCGCATCGCGAGATCGACTGGCATCTCGTGGACGAGGAGCTGCACAGCTACTTCAACGCGCACCTGAGCACCATGGGCGCATTTCTCGACGGGCGTGTCACATACGAACTCATGGCCGAATTCTGGCCGACCGCGGACGAGGACCCGTCGGCTTCCGAGCCGGTGAAGGAATTCGCCCGTATCTGGCGGGACATGCCCAAGATCGTCTACTCGCGGACGCTGGAGAGCGCCGAGTGGAATGCCACCGTCGTCCGCGAGGTCGTGCCCGCCGAGGTCGAGGCCCTCAAGGCGGAGCCGGGCGGCGATCTCGCCCTGGGCGGCGCCGACCTGGCCGCCGCCTTCGCCGAGCACGACCTCATCGACGAGTATCTGGTCTACGTGCACCCGGTGCTGCTGGGCACGGGCAAGCGGCTCTTCGCGGGCGCCGCCGGCCGCGTGAGCCTCCGGCTCGCCGACACCCGCAGGTTCGGGAACGGGGTGGTGCTGCTGCGCTACGCCCGCGAGCGCGGCTGAGGAGGCGGCGCCGTGCTTCGTGCGCTTGGCGCCGACTTCGCCGGAATTGAGCGGGCGATCTTTTCGAAAGCCTCACAAGTGCCCCGCAGGGCCTTCGATGAGGTGCTGTTAGCGTTTTGCGGTCAGCCGGCCTTGCAGCAGCACAGAAAGCCATAAGCCGAAAAATGGACTACTGCTACCAATGCCGTCGCAACCTCAACGGTGCACTGGTGTGCCCGGGTTGCGGCGCGTACGCCCCGGACATCGCACCGCCCGTGTCGGCGTACGGGCCGCCCTATTCCGGTGAGGAGCCGATATCGGCGATATCGGCCGCGGCGCTGATGCCGGAAACGCTGATGTCCGAGCCCCTGATGCCGGAACAGCCGAGGCAGCGCGCGAGCCACCGGTCGGGACGCCCGCCCGCCGTGGAGCCGGCAGGGGTGGCCGTGCTGCCCGCCGGCGGCGGACGGGCCGCCAGGCGGCAGCAGCAGGCGCGCTGGCGCAAGAACCGCCGCAGGGCGGGGGTGGCGACGGCCGTCGCGCTGGCAGGCGGCGGCCTGACGATCGCGGCGATGCCGACCGGCGGCTCGGGAGACGGCACTTCGGCCGCGTCGACGACCCCGGACCTGCCGGTGGGCGACACGCTGCCCACCGTGCCCGCGCCGGTCGCCACCGCGCCGCAGACGGCGGCGCCGAAGCACGCGGGCCGGCCGGCCGCCCCGCACCCGGCGGCGACGACCGCGCCGCGGCTGACGACGTCGATCCCCGTCGTCCGGCGCACGGCGGCCCCGCAGGTCACCGCGACCCGGCAGCCGATGACGCAGCCGGTCGCGACCCAGGCCCCGGTCACGCAGCCGGTCGCGGCCACGCAGAGCCCGGCCCCGGCGCCCACGACGACCGCGCCGGACCGGCCGCCCGCGACCACGGCGCCGGCCACCACCGAGCCGCAGTCGCCGCACGAGGTGTGCATCCTGCTGATCTGCCTGTGACCCGCCCTCCCGGCGGGTCGTCCGGCGGCGGCGGTGTGCGGCGGGGACCGTACGGCGAGGGCTACGCGGCAGGGGAGAGATCCGCGACGCGACACGCGGGTCCCGCCCACTGGATGTCTCGTACAGATGTTCGAACGTATGCGAGAATCCCAGGCATGCACCACCACACCTTCCCCGCCGACCTCGTCCAGGCGCAGCGCGACTGGTACGCCACGTATCGCCAACTGGCCGGCGCCGCCGGCTCCCAGACCACCGTGTTGCGCCGACGTCTGGTGCGGCTCTCGGTCCAGGTCACCGCGCATCCGTACTGGGCGACCGTGCCCAACAGCGCGCCCGCCGCGCGTATGCAGCTCAAGGCGCTCGCCTGGAGCGAGGATGCGGCCGACATGCCCGCCGGCAGGGATGCCGGCGCCACGGCCGGGTGACGTGCCTGCTGGGGGAGCCCCGCGGGTCCAGCGGGACTCGCGGGGGCTAGGGACAGGCCCTACGGCCAGACCAGGCAGTAGAGCTGGTGGCCCGACTCCTGGCAGCGGCGGGCGAAGTCCTGCCATTCGTGCAGCATGCGGTAGATGACGAAGGCGTCGCGCGGGCCGCGGCGGTCGGGCACGGTCGACCATATGAAGGCCGCGGCGCCGAGGGACTCCTCGTTGGCGTTCCGCAGCGGCTCCACGACGGAGGCGGGCAGCCGGACGACGGCGTAGTCGGGGTGCAGGACGACCAGTTCGAGCGGCGGGACCTTGGCCGGGGGTATGCCCTCGATGCCGGTGAGGACCATCGCCGCCATCGTCTCCGGCTTGACCTTGGTGTAAAGGCCCTGGCCGAGTTCGTCGCCGCCGAGCTCCTCCGGGCGCATCGAGATCGGGACGCGGGCCGCGGTGGCACCGTCGGGCGCACCGAAGTACTTGTAGGTCACCCCCACTCGGCCACCCCTGCTCCTGCCCTCTGCGGTCGATCGGCGTTCGTTCGTGTCGCGCTCGCGGTGATCGCGGTGTTGCTGTTGCTCGTGGTGTTCTGGATCGCGTGGTTCTGGACTGCTCGGCTCTGCGGTGTGTCGATTCTGCGGGGTGCGGCGGCGCTTGCCGGTCGGGCGGGCGTCGTCGGGATCGGGTACGTGTTCTCCCGGTCCTTCGCCCGGACCGCCACCCGTCTGCTGCATTCCACTACCCGACCATCTGCCGCCCCAACCATGCAACCCGATCATCGTCTCAGATGCACGGTTGAGACGTTGTGGCGCAACGCCCGGGGTTTGAGAGCATGTGTCTGTGAGCTATCCGTACGAAGCACCAGTGTCCCAGGAACTGTTCGACCGCGCGGCGGCCGTGACCCCAGGAGGCGTGAACTCTCCGGTCCGGGCCTTCCGCGCCGTGGGCGGTACGCCCCGCTTCATGGTGTCCGGTACCGGTCCGTACCTCACGGACGCCGACGGACGCGAGTACGTGGACCTGGTCTGCTCGTGGGGACCGATGATCCTCGGCCACGCGCACCCCGAGGTGGTCGCCGCCGTCCAGGACGCGGTGACCCGCGGTACGTCGTTCGGCACGCCCAGTGAGGGCGAGGTCGCGCTGGCCGAGGAGATGGTGGCCAGGGTCGAACCGCTGGACCAGGTACGGCTGGTGTCGTCCGGCACCGAGGCGACGATGTCCGCGATCCGGCTGGCCCGCGGCTTCACCGGGCGGGCGAAGGTCGTCAAGTTCGCCGGGTGCTACCACGGCCACGTGGACTCGCTGCTGGCCGCCGCCGGCTCCGGCCTGGCCACCTTCGGGCTGCCGGACACACCCGGCGTGACCGGCGCGCAGACCGGGGACACGATCGTGCTGCCGTACAACGACCTGGACGCGGTGCGGGCCGCGTTCGCCGCGCACCCCGGGCAGATCGCCTGCGTCATCACCGAGGCGTCGCCCGGCAACATGGGCGTCGTGCCGCCCCTCGACGGCTTCAACGCCGGGCTCAGGGACCTGTGCGCGGCCGACGGCGCCCTCTACGTCTCCGACGAGGTCATGACCGGCTTCCGGGTCAGCAAGGCCGGTTGGTACGGGCTCGACGGGGTCCGCCCCGACCTGATGACCTTCGGCAAGGTCATGGGCGGCGGCTTCCCCGCGGCGGCCTTCGGCGGGCGCGCGGACGTCATGGCGCAGCTCGCGCCGGTCGGCCCGGTCTACCAGGCGGGCACCCTGTCGGGGAATCCGGTGGCGACCGCGGCCGGGCTCGCGCAGCTGCGGCTGCTGGACGACGCGGCCTACGCGACGGTGGACGCGGTCTCCGCGGAGATCCAGGGGCTGGTGACGGCGGCGCTCGGCAAGGAGGGGGTCGCGCACCGCCTCCAGACGGCGGGCAGTATGTTCTCCGTCTTCTTCACGGACGAGGAGGTCCGTGACTTCGAGGGGGCGAAGCGGCAGCAGGCCTACCGCTTCACCCCGTTCTTCCACTCGATGCTGGCGCAGGGCGTGTACGTGCCCCCGTCGGCGTTCGAGTCCTGGTTCGTGTCGACCGCACACGACGAGCGGGCCGTGGAGCGTATCGCCGCCGCGCTGCCCGCCGCCGCACGTGCCGCAGCGGAGGCCCACGTATGAGCAACGCCGGTTCTGGCAGCGACGAGTTGACCGTGGTGCACGTCGTGCGGCACGGCGAGGTCCACAATCCCGGCGGGGTGCTCTACGGCAGGGCGCCCGGCTACCACCTGTCCGAGCTGGGCCGGCGGATGGCCGACCGGGTCGCCGAGCACCTCGCGGAGCGGGACGTCACCTACGTGGTCGCCTCGCCCCTGGAGCGCGCCCAGGAGACGGCGGTGCCCATCGCCAAGGCGCACGGCCTGGACCTCGCGGCGGACCGCCGCCTCATCGAGGCCGCCAACATCTTCGAGGGCAAGACCTTCGGGGTCGGCGACGGGGCGCTGCGCAAGCCGGCCAACTGGAAATACCTCACGAACCCCTTCCGGCCGAGCTGGGGAGAGCCGTACGTCGACCAGGTCGTGCGCATGACCGCGGCCGTCGGTGCGGCTCGGGACGCCGCTCGCGGGCATGAGGCGGTGTGCGTCAGCCACCAGCTGCCGATCTGGATCCTGCGCTCCTACGCCGAGCGGCGGCGGTTGTGGCACGACCCGCGCCGCCGGCAGTGCACGCTGGCCAGCGTGACCAGCTTCACGTATCGCGGTGACGAGATCGTCTCCGTCGGCTATTCCGAGCCGGCCATCGACCTCGTGCCACCCCACCTCCGTGGTGGTGGCGCCAAGCCCCCGAAGGGCACCAAGGCCTTCGGGGCCTGACGCCCCTCCCGGCCCACCCCGCGCCAATCCCCTGGCCGGGGGGTTCTGCGGTCCCGTCGCGTCGGTGGGTGCCAATCCCCCGGCCGGGGGTTCCTGCGGTCCCGTCGCGTCGGTGGGTGCCCGTCCCCTGGCCCGCTGGGTTCTGCGGTTCCGTCGCGTCGGTGGGTGCCACCCAGGGGCGCGGGGAACTGCGCGCTCAGCCCCCACCGGCCGGTGGTCCGGTACGGACCGAACAGCCCCCTCGGGTCGGTGACGACCCGCGCGCCCGGTGGGGGCTGAGCGCTCCGTTCTCCCCCAGAGCTTCGCGTGGGGGTACCCCCACGCGCCCCTCTGGCTTGCCCTCTTCTGGAAGAGGTGCTGCCCGTGAGTTCGCGCACCCCGCAGGGGGAATCGGCCGGGAGGGCGAAAGGGCGGGGGCCGTTTGGGGGGTATCGGGATGATTTGACCGAAATAGGATAATGCGCGAGGAACGTGTGGACGTCATGGTGGGCGTCCACGCTTCCGCCCGCCTCAGCTGCAGGACATGCACGCCGAGAGACGGGGAATCGCATGGCTGGGATGAGCCGGAGGAGTCTGCTGACGACAACCGCGGGAGCGGCGGCCGGGCTGGCCGTCGCGGGGTGCGGGACGGGGAAGAAGGCCGGGGGCACGGATCGGACGGGGGAGCCTTCGGGGGCCAGCGGGGCGCACGCGCCGGCCAAGACGGTGACGCTGATCGGGGACGGGAGCACCGCGTACACCGGGGACCAGCCGAACCAGCCGGACGTGCACCGGCTGGAGCCGGGGCAGACCCCGCCGCAGTTCGTGATCTTCTCCTGGGACGGCGCCGGCGAGGTCGGCAACGGACTCTTCCCCCGCTTCCGCAAGCTCGCCGCCGACCACGGCGTGTCCATGACCTTCTTCCTGAGCGGGCTCTACCTGCTGCCCGAGGACAAGAAGCTGGAGTACGCCCCGCCCAACAGCCCTCTCGGCGCCTCCGACATCGGCTACCTCGCCGACGACCACCTGCGGATGACGCTGGACAACGTCCGGGAGGCCTGGCAGGAGGGCCATGAGATCGGCACCCACTTCAACGGCCACTTCTGCGCCGGCGTCGGCAGCGTCGGCCGCTGGACCCCGGCGGACTGGAAGAGCGAGATCGACCAGGCCAAGGCCTTCGTGACGACCTGGAAGACGCAGACCGGCTGGCACGGCGAGGACCCGCTGCCCTTCGACTACGAGAAGGAACTGATCGGCGGCCGCACCCCGTGCCTGCTCGGCCAGGACCAGTGGCTGCCGACCGCCGCCGCGCTGGGCTTCCGCTACGACGCCAGCTCGCCGGGCGGCAACCAGATCTGGCCGGCGAAGAAGCAGGGCGTGTGGGACCTGCCGCTGCAGCTGATCCCCTTCCCCGGGCACACCTTCGAGGTGCTGTCGATGGACTACAACATGCTGGCCAACCAGTCGCACGCGGCGACCAGCAGCGACTCGCGCAACTACCCGTACTGGCGCGAGCAGGCCACGGCGTCGTACATCGCCGGCTTCGAGCGGGCGTACCGGACCAACAGGGCGCCCTTCTACATCGGCAACCACTTCGAGGAGTGGAACGGCGGGATCTACATGGACGCGGTCGAGAACGCGTTCAAGTACATCGCCGCCGCCGGGCACGACGATGTGCGCATGGTGTCCTTCCGGCAGTTCGTGGACTGGCTGGACGCGCAGGACCCGGCGGTGCTCGACCGGCTGCGCCGGCTGGAGGTCGGCCAGGCGCCGTCGCAGGGCTGGAAGGACTTCATGACGATGCCGGCCCCGGTGCCCGCGGAGACCACCTCGTCGGAGGCCCCCGTGGCCTGACCGCGGCGGCCCGCTCCCGCCCGCCGGCGCCATCATCTGGTCCTTACTTGGGGCGATTGCCGCTTTTGGTGCCGGTGTCGGGGGTGTGGAAGATCGCCCGGAGGCCCATGCGAAACTTTTCACATGAGTCCTACGCGCGCCCCTCGACGTCGCCCGCTCCGCAGTGCCGTCGCACTGGTCGGAGCCGCCGTCGTGGCGCTGGCGCTCGCCGCCTGCTCGTCGTCCTCGACCGGCTCGAACTCGGGCAGTTCCAACTTCGTCAGCGGCAGCGGCGAGATCACCGTACTCAAGCCCGCGGACCGCGAGCCGGCCCCCGACCTGTCGGGGAAGACCGTGGCGGGCGGGCAGGACAGCCTGGCCGCGTACAAGGGCAAGGTCGTCGTCATCAACATCTGGGGCTCCTGGTGCGGCCCCTGCCGCGCCGAGGCCCCCCACCTGGTGGACGTGTCGGCCGCGGACAAGGCCAAGGGAGTGCAGTTCCTCGGCATCAACACCCGGGACCTGACCGCCTCGAACGCCGCCGCCTTCACCAAGCGCTACGGCATCACCTACCCCAACCTCTACGACCCCTACGGCAAGCTGATCCTGCGCTTCCCCAAGGGCAGCCTCAACCCGCAGAGCCTGCCCGCCACACTGGTCATCGACCGGCAGGGCCGGCTCGCGGCACGGGCACTCAAGCCGCTCGGCGAGGACGACCTGAACCAGCTGATCGACCCGATCGCCGCGGAGAAGTGACGTGGTCGGCAACGGCGGGCTGATCGCCCTGGCGGTCGACGAGAACCAGACGGTGCTCACCGGAGCGCTGCTGGCCGCCATCCCCGTCGCGATGTTCGCCGGCCTGATCTCGTTCTTCTCGCCCTGCGTGCTGCCGCTGGTCCCCGGCTACCTGTCGTACGTCACCGGGGTGACCGGCACCGACCTGGCCGAGGCCAGGCGGGGCAGGATGCTGGCGGGCGCGTCGCTCTTCGTGCTCGGCTTCAGCGCCGTCTTCGTCTCCGGCGGCGCCCTCTTCGGCAACTTCGGGCAGACCCTCCAGGTCCACCGCGAGATCCTGACGAAGATATTCGGCGCGCTGACCATCGTGCTGGGCCTGGCCTTCATGGGCATCGTCGGCGGGGTCACCCAGCGGGAGTTCCGCTTCCACACCAAGCCCGCGCTGGGCCTGGCGGGGGCGCCGCTGCTCGGCGTGCTGTTCGGACTCGGCTGGGCGCCCTGCGTCGGCCCGACCCTCGGCGCGGTCAACGCGCTGGCCTTCAGCGACGCCAGCGCGGGCCGCGGCGCCCTGCTGATGGCCTTCTACTGCGCGGGACTCGGCGTCCCCTTCATCGTCGCGGCCATAGCTTTCCGCCGTACGCTGGGCGCCTTCGCCTGGGTCAAGCGCCACTACGTGTGGGTGATCAGGACCGGCGGGACCATGCTCGTGGCGGTCGGCGTCCTGCTGGTCACCGGAGTGTGGGAACACATCACCTACCAGATGCAGATCTGGTCGAGCAGCTTCACCCCAGGGATCTGAACCCATGAGCATCACGGAGAAGACCGAGCGCGAAGACCTCGGCGCGGCGGGCGCGCAGCTGAGCACCGCACCCGCCGACACTTTCGCGGAGGCGCCCGCCCTCGGGCTGCTCGGCTGGGCGCGCTGGATGTGGCGGCAGCTGACCTCGATGCGGGTCGCGCTGATCCTGCTGTTCCTGCTGTCGCTCGCGGCGATCCCCGGCTCGCTGATCCCGCAGCACAGCGACCAGCTCAAGCTCGACGCCTTCAAGGCCAAGCACACCACGGTCAGCCCGATATACGAGAAGGTCGGGCTCTTCCACGTGTACAGCTCGCCGTGGTTCGCGGCGATCTACATCCTGCTGTTCGTCTCGCTGGCCGGCTGCATCGTGCCGCGCAGCTGGCAGTTCGTCGGCCAGCTGCGGTCCCGGCCGCCCCGCGCCCCGCGCAACCTCACCCGGCTGCCCGCGTACAGCACATGGCGCACCGACGCGAGCCCGGAGGAGGTGGCCGAGGCGGCCCGCAAGGCGCTGCGCGGGCGGCGCTTCCGCACCAGCGTCACCGACACCTCGGTGGCCGGCGAGAAGGGCTACCTGCGGGAGTTCGGCAACCTGGTCTTCCACGTCTCGCTGTTCGGGCTGCTGATCGCCTTCGCGCTGACGTCGCTGGAGAAGGCGGAAGGCGGCAAGCTGGTCGTCGAGGGCGACGGCTTCGTCAACAACCTCACCCAATACGACGACTTCAGCGGCGGCACCCTCTACGGAGCCGACGATCTCCAACCCTTCGGCTTCGACCTGGACAACTTCGAGCAGAAGTACGCCACCAGCGGCCCGGAGAAGGGCACCGCGCTCAAATTCCAGGCCAACATCCACTACTACAGCGGCACCGACGGCAAACCCGTCCAGGGCAAGATCTCGATCAACCACCCGCTGAGCATCGGCGGCGAGAAGGTCTACCTGATCTCGCACGGCTACGCGCCGGTCGTCTCCATCAAGGACGGCAAGGGCAACGTGGTGCGCGAGATCGTGCCGTTCCTGCCGCAGGACACCGCCATGACCTCGCCCGGGGTCATCAAGGCGCCCGACACGCTCGGCACCGACGGCAAGCCGGACCAGCTGGCCTTCCGCGGCATCTTCACCCCGACGGTGGCCCTGAACGCCACCCGGGGCTGGTATTCCACCTTCCCGACCCTGCAGAAGCCGATGCTGATCCTGAACGCCCTGCACGGCGACCTCGGTATCGACTCCGGCGCCCAGCAGAACGTCTACCAGCTCGACGACACGCACCTGAAGTCCTTCACGGACGACAAGGGCAACCCGTTCGCCAAGGCGATGCAGATCGGCGACACCATGGTGCTGCCGAACGGCGCGGGCAGCCTCACCTTCGAGGGCGTCAAGACCTGGGCCAGCTTCAGCATCACCCACCAGTCGGGCAACGAGGGCGCCCTGATCAGCGGCGTCGGCGCGATCCTGGGCCTGGCCGGGTCGCTGTTCATCCAGCGCCGCAGGATCTGGGTGCGGGCGGCGCGGGCCGAGGACGGCGTGACCGTCGTGGAGATGGGCGGCCTCGGCCGCAGCGAGTCCGCGCGGATCGCCGACGAGATCGGCGACGTAGCCCTGCAACTGCTCCCGGACGCGCCTGTCAAACCCGAGGACGAGGACGAGACCACAGCCGTGAACGACGACGAAGGAGCGCGCGCGTGAACATCGCTGCCGCGGTCAACGAGAACTTCGCGAACAACAGCAACTACCTCATCCGGTCGGCGATGTTCGTCTACGCCCTCGCCTTCCTCGCGCACCTGGCGGAGTGGGTCTTCGGCGGGCGCAGCAAGATCGCCGTGCAGTCGGCGGCGCTGATCGAGGAGGCGAACGCCAAGGAGGCCGAAGCCGAGGTGGCCAGGCAGAAGGCGGCCCGGCAGGTCACCGTGAAGACCGCGGCGGGCAGCACGGTCACCCTGGAGCGCCCCGAGGTCGTCACCCGCGCCTCGGCCAGCGACCGCGGCATCGCGGACGGCCCCGGCGCCGCGGGCGGCGACGAGAAGGGCGACCGCTACGGCCGTATCGCGGTGTCCTTCACGGTGCTCGCCTGGCTGCTGCACGCCACCGGCGTCGGCTTCCGCGCGGCCTCCGTGCAGCGCGCCCCCTGGGGCAACATGTACGAGTTCTCCACCACCTTCGGCGCGGTCGCCGTGGGCGCGTACCTGCTGCTGCTCGCGCTGAAGAAGGACGTCCGCTGGATCGGGCTGTTCCTGACCACCACGGTGCTGCTGGACCTGGGCCTGGCCCTGTCGGTGCTCTACACCTCCAGCGAGCAGCTGGTGCCGGCGCTGCACTCGTACTGGCTGTGGATCCACGTCTCCTGCGCGATCATCTCCGGCGCGATCTTCTACCTGGCCGCGGTCGGCACGATGCTCTTCCTCTTCCGCGACCACTACGAGGTCGCGGTCACCGCGGGCAAGGCGAGCGACGGCCGTTGGGGCGACATCATGCGGCGGCTGCCGTCCGCGGCGAGCCTGGACAAGTTCGCCTACCGCATGAACGCCCTGGTCTTCCCGCTGTGGACCTTCACCATCATCGCGGGCGCGATCTGGGCGCAGGCCGCCTGGGGCCGCTACTGGGGCTGGGACCCGAAGGAGACCTGGGCGTTCATCACCTGGGTGGCCTACGCCTGCTACCTGCACGCCCGCGCCACGGCCGGCTGGAAGGGCCGCAAGGCGGCCTATCTGGCGCTGATCGCCTTCGGCTGCTTCCTGTTCAACTACTACGGCGTGAACATCTTCGTCAGCGGCAAGCACTCCTACGCCGGGGTCTGACGAACCTGCCGGAGCGGGATGCGAGACTGGTCGGCATGGCTTACGACGATCTCCGCTCGTTCCTCCGGGCGCTGGAGAAGGAGGGCGACCTGCGGCGGATCACCGCCGAGGTCGACCCGTACCTGGAGGTCGGCGAGATCACCGACCGGGTCAACAAGTCCGGTGGCCCCGCGCTTCTCTTCGAGAACGTGCGGGGCTCGGTCGCGCCGCTGGCGATGAACGTCTACGGCACCGACAGGCGGCTGCTCAAGGCGCTCGGCCTGAAGTCCTACGGCGACATCGGCGAGAAGATCGCCGGCCTGCTCAAGCCCGAACTGCCGCACGGCTTCGTCGGGGTGCGGGAGGCCTTCGGCAAGCTGGCCGGGATGGTGCACGTGCCGCCGAAGAAGGTCAAGGACGCCCCCGTCCAGGAGGTCGTCCTGACCGGCGACGACGTCGACCTCGACGCGCTGCCCGCGCTCTTCACCTGGCCGCAGGACGGCGGCTCGTTCTTCAACCTGGGCCTGACCCACACCAAGGACCCGGAGAGCGGCGTACGCAACCTCGGCCTCTACCGGCTCCAGCGGCACGACCGGCGCACCATCGGCATGCACTGGCAGATCCACAAGGACAGCCGCAACCATTACCAGGTCGCGCAGCGCCGCGGCGAGAGGCTGCCGGTCGCCATCGCCTTCGGCTGCCCGCCCGCCGTCACCTATGCCGCGACCGCGCCGCTGCCCGGCGACATCGACGAGTACCTCTTCGCCGGCTTCGTGCAGGGCAAGCGGGTCGAGCTGGTCGACTGCAAGACCGTGCCGCTCCAGGTGCCCGCGCAGGCCGAGGTGGTGGTCGAGGGCTGGCTGGAGCCGGGCAAGATGCTGCCCGAGGGGCCGTTCGGCGACCACACCGGCTTCTACACCCCGCAGGAGCCCTTCCCCGCGCTGACCGTCGAGTGCGTGACGATGCGCAAGAAGCCGGTCTTCCAGTCGCTCGTGGTGGGCCGGCCGCCGACCGAGGACGGGCCGCTCGGGCGGGCCACCGAGCGCTTCTTCCTGCCGCTACTCAAGATCATCGTGCCGGACATCGTGGACTACCACCTGCCCGAGGCGGGCGGCTTCCACAACTGCGCGATCGTCTCGATCGACAAGAAGTATCCCAAGCACGCCCAGAAGACGATGCACGCCGTCTGGGGCGCCCACATGATGTCGCTCACCAAGCTGATCATCGTCGTGGACGCCGACTGCGACGTCCACGACCTGCACGAGGTCGCCTGGCGGGCGCTGGGCAACACCGACTACTCCCGCGACCTGACCGTCGTGGAAGGACCCGTCGACCACCTGGACCATGCCTCCTACCAGCAGTTCTGGGGCGGCAAGGCCGGGATCGACGCGACCCGCAAACTGCCCGAGGAGGGCTACACGCGGGACGGGGGCTGGCCGGAGATGGTGCTCTCCGACCCGGAGACGGCGGCGAAGGTCGACCGCCGATGGAGGGAGTACGGCCTGTGAGCGCGGAATCCGCCACCCCGGACCGGCTATTCGGACGGCAGCCAGGACCGAGCCCCGACGGCAGGGTCAAGGCCTTCCTGCGGCTGGTGATGATCGAGCACTCGGTCTTCGCGCTGCCCTTCGCCTACATCGCCGCCCTCACCGCGATGTTCCGCGACGACGGCTCGGTGCACTGGGGCGAACTGCTGCTGATCACCGTGGCGATGGTGGGCCTGCGCACCTTCGCGATGGCCTGCAACCGGATCATCGACCGGGAGATCGACGCCCGCAATCCGCGTACCGCCTCCCGTGAACTGGTCACCGGCGCCCTGTCCGTGAGGTCCGCGTGGACGGGCGCGCTGATCGCCGTCGCGGTCTTCCTGGGGGCCGCCGCACTGCTCAACCCGCTGTGCCTGGCGCTCGCGCCGGTCGCGGTGGTGCCGATGGTGGTCTATCCGTACGGCAAGCGCTTCACGAACTTCCCGCACGCGATCCTGGGCCTGGCGCAGGCGATGGGCCCGATAGGCGCGTGGCTCGCGGTGACCGGGACCTGGGCCTGGCAGCCGGTGGTCCTCGGCCTCGCGGTGGGCGTGTGGATCGGCGGCTTCGACCTGATCTTCGGCTGCCAGGACGTGGCAGCCGACCGGGCGCACGGCGTGAAGTCGGTGCCGGCCCGCTTCGGCATCCCCGCCGCGCTGCACGGCGCCCGGTTCTGCCACGCCGTCACCACGGCCCTGCTCGTCTGGTACGGAGCGGCCACCCACGCGGGCGGCTTCTGGTGGACGGGCCTGGCGGTGGTCGCCGGGGCCTTCCTCTACGAGCACTCCATCGTCCGGCCGCACGACCTGAGCCGGCTCAACCGGGCCTTCTTCACCGTCAACGGCATGATCGGCATCACGCTCTTCGTCTTCGCGCTCCTCGACCTGCTCGCGCGCGGCCTCGGCACCTGAGGCGCCGGGGCCGCGCGGGCGGGTCCCGCTCCGCGGGGCGGCTCGAAGGGCCGCCGCCCCGCTTCGCGGCGCCGCTCAGATGTCGCCGAGCCCGCTGAGGTCCATGCCCAGCCCGGGGTCGGCGGCGCCGCCGGCGCCGAGCTTGTCGGCCTTCACCTTGAAGTCGTCGCCCAGCTGCGACATCACGGCGCCCATCAGGTCCTGCGGGTTGAGCTGCTGGGCGCCGGCCGGGGCCTTGACCGGGTCGGCGCCGCCCTCGATCGACAGGCCCAGCGGCAGCTTGCCGTGGATGGTGTCGTCGAACTGCGCCAGGTCGACGCTGATGTGGTCCAGCTTGCCGCCCTTGACGGCGACATCCAGCGCCACCGTCTTGTTCGGCACGTCGTTCAGGCTGTCCTTCAGGTCGCCCGGCAGCTGCTTGGTCAGCGAGCCGAGGCTGGTCTCCAGGTCCTTGGCGAGCGCGCGGGCCGGCACGCTGACCTTGAGGTGGTCGGCGCCGTCCTTCGTCCCGAGGTCGGTGATCGTCGCGTCCTTGGCGAACGACTGCTGGAGCGGCGCGAGCAGTTGGGCGAAGGTCTTCTTCGCGAGGTCGGTCGGGATGCCGGTCGGCAGGTCGGAGGGCAGCCCGAAACCGCTCAGCGGGGAGTCGCCGGAGCCGGAGCCGGAGCTGGAGTCGTCCGAGCCGCTGCCGGAGTCGTCGCCCGAGGCGCCGCCGAGGGTCTTGGCGAAGTCCGCGAAGGCCTTGGGGTCGATCGACACCCAACCGCCCTTGGCGAGCGTCTTGATCGAGCCGAACGACGACGGCAGGCTGTCGACCGAGCCCAGCATGTCGTTGAGGTCGGACAGGCCCGCGTCACCCGTGGTGTCCAGCGCGGCGATGCCCTTGATGTCCACCTGGACATACGCCTTCTGGTCCACCGAGCGCAGCCCGACCAGCGTCTTGCCGCCGGACTTGCCCGAGGCGCCGCCGGCCACTTCGAGGCCGAAGGAGGTGCCCTTGTCGTTGCCGGTGACCTCGGCGAGCGCCTTGTCGGCGCTGAAGGACGTCTTGACGCGCAGGCCGGCGAGCATGTCGGCGTCGGCGCGCTTGAAGTCGTCCTGGTCCTTGAGCGCCGCGTAGATCTGGTCGGGAGTGCCGTCGAAGGACAGCCCGATCGCCACCGACTTCTGCTCGCCGAGCTTGGTGAAGGCGTTGTTGACCTTGCCCTGCGGGGTGCTGGGCTCCTCATTGCCGCAGGCGACAGCGCCTGCGGTTATCAGCGCGACCACTCCGGCGGCGGCGAGACCCTTGCGCATGGTGTTGATGACGAACTCCTAGGACGTCGCGACCAGATCGCGGAGACGGTGTGGGGGTGTCGGTGTGGGGCTGACAGAAGCGTAGCTGTGCGGATGCTGTGATCTCGCGGGGGTTTCCGGCTGACTTGTGGTGACCTGGGCTGCCGGAATCCGGCAACAGGCGGTGGACGGCGGCGGGTCGGCGATGAGGGGAGCCGTCGGCGGCGCCCAGGCGGGCGGCCGGACGTCAGGGGCGGGCGGTCAGGCGGACACCGCGACCGTGCGCTCCCGGAAGAGGAAGGCCGCGATCACCCCGCCGACCAGCCCGAACAGATGCGCCTGCCAGGACACCCCGTCGGCGGTCGGCAGCACACCCCACAGGATGGAGCCGTAGAGCACGCCGACGATCAGGCCGACGACGACGTCCAGCGGCCGCCGGTCCGCGAAGCCGCGGCTCAGCAGATAGCCGAACAGGCCGAAGACCAGGCCCGAAGCGCCCAGCGTGGTGGTGTGCGCGGGGGCGACCAGCCACACCCCCAGGCCGCTGATCACCATGATGGTGAACGCCACCGCGAGATAGCGGCCTATGCCGCGCAGCGCGGCGATGAAGCCCAGCACGAGCAGCGGCAGGCTGTTCGACATGAGGTGCGCGAAGCCCACGTGCATGAAGGCGGCGGGCACGATGTCCAGCAGCTCGCTGCCCTTGCGCGGGGTGATGCCGAAGGTGTCGAGCCGCTGGCCGCTCACCGCGTTGACACCCTCGATGATCCACAGCAGCGCCAGCCAGCCCACCGTCAGCGCCGCCGCGCCTGCCACCCGGCTGCCGGCGCGCAGCGGCGCGAGCAGCGTGTCGACCAGGCCGGCCCGCGGTCGTGCGGTCCGAGTCGCGGTCTGTCCGTATGCCACGAAAACCCCCCTGAGTCCCGTGCCCTTCTTCCCATGACAACGCCGTCCGCCCGCGCCCGGTTCCCGCTTCGGCGGCATCACCGGCGTCGGGCTACGCTCGTCGGCGTGGACGACTTCCCCGACGACGGCACCCCGGACGGCCTCCCGGGCCGCGCCCAGCGGAACCGTACGCGCGAGCCCTGGGTGGTCGGCGTGTCCGGGGCCTCGGGCACGCCCTATGCCGCCGCGGTGCTGCGCGCCCTGCTGCACGCGGGCGAGGACGTCGACCTGGTGGTCAGCCGGGCAGCCAGGCTGACCCTGCTGGACGAGACCGGCGCCGGCTTCCGCGACGCCCACTGGCGCGAGGACCTGGCCGCCCTGCTGGCCCGCGGCGCCGACGGCACCCCGGACCGCTACCCGCCCGCCGACCTGTCGCGCGTACGCCACTGGCCGGCCGGCGACCTGGCCGCGGGACCGTCCTCCGGGTCCTACCCGGCCAAGGGCATGCTGATCGTGCCGGCCAGCACCGCGTGCGTGGCCGGGGTGGCGCTCGGGCTGTCCAAGGACCTGCTCCAGCGGGCCGCGAGCGTCACGCTCAAGGAGCGGCGGCCGCTGGTGGTCGCGGTCCGCGAGACCCCGCTCGGCGGCCAGACGCTGCGCCACCTGGTCGCGCTCGACGACGCGGGCGCGATCGTGCTGCCCGCCTCGCCCGCCTTCTACACCGGCGCGGCGCACATCCAGGACCTGGTGGACTTCGTCGCGGGCCGGGTGCTGGACGCGGCGGGGGTGCCGCACAAGCTGTACCGCCGCTGGCAGGGCGAGCTGGGCGGCGCCGCGCATGAGGCCGGTGCGGCTGCTGGGGCGGGTGCGGCGGAGCCGGGACGAGCAGATGCGCAGGGCGCTGACCCGTTCATGCCTTAGATTCGTGTCCAGACAGCGCAGTCGTGGCACGAACGGGAGGGTCCCTTCTGATGGACGCGGTGGACAGACAGCTCATCCAGGCGTTGCGCGAGAACGGCCGGGCGTCCTACGCGGAACTGGGCAGGCTGGTGGGCCTGTCGGGCCCCAGCGTCACCGACCGCATCAACCGCCTCGAACAGGCCGGGGTGATCACCGGCTACCGCGCCACCGTCGCGCCCGCCGCCCTGGGCCTCGGCGTGACCGCCCTGGTCGGCCTCCAGCTCAGCGACGCCGCCGACCACGAGGACGTGGCGGGCCGGCTGCGCGACCTGGACGAGATCGAGGACTGCTGGTTCATCGCCGGCGACGACTCGTACATGCTCAAGGTCAGGGTCGGCGACGTCGACGGGCTCGAACACACCATCAGGCGGCTGTCGGGCACCAAGGGCGTGGCCCGCACCCGCACCACGATCGTGCTGTCCACGAAGTGGGAGAACAGGGTCGGGGCGCTGCCCGAGGAAGCGTAATGGGGGCACCCCGGCCGAAGGCCGGGGGCGTACTGTCGAAAATCCGGTCGTACCCGGCAGCAGCCGGCAGGAGGAGGAGCACATGGACGCGGGGCTCAAGCGGGAGCTGGAGGAGAAGGTCCACGCCGGCGAGCGGCTGACCCGGGAGGACGGCATCGCCCTCTACGAGTCCGACGACCTCGCCTGGCTGGGCGGGCTCGCGCACCACGTGCGCACCCAGAAGAACGGTGACGTGGTCCACTTCAACGTCAACCGCCACCTGAACATGACCAACGTGTGCACCGCGTCGTGCGCCTACTGCTCCTTCCAGCGCAAGCCCGGCGAGAAGGACGCGTACACGATGCGCATCGAGGAGGCCGTGCGGCTGGCCAAGGCGATGGAGGCCGACAGCCTCACCGAGCTGCACATCGTCAACGGCCTGCACCCGACGCTGCCCTGGCGCTACTACCCGCGCTCGCTCAAGGCGCTCAAGGAAGCCCTGCCCGACGTCTCGCTCAAGGCCTTCACCGCCACCGAGATCCACCACTTCGAGACCATCTCGGGCCTGTCCGCCTCCGACATCCTCGACGAGCTGATCGAGGCCGGCCTCGAATCGCTCACCGGCGGCGGCGCGGAGATCTTCGACTGGGAGGTGCGCCAGCACATCGTGGACCACCGCACCCACTGGGAGGACTGGTCCCGCATCCACCGCCTGGCGCACTCCAAGGGCCTCAAGACCCCCTGCACCATGCTCTACGGCCACATCGAGGAGCCCAGGCACCGCGTCGACCACGTGCTGCGGCTGCGCGAGCTCCAGGACGAGACCGGCGGCTTCCAGGTCTTCATCCCGCTGCGCTACCAGCACGACTTCGTGGACATGAAGGACGGCAAGGTCCGCAACACCCTCCAGGCCCGCACCACGATGGCCACCGGTGCCGAGGCACTGAAGACCTTCGCGGTCTCGCGGCTGCTCTTCGACAACGTGCCGCACGTGAAGGTCTTCTGGGTCATGCACGGCCTGTCCACGGCCCAGCTCGCCCTCAACCACGGCGCCGACGACATGGACGGCTCGGTCGTCGAGTACAAGATCACCCACGACGCGGACGACTACGGCACGCCGAACAAGCTCACCCGCGACGACATCCTCGACCTCATCCGCGACGCCGGCTTCCGCCCGGTCGAGCGCAACACGCGCTACGAGATCATCCGCGAATACCCCGGCCCCGACGGGTCGCGGCGGGAGTCGCCGCAGCCGATGCGGGTGTGAGCACGGGCGCGATACGAGTGCGGCTCGGGCGTCGGCTCCTTTCCGCTGCCCGTGTCCGGGTGTGACCCGGCTCATGGCGGCGCCCTTTTTGTAATGGCTACGCTGGCTCTATGACCCTTACGTGCGAGCTGGATCCGCTGATCGACGAGGACTTGCGCGAGGAGGTCCTCGCGCTGTGGGCGGACGTGTCCAACGCGGGCGGTGCGGTCGGCTTCGTGCCGCCCGTCACGCCCGAGGACATCCGTCCCGACCTGGACCGCTCGCTCGCCGCGGTGGCGGACGGGTCGCGGCGGCTGATCGTCGGCCGCGACGAGGACGGCCGCGTCGCGGCCACCGCCTTCCTCGCGTACAACGCGCACCGGCTCATGCGGCACTGGCTGTGGGTCTACACGGTGATGGTCCACCCCCGGCACCAGGGGCGCGGCCACGGCCGCGCTCTGATGTCGGCCGTCGAGCGGGCCGCCCGCGGTTTCCCCGGCATCGAGGCGATTCGCCTCACGTGCCGGGGCGGCACCGGGGCCGACGCGTTCTACGCCGCGTGCGGCTACAAGGAAGTCGGCCGCGTCCCGGCGGCCATACGCGTCGCCCCGGGCGACGACCGCGACGACATCATCATGCTCCGCCCCCTGTAGCCCCACCTCTTCCGTTGTCCCTCCGGGGCGCGGGTCGTCACAGTCCGCGAGGGGCTGTTCGGTTCGTGTCGGACCACCGGCGGGTGGGTGGTTGCGCGCGCAGTTCCCCGCGCCTCTGGGGGTTGCCCTCTGCGGTAGGGCTGCGCCCCGCAGGGGCGCGGGGAACTGCGCGACAAGCCCCCTCCGGGGCGCGGGTCGTCACTGTCCGCGAGGGGCTGTTCGGTTCGTGCCGGACCACCGGCGGGTGGGTGGTTGCGCGCGCAGTTCCTCGCGCCTCTGGGGGGGGGCACCCCCCTGCCGGAGGGGACCCGGGTGAGGCGCCCGCGCCGGGGGTGGGGGTTGGGCCCCCAGGAGGCCGTGCTTCACTGGGGGCATGCTCCGATACACCGCCCTGCGCTTCGGCCTCATCGTCGCCAGCTTCGGTGTCATCTGGGGCCTGGTCCGGGTGCACGTCCTGCCGGCCGGGCTCGGTGACTCGAACTACCTGTGGGTCGCACTCCTGGCCCTCATCGTGTCCGCCCCGCTGAGCTGGGTCCTGCTGCGCGGTGTGCGCGAGCAGGCCGCGCTCGCGGTGTCGCAGAAGGTCGAGCGCACCCGGCTCAACCTGATCGCCAACACCGAGCAGGAAGACGCGGCCGACGACGCCGCGCGCGGCGAGGCCGCGAGGGACAGCGCTCCGCGTACCGCGTGATGGCGGCCGCCGGGAGCCGGCGGGTGCCGCGGGCCGAGCGCGAGCGGCAGATGCTCGACGCGGCGGTCGCGACTTTCGCGCGGCGCGGTTACCGGGCCGCGTCCATGGACGAGATCGCCGAGGCGGCCGGGGTGAGCAAGCCCCTGGTGTACCTCTACCTGAAGTCCAAGGACGAGCTGTTCTCCGCGTGCATCCGGCGGGAGGCCGCCGCCCTGACCGCGGCCGTACGCGACGCGGTGGAGGACGGTGCCACGCCGGAGAGGCAGCTGCGGAGCGGCCTGCTCGGCTTCTTCGAGCACACCGCGGCCCACCCCGACGGGTGGACGATCCTCTACAGCCAGGCCCGTACGGTCGGCGAGCCCTTCGCGGCGGAGGTCGCCGTGCTGCGGGCGGAGATCGTCGACTTCGTCGCGGGCCTGATCGCGGCGGCCTGCGGGTCGCGGGAGGTCGCCGGGTATTCCGTCGCGCTGGTCGGCGCCGCCGAGTCCCTGGCGGGGTGGGCCGCGTCGTCCCCTCGTCCCGGCCCGTCGCCGAAGGAACTGGCGGCGACCCTGATGAATTTCGCCTGGTCCGGCCTCGCTACGTCCGTGTCGCCCGCCCCAGCTTCGTGAGGATGCGGGCCAGCGGGTCGCCCGACGCGGGGGTGGGCAGGGGCGGGGCGAAGGCCGTGGTGGTGGACGGGACGGCCAGGGCCAGCGGGAGGGCGGCGTCCAGGAGGTCGCTGTCCGGGGCGAAGGGGGCGTCGAGGGCGGCCGCGACGTCCCAGGCGTGGACGACGTAGTCCAGGAAGTGGAAGCCGATGGCCTGGGCGGCGGGGAAGTCCCGGCCCGTGGCGAATTCCGGCAGTGCGAAGGGCTGGTCGTCGGCGGTGACGTCCGCGAAGGCGGCGGTGACGTCGTCGGCGGCGGCCGCGTAGGCGCCGGCCGGGTCGGCGGAAGGGGTGGGCGTCCAGGCCGCGAGGTCGCCGCCGTTGCCCCGTGCGGCCGCCGCGAAGCCGTGGTGCTGCGCCGTCATGTGGGCGAGCAGGTCCGCCAGGTCCCACCCGGCGCACGGCGTGTCCCGCGCCAGATCGGCTACGGTCGTCTGCCGGACGAGCCCGGCGCTGAGCCGGACCGCCCTGGCGTCCAGTGCGCGTATCCGTTCCAGATTTGTACGCATGTGCTTATCGTGTGCTCATGCATATCATCTGTCAAGGGAGCACCTTCGTATGTCCGCCCCGCCCCGCAGGGACCTCGCGGCGATGATCGTCCCGCTCGGCCGCGCGCTGACCGCGGCCGAACTGCCCGTGCTGCGCGAGCACGGCCTGACCATGTGGGCCTACTCCGTCCTGCTGCGGCTCGACGACCGCCCGTTGCGCAGCCAGGCCGCGCTCGCCGACGCGATCGGCGCGGACAAGACCCGGATCATCGAGGTCCTGTCCGACCTCGGCGACCGGGGCCTGATCAGCCGCACCCCCGACCCCGCCGACCGCCGGGTCCGCCTGCTGGCCCTGACCCCGCGGGGCCAGCAGGTCCGCGACGCTGCCCAGGCGGCGATCCAGCACCGCGAGGAGCGGCTGCTGGCCCGCCATCTGACGCCTGCCCAGCGCACGGCCCTGCTCGACGCCCTCCAGGTGCTCGACGCGCTCCCCGCGGAGGCGGTCAGCGACCCGGAGCCGTGACCTTGCGGGTGACGCTGCCGCTCACGTGCAGGCGGTCGCCGGAGCGGACCTCGAAGCGGTCGCCCTCGGCGGCGTAGTCGACGGTCGAGGGCAGCAGGACGGGCTGCCGGAATTCCGCGGTGATGCCGGTCGCGCCCGGGTGCAGGGCCGCGCACCGGGCGACCGTCCACATGCCGTGGACGATGGCCCGCCGGAAGCCGAACGGGCGGGCGGTCAGGGCGTGGAGGTGGATCGGGTTGTAGTCCCCGCTGACCCGCGCGTGCCGCCGCCCGAGCCCGCCGCCCAGCTCCCACCGGTCCACGACGGGCGGTTCCCCGGTCCGGCCCGCGCCGGAGGCGGTCGCCGGCTCCCCGCCGGGGGTCCGGTGCCTGGCCAGGTAGGTGCTGCGGTCCTCCCACAGCAGGGCGCCGTCCACCCGTGCCTCGGTCACCATCGTGACCTCCGTGCCCCGCCGGTGCGGGCGCAGGCCCGCCGCGTGGACGGTCAGGTCGGGGCGGTCGGCGGGGCCGAGCGGCCCGTGGGCGCGGATGGCGACCGACGTGTGGACCAGGCCGAGCAGCGGCAGCGGGAAGGCGCGGTCGGCCATCAGGCGGGCGGCGAGGGGGAAGCCGAGGATGTGCGGGTAGGTCAGCGGGATCTCGGGGCCGTCCGGCGGGAAGCCGCACACGCGGGCGTACGCGGCCAGGCGTGCCGGGTCGACGCGGACGGCGGTGCCGGTCAGGCGGGTGGCGGGCAGGGGCGCGGCGGGGGAGGGGTGCTTGGCGAGGCCGGTGACGGCGCCGCGGGCCAGGGTCAGCAGGAGTGGCGCCACGTCAGGCGCCCAGCAGGGACTGGCCGCAGACCCGGACGACCTGGCCGTTGACCCCGCCGGAGGCGGCCGCGGAGAGCCAGGCGACGGTCTCGGCCACGTCGGCCGGCTGCCCGCCCTGGCCCAGCGAATTCATCCGGCGGCCCGCCTCGCGGATGACCAGCGGCACGGCCGCGGTCATCTTCGTCTCGATGAAGCCGGGCGCGACCGCGTTGGCGGTGATGCCGCGCCCGCGGACCTCGGCGTCGGCGGCGAGCGCGCGGACGTAGCCGATGACGCCGGCCTTGGAGGCGGCGTAGTTGGTCTGCCCGGCATTGCCCGCGATGCCCGCGATGGAGGCGGTGCCGACGATCCTGGCGTGCTCGTTGATTGTGCCGCTCTTGAGCAGGTGGCCGGTGGTGCGGAGCACACTGCCGAGGTTGACGTCGATGACGGTGTCCCAGCGGTCGGCCGGCATGTTCGCGAGCCTGCGGTCGCGGGTGATGCCCGCGTTGTGGACGAGGACGTCCAGTCCGTCGGGCAGTGCCGCGGCGATGCGCTCGCCCGCGTCGGCGGCGGTGATGTCCAGCGGCAGCGCGCTTCCGCCGAGCCGGGCGGCGGCCTCGGCGAGCGCGTCTGCCGCCTGCGGTATGTCGAGCAGCACGACGCGGGCGCCGTCCCTGGCCAGCGTCTCGGCGACCGCCGCGCCGATGCCGCGGGCGGCGCCGGTGACCAGCGCGGTCCTGGTGCCGCCCGCGGGCACCTCCGCGGCCGGGCCGACCTCGATGACCTGGCCGCTGACATAGGCGGACCTCGGCGAGAGCAGGAAGTCCAGGGTGGAGTCGGCGGCGGCGCCCGGGGCGAGCCGCACCAGCTGGACCGTGCAGCCGCGGCCGATCTCCTTGCCCAGCGAGCGGACGAGGCCCTCAAGCGCCTGCTGGGCTGCGGAGCGTGCGAGGCCGCCGTCCCGCGGCGGGGTGCCGAGCACCACGATCCGGCCGCAGGCGGTGAGGGAGCGGGCCAGCGGGTGCAGGGCCGCGTGCACGTCCTGGAGGTCGGCCGGGTCCGCGACGGCGGTGGCGTCCAGGACGACGGCCCCGTAGGTCCCCTGGGCCGGCTTCTCGCCCGCGGCCAGCCGCAGGACGGGTCCCGGCAGGTCGGGGGTCTGCCGCGACCAGCGGCGCAGGGCGGTGGGCTGCGGGAGGCCGAGCCGGCGGGTGACGAAACGGCCGGGGGCCGTGCCGGTGAGGCGGAGATAGCGGTCGGCCATTGGCCTTCTCCTTACTCTGGAGTAAGTTTACCGGCGGTAAGGCTACTGGTGAGTCACGCAGATCGGAAGTTCGGGAGACCGCATGCAGACCGTCCGCCGGGTCGCCGTCATCGCCGGCAACCGCATACCTTTCGCGCGCAGCGACGGCCCTTACGCCACCGCGTCCAACCAGGACATGCTCACCGCCGCGCTCGACGGCCTGGCCGCCCGCACCGGGCTCGCCGGGGCGAGGGTCGGGGAATTCGCCGCGGGGGCGGTGCTCAAGCACAGCAGGGACTTCAACCTCGCCCGCGAGACCGTGCTCGGCTCCGTCCTCGACCCGGCCACACCCGCGTACGACCTCCAGCAGGCGTGCGGCACCGGCCTGCAGGCCGTCTTCGCCGTCGCCGCGAAGATCGCGCTCGGCGTCATCGACTCCGGCATCGCCGGCGGCGCCGACACCACCAGCGACGCGCCCCTCGGCGTCAACGACGAGCTGCGCCGTACGCTGCTCGCCGCGCGGCGGGCGCCGTCGCTGGGCGGGCGCGTCAAGGCGCTGGCCGCGACGCGGCCGAGGCACCTCGTCCCCGACATCCCGCGCAATGCCGAGCCGCGCACCGGGCTGTCCATGGGCGAGCACGCGGCACTCACCGCCGAGCGCTGGCGGATCGGCCGGCGCGAACAGGACGAACTGGCCGCCGCCAGCCACCAGCGGCTCGCCGCCGCCTACGGGCGGGGCTTCTTCGACCCGCTCGTCACGCCCTACCGCGGGCTCACCCGCGACCAGAACCTGCGGCCCGACTCGACCGCCGACAAGCTCGCCCGGCTCCGGCCGGTCTACGGCGGACCCGACGGCACGATGACGGCGGGCAATTCCACGCCGCTCACCGACGGCGCCGCGGTCGTCCTGCTCGGCTCCGAGGAGTGGGCCGCCGCACGCGGCCTCGAACCGCTCGCCTACCTCACGGCGTACGAGACCGCGGCGGTGGACTACGTGTCCGGCGAGGAGGGGCTGCTCATGGCGCCCGCCTACGCGGTGCCCCGCATGCTCGCCCGTGCCGGGCTCGGGCTCGCCGACTTCGACTTCTACGAGGTGCACGAGGCCTTCGCCTCACAAGTGCTCGCCACGCTGGCCGCGTGGGAGGACAAGGCCTACTGCGCCGACCGGTTGGGGCTCGACGCCCCGCTCGGCCCGATCGACCGCGACCGCCTCAACGTGGCCGGCTCGTCCCTTGCCACGGGCCATCCCTTCGCGGCCACCGGGACCAGGATCGTGGCCACACTGGCCGAACTCCTCGCTTCCCGGGGGCGCCCCGGACGCGGCCTGATCTCCATCTGCGCGGCCGGCGGCCAGGCCGTGACCGCCACCTTGACCCGCCCCTGAACGTCGCCATGCAGCGCGCTTCCACACCCCGAGGCGTGCCGCCTACCGCAGAGGGTGCCCCCCAGGGGCGCGGGGAACGGCGCGCTCAGCCCACCACCAGGCGTCGTGTGGCGACGGACCGCCACCACTCCAGGGGCGCGGGGAACTGCGCGCTCAGCCCCCACCGGGCGCGCGGGTCGTCACCGACCCGAGGGGGCTGTTCGGTCCGTACCGGACCACCGGCCAGTGGGGGCTGAGCGCGCAGTTCCCCGCGCCCCTGGGTGGCACCCACCGACGCGATGGGACCGCAGAACCCAGCGGGCCAGGGGCTGGGCACCCCCCTTGCGGAAGGGTAGCCGCACCCCCACCGCGCCCAGTGAAGCTCGGCCGCAGGACGTACGTAACCCTCGATGCGATGTAGGAGCCGCCGTATGGCAAGACGTCAGGTGCCGCCCGCCACGGGCGCCGTGGGGAAGCCGCAGGTCAGCGCGGAAGGCGGGCGGGTGGTGCAGGCGGCCGTGCCGCCGTTGGCCGAACCGCCGCGGCGGGGCAGCCTGGCCGACATACCGTTCGCGAACGCGGACGACGCGCCGGACGACGTGGTGATGAGCCGCAAGGGGCAGGACGGCGTCTGGCGGGACGTCACCGCGGCCGCCTTCCGCGAGGAGGTCGTCGGGACCGCGAAAGGGCTGATCGCGGCCGGGCTGCGCCAGGGCGACCGGCTCGCGGTGATGGCGAGGACGTCGTACGCGTGGACGCTGCTGGACTTCGCGGGCTGGGCCGCGGGCCTGGTCACCGTGCCGATCTACCCGACGTCGTCCGCCTCGCAGGCGGAGTGGATCCTGCGGGACTCCGGCGCCGCCGCCTGCGTCGTGGAGAACGTCGGCCAGGCCAGGATGATCAGCGCGGCCCGCGCGGACCTGCCCGCGCTGAAGGAGCTGTGGCAGATCGACACCGGCGCCGTCGACCAGCTGGCCGCGGACGGCCGTACGCTGCCCGACGCGCTGGTCACGTCCCGCCGGCAGGCGATGGGCCCGGACACCGTGGCGACGCTGATCTACACCTCGGGCACCACGGGCCGCCCGAAGGGCTGCATCCTCACGCACGGCAACTTCTTCGCCGAGGTCGACAACGCCACCGAGCTGCTGCACCCGGTCTTCAGGTCGGTGAGCACCGAGCCCGCCTCGACGCTGCTCTTCCTGCCGCTCTCGCACGTCTTCGGGCGGATGGTCGCGATCGGCTGCCTGCGGGCCCGCGTACGGCTCGGGCACGCGCCCAGCATCGCCACCGACGACCTGCTGGCCGATCTCGCCGGCTTCCGGCCGACCTTCCTGCTGGCGATCCCGTACGTCCTGGAGAAGGTCTACAACACCGGCCGTGCCACCGCGGAGAGGATCGGCCGGGCCTCGTCCTTCGACCGGGCGGCCCGTATCGCGCAGGCGTACGGCACCGCGGCCGTGGCCCGGCAGACCGGCACCGGACCGGGCCCGGGGCTCGGGCTGCGGCTGGCGCGGGCGCTGTACGACCCGCTGGTCTACCGCAGGATCAGGGCCGCGCTGGGCGGCAAGGTGCGGTACGCGATCTGCGGCGGCTCACCTCTGGGCACCCGGCTGGCCGCCTTCTACGCCGGGGCCGGGGTGCTGGTCTTCGAGGGCTACGGCCTGACGGAGACGACCGCCGCCGCCACGGTGACGCCGCCGCTGAGCCCGCGCCTCGGCACGGTCGGCTGGCCGCTGCCCGGCACGGCGGTGCGTATCGCGCCGGACGGCGAGGTGCTGCTGCGCGGCGGCCAGGTCTTCGCGGGGTACTGGAACGACGAGGGCCCCTTCCCCGAGGTGGAGGGCTGGTTCCCGACCGGGGACGTCGGCGAGCTGGACGCGGACGGCTATCTGACGATCACCGGCCGCAAGAAGGAGATCATCATCACGGCGGGCGGCAAGAACGTCGCACCGGCCCCGCTGGAGGACCGGCTGCGGGCCCACCCGCTCGTCGGCCAGTGCATGGTCGTCGGCGACAACCGCCCGTATGTGACCGCCCTGGTCACCCTGGAGCCGGACGGCCTCGCGCACTGGCGCCGGATGCGCCGCAAGGAGGCGGTGCCGATCGGGGAGCTGGTCGAGGACGCCGAGCTGCTCGCGGAGCTGCAGAAGGCCGTGGACGACGCCAACACCACCGTGTCGCAGCCCGAGTCGATCCGCCGCTTCCGCGTGCTGGCCGCGGACTTCACCGAGGACGGCGGCCATCTGACCCCGTCGATGAAGATCAGGCGGGCCGCGGTGGCGAAGGACTTCGCGGCCGACATCGAGGAGCTTTACCGCCGCGGAAGCAATCGGGGCGGCAGCCAGGGGAGCAATCGGGGATAAGAGGCAGGGGCCGCTTCACCGAAGTGAGGCGGCCCCTTGGTAATGCAGGTTCTGGGCGCGATGCGCCGTCTGGCCGGACTAGTAGAGGACTAGTTCGGGGTGACGTTCTCCGCCTGCGGACCCTTCGGGCCCTGCGTGACGTCGAAAGTCACCGGCTGGTTCTCCTCGAGGGAGCGGAAGCCGGAGGCGTTGATCGCGGAGTAGTGGACGAAGACATCCGGGCCGCCGCCGTCCTGGGCGATGAAGCCGAAGCCCTTTTCAGCGTTGAACCACTTCACGGTTCCGGTAGCCATAAAGCCCTCCTTGGGCCCAAAGGGTTGCCCTGCTCCAGAACCTGCAACTGCGAAGTCTGAAAACTACAAAAGCCTGCGGGTTACATGCTCCGCAGGCTCTGTACTGCAAGGGAAACCAAACTGCAACTTGCGAGGAGCGTAGCACGGTGGGTCTGGGCCGGGGAAGGGTCTCAAGATCCGTTTTTACGGGTCACGCGGAGGGCCGCGCGGGGGGCCCTGCACGGGTCCCGCGGACACCAGGAGTAGCGTCCACCAGGTGGACACTTCAGCGCGTACGGACGGCAGCGGTCCGACCCGGCCCCGGGTCGGCCACATCCAGTTCCTCAACTGCGTCCCGCTCTACTGGGGCCTGGCCAGGACCGGCACGCTGCTCGACATGCAGCTCACCAAGGACACCCCGGAGAAGCTGAGCAAGCAGCTCATAGACGGTGACCTGGACATCGGCCCCGTCACCCTCATGGAGTACCTGCGGCACGCCGACGAGCTGGTCGCGCTGCCCGACATCGCGGTGGGCTGCGACGGCCCCGTCATGTCCTGCGTCATCGTCAGCCAGGTCCCGCTGGACCGGCTCGGCGGCGAGCGGGTCGCCCTGGGCTCCACCAGCCGTACGTCGGTGCGGCTCGCCGAGCTGCTGCTCACGGAGCGTTACGGGGTGGCCCCCGACTACTACCGCTGCCCGCCCGATCTCGCGCTGATGATGCAGGAGGCGCAGGCCGCCGTCCTCATCGGCGACGCCGCCCTGCGCGCCTCGCTGCACGACGCGCCCCGGCTCGGCCTGGAGGTCCACGACCTCGGGCAGATGTGGAAGGACTGGACCGGGCTGCCCTTCGTCTTCGCGATCTGGGCGGTCCGCCGCGACTACCTGGCCGCGCACCCCGAGGCCGTCCACGACGTGCACCGCGCCTTCCTGGCCTCCCGCGACCTGTCGCTCGACGAGGTCGAGAAGATCGCCGAGCAGGCCGCGCACTGGGAGGCCTTCGACGCCGACCTGCTGCGCCGCTACTTCACCACGCTCGACTTCTCCCTCGGCGCGGAGCAGCTGGCCGGCATCGGCGAATTCGCCCGCAGGGTCGGCTTCCCGCGCGAGACCCGGGTGAGCCTGCTGCCCCCGGCCTGACCCGCCGGTCGGCGTAGGCTGACCCGGTCACCCGCACGCCCCTCGTCTTGCTCCTTCCGGAAGGGACCTCCCTGGTGAGCGACATCGCAGCCGTCCTCGAACGCGCCGCCGACGGCGGCCGTATCACCCCGGAAGAGGCCCTCGTCCTCTACCGTGACGCCCCGCTGCACGCGCTGGGCGCCGCGGCCGACGCCGTGCGCCGCCGCCGCTACGCCGGGACCGAGCACATCGCGACGTACATCATCGAGCGGAACATCAACTACACGAACGTGTGCGTCACGGCGTGCAAGTTCTGCGCCTTCTACGCCGCCCCGAAGGACACCGCGAAGGGCTGGAGCCGCGGCCTGGACGACATCCTGCGCCGGTGCGCGGAGACCGTCGAACTGGGCGGCACCCAGATCATGTTCCAGGGCGGCCACCACCCCGACTACGGCGTCGAGTACTACGAGGAGCACTTCGCCGCGATCAAGCGGGAATTCCCGCAGCTGGTGATCCACTCGCTCGGCGCCTCGGAGATCGAGCACATGTCGCGGATCTCCGGGGTCAGCGCCGAGGAGGCCATCCGCCGTATCCACGCCGCCGGCCTGGACTCCTTCGCCGGCGCTGGCGCCGAACTGCTGCCCGCCAGGCCCCGCAAGGCCATCGCGCCGCTCAAGGAGTCCGGCGAGCGCTGGCTGGAGATCATGGAGACCGCGCACGGCCTCGGCGTGGAGTCCACCTCCACGATGCTGATGGGCACCGGCGAGACGAACGCGGAGCGCATCGAGCACCTGCGGATGATCCGCGACGTCCAGGACCGCACGGGCGGCTTCCGCGCGTTCATCCCGTACACCTACCAGCCGGAGAACAACCACCTCAAGGGCCAGACGCAGGCCACCCTCTTCGAGTACCTGCGGATGATCGCCATCGCCCGCCTCTTCCTGGACAACGTCGCCCACATCCAGGGCTCCTGGCTCACCACCGGCAAGGAGGTCGGGCAGCTGTCGCTGCACTACGGGGCGGACGACCTCGGGTCGGTCATGCTGGAGGAGAACGTCGTCTCCTCGGCCGGCGCCAAGCACCGCTCCAACCGGATGGAGCTGATCCATCTCATCCGGGCGGCCGGGCGCGTGCCCGCGCAGCGCGCGACGACCTACGAGCACCTCGTCATCCACGACGACCCGGCGAACGACCCCGTGGACGACCACGTGGTCTCCCACCTCTCCTCCACCGCCATCCCGGGCGGCACGGCCCACCCCGAACTCCGCCTCCTCGCTGAGCGCTAGCTGTTCCGTCCTCCGATGGCGCGCCCATCCCCGTGCGGGGGGCGTGCGGTTCCCCTTCGGCAAGGGGGGCGCCCCTCAGGGGCGCGGGGAACTGCGCGCGCAACGACCCACTCACCGTCGTGTGGCGACGGACCGCCACCATCCCAGGAGCGCGGGGAACTGCGCGACCAGGCCCCACCGGCGCGCGGGTCGCCGCCGTCCGAAAGGGGCTGTCCGGTCCGTGCCGGGCCACCGGCCGGTGGTGGGCTGAGCGCGCAGTTCCCCGCGCCACTGTCAGGCACCCCCTTACCGAAGGGGAGCCCCGCACCCACCGCGGCCCGGAAGGGGCACCGCACAGGCACCGTGCCGGGGGAGTGGCAGCCCCTGCCGCAAGGGGGAAGACGGGGGCGCCGTCGGGGCGCATAGGGTGGGAGGGTGACCCGTGCATCCCTGGAGAAGCAGCCGCAGGCAGTGGCCGCGATGTTTGACGACGTCGCCGCCAAGTACGACCTGACCAACGACGTGATGTCGCTCGGGCAGACCCGGTTGTGGCGACGGGCCGTCGCCCAGGCGCTGGACGTGGCGCCGGGGGAGCGGGTGCTGGACCTGGGCGCGGGGACGGCCACCTCCTCGCTGCCCCTGGCCGCGGCGGGCGCCGCCGTCGTGCCGTGCGACTTCTCCCTCGGGATGCTCCGCGAGGGCAAGAAGCGGCACCCCGAGCTGCCGCTGACCGCGGGCGACGCGACCCGGCTGCCCTTCGCCGACGGCGTCTTCGACGCCGCGACCATCTCCTTCGCGCTGCGCAATGTGCACGACACCGATGCGGCGCTGCGCGAGATGCTGCGGGTCGTCAGGCCCGGCGGGCGGCTGGTGATCTGCGAGTTCAGCCACCCGACCTTCCGCCCCTTCCGCACCGTCTACACCGAGTACCTGATGCGGGCGCTGCCGCCGGTGGCCAAGTCGGTGAGCAGCAACCCGGACGCGTACGTCTATCTCGCCGAGTCCATCCGCGAGTGGCCCGACCAGAAGGCGCTGGCCGGGCGGATGCAGCAGGCGGGGTGGTCCGGAGTGGCCTGGCGGAACCTGACCGGCGGGATCGTGGCGCTGCACCGGGCGAAGAAGGCGGCCCCGGCGGGCGGTTGAGCCGTCTTGAGGAGTACGCCATTCCGGTGCGGCGGGCGTCGGCGGCCCCCTAGTCTGCGGTGACTGTGCCGGGGAGGCCCGATCCCCGCGACCCCCGGAGTGGCCCATGTCGTTCTGCCCCGCCTGCGGGAACCCGGTCTCCGACACCTCCGCGCGCTTCTGCCCGAAGTGCGGCCGCGAGCTGCCGGCGCCGCCTCCTGCCGTGCCGCCCACCCCGGCGCATGCCGCGCCGCCCGCGCCCCCGGCGTATGAGCCGACGGCTGCGTATCCCGGCGCGGGACCCGCGTACCCCCCGCCGCCACCCCCGCCTCCGCCGGTCCCCGGGGCGCCGTCGCCGGCCGCGCAGTTCGCCCGCCGGGTCTTCGCGGGCCGCTGGGACGGCGCGGTGCTGGCCGCGGTCGTGCCCGCGCTCGTGCTGCTGGTGGTGTCCGGCGGCCTGGGCGCCTGGTCGCAGCACGCCCTGCGGGGCTCGTCGGTCGGCTGGTTCAAGCGCAGCCGGATCGCGCTCGCCCTGGTCGTCCAGGGCCTCGGCGGCCACCTGAGCACCCACCAGAACGCCCCGGAGATATTCGGCAACAGCGACTCCGACTGCTCGGACTATTCCAGCGGCTCCTCGGAGGACTACGGCGACGGCTCCGGAGACTTCGGCGACGGCTCGGGCGACTTCGGCGACGGCTCGGGCGACTTCGGCGACTCGGACGGCTACAGCGACTTCGGTCCAATGTGCGGCGCGGGTTCCGCGTCCGGCTCGGCGGCGATCGTCCCGCTGACCTTCACCATGCTGTGGCTGCTCGCCCTGGTCCTGGTGCTGCGCTCGATGCGCGGGCGGCACTCGGGTCCCGAGGCGGCGGTCAGGGTCGCGCTGCTCAGCGCGGCCGCGGCGACCGTGCTCGCCTTCGTCGCCCAGGGCAGCCTCGAAGGCGTGGCGATCCACACCGGCCCCTTCCGGGTGATGCTGTGGTCCTTCCTGCTCAGCCTGGTGACCGCGCTGGTCGTCCTCGACGGACCCGCGCTGCGCGCGCGGTTCGGCGCCGCCTGGCGGGTTGTCGGCACCGCGGGGATCGCGCTGCTGACCACCGTGCTGTTCGCGAGCGTCGTGGTTCTCGTGGTCGCCCTGGGCAATATGGACAACGGCGTCGACGGCGACACCCTGGTCGTCCTGGCCGCGGTGCTGCCCAACCTCGGCCTGTCGGGACTCGCGCTCGGCTGGGGCGCGCCCTTCAAGATCCACTACGGCGGGGGCGGCAGCAACGGATTCGGCCACCCCTTCGGCCTGTCGGATCTGAGCCACTTCTGGGACGGCTGGGCGACCGTGCTCGCCGTCGTCGGCGGTGCGCTGTGCGCGCTGGTCATCGGCCTGCTGGCGACCGGGCGCACCCGCGGGCGGGGCGAGCAGTTCGCCGTCGCCGGCGTCTTCACCGGGATGTTCGCCGCGCTGGTGGTGATCGGCGGCGCCAAGAGCGGCGACTCCAACGCGCTCGCCGGCGTCGGCGGCGGCCTCGTCTCCGCGCAGACCTCGCTGGGCTCCGCGGTCCCTGAAGCCCTCTTCTTCGCCCTGCTGTGGTCGCTCGGCGGCGTCCTGGCCGCCACGTACGTCCGCCGCGCCCTCGGCCTGGCCCCGCCGCTCCCGGCCGGTCCCGCGGCCCCCTCCCCGTACGCCCCGCCCCCCTTCCCCTACGTCCCGCCGCAGTCGACGCAGTCGACGCAGGCGACGCACGCGCCGCAGGCCCCGCAGACGCCCGAGGTCCACGACCTCGGCATCGTCCAGCCGCCCCGGCTGAGCGGCGACGACAGGACCCGCCGCGACGAAGGGGGCGGCCGCCACCGGTAGCGACCCGTCAGGGACGCGCGGGTCCCTGACGAGTGACCCCCACCAGGGGACTTGCGGCCGGGACGCACGCCCGGCGGGACGCGCGGGCCGCCCCACCGGAGCGGCGGGGCCGGGGCTGCTCATAGACTCGGGGCAGCCCGGGCCGCGACCCGGTGCCGCAGACCCGCAAACGAAAAGTCGTCCTCGCCCCAAACGGGAGTGCCACCGTGCCCGACACCGCCCTGTCCGAGCGCACCGCCGACGTGATCGTCGTCGGCGCCGGCCCCGCCGGTTCGACGACCGCGTACTACCTGGCGAAGGCGGGCCTCGACGTCCTGCTGCTGGAGAAGACCGCCTTCCCGCGCGAGAAGGTGTGCGGGGACGGGCTCACGCCCCGGGCGACCAAGCAGCTGGTGTCGATGGGCATCGACATCTCCGAGGAGGCGGGCTGGCTCCGCAACAAGGGCCTGCGCATCATCAGCGGCGGCCTGCGGCTGGAGATGGACTGGCCGGAGCTGGCCGCTTACCCGAACTACGGACTGGTGCGCAAGCGCGAGGACTTCGACGACCTGCTCGCGCAGCAGGCGGTCAAGGCCGGCGCGCGGCTGTACGAGCGGTGCAATGTCGGCGCCCCGATCACCGACGAGCGCACCGGCCGTATCACCGGCGTGCACGCCAAGCTCGGCGAGGAGAAGACCCCGGTGGTCTTCAGTGCCCCGCTGGTCGTCGCCGCCGACGGCAACTCCACCCGGCTGTCACTGGCGATGGGCCTGCACCGGCGCGAGGACCGGCCGATGGGTGTCGCGGTGCGGACGTACTTCACCTCGCCGCGGCACGACGACGACTACCTGGAGTCCTGGCTGGAGCTGTGGGACCGGCGCGGCGAGCAGCCGCGCCAACTGCCCGGCTACGGCTGGATCTTCGGCCTCGGCGACGGCACCTCCAACGTGGGCCTCGGCATCCTCAACTCCTCCGCCGCCTTCCGCGAGCTGGACTGGCGCGACGTGCTCAAGGCGTGGGTCGCCGGCATGCCCGAGGACTGGGGCTACACCCCGGAGAACATGACGCAGCCGATCCGCGGCGCCGCCCTGCCGATGGCCTTCAACCGCCAACCGCACTACACCCGCGGCCTGTTGCTGGTCGGCGACGCGGGCGGCCTGGTCAACCCCTTCAACGGCGAGGGCATCGCCTATGCGATGGAATCCGGCCAGCTCGCCGCCGACGTCATCACCCAGGCTCACGCCCGCGCCACCTCCGCGCAGCGCGAACTGGCCCTCCAGCGCTACCCGAAGGTCCTCAAGGACACCTACGGCGGCTATTACACCCTCGGCCGCGCCTTCGTGAAGCTGATCGGCAACCCCAAGGTCCTCCAGCTCTGCACCGAACGCGGCCTGACCCACCCGATGCTGATGCGCTTCGCCCTCAAGCTGCTCGCCAACCTCACCGACCCGACCGGCGGCGACGCGATGGACCGCATCATCAACGGCCTGACGAAGATCACCCCCCGCGCCTGACCCGCACCGCCGTCCGGCCGCCCGGACGGCTGTGTCACAGCCCCTTGCGCTGTCTCGTCACAGGTCGTGTCACGCACGACCTGCCCGACCTACCGACAACGCAAGGGACTTCTCATGGAACCCCGTCTGAATCTCGCCGCCATCCCCCTCGCGGCAAGGGTGATGAAGCCGTTCAGCTCCGCCAGCCTGGTGGTCATCAGGGAGTCGGAGCTGCCGAAGGCGACGCAGGACCTGGTGATGCTGCGCTCCAGCCAGATCAACGGGTGCGGCTACTGCACCGACATCCACACCAAGGAGGCCGCGGCGGCGGGGGAGACCGCACAGCGGCTGCACCTCGTCGCGGCCTGGCGGGAGAGCACCGTCTTCACCGAAGCCGAGCGCGCCGCACTGGAGTTGACCGAGCAGGGCACCCGGCTCGCCGACACGGGCCGCGGTGTCACCGACGAGGTGTGGGAGAACGCCGCCAAGCACTACGGCGAGGACCGACTCGCCGCCCTGGTGCTGCTGGTCAGCCTGATCAACGCCAGCAACCGCATGTGCGTCATGACCAGGATGCAGGGCGGCGCCTACCAGGCGGGCCAACCGGGCTGACCGGGGCGGTCACTCGTCGTCGTCCGACTGCGGGATCGCATTGCGCCAGACGGTGACGTCGATGACGGCGTACGTACTGGCCTCGGTGCTCTTCGAGGCGTGCTGGAAGGTGATCAGGGCGACCGTGCTGTCGGTGGTGGCGCAGAACTGCGAACCGGTCGACAGGCGGGCCACCTGGATCTCCCGGGTGTAGCGGGTGTCCTTCAGGCAGGTGTCGAGGGAGCCCTCCTCGCCCGGGTCGAGCAGCACGAACTCGTTGGCGTCGGTGGAGAAGTGGCAGTCGCTCTCCGAGCCGCAGTAGTAGTGCATGTCCTCGTCGAGACCCTGGGTCGGCTTGAGGTCGGGGTCGGCGAGTACCAGGTGGAAGCCGTCGGCCAGCTGGATGCCCGGGTGCGACTCGGGCGACGGCGGCGGGGCGGAGGTGGCCGGGTCGCCGGTCGTCGCCGAGGGCTCGTCCGACGGGTTGTCGACCGGGGCCGCCGTGGTCGACGTGGTGATCGTCGGACCCGCCTGGTCCTTGGCGTCCTTGTCGTCCTTGCCGCCGGTCACCGCGAGGGTGCCGCCCACCGCGCCGGCGATCACGACCAGGGCGGCGACCGTGGCCAGCACGATGTTGCGCTTGGTCTTGCCGGGCGGCCGCGGTCCGGGCGGCGGCTGCGGCATGGGGTGCGCCGCGGGGTAGGCCGTCTGCGGCTGCGGGTATCCGTACGCCTGGTGCGGCACCTGCGGCTGCTGTACGTACGGCGGCTGGACAGGCTGGACAGGCTGGACGGACTGGACCTGCGGGTGCGCCGCGGGCTGCGTCGGCGGGTGCGCCGGCGGGCCGGGCTGCGCGGCGGGTTGGGCGGGCGGCTGCGCGGGCGGCGCCACGTCCGGCCGGGTCACCGGCGGCGGCGGGGTCTGCGGGGCGGCGGCCGGCGCGGTCGCGGGCGGCGAGCCCGGCGCCACGTGCCTGGCCGGGATCTCCGCGGCCAGCGCACCGGGCAGCCACTGCTCCGGCCTGCGCAGCTCGGTCTGCTGCGAGGCCGCCTGGCACATCCGTACGACCTCGGCAAGCGTCGGCCGCTCGGCCGGGATCTTGGCCAGGCACCGGCTCACCAGCGGCCGCAGCTCGGCCGGGAGCGTGGCGAGGTCGGGCTCCTCGTGCACGATGCGGTAGAGCACCGCGTGCGAGGGGCCCTCGCCGTACGCGGGCGAGCCGAGCGCCGCGTAGGCGGCGACCTGGCCGAGCGCGAAGACGTCGGTGGCCGGGGTGATCTCCCGCCCCGCGGCCTGCTCGGGCGACATGAAGGCGGGTGTGCCGATGGTGACGCCGCTGCCGGTCAGCGCGGTGGCGTCGGCGGCACGCGCGATGCCGAAGTCGATGACGCGGGGTCCGTCGGAGGCGAGCAGCACGTTCGACGGCTTGAGGTCGCGGTGCACGAGCCCCGCGCCGTGCACGGCCTCCAGCGCCTCGGCGATCCCGGCGACCAGCAGCAGCACGGTCGGCACGGGCAGCGGCCCGTGCCCGGCGACGGCCGAGGACAGCGTCGGACCCGGCACGAAGGCGGTGGCCAGCCAGGGCCGCGCCCCGTCCGCGTCGCTGTCGATGACCGGCGCGGTGTAGAGGCCCTGCACCCGCTGCGCGGCCTGCACTTCCTGCTTGAAGCGCCGCCGGAATTCGGCGTCCTCGGCGAATTCCGGCCTGATCACCTTGATGGCGACGGGCCGCCCGGCCGGGGTGTAGGAGAGGTAGACCTTGCCCATCCCGCCGGCCCCGAGCCTCGCCGCCAGGCGGTAGGCCCCCACCGACGCCGGATCGTCCGCCCCGAGTGCCGAGAAGACCTCGCCCGACTCCGCCCCGCTCATTCCTGACCGCCTCGTCCCCGTCGTTCCTGCTGGCGGCATGGAGACTACCGGCCACAAGGCGATTCCCGTGGCCTGTCGCCCAGTTGCACCCCGACAGCCACCTGGCGGTGACGCGGGGCCGTCCGGGCGCGAACTCCGGCTGTCCCGCCCGGCCGTGGACCCCGGCGCACCCGCCCGGCCGGGCGGTCTCAGGCCGCCGGGCCGGCGGCCACGCAGAATTCGTTGCCCTCGGGGTCGGCCATCACCACGTGGTGGCCGTCGAAGCGTGCGAGGACGCGGGCGCCGGCCTCGGTCAGGCGGGCGGCCTCGGCCTCGATGCGCTGCCGGCGATCCGCGGGGGTGCCGTGGCCGGGGACGCGGATGTCCAGGTGGAGGCGGTTCTTGGCGGTCTTGGGCTCGGGGACCTTCAGGATGGCCAGGCGCGGGCCCGCCCCGGCGGGGTCGCAGAGCCAGGCGCCGTCGTCGACGGAGTCGTCCTCGGCGGGATCGAAGGACGCGTGCCATTCCGCGCGGGTGGCGAAGGGCGCGGGCGGGGGCTCGTCCACGTAGCCGAGTGCCGTCTTCCAGAAGGCGGCCAGCGTCGGGGCGTGGGCGGCGTCGAGGGTGAGGTCGATTCGGGCGGCCATGGCGGCAGCGTATGACGGGGGTCCGACAGGGGTCCTACGCCTCGCGGCCGATGCGGGCGGCCCGGACGGGCCCTAACGTGGGCCGGCATGACGGAGAACGATCAGCCCGCGGGCGCCCGCGGCCGCGTGGAGCGCAAGCGCAACGCCCTGCGGCTGCTGGAGACCGAACTCGACGTGTGGGTGGCCACCGCCGACGCGGCGGGCGTGCCGACGCTGATGCCGCTGACGTATCTGTGGGACGGCGAGGCGGTGTGGCTGTCCACCCGGCCGACGAACCCGACGGGCGCCAACCTGGCCGCGTCCGGCGCGGTGCGGCTGTGCCTGGGCACGACGCGGGACGTCGTGCACATCGAGGGCGCCGCCACCGACTTCACCGCCGGCGAGCTGCCGGACGGCGTCGGCGACGCCTTCGCGGCGAAGGACGGCTGGGACCCGCGCAAGGAGCCCGACCGCTACGACTTCTACCGCGTCGCCCTGGTCGAGCTGCGCGCGTGGGGCACGGTGGCCGAGCTGAAGGGCAGGCTGCTGATGAAGGACGGCCGCTGGCTGGTGTGACGCCCGTACGCCCCCGGCCCGGCAGGACCGGACCGGGGACGCGGGGGGCGGGGGGTCAGAGGACCCGGACCGCCCAGTCGGGCTCGGAGTAGGTCATCGGCTTGATGCCGACCGGCGAGGAGGGGTTCGCCGCGTCGAGGTACTGGCCGTCGCCGATGTAGACGCCCACGTGGTAGGCGCTGCCCTCGCCGCCCCAGAAGACCAGGTCGCCGGCCTTGAGGCTGCTGAGGCTGACCGGGGTGCCCGCGGTCGACTGCTCCTGCGAGGTGCGCGGGAGGTTGACGCCGACCGTGGCGTACGCGGCCTGGGTCAGGCCCGAGCAGTCGTAGGAGCCGGGTCCCGTGGCGCCGTAGACGTACGGCTTGCCGATCTGCGCCTTGAGGAAGGCGATCAGCTTGTCGACCTTCGTGCCCGAGGGCGCGGCGACCGACGGGGACGCGGCGGCGGAGGCCGCGGTGGAGGACGTCGGCGTGGCCTTGAGCGCGGTGCGCTTCGCGGAGCGCGAGGCGGCCATGGCCGAAGCGGTGGCCCGCGCCTTGGCGGCCTTGGCGGCGACGGCCGCCCGGTGCCGGGCCGCGGCGGCGGTCGCCGCCTGCGCCTTGGCGGCGGCCTCGTCGGCGGCCTGCTGCCGGGCGGCGGCGATCGACATCTCGATCGCGTCCTGCGCGATCGCGTCGGCGGCCTGCCCGCCCGTGACACGGGTCGACAGCGAGGTGCTCAGGGTGCGGGCGGAGACCTGCTCGCCGGCCCGCGACTTCGGGGAGTGGTTGTCGGCTATGGCCGGAGCCGCCGCACCACTGAGTGCGACTGCGCTGACGACACCGCCGACGATTCCGGCCCGGCGCGTCCAGTTGGGACGGGACGGTGCGGCATGCCGCCGGCGGCCGGTATGGGTATGCGAGGCGGACTCGGGGGTCCGAGGGCTGTTGTGGGGCATGCGTCTCTGGCTATCAGGAATGAATGGTTCCGTTCAACAAAGGTGTGATGCGCCACAGTTGACGTGTTCACGGCTCGAATGCCCGTTTCGTGATCTTGTTGATCGGGTGGTTTGAGGCATTTTCATATGCCCGGTTACGTATGTGCTCGTGCACACATTCACGCGGGTGATTCCTTGGCCCCAAGGGGCCGTTGGTGAACCGGCCCGGCGCTATCACGAGGCCGCGTCCATCGCCAATTTGCCCGCCGCTGCCGTGGCTTGATAATGAGCGCAGGTCTCTGACCAGCGAGAATTAACGTGGATGTCACGTGAAGTGATCGTTTGCGGATGATCCACCCCATGATCACCGCTCATCCGACTTCATGATCATTGGCCAGGTGGTGGAGATCACAAAGCTCGGCCCCTACCCCGTGTCGCAGATCACAGACCGGGAGGCATAGGATGCAGGCGACTTGGGCTTGTGAACTGCCTCACATGGAGCGATCCGGTCGCCGAGGGTGAGGCGAAACACACCACAAGTCGCGGTCCGTACATGTCAGTCACTGCCGACTGGAAGGAGCGGGGGACGGTGAACGCCTACGCGCCCATTTTCGTCCTGGGGGGCATCGCGGCCGGCTTCGCGATCTTCTCCGTTTTCATGGCCTCGATCATCGGGCCGAAACGGTACAACCGGGCCAAGTTGGAAGCGTACGAGTGCGGCATCGAGCCGACACCGCAGCCGGTCGGCGGCGGACGCTTCCCGATCAAGTACTACCTGACGGCGATGCTCTTCATCGTCTTCGACATCGAGATCGTCTTCCTCTACCCCTGGGCCGTCACCTTCGACCGCCTGGGGATGTTCGGGCTCGTGGAGATGCTCCTCTTCGTGCTCACCGTCTTCGTCGCCTACGCGTACGTATGGCGGCGCGGCGGCCTGGAATGGGACTAGGGAACCGAGGGGACCAGGGAGCCTACGCATGGGTATCGAAGAGAAACTGCCGAGCGGATTCCTGCTGACGACGGTGGAGACCGCGGCGGGCTGGGTACGTAAGGCGTCGGTCTTCCCGGCCACCTTCGGCCTGGCCTGCTGCGCCATCGAGATGATGACCACCGGCGCCGGTCGCTACGACATGGCCCGGTTCGGCATGGAGGTCTTCCGCGGCTCGCCGCGGCAGGCCGACCTGATGATCGTCGCGGGCCGGGTGAGCCAGAAGATGGCGCCGGTGCTGCGGCAGGTCTACGACCAGATGCCGAATCCGAAGTGGGTCATCTCGATGGGCGTCTGCGCATCGAGCGGCGGGATGTTCAACAACTACGCCATCGTGCAGGGCGTCGACCACATCGTGCCGGTCGACATCTACCTGCCCGGCTGCCCGCCGCGCCCCGAGATGCTGCTCGACGCGATCCTCAAGCTGCACGAGAAGATCCAGGGCGGCAAGCTCGGCGTGAACCGCGAGGAGGCCGCCCGCGAGGCGGAGGAAGCGGCCCTCAAGGCGCTCCCCACGATCGAGATGAAGGGGCTCCTGCGATGAGCGAGTCCAGCAACGGAGCCGCCGTCCCGGCGCCCCGCGACCAGGCCCCCGGCGAGGTCATCGGCGTCCGCAAGGGCATGTTCGGCGCGAACAACGGCGGCGACACCTCCGGTTACGGCGGCCTGGTGCGCACCGTACGGCTGCCCGGCGCCAGTTCACGGCCCTACGGCGGCAAGGACGGGGTCTTCGACGAGATCGCCGACGAGCTGGAGGGCGCCCTCGACGAGCAGGGCCTGCCGCCGGCCGAGGCGGTCGAGAAGACCGTCGTGGACCGCGGCGAGCTGACCTTCCACATCGCCCGCGAGCACCTGGTGCGGGTCGCCCGCACGCTGCGCGACGACCCGGCGCTGCGCTTCGAGCTGTGCACCGGCGTCAGCGGCGTGCACTACCCGGCCGAGCAGGGCCGCGAGCTGCACGCCGTCTACCACCTGCGCTCGCTGACCCACGGCCGGCTGATCCGCCTCGAAGTGGGCATCCCCGACACCGACCCGCACGTCCCGTCGCTGGTGAGCGTCTATCCCACCAACGACTGGCACGAGCGCGAGACGTACGACTTCTTCGGCATCGTCTTCGACGGCCACCCGGCGCTCACCCGGATCATGATGCCGGACGACTGGCCGGGCCACCCGCAGCGCAAGGACTACCCGCTCGGCGGCATCCCCGTCGAGTACAAGGGTGCCCAGATCCCGGCTCCCGACCAGCGGAGGTCGTACTCATGACGAACGGATACGCGTCCCCGCAGCCGGCGGAGGAGCGCGAGACCACCGAGGGCCGGGTCTTCACCGTCACCGGCGGCGACTGGGACGAGCTGGCCGAGACCGTCGGCAAGTCCGACGACGAGCGGATCATCGTCAACATGGGTCCCCAGCACCCGTCCACCCACGGGGTGCTGCGGCTGATCCTGGAGATCGACGGCGAGACGGTCACCGAGGCGCGGTCCGGCATCGGCTACCTGCACACCGGTATCGAGAAGAACATGGAGTACCGCACCTGGGTGCAGGGCTCCACCTTCGTGACGCGGATGGACTACCTGACGCCGCTGTTCAACGAGACCGCGTACTGCATGGCCGTCGAGAAGCTGCTCGGCATCACCGACCAGGTGCCGGACCGGGCGACCGTCATCCGCGTGCTGCTGATGGAGCTCAACCGGATCTCCTCGCACCTGGTGTGCATCGCCACCGGCGGCATGGAGCTGGGCGCCACCACGATCATGATCTACGGCTTCCGGGACCGCGAGCTGATCCTGGACATCCTGGAGCTGATCACCGGCCTGCGGATGAACCACGCGTACGTCCGCGTCGGCGGTCTCGCCCAGGACCTGCCGCCCGGGGCGATCGACCAGGTGCGGGAGTTCGTGAAGACCTTCCGCAAGAACCTGCCGGAATACGACAAGCTCGCCACCGGCAACCCCATCTTCAAGGGCCGCATGCAGGACGTCGGCTACCTGGACCTGACCGGCTGCATGGCGCTCGGCGCCACAGGACCGATCCTGCGGGCCGCCGGACTGCCGCACGACCTGCGCAAGTCCGACCCCTACTGCGGTTACGAGACCTACGACTTCGACATCCCGACCGCCGACAGCTGCGACTCCTACGGGCGCTTCCTGGTCAGGCTCGCCGAGATGCACGAGAGCCTGAAGATCGTCGAGCAGTGCCTGGACCGGCTCGCGCCGGGCGCGGTCATGGTCGAGGACAAGAAGATCGCCTGGCCCGCGCAGCTCGCGCTCGGCCCGGACGGCATGGGCAACAGCCTGGACCACATCAAGAAGATCATGGGCACCTCGATGGAGGCCCTGATCCACCACTTCAAGCTGGTCACCGAGGGCTTCCGGGTGCCGCCGGGCCAGGCCTACTCGGCCGTGGAGTCCGCGAAGGGCGAGCTGGGCGTGCACGCCGTCAGCGACGGCGGGACCCGGCCCTACCGGGTGCACTTCCGCGACCCGTCGTTCACCAACCTGCAGTCCATGGCGGCGATGTGCGAGGGCGGCCAGGTGGCCGACGTCATCGTCGCGGTGGCGTCCATCGACCCCGTGATGGGAGGCGTCGACCGATGACCGACGTGTCACTGGGCATCCCCCTGATGCCCGCCCCCGACTACCCGGCCGACGTGCGCGCCCGGCTGGAGAGCGACGCCAGGGAGGTGATCGCCCGCTACCCCGGATCGCGCAGCGCCCTGCTGCCGCTGCTGCACCTGGTGCAGTCCGAGGAGGGCCACGTCACCCGCACCGGCATCCGCTTCTGCGCCGAGATGCTCGACCTGACCACAGCCGAGGTCACCGCGGTGTCGACCTTCTACACCATGTACCGCCGCAAGCCGAGCGGCGACTACCAGGTCGGGGTGTGCACCAACACGCTGTGCGCGGTGATGGGCGGCGACGCCATCTTCGACGAGCTCAAGCAGCACCTCGGCGTCGGCAACGACGAGACGACCGCGGACGGCAAGGTCACCCTCGAACACATCGAGTGCAACGCGGCCTGCGACTTCGCCCCGGTGGTGATGGTCAACTGGGAGTTCTTCGACAACCAGACCCCCGAGTCGGCCAAGGCCCTGGTCGACGACCTGATCGCCGGCCGCGAGGTGCGCCCCACCCGGGGCGCCCCGCTGTGCACGTACAAGGAGACGGCCCGCATCCTGGCCGGCTTCCCCGACACCCGCGAGGGCGCGGTCGAGGCGAGCGGCGGCGCGGGTCCCGCGTCGCTGGCCGGCCTGCGGCTGCACCGCGGTGAGGCGCAGGGCCGGGTGGTCGGGCAGCGCGCCGAACCCCCCGGCGACGGTGCCGCGTACAGCACCACCCCGTCGCCCGCCGAGCACGCCGGCTCGCACGACGCGCCCCGGCAGACGTCGGAGTCCGACCCGGCCCACCCGGCGGACCCGGTCGCGGACAACGCCGCAGAGGAGGAAGGCGAGTGATGACCGTCGAACCGGCCGAGAAGCTGCTCGCGCCCGTACTGTCCGCCTTCTGGGACGACCCCCGGTCATGGACGCTGGAGACCTACCGCAGGCACGACGGCTACCAGGCGCTGGCCAAGGCCTTCGCGATGGCCCCCGACGACGTGATCGCCTACGTCAAGGACTCGGGCCTGCGCGGCCGCGGCGGCGCCGGCTTCCCCACCGGCATGAAGTGGCAGTTCATCCCGCAGGGCGACGGCAAGCCGCACTACCTGGTGGTCAACGCGGACGAGTCGGAGCCCGGGACCTGCAAGGACATCCCGCTGCTCTTCGCCAACCCGCACTCCCTCATCGAGGGCATGATCATCGCGTGTTACGCGATCCGCTCGCACCACGCCTTCATCTACCTCCGCGGTGAGACCGTCCCGGTCCTGCGCCGGCTGCACGAGGCCGTCCGCGAGGCCTACGCGGCCGGCTACCTGGGCTCCGACATCCAGGGCAGCGGCTTCGACCTGGACCTGACCGTGCACGCCGGCGCCGGGGCCTACATCTGCGGCGAGGAGACGGCGCTGCTGGACTCCCTGGAGGGGCGCCGCGGCCAGCCGAGGCTGCGCCCGCCCTTCCCCGCCGTCGAGGGGCTCTACGCCTGCCCCACCGTGGTGAACAACGTCGAGTCCATCGCCTCGGTTCCCGCGATCATCCAGCGCGGCAAGGACTGGTTCAAGTCGATGGGCAGCGAGAAGTCCCCGGGCTTCACCCTCTACTCGCTGTCCGGCCACGTCGCCCGCCCCGGGCAGTACGAGGGCCCGCTCGGCATCACCCTGCGCCAACTGCTCGACATGGGCGGCGGGATGCGCCCCGGCCACCGGCTGAAGTTCTGGACCCCCGGCGGCTCGTCCACCCCGATGTTCACCGAGGAGCACCTCGATGTGCCGCTGGACTACGAGGGCGTCGGCGCCGCCGGCTCCATGCTCGGCACCAAGGCGCTCCAGTGCTTCGACGAGACCACCTGCGTGGTGCGGGCGGTCACCCGCTGGACCGAGTTCTACGCCCACGAGTCGTGCGGCAAGTGCACGCCGTGCCGCGAGGGCACCTACTGGCTGGTCCAGCTGCTCCGCGACATCGAGGCGGGCAAGGGCCGCATCGAGGACCTGGACAAGCTGAACGACATCGCCGACAACATCAACGGCAAGTCCTTCTGCGCGCTCGGCGACGGCGCCGCCGCGCCGATCTTCTCCTCGCTCAAGTACTTCCGCGAGGAGTACGTGGAGCACATCGAGGGCAAGGGCTGCCCCTTCGACCCGGCCCGCTCCACCGCCTGGGCCGACAAGTACCGTACGGAGGCCCACGCGTGACCGTCACCACAAGCAGTGCGTCCTCCGGCGCTGGGCAGCCCGCGGTGCCGCGGGAGGACCTGGTCTCCGTCACCGTGGACGGCATCGCCGTCTCGGTGCCCAAGGGCACCCTGGTGATCAGGGCCGCGGAGCTGGTCGGCATCGAGATCCCGCGGTTCTGCGACCACCCGCTGCTCGACCCGGTCGGCGCCTGCCGGCAGTGCATCGTCGAGATCGAGGGCCAGCGCAAGCCGGTCGCCTCCTGCACCATCACCTGCACCGACGGCATGGTCATCAGCACCCAGCTGACCTCGCCGGTCGCAGAAAAGGCGCAGCGCGGGGTGATGGAGCTGCTGCTCATCAACCACCCGCTGGACTGCCCGGTCTGCGACAAGGGCGGCGAGTGCCCGCTGCAGAACCAGGCGATGCAGGTCGGCGACCCCGACTCGCGCTTCGAGGGCAAGAAGCGCACCTTCGCCAAGCCCGTGCCGATCTCGGCCCAGGTGCTGCTGGACCGCGAGCGGTGCGTGCTGTGCGCGCGCTGCACCCGGTTCAGCAACCAGGTGGCCGGCGACCCGATGATCGAGCTGCTGGAACGCGGCGCGCTCCAGCAGGTCGGCATCGGCGCGGGCGACCCCTTCGAGTCGTACTTCTCCGGCAACACCATCCAGATCTGCCCGGTCGGCGCGCTGACCTCGGCCGCGTACCGCTTCCGCTCCCGGCCCTTCGACCTGGTGTCGTCGCCGTCGGTGTGCGAGCACTGCGCGGGCGGCTGCGCCACCCGTACCGACCACCGGCGCGGCAAGGTCATGCGGCGGCTCGCCTCGAACGACCCCGAGGTCAACGAGGAATGGCTGTGCGACAAGGGCCGCTTCGGCTTCCGCTACGCCCAGCGGCCCGAGCGGCTGACGCACCCGCTGGTCCGCGGCGCCGACGGTGAACTGGCCGCGGCCTCCTGGCCCGAGGCGCTCGCCGCCGCGGCGGCAGGACTGACCGCGGCACACGGCCGGGCGGCGGTACTGCCCGGCGGGCGGCTCACCGTCGAGGACGCCTACGCCTACGCCAAGTTCGCCCGGGTCGTGCTCGGCACGAACGACGTGGACTTCCGGGCCCGCGCGCATTCCGCCGAGGAGGCCGACTTCCTGGCCGCCGCGGTCGCGGGCCGCGGACTCGATTTGGACTCCACGGGAGTCACCAACGCGAAGCTGGAAGCCGCCCCTGCGGTGCTGCTCGCCGGGCTCGAAGCCGAGGAGGAGGCCCCCGGGGTCTTCCTGCGGCTCCGCAAGGCGCACCGCAAGCGCGGCCAGCAGACGTACGCGCTGGCCACCCACGCCACCCGCGGCCTGGACAAGGCCGGCGGCATCCTGCTGCCCGCCGCGCCCGGCACCGAGCCGGAGTGGATGGACGCGCTGGCCGGCGAGGTCGGCCTGGACGAGGCGGGGCGGCAGGCCGCGGACGCGCTGCGTACCGAAGGCGCCGTCATCCTCGTCGGCGAGCGGCTCGCCGCCGTCCCCGGCGGCTTCACCGCGGCGATCCGGCTGGCCACCGCCACCGGCGCCGCCCTGGCGTGGATTCCGCGCCGGGCCGGCGAGCGGGGCGCGGTCGAGGCCGGTGCGCTGCCCGGACTGCTGCCCGGCGGACGCCCGGTCACCGACCCGCGGGCCCGCGACGAGGTCTCCCGGGTGTGGGGACTGCCCACGCTGCCGGGGCGCTTCGGGCGGGACACCGCCGAGATCCTGGAGGCCGCCGCGACCGGCGAGCTGGGCGCGCTGCTCGTCGGCGGCGTCGAGATCGCCGACCTGCCCGACCCGGCCCGCGCCCGCGCGGCCCTGGACGCGGCCGGCTTCGTCGTCAGCCTGGAGCAGCGGCCCAGCGAGGTCACCGACCGCGCCGACGTGGTGCTGCCGGTCGCCGCGGTCGCCGAGAAGGCCGGCACCTTCCTCAACTGGGAGGGCAGGCTGCGGATGTTCGAGGCCGCGATCAAGCCCGACCAGGCCACCAGCAGGCACCAGCTGGCCGACGCCCGGGTGCTGACCATGCTCGCCGACGCGCTGGACGTGAAGCTGGGCCTGTCGGACGTGCGGTCCGCGCGCGCCGAGCTTGACCTGCTGTCCGGGTGGTCGGGCTCCTACGCGCCCGCGCCGCTGGAGTCCTCCGTGCCGCTGCCCAGGCCCGAGTCCGGCCAGGCCGTGCTCGCCGGGCACCGGCTGCTGCTCGACCAGGGCCGGCTGCAGGACGGCGACGACGCGCTGGCCGCCACCCGCCACGCGGCCGTGGCCCGGCTGTCCGCGGCCACCGCGGCCGAACTGGGCGCGCAGGACGGCGCACCGCTCACCGTCACCGGACCCGCGGGCACCACCACACTGCCGCTGGCCGTCACCCCGATGCCCGACCGCGTGGTCTGGCTCCCGCTCCACTCGACGGGCTCCGGCGTCGCCTCCGATGTGGGCGCCCGCCCCGGGCAGGTCGTCGCGATCTCCGCGGAGGTGTCCTCATGAGCGCACAGCTCGCCGGCGCGAGCCAGCTGGCCGCCACCACCGAGAACCTGTCGTTCTTCGGCAGCGACACCTGGTGGCTGATCCTCCTCAAGGCCGTCTTCTGCTTCGCCTTCGCGATGCTGACCGTGCTGTTCGCCATCGTGTGGGAGCGCAAGGTCGTCGCGTGGATGCAGCTGCGCATCGGCCCCAACCGGCACGGCCCCTGGGGCATGCTCCAGTCGCTCGCCGACGGTGTGAAGCTGATGCTCAAGGAGGACGTCACCGTCAAGCGGGCCGACAAGGTGGTGTTCGTCCTCGCGCCGGTCGTGGCGGCGATCCCCGCCTTCATGGCCTTCGCGGTGGTGCCCTTCGGCCCGGCCGACAACGAGGTGTCCATCTTCGGGCAGCGCACCGCGCTGCAGCTCACCGACCTGCCGATCGGCATCCTCTACATCCTGGCGACCGCCTCGGTCGGCATCTACGGCATCGTGCTGGCCGGCTGGTCGTCCGGTTCGACGTACCCGCTGCTCGGCGGCCTGCGCGCGTCGGCCCAGATGATCTCGTACGAGATCGCGATGGGCCTGTCCTTCGCGGCGGTCTTCCTCTACTCCGGGTCGATGTCGACCTCGACCATCGTCAGCGCCCAGCACGACCGCTGGTACGTGATCCTGCTGCCGGTGTCCTTCCTGGTCTACGTCTGCACGATGATCGGCGAGACCAACCGCGCCCCCTTCGACATGCCCGAGTCCGAGGGCGACCTGGTCGGCGGCTTCAACACCGAGTACAGCTCGATCAAGTTCGCGCTGTTCATGCTCGCCGAGTACGTCAACATGGTGACGGTCTCCGCGGTCGCCACCACCCTCTTCCTCGGCGGCTGGCGGGCCCCCTGGCCGGTCAGCACCTTCTGGGAGGGCGCGAACCACGGCTGGTGGCCGATGATCTGGTTCATCGTCAAGGTCCAGCTGCTGCTGTTCTTCTTCATCTGGCTGCGCGGCACCCTGCCCCGGGTGCGCTACGACCAGCTGATGAAGCTCGGCTGGAAGGTGCTCATCCCGATCTCGATGGTCTGGCTGATGCTGGTCGCCGCGGTCCGCGCGATGCGCAACGAGAACTACGACTTCACGAAGATCGTGCTGTACGTCGCCGGCGCGGTGCTGGTACTGCTGCTGATCTCGCTGCTCGCCGACCTCTTCAGGGACCGCGAGGACAAGAAGAAGCCCGGCGAGGACGGACTGCTGGCCCCACCGGACACGTTCGACCCGATGGCCGGCGGCTACCCCGTGCCGCCGCTGCCAGGGCAGCAGGTCCAGCGGGTGCCGCGCCGGCCCAGCCGGGCGCAGCCCCAACTCGTCGGCGCATCCGGCCAGGACGCCCCGGAGCAGGAGAAGCAGGAGGACGGCGATGCCTGAGTTCCTCGGCCCGGTCGCAGGCTTCGGCGTGACCTTCAAGGCCATGTTCAAGAAGCGGCTCACCGAGCAGTACCCCGAGTACAAGAAGCCCACAGCCCCGCGCTTCCACGGCCGCCACCAGCTCAACCGGCACCCCGACGGCCTGGAGAAGTGCATCGGCTGCGAGCTGTGCGCGTGGGCGTGCCCGGCGGACGCGATCTACGTGGAGGGCGCGGACAACACCGAGGAGGAGCGCTACTCCCCGGGTGAGCGCTACGGCCGCGTCTACCAGATCAACTACGCCCGCTGCATCCTGTGCGGGCTGTGCATCGAGGCGTGCCCGACCCGCGCGCTGACCATGACCAACGAGTACGAACTCGCCGACCGGACCCGCGAGTCGCTGATCTTCACCAAGGAGCAGCTGCTGTCCGGCCTGGAGGAGGGCATGGTCGAGTCGCCGCACTCGATCTTCCCCGGCACGGACGAGGGCGACTACTACCGCGGCCTGGTCACCGAGGCCGCGCCCGGCACCGTGCGGCAGGTCGCCGTCTCCAAGGGCGAGAAGCCGGACGAGGCGGTCTCCCCGGACGCCGCGGAGAACGTCGCCGACGCCGGGGTCACCGCCCCCGGCGGCGCGGCTCCGGCCGGAACGGGGGCGGAGGCATGATGCCGCTCGCGGCCGCCGCCGCCTCGCAGACCTCCACCGGCGAGGCCGTGCAGTTCTGGATCCTGGGCACGGTCGCCGTGCTCGGCGCCCTCGGCACGGTCCTGATGAAGAAGTCCATCCACAGCGCCCTGTCGCTGGCCGGCACGATGATCATCCTGGCCGTCTTCTACCTGGCGCAGGGCGCGTACTTCCTGGGCATCGTCCAGATCGTCGTCTACACCGGCGCGATCATGATGCTGTTCCTCTTCGTGGTCATGCTGGTCGGCATCACCGCGGCGGACTCCCTGAAGGAGACGCTCAAGGGCCAGCGGGTGATGGCCGCGGTGTGCGGGCTGGGCTTCGGCATCCTGCTGATCGCCGGTATCGCCAACGCCTCGCTCGACACGTTCACCGGCCTCGGCCGGGCCAACACCGTGGACGGCGGCAACGTCCAGGGCCTGGCGCACCTGCTGTTCACCACATACGTCTGGGCCTTCGAGATCACCGGCGCCCTGCTGATCACCGCGGCCATCGGCGCCATGGTGCTCACCCACCGGGAGCGCACCGAGGAGCGCCGCACCCAGCGCGAGCTGTCCGAGGCCAGGGTGCGCGAGGGCCGCCAGGTCACCCCGCTGCCCGCGCCCGGCACCTACGCCCGGCACAACGCGGTGGACATCCCGGCGCTGCTGCCCGACGGCACGATCTCCGAGCTGTCGGTCAGCTCCACCCTGCGCGAGCGCGGCCAGATCCGCGACGTGTCGGGCGACGCCATGCGGCGGCTGGCCGACCTGGAGCAGAGCTCCGAGCGCTGGCTCGGGCGCGAGGGCGAGCGCCCCGCGGTCGGGACGACCGAGCGGGCCGACCTCGCCGAGCGCGACAACGACCGGGCCGAGGAAGGTGCCAAGTGAATCCGGCCAACTACCTGTACCTGTCGGCGCTGCTGTTCACCATCGGCGCCGCGGGCGTACTGATCCGGCGCAACGCGATCGTCGTCTTCATGTGCGTCGAGCTGATGCTGAACGCCTGCAACCTGGCGTTCGTCACCTTCTCCCGGCTGCACGGCAACCTCGACGGGCAGGTCATCGCCTTCTTCACGATGGTCGTGGCCGCGGCCGAGGTCGTCGTCGGGCTCGCGATCATCGTGTCGATCTTCCGTTCCCGCCACTCGGCCTCGGTCGACGACGCCAATCTCATGAAGCTGTAGAGGGGCTGCGACAGTGGAAACCCTGATCGGACTGCTCGTCGCCGCGCCGCTGCTCGGCGCCGGCGTCCTGCTGACCGGCGGCAAGCGGCTCGACCGCGTCGGCCACTGGATCGGCACGCTGCTCGCGCTGCTGTCCTTCGTGTTCGGCGCGGTCCTCTTCGCCGACATGCTGGGCAAGGACGCCGACGCGCGGACCCTGACCTCGCACCTGTTCACCTGGGTGCCCGTCGACGGCTTCCAGGCCGACGTCGGCTTCCAGCTGGACCAGCTGTCGATGACGTTCGTGCTGCTGATCACCGGTGTGGGCACGCTGATCCACATCTACTCGATCGGCTACATGGCGCACGACGAGCGTCGCCGCCGCTTCTTCGGCTACCTCAACCTCTTCCTCGCGGCGATGCTGCTGCTGGTCGTGGCCGACAACTACTTCCTGCTGTACGCCGGCTGGGAGGGTGTCGGCCTGGCGTCGTACCTGCTGATCGGCTTCTGGCAGCACAAGCCCAGCGCGGCGACCGCGGCGAAGAAGGCCTTCATCGTCAACCGGGTCGGCGACATCGGCCTGTCGGTGGCGATCATGCTGATGTTCACCACCTTCGGGTCCTTCGCCTTCAACCAGGTCCTGCCGCAGGCGCAGCAGGCGTCCACCACGCAGCACGCCACCATCACCGGTATCGGCTTCATGCTGCTGCTCGCCGCGTGCGGCAAGTCGGCGCAGGTGCCGCTGCAGTCCTGGCTCGGCGACGCGATGGAGGGCCCGACCCCGGTCTCGGCCCTCATCCACGCGGCGACCATGGTGACCGCGGGCGTCTACCTGATCACCCGCTCGGGGGCCATCTTCGACGCGGCGCCCGACGCGCAGACCGCGGTGGTCACCGTCGGCGCGGTCACGCTGCTCTTCGGTGCGATCGTCGGTTGCGCGAAGGACGACATCAAGAAGGCGCTGGCCGGCTCGACGATGTCGCAGATCGGCTACATGATCATGGCGGCCGGGCTCGGCCCGATCGGCTACGTCTTCGCGATCATGCACCTGGTGACGCACGGCTTCTTCAAGGCCGGGCTCTTCCTCGGCGCCGGCTCGGTCATGCACGGCATGAACGACGAGGTGGACATGCGCCGCTACGGCGGCCTGCGCAAGTACATGCCGATCACCTTCGTCACCTTCGGCCTCGGCTACCTGGCGATCATCGGCTTCCCCGGCCTGTCCGGCTTCTTCTCCAAGGACAAGATCATCGAGGCCGCCTTCGCCAAGGGCGGCACCGAGGGCTGGATCCTGGGCGGCGCGGGCCTGCTGGGCGCGGCGATCACCGCCTTCTACATGACCCGCGTGATGCTGATGACCTTCTTCGGCGAGAAGCGCTGGGTGCCGGACGCGGAGGGCCACGAGCCGCACCCGCACGAGTCGCCGTCCTCGATGACCATCCCGATGATCATCCTGGCCTTCGGCTCGGTCTTCGCCGGCGCCTTCTTCAGCCTCAACTCGCGCTTCGTGCACTGGCTGGAGCCGGTCACCGGGCACACCGAGGGCGACTCGCCGGTCAGCGCGGGCACGGTCACCGCCGCCACCATGGTGGTGCTGGTCGTCGGCGTCGGCATCGCCTGGCTGATGTACGGCCGCAAGTCCGTCCCCAGCCTCGCCCCGCGCGGCTCGCTCCTCACCCGGGCGGCCCGGCGCGACCTGCTCCAGGACGACTTCAACCACGTCGTCCTGGTCCGCGGCGGTGAACACCTCACCCGCTCGCTCGTCTACCTCGACCACTCCCTGGTCGACGGCGTCGTCAACGGCACCGCCGCCTCCGTGGGCGGCCTGTCCGGCCGGCTCCGCAAGCTGCAGAACGGCTACGTGCGCTCGTACGCCGTCTCGATGCTCGGCGGCACCGCGGTGCTGGTCGCCGCGACTCTTCTCATGAGGGCGGTCTAGCTCATGACCATGTCTTCGTTTCCCCTCCTCACCGTCACCGCCGCGGTGCCCGCCGTGGGAGCGGTCGTCACCGCGGCGGTCCCGGCCGCGCGGCGCACCGCCGCCAAATACACGGCGCTGCTCTTCTCGCTCGCGACACTGGTGCTCGCCGCCGTCACCCTGGTCAGGTTCGACCCTGACGGCGACCGCTACCAGCTGACCGAGTCGCACGCCTGGATCAAGGACTTCGGGCTGCGCTACGAGCTGGGCGTGGACGGCATCGCGGTCGTCATGATCGCGCTGACCGCGCTGCTGATCCCGTTCGTGATGCTCGCCGGCTGGCACGACGCCGACCCGCTGGAGGACGCCAACCCCAACCGGCGCTGGCGGCCGACGCAGGGCTTCTTCGCGCTGATCCTGCTGGTCGAGGCGATGGTGGTGCTGTCCTTCGAGGCCACCGACGTCTTCCTGTTCTACATCTTCTTCGAAGCCATGCTCATCCCGGTGTACTTCCTCATCGGCGGCTTCGGCGACCGCGCCCACGCGGCGGGCGAGGAGGAGGCGGCACGCCAGCGGTCGTACGCGGCCGTGAAGTTCCTGCTCTACAACCTCGCCGGCGGCCTGATCATGCTGGCCGCGGTCATCGGCCTCTACACCGTGACCGCCCACCAGTTGGGCACAGGCACCTTCTCGCTCCAGGAGATCCTCTCGGCGCGGGCGTCCGGCAAGCTGCACATCGAGACGTCCACCGAGCGCTGGCTCTTCCTCGGCTTCTTCTTCGCCTTCGCGGTGAAGGCCCCGCTGTGGCCGCTGCACACCTGGCTGCCCAACGCGATGGGCGAGTCGACCGCCCCGGTCGCCGTCCTGATCACCGCGGTGGTCGACAAGGTCGGCACCTTCGCGATGCTGCGCTACTGCCTCCAGCTCTTCCCCGAGGCGTCCAAGTGGGCGACCCCGGTGATCCTGGTGCTCGCGCTGATCAGCATCATCTACGGCGCCCTGCTCGCGGTCGGCCAGCGCGACATCAAGCGGCTGATCGCGTACGCGTCCGTGTCGCACTTCGGCTTCATCATCCTGGGCATCTTCGCGATGACCAGCCAGGGCCAGTCCGGCGCCACGCTCTACATGGTCAACCACGGCATCTCGACCGCGGCACTGCTGCTGGTCGCCGGCTTCCTGATCACCCGGCGCGGCTCGCGGCTCATCGCCGACTTCGGCGGTGTGCAGAAGGTCGCCCCGGTGCTGGCCGGCACCTTCCTGATCGGCGGCCTGGCCACCCTGTCGCTACCGGGGCTCGCGCCCTTCGTCAGCGAATTCCTGGTCCTGGTCGGCACCTTCAGCCGCTACCCGGTGCTCGGCATCATCGCGACGCTGGGCATCGTGCTGGCCGCGCTCTACGTGCTGGTGCTCTACCAGCGCACGATGACCGGCCCGGTCAAGGCCGGCATCGAGGGCATGTCCGACCTGAAGGTCCGTGAGCTGGTGGTGGTCACCCCGCTGATCGCCCTGCTGCTCTTCCTGGGCGTCTACCCCAAGCCGGTCACCGACATCGTCAACCCGTCGGTGCACCACACGCTCTCCGACGTGCACAAGACCGACCCCAAGCCCGCGCTGGAGGCGAAGAAGTGAGCGCATCCTCCGTCCACAGCCTGTGGACAACGGCGGCGCCAGTCGCCGACAAGTTCCCGACCCCGCACATCGAGTACGCCCAGCTGTCCCCGGTCCTGATCGTCTTCGCGGCCGCGGCGCTCGGCGTCCTGGTCGAGGCGTTCCTGCCCCGCAGGTCCCGCTACACCGCCCAGGTCGGCCTGGCCGCGGTCGGCCTCGCGGCGGCCTTCGCCGCGATCGTCGCGCTCGCCGACAAGGGCTACGGCACCACCAAGGCGCACATCGCGGCCATGGGGGCGGTCGCGGTGGACGGGCCCGCGCTCTTCCTGCAGGGCACCATCCTGCTGGTCGGCTTCGTCGCGATCTTCACCTTCGCCGAGCGCCGGCTCGACCCCCGCGTGCACGGCAACCAGGTCGACTCCTTCGCCGCGCAGGGCTCCGCCGTGCCCGGCAGCGAGCAGGAGAAGGCCGCCGTCAAGGCCGGCTTCACCAGCACCGAGGTCTTCCCGCTGCTGATGTTCGCCGTCGGCGGCATGCTCGTCTTCCCGGCCGCCAACGACCTGCTGACGCTCTTCGTCGCCCTTGAGGTCTTCTCGCTGCCGCTGTACATCCTGTGCGCGCTGGCCCGCCGCAACCGCCTGATGTCCCAGGAAGCCGCCGTCAAGTACTTCCTGCTCGGCGCCTTCTCCTCGGCCTTCCTGCTGTTCGGCATCGCGCTGATGTACGGCTACGCGGGCACCGTCTCGTACTCCGGCATCTCCGCGGTCATCGACGGCACCGCCCCGATGAACCCGGCGCTGGCCTCCACCACCGGCAATGACGCGCTGCTGCTCATCGGCCTCGCCATGGTCACGATGGGCCTGCTCTTCAAGGTCGGCGCGGTGCCCTTCCACATGTGGACGCCCGACGTCTACCAGGGCGCCCCCACCCCGGTCACCGGCTTCATGGCGTCCGCCACCAAGGTCGCCGCCTTCGGCGCGCTGCTGCGGCTGCTCTATGTCGTCCTGCCGGGCATGCGGTGGGACTGGCGGCCCGTCATGTGGGGCGTCGCGATCATCACGATGCTGGCCGGCGCGATCATCGCGGTCACCCAGACCGACGTCAAAAGGCTGCTGGCCTACTCGTCGATCGCGCACGCCGGCTTCATCCTCGCCGGCGTGATCGCCACCACCCCGGACGGCATCTCGTCGGTCCTCTTCTACCTGGCGGCCTACTCCTTCGTGACCCTCGGCGCCTTCGCCGTCGTCACCCTGGTCCGCGACGCCGGCGGCGAGGCCACCCACCTCTCCCGCTGGGCCGGTCTCGGCCGGCGCTCCCCGCTGGTCGCCGCGGTCTTCGCGGTCTTCCTGCTGGCCTTCGCGGGCATCCCGCTCACCTCGGGCTTCGCCGGGAAGTTCGCCGTCTTCAAGGCCGCCGCGGCCGGCGGTGCGATGCCGCTGGTGATCATCGGCGTGATCTCGTCGGCGATCGCCGCGTTCTTCTACATCCGGGTGATCGTGCTGATGTTCTTCAGCGAGCCGAAGGCCGACGGCCCGACCGTCGCGGTGCCCTCCGTGATGACCTCCACGGCCATCGCGGTCGGCGTCGCCGTCACCCTGGTCCTGGGCCTGGCGCCCCAGTACTTCCTCGACCTCGCCGACAAGGCGGGCGTCTTCGTCCGCTAGCCCCTCCCGGACGATGCTGACCCCCGGCGCCCGCAGTGCGCCGGGGGTCAGCTGTCGTAGGGCGGCAGCCGTGTCCTAGTTGGGCACCGCCAGCAGCAGGGCGAATCGCTCGCCCGGGTCCGTCCACCACTGGCGGAGGGTGAAGCCGCCCTCGTGCAGCTCCGCCGTCAGCGACTCGCGGCGGAATTTGCAGGACAGCTCGGTGCGCAGGTCCTCGCCTTCCGCGAGGTCCAGGTGCAGGTCGAGTTCGGGGATCTTGACGGTCTGCGCCATACGGGAGCGCAGCCGCATCTCGATGCGCTCCTCCTCGGCATTCCACACGGCGACGTGGTCGAAGGCCTCGGGGTCGAAGTCGGCGCCCAGCTCGCGGTTGAGCACGTACAGGACGTTCTTGTCGAATTCGGCGGTGACGCCCTGCGCGTCGTCGTAGGCGCGGACCAGGACGTCCGGGTCCTTGACCAGGTCGGCGCCGAGCAGCAGCACGTCGTCGCTGCTCAGCGAGAGCGCCAGGGTGCGGTAGAAGGCGCGGCGCTGGCCGGGGTCGAAGTTGCCGATCGTGCTGCCGAGGAAGGCCAGCAGCCGCGGCCCCGGCTCGTCCGAGAGCGGCAGCCCGTCCTCGAAGTCGGCGACGGTCGCGGTGACGGTGAGGCCGGGGTAGTCGCGGCAGATCGCCTCGCCCGCCTCCGCCAGCGCCGCGCCGCTCACATCGAGGGGCGCGTAGCGTACGAGGCTGCCGCCGGCGGTGAGCGCGTCGAGCAGCAGCCGGGTCTTGCGGGACGAGCCGGAGCCCAGCTCGATCAGGGTGCTCGCCCGGGTGATCGCGGCGATCTCGGGCGCGCGGCGGGTCAGGATCTCCTGCTCGGCCCGGGTCGGGTAATACTCGGGCAGCCGGGTGATCTCCTCGAAGAGGTCGCTGCCGCGCTTGTCGTAGAACCACTTCGGCGGCAGCGTGCGGGGCGGCTCGGCCAGGCCCTTGCGGACGTCGTCGTGCAGCGAGTCGGTGAAGTAGCCGGCGGGCAGCCGGTCGTCGAGGGTGAAGCGGCTCTCGGCCATGCGGTGTCGCTCCTTGCGTTCGGCGGCCCCCGGGGGGCGCAGCGGGATGATCCGTACTCCTGCGGTGGTGGCCAGCAGCAGCGAGCGGTCGGGGACTTCCCGCCATTCGCCCAGCCCCGGCCCCTGGCCGGCCGTGTGCGGCGCGGCAGGCTCCTCGTCGGGCTCCGAGGCCACCAGGGCCGCGCCGGGGCCCGTGCGGTACCACAGGGTGTCGCCCCAGGCCGTGGCGGCGATCGTGCGGCCGTCGGTGAGCAGCAGGTTGAGCCGCGCGTCCGGCCGGGCCGCGGCGACCCGGCGTACCACCGACGCCAGTGCGATGCCCGGCGGCTGGCCCTGGCGCAGCAGCGCGGTGAGCATCGCCCACAGCGCCGCCGAGTCGCTGCGGGCCTCAAGTCCGAGCAGCTCGGCCTCGGTCAGGCCGGTGGGCAGCCGCGTCCAGTCCCGGACGGCGCCGTTGTGGCTGAAGAGCCAGCGGCCGTCCTTGAAGGGCGCGGCGGCCGACTCGTCCTGCGTGGTCCCGGCGGTCGCCGACCGCACCGCGGCGAGGACCGCGCCGCTGCGTATCGCCGGGGCCAGCTCGGCGAAGTTGGCGTCCGCCCATACGGGCACGGCCCGCCGGTAGCGCACCGGCTGCGGGAAGCCGGCGTCGTCGCCGTCCGCACCGGGCGTCCCGTCACCATTGCCGAGCGGATACCAGCCGACGCCGAAACCGTCGGCATTCACCGTGCCGTGGCGCTGCCGCCGCGGCTGCCACGACTGCTCGTACAGGCCGTGCGCGGGTCTGACGAGCAGCCGGTCGAGCGTGACCGGCGGCCCTACGTAGGCGAGATGACGGCACATCAGCCGCGCCCGCCGCCATGCACCGGGTCCTGGGTGCGGAGGGGGGCCTCCTCGTCGCGCGCGGTGCGGAAGCCCGCGAAGATCTGCCGGCGGATCGGGTAGTCCCAGTTGCGGAAGGTGCCGCGGGCGGCCACCGGGGAGACCCCGAAGGCGCCGCCGCGCAGCACCTTGTAGTCGGGGCCGAAGAAGACGTCGGAATACTCCTTGTAGGGGAAGGCGGCGAAGCCGGGGTAGGGGGCGAAGTCGGACGCGGTCCATTCCCACACGTCGCCGATGAGCTGCCGGGCGCCGCTGGGTGCGGCGCCCGCCGGGTAACTGCCGGCGGGGGCGGGCTGCAGGTGGCGCTGGCCGAGGTTGGCGTGCTCGGGCCGCGGGTCCGCGTCGCCCCAGGGGTAGCGGCGGGAGCGGCCGGTGGCCGGGTCGTGCCTGGCCGCCTTCTCCCACTCGGCCTCCGTGGGCAGCCTGCGGCCCGCCCAGCGGGCGTAGGCGTCGGCCTCGTACCAGCACACGTGCAGCACCGGCTCGTCCGCCGGTACGGGCTCGGTGCGGCCGAAGCGGCGGCGGGTCCAGCCCTCGCCGTCCCGGTCCCAGAACAGCGGCGCGACCAGGCCCGCCTCCTGGACGTGCCGCCAGCCCTCCGGCGTCCACCAGGCCGGGTCGTCGTAGCCGCCCGCGGCGATGAATTCGGCGTAGGCGCCGTTGGTGACCGGCACGGTGTCCAGCCAGAATCCGGGCACCTCGACGCTGTGCGCGGGCAGTTCGTTGTCCAGTGCCCAGGGCTCGGTGCTGGTGCCCATGGTGAAAGCGCCGCCGGGTATGTGCACCTCGCGCGGCAGGAGTGCCGCGTCGGCGGGCGCCGGCGGCGGCACGGGCGCGTCGAGGACCGGCGGCCCGACGCGGAGCTGGTGGGTGGCGAGCATCGTCTCGTCGTGCTGCTGCTCGTGCTGGGCGAGCATGCCGAAGACGAAGGCGTCCGCGAGCAGGCGCTCGGGCTGGTCGGGGCCGGTGTCGACGGTTTCGAGCACCTCGGCGGTCTGCTCGCGCACCGCCGCGAGGTAGGCGCGGGCCTCGGCCGGGCCGAGCAGCGGCAGGGCGGGGCGGTCGGCGCGCGGCGTGCGGAACGCGTCGTAGACGTGGTCGAGGTCGGGGCGCAGCCCGGGGCGCCCCCCGGCCTCGCGGACCAGCCACAGCTCCTCCTGGTTGCCGATATGGGCCAGGTCCCACACCAGCGGGGACATCAGGGGGGAGTGCTGCGCGGCGAGGTCGTGCTCGTCGACGCTGTCGGTGAGCAGTTCCGTACGCCGCCTGGCGGCCTCCAGGGCGGCGAGCGCCCGGACGGACGGGGTCTGCGCCGGGGCCTGCGGGGCTGAAGCGGCAGAAGTGGCCCCGGTGGCGGAAGTGGCCGCGGTCCGGGCCGTACTGCTGGTACTGGTGGTGCGGGGGTTTGTCACGACATACCTTCCGGAAGGTCAGACGCGGGACAGCGCGTCCAACTGGTCGTGTGCGGGACATCGGCCACGCTCGGCGTAGCGCTCGGCGAAGGCGGCGACCGCCGCTCGCAGTGCCGCGGGACTGTCCGAGCGCGCCAGTGCGCTCTCCACGGCGGTGAAGCAGGCACGGACGGCCTTGCCGAGGTCCGGGTCGGCCGGGCCGATCCGGGCGGCTCGCCGCCAGACGTCGTCGGAGGGAAGCGGCTGCCCGTCCAGGCAGAGCGCTTCCGTCGCCGCGAGTGCGGCATCGGCGGCGACCGGGTCGTCCAGCAGGGTCGCCGTGAGCGCGGTCGGTACGACCCAGGCGTCGCCGTCCTGGGCGTCGGTCATCCGCAGTTCCAGCCAGCCGCGTGGTCTGACCGGGGGAAAGAGCGTACTGAGGTGGTAGTCGAGGTCGGCGGCCGTCGGGCGGCGCAGCCCCGGCGCCGCGCCGCGCAGCCAGCCGCGGAAGGTCAGGCCGGGGGGTGCGGTCCAGTCGGCGTCCCCGCCGCCGGCCGGTGCGGCTTCGTCGCCGCGTATGCACAGCACCCGCGCGTCCAGCGCGTAGCGCGCCCACGCGGAGCGCGGATCGGGGTCGTGGTCGGGCTGCCGCGTACGGCCCGGGTCCATCGAGGCCCAGGTCGCCTGCCGGGTGGAGACCCAGCCGGTGGGGCGCCCGTCGCGGAGCGGGGAATTCGCGAACGCCGCCACAAGGACCGGGCCGATCCGGTGCGCCAGCTCCCAGCGCTGCCGGTATCCGGTGATCCCCGCGGAGTCGTCACCGCTGTCCAGGTTGATCTGCAGCGACGCCGTGCGGCGCATCATCGTGCGGCCCCAGGGGCCCTCGCGGTCGAAGAAGCCCTCCATCGCCGCATAGCGGGGGTGGTCGAGCACCCTGGGCGGGGTTCTGTAGGGGTCGAGGCCGAGGCCGGTCAGGACCAGGTCCGCCCGGTCCATCGCCACGCGCAGGGCGGCCAGGTCGGCGGCCATCGCCTCGACGCATTCGGTGAGCGAACCGGCGGGCGGGGAGCTCAGCTCCACCTGGCCACCCGGTTCGCGGGTGATTCTGCTGCCCCGGGGCATCGCCCCGGGCACTTCGACCGGCGCGAGTGCCGCGTCCAGCCGGTCGGCGCTTATCAGTGTGCGGGGATCCGAGCGGTCATGCACCAACCACTCCAGCTCCACCCCGGTCCGGGCCGGCGGCCCGGTCTTGAAACAGACACCGCGCACATGCGCCTCTGCCTCGTCCTCAAGCAGGTCGGCTGTCATCGATCCACCTCCTCATCGATCTCATCGATTTCCGTCGGCGATTGATTCCCTCCGGGACTTTTTTCCCGTTGGGGTCTACCCCGATGCGAGGACATGTCACATGTTGCTGCGGCGATTTTAGTTGGCTGTGCGGCCGGACGGTCTTACGTATCGGTGACGTCCGCGGGTCGGGCGAACGGCACCCGGTGTCCACCTGACGGGTTGGTCATAACACCCTGAAACACCGCGATCAGGATCATACGCGGACTCACGGGGCACGGCCTCCCGTACGGCGCCGGCTACGCCGTCCGGTGCGACCTCGCCCGCCGCGCCGGGCGCCGTCCGCCCGCGGCTCGGCATAGGGCGATGCCCCGGCGGTGATCCACAGCCGACCGGCTACGCTGCCCGTGTACGGAATACGAGCCGAGCACCACGTCAGCGCCAGCGGAGCCGCCCGCGAAGCGCCATCCCAGAAACCCCGCCAGAAGCCAGATCAGCGACAGGAGCACCCCTCGTGAACGTCGTCGGGCCACCCTTCGGGCTGAGCGTGTGGGACCCCGCTCTGGACGCCGACATCGGCGCCGGACTCGCGGCGGTGGAAGAGGGCCTGCTCGAGGCCACCAAGAGTGACGTCCCCTTCATCACGGACGCCGCCAGGCACCTGCTGCAGGCCGGCGGTAAGCGCTTCCGGCCACTCCTGGTCATGCTCGGCGCCCAGTTCGGCGACCCGTTCGCGCCCGGCGTGGTGCCGTCCGCGGTGGTCGTGGAGCTCACCCACCTGGCCACGCTCTACCACGACGACGTCATGGACGAGGCCGACGCCCGCCGCGGCGTGCCCAGCGCGAACACCCGCTGGGACAACTCGGTCGCGGTCCTGACCGGCGACTTCCTCTTCTCCCGCGCCTCGCACATCCTGGCCGACCTCGGACCCGAGGCGGTCCGGGTGCAGGCCGAGTCCTTCGAGCGGCTGGTCACCGGGCAGATCCTGGAGACGGTCGGCCCGCGCGACGGCCGCGACCCGCTGGACCACTACCTGGAGGTGCTGGCCGGCAAGACCAGCTCCCTGATGGCGGTGTCCGGGCGGTTCGGCGCGATGATGTCGGGCGCGGGGGAGTCGGTGGTGCACACCCTGACCCAGTACGGCGAGCGCATCGGCATCGCCTTCCAGCTCGCCGACGACGTCCTCGACATCGCCAGCGACAGCCACGAGTCGGGCAAGACCCCGGGCACCGACCTGCGCGAGGGCATCCCGACGCTGCCGGTGCTGCATGTGCGCAAGCAGTACGCGCAGGCCGGCGGCGCCGTCTCGGCCGACGACCGGCGGCTCATCGAACTGCTCGACGGTGACCTCACCGACGACCGGCTGCACGCCGAGGCGCTCGGCCTGCTGCGGGCCCACCCGGCGCTCGACCAGGCCCGCCGCGACTCGCTGCGCTACGCCGAGGAGGCGCGGACCGCGCTGGCGCCGCTGCCCGAGGGGCCCGCCAAGCAGGCGCTGGCCGGGCTGTGCGACGCCGTGGTGCACCGGGCGGGCTGAGCACCGCCTGCCGGCTGCCGCCCGGCTGTCGACCGCCTGCCGCTCGCCTGCCGCCCGCTTGCCGCCCGGCTTTCGGCCGACCCTGAGATGGCGTCAGGGTGGGTACTCCGGATCGTGTACGGGGGCGCGGGAGCGTCATCCCGCGGGTGTACACGGAGTTGGCCCCGGGGGCTGATGTGTCGGAGGGGCCGATTTGGTGAGATGGATACACACCACTTCGGGGCGGACCGGGCGACAATGGCCCGGGGAGTGGACGAGTGCAGTACAGCGAACCCGCCGCTGACGACGGAGGTAGAGACGCAATGGCACTGATCCAACCGGCACAGCCGGAGGCGCGCGACCCCGAAGGAGGGCGGCGGCGCAAGGCCCTGCGCTATGCCGTCCCGGCGGCGGTCGTGGGCGTGACCGCGGCGACCATCGGACTGGTCCCCGCGCTCGCGGACAGCGGCGACCCGTCCCTGCCGTCCCTCACCGCCGAGCAGATCATCACCAAGATCGCCGCCTCCGACACCCAGACCGTGGACGGCACGGTCAAGATCACCACCGACCTGGGCCTGCCGTCCGTCCTGACCGGGGGCAGCGGGAGCAGCCTGTTCGGCGGAGCCGTGGCGCCGCCGTCGTTCGGCTCGCGCGACGGCTCGCGGGCCGACCCGCAGCGGCAGCTCCCCCAGTTGCTCGTCGGCAGCCACACCCTGCATGTCGCCGCCGACGGCCAGGACCGGCAGAAGGTCTCGATCATCGAGCCCGCCGCCGAATACAGCGTGATCCACGACGGCTCGCAGGTGTGGGCGTATGACAGCGCGTCCAACGAGGCGTATCACGCCGCACTGCCCGCCCGGGAGAGCCTGTCCGGGAAGGCGGGCGCGCGGCAGCAGCCGCGCCCCGAGGACTTCCCCGCGACCCCGCAGGCCGCCGCCCGGCAGATCCTCAAGGCGGCCGACGGCACCGCCTCGATCACCGCGGACGGCACCGCGAAGGTCGCCGGGCGCAGTGCGTACGAACTGCTGATCCGCCCGCAGCACGCGTCGGCCACGACGGTCGAGTCGATCAGGATCGCGGTCGACTCCAAGACCGGGGTGCCGCTGAAGTTCACGCTCCAGCCCAAGGGCAAGGGCAAGGCGGCCGTCGAGATCGGCTACACCAAGGTCAGCTTCGACAAGCCCGCCGCGAGCACCTTCACCTTCACCCCGCCCAAGGGCGCCAAGGTGACCGAGGCCAAGGAGACCGCCCGCAAGGGCGCGTCGCCCGCCGCGTTGTCCGGCCTCGGCGCGGGCAGCTCCGTCGGGTCCGGCTGGGACACCGTCGCGGTCTTCCACAGCAAGGGCGCGCTGCCGTCGGGTGCGGAGAAGAACGGCAGGGGAGGGGCCGCGGGGATGCTCGGCGGCTTCGGCAAGCAGGTCAGCGGTTCCTTCGGCACGGGCACGCTCCTCCACACCCGGCTGGTCAATGTGCTGCTGACGCAGGACGGCACGATATATGCCGGTGCGGTCGACGAGTCCGCGCTGACCGCGGCCGCGAGCAGCGCCGCGCGCTGACACCGGTGGCCCCGCCGCCGGGCGGGGCCACGTCGCCCGGCGGGCGGCCCGCCGGGCGCACATGCCGCCGTCCCCGCCCGTCCCGCTTGCCCGCCCCGCCCGCTGACGAAGCCGACCAAGGAGTGCGATGGACCAGCCGCCCGCCGCGCACGGCCCGGCGTCCGACGTGGTGATCGAGACCCGCGGGCTGGCCAAGCAGTATCGGGGCACGCTCGCCGTGGACGGCCTCGACCTCCAGGTGCCGCGCGGCAGCGTGTTCGGCTTCCTCGGGCCCAACGGCTCGGGCAAGACGACCACGATCCGGATGCTGATGGGCCTGATCGAGCCGACCGCGGGCAGCGCCCGCGTCCTCGGCCGCCCCATGCCGCGCTCCTCCCGCAGCGTGCTGCCCAAGGTCGGCGCCCTCATCGAGGGCCCCGCGCTCTACGGATTCCTGTCCGGCCACGACAATCTGGTCCGCTACGACGCCGCAGACCCGACGGCCGACCCGCGGACCAGGAAGGCCAGGGTGGGTTCGGCGCTCGACCGGGTCGGGCTGACCGCGGCGGCGGGGAAGAAGGCGAAGGCGTATTCACTCGGCATGAAGCAGCGGCTCGGGCTGGCGTCCGCGCTGCTCCAGCCGCGCGAGCTGCTGGTGCTGGACGAGCCGACCAACGGCCTGGACCCGCAGGGCATGCGGGAGATCAGAACCCTGGTCAGGGAGCTGGCCGACGACGGCACCACCGTCTTCCTGTCCTCGCACCTGCTGGACGAGATCGAGCAGGTCTGCACGCATGCCGCGGTGATGGCCCGCGGCCGACTGATCACCCAGGGGCCGGTCACCGAGCTGTCCGCGGGCACCCGCGGCCGCCTCGCGGTCACCACCCCCGACCCGGCCGAGACCGTCCGGGTGCTGGCCGCCCACGGCGTCACCGACCTGGTCACCGACCCGCACACAGACCAGGTCACCGGTGAGCTGCCCGCCGAGCCGCCCGACCTGGCGGAGCTGAACGCCGCCCTGGTCGCCGCCGGGGTGCGGGTGCGCGGCTTCGGGGTGCGGCGGGCGTCGCTGGAGGACGCGTTCGTGGCTCTGACAGGGGAGGGTTTCGATGTCGCGGGCTGAGACCACCGCGGGCCCCGGCCTGCACGACGGCGACCCCGGGCAGCAGTCGGGGGAGCCGGACCGGGATCGCGCCCCCGCACCACCGGCGTCCCGGGCGCCCCGAGCGGTGTGGTCGCTCGGCCTGTTCGGCTCCGAGCTGCTGATCGTCTTCCGCCGCGCCCGCACCCTGGCCCTGCTCGGCGTGCTGGCCGGCGTGCCGGTGCTGGTCGGCATCGCGGTCAGGATCGAGACCCGCGACGGCAGCTCGGTCGGCGGCAGTGACGGCGGCGGCCCGGCCTTCCTCGAACAGATCAGCAACAACGGCCTCTTCCTCGCCTTCGCCTCTCTCGCCGCGACCCTGCCCTTCTTCCTCCCGATGGCCATCGGCGTGGTGGCCGGGGACTCCGTCGCGGGCGAGGCCAGCACCGGCACCCTCCGCTATCTGCTGGTCGCCCCGGCCGGCCGCACCCGCCTGCTGCTCGCCAAATACGCCGCGGTGCTGACCTTCTGCGTCGCCGCCACCCTCGTCGTGGTGCTCTCGGCGGTCGTCGTCGGCTTCAGCCTCTTCCCGGTCGGCGACGTCACCCTGCTCTCCGGCAACAGCGTCCCTCTCTCCGACGGCATCCTGCGCGGCCTGTTGATCGCCCTCCTGGTCGCGTCCTCCCTCATCGGCCTGGGCGCGCTGGGCCTGTTCATCTCCACCCTCACCGACAGCGGTATCGGCGCGATGGCCGCCACGGTCGGCCTGCTGATCACCATCCAGATCATCAACAACATCCCCCAGCTCCACGCCGTGCAGCCCTACCTCTTCCCCCACTACTGGCTGAGCTTCGCCGACGTGATGCGCGCCCCCGTCATATGGAGCGGCATCCTGAAGAACCTCGCCCTCCAGCTCCTCTACGCCGCCGTCTTCGGCTCCGCCGCCTGGGCCCGCTTCACCACTCGCGACGTGACGGCGTAAGGAGGCCGGGCCGGCCGGCCGACGGGCCCGCGCTGGCGTGCGGCAGCGAAGAGCGAGGGCAGGTCAAGGCGACCGGGCTGTTTACACGTCCCTGATCTGCTGTTAGCTTCACGAATGGGAGCGCTCCCATGAGTAGTGAAGCGCGCCCACGACATTTCTCCCCCCACTCCCCCCACTCCGCCCCTGAGGACCCGGCTGCGGTGGACCCACGGCCTCGGGGACGTTGCCGGAAAGGTCACCACCTTGAAGAGGAACAGACAGCTCTCCTTAATCGCCGTCCTCGCCACGCTGCTCTCGGCGTTCGGCATCGTCCTGATCACCCAGGGCTCCGCGCAGGCCCACGGTGTCGCCATGGCGCCCGGGTCGCGGACGTATCTGTGCTACCAGGACGCCAAGACGTCCTCGGGCGCGCTCGTGCCGACCAACCCGGCGTGTGCCGCGGCGGTCGCGCAGAGCGGGACGACGCCGCTCTACAACTGGTTCGCGGTGCTCGACTCCAACGCGGGGGGCCGCACGTCGGGCTACGTGCCCGACGGGACGCTGTGCAGCGCGGGCAACAAGTCGCCGTACGACTTCTCGTCCTACAGCGCGGCCCGCTCCGACTGGCCCCGCACCCACCTGACGTCGGGGTCGACGATCCAGCTGCAGTACAGCAACTGGGCCCAGCACCCGGGCACCTTCCACATCTATGTGACCAAGCAGGGCTGGTCCCCGACCACCCCGCTGGCCTGGGCCGACCTGGAGTCGATCGGGACCAGCACCAACCCGCCGGTGGTGGGCTCGCCCGGCACGGACGGCGGGCACTACTACTGGGACCAGGCGCTTCCCGCCGGTCGTACGGGCAATGCCCTGATCTTCATCCAGTGGGTCCGCTCGGACAGCAACGAGAACTTCTTCTCCTGCTCCGACGTCGCCTTCGACGGCGGCCACGGCGAGGTCACCGGCATCCACAACGGCTCCACCACGCCGCCGACCTCCACCCCCCCGACGTCCACGCCGCCGACCTCCACGCCGCCGACCTCCACGCCGCCGACGTCCACCCCCCCGACGTCCACGCCGCCGACCTCCACGCCGCCGACGTCCATGCCGCCCGTCGACGGCGCCTGCATGGCGCTGTATTCGGTGACCACCACCTGGAGCGGCGGCTTCCAGGCCTCGGTCGAGGTCATGAACCACGGCACCTCACCGTCGAGCCATTGGACGGTGAACTGGAAGCTGGGCGACGGTACGACGATCAACAGTCTGTGGAACGGCGTCCTGACCACCAGCGGCGGTAATGCCAAGGCCGTCAACGCCAACTACAACGGCACGATCCCGCCGGACGGCACGACCACGTTCGGCTTCACCGCCAACACCACGACCGGCATCAACCTGCCCAACGGCTCCATCACCTGCACGTTCTCCTGACGTGCGGTAGGCACGGCCACCGCCGGAAGCAGTCGCCCGCCCCGTACGGCCCAGCGGCCGTACGGGGCGGGCGCGTGCCCGCGGGGCGCCTCACGGGGTGAGGATCACGGGGTGAAGAAGGTCTTCGCGCGCAGCGCCGCGTCCTCGTCGGCGACGACCTGGCCCGGACGGTTCGCGCTGCCCAGCAGGACGCCGCGGAAGTCCATCCGCATGTAGCGGGCGGTCTTGGCGAGGGTGCCGATCAACGGGTCGGCGTCGGAGTGGTCGGCGCCCGAGAGGGCTGTGACGCCCCACAGGGTGCGGCCGGCCATGCGGGCGCGGAAGTCGAGGCCGGGGACGCGCATCCAGCCCGACCAGTTGTCGAGGTAGTGCTTGGCGGGCGTGGAGAGGGAGTACCAGTACAGCGGGGACGCGATGACCAGGTCGGTCGCGTCGAGCGTGGCGTCCAGCAGTGTCCTGGCGTGGCCGCTGGGCTGGGGGTACGAGCCGTCGCCGTCGTGGCGTACGTCGGTGAAGGCGGGCAGCCGCATCTCCGCGAGCCGCACCCAGTGCTGCTCCACCTCGGACGGCAGCTGCGCCGCCGCCTGCTGTGCCAGCGCCTCGGTGTTGCCGCCCGCGCGGGTGCTGCCGAGGAGGAAGAGGAACCGTCGCCCCGAGAAGTCATGCATGTGCATATATTGCGCACGCAATGAATGTACTGTCAAAGCGATTCCCCTCACACCCCGGGGGTCACACCCCGGGTGCCCGGCGGAGGAGCCCCGATTTCCGGGTGAACGGGAGGCCAAGGGCTGTCCCGCTGATCCCCGGCGGGCGCGCGACGACAGCTACGGCACCTCGCTGCGTTGTCGGGCTCGCCCGAACACGACCCGGTATGAGGGCGGCCCTTCGCCTTGCGATGTACCGCGTCTGACGCCGCGCGCTGGTCCACCGCGGATTACAGGACAGCCCTTAGGCGGAACGGGCCGGGGCGGCCGCAGGGCCTGGGGCCGGGGGCGCGAGGGCGGCCGCGGCCGTACGGGTGCGGCGGGCATTGCGCAGGGCGTCGACCGTCAGCAGGACCAGCGCCGACCAGACCAGCAGGAAGCCGACCCACTGCTCGGCGGACATCGTCTCGTGGAAGTGGAGGATGCCGATCAGGAACTGGAAGACCGGCGCCAGGTACTGGAGCAGGCCGAGGGTGGACAGCGGCAGGCGGTTGGCCGACATCCCGAAGCAGACCAGCGGCACGGCGGTGACCAGCCCCGACAGTGCCAGCAGCCCGGCGTGGCCGGGACCGTGGTGGGTGAAGGTCGAGTCGCCGCGGCCGCCGAGGACCAGCAGGAAGGCGAGGGCCGGCAGGAACTGCACGGAGGTCTCCGCGGCCAGCGACTCCAGGCCGCCCATCGCGACCTTCTTCTTGACCAGGCCGTAGGTGCCGAAGGACAGCGCCAGCGTGAGGGCGATCCACGGCAGCCGCCCGTAGCCGACCGCGAGCACCGCGACGGCGGCGCTGCCGATGCCGACCGCCGCCCACTGCACGGGCCGCAGCCGCTCGTGCAGCACCAGGACCGCCAGCGCGATGGTCACCAGCGGATTGATGAAGTAGCCGAGCGAGGTCTCCACGACATGGCCGGCGTTGACCGCCCATATGTACATGCCCCAGTTCACCGACACCACGGTCGCGGCGAGCACGAGCAGGGCGAGCCGGCGCGGCTGGTGGACCAGCTCGGCGACCCAGGCCCACCGGCGCAGCGCCAGCAGGATGACGCCGACCACCACCAGCGACCACACCATCCGGTGGGCCAGGATCTCGCCCGCGCCCGCGGGTTCGAGCAGCGGCCAGTACAGCGGGAACAGTCCCCACAAGCCGTAGGCCACGAATCCGTACACCAGTCCCGCGCGGTTCTCGCCCATCGCCTCGTCCTCCCCACGCCGCCGTACGCGGTGCGGGTACGGGCGGCAGTCCGACCGTAGCGGTACGCCGACCGCACTGCCAGGCCCGTATCGCGCATTGGTCCTGACGCAACCGGCGTCAGGCCACCGGGATGGCGCGGGCAGGCCCCGGGGGCCTACGCGTTCAGCGCCCGCAACTCCACCGCGACCGTCTCGCGCAGCGGCGTCGTCGGGCGGCCGATCAGCCGGGCCATCTCACCGCTGGTGCCGGCCAGCAGGCCCTCCCCGATCGCCCGGTCCACGTCGACCAGCACCGCGGCGAAGTCCGCCGGCACCCCGACGCCGACCAGGATCTCCTGCCGCTCCGCCCCGGTCACCTCGTGGTAGGCGACCTCCCGGCCGGACAGCTCCGCGACGGTGGCCGCGTATTCGGGGAAGCTCCAGGCGGTGTCGCCGCTCAGGTCGTACGCCTTGTTCTCGTGGCCCTCGCCGGTCAGCACGGCCGCTGCCGCCGCCGCGTAGTCCGCCCGCGCGGCCGACGCGACCCGCCCGTCGCCCGCGTTGCCGATCACGACGCCGTGTTCGAGCACCGCGGGCAGGTTGGCGGTGTAGACCTCGGTGTACCACCCGTTGCGCAGGAAGACGTACGGCAGCCCGGACGCCAGGACGGCCTCCTCGGTGGCCTTGTGCTCGTCGGCGAGGATGAAGTCGGCGGCCGGGCCGCCCAGCACACCGGTGTAGGCCAGCAGCGCCACGCCCGCCTCGGCGGCCGCGTCGACCACCGCGGTGTGCTGCGGGACACGGCGGCCGACCTCGTTCCCCGAGATCAGCAGGACGCGGTCGCCGGCCGCGAAGACGGCCTTCAGGCTCGCGGGCCGGTCGTAGTCCGCGACCCGTACCTCCACCCCGCTCGCGGCGAGGTCGGCGGCCTTGTCCGCGTCCCGCACGACGGCGGCGATCCCGGCGGGCGCGACCCCGCGCTCCAGCAGGTCTGCGATGACGAGGCGGCCGAGCTGGCCGGTGGCTCCGGTGACGACGATGCTCACGGTGGTTCTCCCGGGTTTCTTGCGGACGCGTTTGTCGCGGTCGGACGTGATCACCGTAACCGGCACGCTAACTTATGGAAAGTACCCACCTTGACGTACGGTACGTACATGAAGGTGAGCTGCCCTGAGCGGGCCATCCTCGAACACGTCACCAGCCGGTGGGGCGTCCTGGTGCTCGCGGCCCTCCTGGACGCCGGCACCCTGCGCTTCAGCGAACTGCGGAACGGCATAGGCGACGTCAGCGAGAAGATGCTGACGCAGACGCTGCGGACCCTGGAGCGCGACGGTTTCGTACGCCGCCGCGCCCGGCCCGTCATACCGCCGCACGTCGACTACGACCTGACCGACCTCGGCCACGAGGCGGCCCTCAAGGTGCGAGCGCTCGCCGCGTGGACCGAGTCCCGCGTCTCCGCGGTTGCCGCGGCCCAATCGTCCTACGACGCCCGCACCTGACCCTGCGGTGCCTCTTCGGCAGGGGGCGTGCCTCCGCCGGCGCGGTGGCTGAGGGGTGCCCCTTCGGCAAGGGGGCGTGCTTCCGCCGGGCGCGGTGGCCGGGCGGTTCCCTTCAGGTAAGGGGGTGGCTGATGGGGGCGCGGGGAACTGCGCGACAAGCCCCCACCGGCCGGTGGTCCGGTACGGACCGGGCAGCCCCTTTCGGCCGGTGGCGACGTGCAGCCCGTGGTGGGTTGGTCGCGCCGTTCCCCGCGCCCCTAAGCCTGCTTCTTCCCTGCCGGGAAGGCTAGGGGACGGTCCAGGTGTCGGTGCCGGCGAGCAGGCCGGCCAGGTCGCCTTCGCCCTGGCGGGTGACGGCGAGGTCGAGTTGCTCGGCCATGTCGGTGTCGTAGACGGGGCGGGTGGTGTCGCGCAGGACACCGATGGGGGTGTGGTGCAGGGTGTCGGGGTCGGCCAGCCGCGACAGGGCGAACGCCGTCGTGGGGCTGGCGGCGTGCGCGTCATGGACGAGGACGCCGTCCGTCCCGGACGCGGTGACGTCGATGACCGTCAGGTCACCGGTGGCGGGGTCGCGGATGACGCCCTTGGAGCCGAGGCCGTCCTCGGCGGGGGCGCCGAAGCGGATGGGTCGGCCGTGTTCGAGGCGGATGACGGCTTCTTGTGCGGTCGCACTGTCTTTGAGGGCGTCGAAGGCGCCGTCGTTGAAGATGTTGCAGTTCTGGTAGATCTCCACCAGCGCTGTCCCGGGGTGGTCGGCGGCCGCCCGCAGCACCGACTGCAGGTGCTTGCGGTCCGAGTCGATGGTGCGGGCCACGAAGCTCGCCTCCGCGCCGATCGCCAGCGACAGCGGGTTGAACGGCGCGTCCAGCGATCCCATCGGTGTGGACTTGGTGATCTTCCCGGTCTCCGACGTCGGGGAGTACTGCCCCTTCGTCAGCCCGTAGATCCGGTTGTTGAACAGCAGGATCTTCAGGTTCACATTCCGCCGCAACGCGTGGATCAGATGGTTCCCGCCGATCGACAGCGCGTCCCCGTCGCCCGTCACCACCCATACCGACAGGTCCCGGCGGGACGTGGCAAGCCCCGTCGCGATCGCGGGGGCCCGGCCGTGGATGGAGTGCATACCGTAGGTGTTCATGTAGTACGGGAAGCGGGAGGAGCAGCCGATCCCGGAGATGAAGACGATGTTCTCGCGGGCCAGGCCCAGCTCGGGCATGAACGACTGGACGGCGGCCAGGACCGCGTAGTCGCCGCAGCCGGGGCACCAGCGGACTTCCTGGTCGGATTTGAAGTCCTTCATCGACTGCTTGCCGGTCGCTTTGGGGACCAGCGTGAGCGCCTCAGACACTGCCACCCACCTCCTCCTGCTGCTGCTGCGGGTTCATGATCGCGGTGATGGCCTGGGCGAGCTGCTCGGCCTTGAAGGGCAGGCCGGTGACCTGGGTCAGTGAGGAGGTGTCGACCAGGTAGCGGGCCCGCAGCAGGTGCGCGAGCTGTCCCAGGTTCATCTCCGGGACCACCACCCGCTCATAGGCGCCCAGCACCTCTCCCAGATTCGCCGGGAACGGGTTCAGGTGCCGCAGGTGGGCCTGGGCGATGTGCTCGCCGCCGCGGCGGATCCGCCGTACCGCCGCCGTGATCGGCCCGTACGTCGACCCCCACCCCACCACCAGCGTCCGCGCACCCCCCGTGGGGTCGTCGACCTGAACGTCGGGCACGGTGATCCCGTCGATCTTCGCCTGCCGGGTACGGACCATCAGATCGTGGTTGGCCGGGTCGTAGGAGATGTTGCCCGTGCCGTCCTGCTTCTCGATCCCCCCGATCCGGTGCTCCAGCCCCGCCGTGCCCGGCACCGCCCACGGCCGCGCCAACGTCTCCGGGTCCCGCAGATAGGGCCAGAACGCCTCCGTCCCGTCGGCGTCCGCATGATTCGGGCCCTCAGCGAAATCGACCCGCAGATCGGGCAGCTCACTGACCGCCGGGATCCGCCACGGCTCCGAGCCGTTCGCCAGATACCCGTCCGAGAGCAGGAAGACCGGGGTGCGGTAGGCCACCGCGATCCGCACGGCCTCCAAAGCGGCCGTGAAACAGTCCGCCGCCGTGGCCGGCGCGACCACCGGCACCGGCGCCTCACCGTTGCGGCCGAACATCGCCTGCAACAGATCGGCCTGCTCGGTCTTGGTCGGCATACCCGTCGACGGCCCGCCGCGCTGGATGTCCACCACCAGCAGCGGCAACTCCAACGACACCGCCAACCCGATCGTCTCCGACTTCAGCGCCACCCCCGGCCCCGACGTCGTCGTCACCGCCAACGCCCCACCGAACGCCGCACCCAAAGCCGCGCCGATCGCCGCGATCTCGTCCTCGGCCTGGAAGGTCCGCACCCCGAAGTTCTTGTGCCGCGACAGCTCATGGAGGATGTCGGAGGCCGGGGTGATCGGATACGACCCCAGGAACAGCGGCAGCCCCGACTGCCGCGACGCCGCGACCAACCCGTACGACAGCGCCAGATTCCCCGAGATGTTCCGGTACGTCCCCGCGGGGAACGCCGCCGACGCCGGCGCGACCTCGTAGGAGACCGCGAAGTCCTCGGTGGTCTCCCCGAAATTGAAGCCCGCACGGAACGCCGCGACGTTCGCCGCCGCGATATCCGGCTTCTTCGCGAACTTCCGCAGCAAGAACGCCTCGGTACCCTCCGTCGGCCGGTGGTACATCCACGACAGCAACCCCAGAGCGAACATGTTCTTCGCCCGCTCCGCGTCCTTCCGCGCCAGCCCCGAGTCCTTCAACGCCTCCACCGTCAGCGTCGTCAACGGCACCCGGTGCACCGCGAACCCCGCCAGCGAATCGTCATCCAGCGGACTCGACGGCCACCCGACCTTCGCCATCGCCCGCTTCGTGAACTCATCGGTGTTCACGATGACCTCCGCACCCCGCGGCAGATCACCCAGATTCGCCTTCAACGCCGCCGGATTCATCGCGACCAGCACATCCGGCGCGTCACCCGGCGTCAGAATGTCATGATCCGCGAAATGCAACTGGAACGACGACACCCCCGGCAACGTCCCCGCAGGCGCCCGGATCTCCGCCGGGAAATTCGGCAGCGTCGACAGATCATTACCGAACGACGCCGTCTCCGACGTGAAACGATCACCCGTAAGCTGCATACCATCACCGGAATCACCCGCAAACCGGATAATCACCCGGTCGAGGCGCCTGGTTTCCTTGGCCGGTTTGTGCTGATCACCGACTACGTCGACGTCGACAACGATCGGCGGCTCTTCCGCGGTACCCGCGGGGATGGGGCTGCTGACCTGGCTGGTCACTGAAACGGACCTCCTTCGAGGCGGCGGCTCACGGGTCATCGTACGGCGGTAAGGCTCACCTTCCCCGGAGGTCCGGGGAAGTGAGAGTCGCGCGTACGATCTTTTGTCCCAAAGGGTGAGACGCCGTCTCGTTCAGTGAGACGAAATCGCCGGTGGAGGCCGCGTACCTCAGGAGTTGAGGTAGGTGAGCACGGCCAGCACGCGACGGTGATCCCCGTCACTCGGGGTCAGGCCCAGCTTCAGGAAGATGTTGCTGACGTGCTTCTCGACCGCTCCGTCGCTGACCACCAGCTGCTTGGCGACGGCCGAGTTCGTACGCCCCTCGGCCATCAGGCCGAGCACCTCGCGTTCTCGCGGAGTGAGATTGGCGAGGACATGCTGCTTGCGGCTGCGGCCGAGCAGCTGGGCGACCACCTCGGGGTCCAGGGCCGTACCGCCCTCGGCCACCCTGACCACGGCATCCACGAATTCGCGGACGTCGGCGACGCGGTCCTTGAGTAGATATCCCACCCCGCGACTGCTGCCCGCGATCAGCTCGGTCGCGTACTGCTCTTCCACATACTGAGACAGCACCAGGACGCCCACCTCGGGGTGCTCCCGGCGCAACTGCACCGCCGCGCGGACGCCTTCGTCCGTGTGGGTGGGGGGCATCCGGACGTCGGCGACCACCACGTCGGGAGCCGCGCCCTGGGACGCGAGCTCGTCGACCGCCTTGATCAGCCCGACGGCGTCGCCGACACCGGCCACCACGTCGTGGCCGCGATCGGTCAGCAGCCGCGTCAGACCGTCCCGCAGCAGTACCGAATCCTCGGCGATGACCACTCGCACCTTGTCCTCCACCGTTCCGTGCCCCCCCGTGTCCGACTGACCCGCCCAGCATCCCAGCATCGGCGGGCGAATGGGGAATACGGTTGCTGTGGGCAAGGTTGCGCCCGGCAGCCGGTGGGCGCCGCGACTTCCCTCGCGGCGGCCAGGGAGAGGAGTGCGCGTGCACGCGGTCGGATTCGACGTCAACGGCGGCCCCGAGGTGCTGCGGCAGCTGGAACTGCCCGCCCCCGCGCCAGGACCTGGGCAGGTGCTGGTCCGGGTCGCCTACGCCGGCGTCAATTACGGCGAACTCCAGCACGTGCTCGGCGACTTCGGGCCGCCGCACGGAGCGCGCGGGGTGGACGTGCCGGGGTTCGAGGTCTCCGGCGTGATCGCCGCGCTCGGACCCGGCGTCGGCGGGCTCGCGGTCGGCGAGCCGGTCGCCGCGTATCTGCCGGACGGCGGCGGTTACGCCGAATACGCCGTCGCCTCCGCGGAGTTCGTCTTCCCGCTGGACGGGATATCGCTACGGGACGGCGGCGGCGCCGCCCTCGTCCTCACCACCGCCTACGGCGTCCTGACCGGCGCGGCCCGGCTGCGGGCCGGCGACACCGTCCTGATCCACGCGGCGGCCGGCGGAGTCGGCTCCACGGCCGCGCAGATCGCCCGGTCACTGGGCGCCGCCGCGGTCCACGGGACCGTGGGGTCACCCGAGAAGGCCGCCTACGCCAAGCGCTTCGGCTACGACGCCGTCCACCTCAGGGACGCCTTCGCCGACCGGCTGCGCGACCTCGACGTCGTCCTCGACCCCGTCGGCGGCAAGACCCGGCTCGCCAGCCTCGCCCTGCTCGCGCCCTTCGGCCGGCTGGCCGTCTACGGCGAGGCGGCCCGCGAACCCGACCTCAGCCTCCCCGTCCTCCCCTTCTGGAAGAGCAACCGCTCCCTGACGGGTTACAACATCGCCGACCTCGCCCGCCGCGCCCCCCGCACGGTCCGCGGCCACGCCCTCTCCGCCTTCGCCCTCCTGGCCTCGGGCGCGATCCGCCTCGACGTCACAGCCGAACATCCCCTGCCGGAGGCGGCGTCCGCCCTCGCGGCCCTGCGGACCGGGCACACCATGGGCAAGACGCTTCTTGCGGTCAACCCCGGGTGAGCACCACCTGCGGTGGGCTCCTTGCCCGCGGCCCGGTGGGGGCTGTTCGCGCAGTTCCCCGCGCCCCCGGGTGGTTGCCACTTGCTGTGGCGTTGCTTGCCCGCGACCCGGTGGTGGGTTGTGCGCGCAGTTCCTCGCGCCCCTGGGGTGATTGCCCCTTGCGGTGCGTGCTTGTCTGCGACGCGATCTCGGCGGGGCGCGCAGTTCCCCGCGCCCCTTTGGGCCTGCGTCCTCCGACGCCCAGGCGTTGGTCCCTGGCAGGGGCTCTGTGCGCAGGAGGGCACGCGTTTTTCAGGGGCGCGGGGAACTGCGCGCCCGCCGAAGAGGCGGGAGAGAAGGCAACGCCACGCCAAGTGGCAATCACCTGGGGGCGCGGGGAACTGCGCGACCAGCCATGACGGCGGGAAAGGCGACGGCCCGCGGCAGGGGGCAGCCGCCTACCACGGCGGTGGGGAAGGTGACTGCCTGGCGCAAAGGGCGCCCCCTGGCGGGGTCACGCCCGCCAGGGAAGTTCGGCGGTGATGCGGGTCGGGCCACCGGCCGGGGAGTCGACGGCCAGGACACCGTCGACGGAGTCGAGGCGTTCCGCGAGGCCGGCCAGGCCGGAGCCGGCCGCGAGGGAGGCCCCACCACGCCCGTCGTCGGAGACGAAGAGCATCAGCCGGTCCTCGACCTGCCAGATGTCGACGGAAGCGCGCGCAGCGCCACTGTGCTTGCTGACGTTCTGCAGCAGCTCGGAGACGGTGAAGTAGGCGATGCCCTCGATCGCGGGCACGGGCCTGGCCGGCAGGTCGACCGTCACCGAGACCGGGACGGTGCAGCGGGCCGCGACGGCGGACAGGGCCGGACCCAGGCCGCGGTCGGTGAGGATCGCCGGGTGGATGCCGCGGGCGAGGTCGCGCAGCTCCTGGAGGGCGATCTTCACCTCGCCGTGCGCCTCCTCGACCATCGCGGCGCCGACCGCCGGGTCCTCAAGGAGCTTCTCCTTGGCCAGGCCCAGGTCCATGGCGAGGGCGACGAGGCGGGCCTGGGCGCCGTCGTGGAGGTCGCGTTCGATGCGCCGCAGGTCGGCGGCCGCGGTGTCGACCACGACGCCGCGGTCGGACTCCAGCTCGGTGACCCGGTCGTCCAGCCGGGACGGCCCGAGCAGGCCGAGGACCAGGATCCGGTCCGCGTGCGCCATGCCGCGGATGACCCACGGAGTGGCCAGTACGAGCAGCCCGCCGAGGACCACGCACAGCACCATGTCCGCCGGGGTGTGCAGCCACCAGCCGTGCCGGCCGTCGTCGCTGCCGTAGACCTGCAGGCCGTCCTGCCCGAAGTAGACCGGGAAGACCCAGCGCCACAGCGGGTAGGTCAGCAGGCCCCAGCCGTAGGTGAAGAGGCTGAGGGACACGGAGAAGCTGATGATGCCCCACGGGAAGTGCAGCAGCATGTAGATGACGTGCCGCCAGTTGACACCGCTGCTGAGCTGGGCGCCCATCCGGGCGAGGAAGCCGCGGCCCTTGGTGCGTACCGGCCCCGGCTCGTCCACGTCCAGCAGCAGGAGCGTACGCGCCCGGCCGCGCTCGACCCGCCCGATAGCCCGGCACCCGCCCAGGGCCAGCACCAGCAGCGGCAGGCCGACGAAGGTGATGAGGAGGCCCGCGCTGAGCGAGAGCATCGTGACGGTCCACACGAAACCGGTGATCGCCATCGGCAGGTTGAGCAGCGCGTAGCCGAACTCGCGCCACGTCCGCGCCTCGAAGGGCGCCCGCACCGCGGCCGGGGCCCTGTGCCGTGCCTGCTCTTGCTCCTGGTAGCCGTACGCCATGGTCGGGCCCGTCCTCTCCGCACTGCTCGTCATACCCCCCACCATGGCCTTTCGCCGCCGCCTGCCCCATGGTGCGGATCGGCCTCTTGGAGGTGGGGCTACCCCTACCAGCCCCCGCGGGCGCCTCGTACGCACCCACAGCGCCGCTGTACGGGGGCCGGCCGCCCCCTTCCCCGCGTCAGCCTGGGGCTCCGCTCCTCCGCAGAGGGCAGGCACCAGGGGCGCGTGGGGGTACCCCCAGGCGAAGCCCTGGGGGAGAACGGAGCGACCAGCCACGAAGGCGCGGCGGAGGGCGGCCCACCGCAAGGGGCAGCGCGTACCCCCCCACCGCAAGGGGCAGGGGCGGCCCACCGCAAGGGCCAGGTTGCGTACCCCCCACCCGACCGGTGGTCAGCGGCGGAAGTCCCGGTCCCGCCAGGGAAGCTCGGCCGTGACGACGGTCGGGCCGCCCGGCGGGGAGGCGACGACGAAGAGCCCGTCGACGGAGTCGAGGCGTTCCGCGAGGCCGGCCAGGCCGGAGCCGGCCGCCACGTCGGCACCCCCGTGCCCGTCGTCGCGGACCTGGACCATCAGCCGGTCCGCGGCCCGCCACACGTCGACGGAGGCGCTCGTGCCGCCGCTGTGCTTGCTGACGTTCTGCAGCAGCTCGGAGACGGTGAAGTAGGCGATGCCCTCGATGGCCTCCGCGGGCCTGGCCGGCAGGTCGACGGTCACGGTGACGGGGACGGTGCAGCGGGTGGCGACGGCCGACAGCGCCGCGTCGAGGCCGCGGTCGGTGAGGATCGCCGGGTGGATGCCGCGGGCGAGGTCGCGCAGCTCCTGGAGGGCGATCTTGACCTCGCCGTGCGCCTCGTCGACCATCCGGGCGGCGGCCTCGGGGTCTTCGAGCAGCTTCTCCCGGGCGAGGCCCAGGTCCATGGCGAGGGCGACGAGGCGGGCCTGGGCGCCGTCGTGCAGGTCGCGTTCGATGCGCCGCAGGTCGGCGGCCGCGGTGTCGACCACGACGCCGCGGTCGGACTCCAGTTCGGCGATCCGCTTCTCCAGCTCGTCGGACGGCTGGAGCAGCCCGCGTACGAGCGCCCGGTCCACCGCCGACATCCCGCGGGCCAGGAACGGCAGCACCGGCCAGGCGACGAAGAGCGAGGTCAGCGTCACGGTGAAGGTGACGATGCCCCACGGCAGCCGGATCGCCAGGTAGAGCGCGTGCCGCCAGGCCACCGGGTCCTTGAGCGTCACCCACAGCCAGGGCAGGAAGCCGAAGGTGCTGCGCCGCAGCGGCCGCGGCTCCTCGACCTTCACCCCCAGCAGCGCCCGCGCCCTCGCGCGCTCCACCGTGCCGAGCATCCGGCAGCCGATCAGGCTCACGGAGAGCAGCGGCAGCCCGATCACGGTGACGGAGAGCCCCGCACCGATCGACAGCGTCGTGACGACGTAGACGAAGCCGAGGATCGCCATCGGGAGATTCAGCAGCAGGTTGAGGATCTCCTTCCACGTCACCGCGTCGAAGGCGAAACGGGGCGGCGGGAGGGCGGCGCTGTCGGACCCGTCGGCCGGGTGGGCCGCCGTGGCCGTGGCGCTGCTGTATGTCGAGGGCGGCGAGGCGTTCATGGCACCAGCCTGCCGGGGAAGCGGCCTCCCGCGCCATGGGGTGGGTAGGCCGGACGTGGGTGGGGTTATCCCCAGGTCGGCCGGTACGGTGGCGCCCCCGGGCCGGAACCTGCCGGTGGCGGGTAGTGCCGATCAGGCCAGGGCCTAGACTCCCTCCGTATAGATCGGCTAAAGATCCAACAGGAACACTGGACACCACCGGTCGGTGGGTGAACGAGTCAACGAGGGGCGGACGGACGTGGACTACTTCCACGGCTACTCGGTCGTCGGCCTGGTCGCGGTCGTCGGTGTGCTCTTCGTTTCCGTCGCCTTCGCCTCCGGCCGCCTGCTGCGGCCGGTCGTGCCGACGCCGGAGAAGATGCTCACCTACGAGTGCGGGGTCGACCCGGTGGGCGGGGACTGGGCGCACACCCAGATCCGCTACTACGTGTACTCCTACCTGTACGTGATCTTCGCGGTCGACGCGATCTTCCTCTTCCCCTGGGCGACGGTCTTCGCCGCGCCCGGCTTCGGGGGCACGACGCTGGTGGAGATGTTCGTCTTCATCGGCTTCCTCGCGGTCGGGCTGCTCTACGCCTGGAAGAAGGGCGTCCTGGAATGGACCTGACCCCGGCCTCCCCGGCCGACCCCACCGCCTCGGCCGCGCCGGGCGGCGCCTCCGCCGCGCCTCCCGAACTGCTGCCCGAGCCGCGCCGGCTCGGCACGCTGTCCCGGCTCGCGCCGCAGCCGATGAAGGTGGTCCTGAACTGGGGCCGCCGCTACAGCCTGTGGGTCTTCAACTTCGGGCTCGCCTGCTGCGCCATCGAATTCATCGCCGCGTCCATGTCGCGGCACGACTTCATCAGGCTCGGCGTGATCCCCTTCGCGCCCGGTCCGCGCCAGGCCGACCTGATGATCGTCTCGGGCACGGTGACGGACAAGATGGCGCCGGCCGTCAAGCGGCTCTACGAGCAGATGCCCGAGCCGAAGTACGTCATCTCCTTCGGCGCCTGCTCCAACTGCGGCGGCCCGTACTGGGACTCCTACTCGGTGACCAAGGGCGTCGACCAGATCATCCCGGTCGACGTCTACGTCCCCGGCTGCCCGCCGCGGCCCGAGGCGCTGCTCCAGGGCATCCTCAAGCTGCAGGAGAAGATCGCCCGCGAGTCGCTGGGGGAGCGGTACGCGCCCGCCAAGCCCTCCGTCCAGGCGCTGACCAGCGGGCTCGTCGCCGCACCTGCCCCGAAGGCCCCGCCCGCCCCGGCCGCCGGAGACCCCGGGGACACGCCGTGACCGGATGGCTGCCGCGCGAGGCCGCGGACATCTTCGGCGCGGGCGCCACCGCCGAGGAGGCGTACGACCTGCTGACCGTCGACGTGCCGCCCGGGTCGTGGGAGGCGGCGCTGACCACCGCCCGCGACGAGCTGGGCTGCACCTTCTTCGACTGGCTGAGCGCGGTCGACGAGCCCGGCACCGGTTTCCGGGTGTGCGCGCACGTGGTGGCCCTGGCCGGCGGCCCGGCGGGCGGCGGCGTACGGCGGCTGCTGCTGCGTACGACCGTCGGGTACGACGACCCCGCCCTGCCCACCGCGACCGGCGTCCACCCGGGCGCGGCCTGGCACGAGCGGGAGACGCACGAGATGTTCGGCGTCGCCTTCACCGGACACCCCGGGCTCGCGCCGCTGCTGCTGCCCGAGGAGTTCGAGGGGCACCCGCTGCGCAAGGACTTCGTGCTCGCCGCCCGGGTCGCGAAGGCCTGGCCCGGCGCGAAGGAGCCGGGGGAGTCGCACGACGGCGGCCCGAAGCGGCGGCAGATGCAGCCGCCCGGGGTGCCTGACCCGAACGAGTGGGGCCCGCTCAAGGGCCAGCTCCCGCCGGCCCCCGCCCGCCCGGCCCGCGCCGCCCGCGGTGCGGCTGCCGCGGCGCCCGGCGAACGCCCGGCCCGCCGCACCCGCAGCGTGACCGAGGGCTCCGCGAGCCAGAGCCAGGACGCGCCCTGGCAACGCCCGGCGGCCGCTCCGAAGGAGCCCCCGGCGGAGACGCCGGCCGAGGCCCCGGTGGAGCCCCCGGCTGAGCCGCCGGCCCCTGAGGACTCGCCCGCGTCCGACCCGCCCGCCCCGAAGGACCCGCCCGCCCCGAAGGAACCGCCCGCAGAAGGAGGCGACCCCGCATGAACGACACGCTCGACGTCGTGCTGCGGCTGGTCGCCGTCCTCGTCGTCTTCCTGGTCTTCCCGCTGCTGGTCGGCCAGACCGAGCACAAGGTCATGGCGCACATGCAGGGCCGGCTCGGCCCGATGTACGCCGGCGGCTTCCACGGCTGGGCGCAGCTCGTCGCCGACGGCGTGAAATTCGCGCAGAAGGAGGACATCGTCCCGGCCGACGCCGACCGCCGGGTCTTCCAGCTCGCGCCGGCCGTGGCCCTGCTGCCGTATCTGCTGGTGCTCATCGTGATCCCGGTCGGCCCCGACGGCTTCGTCGGGCAGACCGTGGACGCCGGGCTGATCTTCGTCCTGGCCGTGATGGGCGTCGGCGTGCTCGGCTCGCTGATGGCCGGCTGGGCGTCGGCGAACAAGTTCTCGCTGCTCGGCGGCCTGCGCACGGCCGCCCAGCTGATGGCGTACGAGCTGCCGATGCTGCTGGCCGCCGCCTCGGTGGCGATGGCGGCAGGCACCCTGTCGCTGCCCGGCATCGTCGACGGCTACCACTGGTGGTGGACACCCTGGCAGCTCGTCGGCGGCGTCGTCTTCTTCACCGCCGGGCTCGCCGAGCTCCAGCGGCCGCCGTTCGACATGCCGGTCGCCGACTCCGAGATCATCTTCGGCGCCTACACCGAATACACCGGGCTGCGCTTCGCGCTGTTCCTGCTCGCCGAATACGCCGGCATCGTCGTGCTGTGCGCGCTGACCACCGTGCTCTTCCTCGGCGGCTGGCACGGCCCGTGGTCGGGCAGCGCCGGGTGGGTGTGGACGCTGGTCAAGACCGCGCTGCTGGCCTTCGTCGTGATCTGGCTGCGGGTCAGCTACCCGCGGCTGCGCGAGGACCAGCTGCAGAAGCTCGCCTGGACCGTGCTCATCCCGCTGTCCCTCGCCCAGATCGCCCTGACCGGCGTCGTCAAGGTGGTGATCTCCTAGCCATGGCATCTCTTTCCGGCATCCCGGGATCCGGTCTCGCCAAGGGCCTGGCCGTCACCCTGCGGACCATGACGAAGCGTTCCGTCACCGCCCAATATCCCGACGCGCTGCCCGAACTCCCGCCGCGCAGCCGCGGCGTGATCGCGCTGTTCGAGGAGAACTGCACGGTGTGCATGCTGTGCGCGCGCGAGTGCCCCGACTGGTGCATCTACATCGACTCCCACAAGGAGACCGCCCCGCCTGCCGCCCCCGGCGGGCGCGAGCGCAGCCGGAACGTCCTGGACCGTTTCGCCATCGACTTCTCCCTGTGCATGTACTGCGGTATCTGTATCGAGGTGTGCCCCTTCGACGCGCTGTTCTGGTCACCGGAGTTCGAGTACGCGGAGACGGACATCCTCGACCTGACGCACGAGCGCGACAAGCTGCGCGACTGGATGTGGACGGTGCCCGCCCCGCCCGCGCTCGACCCCGCGGCGGAGGAGCCGAAGGAGATCGCCGCGGCGCGCAAGGCTGCGGAGAAGGCGGCAGCGGCCGCCGCGGCCGGACAGGCCGACGGGAGCGATCGGGCCGACCGCAGCGCCCGCAGCGGCGACCAGGGAAAGGGTGACGCGTGAACCTCAGCGCCGCCGCCCACCACCCCGGCTTCCTCTCCCCGACCGGCGTCGAGATCACCTTCGTGCTGATCGGCCTCGCCACCCTCGGCGCCGCCCTGCTGACCGTGACCACCCGGCAGCTGGTGCACGCCGCCCTGTGGCTGGTCGTCGCACTCGGCGGCCTCGCCGTCGAATACCTGCTGCTCACCGCTGAATTCATCGCCTGGGTGCAGGTGCTGATCTACGTGGGCTCCGTCGTCGTCCTCCTCCTCTTCGGCCTGATGCTGACCAAGGCGCCCATCGGCCGCTCCGCGGACGCCGACTCCGAGAACCGGCCGGTCGCCCTCGGGGTCGCGGCCGCCGCCGCGGCCGCCCTGGTGTGGGTGGTGGTGGACGCCTTCCGCACCACCTGGATCAATCTGCACGGCGTCGTGCAGGGCTCCTCCCGGGCCACCGGCGAGAGCCTCTTCCGGCACTGGGTGCTGCCCTTCGAGGCGCTGTCGGTGCTGCTGCTCGCCGCGCTGGTCGGCGCGATCGTGCTGTCCCGCCGCGACACCCCGCCCCCGGCCGCCCAAGCCGCCGCCCCGGCCGCCGACGCGAACCCCTCGGCCGACGCCGACGCCGACGCCGACGCCGGCAAGGAGCACCGCTGATGCACCTCGCCTATCCCGCCGTCCTCGCCGTCCTCCTCTTCTGCGTCGGCCTCTACGGTGTGCTCGCCCGCCGCAACGCGATCCTCGTCCTGATGTCCGTCGAGCTGATGCTCAACGCCGTCAACCTCAACCTGGTCGCCTTCGACGTCTGGCTGCGCGACACCCTGCACGCCGGCCAGGCGCTGACCCTCTTCACCATCACCATCGCCGCCGCCGAGATCGGCCTCGGCCTGGCGATCGTGCTGCTCGTCTTCCGCCAGCGCGGCAGCTCCGACATCGACCGGCTCACCGGCCTCGCGGAACCGCACGGCCCGGAGGCACCGCAGGGACCCGACGCAACCGGTGCCACCCCCGCACCGGCGGCCGACGACGAGAAGGCCGAGGCCACCGCGTGACCCTGATCGCCCTTGCCGCGCTCGTACCCCTCCTGCCCTTCCTGGGCGCGGCCGCCGGACTGCTGCTCGGCCGGCGCTCACCCGGCTTCGTCCGCCCGCTGGCCGTGCTGCCCGTCGCGGCCTCCTTCGTGCTCGCCGCGATCACCGCCGCCCGACAGGGCACCGGCGCCCCCACCGACGGCGCGCACCGGCTGACCGTCACCGGGTCCGTGCCGATCGACCTGGCCCTGCACCTGGACGGCTTCTCGGTCCTGGTCGCCGTCCTGGTCGGCCTGGTCGCGACCTGCGTGCAGCTCTACTCCGTCTCCTATCTGCGCGACGACCCGCGCTACCCCTCCTACGCCGCCCTGGTCTCGCTCTTCACCTCCGCGATGCTGCTGGTCGTCTACACCGGCGACCTGATGGTGCTGCTGGTCGGCTGGGAGGTGATGGGCATCTGCTCCTACTTCCTGGTCGGGCACTACTGGGAGACCGAGGCCGCCCGCGCCGCCTCGATCAAGGCCTTCCTGGTCACCAAGCTCGGCGACGTCCCCTTCCTGATCGGGGTGTTCGCGCTCGCCGCCGACGCGCACACCTTCCGTATCACCGGCATCCTCGACGCCGCCTCGCACGGGCAGCTGCACCACCCCACCGTGGTCGCGCTGCTGCTGCTCGCCGGAGTCGCCGGCAAGTCCGCGCAATTCCCGCTGCACACCTGGCTGCCCGACGCCATGGCCGGCCCCACCCCGGTGTCCGCGCTGATCCACGCGGCCACCATGGTCGCCGCCGGCATCTACCTGGTCGCCAGGCTGCTGCCGGTCTTCACCGCGTCGGCCGCCGCACTGGCCGTGCTCGCCGCGATGGCCGCCGTGACGATGGTCGGCTCCGGGCTCGCCGCCCTCGCGCAGGACGACATCAAACGCGTGCTGGCCTACTCCACGATCGGCCAGCTCGGCTACATGGCCGGCGCGCTGGCCGTCGGCGACCGCGACGCCGCCGTCTTCCACCTCCTCTCGCACGGTGCCTTCAAGGCCCTGCTCTTCCTGGGCGCGGGCGTCGTCATCCACGCGGCGGGCACCAACTCGCTCACCGCGATGTCCCGGATGGGCTCGCTCGGCAAACGCGTCCCCGACGCCATGTGGACGATGGGCCTGGCGCTCGCCGCGCTCGCCGCCCTCCCCCCGCTGTCCGGCTTCTTCTCCAAGGAGTCGGTGCTGCGGGCCGCCGAGCACGCCTCAGCGGGCGACACCGCGCACGTGCCGTCGGCGGTCGGCTGGACCGTGCTCGTCGCGGGACTGGCCGCGGCCCTGCTCACCGCCGGCTACGCCACCCGGCTCTTCCTGCTGGCTTTCCGCGGCAGCGGCCCCGACGTCGCCGACCACGGCAGGCAGCCCGTCGTGATGACCAGCGTGCTGTGGGTGCTCGCCATCCCCACCCTGGCCTTCGGCGGCCTCACCTACCGCGAGCTGCCCGACTGGTTCGGCGGCGCCCCGCTCGGCCCGACCCTGGTCACCTCCGTCCTCGGAACCGGACTCGCCCTCGTGGGCGTACTGATCACCTACGGCGCCTGGTCCGCGACCACCGCGACCCGCAAGGCCGTACCCGTGGGAGCGGTGGTCACCGCCGACCCCGACGCGGAGCCCGCCCTCGTCGAGGCCGAGGCGACGGCCACCCACGAGGAGATCTACGGCGACATCGCCGCCGCCGACGACCCCGGCGACCCGGGCCGGCTGCTGCTCGGCCCGCTGCACCCGCTCGCCGCCCACGGCTTCCGCCTCGACGCCGTCTACAGCGCGCTCTTCGTCCGCCCGGTGCTCGCCGCCGCGAGCCTGGTCCGCTTCCTGGACCGCGAGGTCATCGAGACCTACGTCCGCGCCGCCGGCGGCACCCCGCGCCTGCTCGGCGCGGCCGTCCGCAGGGCCCAGAACGGAAACGTCCAGACCTACCTCAGCGCGCTGCTGGCCGGCGCCGTGGTGCTCGCCGTCCTCGTCGCCGTCGGAGGCTGAGAACCAGTGAACGACACCGCCCTCCAGTACGTCCTCGCGGCGATCGTGGTGCTGCCGCTGCTCGGCTCGGCCGGCGCCCTGCTCCCGCCGCCGCCCGGTCTGCGCGGCCGCGGCCCCGACCAGGCGGTGCTGCGGCACGGGGTGACCGTGACCGGCGCCGTCCTGATCCTCTCCGTCGTCCTCGCGGCCGGCTTCGACCACGACCACCCGGCGAGGATGCAGGCAAGCACCGACCTCAACTGGATCCCCGCGCTGAGGATCCACCTCCACCTCGGCGTCGACGGCATCTCCCTCCCCCTCCTGGTACTGAGCGCGCTGCTGACCTTCCTGTGCGCGCTCTACTCCTACTTCCACCTGCCGGCCGGCGGCTCCGCCAAATCCTTCGTCGCGCTGCTGCTCCTGCTGGAAGCGGGCACGCTGGCCACCTTCTCCGTGCTCGACCTGATGCTGTTCTTCCTGGCCTTCGAGACGGTCCTCATCCCGATGTACTTCCTGATCGCCCGCTGGGGCGGCGGCGACCGGGAACGATCGGCCCTGCGCTTCATCGTCTACACCCTCCTCGGCTCCGTGATCATGCTGCTCGGCCTGCTCCTCATCGGGGTGAAAGCGGGCACATTCGACATGGTGGCACTCGCCACTGACAACGGGTCACACCTCAGTCACTCCACGCAGGTGATCGCCGTCCTCGCCATCGGCCTCGGCCTGGCGATCAAGGCCCCGATGTGGCCGCTGCACAGCTGGCTCCCCGACGCCCACACCGCCGCCCCGACCGTCGGCTCCGTGCTGCTGGCCGGGGTGCTGCTGAAGATGGGCACCTACGGCCTGGTGCGGATCGTGCTGCCCGACACGCCGAGCGGCATCCACACCTTCGCCCCCTACCTGGCCGCCTTCGCCGTCGTCGGCATCATCTACGGCTCGCTCGCCTGCCTCGCGCTCGCCCGCCGCGGCAACGGCGGCGACCTCAAGCGGCTCATCGCCTACTCCTCCGTCGGCCACATGGGCTTCGTGCTGCTCGGCATCGCCTCGCTGAACGCCACCGGCGTCAACGGCGCGCTCTTCGCCAACATCGCCCACGGCCTGATCACCGGCCTGCTCTTCTTCCTGGTCGGCGCGGTCAAGGACCGCTACGGCTCCAGCGACCTCGACCAGCTCGCCGGACACACCGGCGCCGCCCTCTACGGCCGCGCCCCCCGGCTCGGCGGCCTGCTCGCCTTCGCCGCCGTCGCCTCCCTCGGGCTGCCAGGCCTGGCCGGATTCTGGGGCGAGATGCTCGCGATGTTCGGGGCTTTCGAACCCGGCGCCGGCCTGAGCCGCCCCGCGTACCTCACCTTCACCGCCCTCGCCGCCTTCGGCACCCTGCTGACCGCCGGCTATCTGCTGACCGTGGTCCGCAGGGTCTGCATGGGCGACCGGGAGACCACCGAGCTGCGGCCCGCGCTCGCCGACGTCAAGGCGTACGAATTCGCCGCCTGGACACCGCTGGCCGCCCTCACCGTCCTGGCCGGCCTGTGGCCCGCCGCCCTGCTCGGGCTCACCGACCCGGCCGTACGCTCCCTGCTCGGAGGCCACTGATGGCATCCCTCGTGCAGCCCGTCGACTGGACGGCGCTCACCCCCGTGCTCATCCCGGCAGCGCTCGCCGTGGCCGTCCTGGTCGCCGACCTCTTCCTGCCGGCGGAGCGCAAACCGCTGCTGGGCTGGATCACCGCCGCCGGGCTCGCCGCTGCCGCGCTCACCGTGATCCCGCTGCGCGACGGCCACCGCACGACCTTCTGCCAGCCCGGGACCGGCGGCGGCTGCTCCTATGCCGCCGACCACTTCACCCTGGTCATCCAGGTCCTGGTGCTGGGCGGGGCGCTGCTGACCGCGCTGCTGTCGATCGGCACGACGGAGCGGATCCCGGCGGGCGAATACTGGTTCCTGCTGCTGTCCTCCGCCGCCGGCGCCGCCCTGCTTCCCGCCTCCCGCGACCTGGCCACGCTGATCGTCGCCCTCGAAGTGACGACGCTGCCCGCCTTCGCCCTGGTCGGCCTGCGCCGCGACGACCGGCTGTCCAGCGAGGCCGCGCTCAAGTTCTTCCTGACCTCGGTGACCGCCACCGCCGTCTCGCTGCTCGGCATCAGCTTCGTCTACGCCGCCACCGGCTCCCTGCAGCTGAACGCCGTCGCGGAGGGCCTCACCCACACCCCCGACCAGCTGCACACCCTGGCCAGGGCCGGCGTCGCCCTCACCCTGGTCGGCTTCGCCTTCAAGCTGGCCGTCGCCCCCTTCCAGTTCTGGGTGCCCGACACCTATGCGGGCGCCCCGCTGCCGGTCGCCGCGTACCTGTCGGTCGTCGGCAAGGCGGCCGGCTTCTCCGGGCTGATCCTGGTCACCGTCGTCGCCTTCCGCCCGTACTCCCATGTGTGGGGCCCGGCGATAGGGGTCTTGGCCGCGCTCACCATGACGGTGGGCAATGTCGGCGCCCTCCGCCAGCGCCCCGACGTGCCGCGCGGCGCGGTAAGGCTGCTGGCCTGGTCCTCGATCGGCCAGGCCGGCTATCTGCTGGTCCCGCTCGCCGCCGCCGCGTCCGCCGACGACCCGGCGCACGAGATCGGCACCACCGTCGCGTACGCGCTGATGTACGCCGTGGTGAACCTCGGCGCCTTCGCGGCCGTCGCCCTGGTCGAGCGCACCGCCCCGCACAGCCGCCTCGCCGACTACCGCGGCCTGTACGCCGCCCGCCCCGCCGCGGCCCTGGCGCTGGCCTTCTTCCTGCTCTGCCTGGCGGGACTGCCGCCCGGCGTCATCGGCCTCTTCGCCAAGGTCGCCGTCTTCTCCTCGGCGGTCGGCACCCAGCACGGCTGGCTCGCGGTGATCATGGCGGTCAACGTCGTCATCGCCCTCGTCTACTACCTGCGCTGGACGGCCCTGCTCTTCACCGCGGCGCAGCGGCGTACCGACACGACCGTGACCGCCGAGGGCGCCGCCGCGGCCCGCACCCCCGCCGGGCTCGCCCTGGCCCTCGCCCTGACCGCGGTCGCCGGAGTCGTCCTGTCGGGAGCCCCGCAGCTGATCCTGCGCTACGCCCAGGGCGCCCTGCTCTGACCGGTTCGTCAACCGGCCCGGACCCGGTCCGCCCCAGGTCCGGGCCGGTCGCAGTCCGTACGCGGGTGCCAGGCGGGCGGTAGGCGGGCGGTACGCACAAGGGAACTAGCACCGTCCCGGTGGCGTTGAGCAGAGCAGGGGGTTTTCCTTAGGGAAAGCATCCCCGGAGAGAGCATCCCCCCGGCCACACCGCAGAATCTGGAGGGCGCACGTGCACCGCCGGCACAACGGGTTGAAGACCGCCGTACTCCTCGGTGGCCTGTCCGCACTCATCCTGGTCATCGGCAGCTTCTTCGGCCGGACCGGGCTCATCGTGGCGCTCGTCATCGCCCTGGGCACCAATGCGTACGCGTACTGGAACAGCGACAAGCTGGCTCTACGCGCGATGCGCGCCCGCCCGGTCAGCGAGATCGAGGCGCCCGCGCTTTACCGGATCGTGCGCGAGCTGTCGACGGCCGCCCGGCAGCCCATGCCGCGGCTCTACATCTCGCCGACCGAGGCGCCCAACGCCTTCGCCACCGGCCGCAACCCGCGCAATGCCGCGGTCTGCTGCACCGAGGGCATCATGGGCATCCTCGACGAGCGCGAGCTGCGCGGGGTCATCGGGCACGAGCTGAGCCACGTCTACAACCGCGACATCCTCATCTCCTCCGTCGCGGGCACGCTCGCCTCCGTCGTGGTCTTCCTGGTCAACTTCGCCTGGCTCATCCCCGTCGGCCGCTCGGACGACGACGAGGGGCCCGGTCTCATCGGCCTGCTGCTGATGATGATCCTCGGCCCGATCGCCGCGTCCGTGATCCAGCTCGCCGTCTCCCGCTCCCGCGAATACGAAGCCGACGCCTCGGGCTCCCGCCTGACCGGCGATCCGCTGGCCCTGGCCTCCGCGCTGCGCAAGCTCGACGCCGGCACGAAGCAGCTCCCGCTGCCGCCCGAGCCGCGCCTGGAGACCGCCAGCCACATGATGATCGCGAACCCGTTCCGCCCGGGAACCGCCTCCAAGCTCTTCTCGACCCACCCCCCGATGGCCGAGCGGATCTCCCGCCTGGAGCAGATGGCCGGCGGCCGCTGAGCCGGGCCCGACGAGACGCCGGGCCCGACGAGACGCCGGGCCCGACGAGACGCCGGGCCCGACGAGACGCCGAGCCCGACGAGACGAGGGGCCGGGTCAGACGACCCGGCCGAAGGCCTCGTCGCTGGGCACGATCTCCCGCCCGAGCGGCATCAGGGAGACCGGGATGAGCTTGAGGTTCGCCCAGCCGAAGGGGATGCCGATGATCGAGATGAACAGCGGGATGCTGGTGATCAGGTGCCCGAGGGCGAGCCACCAGCCCGCGAAGATCAGCCAGATCACATTGCCCGCGAAGGACGGCGCTCCCGCGTCGGGGCGCTCCACCGCCGTCCGACCGAATGGCCACAGGACGTAGCCGGCGATCCTCAGGGAGGCGACGCCGAAGGGGATGGTGACGATCAGGAGGAAGCAGATCAGGGCGGCGACGGTGTAAGCGATCGCCATCCAGATTCCGCAGAAGATCAACCACAGGACGTTCAACACCAACCTGAGTACACCCACGGTCAGCACCTCTACCCGTCTCTCGGCCTTGTCAGCCTGTCACCACCAGTATCCGACCATGATGTGCCCGGCGGAACCGGAGAGGGCTTTCGAGTGACGGCACGGGGCCGCACCGAGCCCGTCCCCGCCACCGCGCGCCTCCCGTGCCCCGCCGGTCGCGCCAGGCCCCGCCGGGCCCCGGCCGGCCCGCTCGGGCCCCTGGTCAGAAGGCTGTGCCCTGCTAGTGTCGGCTGGGGAGGTGCACGGTTGTGGACGTTGAGGCGCTCAGCAGGCAAACCGTCGGCGTGGGGGTGCCGGCCGCCCTCGCCGGTCACGCTGCGTGCCTGCTCCGCGGTGCCTACCTCCTCACCACCCAGCTCGCCCCGGACTTCGGCGACACCGCGGACACCGCCGGCCGCCTCCGCGACTTCCGGGTGCTCGACGCGCTCGGCGAGCCCGGCGCCGCGTCCTCGCAGCAGGACCTCGGCGACCGTCTCGGCATAAACCGCACCACCATGGTCAAGCTGATCGACCGCTTCGAGGCCGCGGGCCAGGTCACCCGGGCGCGCAACCCCGACGACCGCCGCTCGTACGTCCTGGCGCTCACCGAGGACGGCAGGGCCGCCGTCGAGGCGATGGGCCCGGCAGTCTCCGCCGCCGACGACCGGCTCACCGCGGCACTGACCGCCGCCGAGCGCGACCGCCTCGACGCCCTGCTCGCCGAGCTGCTGTCCCGCCCCGCGCCCGCGCCCCACCGCACCGGTTCGCTGATCACCCAGGCCCACCACGTCGTACGCCACGGCGTCGAGGCCGCCCTCGCCGACAGCGGCCTGCAGCCCCGGCACTTCGGCGCGCTGGCCGTCGTGGCCGACGAGGCCCTCTCGCCCCTCTCGCAGCAGCAGCTCGCCCGACGGCTGGCCGTCAGCGAGCAGGCGGTGCTCCAGGTGGTGGACGACCTGGAGCTGGCCGGCCGGGTCGTCCGCGACCGGGACCCCCAGGACCGCCGCCGCTACGCCCTGCGCATCACCGAATCCGGCCGCCTCGCACTGGCCACCGCCCGCGCCGTCGTGGAGGCCGCGGAAGACGAGCTGGCCGCGACGCTGGGCACCGGTGGTCGCGCCGAACTGGCGGCACTGCTGGCGGCGCTGCTGCGTACCGACCTTCCGTAGGCGGCCAGGGGGTACGCCCGCGCCGCGTACGCCCGCGCCGCGTACGCCCGCGCCGCGTACGCCCGCGCCGCGTACGCCCGCGCCGCGTACGCTCGCGCGAGGATGGAAGCCGACCGGCAATGCTGCCGAGACGTCAAGGAGATGACCATGGCCACCCTGCAAGTCGGCGACAAGGCACCTGACTTCACGCTCCCCGACCAGTCCGGGCAGCAGGTGACGCTCAGCGGCTTCCTGGGCGAGAAGGTCGTGGTGCTCTACTTCTACCCCAAGGACAACACCCGCGGCTGTACCGCGGAGGCGTGCAGCTTCCGCGACAGCTACGAGAGCTTCACGGACGCCGGAGCCGTGGTGATCGGCGTCAGCTCCGACTCGGTGGCGTCACACGAGAAATTCGCCGGGCGGCACGAACTGCCCTTCACCCTGCTCTCGGACGCCGGCCGGGCCGTGCGCAAGCTGTACGGCGCCGCCACGCTGGGCGGTGTGGTCCCGGGGCGCATCACCTTCGTCATCGACAAGGACGGCGTCATCCGCCACGCCTTCTCCTCGATGATGAACATCGGCGGCCACATCGACGACGCCCTCGCCGTGGTCAAGGAACTCCAGACCGCGCAGTAGGGCGAGCGAGAGGGCCGCCGGGGCGCCTGCGCGCCCTGACGGCCCCGCCGGTCGGCGTCGGCCGCAGGCCTCAGCGGCAGGTCTCAGCGGTAGTTGACGAACTGCAGCGCGAAGTCCAGGTCCTTGTCCTTGAGCAGTGCCTGCACCGCCTGAAGGTCGTCCCTGCTCTTCGAGCTGACCCGCAGCTCCTCGCCCTGCACCTGGGCCTTCACGCCCTTCGGCCCCTCATCCCGGATGATCTTCGCGACCTTCTTGGCGTTCTCCTGCGAGATGCCTTCCTCGATCGACGCGAAGATCTTGTACTCCTTGCCGGACAGCTGCGGCTCGCCGGCGTCCAGCGCCTTGAGCGAGATCCCGCGCTTGACCAGCTTCGTCTCGAAGACGTCCAGGATCGCCTTGACGCGCTCCTCGGAATTCGCCTCCATGAGGATCTTCTCGCCCGACCACGCGATCGACGCTCCGACGTTCTTGAAGTCGTAGCGCTGCGAAATCTCCTTCGCGGCCTGGTTGAGGGCGTTGTCGACCTCCTGCCGCTCGACCTTCGAGACGATGTCGAAACTGGAGTCGGCCATCTTCAGTGGGCTCCTTGACTGTGTTCCATCGGCGTTCCATCGATCGATCTTTCCCACGGCCCGTCGCCGGCCCGTCACCCACCACCCTAGCCACCGCGCACCCCCCAGCGCGCTGATCAATCCAGTGGCGAACCACCCCTGCGCATCGGGTATCGTTTACGTCGTCGCCACAGACCACCGCGCACAGCGGTCCATGTCCGGGGCGTCATTCCATGGCGGTATGCCCGAGCGGCCAATGGGAGCGGACTGTAAATCCGTCGGCTTAGCCTACCGTGGTTCGAATCCACGTGCCGCCACATGGAGAGGTCCCTGACCTGCAGCGATGCAGGTCGGGGACCTTTGTTTTGCCCGGCCCGGGGGCGCCCGGATCCCACCCGGACCCCGGCCCGCCGTTTACCACTGGGATCGCGCCCTCCACGCTCGTGTTCGAGGATGTCTGGGGCCTCGAAGGCGGCCTCACCTTCCAGGCCACCGGTTTCCGCCGGTACCTGCGTCGGGTGCCCCAGCGTTCGCCCCGGCTCGTACTGGCGCACCGTCAGCGTGGAGGGGGGCTCCTTCGCCGCGACCGCTTTCGTCTGACGATCGGGCCGGGTCAGGTGCGCCAGAGCCAGGCGAAGAGGGCGGCGCAGGCGCCCATGGTGATCAGGATGGCGATCAGCCGGACTGTCATCTCCTGCGATTCGATCGCCCGCTGCACTGTCCGCCACAATCCGTTGAAGACCACGGCACACCTCCCGCCACACCGCGGATGGTCCACGCTGTCGCCGATCATCCGCTGATCCTCACGGTGCGGGCGCCGTGGCGGTACGTGGTGCGCCACGCCGGGCAGATCACCCGAATGTGTGTCCATCGGACGTCGGGAGCAGGCCGGTCACGCCCAGGGGGGTGCGGTGGGCGAGGACCTTGCGGTGGGTGATGCGCCAGCCGGCCGGGGTGCGGGTGACGGTGTCGTCGTAGGTGACGGTGCCGCAGGTGCCGGTCGTGGTGACGGCGATGCCCTTGGACAGGGCGCGGACGCGGCCGTCGGCGACTTCGGTCAGGACGGTGTTGGTGACGTGGTGGCCGAGCGGGTTGCGGTCGCCCAGGGCGAGGGCCGCGTCGCGGACGGCGGCCAGGCCGTGCAGGGGCGGCTGGCCGAAGTCGGTGAGGTCGTAGACGGCGTCGGGGGTGAACAGCTCGTCCATCAGGTCGAAGCGCCCGCTGTCGACCAGGTGGCCGTGCATCGCGATCAGGTCGGTGACGGCCGTCCGGTCCTCGTGGGTCAGTGCCATCGGTTCCCCCTCGAAGCGGCGATACGGGGAAGTCCCCATTTATCTTTCGGTAGATTAGTGGGGACCTCCCCACTTCTCAACCCGTGGAGAAACCAGTGGCACATGGCGGCGGACCGGCACCCGTACCCCATCGGGCCCGCAGGGCGGACGCGGCCCGCAATGCGGAGCTGCTGCTCGCCGCCGCGAAGCGGCTCTTCGCGCAGGAGGGGCCGGACGTCGCGCTCGACGAGGTGGCCCGGGGGGCAGGGCTCGGCAATGCCACGCTCTACCGGCACTTCCCCACCCGCGGCGACCTGCTCGTGGCCGTCTACGCCGACGAGGTCGCCGAACTGTGCCAGGGGGCCGGCCTCCTGGCGGAGCGACACCCGCCGGGTGACGCCCTCTTCGCCTGGCTGGACGACTTCGTCGTCCACGTCGCCACCAAGCGCACGCTGGCACTCGCGGTCACCGAGGGGCCCGACGAGCGGCGCACGGAACTCTTCGAGCGCTGGCACGAGTCGATGAGGTCGACTGCCGACGGGCTGCTCGCGCGGGCGCGCGCCGCCGGGGCCGTACGCGGCGACCTCGCCGTCGGCGACCTGCTCGCACTGGTCAGCGGCGCCGCCATGACCGCGGCCGACGCGGTCCACGCACGGCGGCTGCTGGCGATCATGCGCCAGGGCTTCGCCCCGCCCGCCGGGTGAGGCGAAGCCGGGCGGCGGCGCGGCGAATCCCGCCTCCCGGACTCCGCCCGCGTCAGGCGAGCCGCCCGACCGCCGTGGCGATCTCGGTGTCCCCGGAGATCAGCTCCAGCGTCAGCCCCGCGGTCGCCGGCGCGTCCAGCAGTGCGAGCAGGACGGCGGCGACGTCGTCCCGCGGCACCGAGCCGCGGCCCGTGCTGCCCGCGGACAGGTTCACCCGCCCCGTGCCCGGGTCGTCCGTCAGCCCGCCCGGGCGCAGGATCGTCCAGGCCAGGGACTCACGTGCCCGGATCGCGTCGTCCGCGGCGCCCTTCGCCCGCAGATACGCCCGGAAAACCGGCTCCTCGTACGACGAGTCCGCGTCCGCGCCCATGGACGACACGACCAGGAAGCGGCGTACGCCCGCCTGCTCGGCCGCGTCCGCGAGCAGTACGGCCGCGTCGCGGTCGACGGTCTGCTTCCGGTCCACCCCGCTGCCCGCCCCCGCGCCCGCGGCGAAGACGGCGGCGTCCGCGCCGGCCAGGGCGGCCGCCACGGCGTCGGCGGTCGCCGACTCCAGGTCCAGGACGACGGCTTCGGCGCCGGCCTGCCTGAGGTCGTCGGCCTGGGCCGGATTCCTGATCAGTCCGGCCACGGAGTCCCCTCGGGCGGAGAGGAGGCGCTCAAGGCGCAGGGCGATCTGGCCGTGGCCGCCGGCAATTACGGTGCGCATTGTCCGACGGTACGTCGCGCGGGGCGGGGGAGGAGTGAGGGCACGCCGGTCCGCTCACGCCTCGCGGTGTGCCTGGCGGGGGAGGTCGAGTGCGGGGTCGGTGGAGGTGTCGCAATACTCGCGGACCGCGCTGGTGCGGGAGACGACGCGGCCGTGGTGGATGACGATGCGGCTGTAGGCGAGCGCGAGGACGCCCTCGACTGTGTCGCCGCGGACGGCGAGCAGTTCGGCCGGGAAGCCGGCCTCCACGCGGACCTCGGGAAGGCCGAGGACGGCGCGGGCCTGAGTGCTGATCAGATCGTAGGAGCGCAGGGGGTCGCACTCGCCGTACGAGGCGAGCAAGAAGGCGGCCTCCAGGGGGTCGCCGCGCCCCACCGGGTTGGCGAAGTCGGCGAGCGCGCCGCTGCCCGCCGCGACGGGGACCCCCGCGCGGCGCAGCAGGCGTACGGGTGTGTGCAGGCCCGCGGCGCCTCGGCGGACCGACTCCAGGCCGCCGCAGCCGCCCTGCGGCAGGGTGACGACGGAGATCCCTGCCGCCGCGAGCCGTTCGGCTGCGCACATTGCCGCGTCCGGCGGCAATGCACCGAGCCCGTGGCAAGGGCCGAGGGTGACGCCGGGGCGCAGGCCGCCGGCCATGGCGGCGAGCCGGGCCAGCCGGGCCGGTTCGCCGGCGGCGGTGTGCAGGTCGACCGGCACGCCGAATTCCGCGGCGAGGGCGATGACGGCCTCGGCGTGACCGCTGGGGTCGGGATCGAGGTCGGGGCAGCCGCCGACCGCGGAGGCGCCCATCTTCAGCGCGTCCCGCAGCACATCGAGCCCGTCGGCGCCGGCGGCCCCGGTCAACAGCCGCGGTACGGCGACGGCGTGGACGTCGATCAGGCCGCGCAGCGCCCGCCTGGCCTGGAGCACCGCTTCGAGGGAGCGCAGCCCGTGGACGCCGCCGACCCGTACGTGGCTGCGTACGGCCGTCGCACCGTGCCCGAGCTGGAGCAGGGCCGCCTCGGTGGCGCGGCGCTGGACGTCGGCGACGTCGCCCGCCGGGGGCCCGTCCGAGGCCGCGGTCAGGGCGAGGTCGAGGTGGGCGTGCGGCTCGGCGGGCGCCGGCAGCAGCAGATAACCGCGCAGGTCGATGCGGGTCCCGGCACCCTGATCGCGGCCGGCGGCCCCCGGCGCCGCGAGGCTGCCCGCGGTGCCGACGGCCTCGATCCGCGGCCCGCTCAGCCGGACGTCGACGGTCCGCCCGTCGGTGAGTCGGGCGCCGCACAGCAGCAGGGTGGCGGTCTCGGCGGCGGTGCCGCGCGGCGGGCTGTCGGTCATCGCGCTCCTCCGGTGCTGGGGTGCCTCCCGCCCGGGGACGGGAGCGGGCCGGTGCGGAGGCAGTGGAGGCTGGGCTTGAAGGCGGGGAGACAGTGGCTGAGGGCTGAAGCGTGGGACACGGGACTCCGCGGCCCCCTGTGATCGCCGGAATCACGGGATGATCACGCATGGTCGAGCCTAGGGGTCGGCCACGCGCGCGTCCGGTAAGCGGCGGTAGGACACCCGGGACGAGTGCATTAGTCGTACTGATGCGCCGGACGGTGCGGGTGTCCGCTGAGCCCGATGTGCCCTGCCGGATACGGATTTCACGTATCGCAGCGGACCGTGTAATGTCTTCCTCGCTCGCCCCAATAGCTCAGTCGGTAGAGCGTCTCCATGGTAAGGAGAAGGTCTACGGTTCGATTCCGTATTGGGGCTCTGATGGATCGGGTCCCCGCCGTACCGGCGGGGGTCGGTTCGTCGAAGCGGCGTAGCTCAGTCGGTAGAGCAAGCGGCTCATAATCGCTGTGTCACCGGTTCAAGTCCGGTCGCCGCTACTCTGCGTAGCCGATTGCGGGATCGGTCCCTCGATCGGCTACTCTTTCTGTGTTCATCTACCCGTTCGTCAAGGAGCACTCACGTGGCCGCCACCGACGTCCGCCCGAAGATCACGCTGGCCTGCGTGGAGTGCAAGGAGCGGAATTACATCACCAAGAAGAACCGGCGTAACGACCCGGACCGTCTTGAGATGAAGAAGCACTGCCCGCGTTGCAACGCGCACACCGCGCACCGCGAGACGCGCTGACGCCCCTTCGCAACAACAGCAGCAGTACCAAGGCCGTAACCGCGAGGCCGTCCCCGTCGCACACTGGGGGCGGTCTCGCGGTGCTTTGCGGGCCCGGTGACCCCCACCGTCACCGGCTGCCGCCACCCACCCCCGCACTCCCTCATCTGCCGACCTGCCGCACATCCGAGGTGCCGATGGCTCTGGACCAGTCCTTCGTCGGGCGGAGCTATCCGCCCACTCCCGCCTACGAGGTGGGCAGGGAGAAGATCCGCGAGTTCGCCGAGGCGATCGGCGACCCGAATCCGGCGTACACGGACCCGGAGGCCGCGAAGGCGTTCGGTCACCCGGATGTGATCGCGCCGCCGACTTTCGCCTTCGCGATCACGTACAAGGCGGCGGGCCTGGTCATCTCCGACCCGGAACTGGGGCTCGACTACAGCCGGGTGGTGCACGGCGACCAGAAGTTCGCCTACACCCGCCCGGTACGGGCCGGGGACCGGCTCACCGTCACGTCCACGATCGAGACGGTCAAGTCCCTCGCGGGCAACGACATCCTCGACGTCCGCGGCGAGGTCCACGACGAGTCGGGCGAGCACGTGGTGACCGCCTGGACCAAGCTGGTCGCCCGCGCGGCCGAGCCGGCACAGGACGGAGAGGTCCGATGACGGCCACCGTGGCATATGACGAGGTCGAGGTCGGCACGGAGCTGCCCGCCCGGAGCTTCCCCGTCAGCAGGGCGACGCTGGTGCAGTACGCGGGCGCGTCCGGCGACTTCAACCCGATCCACTGGAACGAGAAGTTCGCCCGCTCGGTCGGGCTGCCCGATGTGATCGCGCACGGCATGTTCACCATGGCGTCCGCGGCCCGCGTGGTCACGGACTGGGTCGGCGACCCGGGTGCGGTCGTCGACTACGGCGTGCGCTTCACCAAGCCGGTCGTCGTGCCGAACGACGACGAGGGCGCGCTGATCGAGGTCACCGCGAAGGTCGCCGTCAAGCTGGACGACAACCTGGTCCGGGTCGACCTGGTGGCGATGTCCGCAGGTCAGAAGGTGCTCGGCATGTCCCGTGCGGTGGTCAGGCTCGCCTGAGCAACGGAACGAAGGTAAGGACCGCCCACCCCTGGTGGGCGGTCCTTACCGCGCTCTCCGCTCGCTGCGGTTGACAAGGTAGTGATTGGCCACTAACTTTTTACCCATGGTCAGGATGAGCGCAGAAGAGCGACGCGAGAGCGTCATCCGCGCGGCGATGAGTGAGTTCGCGCACAGCGGTTACAACGGCACGTCCACCGAGGCGATCGCCCGCCGGGTGGGCGTCTCGCAGCCGTACCTCTTCCGGCTCTTCCCGAACAAGCAGGCCATCTTCCTCGCCGCGTCCCGGCGCTGCATCGACGGCACCCGCGAGCTGTTCGCCGAGGCGGCCGCCGATGTGCCGCAGGACGAGAAGCTCAAGGCGATGGGCGCCGCCTACCAGCGGATGATCCACGAGGACCCGGAGCGGCTGCTGATGCAGATGCAGACGTACGTCGCGGTGGCCTCGGCCGAGGCGGCCGGGGACCACGCCTTCGGCGAGGCGGTGCGGGCGTCCTGGCAGGACCTGTGGGACTCGGTCCAGCTCGCCCTCGGTGCGGACGTCGACGAGACCACGACCTTCCTGGCCTACGGGATGCTCGTGAACACGCTGGTGTCGCTGGGTTTCCCCGCAGGCCACCGGATCTGGGAGGGCTTCTACGAAACCGTCAGGCCGAAGTGACCGAGTGCCGGCCCTTTGCGGTGGCCGGCCATTTTTTTCGCCCGCAGAAGTTAGTCATCAATAACTAACCAGAGTTGACGGAAGCAACCCGCCAGGGGAGCGACCCGTATGGGGAGTAAGGAGAGCACGGCAATGGACCAGCACACCGACACTCGTAGGCCTGCCACGGCGGCCTGGGCGCTTGTGATCACCAGCGTCGCCGGATTCATGGCGGCCCTGGACAACCTCGTCGTCACCACCGCACTGCCCTCCATCCGCAAGGACCTGGGCGGCGCGCTGTCCGACCTCGAATGGACAGTGAACGCCTACACGCTCACCTTCGCCGTACTCCTGATGTTCGGCGCGTCCCTCGGCGACCGCTTCGGCCGCCGCAAGCTCTTCATCACCGGCCTGTCGATCTTCACCGGGGCGTCCGCCGCCGCGGCCCTGGCCCCCGGCATCAACGAACTCATCGCCTTCCGGGCCGTCCAAGGCGTCGGCGCGGCCATCATGATGCCGCTCACCCTCACCCTGCTCAGCGCGGCCGTCCCCGCCGAACGCCGCGGTGCCGCCTTCGGCATCTGGGGCGCCGTCAACGGACTCGCCGTCGCCTCGGGACCGCTCATCGGCGGCAGCCTCACCGAACACATCTCCTGGCAGTGGATCTTCTGGCTGAACGTCCCGATCGGCCTGCTCCTGATCCCGCTCGCCCGGCTCCGCCTCGCCGAGTCCACCGCGCCCGGTGCGCGCATCGACGGCCGCGGCACCGTACTGATCAGCCTCGGCCTCTTCGGGATCGTCTTCGCGCTGGTCAACGCCACCTCCCACGGCTGGACCAGCGCCCGTGTCCTCGCCGGACTGATCGGCGGCGCCGTGCTCGTCCTGGCCTTCGTCCGGCACGGCATGACCGCCCGCAACCCGATCCTGCCCATGCGGCTCTTCCGCGGACGGCACTTCACCGCCATCAACGTCTCCAGCGCACTGATGTTCGCCGGGATGTTCGGGTCGATCTTCCTGCTCAGCCAGTTCCTGCAGACCGTGCTCGGCTACACCCCGACCCAGGCCGGCCTGCGCATGCTGCCCTGGACCGGAATGCCGATGCTCGTCGCGCCCGTCGCCGGCTTCCTCTCCGACCGCATCGGCGGCCGGCCCGTCGTCGCCGCCGGGCTCGCGCTCCAGGCCATCGGCCTCGGGTGGTTCGCGCTGATCCTCTCGCCCGACGTGTCCTACGTCGCCCAGCTGCCCGCGCTCATCCTCTCGGGGGCCGGGATGGCGCTCTTCATCGCACCGGCGACCAGCCTGGTCATGTCCAGCGTCTCGCCCGGTGAGCAGGGCATCGCCTCCGGGGCCAACAACGCGCTGCGCGAGGTGGGGGGAGCGCTCGGGATCGCCGTGCTCGGCTCGATCTTCGCGGCCCAGGGCGGCTACGGGTCCGGTGCACAGTACGTGGCCGGTCTCACCCCGGCGCTGTGGGTCGGGGCGGGGGTTCTGGCGGCCGCGCTCGTCGCTGCGCTCCTGCTCCCGAGGAGCTCCGCCGGGCGGCCGGGTGCCGCGGCCAAGGCGGACGCGGCGTCCCTCCAGCCGGTGGCCTGACCTTCCCCGTCCGGGGCGGGTGGCCGGGGTGCTTCCCCCGCCCACCCGCCCCTTTCCCTTGCCCGGCGGCGCGGGACGGATCTCGCGCCGCCGGGGTCGCCGCGGGCCGTACGAGCGGCTGACCGAACCGGAGCTAGATGACGGGGAGTTCACCGCCGTCGACTGTCAGGCTTACGCCGGTGACCCACTGGGCCCGGTCCGACGCGAGGTAGGCGACGGCCTCGGCGATGTCGCGCGGGTCTCCGGGACGACCCAGGGGGATGCCCGCTGTGGTGGCGGCAAGCGGGACGTCCATCGCGTCGGCGAAATTCTGGCGGATCGCGTCGGCGCCCGGGGTGAGCACATTGCCGGGGATGATCGTGGTGACGCGGATTCCGGCAGGCGCGAGCTCGGAGGCGAGCGCTTTGCTGTAGGCGTTGAGGGCGGCCTTGGCGGCACCGTAGTGAGCCAGCGGCGGCGGCGGCGTGAGGGCCGCTCCCGACGAGATGTTGACGATCACGCCGCCCGGCCCGGCCTCGCGCAGCGCCGGCAGCAGCGCGTTGTTGACCCTCACGGCGGACAGGTAGTTGAGGTCGAGCGCGTCGAGCCACTCCTCGTCGGGGATGGACGAGACGCCCCCGATGTGGGCGCGCGCCGCCGCCGCGTTGTTGACCACGATGTCGACGCCGCCGAGCTCGTCGAGCGCTGCCGCGGTGAATGCCTGCACGCCCGCGAGGGTGCCGATGTCGCCCCGGATGAAGGTGGCGGCCTTCGGCGTCTCGTCGGAGGCGTTACGCGCCGTGGTGACGACCTTCGCGCCGCCGTCGAGCAACCGCTGCACGATGGCCGCGCCGATCCCGCGGCTGCCTCCCGTGACGATCGCGCGCTTTCCTGCGAACTCGGTGGTGTCGGGTGAGATGCTAGTTCTGAACATACGGTCCACTATACAGGGTTCTGGAACGGAACGTCCAGAAGATTTGGACCGATGGTTCAGAACGGCATACCCTGGAGCCATGGGGCGACCACGGAAATTCAGCGAGCAAGACGTCCTGACCACCGCGCGCCGGCAGTTCACTGAAACCGGCTACCACGGCACCTCGGTCGACGATCTCTCCCGCGCGACAGGGCTCAGCAAGGGAAGCCTCTACGGCGCGTTCGGCGACAAGAAGGCGCTGTTCCAGCGAATATTCGAGGATTACTGCGCGGACTCCGACGAGGTTGCCGCGGCCATGCTCGAAGGCCCGGAGGACCAGGCCCTCGACCGCCTCCGCGGATGGCTCACGGCGCCGGACGGCCACACCGGTCAGCCTGGCTGCCTGCTGGCCAAGGCGACGGCCGAACTGGCGTCGGAGGACGACGCCGTCGCGAGCAGGTCGCTCGCCGCGTACGAGATGCTGCTCGACAGCTGCCGCCGGCTTGTCGAGCAGGCGCAGCGCGCCGGGCACCTGGACCCGGCCGCCGACGCCGAGGCGCTCGGCGGACTGATCCTCACCACGCATCGAGGGCTGGAAGCGCTCGCCAAGGCGGGGGTCGACGTGAAGACCAGGAACCGAATCGCCGAAGCCGCGATCGACAGCATCGCACTGCCGGTTTCCTGACCCTGGGGCCGGCAGACCGGCGCGCGCCACCCGCGGACGGCGTACCCCACCGAAGCCACCGGAGCGAACGGCCCCACGGGAGTCGCCGGAGCGGAGGGGCTGACGGACACCGGAGTCACCGGGCCCACGGGAGCCACCGGAGCGAACGGGCCCGCCGAAGCACCGGAGCGAACGGGCCCACCGAAGCCACCGGAGCGAACTGCCCCACGGGAGTCGCCGGAGCGGAGGGGTCGACGGAGTCGCCGGAGCGGAGGGGCCGACGAGGCCACCGGAGCGGGCGGGCGCGCCGAGGAAGACGGAGGGGGCCGGGGGTGGAGGGGGAGGGGGGCGAAATTGTTCGTATATTTGTGGCGCTCGGAAGTGGGTGCCGTTGACGCAGGAGGGTGCCGCGCCGTAAATATGCTAATTTCGCCCCCCTCCGCCGGAACCCCCGGCCCCCGGCCCAAATAAGCTGACCCCGTGCACCCTCTCGCCGCGTACACCACCCTCCGCCTCGGCGGCCCCGCCACCCGCCTGCTCACGGCCCGCACGGACGCCGACCTCGTCGCCGCCGTCCGCGACGCCGACTCCCGCGGCGAGCCCGTCCTCCTCATCGGCGGCGGCAGCAACCTCCTCATCGCCGACGAGGGCTTCGACGGCACCGCCGTCCGCATCGCCACCCAGGGCGCCACCCTCCGCGGCACGACCCTCGAACTCGCCGCCGGCGAGCCCTGGAGCGACGCCGTGGCCGCGACCGTACGCGCGGGCCTGGCGGGCGTCGAGTGCCTGGCCGGCATCCCCGGCTCGGCCGGCGCGACCCCGATCCAGAACGTCGGCGCCTACGGCCAGGAAGTCTCCAGCACCATCACCGACGTCCTCGCCTACGACCGCAGGACCGCCGAGACGGTCACCCTCCCCGCCGCCGAGTGCGCCTTCTCCTACCGCAGCAGCCGCTTCAAGGAGGACCCGGCCCGCTACGTCGTGCTGCGCGTGCGCTTCGCGCTGGAGGACGCCGGCGGCCTGTCCGCGCCGCTCAAATACGCGGAGACCGCCCGTACGCTCGGCGTCGAGCCCGGCGAGCGGGTGCCGCTGGACAAGGCCAGCGCGACGGTGCTCGGGCTGCGCGCGAGCAAGGGCATGGTGCTGGACGAGGCCGACCACGACACCTGGTCGGCCGGCTCCTTCTTCACCAACCCGGTGCTGACCGCCGCCGAATTCGCCGCGTTCCTGGACCGCGTCCACGACCGCCTGGGGGCGGACGCGGCACCGCCGGCCTACCCGGCGGAGGGTGAGCGCACGAAGACGTCCGCGGCCTGGCTGATCGACAAGGCGGGCTTCACGAAGGGCTACGGCACGGGCCCGGCCCGCATCTCCGGCAAGCACACGCTCGCGCTGACCAACCGCGGCGCCGCCACCACCGACGACCTGCTCACCCTGGCCCGCGAGGTACGCGACGGCGTCCACGCGGCCTTCGGCGTGACGCTGGTGAACGAACCGGTGATGGTCGGCGTGCGGCTCTGACCCCGAGCCCGTGCCCACCCTCGACACGCTGATCAGCTCGGCGCCCGACCGGCTCCGCCGCACCGGGCAGGTGCCGGGCGAGGGCGACCGCCAGGTCGCGGGGGTGTGGCCGGCCGACCCGGCGGACGCCCCGGCCCGCGAGCGCGGCTGGCGCGACGTGCTGGCCGTACTGGCGCCGGGCCAGGAGCCCGACCTGCGGGCACTCGCGCAGGGCGGGGCGGCGGCACTGGCCGTCGGCGAACCGGCGCCGCCCGGGATGCTGGCCGCCGCCGCCCGGCACCGGCTGCCGGTGCTGCTGGCGGACCCGGGGACCTGCACGGTGCCGCGGCTGGCGCAGCTGCTCGCCGACCAGGAAGCGGCGGCGGGCCGCCGCGCCCAGGAGCTGCTGGAGTGCGCCAAGCAGCTCTCGACGGCACCCGGCACCGCGGCCGGCGTCTTGCGCTGGCTGGCGCGGATGACCGACGGCCAGGCCGTCCTGCTCGCCCCGCACCGCCCGCCGCCGCCTCTCACCGGCGGCCTGACGCTGCCCGCCGACCGGGTCGCCGCGCTGACCGACGGCACGACGCAGGCCGCGACGGCGGACGTGGGGGCGTGGAACGTACGGCTGTACGCCCTCGGCCCGGCGGCGCCCCACGATGTGCTGGCGGTGGCGCGGGCACGGTCGGCCGGCTGGCCGCAGCCGGCCACGGAGGCGGTGACGATGGCCGAGCTGCTGCTGTCGTCGTGGCTGCGGCTGCGGGCCGCGGTGGAAGGCGAGCGGGCGCCGATACGCTCCTCGGTCCTGCAGATGCTGATGTCGGGCCAGGTGCTGGCCGCCAGGCGGGCGGCGCACCCGCTGGGGATGAGCCCGGCGGTGCTCGACGCGGACGGCGTACGCGTCTACGTGGTGGGCGGCCGGGCCGCGCACAGGGACACGCTGGTGTCGGCGTGCCACTACCATCTGGGCGACGCGGGGCTCGTCGTCGGCTGCCCGGTGGACGAGGACCAGGTGATCATCGTCGCGACCCCCGACGCGCCCACGGAGGCGCTGCTGCGCGACCTGGTGACCCGCCGGGAGGGCTTCCGGCTCGGGGCGAGCCGCCCGGCGCCGCTGGACGGCGTCGCAGACGCGCACGGCGAGGCGACACGGGCGCTGGCGGCGGCCGGCACCCATGCGGACCGCTTCGCGGTCTTCACGCCCGACATCGACCTCGTACGCGTCCTGCCGCCCGCGGCAGCGGCCCGGTGGGCGGCGGCGCTGCTGGCCCCGCTGGACACCTGGCCGCCCGCCCGGCGGGCGGAGTGGCTGGACGGGATGCGGATGTGGCTGGCGTACGGCCCGATAGGCGCGGCACGCCTGGCCGGTTTCCACCGCAATACGGTGCGGCAGCGGGCGGAGACGGTGGGGCAGCTGCTCGGCCTGGACCTCGCCCGGCTCGCCGACCGGATACGGCTCGACCTGGCGCTGCGGATCGTGCGGCTGGACCTGGGCGGGGCGGCGCAGGGACCGGCGCCCGATCTCGACGAGCTGCTGGCGGGCGCCGGGCCGCGGCGCTGGGCCGAGGAGTATCTCGGCCGGTTGGACGGGGACTTGCTGCCGACGGTGGTGACGTGGATCGAATCCGGCCAGCACACGCCGAGCGCGGCGGCGCGTCTGGGGGTGCACCCCAAGACGGTGGCGGCCCGGGTACGCAGGGCCGAGGCGCAGGTGCGCCAGCCCCTGGTCTCCCACCCCGAGCCGCAGGGCGCGACCGCGGAGTCCGCGAACGGGGTGTGCGGGGTGCACGACCTCGCCCTGGCGGCACACATCACCCGGGCGCTCACCTTGGACACCGGATGTGCATAGGGAGCGCCCCCTGTGCACCGGGGCAGGTGCGCGAGGGGCGGTCCGCGTGATTCCTTGTTTGCCGGGGGTCTCGCCCGGATCGGCGGGGGGCGGGCGAGACCCGGGGGGCACCCGGAGCGCCCGCGAGCGCGGGGAGCGCGTCAGTGCGCCCAGGTGTCGATGCCGGCCAGCATCCGGTCGCGGACGTCCTCCGGGGCGCGGGAGGCGCGGACCGACTGGCGGGCCAGTTCCGCCAGTTCCTGGTCGGTGAAGCCGTGGACGTCCCGGGCGATTTCGTACTGGGCGGCCAGGCGGGAGCCGAAGAGGAGGGGGTCGTCGGCGCCGAGGGCCATCGGGACGCCGGCGTCGTAGAGGAAACGCAGCGGGACGTCCTCGGGCTTGTCGTAGACGCCCAGGGCGACGTTGGACGCCGGGCAGACCTCGCAGGTGACGCCGGACTCGGCGAGGCGGCGGACCAGCCGCGGGTCCTCGGCGGCGCGCACGCCGTGGCCGACGCGCTGCGCGCCGAGGTCGTCAAGGCAGTCGCGGACGCTGGCGGGCCCGGAGAGTTCGCCGCCGTGCGGGGCGGCGAGCAGCCCGCCCTCCCGGGCGATGGCGAAGGCGCGGTCGAAGTCGCGTGCCAGGCCCCGGCGTTCGTCGTTGGACAGGCCGAAGCCGACGACGCCCTGGTCGGCGTAGCGGACCGCGAGCCTGGCCAGCGTGCGGGCGTCCAGCGGGTGCTTCATGCGGTTCGCGGCGACCACGACGGCCATGCCGACGCCGGTGTCGCGGGAGGCGGTGTGGACCGCGTCGAGGATGATCTCCATGGTGGGGATGAGCCCGCCGAGCCGGGGGGCGTACGAGGTCGGGTCGACCTGGATCTCCAGCCAGCCGGAGCCGTCGGCGGCGTCCTCCTGCGCGGCCTCGCGCACGAGCCGGTGTATGTCCTCCGGGGTGCGCAGGCAGGAGCGGGCGGAGTCGTAGAGCCGCTGGAAGCGGAACCAGCCGCGCTCGTCGGTGGCCCGCAGCTTCGGCGGCTCGCCCGAGGTGAGCGCCTCGGGCAGGTGCACACCGTGCTTGTCGGCCAGCTCCAGGAGGGTGGCCGGGCGCATGGAGCCGGTGAAGTGCAGGTGGAGGTGTGCCTTGGGGAGGTGCCGGATGTCCCGGCCGCCCGCGCGCGGGTCCGACCTCGTACGTACGTCGCTTGCCATTCCAAGATCCTGCTATAGGTCAGCCCCCGCTCGGAACCAGTTTCTCCGAACGGGGGCTTGCCCGTACAGGCGGACGACCACGGGCGGACGACCGCGGGGCCGGCGACCGCGGAACCGGAACGGTCGCGGGGCCGACCGCCAGGTCAGTGCGTGGCCTCGCCCAGCAGCTTCTGCAGCCGCGAGACGCCCTCGACGAGGTCCTCGTCGCCGAGCGCGTAGCTGAGCCGGAGGTAGCCGGGGGTGCCGAAGGCCTCGCCGGGGACGACCGCGACCTCGGCCTCGTCCAGGATGAGGGCGGCCAGGTCCACGGAGGTGGCCGGGCGCTTGCCGCGGATCTCCTTGCCGAGCAGGGCCTTCACCGACGGGTAGACGTAGAAGGCGCCCTCGGGGGTGGGGCAGACGACGCCGTCGATCTCGTTGAGCATCCGCACGATGGTCTGGCGGCGGCGGTCGAAGGCGGTGCGCATCTCGGCGACCGCGTCGAGGTTGCCGGTGACGGCGGCCAGGGCCGCGACCTGGGCCACGTTGTTCACGTTCGAGGTGGCGTGCGACTGGAGGTTGGTCGCGGCCTTGACGACGTCCTTGGGGCCGACGATCCACCCGACCCGCCAGCCGGTCATGGCGTACGTCTTGGCCACACCGTTGACGACGATGCACTTGTCGCGCAGTTCGGGGACGAGCGCGGGCATCGAGGTGAAGGTGGCGTCGCCGTAGACGAGGTGCTCGTAGATCTCGTCGGTGAGGACCCACAGCCCGTGCTCGACGGCCCAGCGGCCGATCGCCTCGGTGTCCTCGCGGCTGTAGACGGCGCCGGTGGGGTTGGACGGCGAGACGAAGAGCAGCACCTTCGTCCGCTCGGTGCGGGCCGCCTCCAACTGCTCCAGCGTGACCCGGTAGCCGGTGGTCTCGTCGGCCACGACCTCGACGGGGACGCCGCCCGCGAGCCGGATCGACTCAGGGTAGGTGGTCCAGTACGGAGCGGGCACGATGACCTCGTCGCCCGGGTCGAGCACGGCGGCGAAGGCCTCGTAGATGGCCTGCTTGCCGCCGTTGGTGACCAGCACCTGCGAGGCGTCGACCTCGTACCCCGAGTCGCGGAGCGTCTTGGCGGCGATGGCCGCCTTCAGCTCCGGCAGCCCGCCGGCCGGGGTGTAGCGGTGGTACTTCGGGTTGCGGCAGGCGTCGGCGGCGGCGTCGACGATGTAGCCGGGTGTCGGGAAGTCCGGCTCGCCGGCGCCGAAGCCGATCACCGGGCGCCCGGCGGCCTTGAGGGCCTTGGCCTTGGCGTCCACGGCGAGGGTGGCGGACTCGGAGATCGAGCCGATGCGGACCGACACCCGCCGGTCGCTTGCGGGGGGTACGGAGGGAGTGGCTGCGCTCATGACTGCATGCTCCCAGAGACCGGGGCCGCCCGGCACCGGGGTTCGGCAGCGCACAGGAGTTTGCCCGCCGGGCCGGGGTTTGACCCCGATTCCTGGTGATCCGCAGCTGATCTTCCGCGGGTCGGAAGGGACTCCGGTGCAAGGCGTTCGACGGGGAGCGTCAGAACACGTACACTCAACCGTCGATGGCCCTCCCGGCGATGTCGCCTGCGGTACGTTGGGAGTGTCTGTCGAAGGGTCGTAGCTCAATTGGTAGAGCACTGGTCTCCAAAACCAGCGGTTGGGGGTTCAAGTCCCTCCGGCCCTGCTCACACGTCCGACCTGGACGTGGGCAGGCAGATAAGCACTCGCCGTACCGCGCGACGGGCGCGGCACGGCCACGACCCGGAGTCAGGTGAGGACGAGTGACTGAGATCACGGACTCCATCGAGGTCCCTGAGCCTGACGCGACTCAGGACGACAAGGACTCCGACCGGAAGCCCCGCCGCGGTGGCAAGCGCGGCAAGAAGGGCCCGCTCGGTCGCCTCGCGCTTTTCTACCGCCAGATCATTGCGGAGCTCCGCAAGGTCGTCTGGCCCACCCGCAACGACCTCACCACGTACACCACTGTGGTGATTGTCTTCGTTGTGGTCGTCATCGGGTTCGTGGCCGTGGTTGACTGGGGCTTCGGGAAGCTTATTTCCGCCGTTTTCGGCTGAGCCGTCCTCCGGCTGGGTCCCCGGGCCGCTGGTCCCTGGGTCCCGCCAGTCCGCGCGGAGGGTGCAGGCCGCTGGCCGCCCCGCCCGCAGTGCCACCTTTGAAGTCAGGAAGAAGCAGTCACCGTGTCTGACCCGAACGTGTACGACGCCGACGAGTCCGTCGAGAGCGCCGAAACCGCGCTCGACATCGTCGAGGCCGCCGACGGCGACGTCGACCAGCCGGCTGCCGCCGACCTGGCCGAGGAAGAATCCGCCGAGCAGGCCGCCGTCCACGAGTCGGAAGAGGACGAGTCCGAAGAGGCTGCGGGCGAGTCCGAAGAGGGCGAGTCCGAAGAGGGCGAGTCCGAAGAAGAGGACGAGGAAGAGGCCGCGGCCCCCCTCACCCCGGTGGACGCGGTGGCGGCCTTCCGCGAGGAGCTTCGTACGCTCCCCGGCGAGTGGTATGTGATCCACACCTACGCGGGCTACGAGAACCGGGTGAAGTCCAACCTGGAGCAGCGTGCCGTCTCGCTGAATGTCGAGGAGTACGTCTACCAGGCCGAGGTCCCGCAGGAGGAAGTCGTTCAGATCAAGAACGGCGACCGCAAGACCATCCGGCAGAACAAGCTCCCCGGCTACGTCCTGGTCCGCATGGACCTGACGAACGAGTCCTGGGGCGTCGTCCGCAACACCCCCGGCGTGACCGGCTTCGTGGGCAATGCCTACGACCCGTATCCGCTGACCCTGGACGAGATCGTGAAGATGCTCGCCCCCGAGGTCGAGGCGGCCGCCGAGGCCGCGGCCATCGCCGAGGGCACCGCCCAGCCCCGCAAGGTCGAGGTCCAGGTCCTGGACTTCGAGGTCGGCGACTCGGTCACCGTCACCGACGGCCCCTTCGCCACCCTCCAGGCCACGATCAACGAGATCAACCCCGACTCGAAGAAGGTCAAGGGCCTGGTCGAGATCTTCGGCCGCGAGACCCCGGTCGAGCTCAGCTTCGACCAGATCCAGAAGAACTGACGCTTTCGACTCACGTCTGAGCCCCCGCTCCCGTCATGGGAGCGGGGGCTCAGACGCGTGCGGAGGGGGCGCCGGTCAGTCGTTGGCGTTCAGGACCGGGAGGTAGCCGGCCGAGTGGCCGGTGGCGGTGGGGTGGTAGGACTCCCAGGTCGGGGAGATGACCAGGGAGTGCAGGTAGTCGTCGCCCGAGCAGAGTTCGTGGCCCTTGAAGGTGGAGCGGACGTCGCCGAAGCTGAAGCCGTGGGCGGCCGCGACGGAGGCGGTGGTGGTGTCGAGGACGTCGGCCGCCTCGTCGATCTTCTGGTGCTTGGTGGCGCTGAGCCCGATGCAGAAGACGTTGAGGGTGTAGATGTCCGGGTAGCCCAGGACGACGACGTGGGCGTTGGGCGCCTTGGCGTGGATGGCGTTGTAGACGGTGTCGAGGCGTCCGGGCAGGGTGCTCCTGACGAAGGCCTCGGCGGTGTTGACCCGGTTGACGCAGGTGCTGTCGGAGCCGGTCACGCAGGTGGTGATGACGTCGGAGAAGCCGGCGTCGTTGCCGCCGATGGTGATGGTGACCAGGCCGGTGGAGGAGTTGAGCCCGCCGAGCTGGCTGCCCGTCACGTCGCTGGTCACCGCGCCGGAGCAGGCGGCGAAGGTGAAGGAGGCAGGGCTGTGGGCACTGGCCCACAGCGCCGGGTACGCGCTGTTGCTGCGGTGGCAGTCGCCGCTGGAGCTGATGTAGTTGCCGGCACCGTTCCCGGCGGAGTACGAGTCCCCGAGTGCGACGTACGCCGGTCCGGCGGCTTGTGCGGGACCGGTCAGCACCAGCGCGCTCACGAGGGCGGACGCAAGTGCGGCGATGGCGGCGAAAGGCCTGGTCAGTCTCACGGAACCTCCAAGTGGGGGAACGCTGCCCCAACTTGGTACCAGCCAGTAGCCCACCACGGGAAGTGTTCATGCCAAGAATTCTTCCCGCGTAGACCGGAATTTCAGCTACCGCCGGCGCTGTTACGGGTGCATCGGGTGAGCCGGAGGACGACTTGAGTGGCCGGCCGGCGCCCTCCCGGGCCCGCGGATTTCAGGGCCGGGCCCATTACCCGCTATCGTGGTGCGGTATGCCTGCTCGCAGGCACGGAAAAACTCTCAACAGGACCCGGAGAGAGCAATGCCTCCCAAGAAGAAGAAGGTCACGGGGCTGATCAAGCTCCAGATCAACGCCGGTGCGGCCAACCCGGCTCCGCCGGTCGGACCCGCGCTGGGTCAGCACGGCGTGAACATCATGGAATTCTGCAAGGCCTACAACGCGGCGACCGAGTCGCAGCGCGGCATGGTGATCCCGGTGGAGATCACGGTCTACGACGACCGCTCCTTCACCTTCATCACCAAGACGCCGCCGGCGGCCAAGCTGATCCTGAAGGCCGCGGGTGTGGACAAGGGCTCCGGCGAGCCGCACGTCAAGAAGGTCGCCAAGCTCAGCCGCGCGCAGGTGCGGGAGATCGCCACGACGAAGCTCCCCGACCTGAACGCGAACGACCTCGACGCCGCCGAGAAGATCATCGCGGGCACGGCCCGTTCGATGGGCATCACCGTCGAGGGCTGACGCCCGAGCTCGCGCAGTGGCCGGCCGAGGTACGAGGCCGTCCGCGAAGCGAGTGAGCAGGAAGCCAGAGCAGGGAAAGGCAAGGGCTGACGCCCGAGCTCGCGCAGTGGCCGGCCGAGGTACGAGGCCGTCCGCGAAGCGAGTGAGCAGGAAGCCCGAGCGAAAAACGGCGAGGGCTGACGTCCACGCCAAGGCACCACTGTGGAAGGGCCGGCTCGGCCCGCACCACGACTCCGTCACGACAACAGGAGCACGCACGTGAGCAAGCGCAGCAAGTCTCTCCGCGCTGCGGACGCCAAGATCGACCAGGAGCGCCTGTACGCGCCCCTGGAGGCTGTCCGTCTCGCCAAGGACACCGCGACCACCAAGTTCGACTCGACCGTCGAGGTCGCCTTCCGCCTGGGTGTCGACCCGCGCAAGGCCGACCAGATGGTCCGTGGCACCGTGAACCTTCCGCACGGCACCGGCAAGACCGCCCGGGTCCTGGTCTTCGCGACCGGTGACCGTGCTGCGGCCGCGGAAGCCGCGGGAGCCGACATCGTCGGCTCCGACGAACTCATCGACGAGGTGGCGAAGGGCCGGCTGGACTTCGACGCCGTCGTCGCCACCCCGGACCTCATGGGCAAGGTCGGCCGCCTCGGCCGCGTCCTCGGCCCGCGTGGTCTGATGCCGAACCCGAAGACCGGCACCGTGACGCCCGACGTGGCGAAGGCGGTCACCGAGATCAAGGGCGGCAAGATCGAATTCCGCGTCGACAAGCACTCCAACCTGCACTTCATCATCGGCAAGGTCTCCTTCGACGAGACCCTGCTGGTGGAGAACTACGCAGCGGCGCTGGACGAGATCCTGCGGCTCAAGCCGTCCGCGGCCAAGGGTCGCTACGTCAAGAAGGCTGCCGTGTCCACCACCATGGGCCCCGGCATCCAGATCGACCCCAACCGCACCCGCAACCTCCTGGTCGAGGAGGACCCGGCGTCGATCTGACGCCCGGGAGCGAACCCCGGCGCCCCGCACCCCCGGTTCCCCGGGCGGTGCGGGGCGTCTCGCGTTCCCGGCGCCCCAGGAGGGCCCTCCGCGAGGGCCGCAACGACGGCTCCGCGAGGGCAACAGCCGTGCCACAAACCGCCGTACGGGCTTGTCAGCGGCGTGCGTTAGTGTTCCGCTGGTTCAACGGGGGCGTGTGGTCCCCGTGAGGGGGGATGGGTCATGCGCAGGACCAAGGGGATCACGGGGATCAAGGGTGCGGCGGCGGCCGGCGTCGCCGTCGCGTCGGTGCTGGCGCTCGCGGCCTGCGGGCCGCTGGGGACGTCGGCGGGGGACAAGTCGAAGGACGAGCCGACCGCCACAGGAGCGCCGCAGAGCACCGACCACAAGGACTCGCCGCTGTCGGGGGCCGCGCACGCGGTCAACGCGCTGGACCTGGTCAAGAAGACCACCACCGGCGTGCACTCCGCGAAGGTCGAGTCGGACATCTCGATCGGCAGCACGATGTCGATCACCAGCAAGGGCGCGATCGACTGGCGGCACGGCCTGGTCGGCACCATGGGGATCACGTACACCGGCGGCAGCGCGGCGGAGTCGCTGCGGGAGGCCGGTGCGCCGACCACGATGAGCGCGCGGTACCTGCCGGACGCGTATTACGTGAACCTGGGGTCCGCGATGGCCGCGCAGTTCGGCGGCAAGCACTGGGTCAGGTACGGCTACGACGACATGGGCAAGCTCAGCGATGTCGCGGGGTCGTACATGAAGGACTCGATCCAGAACAACAACCCGGTCAAGAGCGTGGACGTGGCGCTGGCGGCGCCGGACAGCCGGGTCGTCGGGACCGAGACGGTCAGGGGCGTGCGGACCACGCACTACACGGCCACGATCGACGTCCAGGCGATGCTCGGGGGCACGGGCACGGGTCTGAGCGCCGCGGAGCAGTCGCAGCTGAAGGACACCCTGACGAAGGCCGGTGTCTCCTCGGAGACCGTCGACCTGTGGGTGTCGAAGGACAACCTCCCGGTGGAGGCCGTCGTGAAGGCGGACACCAAGGCCGGCGTGATGAAGACGACCACCTTCTACTCGGACTTCGGCACCGCGGTGACCGCCACGCCGCCGGCCGCGTCCGACACCGTCGACTTCGGCGACGCGATGAACAAGGCGCAGGACAACTGAGGGCTAGCCCTCAGCGCGGCCAGAGCGGCTGGTACGGCCGGGACCGCCGACGGCCCCGCGGGCGATTTGCTCCGCGGGGCCGCGGTCCCGTACGCTTCCCGGGAAGCCAAAGACCGCTGGTCGTCGTCGTGCCCCGAAAAGGGCGGGACGACCGAAGGATCCGCTGGATGCGGACGGCCCGCGCAGGTGATTCGTGGATGATCTCCGGAGCCCGAGAGGGATTCGTTGAGTCACGCCCCGTGCGCCTGCGCCGGGGCGTTCGTTTTTGCCACGTCACCTCCTTCAATTCCGTGCGGTCCGCAATCACCCCGGAAGGAGGCCGAGACTCATGGCGAGGCCTGACAAGGCTGCCGCGGTTGCCGAGTTGACGGATCAGTTCCGCTCCTCGAACGCCGCTGTGCTGACCGAGTACCGCGGTCTCACCGTGGCGCAGCTCAAGACGCTGCGCCGTTCGCTCGGTGAGAACGCCACGTACGCCGTGGTGAAGAACACGCTGACCAAGATCGCGGCCAACGAGGCCGGGATCAACCAGCTGGACGACCTGTTCGCGGGTCCGTCCGCTGTCGCCTTCGTGACCGGTGACCCGGTCGAGGCGGCGAAGGGTCTGCGCGACTTCGCCAAGGACAACCCCGCTCTCGTCATCAAGGGCGGTGTCCTTGACGGCAAGGCGCTGTCCGCCGACGAGATCAAGAAGCTCGCGGACCTCGAGTCCCGCGAGGTTCTGCTCGCCAAGCTGGCGGGTGCCATGAAGGCCAAGCAGTCGCAGACTGCCGCGCTCTTCCAGGCGCTCCCGTCGAAGTTCGTCCGCACCGCGGAGGCGCTTCGGGCCAAGAAGGCCGAGGCCGAGCAGGGCGAGGCCGAGCAGGGCGGTGCCGAGTAATTCGGCTCGCACGATGACCGGTGCCGCAGGGCACCGGTCGCGGGTCGGCGCCATCAGGCACCGGCCGACGCGGGCCGACCGTACGCCCGCCGACTTGTACATCCGGCACCTGCCGATTTAGTGGAAGGACCGCCATCATGGCGACCAAGCTCACCCAGGACGAACTGCTCGCCCAGTTCGAGACCCTCACCCTCATCGAGCTCGCCGAGTTCGTGAAGGCCTTCGAGGACAAGTTCGACGTCACGGCCGCCGCCCCGGTCGCCGTCGCCGGCCCCGCGGGCCCGGGTGTCGTCGCGGACGCCGTCGAGGAGCAGGACGAGTTCGACGTCATCCTCACCGGCGCCGGCGAGAAGAAGATCCAGGTCATCAAGGTTGTGCGTGAGCTGACCTCGCTGGGCCTGAAGGAGGCCAAGGACCTCGTGGACGGCGCTCCCAAGCCCGTCCTGGAGAAGGTCACCAAGGAGGCCGCGGAGAAGGGCGCCGAGTCGCTCAAGGCCGCCGGCGCCTCGGTCGAGGTCAAGTAACACCCTGTTACCCGAGCAGCACCCTGTCACCCAGGTGACACCTCGGAGCTTCTGCTCCACCCGCCGCAGGGCGGCCACCCGAAAGGGTGGCCGCCCTCGGTCGTTCCCGGCTCCGGCGGCGGGCCGCCGTGTCGCTGTCGTACCCCCCGGGTAGTGTGTTCCTCCTGCTGAGAGCACGTCCGCAGGGCTGGGGCCTTGACGTATGGCACGCGGCGCGCAATTCTCAGGACGCGCCGCAGACCGCCGGGGACTTCGGTCCAGGTTCGGTCGAGGTCCGATGCATGGATCGGCGGCGATGCGGGAATGCATGGCTATGCAGCAGGACGCAGCACGACGGCAGGGTTGACGGACGCGGTTCCAGGTTCCGAGGCTGGGACCCGCCAGACGGGCAGAGGGGGCGACGATTCGGTACTCCGAATCACAGCTCTGGACATCAGTGTGCCAAGTGGCTACACTGACCCTTTGCGCTGCCTGTTAGCTGCTGCCTGGCCCGTCACCAGGAGCATGCCCACGTCTGAGAGCTGCTGAAGGGGCCCGTCATCAGGGTTTTCTTCTGGTCCTCAGGGGCGGACCGGTACGCGCGTAGTGAGTCCGAGCCCTCGGAAGGACCCCCTCTTGGCCGCCTCGCGCAACGCCTCGACCACCAATTCGAACACCGGCGCAAGCACCGCTCCGCTGCGTATCTCCTTCGCGAAGATCCGTGAACCGCTCGAAGTTCCGAACCTCCTCGCGCTTCAGACCGAGAGCTTTGACTGGCTGCTCGGCAATGCCGCGTGGAAGGCTCGGGTCGAGGCGGCCCTGGACAGCGGGCAGGACGTCCCCAGGAAGTCAGGTCTTGAGGAGATCTTCGAGGAGATCTCCCCGATCGAGGACTTCTCCGGGTCGATGTCGCTCACTTTCCGTGACCACCGGTTCGAGCCGCCGAAGAACTCGCTCGACGAGTGCAAGGAGCGCGACTTCACGTACGGCGCCCCGCTCTTCGTCACCGCCGAGTTCACCAACAACGAAACCGGCGAGATCAAGTCCCAGACGGTCTTCATGGGCGACTTCCCGCTGATGACCAACAAGGGCACCTTCTGCATCAACGGCACCGAGCGTGTCGTCGTCTCGCAGCTGGTCCGCTCGCCCGGCGTCTACTTCGACAGCTCCATCGACAAGACGTCCGACAAGGACATCTTCTCGGCCAAGATCATCCCCTCCCGGGGTGCCTGGCTGGAGATGGAGATCGACAAGCGCGACATGGTCGGTGTCCGCATCGACCGCAAGCGCAAGCAGTCGGTCACGGTGCTGCTCAAGGCGCTGGGCTGGAGCACCGAGCAGATCCTGGAGGAGTTCGGCGAGTACGAGTCGATGCGCGCCACCCTGGAGAAGGACCACACCCAGGGCCAGGACGACGCGCTGCTCGACATCTACCGCAAGCTGCGTCCGGGCGAGCCGCCGACCAAGGAGGCCGCCCAGACGCTGCTGGAGAACCTCTACTTCAACCCGAAGCGCTACGACCTGGCGAAGGTCGGCCGCTACAAGGTCAACAAGAAGCTCGGCGCCGACGAGCCGCTGGACGCCGGCGTGCTCACCACCGACGACATCCTCGCCACGATCAAGTACCTGGTGAAGCTGCACGCCGGTGAGACCGAGACGGTCGGCGAGTCGGGCCGCTCGATCATGGTCGAGACCGACGACATCGACCACTTCGGCAACCGCCGCATCCGCAACGTCGGCGAGCTGATCCAGAACCAGGTCCGTACGGGTCTCGCCCGTATGGAACGTGTTGTGCGCGAGCGCATGACCACTCAGGACGTCGAGGCGATCACGCCGCAGACCCTGATCAACATCCGGCCGGTCGTCGCCTCCATCAAGGAGTTCTTCGGCACCAGCCAGCTGTCGCAGTTCATGGACCAGACGAACCCGCTGTCGGGCCTGACCCACAAGCGCCGCCTCAACGCGCTGGGCCCCGGTGGTCTGTCCCGTGAGCGGGCCGGCTTCGAGGTCCGCGACGTGCACCCGTCGCACTACGGCCGCATGTGCCCGATCGAGACGCCGGAAGGCCCGAACATCGGTCTGATCGGCTCGCTGGCCTCCTACGGCCGGGTCAACGCGTTCGGCTTCATCGAGACGCCGTACCGCAAGGTCGTCGAGGGCGTCGTCACCGACGACGTCGACTACCTGACCGCCGACGAGGAGGACCGCTTCGTCATCGCGCAGGCCAACGCGCCGCTGACCGAGGACATGCGGTACGCCGAGTCCCGCGTGCTGGTCCGCCGCCGCGGCGGCGAGATCGACTACATCCCCGGTGACGACGTCGACTACATGGACGTCTCGCCGCGCCAGATGGTGTCGGTCGCGACCGCGATGATCCCGTTCCTGGAGCACGACGACGCCAACCGCGCCCTGATGGGCGCGAACATGATGCGCCAGGCCGTGCCGCTGATCAAGGCCGAGGCGCCGCTGGTCGGCACCGGCATGGAGTACCGCTGCGCGGTCGACGCCGGCGACGTGATCAAGGCCGAGAAGGACGGTGTGGTCCAGGAGGTCTCCGCCGACTACGTCACGGTGACCAACGACGACGGCACGTACACCACCTACCGGGTCGCGAAGTTCTCCCGCTCCAACCAGGGCACGTCCTTCAACCAGAAGGTCGTCGTCAACGAGGGCGACCGGGTCGTCGTGGGCCAGGTGCTGGTCGACGGTCCGTCGACCGAGGCCGGCGAGATGGCGCTCGGCAAGAACCTGCTGGTCGCGTTCATGCCGTGGGAGGGCCACAACTACGAGGACGCGATCATCCTGTCGCAGCGCCTCGTGCAGGACGACGTCCTGTCCTCGATCCACATCGAGGAGCACGAGGTCGACGCCCGTGACACCAAGCTCGGCCCCGAGGAGATCACCCGGGACATCCCGAACGTCTCCGAGGAGGTCCTGGCGGACCTGGACGAGCGCGGCATCATCCGGATCGGCGCCGACGTGGTCGCCGGCGACATCCTGGTCGGCAAGGTCACCCCGAAGGGCGAGACCGAGCTGACCCCGGAGGAGCGGCTGCTGCGGGCGATCTTCGGCGAGAAGGCCCGCGAGGTCCGCGACACCTCCCTCAAGGTCCCGCACGGCGAGGTCGGCAAGATCATCGGCGTCCGGGTCTTCGACCGCGAGGAGGGCGACGAGCTGCCGCCCGGTGTGAACCAGCTGGTGCGCGTGTACGTGGCGCAGAAGCGGAAGATCACCGACGGCGACAAGCTCGCCGGACGCCACGGCAACAAGGGCGTCATCTCCAAGATCCTCCCCGTCGAGGACATGCCGTTCCTGGAGGACGGCAGCCCGGTCGACATCATCCTCAACCCGCTCGGCGTCCCGTCCCGGATGAACCCGGGACAGGTGCTGGAGATCCACCTCGGCTGGCTGGCCAAGCAGGGCTGGGACGTCTCCGGTGTCGCCGACGAGTGGGCCCGCCGCCTGGAGGCGATCGACGCCCACCGGGTCGAGCCCGGCACCAACGTGGCGACGCCGGTCTTCGACGGCGCCCGGGAGGACGAGATCCGCGGACTGTTCGAGTCCACGGTCCCGAACCGCGACGGCGACCGCATGGTGCTGCCGTCCGGCAAGGCACGGCTCTTCGACGGCCGCTCCGGCGAGCCGTTCCCCGAGCCGGTCTCGATCGGTTACATGTACATCCTGAAGCTGCACCACCTGGTGGACGACAAGCTCCACGCCCGCTCCACCGGTCCGTACTCGATGATCACCCAGCAGCCGCTCGGTGGTAAGGCGCAGTTCGGCGGGCAGCGATTCGGCGAGATGGAGGTGTGGGCGCTGGAGGCGTACGGCGCCGCCTACGCGCTCCAGGAGCTGCTGACCATCAAGTCCGACGACGTTCTCGGCCGCGTGAAGGTCTACGAGGCCATCGTCAAGGGCGAGAACATCCCCGAGCCCGGCATTCCCGAGTCCTTCAAGGTGCTCATCAAGGAAATGCAGTCGCTGTGCCTCAACGTGGAGGTGCTGTCCTCGGACGGCATGTCCATCGAGATGCGCGACACCGACGAGGACGTGTTCCGCGCCGCGGAAGAGCTCGGAATCGACCTGTCCCGGCGCGAGCCGAGCAGCGTCGAAGAGGTCTGACGGGTTGCCGCCCGGACCCCTTTGGAAGGGGAGCCCGGGCGGCCCCCACGACCCGTTCAGACCATTTGAGAATCAACCCTGAGAGGGATTGACGACACAGTGCTCGACGTCAACTTCTTCGACGAGCTGCGGATCGGCCTCGCCACCGCGGACGACATCCGGACCTGGTCGCACGGCGAAGTGAAGAAGCCGGAGACCATCAACTACCGCACCCTCAAGCCGGAAAAGGACGGGCTCTTCTGCGAGAAGATCTTCGGTCCCACCCGGGACTGGGAGTGCTACTGCGGCAAGTACAAGCGGGTTCGCTTCAAGGGCATCATCTGCGAGCGCTGCGGCGTCGAGGTCACTCGCGCCAAGGTGCGCCGTGAGCGGATGGGCCACATCGAGCTTGCCGCTCCCGTCACCCACATCTGGTACTTCAAGGGCGTCCCGTCGCGTCTGGGATACCTGCTCGACCTCGCCCCGAAGGACCTGGAGAAGGTCATCTACTTCGCGGCGTACATGATCACCTGGGTCGACGACGAGCGCCGCACCCGCGACCTGCCCTCCCTGGAGGCCCAGGTCTCGGTGGAGCGCCAGCAGGTCGAGCAGCGCCGCGACGCGGACGTCGAGGGCCGGCAGAAGAAGCTGGAATCCGACCTCGGCGAGCTGGAGAACGAGGGCGCCAAGGCCGATGTCCGCCGCAAGGTCCGTGAGGGCGCCGAGCGCGAGATGAAGCAGCTGCGCGACCGCGCGCAGCGCGAGATCGACCGCCTCGACGAGGTGTGGGCCCGCTTCAAGAACCTCAAGGTCCAGGACCTGGAGGGCGACGAGCTGCTCTACCGCGAGCTGCGCGACCGCTTCGGCACGTACTTCCAGGGCTCGATGGGTGCCGCGGCGCTGCAGAAGCGCCTGGAGTCCTTCGACCTGGAGCAGGAGGCCGAGCGCCTCCGCGAGATCATCCGCACCGGCAAGGGCCAGAAGAAGACCCGGGCGCTCAAGCGCCTCAAGGTCGTCTCCGCCTTCCTGCAGACCACCAACAAGCCCAACGGCATGGTGCTGGACTGCGTCCCGGTGATCCCGCCGGACCTGCGTCCGATGGTGCAGCTGGACGGTGGCCGCTTCGCGACCTCCGACCTGAACGACCTGTACCGCCGCGTGATCAACCGCAACAACCGCCTGAAGCGGCTTCTCGACCTCGGCGCGCCCGAGATCATCGTGAACAACGAGAAGCGCATGCTCCAGGAGGCCGTGGACGCGCTCTTCGACAACGGCCGCCGCGGCCGCCCGGTCACCGGACCGGGCAACCGCCCGCTGAAGTCGCTGTCCGACATGCTCAAGGGCAAGCAGGGCCGCTTCCGGCAGAACCTGCTCGGCAAGCGCGTCGACTACTCCGCCCGTTCGGTGATCGTCGTCGGCCCGCAGCTCAAGCTGCACCAGTGCGGCCTGCCCAAGGCCATGGCGCTGGAGCTCTTCAAGCCGTTCGTGATGAAGCGCCTGGTGGACCTGAACCACGCGCAGAACATCAAGTCGGCCAAGCGCATGGTCGAGCGCGGCCGTACGGTCGTCTACGACGTGCTGGAAGAGGTCATCGCCGAGCACCCGGTGCTGCTGAACCGTGCGCCGACCCTGCACCGCCTGGGCATCCAGGCCTTCGAGCCGCAGCTGGTCGAGGGCAAGGCCATCCAGATCCACCCGCTGGTCTGCACCGCCTTCAACGCGGACTTCGACGGCGACCAGATGGCCGTGCACCTTCCGCTGTCCGCGGAGGCGCAGGCCGAGGCCCGCATCCTGATGCTGTCCTCGAACAACATCCTCAAGCCGGCCGACGGCCGTCCGGTCACCATGCCGACCCAGGACATGGTGCTGGGCCTGTTCTTCCTGACCACGGACTCCGAGGAGCGCGAGGTCATCGGAGAGGGCCGGGCGTTCGGCTCCGCCGCCGAGGCGATCATGGCGTTCGACAACCGTGAGCTGTCGATGCAGGCGCCGGTCGACATCCGCTTCCCGGTGGGCACCGTCCCGCCGCGCGGCTGGCTGCCGCCGGAGCCCGGCGAGGGCGAGCAGCCCTACCAGCTCGGCGACAGCTTCCGGCTGCGGACGACCCTGGGCCGCGCGCTCTTCAACGAGCTGCTGCCCGAGGACTACCCGTTCGTGGACTACGCGGTCGGCAAGAAGCAGCTCTCCGAGATCGTCAACGACCTCGCCGAGCGCTACCCGAAGGTCATCGTGGCGGCGACGCTCGACAACCTGAAGGCGGCGGGCTTCCACTGGGCGACCCGTTCCGGCGTCACCGTCTCGGTCACCGACATCGTGGTGCCGGAGGCGAAGAAGGCGATCATCGCGTCCTACGAGGCACAGGACGAGAAGGTCCAGAAGCAGTACGAGCGCGGCCTGATCACCAAGCAGGAGCGCTCGGACGAGCTGATCAACATCTGGACCAAGGCGACCAACGAGGTTGCCGCGGCGATGAACGCCAACTTCCCGAAGACCAACCCGATCTTCATGATGGTCGACTCGGGCGCCCGCGGAAACATGATGCAGATGCGTCAGATCGCGGGTATGCGAGGCCTGGTCTCGAACGCCAAGAACGAGACCATCCCGCGGCCCATCAAGGCGTCCTTCCGTGAAGGCCTGTCCGTGCTGGAGTACTTCATCTCCACCCACGGTGCCCGTAAGGGTCTGGCCGACACCGCGCTGCGTACCGCCGACTCGGGTTACCTGACCCGTCGTCTGGTGGACGTCTCGCAGGACGTGATCATCCGTGAGGAGGACTGCGGCACCGAGCGCGGTCTGAAGCTGCGGATCGCGGAGCGCGGCCAGGACGGCACGCTGCGCAAGGCGGACGACGTCGAGACCAGCGTGTACGCGCGGATGCTCGCCGAGGACGTCGTGGTGGACGGCAAGGTCATCGCGCCGGCCAACGTCGACCTGGGTGACGTGCTGATCGACCAGCTCGTGCGGCACGGCGTCGAAGAGGTCAAGACCCGCTCGATCCTCACCTGCGAGTCGGCCGTCGGTACGTGCGCGTACTGCTACGGGCGTTCGCTGGCCACCGGCAAGCTGGTGGACATCGGCGAGGCGGTCGGCATCATCGCCGCCCAGTCGATCGGTGAGCCCGGCACCCAGCTGACGATGCGTACCTTCCACACCGGTGGTGTGGCGGGTGACGACATCACGCAGGGTCTGCCGCGTGTCGTCGAGCTGTTCGAGGCCCGTGTCCCGAAGGGTGTCGCCCCGATCTCCGAGGCGGCGGGCCGGGTGCGGATCGAGGAGACCGAGAAGACCAAGAAGCTCGTCGTCACCCCCGACGACGGCTCCGAGGAGCTGGCCTACCCGATCTCCAAGCGCGTCAAGCTGCAGGTGGGCGAGGGCGACCACGTCGAGGTCGGCCAGAAGCTCACCTACGGTGCGACCAACCCGCACGACGTGCTGCGGATCCTGGGCCAGCGCCAGGTGCAGATCCACCTGGTCGCCGAGGTCCAGAAGGTCTACAACTCGCAGGGTGTGTCGATCCACGACAAGCACATCGAGATCATCATCCGGCAGATGCTGCGCCGTGTGACGATCATCGAGTCCGGCGACGCCGAGCTGCTGCCCGGCGAGCTGGTCGAGCGCGGCCGGTTCGAGACCGAGAACCGGCGGGTCGTCTCCGAGGGCGGTCACCCGGCCTCGGGTCGTCCGCAGCTGATGGGTATCACCAAGGCGTCGCTGGCCACCGAGTCGTGGCTGTCGGCGGCGTCCTTCCAGGAGACCACCCGGGTGCTGACCGACGCGGCGATCCACGCCAAGTCGGACTCGCTGCTGGGCCTGAAGGAGAACGTCATCATCGGCAAGCTCATCCCGGCCGGTACGGGCCTGTCCCGCTACCGCAACATCCGGGTGGAGCCGACCGAGGAGGCCAAGGCCGCGATGTACTCGGCCGTCGGCTACGACGACATCGACTACAGCCCCTTCGGCACCGGCTCCGGCCAGGCCGTCCCGCTGGAGGACTACGACTACGGCCCGTACAACGGCTGACAGTCCGAGTTTCTTGGCACAACGCAGAGCGGTCGTTCCCTTCGGGGGCGGCCGCTCTGCGGCATCATGGAGACATGCTGGCCGGGGATGCGGATCGGGAGAGAGCGGTGAACGTCCTCAAGGACGCTTTCACCGAGGGGCGGCTCAAGCAGCCGGAGTACGAGGACCGGGTCGGCCTGGTCTACCAGTCCCGTACGTACGAGGAGCTGGACCGGATCACGGCGGACATTCCCACGCCGCCGCCACCGCCGCCGCCGCCCTTGATGCCGCCGGGCCTGCTGCCGGGGGCCTACCTGCCGGGGGCGCCGCCGTACGTCACGATGGTGCCGGCGATGCCGTCGACCAACGGGCAGGCCGTCGCGTCGCTGGTGTGCGGCATATGCGGCACCTTCACGATGGGGCTGGCGTCGATCCCGGCGGTGATCCTGGGCCACCGCGCCAAGAGCGAGATCCGCAGGACCGGGCAGCAGGGCGAGGGCATGGCGATCGCCGGGCTGATCCTGGGGTATCTGACCCTCGCGGGCTTCGCGGCAATGGTGATGCTGTTCACGGTGATCGCTGTGGTGGGCAACACGTGAGTGCCGGCTGAGGGGCCGGAATCAGGCCCGTATCCAGCCCGTATGCAGGTGTTTTGACCGCAGCCGATGCGGTAGGTAGGCTCTGACCTTGTGCCTGGGGTGTGCCCGGGTTCTCGCGCGTGCCATGTGACCGGGCGAGGGCACCGAGGCCGCGACACCCGCCATACGCACTTCCCCATTGCTCGCGGGGATGTGTGGGGTCCGCGACACACCCGACCGCGTGGGTCGGTCCCCAGGTTAGATTTATCGAGATCGGCACACAGAAACCGGAGAAACGGTGCCTACGATCCAGCAGCTGGTCCGAAAGGGCCGGCAGGACAAGGTCGAGAAGAACAAAACGCCCGCGCTGAAGGGGTCCCCCCAGCGTCGTGGCGTTTGCACGCGTGTGTACACGACCACCCCGAAGAAGCCGAACTCGGCCCTGCGCAAGGTCGCGCGTGTGCGCCTTACCAGTGGTATCGAGGTCACCGCTTACATCCCGGGCGAGGGCCACAACCTGCAGGAGCACTCGATCGTGCTCGTGCGTGGCGGTCGTGTGAAGGACCTGCCGGGTGTTCGGTACAAGATCATCCGCGGCTCCCTCGACACGCAGGGCGTCAAGAACCGTAAGCAGGCTCGCAGCCGCTACGGCGCCAAGAAGGAGAAGTAAGAATGCCTCGTAAGGGCCCCGCCCCGAAGCGCCCGGTCATCATCGACCCGGTTTACGGCTCCCCGCTGGTGACGTCGCTCGTCAACAAGATCCTCCTGCACGGGAAGCGCTCCACTGCTGAGCGCATCGTGTACGGCGCTCTGGAGGGCGTGCGCGAGAAGGGCGGTGCCGACCCGGTCATCACGCTCAAGCGCGCTCTGGAGAACATCAAGCCGACCCTTGAGGTCAAGTCCCGCCGCGTCGGCGGCGCGACCTACCAGGTGCCGGTCGAGGTCCGTCCGGGCCGCCAGAACACGCTGGCGCTGCGCTGGATGGTCGGGTACTCCCGCGCCCGTCGCGAGAAGACCATGACCGAGCGCCTGATGAACGAGATCCTCGACGCCAGCAATGGCCTGGGCGCGTCTGTGAAGCGCCGCGAGGACACGCACAAGATGGCCGAGTCCAACAAGGCCTTCGCGCACTACCGCTGGTAGTCACCACCCCCATCGAAACCGAGAGAAGACTGAGCCACATGGCCACCACTTCGCTTGACCTGGCCAGGGTCCGCAACATCGGGATCATGGCCCACATCGACGCGGGCAAGACGACGACCACCGAGCGGATCCTGTTCTACACCGGTGTCTCCTACAAGATCGGTGAAGTCCACGACGGCGCCGCCACCATGGACTGGATGGAGCAGGAGCAGGAGCGCGGCATCACCATCACGTCGGCCGCGACGACCTGTCACTGGCCGCTCGACGACGTCGACCACACCATCAACATCATCGACACCCCGGGCCACGTGGACTTCACGGTCGAGGTGGAGCGTTCGCTCCGCGTCCTCGACGGTGCCGTCACCGTGTTCGACGGTGTCGCCGGTGTGGAGCCGCAGTCCGAGACGGTGTGGCGCCAGGCCGACCGCTACGGCGTGCCCCGTATCTGCTTCGTCAACAAGCTGGACCGCACCGGCGCGGAGTTCCACCGCTGCGTCGACATGATCGTGGACCGCCTCGGTGCGGTGCCGCTGGTCATGCAGCTGCCGATCGGCGCCGAGGCGGACTTCAAGGGCGTCGTGGACCTCGTCCAGATGAAGGCGCTGGTCTGGTCCCTCGAAGCGACCAAGGGCGAGATGTACGACGTCGTCGACATCCCGGCCACGCACACCGAGGCGGCCGACGAGTGGCGCGGCAAGCTGCTCGAAGCTGTCGCGGAGAACGACGACGCCATGATGGAGCTGTACCTGGAGGGCCAGGAGCCCACCCAGGAGCAGCTGATCGCGGCCATCCGCCGCATCACCCTGGCGTCCAAGGGCGGCAAGGACTCCGTCACCGTCACCCCCGTCTTCTGCGGCACCGCGTTCAAGAACAAGGGCGTCCAGCCCCTGCTCGACGCGGTCGTGCGCTACCTCCCGTCGCCGCTGGACGTCGAGGCCATCGAGGGCCACGCCGTCGGCAACGCCGAGGAGATCGTCAAGCGCCGCCCGTCGGACGACGAGCCGTTCTCCGGCCTGGCGTTCAAGATCATGAGCGACCCGCACCTGGGCAAGCTCACCTTCGTCCGGGTCTACTCGGGCCGCCTCGAAGCCGGTTCAGCGGTGCTGAACTCGGTGAAGGGCAAGAAGGAGCGCATCGGCAAGATCTACCGCATGCACGCGAACAAGCGTGAGGAGATCGACTCGGTGGGCGCCGGCGACATCATCGCCGTGATGGGCCTGAAGCAGACCACCACCGGTGAGACGCTGTGCGACGACAAGAACCCGGTGATCCTGGAGTCCATGGACTTCCCGGCACCGGTCATCCAGGTCGCCATCGAGCCCAAGTCCAAGGGCGACCAGGAGAAGCTGGGTGTCGCCATCCAGCGGCTCTCGGAGGAGGACCCCTCCTTCCAGGTCCACTCGGACGAGGAGACCGGCCAGACCATCATCGGCGGCATGGGCGAACTGCACCTTGAGGTGCTGGTCGACCGGATGCGCCGGGAGTTCCGGGTCGAGGCCAACGTCGGCAAGCCGCAGGTCGCGTACCGCGAGACCATCCGCAAGACGGTCGAGCGCATCGACTACACCCACAAGAAGCAGACCGGTGGTACCGGTCAGTTCGCCAAGGTGCAGATCATGATGGAGCCGCTGGAAGGCGGCGACGCGACGTACGAGTTCGTCAACAAGGTCACCGGTGGCCGCATCCCCCGTGAGTACATCCCCTCGGTGGACGCGGGTGCGCAGGAGGCCATGAAGTTCGGCATCCTGGCCGGCTACGAGATGGTGGGTGTCCGCATCACCCTTCTCGACGGCGGCTACCACGAGGTCGACTCCTCCGAGCTGGCGTTCAAGATCGCCGGTTCGCAGGCGTTCAAGGAGGGTGCCCGCAAGGCGAGCCCCGTGCTCCTCGAACCGATGATGGCCGTCGAGGTCACCACGCCCGAGGACTACATGGGCGACGTCATCGGCGACCTCAACTCCCGCCGTGGCCAGATCCAGGCCATGGAGGAGCGCAGCGGTGCCCGGGTCGTCAAGGGCCTGGTTCCGCTGTCGGAGATGTTCGGCTACGTCGGTGACCTGCGGTCGAAGACTTCGGGCCGGGCCAGCTACTCCATGCAGTTCGACTCCTACGCCGAGGTTCCGCGGAACGTCGCCGAGGAGATCATCGCGAAGGCCAAGGGCGAATAACCCGCCGTAGGCTTGCGTTCCACAAAGATCACCTGGCGCCGATGAAGCAAGGCGTACAGATCCACCCCCAGGAGGAACCCAGTGGCGAAGGCGAAGTTCGAGCGGACTAAGCCGCACGTCAACATCGGCACCATCGGTCACATCGACCACGGTAAGACGACCCTTACCGCGGCGATCACCAAGGTGCTGCACGACGCGTACCCGGACCTGAACGAGGCCTCGGCCTTCGACCAGATCGACAAGGCTCCTGAGGAGCGCCAGCGCGGTATCACCATCTCCATCGCGCACGTCGAGTACCAGACCGAGTCGCGTCACTACGCCCACGTCGACTGCCCCGGTCACGCGGACTACATCAAGAACATGATCACCGGTGCCGCCCAGATGGACGGCGCGATCCTGGTGGTCGCCGCGACCGACGGCCCGATGCCGCAGACCAAGGAGCACGTGCTCCTGGCCCGCCAGGTCGGTGTCCCGTACATCGTCGTCGCCCTGAACAAGGCCGACATGGTGGACGACGAGGAGATCCTCGAGCTGGTCGAGCTCGAGGTCCGCGAGCTGCTCTCCGAGTACGAGTTCCCGGGTGACGACCTTCCGGTCGTGCGGGTCTCGGCGCTCAAGGCGCTCGAGGGCGACAAGGAGTGGGGCGAGAAGCTCCTCGGCCTCATGTCGGCCGTCGACGAGGCGATCCCGACCCCGGCTCGTGACGTCGAGAAGCCGTTCCTGATGCCGATCGAGGACGTCTTCACGATCACCGGTCGTGGCACCGTCGTCACCGGTCGTATCGAGCGCGGTATCCTCAAGGTCAACGAGACCGTCGACATCATCGGCATCAAGACCGAGAAGACCACCACCACGGTCACCGGTATCGAGATGTTCCGCAAGCTGCTCGACGAGGGCCAGGCCGGTGAGAACGTCGGTCTGCTCCTCCGCGGCATCAAGCGCGAGGATGTCGAGCGCGGCCAGGTCATCATCAAGCCGGGTTCGGTCACGCCGCACACCGACTTCGAGGCCCAGGCCTACATCCTGTCGAAGGACGAGGGTGGTCGTCACACCCCCTTCTTCAACAACTACCGTCCGCAGTTCTACTTCCGGACCACCGACGTGACCGGCGTCGTGACCCTCCCCGAGGGCACCGAAATGGTCATGCCGGGCGACAACACCGCCATGACGGTCGCGCTGATCCAGCCGATCGCCATGGAGGAGGGCCTGAAGTTCGCCATCCGCGAGGGTGGCCGGACGGTTGGCGCCGGCCAGGTCACGAAGATCAACAAGTGACGCTGCGCTGAGCTCTACGCGGAAGGTCCCGCACCGCCTCCGGGCGGTGCGGGACCTTTCCGTTTGCCCCGGAAGCGGCGGTTCTGCGGTTCCCTTCGGCAAGGGGGTGCCTGACAGGGGCGCGTGGGGGTGCCCCCACGCGCCCCTGTAGGGCGCCGCCCTACGCAGCAGCGCCCACGCGGCGCCGGCCGCAGATCAGATGCAGCCCCGCGCCCCTAGGTGCGCACCGTCTCCCGGAGGGAATCCGCTGACGCGGGACGGTTGTAGGTGAGGGCGATGGCGCCGCCGGGCGCGAGTGCGGGTAGGGGCATCTCGGCCGGGCATGGCAGGCCCGTGGCGGGCTGGAAGGCCACCGGGGCGGAGGGGGCCGACTGGGCCCAGTGGTGGACCGTGTCTCGCCCGGCGGCGAAGACGTGGACGCGCCCCTGGCGGTCGGTGATCGTCGAGAGGCCCTCCTGGACCTCGGAGCCGCCGAGGTCGGCCCAGGCGCTCCAGGTGCCGTCCGCCTCGCGTACCCGCGTACTGAGCCCCTTGTCCGCGTTCCGCACGAAGAGGTGGACCCGGCCGTCCGTGGTGCGGACGGCCGACGGCGGGCCGACGCGCCGCCCCCGGTTCTCGGAGCGCTCGGGATTGCCGAGCGAGGTCCAGCGGCCGCCGTCCAGGACCACCACGTCCCGCGCGTTGGGCCCGCCGTGCCCCTCGATCGCGGCGAACCGCAGCCCGAAGACCAGCGTCCCGCGCCCCGGCACGGCGACGCACGCCAGCCGCGGCGCGAGCGGCCCGCCGCCCAGGTCCCGGGGCGGGCCCCAGTGCCCGCTGCCGGGCGCGGTCTCGGTGCGGACGGCCGCGTGCAGGCCGAGGACCTCGTAGGCCGTCCGCCGTGCCTTCGCCGTGGCCGCGGGGACGACCACCTGCCCGGCGCCCGGGTAGCGCGGGTGGGTCGAGCGGATCCAGCCCTTGCGGTTGGTGAGCGGCTGGTCGCGGCCCTGCCCGTAGTCGCCGCAGCCGCCGGGGTCGCCGCACGACCAGTCGGGGTCGCCGCCGTACTGCCGCATGAAGCGCGCCTTGAGCGCGACGGTGGCCGGCGGCAGGTTGAAGGGCCAGCGCTGGTTGTAGTAGCCGCGGTAGGCCGCGGTGGTGAAGCCGCTGCCGCCGGCGGCGGCCCACCGGGCGAGCGCCTTCCACGCGAAGAGCGCGACGGGCGTGTGGTCGCGGTGGTCGGAGTAGCCGAACTGGTCGCTGTCCCTGAGGTGCTCGGCGTCGTGGACCTGGATGTCGGGGTCCGGGTCGAGGGTGCGGACATGCGTGGGCGCGTACCGCTTCAGCAGGGCGACCAGGACGTCGACCAGCTTGTCGTGGGTGTACGTGGCGGGCGCGTCCGCCGGCGGCGGGCTGTCCTCGGCCGGGACGTACGCGAGCGTGGTGCCGGGCGTCGACCACAGCATCTGGACGCTCGCGGTCTGGCTCAGCTCGTGCATCGACACCTGGAGGAAGACCAGGCTGGCCCGGCGCTCGCCATTTCCGAGCGAGTCGATCTGGGCGTGCAGGCCGCCCGGCAGGGCGAGCACCTCGCTCTGCCAGCGGGTGAAGTGCGGCAGCCCCAGCATCGCCGCGTACGCCTGCCGCAGGCCCTGGTGCCGGGCCGCGGAATAGGCCGCCTGGTCGGCGTGCTCGTGCTTGTGCGTTCCGCCCGGCGGGGTGTTCCAGCCGCGCGACTCGCCCGCGGTCACGTACACCGACACCACCGGTGTGCCGGCCTGGAGGTCGTGCAGGGTGTCCGGGTTCATGAAGTACAGGTCGTCGTCCGGGTGGGCGAGCACCTGCATCGTCAGCGCCCCGGCCGCCCTGCGGTAGGCCCCGGCCGCCGGCGCCGGCTTCACGGCCGCCTCGTGCGCGGCGGCCTTGCAGCCCGCTCCCGTCGCCGCGAGGGCCACCACGGTGGCGGCCAGCGCGGCGCGGCGAGAGGGGTGGTGTACGTCATTCGCGCTCATACCCGGCTTGAGCCGGTTGTCCCCGGACGGGTTCCCTCCGGGGGGTGTGATCTCCCCCGGAGCACCCCGCGGCGGACGGCCGTTCTGACCGGGGCGGTCGTATGACCGGGGCGGCGCCCTCGTGGGCCGGGGTCCGCGAGGGCGCCGCGGAGATCCAAACGACAGGCCCTAACCCGCCTGCCCGGTGGGGGCGATGAGGGAGCGGGTGAGCCAGACGACCTCGCCGCCGCGGTCGTCCTCGGTCACGTGGTGGCGTGCGAAGCCGAGCTTGTCCAGGACGCGCAGGGACGGGGTGTTCCAGCTGCCCACCGTCGACCACAGGCGCTCCCTGCCGGTCGCCGCCGCGGCCCCGACCACGGCGCGGGCGGCCTCGGTGGCGTAACCCTGCCCGTGGGCGCGGCGGAGGAGCTCGTACGCCAGCTCGGGCTCGTCCACGGTGGCCCTGCCGACGATCAGGCCGCAGTAACCGATGAAGTCGCCCTCCTCCCGCCGCTGCATGGGCAGCAGCGCGACACCGGCGGCGGCCTCCCGGTCGCGCAGCACCTCGATGTCGACGCGGGTCTGCTCCAGCGTCGGGGTCTGCCCGCCGCGCTCCCCGAACAGCGCCCGCAGGTCTTCCGCGTCCGTGTCCTCCCACGGCCGCAGCCTCAGGCGGGCGGTCTCCAGATGCGTGGCCATCGTCTCGTACGTACCCATGGCCCCACTGTGTCAGTGCTGGTCAGTGCCGCAGCAGGCGGTCGGACATGCGGGTGGCCAGCAGGAGCAGCAGGGCGGTCAGCAGGACGCAGACGGTGGCCGCCTGGACCACCGCCGAGCCGGTGGCGTGGCGCAGGACCGGGGCCAGGGCGAGGGTCAGGGCGGTGAGGGCGAGCAGCGGCCCCGCGGCGTACCAGGCGACGTAGATGAGCGGTCCCGGACCGCCGACGGGGGAGCCGCCGCCGAGGAAGAGCAGCTGGGTGCGGGCCGGGCCGCGGGCCGCCGAGACCAGGGCGGCACCGGTGAAGGGCGGCGCGCACAGCGGGAGCAGCAGCAGCGCCCAGGTGTGCCCGTCGGCCGCGTAGGGGACGGCGGCGAGCAGGCCCAGGAGCGCGCCCAGGAGGGCGGGCACGATGCCGTGGTGGAGCATCAGCGTACGGAAGCGGTAGGGCGCCCAGGCCGCCCTGCGGACGTCGTCGGTCTCCAGCCGGGCGGGCTCGGCCAGCGCGCCGACAGCCAGGTAGCCCAGGAGCAGGCCGATGACCAGCCCGACCCAGCGGCGCTCCCCGCCGAGGTCCGCGCCGAGCCCGGCGACCGCCGCGCCGCACGCCGTCCACAGCGCCGCCTTGCCGAGCCTTCCCGGCGTACGCAGCAGGGTCAGCGCGTCGCGCCAGGCGACGACCAGGTGCCGCCCGAGCCGGCCGCGCGGCGGCCGCAGCCGCACCTGGCGGACCGGGGTGCCGCCGCCCGCGTCCATGATCGCCAGCTTGGCGGCCCGCAGCTCCAGCGACCAGGCCACCGAGGAGACGGTGGTCGCGGTCGCTGCCCGCTCGCGCAGGCGGGCGGTGGGGACCAGGGCGGCGTCGCGGTAGGCGGCGAGCACCGCGGCGGCGGTGGCCGCGGCGAGCAGGGCGACGGCGGCGGGCCAGGCGGCGGCGCTGCCGCCGACCGCGTCCACCACCGGCTGGCCTGCCCAGCCCCACGGGCCGCTCCACAGCTCGACCTGCTCGACGGCGGGGGAGCGGTGGCCGTTGGCGGCCAGCACGGTCTGGGCGACGAGCCCGGCCAGCAGCAGCACCGCGGGCGCGGTCCACCGCCGTACCGCGCGGGCGGCAGCGGGGTGCCGCTCCACCGCCATCCCGAGGGCGACGGCCAGCAGCGGCAGGCACAGGCCCGCCGGCAGGGCGGCGAGCACCGCCGACCCGAGCGGGGCGAGCCCCGTCACCCGCAGCACCGCGGCTCCCGCGATCCCGCCCAGCACCCCGGCCACCAGCGCGAGCCCGGCCGACAGCCAGAACCACGGCCGCAGCACCTTCCCCCGCCGCACCGGCTGCGCCAGCAGCCACCCCACGGACGGCCCCGGCAGGACGACCGGCCCCCGCCACAGCGCGTCCCGCGCGGCGAGCACGGCGATCCCGAGGGCGAGCAGCGCGAAGAGCGGAGGCATCGCCGCGCGCAGGTCACGGGCGGCGTCGGCGTAGCCGGACCCGTCCTCCAGCCCGCGCAGGAAGCTGACGACGAAGCTGCTGCCGTATCCGGCGACGGCGATCAGCACGGTGTAGGCGAGGACGGCCGTCTCCCGCCCCTTGGCCCGCCGGTGCGCGCGCCGCTTGCGGCGCAGCCAGGCGAGCGTCTCGCCGGTCCGGTCGTCGTCCTCCTCCGACCAGGGGGCGTCGTCGTCCTCGCCGTCCGGTGCGGAGAGGCCCGGGTCGGCGGGGTCCGCGCCTTCCGGTTCCGGGTCGGCCGCGGGGCCGTGGGTCTCGTCGTCGTGCGGTGCGGGCCGCAGGCCGTCCTTCATCCGCGGACGCCCAGCTCGCGCAGGACCGCGGCGGGCGGCCCGTCGGCGATGACCTCGCCGTCGTCCAGGGCGATCATGCGGTCGGCGACCGCTTCCGCGAGGTCGGGCTGGTGGGTGGCGAGCAGGACGGCGACGCCGTCGGCCTTCTCGGCGATGAGCAGGTCGGCGAGCCGCCGCCTGGCGGCCGGGTCGAGCCGCTGCTCGGGCTCGTCGAGGACGAGCAGGTCCCGGGGACGTACGAGGGCGGCCGCCAGCAGCAGCGACTGGAGCTGGCCGGAGGAGAGGGAGCCGGGCAGGGCGCGGGCGTGGTCGGACAGCCGGCGGTCGGCCAGCACCTGGTCGATCCAGGCGTCGGCGTCGTCCACGGCGTGCGCGACGGTGACCAGCTCCAGGTGCTCGCGGACGGTGAGGTCCGGGTAGCAGGCGACCGTGTCGCCGACGACGGCGACCCTGGCCCTGACCTCCGGGTCGTCCTCGCTGACCGGCCGCCCGGCGAAGAGTGCGTCACCGCTGGTGGGGGCGTCGCGGCCGGCTGCTATCCGCAGCAGCGTCGACTTGCCCGAGCCGTTCTGCCCGTAGAGGGCCACGCACTGCCCGGCCGCCAGGTCGAGGTCGAGCGGGTGCAGCGCGCGGCGCTGGCCGTACGTGCGGCTCACCTTGCGCAGCCGCAGCAGTGCGCTGCCGTTGTTCGTCGCGCGCATCGCGCCTCCGTACGGGTGAGGATGGTGGACCGGCATACCCGCCCGGCCCGTGCCCGCCCGACCCTAATACGCACCCGCGCTCCGCCCACCAAGGACGCCGGCCTCACCCGGCGGGGCCGCCCGCCGAGGAGCTGGACCGGCGGGCCGTCGCGGTGGCGTAAGGCGGTGGGGGGCCGTGCTGGTCTTGACGGGTGAACGGGTCCGTCGTACGTGTATGGGAGCGCTCCCATATACGGGCGTACCCCCACCCGGAAGGACCCCGGTCATGTCACGTGGAGAATCACTCGCCCGGCCCGCGCTGCGGGCTTCGAGGCTGCTGGTCGCCCTGCTGCTGCTCGCCGTCGGGGCCGTCGTCGCGCTCAGCGGGGCCAGTGCCGCCTCGGCCGCGCCTCGGGCGGCGGTCCCGGCCGCCGGCGGCACCGGCAAAGCCGCCTGCACCGCGGCCCTCACCGTCAGCAACGCCTGGCAGGGCGGCTACCAGGCCGACGTCACCGTCACCGCCCTGCGGGCGCTGACCAGTTGGACGGTCACCCTCACCGGCATCCAGGTCACCCAGGCCTGGAACGTCATCGTCGTGACGAATCCCGACGGCAGCGTCATCATCCACAGCGGCGCTTGGAACGGCAATCTCGCCGCCGGTGCCTCGACCACCTTCGGCTTCCTCGCGTCGAGCGCCCCGCCCCCGCCTCCGACCGTCACCTGCTCCACTCCCTGACGTGAACGCCCCCGTCCCCGGGCCCAACCCCGTGGGCGGGGGCTACGGTTGCCGCGCATGACGCACACCGCAACCGTCACCACGCCGGAGATCACCGCCGACCCGGTCCGGGACCTGCTCCGCGAGCAGCACCCGGATCCGGCCCACCCCGTACGGCTCGGGGCGCGCGGCTGGGACGACCAGGTGCTGCGGAGGCCGGGCCTGCCGCTGGTGGTAGCGGTGCGTGCTGAGGGCAGGCTTCGAACGCCCGGATCGCCAAGCCTGCGAAGCGTCGGGAGGCCTTGACCTGGTTGGCGGTCGATGTGGCGTGGATCCCCTTGTTGGCCATGAGGATGAGAATCAGGTCGTCCAGGACGAAGTCGGACCGCAGCTGTCCCGCTTCCTTGGCTCGCTGAGCCAGTACGGCGACTGCTTTCAGCGTGTACTCACGGCCCGCGGCGACATCCTTCATCTCCGGGTAGGTCGACAGGAAGGCTTCGGTGAAGCCCCGATCGCGTGCGTGCAGCTCGCAGATCCTCTCGATCACCAGGCACAGGCCACGCCACGGATCAGGATCGGCGCACCCCTCGTCGACGATGGCGCGACAGGCGTTCAGCTGGTCCGCGAAGGCCTCGGCGACCAGCGTCTGCTTGGTCGGGAAGCGACGGTACAAGGTGGCAGGTCCCACCCCGGCGCGCCGCGCGACCTCCCGCATCGGCACGTCCAGGCCATCGGTGGAGAACAGCGCCCGAGCCGCGTCGAGGATGCGTCCGCGGTTGTCCAGCGCGTCGGAACGCAGCGTGTGAGGCAAGCGGTCGGTCACCACTCTCACTTTACCCAAACGGACGAGGGCGTCCGTTAGCGTCCGAGACGTAGAAGCTCTCGTGCTTGAGCTGTCCGAGAACGTGGAGACCACAGTGAAGGCAATCTCGATCCGGACGTTCGGAAGTCCTGACGGTCTGGCTGTCGTCGGCCTGCCGGTACCCGTACCCGCTGCCGGGCAGGTACGGATAGCCACCGAGGCGGTGGGCGTCGGCGGTGTCGACACCGTGATCAGGAGCGGGGCTCTGGCCGCCTACGGCTTCAAGGAGGGCCACATCCCGGGCGGCGAGGTGGCGGGCACCGTGACCGCGGTCGGCGACGGCGTCGACGCGTCGTGGATCGGCGGGCGGGTGTGGGCCTTCACCGGGACCGGCGGAGGCTACGTCGAACAGGCCCTCGCGCCGGTCGAGGAGATCGTTCCCCTGCCCGTGAACCTGTCCGCAGTCAATGCGGTGACACTCGGCAGCGCCGGCGTGGTGGCCCACTTCGGGCTCCGCCACGCCCACTTCGCTCCCGGGGAGACGGTCCTGGTGCGCGGTGCGGCCGGCAGCATCGGGATCATGGCAGTGCAACTCGCCGCTCGCGGCGGCGCCGCCGCGGTGGCGGTCACCACCTCGTCGGCCGAGCGCGGCGAGCGACTGCGACGCCTGGGCGCGACCCATGTGCTGGACCGCTCGGGCGACGGAGGGGAACCGTCTCCCGCGGGCTATGACGTCATCATCGACGTGGTGGCCGGCAAGGACATGCCGTCGTTCTTCGACCGGCTCGACCCGAACGGCCGCATGGTGGCCGTGGGCGCCGTCGCGGGGCAGCCACCGGCGGACTTCGGCACGAAGATCATGGCGGCGTTCCAGAAGTCGATGTCCTTCGCCGCTTTCAGCGCGGCCACCGTCACCGCGGCCGAACGGCGTGCCGTGCGGAGCGAGCACTTCGCCGCGGCGAGCCGGGGCGAGATCGAAACAGTGGTGCACGAGGTGCTGCCACTGGACGCAGCCGTGCTGGCGCACCGGAAAATGGACGCCGGCGAGGTCTTCGGCAGGATCGTGCTGACACCGTAGCCGAGGATTTCCATGGGAACAGACCCTAGGTGCGGAGGAAGTCGAGGAGTTCGGCGACGATCTCCTCGTGGGCGTCCTCCTGGAGGTAGTGGCCGGCGTCGGGGAGGCGCAGCACCTTGGCGTCGGGGAAGGTCCTGAGCCATTGGTCATTGAGTATCTGCGACGTGAAAGCCACGTCTTTCATGGCCCAGACGATCTCGACGGGCCGGCTCCTGAATTCGCGTTCGAGGCCGGTTTCGAGGTCGCTGAGGAGTGACGTCAACGGGCTGACCGGGCCGGTGGGTATCTGCCGGGGGAATTCCAGCACCCCGGTGCGGCTCGACCACGTCGGGTGCGGGGCGAGATACGCCCGCCGCACCTGGGGTGTCAGCCGCTCCCGGCGCATCGTGCCGGCCGCGAAGAGGAAGAGGCGGTGGAAGAGCGAGAGGCCCTTCACCATGATCTCGCCCAGGCCGGGGGTGCGGAAGAGCTTGAGCGCGGCCGGAACCCGGAAATGGTCCGGGTTGTGTGCGGTGGTGTTCAGGATGAAGAGCCGGTCGACGCGCTCCGGGCGGGCGACGGCCCAGGCCAGGCCCAGCCCTCCCCAGTCCTGCGGGACGACGGTGGTGTGGTCCAGGTCGAGGGAGTCCAGGAGGTCGGCGAGGCGCCGGGTGTGCGCGGCGGCGTGATAGGCGATGCGGTCCTTGGGCTTGTCGGAGCGTCCGAAGCCGAGGAAGTCGGGGACGACGACCCGGTAGCCCGCGTGCACCAGGGGGTCGATGAAATTCCGGTAGAGGAATCCCCAGGTGGGGTTTCCGTGGATCAGCACGACCGCGTCGCCGTCGCGCTTCCCCTCGTCGATGTAGTGCAATCGGCCCTCGGGGGTGTCGAACCACCGCGGCTCGTAAGGCCACAGGCCACCGAATGTCCAGTCCGTGTTGATGGTGGCGCCTATCTCGTTCTCAGGGTCCGGGCGATCTTGTTCGTGTCGACGAAGTGGTCGAACCGTACGACCAGGCCGTCGCGGAGTCTCACCACGTGCGCGAAGGGGAATTGCTCTTCCGGGTTGTCGAACCCCTTGGCGAGGCACTCACCCATGACCGTGACGGTGTCGCCCCCGTCGATGAAGGTCTCGGGGCGGAAGAGGAGCTTCTCGTAAGTGGCGGGGATATGCGGGAAGACCTTCTCGGTGACGTTCTCCCTCCCCTTCGTGAGTCCGGCGTAGGGGAGGAACTCCAGGTCGGGCTCCGCCCACTCGATGGTGGGATCGAGGACCGCGACCACCGCGTCGGTGTCACCGCGGACGAAGAAGTCGTCGTACATCTTCCTGACGATCTCGACATTGGACATCGCTTTTCACTTCCCCTTGGGCCGATCGTGATGGCATACGAAAGCCAACCGGATATCGAGGCGGGACGTCACGCACTGCCGGAGGGTCGAGTGGCCGTAGGGCACGTCAGGGCCCGCCGCCGGGGTACGCAATGCGCGGCACGATGGATACGTTACCGCCTCTGTTGGATACAGCCCAGCGATTCCGGTCCGCCGGTACGGGAGCGGCGTCGCGGCGGAAGGGTCAGGACCACGATTCCGTGGTGATCAGCCGGCCCGGCACCATGGCCGACCGGGGCGGCACCGGCATCCCCGCGGCGATGTCCCGCCAGAGGTCGGATTCGGCGATCGACGTCAGCTGCGCGACGGTCAGCGGCGCGTCGGTCGTCGGGGAGTTGCTGTGGTGCGGCGTCCGCAACCAGTTCTGGCCGATGGTGACCTGGTAGTCGGCGGTCTCGTAGTACGACCCCAGCCAGTCCGCGGGGGCCGGATGGATGTTCTGCGAGACCATGCCCCGGCCGTCCTTGTATGCGAACAGGTGGCACGGGCCGTCGGAGTCCCCACCACGGACGGGAGGGCAGACGGCCCTGGACGGCTCCGACCCGGCGGGTTTGCGGGTCACGAAGACGGACACCACCGCCGTGCCGCGGCTGTTGGTGAACTTGGCCGCGATACCCGCCGCGGGCGCCACGCCCTGCTGCGCTTCCCCCGGGTCGCTGTCCTCGGACTGTATCCCGGCGAGGGTGCCGGGGGTCAGCAGCGCGGTGAAGGCGTCGCGCATCTGCGCGTCCCTCTTCCCCTGGGCGGTCCGCGGGTTCGCGGGGTCCGCGACGATCGTGCCGGCGCGGTGGCTGCCGGACGCCGACGTGGCGACGACCGTGCCGCCGATCGCCACGGCGGCGGCGACGGCGACCGCCGTCGACACCACGGCGACCTTGCGCCGCCGCCGGATCCTGCGGCCCTGGGCGTGCGCCTCGGACACCAGCCGCAGCGGTTTGTCGGGCCGGACGGATTCGGTGGCCTGCCGGAAGGCGGTGCTGAGCGCGTCCTCGAATTCGGGCATGGGTGATCCTCGTCTGGTGGGCATGCGCGGACCGCGCGTGCGGACGGGTGGCGGGTACTGCCGGCGAGCGGAAGCGGTGCCGGGTGCGGTGTGCGCCTCATGGCGAGGCGGCGCCGGATCCGGTGTTCGCCTGGGCGCGAGGCGGTGGCGGGTGCGACGTGCGGCTCAGCGCGGGACGAGATCGGCCGCCTGCTCGCCCAGTTCGGCCCGCAGCCGCTCCAGGGCGCGGACCGTACGGGTGCGTATCGCGCCCGACGACGCGTCCATGGCCGCCGCGGTCTCCTCGACGCTGCGGTCCTCCCAGTAGCGCAGGACGAGCACCGCGCGGTCCTTCGGGCTGAGCCGGGCGAGCGCGTCGAGCAGCGTCAGCCGCAGCGCCACGTCGGCGGTGCCGCCCGCGGCCGGCTGCTGCCCGGACTCCGGGGGTTCGGCCGTCAGCCGCTCGGTGCCGGTGGCGCGGCGCCGCCGGTGCATCAGGAAGTTCCGTACGAGGACGGTCTGGGCGTAGGCGGCCGGGTTGCCGACCTTGTCCGACCGGCGCCCCCACACGACGTACATCCGGCTCAGCGTCTCCTGGACGAGGTCCTCCGCGAGGTGCGTGTCACCGCCGGTGAGCAGCCACGCGGAGCGGTACAACGGCCTTGTTCTGGCCTGGGCGAACTCGATGTACGCCTTGGTCTGTGCGTGTCGCAATGCGGACGGCCCCCTCCGGACGGCGTGTTCTTACCCGTAGTCGATGCACGGGGCCGCCGCCGTGTTACAGGTGCTCTCCGTACGACGCGGTGCCGGGTCCCGGCGGGGGAGGGGCGGTGGCGGGCGCGGCCCCCGCGTCCGGGCAGGTCGGCCCGCGAGACCGGGTGCCCCGCAGGGGGCCGGCCGGCGGGGCGGAAGTCATCGGGCGAGCAGGCGGCGGGCCAGGGTGCGGAGCTGCTCGTCGGGGTGGATCTCGTCGGTCGGGGTGGGGCCGATGAGGCGGCGAGGGGATGTCGCGAAGTCGTGGAGGGCGGGATGCAGCACGGCGGGGACGGGGGCGATGGCGGCCAGGGCCTTCAGGGCGCTGAAGCCCACGGGGTTGGCGGCGACCGAGGCGGTGAGGACCGGGACGGACCGGGCGGGGGAGCCGGTGAGCCAGGCGACGGCCTGGGCCGCGCCGACGCGGGCCGGCTCGTAGGAGTCGGTGAGCAGCGGCTCGACCAGGGGGAGCAGCGGCGCCGCGGCGCGGCCCAGGGCTTCGAGGTCGGTCACGTGCAAGGGGGCGAAGCCGGGGGAGGAGAGCAGGGTGCGGAAGACCTCCAGGGCCGGGCCCGGGTCGCCGGTCAGCTGGTAGTGGGCGACGGCCGCCGCCGCGCGGATCTTGGTCTCGCGGTGCCGCATGGACGCGAGCAGCGCGGACTCGGCCTCCCGGCTGCGCACGCCGGCCAGGCCGAGGTGGCGGGCGGCGGCGATGGCGCCGTAGCCGTGCGGCAGGCGGGCGATCAGGTCGGGCACGGCCGCGCGCAGCGCCGCGGTGCCGAAGCCGGCGAGGGCTTCGATCAGGTTGGTCGCGTCGCCGCCGTCGGGGTCCGCCGCCAGCTCGCGGCGGACCACGGCTATGAGGCGGTCGCCCGCGCCGGGGAAATACACGGACGCCGCCCGCAGCGTCGTGGGACTGGGGCCGGGCCGGTCGGCCAGCAGGTCGATGGCGCGCGGGTCGCGGGCGCGGACGAGAGCGAGCAGCGCGGGCCGGGCTGTCAGCCGCTCATCGCCGCGGGCGTAGCCGAACAGGGTGTCGCGCAGCTCCTGGCCCGGCGACGGGTGCAGTGCGACCCAGCGGCCGATGGCGTCCACACGGTTGGCGCGCTCGCCGTCGCTGCGCTGGTGCGGCAGCGCGCTGAGCAGCACGTCGATGACGGCGGCCTCGCGGTCGCGCCAGTCGTTGGCGACCTCCTCGGCCAGCCAGGAGCCGCGGTTGCCGACGTCGCCGTCGGCGGCCCAGCGGGCGGCGACGGACAGGGCCGCCGCCGGGTCCTCCAGCAGCAGGCGGGTGAGGTCCGCGTCCCGGCCTTCGGTGCCGGGCCACGGGAAGTCGTCGTCCACCGGGAGGTCGTCCTCGTCCGGGAAGCCGTCCCGGAAGCCGCCGGGGAAGTCGTCCGTGGAGCCGTCCTCGAAGTCGTCCGGGTAGTCGCCCGTGGCGCCGTCCGGGGAGTCCTCCGGGTAGTCGTCCTCCGGGTCGGCGGCGGCGCGGCTTTCGGTGAGGACGTCCACCACCTCCGGGGCATAGGGCGGCCCGGACCGCTCGGCGGCGAACACGGCGGCGGCGAGCCGCACCTCGGGCACCGGGTCGTCCAGCCGCGCGGGCTCCCCGCCGAGCATGGCCCGAACGACCATGGCGTCCGCCCTCACCGCCGGGACCGGGTCCTCGGCATAGAGCACGTCGGCCTCGGCGGCGGCGATCGCCTTCAGCTCGGCGGGCAGCAGGTCGGCCACCGCCGCGACGACCCGCAGGGCCGCCCGCCGCACCGCACGGTCGGGGTCGCGCACGCACGGCAGCAGATCGGGCATCACCCGCGCCAGCTCGGCGCAGACGCCGGCGACGGAGCTGCCGGGCCAGTGCGGCGACGCGGTGTCCTCGGGGAGGTGGTCGGCGAGCGTGGCGAGCAGCGTCAGCAGCTCGGCGCGCAGGCTGTCCCGGGCGTAGAGGGCGGCGTGGGCGAGGAAGGGGACTGCGGGCGCGGACGCGGGATAGATCGAGCCCTGGTGGTGGATCGTCCCGTGCAGCTCGTATATCGCCTCGCGCGCCGCCTCCTCGTCCCCGAGGTAGAGCGCCCTGATCTGCCGGGGCACATCATCGGCGGATCCGAAGGCATGCCCCAGCTCATGCCAGGGGACGCGGCCCAGCTCGTCCGGTGATCGCATGGTCAGTCCTCCTCGACCGCCTTCTTGACTGCCCCTCAGACACCACCGACCTTAGCGACCGCCACCGACAATCGCCCCTGGCCGCTCGCAGTGGTGCTCTCCCGGCCGCCCGTCTCGGAGCGCTTCTGCGCCCGTCTGCGAGGAGACCGCGCCGCGCCACCCCGCCCGGCGGCGCTCACCGGTAGCGCGGCAGATTCTCCGTGGAGATCGTCCACTCGCCGATCGTGACGTCCTCGCCGTAGACGAAGTCCGTACGGGTCGCGTAGCGCGGCCCGTTCGGCGTCGGGTGGGTGTCCGACAGGACGTCGCCCCCGCCGGTGCGCGGGTCGAAGAGGACGGGGACGGGGATGCCCAGCAGCGGGTAGTCGCGCATCTTGCCGACCCAGTCGTTGTCCGGGTTGGAGCGGGAGACCACCTCGATCGCCGCGAGCAGGCCGGCGGGGTCGAAGGAGCCCTCGACTTCCATGTCGGCCTCGGCGATGACCATGACGTCGGGATGCCGCACCACGCCCTCGTGGACGTCCTCCGCATCGCGTGCCGGTGTGCGCGAGCAGGCCCTCCGGCATGACCTTCTCCAGTCGGCGGCTGACCCGGGCGGCGGTCACCTCGTGCGGCCCGCTGGGGAACCCCGTGTCGTGGACGATTCCTTCCTCGGTGATCTCCAGCCTGCCGGGAACGGCGGATCGCATCTGCTCGACGATGTCCCGCACAGCCAGGTAGGCAAGTGCGTCACCGGGGGCGGTGGTCATGGCGCCCGCTCCTTCCGCTCCGCGGAGTCCCGCGATCATGCCGGGGCGCGGCCCCGGCTCCCCCCGCGACCCGCCCGCCGTCAGGCGGAGGCGCCGCCGTCGATCACCAGGTCGGTGCCGACCAGGGACGCGGCCTCCGGGGAGGACAGGTAGAGGATCGCGGCGGCGACCTCGGTGGTGGTGGAGACGCGGCCGAGGGGGACCGCGGTCCTCATGCGGGTGGTGCGGTCGGCGGGGGTCTCGCCCCGGCGGAGGGACATGGGGGTGTCGGTCGGGCCGGGGCTCACCGCGTTGATGCGGACGCCGTCGGCGATGTGGTCGAGGGCGGCGGCCCTGGTGAGGGCCGAGACGGCGGCCTTGGTGGTGAGGTAGCCCGCCAGGCCCGGGATGCGGCTGTGGGCGCCGAGGTTGGAGGCGACGTTGACGATGGCGCCGCCGGACGGCTGGTCGCGCATGCGGGCGACCTGGGCCTGGAGGCCGAGGAGCACGCCGGTGAGGTTGACGTCGAGGAGGGTGCGCCAGTCCTCCTCGGGGAGGTCGGCCACGGGGGCGCCGCCGCGGAAGACGCCCGCATTGTTGACGGCGACGTCGAGGCCGCCGAAGTGCTCGACGCTGCGGCGGACCAGGGCCCTGGCGTCCGCCGAGCGCGCCACGTCGGCGGTGACCGCGACGGCCGTGCCGCCCGCCTTCTCTATGAGCGCGACCGTCTCGGCGAGCGTGACGGCGGTACGTCCCGCGGCGACCACGGAGGCCCCCTCGGCGGCGAAGGCCAGTGCGGTGGCCCGGCCTATGCCGGTGCCCGCGCCGGTGACGAGGACGGCCTTGCCGGTGAAGCGTGCGGTCATTGCTGGCTCCCTGGGTGGGTGACTCGGTTGTTCGGTGCCGGGTGTCGAAGACGGCGAGGACCGCGAAGGCGGCTGCCGCCGCGGCCGGTGAGGCGGCGTCGGAGCCGAGTGTGAGCAGCGCGGCGAGGACGACGGTCGGGCCCGGCTCCATCGCGGTGTTCATGGCGTCGCCCGCGAGCCCGGTGTGCCCCGGCTCCACCCCGTCCGTCGCCGGCACCGCGGCTCCCGCGAAGCTCGCGGCGGCCCCGGCGGGCAGCAGGACCAGGCCGGGGAGCGGCCCGTAGGCGTACGGTTCGCCCGCCGGGGCGCCGGGTCGGTCGCCGTTCCGGGCGCGGGGCCGGTCGGGTCGGCGGGCGCGGGGCCGGGGCGGGCCGAGGGGTTGCGGGTGTGGCGCCCGGCGCTGAGCGGAGCCATGTCTCCCCCGTTGATATGAGACCGAGCGTTCTGTAATCAGGTCAGGAAAAACGCGCCGCCGCGCGGCTCGGCTCAGTCCAGGAGGGTCAGCGCCTGCTCGGCCGCGTCCCGCACCCGGCCCGGGTCGTCCGAGGACTTGCCGACCACCCGCAGGCCCTGCATCAGCACCAGCAGCATCCGGGCGAGCGCGCGCGGATCGCGGTCCGAGCGCAGCTCGCCCTGCGCGCGTGCGCGGGTCAGCGCCGAGTGCAGCAGCGTCTCGACGTGCCCCCAGCTCGCCTCGACCCGGCGGGCAGCCGCAGGGTCGTGCGACCCCAGTTCGGCGGCCGTGTTGGTGATGAAGCACCCCTTCAGGCGCCACTCGCCGGAGCAGGCCTCGCCGGCGAAGCGCCGTACCACCGCGCGCACGGCGGGCAGTGCGGGCCCCGGCTGGGACAGCTCGTGCAGCAGGCCCGGGTCGCGGTTCTCGTTGTAGCGGTCCAGCGCCTTCAGGTACAGCTCGTGCTTGTTGCCGAAGGTGGCGTAGATACTGGCCCGCCCGATGCCCAGATGGTCGACCAGGTCGGCCATCGACGTCGCCTCGTAGCCGCGCCGCCAGAACAGCTCAAGGGCTGCCTGCAGTGCGGCGTCCGGGTCGAATTCCTTGGTCCTGGCCACGCCGTGACCCTAGGCCATACTGAAACGATCGGTCAATTATCGGCCGATTGTCTGAGGGGTCGTATAACGTGCCGCTGAACGTGACAGGTTGATGACTGAGGGAGACAAGTGCCGCGTTTCACAAGGGTGTTAGCGGGCGTGCTGCTGGCGGTGGCGGCGGTGGCCGCGCTGGGCGGATGCTCGTCGTCGTCCGACGGCGACAAGGAGCCGGCGGCGACGGGGGGTGCGACCGCACCGGTCGCATCGGCGTCCACTTCCGCGTCCGCCGCCGATTCCGCGAGCGCGGGTACAAGCGCGGGTACAAGCGCGGGTACGGGCACCGGCTCCGGCGGCACCCATGGCCGTATCGACTACACCGGCGCCATCAGCGGCGGCTTCGACGTGACGACCAGCGTCGGGTGCGTCACCCTCGCAGGCAAGCTCCTCGCGGTGACCGCGCCCGACACGAATGACGCGTCCGCGCCCACCGCGCCGTCCTTCGGCGCGAACGTCGGCGTCGAGGGCACGGCCGTGCTGGTCACGCCGGACAACAGCATCTTCCTCAAGGCCGACGCGCAGGGCCTGTCCGTCGCGAAGCACGGCGACGTCTGGACGCTCACCGTCTCCGGCACCCAACTCGGCGCGGCGGACGGCGCAGGCAAGGCCGTGACCGTCACCGGCCATCTCACCTGCACGAAGACCACCGGCACCGGGGCTTCCTAGAGCGGCGGCAGCTCCACCTCGGCCCACACCGTCTTCGACGGGAAGGGGCCCGACGTCACGCCCCACCGCACGGCCAGCGCGCTGACCAGCAGCAGCCCGCGCCCGGACTCGGCGTCGGGCTCGCCGGGCCGGGGGACCGCCGGGAGGCGTTCGCCCCGGGTGTCGGTGACCTCGATACGGAGGCGGTCCGCCGCCTTGACCTCCAGCGTCAGCCGGAAGTTCCGCCCCGGCACGCGCCCGTGCAGGGCCGCGTTCGCGGCGAGTTCGGCGACGACCTGCGCGGCGGCGTCGGACGGCAGCTCCCATCCGGCGAGTTGGGCGACGGTCAGGAGTCGCGCCCGCTGGGCGCCGCGCCGGGTGGAGGGCAACTGCGTGCTGAACCGCCGCGTGGCGGCCGCGAGTTCGGGGGTACGGGTGTCTTGGCTCACCTCACCGAGAGTGGCGGCGCCACCGACCCCCTGACCAGCACCGAAGGCCGCCCTGTGGCCTGCTGTCCGGTTACGCGGCCCGCCCGGCCGCCGACTGTACGGGCGGGTACGGGCCGCCGTCCGCCTCCCGCCACCCGGATCGGGTGACATTCCGTCAGTTCGCCGGACGCGCACAAATGTCCATGCATACTCTGTATGCCCGCGAACTACGCAGTACCTACGCATCGGCTAGACGCTGGGGGTCGACATGGTCGACAGCAAGGACTACACGACAGACGGCGCGGACGGGCCCGACTGGGACTCCGGCCTTGAGGACGACGCCAGCGGCGTCATGAAGACGGTCGGCCGCCAGATCAAGGCGTGGCGCGAGGCCGCGGGCCTGACCCAGGCGGAATTCGGCGCCGCGATCGGCTACGGCGAGGAGATGGTCTCCAAGGTGGAGCGGGGCGTCCGCGTCCCCAAGCCCGCCTTCCTCGACAACGCGGATCGCGTCCTGAACGCGGGCGGCAAGTTGTCGGCCATGAAGCCGGATGTGGCGGAGGCCAGGTACCCGAAGAAGGTTCGGGACCTCGCGAAGTTGGAGGCCAGCGCCCTTGAGCTGGGCGCATACGGCAACCACAACATCCACGGCCTGCTCCAGAGCGAGGAGTACGCGAACGCACTGTTCGCTGTCAGGCGCCCGGTCATGGGGGCTGACGACGTGGAGCGGTACGTATCGGCGCGGATCGCCCGGCAGGCGATCTTCCACCGGACGCCCCTGGCCACCCTCACGTTCGTCCAGGAGGAAGTCACCCTGCGGCGGCCCATCGGAGGCGCGGCGGTGTTGCGTCGCCAACTCGGCCGCCTTCTGGAGCTGGGGCAGTTGCGTAACGTCGAGATCCAGGTGATGCCGACTGACCGCGAGGACCATGCGGGGATGGGCGGCCAACTCCAAGTGCTGAAGCTCACCGACGGCTCGACGGTTGGCTACTCCGAAGCCCAGCTCACCAGCCGCCTTGTCTCGGACCCAAGAGAGGTCCAGATCCTGGAGTTGCGATATGGCATGATCCGAGCGCAGGCACTCACGCCGCGTGAGTCGCTGGCCTTCATCGAGAAACTGCGGGGAGAAATATGACCCTCAAGCCCTCTGCCGGAGGCGGTCCCGCACTGGCGTGGACCAAGAGCAGCTACAGCGGCAGCAACAACAACGACTGCGTCGAAGTTGCCTGGTTCAAGAGCAGCTACAGCGGTAGCGACAACAACGACTGCGTCGAGGTCGCGGCAGCGAGCGGCAGCGTCCTGGTGCGGGACTCCAAGGACCCGGAGGGCCCCCGCTTCTCCTTCACGCCGGAGGCGTGGTCCTCGTTCCTGGCGTACGCGGCGACCCGCGAGGTCTGAGCCGTACGGCGTCGCCGCGCTGTCGCAGGTTTCTACCGTTGCTGGGTGGGCCAGGGCACCGCGGTCTCGGCCTCGGTGGCGTAGTCGGTGCCGGGGACATCCCAGCCGTACAGCTCGCGGAACTGGCGGTAGAACCACGCCGGACCCTCTCGGCCGGTGGTGAGCGCGGCCGCCGGGTCGGCCCACAGCTTCCGGACCTGGTCCTGGACGGCGGAATCCAGCTCCCAGCCGTCCAGGCGGATGCGGTCCTGATCGTCCAGGTTGAGCGGGCGCGCATTGGTCAGCTGCTCCCAGAGGTCCACCGCCTGGTGGGCGGTGGTGCGCCAGCCGTCCTCGCCGAGGATGTTGCGCAGCAGCGAGGTGTAGAGGGCGATGGAGGGGATCGCGGTGGAGGCCTGGGTGACGGCGGCGCCGGCGACGACGGTGAAGGCGCGTCCGCGGCCGGCCAGCACCTCTGCCTGGAGGAGGCGCGCGGTGGTCTCCAGATGCTCCTTCGCGGCGCCGATGGTGCCCTGCCGGTAGACCGGGGCGGTGATCTCGGAGCCGACGTAGGACAGGGCGACGGTGGTGAACCCCTCGCCGAGGAGGTTGCTGTCGGCGAGGGCCTGCACCCACAGTCGCCAGTCCTCGCCGCCCATGACCTTGACCGTCGCGGCGCGCTCGCCATCGGTCGCGGGGGTGAGGTCGACGGTGCCGATCTGCGGGACGTCGTCCTCGAAGACGAGGGAGGGGGAGGCGTAGGGGTGGCCGATCGGCTTGATCACCGAGTGGTGGACTTCGCCGGTGGCGGGGTCGGTGCGGCGGGGGGAGGCGAGGGAGTAGACGAGGTAGTCGACCGGGCCGTACCGGTCGGTGAGGAGTTTGATGACGTCGGTGCGGGTGGCGTCCGCGTAGGCGTCGGCGTTGAGGAAGGTCATGTCGCCGCCGGTCTGCTGGACCAGGTCGGCGGTGGCGGCGGTGCGGTACCAGCCGGCGGTGGCGGTCCGCCGATCGTTGCCGGCGTTCTCGAAGGCGACGCCGACGCCGCGGATGCCGTGGCGGCGTAGCCCGGCCAGCAGGATGGCCATGCCGTAGCCGGCGCTGGAGCCGAGGACCAGCGCGACGGGCGCACGGCCTTCGCGGTGGACCGGGGTGAGGGAATTCCAGAGCTGCCGGACCGATTCCCTGGACCCTCCGGGGTGGGAGTTGACGATCAGGTAGCCGCGCTGCTTGGGGGTGATGTGCTGCTTGCTCACTGGGTGGTGGCCTCTCCTGTGGGGTGGCCGAGGCGGGCGAGACAGGTCGCGGACGTCGCCGATGGTGTTCAGACGGCCCACCTCCTCGTCCGGGACGACCACGCTCAGGCGCGTCTCCAGGGTGCCGACGAGCTCGTGGAGGGCGAGGCTGTCGATCCCGGGATCGTGCTCCAAGTGTCCGTTTTCCGGGATCGTATCCGCGTTCGTGACGGCTGCTCGTGTCAGAGCGTCACGGAGTATGCGCGCCGCGTTTGTGGGGGCCGCCATTGCGGGGCTGTCGCCGGAGGCGTCTGGGAGTCCCGGGAGTGGCCGCGTGGGGGTGTCGAGCCATGCCCGCTCGCCTCGGGGAGTGATGGTCGGACCGAACCGGTCGACGTCGGGTTTAGCCCCTCTCTTTGAGGGCCGCACCAAGGGGGCCTGCCGCAGTGCTGGACTCCGCCGAGCATCTTCGCGGTCCCGACCTCCGATCCTGGCCGCACATGGGCCCCAGGCTGACGCCACCCGCCGCACCCGGCGGGAGACCGTCACCATCCCGCTGGGACCGCTGGTGGGCTCTGTGGCCCAGCGCGCGCATTTGGCCACGGATTGTTATTTTCGGTGGGCGCACGATATCCCGCGTCCAATGAAAAAATCGCCGGATCTGCTTCCGATCCTTCGCTCCCGCATGCAAGGCGAACTGCTCGCGCTCGTCCTCCTGCACCCCGAACGCGAGTACAGCCTCACAGAGCTGGCCGAAGCGGTCGGGGTGACGCCCACGGCCGTGATGCGCGAGGTGGAGCGACTGATCGGCGGAGGGATCCTGATCGACCGAAGAGTGGGGCGAAGCCGGCTCGTCAGCGCGCGGACGGACACGCCTGTCTACCGGCCGCTGAGTGATCTCATGGCCGCCTCCTTCGGGCCGCTGCCCCTGCTCACCGAGGCGCTCGCCGGTCTGGAGGGTGTGCGGCGGGCCTATATCTACGGGTCATGGGCGGCTCGGTACGCCGGTACGCCGGGGCCGCCGCCCGCGGATGTCGATGTGCTCGTCGTCGGCGACCCCGATGCCGACGCACTCTTCGACGTGGCCGAGGAGGCGTCCGAACGTCTGCACCGCGACGTCAACGTCCACCGGGTTTCCGCCGAGGCGTGGGAGACCCGCACCGATGATCCATTCCTCACCAGCGTCCGGCAGCGTCCGCTGGTCGAGCTGAAACTTGCCCTGGAGGCGCAGTGACGCGTTGGAACCAAGGACGGTCGACGGTCGCCGGGGACGCAACCGCTCGCGCCCGTGCGCTCCGGCGGCAACGGGACCTCGTACCGCCTCAGCGCCCGGCACCGCGGTGCCGCAGTCGACCTGGCGGACGGCCCCGTTCACCCACGGCCAGTCGGCGGTGTCACCCCCGGGGGGCTGCTCAGCCCAGCGTCAGCGCGGTGTCGTGGACCTTTTCCGCGAGTGCTTCCGGGAGCGGGGCCCGGTCCTGGGCGGCGGCGACCTGGCGGCCCTTCATGCTCGTCGCGTAGGACAGGAAAGCCCGGAGGGTTGTGAGCCGGGCGGGGTCGTTGCCTTTGTCGCACACGACGGCGTAGGAGACGAGGGCGATCGGGTAGGCGCCTCGGGCGCTGGTGGCGGGATCGAGGTCGAGCGCCAGCTCGCCGCCGCTGCCTCCGGGCTTCGCCGTGCTGAGCCAGGTGGTCGTGCCGGAAGCGCCGGCCGCCACCGGGTCGGGCGCCCCGGTGTCCAGCCGTACGGTGGCCAGGTCGCTCGCGTCTTCGAGGTCGAGGTAGCCGATCGAGCCCGCCGTCGACGCGACCAGCTGGTGGACGGCGGCGGTGCCGGTGGCCCCGGTGCCGCCACGGCCCGGCCACGACGTGTCGTCGGGCGCGTACGGCCAGTCGTTCGGTGCGGCCGCGGTCAGAAAGTTCGCGAAGGCCGTGCTGACGGCGCTGCCGTCCTGGCGGTGGACGGCCTGGACGGGGAGGGACGGCAACTGGACATACGGGTTGAGCTTCCGGAGGGCCACGTCGTTCCACCGGGTGATCCGCCCGTCGAAGATCCTGGCGAGGGTGGGCGTGTCCAGGACGAGTCGGCTGACGCCGGGCAGGTTGTAGGCGATCGCCACGGTCGTGGCCGCCAGCGGCAGGTTGACGGCCTGCCCGCCACCGGTGCAGCGCTCCTTCGACTGCTGGACCCTCGTGGTGGTCAGCGGGCCGTCGGCTGCCGCGAAGTCCATCGACCCGGCGAGGAAGCCCGCGAGGCCCGCGCCCGAGCCGTTGGGGCTGTAGGTGAGCGAAACGCCCGAGCAGTGTGCCTGGAAGTCGGCCATCCAGGCGGCCATCGTGGGCGACAGGATGCTGGAGCCACTGCCGCTGAGCCTGCCCTTCGCCCCGCCGCAGGAGACGCCGTCGGCAGAAGCGGACGCGGACGTGGTCGTGGCGGCGGGGCCGCTCGTGGCCGTATGGGCGGGGGAGTCCCCGGCGCCCTTGCCGGTCGCGTCGCCCTTGTCGACCAGCAGGGGTACGGCGATGCCCGCCGTCACCGCGAGCACGGCGGCGACGACGATGAGCCGGTTCCGGTGCGGGCGGCCGCGGGACGGCGAGGGTGCCTCGGCCGGCGGGCTGTGCGGGAGGCCGGGCGGCGGCCCGAAGACCCCGCCGGGCGCGGCCGCCCGGGGGCCGTGGGCGGCCGGGTCCGGCTCGGGCGGTGCGTCCGTCCGGCGGGGGTCCGCGATCCGCGCGGGCGGTGCGTCCTCCGGGCCGGGGATCGCGCCGGGGGCCGCGCCGGGCTCGGGCGTCGCGGCGGGTGGCGGGTCCGCCGCCAGTCGGCGTAACGGGGGCGCGTCCGGCCTCGTCGCGGGCAGGGCGTCCGCGACCGGGGGCGGGGAGTCCTCCGCCGGCTTTCGGGGGGCGGGCCGCGGGTCCGCCGCCCCGGACCGCGGGTCCGCGTCCGCGTCGGAGGGCGCCACCGCGGGCGGGGCATCCGTCACCGCGTCGGGCGCCTCCCCCGCCGCGCGGGGCGTGTCCGCGTCCGACAACGCGGCCAGCAGCTCGGCCACCGTGGGCCGCGCGCCGGGCTCCTTGGCGAGGCACGGCTCGACCAAGGGCAGCAGCTCTGCGGGCAGGCCCGTCAGGTCGGGCTCCTCGTGGACCACCCGGTAGCCGATCCCGTAATCGCTCTCGCCGTCGAAGGGGCCGTGGCCGGTGGCCGCGAAGACCAGGACCGAGCCCAGCGCGAAGACGTCGCCCGCGGCCCCGACGCCGCCGGTGCGGAACTGCTCGGGCGCCATGAAGCCGGGTGTGCCGACGACCGAACCCGTCGTGGTCAGCCGGGGGGCGGCGATGGCGCGGGCGATGCCGAAGTCGATGACCCGGGGGCCGTCCTCGGCCAGCAGGACGTTCGCTGGCTTGAGGTCGCGGTGGACCAGGCCCACCCGGTGGATGTCGCGTAACGCCTCCACGAGCCCGGCGGCCAGCCGGCGGACGTCCGCCGCGGCCAGCGGACCCTGCTCGGCGACGTGGTCGTGCAGCGAAGGGCCCGGCACGAACAGCGTGGCCAGCCAGGGCTGTTCCGCGTCGGCGTCCGCGTCGACCACCGGGGCGGTGAAGGCCCCGCTGACCTGCCGCGCCGCCTCCACCTCCCGCCGGAATCTGACCCGGAAGCCCTCGTCCGCGACCAGCTCGGGGCGGATGACCTTGATCGCGAGCCGCCGCCCCGACACCGACCGCCCGAGGAAGACCACCCCCATCCCGCCTGCGCCGAGCCGCCGCTCAAGACGGTAGCCGCCGACCTCCGCCGGATCCCCTTCACGCAGCGACACCCGCGCGCTCCCTCCCTAGGCCCCAACAGGATAGGGAGGTGCGGGAGTCGGGGTGCGTACCGCAGAGGTCGAGGCCTGGTCCACCCTCGCGAATCCACCGCCCCGGCGCGCAGCCTCACGCCCCGGCGGCCTCCAGGAGCTGCCGGAGGCGGTCCAGGTCGGCCGCGACCGTCGCGGCGTCCCGGTCGAATTCCTCGTCGGTCATGTCCGGGCGGTGGCGGATGGTGAAGACGACCTCGCTGCCGGGGCCGTCCGGCAGCACCCGGACGGGGTTGTGGACCGTCTCCCCGGTCGGCAGCGTCACGTCGTGGTCGAGGACGCCCAGGCTGTTGCGCGGCGCGAAGACGACGGTGACCCGGCCCATCGGCGACTCGGCGACCCACTCCCCGCCCGGCCCCGACGGGCTGATGGACCCGCTGAGCCCGTGCGCCCACGCGGGCAGGTTGGCCGGGTCGCCGGCGTAGTCGTAGACATCCTCCGCCGACCGGGCGATGCGGACGCTGAGGTGGCGCGATTCCTTGCCGGTGCCGTTCATGCCTTCGACGCTAGCCGCTGCGCGCGGCTGCTTCTTGAACGAATCGGACGCGCCGCGCGGGCTCTGGCAGGCTGGGGCCGTGCGAATCGCCAGGCAGGCCGCCCGTGTTGTCGTGACCGACCCCGCGGGGGCGGTCTTCCTCTTCCGGTACGAGAACCAGGAGGACGGCGTCTACTGGACGCCGCCCGGTGGGGGCCTCGAACCGGGGGAGAGTCCCGAGCAGGGGGCGCTGCGCGAACTGCGGGAGGAGACCGGGTGGGACGACCTGCCGCTCGGGCCGCTGCTCTGCCGGTGGGAGCACGACTTCACCCGTGCGGGGGTGCCGGTGCGGCAGTACGAGCACATCTTCCTCGCGTCCGGCCCGCACCGCGCCCTGGTCGGCGACCTGGCCGCCGAGCACGCGGCGGACCGCATCCAGGGCGGCCGCTGGTGGCCCCCGGACGAGCTGGCAGCCGCCACCGACACACTCTGGCCGCCCCAGCTCCCGTCCCTCCTCACCACCGTCCGCACCCAGGGCCCACCCCCGACCCCCCTCGACCTGGACTCCACCCTGTCCTGACCAGGAGCCCCGGCGGCACGGTCAGCAGGCGAGCCCGGCGGGGACGAGGTCGAGGCGGAACGGGACGGTGGTGGCCAGGCGCTCGCGGTGGACGGCGGTGGCCACGTAGGCGCGGGTGGTGTCGTCCAGCTCGTACGTGTGGATGACCGGGAGGCCCTGCTCGTCCTCGATACGCCACAGGTGGCGGATGCCGGCCTCGGCGTAGAGGCCTGGCTTGTAGCGGCGGTCACGGTCCTGGGACTCGGCGGGCACGACCTCGACCACCAAAGACACGTCCTCAGGGAGGAAGCTGGTCCGCTCGGGCGCGTACGGCACCGATGCCACGATCACGTCGGGCTCGGGGCGGGTGCGTCGGCCGAGCGTGACGGTCATCTGCGCCTCGACCGTCCATCCCGCGGGGGCGACGGCCTCCAGCGCCGCGGTGAGCCTGCGGATCACCCGGTCGTGCCGGCTTCGCTGCGGAGACATGTTGAAGATCAGCGCTCCGTCGAGCAGTTCGATGTGGCGGGGGGCGTCCGGAGGAAGCAGGTCGAGGTCGGCCGCCTCCCAGCCGCTGTCGCGCGGCGGGTACATCCACTGCGGCACGGCACTGCTCATCGCGACGCTCACCTCCCGCGGAAGCCGGTGACGAATCGGGGCACTCTCGTGGTCAGGATGTCACGGCGGCGGAACCACATACCAGTCTCGTATGTTGTCCCGCCGGCCGTTCCCGGCGGCCAAGGTTCAGCCGAACATGCCCGGCTCGTAGGCGCCGGCCGGCTGCTGGATCATGACGTTCAGGCGGTTGAAGGCGTTGATCACGGCGATCATGCCGACCAGGGCGGCCAGCTCGTGGTCGTCGTAGTGCTTGGCCGCGGTCGCCCAGGCCTCGTCGGTGACGCCGCCGGCGGTGTCGGAGATGCGGGTGCCCTGTTCGGCCAGTTCGAGGGCGGCGCGCTCGGCGTCGGTGAAGACGGTGGCCTCGCGCCAGGCGGCGATCATGTGGAGGCGCTCGGGGGTCTCGCCGGCCGCGGCGGCGTCCTTGGTGTGCATGTCGAGGCAGAAGCCGCAGCCGTTGATCTGGCTGGCGCGGATGCGGACCAGCTCCTGGGTCGCGGGCGGGACCGTCGAGTCCTTCAGGCCGCGGCCCGCGCTGGTGATGTGTTTGAGGGAGGTGGCGACGGCGGGGGTGTCGAGGAGGTTCAGCCGGGCGCTCATGGCGGTGTCCTTGCGTCGTGACGTGAGGTGACACCTCTATGACCAGCGCGCCGCGTCGCTTGTGACGGTAATGCCGCTGATGTCCCTCTTACGGGTGAATCGGGAGTACCAGGGGGGCGTAGGAGGGCAGGTTTGGCCCGTCACCACGGAGGGGTAAGCTACCCGGCTCGATTGGCGCGGACCACGGGCCGTATGGCAGACTGCCCAAGTTGCTCGGTCGAGCGCCGATGCTGCGCGCCTCCCGTCGGGAGGACCGGAAGCGAGTCCCACGGTACTCGTCGCCTTAACTGCCCAGGTGGGCAGCGCTGGGGCGGACGTACGGGAATCTTCCGGGAAGTGTCAGTGCGGCTCCGACCAGGCATCCGGTGGGTGATTTCTCCCACGCAACCCCCTGGTCAGGGAATTCCGCATGCGGAAAATCATGGCGAGGGGCGCGACACGCCCGACCGCGTGGGTCGGAGCAAGCGGATGCCGGAGCTGAATAGAGACAAGGACTACGGAGTAGCCATGGCGGGACAGAAGATCCGCATCCGGCTCAAGGCCTACGACCACGAAGTCATCGACTCCTCGGCGAAGAAGATCGTCGAGACGGTGACGCGTACTGGTGCGCAGGTCGCGGGCCCGGTGCCGCTGCCCACTGAGAAGAACGTGTACTGCGTCATCAAGTCGCCGCACAAGTACAAGGACTCGCGCGAGCACTTCGAGATGCGCACGCACAAGCGCCTGATCGACATCCTCGACCCGACGCCCAAGACCGTTGACTCGTTGATGCGCCTGGACCTTCCGGCCGGCGTCGACATCGAGATCAAGCTCTGAGAGGCGCGGAAAGATGACCAAGCAGATCAAGGGCATCCTGGGCGAGAAGCTCGGCATGACCCAGGTCTGGGACGAGAACAACCGTGTCGTCCCGGTGACCGTGGTCAAGGCCGGCCCGAACGTCGTGACCCAGGTCCGTACGAATGACGCCGACGGCTACGAGTCGGTCCAGATCGCCTTCGGCGAGATCGACCCGCGCAAGGTGAACAAGCCCCTCAAGGGCCACTTCGCCAAGGCCGACGTCACCCCCCGCCGCCACCTGGTGGAGCTGCGTACCGCGGACGCGGCCACGTACACGCTCGGCCAGGAGATCACCGCAGAGGTGTTCGAGGCCGGCATCAAGGTGGACGTGACCGGCAAGAGCAAGGGCAAGGGCTTCGCCGGTGTCATGAAGCGTCACAACTTCAAGGGCCTCGGCGCCGGCCACGGCGTCCAGCGCAAGCACCGCTCGCCGGGCTCCATCGGCGGCTGCGCCACCCCTGGGCGTGTCTTCAAGGGCATGCGCATGGCGGGCCGTATGGGCAACGAGCGGGTCACCACTCAGAACCTGACCGTCCACGCCGTTGACGCGGAGAAGGGACTGCTCCTCATCAAGGGCGCCGTCCCGGGCCCGAACGGCGGCCTCGTCCTGGTCCGCACCGCGGCCAAGGGGGCTTGAGGATATGAGCACCATTGACATCCTGTCGCCCGCGGGCGACACGACCGGGACCGTAGAGCTCCCGGCTGAGATCTTCGACGCCAAGGTCAGCATCCCGCTGATCCACCAGGTCGTCGTCGCGCAGCTGGCCGCGGCCCGTCAGGGCACGCACAAGGTCAAGACGCGTGGCGAGGTCCGCGGTGGTGGCCGCAAGCCGTACCGCCAGAAGGGCACCGGTCGTGCCCGCCAGGGCTCGACCCGCGCGCCGCAGTTCGCCGGCGGTGGCGTCGTGCACGGTCCGGTACCGCGCGACTACTCGCAGCGCACCCCGAAGAAGATGATCAGGGCCGCCCTGCGCGGCGCCCTGACCGACCGGGCGCGGCACAACCGCATTCACGTCGTCTCCGGCGTGATCGACGGTGCGACGCCGTCCACCAAGGCCGCCAAGACGCTGCTCGGCAAGATCAGCGAGCGCAAGAACGTGCTCCTGGTCATCGAGCGGGCCGACGAGGCCGGCTGGCTGTCCGCACGCAACCTGCCCCAGGTGCACATCCTGGAGGCCGGTCAGCTGAACACGTACGACGTGCTCGTCTCCGACGACGTGGTCTTCACCAAGGCCGCGTTCGACCGCTTCACCGGCGCCGGTGTCGAGGACGTCGAAATCGTCGACGCGGCCGAGCTGGAAGGGAGCGACGCCTGATGGCCGAGCAGACCGTGATCACCAGCAAGACCTTCACGGACCCCCGTGACCTGCTGATCAAGCCGGTGGTCTCCGAGAAGAGCTACGCGCTGCTCGACGAGAACAAGTACACGTTCGTCGTCGACCCGCGTGCCAACAAGACCCAGATCAAGCAGGCCGTCGAGACGGTCTTCCAGGTCAAGGTCACCGGGGTCAACACGATCAACCGGCAGGGCAAGCGCAAGCGGACCCGTACCGGTTTCGGCAAGCGGGCCAACACCAAGCGCGCCATCGTGACCCTCGCCGAGGGCGACCGAATCGACATCTTCGGCGGCCCGGTCTCCTAACGGAGGCTGGCCGTTCAGAAGTCCGGAATCATCCGAGGACTGAGAAATGGGTATCCGCAAGTACAAGCCGACGACCCCGGGCCGTCGTGGCTCCAGCGTCGCCGACTTTGTCGAGATCACGCGGTCCACGCCGGAGAAGTCGCTGGTCCGCCCGCTGCACAGCAAGGGCGGCCGTAACAACGCCGGTCGTGTGACCGTTCGCCACCAGGGTGGTGGCCACAAGCGCGCCTACCGTGTCATCGACTTCCGTCGGCACGACAAGGACGGCGTGCCCGCCAAGGTCGCGCACATCGAGTACGACCCCAACCGCACCGCGCGCATCGCGCTGCTGCACTACGCGGACGGCGAGAAGCGCTACATCCTCGCCCCCGCGAAGCTCCAGCAGGGCGACCGGATCGAGAACGGCCCCAACGCCGACATCAAGCCGGGCAACAACCTGCCGCTGCGCAACATCCCGGTGGGTACCACGATCCACGCGATCGAGCTGCGGCCCGGCGGCGGCGCGAAGATCTCCCGCTCCGCGGGCGCTTCGGTCCAGCTGCTGGCGAAGGAGGGCACCATGGCCACCCTTCGTATGCCGTCCGGCGAGGTCCGGATGGTCGACGTCCGCTGCCGCGCCACCATCGGCGAGGTCGGCAACGCCGAGCAGTCGAACATCAACTGGGGCAAGGCCGGCCGTATGCGCTGGAAGGGCGTACGCCCGACCGTCCGCGGTGTCGCCATGAACCCGGTGGACCACCCGCACGGTGGTGGTGAGGGCAAGACCTCCGGTGGTCGCCACCCGGTCTCCCCGTGGGGTCAGAAGGAAGGTCGTACGCGCTCGCCGAAGAAGGCATCGAGCAAGTACATCGTCCGCCGCCGCAAGACGAACAAGAAGCGCTAGGAGCGGGTTTAGATGCCGCGCAGTCTCAAGAAGGGGCCCTTCGTCGACGACCACCTGATCAAGAAGGTGGACGTCCAGAACGAAGCAGGCACCAAGAACGTCATCAAGACCTGGTCCCGCCGCTCGATGATCATCCCGGCGATGCTGGGCCACACGATCGCGGTGCACGACGGCCGTAAGCACGTCCCGGTGTTTGTCACTGAGTCGATGGTCGGCCACAAGCTCGGCGAGTTCGCACCGACCCGCACCTTCCGCGGGCACGAGAAGGACGACCGCAAGTCGCGGCGTCGCTGAGCGGGCTGAAAACCGTGACGAAGACAGACACTGAAGGGACGACCATGGAAGCCAGGGCCCAGGCGCGGTACATCCGCGTCACGCCCATGAAGGCCCGCCGTGTGGTGGACCTCATCCGTGGCATGAATGCCACGGAGGCTCAGGCGGTCCTGCGTTTCACCCCGCAGGCCGCGAGCGAGCCGGTCGGCAAGGTGCTCGACAGCGCCATCGCCAACGCCGCGCACAACTACGACCACACGGACGCCGAGTCGCTGTACATCAGCGAGGCGTACGTGGACGAGGGCCCGACCCTGAAGCGGTTCCGGCCGCGCGCCCAGGGCCGTGCCTACCGGATCCGCAAGCGGACCAGCCACATCACCGTGGTCGTCGCCAGCAAGGAAGGGACCCGGTAATGGGCCAGAAGGTTAACCCTTACGGGTTCCGGCTCGGCATCACCACGGACTTCAAGTCCCGGTGGTACGCCGACAAGCTGTACAAGGACTACGTCAAGGAAGACGTGGCCATCCGCAAGATGATGACGCAGGGCATGGAGCGCGCCGGCATCTCCAAGGTGGAGATCGAGCGCACCCGTGACCGCGTCCGCGTCGACATCCACACCGCGCGTCCGGGCATCGTCATCGGCCGCCGCGGCGCGGAGGCCGACCGCATCCGCGGCGACCTGGAGAAGCTGACCGGCAAGCAGGTCCAGCTGAACATCCTCGAGGTCAAGAACCCCGAGATGGACGCTCAGCTGGTGGCCCAGGCCGTCGCCGAGCAGCTGTCCTCCCGCGTCTCCTTCCGCCGTGCCATGCGCAAGAGCATGCAGGGCACGCTGAAGGCCGGCGCCAAGGGCATCAAGATCCAGTGCGGCGGCCGTCTCGGCGGCGCCGAGATGTCCCGCTCGGAGTTCTACCGCGAGGGCCGCGTCCCGCTGCACACGCTGCGGGCCAACGTGGACTACGGCTTCTTCGAGGCCAAGACCACCTTCGGCCGTATCGGCGTGAAGGTGTGGATCTACAAGGGCGACGTCAAGAACATCGCCGAGGTCCGTGCCGACAACGCGGCCGCCAGGGCGGGCAACCGTCCGGCCCGCGGTGGTGGCAACGAGCGTCCGCAGCGCCGCGGTGGCGAGCGCGGTGGCCGTGGTCGTCGTCCCCAGGAAGGTGCCCCGGCGGGCAAGCCCGCCGAGACCGCCGCTCCTGAGGCCCCGGCCGCGGAGACCCCCGGAACGGAAGGCTAAGTACCATGCTGATCCCCCGCAGGGTCAAGCACCGCAAGCAGCACCACCCCACCCGCCGTGGCATGGCCAAGGGCGGCACGGAGCTGGCGTTCGGCGAGTACGGCCTGCAGGCCGTCACTCCCGCGTATGTGACCAACCGGCAGATCGAGTCCGCTCGTATCTCCATCACCCGGCACATCAAGCGCGGCGGCAAGGTCTGGATCAACATCTACCCGGACCGTCCGCTGACGAAGAAGCCGGCCGAAACCCGCATGGGTTCCGGTAAGGGTTCTCCCGAGTGGTGGATCGCGAACGTCAAGCCCGGTCGGGTGATGTTCGAGCTGTCCTTCCCGAACGAGAAGGTTGCCCGCGAGGCGCTCACCCGCGCCGCGCACAAGCTTCCGATGAAGTGCCGCATCGTGCGGCGCGAGGCAGGTGAGTCGTGATGGCGGCCGGTACCAAGGCGACCGAGCTGCGCCAGCTCGGCGACGAGGAGCTCGTCGGCAAGCTGCGCGAGGCCAAGGAGGAGCTTTTCAACCTCCGCTTCCAGGCGGCCACCGGGCAGCTGGAGAACAACGGCCGGCTCAGGGTCGTCCGCAAGGACATCGCCCGGATCTACACCCTCATGCGTGAGCGCGAGCTGGGCATCGAGACGGTGGAGACGGTGGAGAGCGCCTGATGAGCGAGAAGAATGTGACTGAGACCAGCACCGAGCAGCGCGGCTTCCGCAAGACCCGTGAGGGCCTGGTGGTCAGCGACAAGATGGACAAGACCGTAGTGGTCGCCGTCGAGGACCGCGTCAAGCACGCCCTGTACGGCAAGGTCATCCGCCGCACCAACAAGCTGAAGGCGCACGACGAGCAGAACGCCGCGGGCATCGGCGACCGGGTCCTCCTCATGGAGACCCGGCCGACCTCCGCCACGAAGCGGTGGCGCGTCGTGGAGATCCTTGAGAAGGCCAAGTAAGGCCGAGTAATCCCTGAGCGGGTATCCGCTCAGGACCGTTCCGTCAGGCTCGGCGGCGGGGCCGCACCGCGAGGCAGCGGCCCCCTCGCCGGGAACCGACGCGACACATCAGGAGATAGACGTGATCCAGCAGGAGTCGCGACTCCGTATTGCTGACAACACCGGTGCCAAGGAGATCCTCTGCATCCGTGTTCTCGGTGGTTCGGGTCGCCGCTACGCGGGAATCGGTGACGTCATCGTCGCCACCGTCAAGGACGCGATCCCCGGTGGCAACGTGAAGAAGGGCGAGGTCGTCAAGGCGGTCATCGTCCGGACTGTCAAGGAGCGCCGTCGTGCCGACGGCTCGTACATCCGGTTCGACGAGAACGCCGCCGTCATCCTCAAGAACGACGGCGACCCCCGCGGCACCCGTATCTTCGGCCCGGTGGGCCGTGAGCTGCGCGAGAAGAAGTTCATGAAGATCGTCTCGCTCGCGCCGGAGGTGCTGTAACCGATGAAGATCAAGAAGGGCGACCTGGTCCAGGTCATCACCGGTAAGGACAAGGGCAAGCAGGGCAAGGTCATCGTGGCCTACCCCGCTCTGGACCGCGTCCTCGTCGAGGGTGTCAACCGGGTCAAGAAGCACACCAAGGCCGGCGCGACCGACCGCGGTTCGAAGACCGGCGGCATCATCACGACCGAGGCGCCCGTCCACGTCAGCAACGTGCAGCTGGTTGTTGAGAAGGACGGCAAGAAGGTCGTGACCCGCGTCGGCTACCGCTTCGACGACGAGGGCAACAAGATCCGCGTTGCCAAGCGGACCGGTGAGGACATCTGATGACTGCCACCACCACTTCACCGCGTCTCAAGGCGCGTTACCGCGAGGAGATCGCGGGCAAGATGCGTGACCAGTTCTCCTACGAGAACGTCATGCAGATCCCCGGCCTGACCAAGATCGTGGTCAACATGGGTGTGGGCGACGCCGCCCGCGACTCCAAGCTGATCGAGGGCGCCATCCGCGACCTCGCCACGATCACCGGCCAGAAGCCGCAGGTCACCAAGGCCCGCAAGTCCATCGCGCAGTTCAAGCTGCGTGAGGGTCAGCCGATCGGCGCGCACGTCACGCTGCGCGGCGACCGCATGTGGGAGTTCCTGGACCGGCTGCTGTCGCTGGCGCTGCCGCGTATCCGCGACTTCCGCGGCCTGTCGCCGAAGCAGTTCGACGGCCGGGGCAACTACACCTTCGGTCTCACGGAGCAGGTCATGTTCCACGAGATCGACCAGGACAAGATCGACCGGGTCCGGGGCATGGACATCACCGTGGTCACCACGGCGACCAACGACGACGAGGGTCGTGCCCTGCTTCGTCACCTCGGCTTCCCGTTCAAGGAGAACTGACCGTGGCGAAGAAGGCTCTGATCGCTAAGGCCGCTCGCAAGCCCAAGTTCGCTGTGCGCGGCTACAACCGCTGCCAGCGCTGTGGCCGGCCGCACTCCGTCTACCGCAAGTTCGGCCTGTGCCGTGTGTGCCTTCGTGAGATGGCCCACCGCGGCGAGCTGCCGGGCGTGACCAAGAGTTCCTGGTAGTCCCTCCCGGGACCACCCAGGAACTCTCGGTAAGCAGATGGACGGCGGGACCCCGCCCTTTCTTCCCGTAAGGTAGAAGGGTTGGGCGCCCGCCGCCCGCATCGACTTACTACGCCGTAGGTCCACCGCACCGCACCCGTCCCCGGTTCGCCCGGGGGAGAGGGATGGAGCACCAGGAAACCCCGGCGAGAGAGGCCCAGGGCCACTTCATGACCATGACCGACCCCATCGCAGACATGCTGACCCGTCTGCGTAACGCTAATTCGGCATACCACGACGACGTCACGATGCCGTTCAGCAAGATCAAGTCGCACATCGCGGAGATCCTCCAGCAGGAGGGCTACATCACCGGCTGGAAGGTCGAGGACGCCGAGGTCGGCAAGAACCTCGTCCTCGAGCTGAAGTTCGGCCCGGAGCGCCAGCGCTCCATCGCCGGCATCAAGCGGATCAGCAAGCCGGGTCTGCGGGTCTACGCGAAGTCCACCAATCTGCCGAAGGTGCTCGGCGGCCTCGGCGTGGCGATCATCTCCACGTCGCACGGTCTGCTCACCGGCCAGCAGGCTCAGAAGAAGGGCGTGGGTGGGGAAGTCCTCGCCTACGTCTGGTAACCGGGAAAGCGAGGTATAGCAATGTCGCGCATCGGCAAGCTGCCCATCTCGGTTCCCGCCGGAGTGGACGTCACCATCGACGGCCGCACGGTCGCGGTGAAGGGCCCCAAGGGCTCCCTCACCCACACCGTCGCCGCGCCGATCGACATCGCCAAGGGCGAGGACGGCACTCTGCTGGTCACCCGCCCCAACGACGAGCGTGTCTCGAAGGCCCTGCACGGCCTGTCCCGCACGCTGGTGGCGAACATGATCACCGGCGTGACCGCGGGCTACAGCAAGCAGCTGGAAATCAGCGGAGTCGGCTACCGCGTCCAGGCGAAGGGCTCCAACCTGGAGTTCGCGCTCGGATACAGCCACCCGATTCTCGTCGAGGCCCCCGAGGGCATCTCCTTCAAGGTCGAGTCCCCGGTGAAGTTCTCCGTCGAGGGCATCGACAAGCAGAAGGTCGGCGAGGTCGCAGCGAACATCCGCAAGCTGCGCAAGCCCGACCCGTACAAGGCCAAGGGCGTCAAGTACGCCGGCGAGGTCATCCGCCGCAAGGTCGGAAAGGCGGGTAAGTAGCCATGGCATTCGGTGTAAAGATCGCCAAGGGCAAGGCGTACAAGAGTGCTGCGATCAAGCGTCGCCACATCCGGGTGCGCAAGCGCGTCTCCGGTACGACCGAGCGTCCGCGCCTGGTCGTGACCCGGTCCAACCGGGGCATCGTGGCGCAGGTCATCGACGACCTCGCGGGCCACACGCTCGCGTCGGCGTCGACCCTCGACGCGTCCATCCGCGGCGGCGAAGGCGACAAGAGCGCCAAGGCGAAGCAGGTCGGCCAGCTCGTGGCCGAGCGTGCGAAGGCCAAGGGCGTCGAGGCTGTCGTGTTCGACCGTGGCGGCAACCAGTACGCGGGGCGCATCGCCGCCCTGGCGGACGCCGCCCGCGAAGCCGGTCTGAAGTTCTAGCCCGGTTCCGTTTGCTAGCGGGAAACGAAGAGAGGTAATTCCAATGGCTGGACCCCAGCGCCGCGGAAGCGGTGCCGGTGGCGGCGAGCGACGGGACCGTAAGGACCGGCGGGACGGCGGCCAGCAGGCCGAGAAGACCGCCTATGTCGAGCGTGTCGTCGCGATCAATCGCGTCGCCAAGGTTGTGAAGGGTGGTCGTCGCTTCAGCTTCACCGCGCTGGTCGTGGTGGGCGATGGTGACGGCACCGTCGGTGTCGGCTACGGCAAGGCCAAGGAGGTGCCGGCCGCCATCGCCAAGGGTGTTGAGGAGGCCAAGAAGCACTTCTTCAAGGTCCCCCGTATCCAGGGCACCATCCCGCACCCGATCCAGGGCGAGAAGGCCGCAGGCGTCGTCCTGCTCAAGCCTGCTTCCCCCGGTACCGGTGTGATCGCCGGTGGCCCGGTGCGCGCCGTGCTGGAGTGCGCGGGCATCCACGACGTGCTGTCCAAGAGCCTCGGCTCGGACAACGCGATCAACATCGTGCACGCCACGGTGGCGGCGCTCCAGGGCCTTCAGCGGCCCGAGGAGATCGCGGCCCGCCGCGGTCTGCCGATCGAGGACGTCGCGCCCGCCGCCCTGCTGCGGGCCCGTGCCGGAGTGGGTGTGTGATGGCGCGCCTCAAGGTCACGCAGACCAAGTCCTACATCGGCAGCAAGCAGAACCACCGTGACACCCTGCGTTCGCTCGGGCTCAAGCGCCTGCACGACGTCGTGGTCAAGGAGGACCGCCCGGAGATCCGCGGCATGGTCCACACCGTCCGCCACCTCGTCACGGTCGAGGAGGTCGACTGATCATGGGTGACAACCCGATCAAGATCCACAACCTGCGTCCCGCCCCGGGCGCCAAGACCGCGAAGACCCGTGTGGGTCGCGGTGAGGCGTCCAAGGGCAAGACGGCCGGTCGTGGTACCAAGGGCACCAAGGCCCGCTACCAGGTTCCGGAGCGCTTCGAGGGCGGGCAGATGCCCCTCCACATGCGCCTCCCGAAGCTCAAGGGCTTCAAGAACCCGTTCCGCACCGAGTACCAGGTCGTCAACCTGGACAAGCTCGCGACCCTCTACCCCGAGGGTGGCGAGGTGACGGTGGCCGACCTGGTCGCCAAGGGTGCGGTGCGCAAGAACCAGCTCGTCAAGGTGCTCGGCACCGGCGAGGTCTCCGTGGCTCTGCAGGTGACCGTTGACGCGGTCTCCGGCTCCGCCAAGGAGAAGATCGCCGCCGCCGGCGGCACCGTCGTCGAACTCGTCTGAGCCCGATGCCGAACACGACCGGGGATGCCCAGAAACTTCTGGGCGTCCCCGGTCGTTCGTTCCTGTGATTTTCCTTCCCCGGTTGGTCATTCCTTGCGGGGCCAAGTCGCCGGTAGGCTGACCGACGCTGCTGTCGTCAGAAACCTCATAAACCGTCCTTCCGCCCTCGCGCGGGGGGTGCAGGAGGCACCGTGCTCACCGCGTTCGCACGGGCGTTCAGGACGCCCGACCTGCGCAAGAAGCTGCTGTTCACTTTGAGCATCGTGGTGGTCTACCGCCTCGGAGCGCACGTACCGGTGCCGGGCATCGACTACACGGTCGTCAACGCCTGCATCAAGGAGACGAAGGGGAACAACAGCCTCTTCGGGCTGGTGAACATGTTCAGCGGCGGCGCTCTGCTGCAGCTGACGATCTTCGCGCTCGGGATCATGCCGTACATCACGGCGAGCATCATCCTCCAGCTGCTGACCGTGGTGATCCCGCGCCTGGAGGCCCTCAAGAAGGAGGGTCAGGCCGGCACCACGAAGATCACGCAGTACACCCGCTACCTGACCGTGGCGCTGGCCGTGCTCCAGGGCACCGGCCTGGTCGCCACCGCGCGCTCCGGCAGCCTGTTCTCCGGCTGCAACAACGCCGGCTCGATCGTGCCCAACCAGTCGATCTTCACCACGATCACGATGGTCACCACGATGACCGCCGGCACCGTGGTGATCATGTGGCTCGGCGAGCTGGTCACCGACAAGGGCATCGGCAACGGCATGTCCATCCTGATGTTCGTCTCCATCGCGGCCGGCTTCCCCGGCTCGCTGTGGGCGATCAAGGTCTCCGGCAAGATCGCCGGCGGCTGGGTGGAATTCCTCGCGGTCCTCGCGGTGGGCCTGGCGATGGTCGGCCTGGTGGTCTTCGTCGAACAGGCGCAGCGCCGTATCCCGGTGCAATACGCCAAGCGGATGATCGGCCGGCGGTCCTACGGCGGCACGTCGACGTACATCCCGCTCAAGGTCAACCAGGCCGGTGTCATCCCGGTCATCTTCGCGTCGTCGCTGCTGTACATCCCGGCGCTCATCGTGCAGTTCTCCGGCTCGACCGCGGGCTGGGCCCAGTGGATCAGCCGGAACTTCACCAAGGGCGACCACCCGGTCTACATGGCGGCGTACTTCCTGCTGATCGTCTTCTTCGCCTTCTTCTACGTCGCGATCTCCTTCAACCCCGAAGAGGTCGCGGACAATATGAAGAAGTATGGTGGATTCATCCCGGGCATCCGCGCAGGTCGCCCCACGGCTGAATACCTGAGTTACGTGCTGAACCGCATCACGTGGCCAGGCGCGCTGTACCTGGGCCTCATCGCTCTCGTGCCGACGGTCGCCATCGCGATCTTCAACGGCAGCAACGGCAACTTCCCACTCGGCGGTACGAGCATCCTGATCATCGTGGGTGTCGGCCTGGAGACGGTGAAGCAGATCGAGAGCCAGCTCCAGCAGCGTAACTACGAAGGGTTCCTCCGCTGATGCGTATCGTCCTGGTCGGACCGCCGGGCGCGGGCAAGGGGACGCAGGCCAAGTACCTCGCCGAGAACCTGTCGATCCCGCACATCTCCACGGGCGACCTGTTCCGGGCCAACATCAGCCAGGGCACCGAGCTGGGCAAGCAGGCCAAGGCCTACATGGACGCGGGCGACCTGGTCCCCGACGAGGTCACCATCGGCATGGCGGAGGACCGGCTGGACGCGCCCGACGCCGTCGGGGGCTTCCTGCTCGACGGCTTCCCGCGCAACGAGTTCCAGGCTCGGGCGCTCGACGCCTACCTCGCCGCGCACGGCATCAAGCTCAACGGCGTGCTGGACCTGGAGGTCCCCGAGGACGAGGTCGTCAAGCGCATCGCCGGCCGCCGGGTGTGCCGCAACGACAGCGCCCACGTCTTCCACGTCGAGTACAAGGAGCCCAAGACCCCGGGCGTCTGCGACGAGTGCGGCGGCGAGCTCTACCAGCGCAGCGACGACGCCGAGGACAAGGTCCGCAACCGCCTCGACGTCTACCACCGCGAGACCGAGCCGATCATCGACTACTACAAGCAGCAGAATCTTGTGGTGACGATCTCCGCGCTCGGCCCGGTGGCCGAGGTCACCAAGCGCGCCATGGACGCGCTCCAGGACCGGCGCGAGGACTGACCCCCCGCCCGCCAGGGCAGCAGCAGCACAGCACGGCATGCGGCCGTGGTGCCCCGACGGGCACCACGGCCGTATCGTTGAACGGGCGTATGCGCCCGCGACCGCACCCCGAGGACAAGGAAGGCGTCAGCCGCATGGTGGAGATCAAGACCCCGGAGCAGATCGCCACGATGAGGCGGGCCGGACTTGTCGTCGCGGCGGTGCACGAGGCGACCCGCGCGGCGGCCGTGCCCGGGGCGACGACCAAGGACCTGGACGAGATCGCCGCCCGGGTCATCGCCGACCACGACGCCAAGCCGAACTTCCTGGGCTACGGCGGCTTCCCCGGCAACATCTGCACCTCGGTCAACGACGTCGTCGTCCACGGCATCCCCGACCGGGAGACGGTGCTCAAGGACGGCGACATCATCGCCATCGACGCCGGCGCCATCATCGAGGGCTGGCACGGCGACGCGGCCTTCACCTGCTTCGTCGGCACCGGCCACGCGCCCGAGCTGATCGAGCTGAGCCGGGTCACCGAGGAGTCCATGTGGGCCGGCATCGCCGCCTTCCGCAAGGGCAACCGCCTGGAGGACATCTCCCGGGCCGTCGAGGGCTACATCCGCCGCCAGCCGCGGCCCGCCTCCGGCAAGTACGGCATCGTCGAGGACTACGGCGGCCACGGCATCGGCACCGAGATGCACATGGACCCGCACCTGCTGAACTACGTCACCAAGAAGCGCGGCCGGGGCATCAAGCTGGTCCCCGGGCTGTGCCTGGCGATCGAGCCGATGGTCACCCTCGGCTCGCCCCACACCCACGTCATGGAAGACGAGTGGACGGTGAAGTCCGACGACGGCTCCTGGTCCTCGCACTGGGAGCACACCATCGCCCTGACCGAGGACGGCCCGCTGGTGCTCACCTCCCCGGACTGCGGCCGCGCCAAGCTCGCCGAGTACGGCATCACGGTCCCCGCCGACCCTTCCCCTCGGCCCTGAGGGCCTGGGGAGACCCCAAGCGTAACGATCTTCGACCATGGGCATACACAGTGGATTCGTCTTTCCGGGAGCCGTGTCGTAGACTGACACGTCGGCTCTCGCATGTCTTCCGGCATGCCTGGAGCCGATCAAGGTAGCCGATCCCGAAAGCAGGACATGGCCAAAAAGCAAGGCGCCATCGAAATCGAGGGCACCGTGATCGAGTCTCTGCCGAACGCCATGTTCAAGGTGGAGCTGCAGAACGGTCACAAGGTCCTCGCGCACATCAGCGGCAAGATGCGGATGCACTACATCCGTATCCTTCCGGATGACCGGGTCGTCGTGGAGCTGTCTCCGTACGACCTGACGCGCGGACGGATCGTCTACCGATACAAGTAGATCTCAAGACCCGGAGAACCTGACATCCCATGAAGGTCAAGCCGAGCGTCAAGAAGATCTGCGACAAGTGCAAGGTGATCCGCCGCCACGGCCGGGTCATGGTCATCTGCGACAACCTGCGCCACAAGCAGCGCCAGGGCTGACGTACGACCTGCTCCTTCTGCACCGCCGTAGAGATTCGCGCGACGCACACACGTACATACGCAGTGCCCGTCCCCACACCGATGGGGACGACACCCCCGGCGGAGGCCGGGGACCCGTCCGGTACCTGATACGGCCGCCCGGGAACCGGCGCTGCGGAAGACCTCCGACATCACCAGGAGCCACACACATGGCACGCCTTTCAGGCGTTGACCTCCCGCGCGAGAAGCGCGTGGAGATCGCCCTCACCTATGTCTTCGGCATCGGGCGCTCGCGCGCCCAGGACATCCTGAAGAACACCGGTGTGAGCCCCGACATCCGCGTGCGCGACCTTCCCGAGGAAGACCTCGTCAAGATCGCCAAGTGGGTCGACGACAACTACACGACCGAGGGTGACCTCCGTCGTTCGGTGCAGGCCGACATCCGCCGCAAGGTCGAGATCGGCTGCTACCAGGGTCTGCGTCACCGCCGCGGCCTGCCCGTCCACGGGCAGCGCACTCACACCAACGCCCGCACCCGCAAGGGCCCGCGTCGCGCCATCGCCGGCAAGAAGAAGCCGGGCAAGAAGTAGTCCTCAGCAGGACCCTTACCAGCGGTCTTCGCCAAAGGACCGACCACCTCCACCGGGAGAACTTGACACATGCCTCCTAAGGGCCGTCAGGGCGCAGCCAAGAAGGTGCGCCGCAAGGAAAAGAAGAACGTCGCTCACGGGCACGCCCACATCAAGAGCACGTTCAACAACACGATCGTCTCGATCACCGACCCCGCGGGCAACGTGATCTCCTGGGCCTCCGCCGGCCACGTCGGCTTCAAGGGCTCGCGCAAGTCCACCCCCTTCGCCGCGCAGATGGCCGCCGAGTCGGCCGCCCGCCGCGCGCAGGAGCACGGCATGCGCAAGGTGGACGTCTTCGTGAAGGGTCCCGGCTCCGGCCGCGAGACCGCGATCCGCTCCCTCCAGGCCACCGGCCTTGAGGTCGGCTCGATCCAGGACGTCACCCCGACCCCGCACAACGGCTGCCGCCCGCCGAAGCGCCGCCGCGTCTGACCAGCTGATACAGGAGAACTGAGACAATGGCGCGTTATACCGGGGCCGACTGCAAGCGATGCCGTCGGGAGAAGCAGAAGCTCTTCCTCAAGGGAGCTAAGTGCGAGAGCGCGAAGTGCCCGATCGAGATCCGTCCTTACCCCCCGGGTGAGCACGGGCGCGGGCGCACCAAGGACAGCGAGTACCTGCTTCAGCTGCGTGAGAAGCAGAAGTGCGCGCGAATCTACGGTGTCCTCGAAAAGCAGTTCGTGAACTACTACAAGGAGGCGAACCAGAAGTCCGGCAAGACCGGTGAGAACCTGCTTCGCATCCTTGAGACCCGCCTCGACAACGTGGTCTACCGGGCCGGCTTCGCCAAGTCCCGCGACCACGCCCGTCAGCTGGTCCGTCACGGACACATCACCGTCAACGGCCGCAAGAACGACATCCCGTCGGCTCGCGTGGCCGTGAACGACATCGTCGAGGTCCGTGAGTCGTCCCGCAACCTGACCCCGTTCGCGGTGGCGCAGGGCGAGGCCGGCGACAAGACCGTCCCGGCGTGGCTCGAGGCCAACGCCGGCCGGCTGCGGATCCTCGTGCACAGCCTGCCCGAGCGCCAGGTGATCGACACCCAGGTGCAGGAGCAGCTGATCGTCGAGCTCTACTCCAAGTAGCGGCTCACGGTCACGGGCGGTACGGCCGCCGTCGTGCTCTCGTACGACGGTTTCGCCGTGCCGCCCGTACCCTCGTAGTACAGGGGGCGTCAAATAGCGGGCGCCCACGACAGAAGGACATCAGACACCATGCTGATCGCTCAGCGTCCCTCGTTGACCGAAGAGGTCGTCGACGAATTCCGCTCACGGTTCGTGATCGAGCCGCTGGAGCCGGGCTTCGGCTACACCCTCGGCAACTCCCTCCGCCGCACACTCCTCTCCTCGATCCCGGGTGCCGCCGTCACCTCGATCCGGGTCGACGGCGTCCTGCACGAGTTCACCACCGTGCCGGGCGTCAAGGAGGACCTGACCGACATCATCCTCAACATCAAGCAGCTGGTCGTCTCCTCGGAGCACGACGAGCCGGTCGTGATGTACCTGCGCAAGCAGGGCCCGGGTGTCGTCACCGCCGCCGACATCGCGCCCCCGGCCGGTGTCGAGTGCCACAACCCCGACCTGGTCCTGGCCACGCTCAACGCCAAGGGCAAGCTGGAGATGGAGCTGACCGTCGAGCGCGGTCGCGGCTACGTCTCCGCGGTGCAGAACAAGCAGCAGGGCCAGGAGATCGGCCGCATCCCGGTCGACTCCATCTACAGCCCGGTGCTCAAGGTCACCTACAAGGTCGAGGCGACCCGTGTCGAGCAGCGCACCGACTTCGACAAGCTGATCGTCGACGTCGAGACCAAGCAGGCCATGCGGCCGCGTGACGCCATGGCGTCGGCCGGCAAGACCCTGGTCGAGCTGTTCGGCCTGGCCCGCGAGCTGAACGTCGACGCCGAGGGCATCGACATGGGCCCGTCCCCCACGGACGCCGCCCTGGCCGCGGACCTGGCGCTGCCGATCGAGGAGCTGGAACTCACCGTCCGCTCCTACAACTGCCTCAAGCGCGAGGGCATCCACTCCGTGGGCGAACTCGTCGCACGCTCCGAGGCCGACCTGCTCGACATCCGCAACTTCGGTGCGAAGTCGATCGACGAGGTCAAGGCGAAGCTGGCCGGCATGGGCCTGGCCCTCAAGGACAGCCCGCCCGGATTCGACCCGACCGCCGCCGCCGACGCCTTCGGCGCCGACGACGACGTCGACGCCGGCTTCGTGGAGACCGAGCAGTACTGATCGCCTCCGGCGGTTCCCGGGATTCCGGTGCCGCCGGGTAGGACCCGTGCCCCGAAGGGGCGCGGGGAACTGCGCGACCAGCCGCCGACGGGCCGCAGGTCGTCACCGGCCCGAAGGGGCAGCCCGGTCCGCTCCGGACCACCGGCCGGTGGTGGGCTGAGCGCGCGGTTCCCCGCGCCCCTGGGGGGCGCCGTCCGGGGCGCGAGCCCCTGGACACACCACGAGCTGGCAGCCGCCAGTTCGCACTGACATCGGTACCTGACACGGCCGGTGCAGCGTAGAAGGAGAAAGACCATGCCTCAGCCTGCCAAGGGTGCCCGTCTGGGCGGCAGCGCCGCGCACGAGAAGCTGCTCCTCGCGAACCTCGCGAAGTCGCTCTTCGAGCACGGCCGCATCACCACCACCGAGGCCAAGGCGCGCCGGCTGCGCCCGGTCGCGGAGCGCCTCATCACCAAGGCGAAGAAGGGCGACATGCACAACCGTCGCCAGGTGCTGCAGACGATCACGGACAAGAGCATCGTGCACACGCTCTTCACCGAGATCGGCCCGCGGTACGAGAACCGCCCCGGTGGCTACACCCGCATCACCAAGATCGGCCCCCGTCGTGGCGACAACGCCCCGATGGCGGTCATCGAGCTGGTCGAGGCCCTGACCGTGCAGCAGTCCGCTGTCGGTGAGGCCGAGGCCGCGACGAAGCGTTCCGCGAAGGACACCGCGGGTGACGACGCCCTGAAGGACCTCAAGAAGGACGAGGCCGTCGAGGACGCCAAGCCCGCTGACGCGGAGGACGACACCGAGGCGTGAGCCCGGTTGTGTTCCACGGGCGGACCCGTACCCCCTGGGGGTACGGGTCCGCTTCCGTTCCCCCATGGCGAGGAGCTACCCCGTGAGTGACGACCCGGCACCCGGCTTCGTGAGGGTCCGGCTGGACCTGGCATACGACGGGGCCGAATTCTCCGGCTGGGCCAAGCAGCGCACCCGGCGCACCGTGCAGGGCGAGCTGGAGTCCGCGATCGCCACGGTGCTGCGGCTGCCCGACCCGGTCGAGCTGACCGTGGCCGGCCGCACGGACGCCGGCGTCCACGCGCGCGGCCAGGTCGCGCACGTCGACCTGCCCGCGGACGTCTGGGCCGCCGAGCACGACAAGCTGCGCAGGCGCCTGGCGGGACGGCTGCCCTGGGACGTCCGCGTCTTCGGCGTCCGCGAGGCGCCCGCCGGCTTCAACGCGCGCTTCTCCGCGATCTGGCGGCGGTACGCCTACCGCGTCGGCGACCACCCCGGCGGGGTGGACCCGCTGCTGCGCGGCCACGTCCTGTGGCACGACCGCCCGGTCGACGTCGACGCGATGAACGCCGCCGCTTCGCTGCTGCTCGGCGAGCACGACTTCGCCGCGTACTGCAAGAAGCGCGAGGGTGCGACGACGATCCGCACGCTGCTGGACGTGCGGTGGGTGCGGCGCGATGACGGCGTGGCCGTCGCCACGGTGCGGGCTGACGCCTTCTGCCACAACATGGTGCGGGCGCTGGTCGGGGCGATGATCCTGGTCGGGGACGGGCACCGGGCGGTGGGCTTCCCCGCGGAAGTCCTGGCCGGACGGGTCAGGCACTCCGCGGTGAACGTCGTGCGTCCGCACGGGCTCACCCTGGAGGAGGTCGGCTACCCCGCCGACGCCATGCTCGCGGCGCGCAACCTGGAGTCCCGCAACCTCCGCACACTGTCCGTGCCGGGTTGCGCCTAGGGGGGTGCCCCTCGCGCTGGCCCGCGCGCCTGCGGCCCGCTGGGGGCTGGTCGCTCCGTTCTCCCCCCAGCGCTTCGCCAGGGGGTACCCCCACGCACGCCTGGGTGATTGCCACTTGCGGTGGCGTTGCTTTCTTTCCCGCCTCTCCGGCGGGGCGCGCAGTTCTCCCCCAGAGCTTCGCCTGGGGGTACCCCCACGCGCCCCTTTGGGCCTGCGTCCTCCTGCGCCAGGTGTTTGCCCCTGGCAGGGGCGAAGCCCTCTGGGCGGAGGGTGAGCGTTTTTCAGGGGCGCGTGGGGGTACCCCCACGCGAAGCTCTGGGGGAGAACGGCGCGACAAGCCACCCACGCAGCGGCACTGTGGAGTCCGTAAAGCACCCCGCAGGGAGTGGCGGGGAACTGCGCGCACAGCCCCCACCGGGCCGCAGGCTAGCGCCGCACCGCAAGGGGCAATCACCGGTGTGCCGGGGCGCCCCCGCCGGAGGGGCTACTGTCGTGTGGGGTCCGCAGCGGCAGCGTCTTTGCCGCGTTGGACTATGCGGTTGAAGGCGAAGTCGGACGCGTCATCGGCCGCCTGCCGGCCCACCGTGTCGGTCGCCGCCAGCGTCGTGCCGTTCTTGAAGCCGGCGATGGCGAAGTAGGCGTAGCGGCCGACGGAATTGGCCGTCATCTGGCAGCGCACGGCGTGGCAGAAGTCGGGGACGCCGCCGCCGTTGAGCGGGGCCAGGTATTGGGAGACGCCGCCGACCTTCTTGGCGTGGGTGTTGTCGGGGAAGACGGCGACGCCGACCGTCACGGCGAGCGCGCCCTGCGTGTAGGTGGCGCGGATCAGCTTCTGGCAGCCGTTGGCGGTGAGGGCCGTCGCGACGCCCTTGCGGGCGTTCTTCGCGCAGGCCGTCGTGACGTCGGCCTTGGTCTTGACGTAGGTGCGGCCCTGCCAGACGAACTGCTTGCCCGGGAAGAGGGAGTCCGGGGTGAGCGGGGCCTTGTCCTTGGCGGCGGTGTTGAGGTAGTCGAGCGGGTTCGCCGGCGGGGGCGGGGCGACGGAGGAGAAGGACGGCAGGGGAGGGAGCGTCGGCTGGCTCGCGGTGGCGCCGGTGGACGAGGACGGTCCCGCGACCGGCTTGTCGTCGCTGCTCTTGCCCGACATGACGACGGCGGTGGCGACACCGCCGGCTATGACGGCGACGGCGACGATCCCGCCGGTGAGCATCAGCGCGCGGCGCCGGCGCGCACCGGTGGCCTCCTGCCGCTCGGCGAGCGCGCCCCAGTCGGGCGTGGCGGCCTCCGGCTCGGGCGTCCGCTCGCGTGGCGGCGTCGGCCGGGGTACGGGCCCGCCCGCGAACGGTACGTGCCCGCCACCGCCGTGGGCGGGCTGCCGCGGGCCCTGCGGGGCCTGCTGCGGGGGCCCGTAGGCCTGTTGCGGCGCTGGGGCCGCGTGCCGGGCCGGGCCCTGCTGCTGCGGGGGCGCGTACTGCTGCTGGGCAGGCGGCTGCGGTTGCTGAACCGGCGGCTGCTGAACCGGCGGCTGCGCCCACTCCTGCGCCGGCGCGATCTGCGGCGCCGCCTCCTGCGGGGGCGTCGGGTCCAGCGCGGGCTGCTGGGCCTCGGGTGCCCAGGGCCGGCCCTGGGCGTGCGGCGGGGGCCCTGCCTGGGCGGCGGCGTCGGCCTGGGGGGACCAGGCGGGGCCGGCGGAGGGGGCCTGCGGCGGTGGGGCCTGGCGGCGGAACTGCCGGCGCGGGTCGGCGTCCTGGTGGGACTGCGGACGGGAGGGGATGACGCGTCCCTCCAGCACTTCGCGCTCGCCGGCGCCATCGGTGGTGGAGCGCGGTTCCTGCGGCGGCTGCTGCTGCCCGGGGCCATCGGTCATGTCGCGCATCATATTGCCGGTCCGGCTACCGGCCTACCGGGGGCCGTACGGGGAAAAGCGGTTGGGCGCACTCGGAGCACACGGGAGAATTCACGCCATGGGACATGTGGAAGCAGCGCACCTGGAGTACTACCTGCCGGACGGGCGGGCGCTGCTCGGCGACGTCTCGTTCCGCGTCGGCGACGGCGCGGCCGTGGCACTGGTCGGGCCGAACGGCGCAGGCAAGACCACGCTGCTGCGGCTGATCTCCGGCGAGATCGCCCCGCACGGCGGCGGTGTCACCGTCAGCGGCGGCCTCGGCGTGATGCGGCAGTTCATCGGCAGCGTCCGGGACGACAGGACCGTACGCGACCTGCTGGTCTCCGTGGCGCACCCGCGTATCAGGGCGGCCGCGGAAGCCGTGGACGCGGCCGAGCTGGCGATCATGGCGCAGGACGACGAGCCCGCGCAGATGGCATACGCGCACGCGCTCGGCGACTGGGCGGAGGCGCGCGGCTACGAGGCCGAGACGCTGTGGGACATGTGCACGATGGCCGCGCTCGGCGTCCCCTACGAGCGGGCGCAGTGGCGCGAGGTCAAGACGCTGTCCGGCGGCGAGCAGAAGCGGCTGGTGCTCGAAGCGCTGCTGCGCGGTCCGGACGAGGTGCTGCTGCTCGACGAGCCGGACAACTATCTGGACGTCCCCGGCAAGCGGTGGCTGGAGGAGCAGATCGCCGCCACCAGGAAGACCGTGCTGTTCGTCAGCCACGACCGCGAGCTGCTGTCGCGTACGGCGGAGAAGATCGTCAGCGTGGAGACCGGCCCCGCCGGGTCGACGACCTGGGTGCACGGCGGCGGCTTCAGCACCTTCCACGAGGCACGCAAGGAGCGCTTCGCGCGCTTCGAGGAGCTGCGGCGCCGCTGGGAGGAGGAGCACGCCAAGCTCAAGGCGATGGTGCTGCGGCTGCGGCAGCAGGCGGCGAACAGCCCCGACATGGCGTCGCGCTACCACGCGGCCCAGACCCGGCTGAAGCGGTTCGAGGACGCGGGCGCCCCGCAGGAGCCGCCGCGCGAGCAGGACATCAGGATGCGGCTCAAGGGCGGCAGGACCGGTGTGCGGGCGGTGACCTGCGAGAAGCTGGAGCTGACCGGCCTGATGAAGCCGTTCGACCTGGAGGTCTTCTACGGCGAGCGGGTCGCGGTGCTCGGCTCCAACGGCTCGGGCAAGTCGCACTTCCTGCGGCTGCTGGCCGGTGACGAGGGTGTGGCGCACACGGGGACGTACAAACTGGGCGCCCGCGTCGTGGCGGGCCACTTCGCGCAGACCCACGCGCACCCCGAGCTGCGCGGCCGCCCGCTGGTGGACATCCTGTGGACCGAGCACTCGCGGGACCGCGGCCGGGCCATGTCGGTGCTGCGCCGCTACGAGCTGGAGCAGCAGGGCGACCAGCCCTTCGACAAGCTGTCCGGCGGGCAGCAGGCGCGCTTCCAGATCCTGCTGATGGAGCTGGAGGGCACCACCGCGCTGCTGCTCGACGAGCCGACGGACAACCTGGACCTGGAGAGCGCCGAGGCCCTCCAGGAGGGTCTTGAGGCCTACGACGGCACGGTGCTCGCGGTGACCCACGACCGCTGGTTCGCCCGCAGCTTCGACCGCTACCTGGTCTTCGGCTCAGACGGCCTGGTCCGCGAGACGGCCGAGCCGGTGTGGGACGAGCGCCGGGTGGAGCGCAAGCGGTAGCGGGCAGGGTAACGGCCCAGGACCGTTCCCGCGGGGCGTGGGGGACCCCCGTTTTGACCCGTACGGCCCCGCCCCGGTATTCTACGAGTTCGTTATGCGTATTGGCTTGCTCTATCTCACGTGAGGGGCCCTTACGCCGGTTCACCGGGCCGATGACCAGCGGCAGGCAGACGGGTTGCGTCCCCGTATGCGGCCACGGCTGTCGTGATCGTCCGGGTGGCCTTGTCAGGACCCTTCCCCACCGCCCTCGCGGCGGGTCAGGGGAAACCACTACTGAGAAGAAGCGAAGGCTACGACCGTGCGTACGTTCAGCCCCAAGCCCGGCGATATCCAGCGCCAGTGGCACGTCATCGACGCGCAGGACGTTGTCCTGGGCCGTCTGGCCACTCAGGCCGCCACCCTTCTGCGGGGCAAGCACAAGCCCATCTACGCGCCCCACGTCGACACGGGTGACTTCGTCGTCATCATCAACGCCGACAAGATCCACCTCTCGGGTAACAAGCGGACCCAGAAGATGGCCTACCGCCACTCGGGTTACCCGGGCGGTCTGCGTTCCGTGCGCTACGACGAGCTGATGGACAAGAACCCCGAGAAGGCCGTCGAGAAGGCCGTCAAGGGCATGCTCCCCAAGAACACCCTGGGCCGTCAGATGCTCTCCAAGCTGAAGGTCTACTCGGGCGACCAGCACCCGCACGCTGCACAGCAGCCGGTGCCGTTCGAGATCACCCAGGTCGCGCAGTAGTTCCGGCCACCAGCTACCACAGAAAGAATCCTGAGGAGAATCGTGGCTGAGACCACTGCCGAGACCGTCATCGAGGGCGACGAGTCCTTCGAGGAGATCACCACCTTCGAGTCCGACGCCGTCGAGGGGGAGTACACCTCCGAGTCGCTCGCGTCGCGCTTCGGCGACCCGCAGCCGGCCGCCGGCACCGGCCGCCGCAAGCAGTCCATCGCGCGTGTCCGTATCGTCCCGGGCAGCGGCAAGTGGAAGATCAACGGCCGCACCCTTGAGGGCTACTTCCCCAACAAGGTGCACCAGCAGGAAGTCAACGAGCCCTTCAAGGTGCTCGAACTCGACAACCGCTACGACGTCATCGCCCGCATCAGCGGCGGCGGCATCTCGGGCCAGGCCGGTGCGCTGCGCCTCGGTGTCGCCCGTGCGCTGAACGAGGCCGACGTCGACAACAACCGCGGCCCGCTCAAGAAGGCCGGCTTCCTGACCCGTGACGACCGCGCGGTCGAGCGGAAGAAGGCCGGTCTGAAGAAGGCCCGCAAGGCGCCGCAGTTCAGCAAGCGCTAGTCGCCACCGGCACACGCGACGGCACGCCGTCGCCGCTGCCGGTGCCGCTGCACAACGCCCCGGAGGCACACCATTGCCTCCGGGGCGTTCGCATGTGGCGCCGTGGTCGTATATCTGTGGTGATACGACTGGTACAACCAATAACAGGGCGCCAAACGTCAAGCACCAAGCAGGTGCGCCCCGCCCCCGGCTCGCGCACTCGGCGCCGGCGCCGGCGGCCGGCACCTGCGCACCTGGAGTACGGCCGGGCACGGCCGACACGGCAGAGCCGCCGTATCGCATCGGAGGACACACAGTGGGACGACTCTTCGGTACCGACGGGGTGCGTGGCATCGCCAACGCGGACCTCACCGCCGAGCTTGCGCTCGGCCTGTCGGTCGCGGCGGCACACGTACTCGCCGAGGCGGGCACCTTCGCGGGGCACCGCCCGGTCGCGGTGGTCGGGCGCGATCCGCGCGCCTCGGGCGAATTCCTGGAGGCCGCTGTCGTGGCGGGCCTGGCGAGCGCGGGCGTGGACGTCCTGCGGGTCGGTGTGCTGCCCACCCCGGCGGTGGCGTATCTCACCGGCGCGCTGGGCGCCGACCTCGGCGTGATGCTGTCCGCGAGCCACAACGCGATGCCGGACAACGGCGTCAAGTTCCTCGCCCGCGGCGGCCACAAGCTGGACGACGACCTTGAGGACCGGATCGAGAAGATCTACGAGGAGCACCGCACCGGCGCCCCCTGGCTCCGCCCCACCGGCGCGGGCGTCGGCCGGGTCAAGGACTACGACGAGGGCTTCGACCAGTACGTCGCCCACCTCATCGGCGTGCTGCCCAACCGGCTCGACGGCCTCAAGATCGTCCTGGACGAGGCGCACGGCGCCGCGTCCCGCGTGTCGCCCGAGGCCTTCTCGCGGGCCGGCGCGGAAGTCATCACCATCGGCGCCCGCCCCGACGGCCTCAACATCAACGACGGCTGCGGCTCCACCCACCTGGAGCTGCTCAAGAGCGCCGTCATAGAGCACGGTGCCGACTTCGGCATCGCGCACGACGGCGACGCCGACCGCTGCCTGGCCGTGGACGGGGCGGGCGAGGAGGTCGACGGCGACCAGATCCTGGCGATCCTCGCGCTGTCGCTGCGCGAGCGCGGCGAGCTGCGCGGCAACACCGTCGTCGGCACCGTGATGTCCAACCTGGGCTTCAAGCTGGCCATGGAGCGCGAGGGCATCACCCTCGTGCAGACCGCGGTCGGCGACCGCTACGTCCTGGAGTCGATGAAGGAGCACGGCTACGCGCTCGGCGGCGAGCAGTCCGGCCACGTCATCGTGCTCGACCACGCCACCACCGGCGACGGCACCCTGACCGGGCTGCTGCTCGCCGCCCGCGTCACCGCGACCGGCCGCACCCTTGCCGACCTGGCCGGTGTCATGCGGCGGCTGCCGCAGGTGCTGGTCAATGTGCCGGACGTCGACAAGAGCCGCGCCGGGACCGCTCCCGAGCTGGTCATGGCCGTCGCCGAGGCCGAGGCGGAGCTGGGCGCGACCGGGCGGGTGCTGCTGCGCCCCTCAGGCACCGAGCCGCTGGTCCGCGTCATGGTGGAGGCCGCCGACATCGACCACGCCAGGTCGGTGGCGGGCCGCCTCGCGGACGTCGTCAAGTCGACACTGGGCTGACGCGCCCGCCACGTCCTGCGCCGCCGGCACCCCGCGGCGCCCGCGGCCGTTCTCGGGCGGGCAGCGTCAGGGTGCCGGCGCACGCGGCGTCACAGTTTGCGCAGCGAAAGGCGCTGCACCTTGTGGTCCTGGCTCTTGCGCAGGACCAGCGTGGCCCGGCTGCGGGTCGGCAGGACGTTCTCCTGGAGGTTCGGCCGGTTGACGGTCCGCCAGATCATGCGGGCGTAGTCCATCGCCTCGTCCTCGGCCACCCGGGTGCATTTCGTGAAGTACGAGTCGGGATTCTGGAAGGCGGTCTCCCGCAGCTTCCTGAACCGCCCGAGATACCACTGCTCGATGTCCTCGGTGCGGGCGTCGACGTAGACGCTGAAGTCGAAGTAGTCCGCCAGCCCGATCCTCGTACGGCCGTCCTGCCCCGGCAGCGCGGGCTGCAGCACGTTCAGGCCCTCCACGATGAGGATGTCGGGACGGCGGACGGTCAGCAGCTCACCGGGCACGATGTCGTAGATCAGGTGCGAATAGACCGGCGCGGTCACCTCGGCCTTGCCGGACTTCACGTCCGCGACGAAACGGGTCAGCGCGCGCCGGTCGTAGGACTCGGGGAAGCCCTTGCGCGACATCAGGCCGCGCCGCTGCAATTCCGCGTTGGGCAGCAGGAAGCCGTCGGTGGTGACCAGCTCCACCCGCGGGTGCTCCGGCCACCGCGCCAGCAGCGCCTGCAGCAGCCGGGCGGTCGTCGACTTCCCCACCGCCACGCTCCCGGCGACGCCTATCACGAACGGCGTCCCCGGCTGCGGGCCGCCCGCCGCGCCCGCCAGGAAGGTGTTCAGCGCCCCGCGCAGCCCGCTGTGCGCGGCCACGTACAGATTCAGCAGGCGGGACAGAGGCAGGTAGACGTCCACCACCTCGTCGAGGTCGATGACGTCCCCGAGCCCGCGCAGGCGCTCCACCTCCGCCGCGGTCAGCGGCAAGGGCGTCCGCTCCCGCAGGGCGCTCCACTGCCCCCTGGTCAGGTCGACGAAGGGGCTGGCGGGCGCGGTGGGGGTGGTCGTCACGGTGAGCATCCTCGCAGGGCGCGCGCCGCGGCCGCGCGGCGCCGGCCCCTTAAGCTGGCCCCATGTACGGCAACGCCACGCGCCCCCGAGGGGACGCCGGATGATCGTCGGGGTCGGGATCGACGTCGCCGAGATCGAACGGTTCGCCGCCGCGATGGAGCGCACCCCGGGAATGGCGGAACGCCTCTTCACCCCCGGCGAACTGCGGCTCCCCAGCGGCGCCCCGCGCGGTATCGCCTCACTCGCCGCGCGCTTCGCCGCCAAGGAGGCGCTCGCCAAGTCCCTGGGCGCCCCCGCCGGGCTCAGCTGGCTCGACGCCGAGGTCAGCACGGAGCCGTCCGGGCGCCCCCGGCTGACCGTCACCGGCACGGTCGCCGCCCGCGCCGCCGAACTCGGCGTACGCAGCTGGCACCTGTCCCTCAGCCACGACGCGGGTGTCGCCTCCGCCGTGGTCATCGCCGAGGGCTGAGCCGTCCGCCGGCCGTGGCCGAAACCCGGGGCCGGGGTGCCGCGGTGGCGGGTCTGCAAGGGTCGCCGAGCTGGGCGTAGGCGGCCGGCACCAGTTCCTCGACCACGACGCGGGTGCCGCCTCCGCGGTGGGCCGCGCCAGGGGCCGGGGTGCCGCGGTGGCGGGCGGTACGTATCGTCGGGGGCAAGGCGACGGGAGGGCACGCGATGAGGTACGCGCACACGGTCCAGGCCGTACGGGACGCGGAGGCCGCGCTCATGGCGCGGCTGCCGGAAGGCACGCTCATGCAGCGGGCCGCCACCGGGCTCGCGGCCGTCGGCGCCGACGTCCTGGGGCGCGTCTACGGCGCCCGGGTCGTCGTGGTCGCGGGAAGCGGCGCGAACGGCGGTGACGCCCTCTACGCGGGCGCGCGCCTCGCCCGCCGCGGCGCCGGGGTCACCGCCGTCCTGCTGGCGCCCGAGCGGGCGCACACCGGCGGCCTCGCGGCGCTGCGGGCCGCCGGCGGCCGGGTCGTGGACGACCGCGACGGCCTCGCGGCCGTCACCCGCGCGCACCTCGTCTACGACGGGATCGTCGGCATCGGCGGCAAGGGCGGACTCCGCCCGCAGGCCGCCGACCTCATGCGGGCCGCGTACGACACCCGGGCCGCCGTCGTCGCCGTCGACCTGCCCAGCGGCGTCGACGCCGACACCGGAGAGGTCACCGGCGAAGCCGTCCGCGCCGACGTCACCGTCACCTTCGGCACGTACAAGCCCGGCCTGCTCATCGACCCCGCCGCCGAACTCGCCGGCGCCCTGCGGCTCATCGACATCGGCCTCGGCCCCCACCTGGGCGCTCCCGCGGTCGAGGCCCTCCAGCACGCCGACGTCGCCGCGCTGCTGCCGCGGCCGGGCGGCGAGAGCGACAAATACCGGCGAGGCGTGGTCGGGGTCGTCGCCGGGTCCGACCGCTACCCCGGCGCCGCGGTCCTCGCCGTCTCCGGCGCCATCCGCGGCGGCGCGGGAGCCGTCCGCTACGTCGGCGGTGGCGCGGCCGCCGTCCTCGCCCGGCACCCCGAGACGCTGGTCTCCACCGGATCCCCGCACGACGCGGGCCGCGTCCAGGCGTGGGTCGTCGGACCCGGGCTCGGCGACTCGGCCGCCGCCAGGGCCGCGGTCGCGGAAGTCCTCGCCACGGATGTGCCGGTGCTCATCGACGCGGACGGGCTCCGGCTGATGTCCCGGGACGCGGTCCTTGCCCGGACCGCGCCGACCGTGCTCACGCCGCACGCGGGTGAGGCCGCCGCGCTCCTCGGGCGGCCGCGCGAGGACGTCGAGGCCGCGCGCCTCTCCTCGGTACGCGACCTTGCCGACGCCTTCCGTGCGACGGTTCTTCTCAAGGGGTCCACCACGCTGGTGGCCTCGGCCACCTCCTCCGACCCGGTCCGGGTCAACCCCACCGGGACGCCGTGGCTCGCCACGGCCGGCAGCGGTGACGTCCTCTCCGGCCTCGCCGGGGCCCTCCTGGCCACGTCTCTCCCGGCCCCCGCGGCTGCCTCCCTCGCCGCCTACCTCCACGGCCTGGCGGCCCGCCTCACCCCCACCCCCCTCACCGCCCTCGACGTGGCAGACTCCCTCCCCACGGCGTGGCGCAACGCCAAGACCTAGCCTGCGGCCCGCCGTTACGCCCCCGGGTGCCACTCCCTGCGGGGTGCCGTTACGGACTCCACGGTGCCGCTGCGTGGGTGGCCGGTCTCGCAGTTCTCCCCCAGCGCTTCGCCTGGGGGTACCCCCACGAGCCCCTGGGTGGGTGCCCCTTGCGGTGGCGTTGCTTTCTTTCCCGCCTTGTCGGCGGGGCGCGCAGTTCTCCCCCAGAGCTTCGCCTGGGGGTACCCCCACGCGCCCCTGGGATGGTGGCCGTCCGTTGCCACACGACGGTCCGTCGTGGCTTGTCGCTCCGTGGGGGTACCCCCCCAGAGCTTCGTCTGGGGGTACCCCCACGCGCCCCTGAAAAACGGTCATCCTCCCGCGCAGAGCCCAGCCCCTGGCAGGGGCGAAGGCTGGGCGGCGGAGGACGCAGGCCCAAAGGGGCGCGGGGAACTGCGCGACCAGCCAGAGCGGACCGCAACTGTGAACGCAACAGGACGGGGCTGCCACCCCAGGGGCGCGTGGGGGTACCCCCAGGCGAAGCTCTGGGGGAGAACTGCGCGCGCAACCACCACGCAGCGGCACCGGGGAGTCCGTAACGGCACCCCGCAGGGGGTGGCATCCGGGGGCGTAACTGTGCGGGCCGCAGGCTACTGGCGGAGGGTGCGGAGGGCCGCTGCGAAGGGGGCCGTCTCGGGGCCCAGAGGGGAGAAGAAGGAGGCGTCGCAGGCCTCCACCGAGCTCACCGCGCGGTTCGCGACGTCGCGACCCTCGGTCGTCACAGCCAGCGCTCGCGCCCTCGCATCGCCGGGGTGGGCGTGGCGGGTGAGGAGACCGCGGGATTCCAGGGTGCGGAGGACTTGCGACGTCATCATCGGATCGGTCGCCGCGTGATCGGCGAGCCGCCGCTGGGTGACGGGGGAGTCGGAGTCCTGGAGGTACGTGAGGGAGGCGAGGAGGACGAACTGGACGTGGGTGAGGCCGTGGGGCCGCAGGGCCGCGCGCTGGGCGGCCTGCCAGCGGTTGGTGACCTGCCAGAGCAGCAGCCCCGGGCTCTCCTCGGCGGAGCCGAAGGACGTCGCGAGGCTCATGCGGCTTCCGCCGCCACGCCGAGGCGGTCCAGGTCGGCCTGGAGGGTGGCGGCGATGCCCTTGCCGAGGGCGAGGTTCCAGACGCGGGCGAGGGGGCCGCGGAGGGTCGCGGTGACGTCCACCCGGGTGGACCCCTCGGCCGTGGCGGAGACGAGGTGGCGGAAGGTCAGCCGGGCCCCGACGAGCTTGGAGACGTCGGTGAACTCCCGGCCGGGGACGAGCGCGGCCACCACGAAGGGCACCTTCGGCGCCCCCTTGGGCTTGAGGACACCCGTGGCGCCGGGCGTGAAGGGGCCGTCGAGCCGGACCCATTCGGTGTCGGCATTCCACTCGGGCCAGGTCGCCATGTCCGCCCAGCGGTCGAAGAAGGCGCCGGGGGTCGCGGACGAGGTGATGCGTGCCGTTCCCAGAGTCATCATGCTTTTAGTATGCGCGCATACTATCGAGCCGTCAAGGGCAACCATGACCCACGCCTGAGACACTGACCTGGATGAACGACATGACGAGCGGGCGCGGCTGGGCGCAGATCGACCTGGACGCCTTGCGGGCGAACGTCGCCGCGCTGCGGGCCAAGGCCCCCGGTGCGGCCTTCATGGCGGTCGTGAAGGCCGACGCGTACGGCCACGGCATGGTGCCGTGCGCGAGGGCCGCGCTGGAGGGCGGCGCCACCTGGCTGGGCGTGGCCACGCCCGAGGAGGCGCTGGCGCTGCGCGCGGCCGGTGTCGGCGGCCGGGTGCTGTGCTGGCTGTGGACCCCTGGCGGCCCCTGGCGGGACTGCGTGGAGGCCGACGTCGACGTGACGGTCAGCGCGCACTGGGCGCTGGAGGAGGCGGTGGCCGCGGCGCGTGCCGCGGGCCGCACCGCGCGCGTACAGCTCAAGGTCGACGCGGGACTCGGCCGCAACGGCGCGCAGCCCGCGCAGTGGCCGGCGCTGACCGCCGCGGCGAGGGCGGCGGAGAAGGCGGGGCTGATCCGGGTCACCGGCCTGTGGGCGCACTTCTCCTGCGCCGACGAGCCCGGTCACCCGTCGATCGAGCGCGAGTTGGGCGTCTTCCGTACCGCGCTCGCGCAGGCCGCCGACGCCGGGCTCGACCCGGAGGTGCGGCATATCGCCAACTCGCCCGGCACCTTGACGCTGCCGGAGTCGCACTTCGACCTGGTGCGGCCCGGCGTGGCCATGTACGGCATCTCCCCGGTGCCGCAGGTCGGCGGGCCCTCGGACTTCGGGCTGCGCCCGGTGATGACGCTCGCCGCCCGGCTGGCCAGCGTCAAGCAGGTGCCCGGCGGCCACGGGGTCAGTTACGGCCACCACTATGTGACGCCGGGTCCGACGACGCTTGCGCTGGTCCCGCTGGGGTACGCAGACGGTGTGCCGCGGCATGCGTCCGGTGCGGGCCCGGTGCTGGTGGCCGGGAAGTGGCGGACGGTGGCGGGACGGGTGGCGATGGACCAGTTCGTGGTGGACCTCGGCGGCGACGCCGCGGCCGCGGGGGACGAGGTCCTGCTGTTCGGGCCCGGCGACCGGGGCGAGCCGACCGCGGAGGACTGGGCGCGGGCGTGCGGCACCATCGCGTACGAGATCGTCACCCGCATCGGCGGCCGGGTGCCGCGGGTGTACGGGGGGCGTGGCTGAGCAGGTGGGAGCAGGCGTGAAGTGGGAGCGGGCCGGGCTGGTCGGTGCCGCGATCGGGGTGGCGGCCGCGGGGGCCGCCGCCGGGCTGGCGATCGAGCGGGTCACCGTCGGGCGCGGGGTGCGGCGCAAGGCGCAGCTGGCGCTGGACGCGACCGGGCCCTACGGGAATCTGCGCGGGGTGCCGGGCACCGCGACCGCGGAGGACGGCACCGAGCTGTATTTCGAGACCGAGGACATCACGCCCGTCGAGGTGGCGGAGCCGCCCGCGCGCCGCGGCTGGCGGCGCGGGCGCAGGGGCGGCGGGGCCGCGCCGCTGCCGGTCACCGTGGTCTTCTCGCACGGCTACTGCCTCAACCAGGACTCCTGGCACTTCCAGCGGGCGGCCCTGCGCGGCTCGGTGCGGGCGGTCTACTGGGACCAGCGCAGCCACGGCCGCAGCGAGCGCGGCCGCGACCAGGCCGCGGGCGCCCCCGCGACCATCGACCAGCTGGGCCGCGACCTGAAGGCCGTGCTCGACGCGTGCGCGCCGGAGGGGCCGGTCGTGCTGGTCGGCCACTCGATGGGCGGCATGACGGTGATGGCCTTCGCCGACCAGTACCCGGACTACGTCCGCGAGCGGGTCGCCGGGGTCGGCTTCATCTCGACGTCCTCGGGCAAGCTGGCCGCGGTCACCCTGGGGCTGCCCGCGGTCGGCGCGCGGGCCTTCCGCGCGGTCGCGCCGGGCCTGCTGAAGGTCATGGGCAGCCAGGCCGACCTGGTGGAGCGGGCGCGGCGGGCCACCGCCGAGCTCTTCGCCGGGATCATCAAGCGCTATTCGTTCGGCTCGGACGTGGACCCGGCGGTCGGGCGGTTCGCCGAGCGGCTGATCGAGTCGACGCCGATCGACGTGGTCGCCGAGTTCTACCCGGCCTTCACCGAGCACGAGAAGGGCGACGCGCTCGCCGTGCTGGACGGGCTGCCGGCCCTGGTGATGGCCGGGGACAAGGACCTGCTGACGCCCAGCGCGCACAGCACCGAGATCGCCGAGAAGCTCCCCGAGGCCGAGCTGGTGGTCGTGCCGGGCGCCGGGCACCTGGTGATCTTCGAACGGCCCGAGCTGGTGAATTCGGCCCTCGCGCTGCTGATCGCCCATGCCGCGGACTCGGTGCGGGCACCGGTCGCCGACGGGCTGCGCGAGCTGGCGGCGGCGGGCGAGGCGTAAGGCGGCCGGACGGGTCGCGGACGGGCGGGGTGTGCGGGTCGGCGCGTAGGCTTCGCGGTCATGGGCACACCGCACGACCCGTTCCCGGCGGGCACTCAGGACCGGCTCCCCCCTGCCGTCCGGATCACCGTACGTACCGCCGAGCGCATGCGTGACCTGGGGCGACGCCTCGCCGCGCTGCTCGACCCCGGCGACCTGGTCCTGCTCAACGGCGAGCTGGGCGCGGGGAAGACCACCCTGACCCGGGGCCTGGGCGAGGGCCTGGGCGTACGCGGCGCCGTCACTTCGCCGACCTTCGTCATCGCCCGCGTCCACCCCTCGCTGACCGGCGGCCCCGCCCTGGTCCACGTGGACGCCTACCGGCTGGGCGGCGGCCTGGACGAGATGGAGGACCTGGACCTCGACGTGTCGCTGCCGGAGTCGGTGGTGGTCGTCGAGTGGGGCGAGGGCAAGGTCGAGGAGCTGTCCGAGGCCCGCCTGCAGGTCGTCATCGAGCGCACGGTGGGCTCCACCCCCGAAGCCGACGACGACGCCAGGGTGGTCACCGTCAGCGGCATCGGCCCGCGTTGGGCCGGTACGGACCTGGCGGCGCTGGAGGTCTGAGGGAGGGACCGGAGCGCCCGAGCGGCCCCTGAGGTCCGAGGGGCGGGACAGGCCCGAGCGGAACTGACGGCCGTCGTGCAGGCCTTGAACGGCGGGAGGGCCCCGAGCGGGCGCGGCATGAACCGACAGGCTGTCGGGAAGATGTTGCGTGGGGACCGGCACCCGTGGTGTCCTGGTTCCCAGGGGCCCGCTTAGGGCTGCCTAACTTCCACCGCTCGGGGAGGCACCATGTCGGCCCACGACCCCCAGGACCACCAGCCCGCCCCCACCTTCCGCGACCTGCTCGCCGCCGCAGAGGCGGCCCGCCGGATCTCCACCCCGCCGCCCGCCGCACCGCGGCCCGAGGCCCCCGCCGGCGTCCCCGACGAGGACGCGGCATAGCCCGTACGGGTGAAAAAACAGCGGGCGCGGCAATATGCCACGCCCGCGCTGCCCGCAGCAGTGCGCCGAGCCGTCAGGGCATCACGTCGATGGCGCTGCCCACCGTCGCGAACTGCCACATCGCCGCGGTGTCGGCGCGCGTCGCCCGGATCGCCGCATTCTGCTTCGCCGGGTCCGGCTTGGTCAGCGAGCCGTCGACGGCCGCGCTGAAACCGATGTTCACCCCGCCGGTCATCGCGAAGAGCACCGTGTGCTCGACCTGCTTGCCGTCACCGCCGACGCCCACCTCGCGCCGGAAGAAGACATGGTGCAGCCCCTTGGACGGCTTCACATTGCCGGCGACCACCGGATAGGTGCGCACCACCTTGTTGCCGTCGTCCACCAGCCACACCCGCTGCGCGGAGACGCCGTAGACGACGCGCTTGCCGACACCCGAGTGCAGGGGCAGCGGATACGTCCTCGGCTTCGGCTTGACCGAGGCGGACTTCTGCGGCGGGGCCGCGGAATGCGCCGCCGCCGGGCCCTTCGGCGCCGAACCCGACGCCTGCGCGGCCATCACCGCGATCACCACCATGGCCGCCGCGGTCAGTCCCGTGACGAGGGTGCCGGCTTTGATTGCCACGGAAGTCCTCCGGTCGGGTTGCGCGCCTACTCCCCGCTGACGGTAGCAGCCGCCGCGGCCGCCTCCGCCGCCCTGGGCCAGAGCCCGCACACCACCGCCGCGGCCGTACGGGCCCTGCCCGTACCCTGGGGGCGTGCTGCTGCTTGCCTTCGACACCGCCACGCCCGCCGTCACCGCCGCCCTGCACGACGGGGAGCGGGTGCTCGCCGAGTCCACGGTCGTCGACGCGCGCCGGCACGGCGAACTGCTGGTGCCCGCCATCGACCGGGTCCTGGCCACCGCGGGCCGTGCGCTCGCCGACGTCACCGGCGTCGTCGTCGGCGTCGGACCCGGCCCCTACACCGGGCTGCGGGTCGGCCTGGTCACCGCCGCGTCCTTCGGCGACGCCCTGGACATCCCCGTGCACGGCGTGTGCACCCTCGACGGCCTCGCCTGGGCCGCGGGCGAGGCGGGCCTGGCCGGACCCTTCACGGTCGCCACCGACGCCCGCCGCAAAGAGGTCTACTGGGCCCGCTACGACGGCCCCGCCGTCCGCGTCACCGAGCCCGCGGTGAACCGCGCCGCCGACCTGCCGCAGGACGTCCTCGCGCTGCCCGCCGTCGGCGCCGGCGCCGCGCTCTACCCCGAGGCCTTCACCGACCGCCGCCCCGACCCCGCCCACCAGTCGGCCGGCTCGCTCGCCGCGCTCGCCGCCCACCGGCTGGCCGCGGGCGAGGCCTTCGCCCCCGCGCTGCCGCTCTACCTGCGCCGCCCCGACGCCCAGGTGCCCGCCGGCTACAAGGCGGTCCTGCCGAAGTGAACGACCTGAACGACGTGGTCCTGCGCGACATGCGCTGGTGGGACCTGGACCGGGTCGTCGCACTCGAAGTCGCCCTCTTCCCCGACGACGCCTGGTCCCGCGGCATGTTCTGGTCGGAGATCGCCGACACCAGGCACCCGGCCGCCACGCGGACCTACCTCGTCGCGGAGACCCCCGACGGCCGTATCGCCGGCTATGCGGGGCTCGCCGCGATCGCGGGCACCGGCGACGTCCAGACCATCGCGGTCGCCCGCGACCACTGGAGCACCGGGCTCGGCTCCCGGCTGCTCACCGCCCTGCTGCGGGCCGCGACCGCCGCGGAATGCCACGAGGTGCTGCTCGAAGTACGGGTCGACAACGCCCGCGCCCAGCGGCTCTACCAGCGCTTCGGCTTCGAGCCGATCGGCATCCGCAAGGGCTACTACCAGCCGGGCAACGTCAACGCGCTCGTCATGCGCCGCGCCGACCCGGCACAGAACCTGGCTGAGGAATTCCATGGCTGACGAACCCCTAGTGCTCGGCATCGAGACCTCGTGCGACGAGACCGGCGTCGGCATCGTCCGCGGGCACACCCTGCTCGCCGACGCCGTCGCCTCCAGCGTCGACGAGCACGCCCGCTACGGCGGCGTCGTCCCGGAGGTCGCCAGCCGCGCCCACCTGGAGGCGATGGTCCCCACCATCCAGCGGGCGCTCAAGCAGGCCGGCGTGACCGCGGGCGACCTCGACGCCATCGCCGTGACCGCCGGCCCCGGCCTCGCGGGCGCGCTGCTGGTCGGGGTGTCGGCGGCCAAGGCGTACGCCTACGCGCTCGGCAAGCCGCTCTACGGCGTCAACCACCTCGCCTCGCACATCTGCGTCGACCAGCTCGAACACGGCCCCCTGCCCGAGCCGACGATGGCGCTGCTGGTCTCCGGCGGCCACTCCTCGCTGCTGCTGGCCCCCGACATCACCGGCGACGTACGCCCGCTGGGCGCCACCATCGACGACGCGGCCGGCGAGGCCTTCGACAAGGTCGCCCGGGTCCTCGGCCTCGGCTTCCCCGGCGGCCCCGCGATCGACCGCTACGCCCGCGAGGGCGACCCCGCCGCCATCGCCTTCCCCCGGGGCCTGACCGGCGGCCGCGACCCGCTCTACGACTTCTCCTTCTCCGGCCTCAAGACCGCCGTCGCCCGCTGGGTCGAGGCCCGCCGCAGGGACGGCCAGGACGTCCCCGTCGCCGACGTGGCCGCGTCCTTCCAGGAGGCCGTGGTCGACGTGCTGACCCGTAAAGCCCTGAGGGCCTGCAAGGACAACGGCGTCGACCACCTGATGATCGGCGGGGGAGTCGCCGCCAACTCCCGGCTGCGCTCCCTGGCCCTGGAACGCTGCGAGGGCGCCGGAATCCGCCTCCGGGTGCCGCGCCCCGGCCTGTGCACCGACAACGGCGCCATGGTGGCCGCGCTGGGCGCGGAAATGGTCGCCCGAGGGCGCCCCTCGTCCACCTTCGACCTCCCGGCCGACTCCTCGCTGCCGGTCACCGAGGTGTCCGTGCCGGGGCACACGCACGTGGACGCCGGCGCCGGCGTCGGGGCTGGCATTGAGGCGCACCGGCACGGGCACGGCCACGCGCACGCGCACTCGCACGAGGTCGGCGAAGGCAACCTCTACGGATGAGCGTCACCCTCATGTGGGAGGCCGCCGCCGCCAAGGGCCGCGGCCCCGAACTCCTCGCCTGGGCCCGGGAAGCCGCCGCCGCACTGCCCGGCGGCTTCCTGCGCCGCGAATTCCTCACCGCGCCCGGTGACCGCGTCCTCGTCCTGACCTGGTGGGACGCCGCATACGACGACGCCGTGCCCGAACTGGCCCAGCCGCCCGCCGACCTGGTGCGCCGCGACGTCCACCGCTGGCGGTTCAGCTCCGTCGCGGTGGAACCAGCGGGCTGAAAAACGCCTCGTCCAAGGTGAGCGCGCCGCCGAGTGCTCGTACCACGACGTAGCAGCACCCGACGTAGGGTCCCTCCCCCATGCGCGCACCACGCGGAACTGTCCTCCTGCTCCTGGCCCTGCTCCTCACCACGGCCTGCACGGCGACCGACGCCACACACTCCCCGGCGCCCCCGCCCCGCACCACGGCGCCCACCCCCACCCCGAAGCCCTCCCCGACCGACGACCGCGCGGCCGGCTTCCGCAAATGGGGCCTCCCGCTCCTCCCCCCGCCGCCCGCCCCGCCCGCGGTCAAACCGATACACACGGGTGACGGGACGATACCCGTCGTCAGCGACATACCGACCGACCAGAAAATAGTCTTCCTGACCTTCGACGACGGCGCGGAGAAGGACCCCAAATTCGTTCAGATGATGCGGGACCTGAGAATCCCCTTCACGATGTTCCTGACCGACGACGTCATCAAGAACGACTACGGCTTCTTCCGCCCGCTCCAGGCCCTCGGCAATTCCATACAGAACCACACGCTCAGTCACCCCGACCTGCACACACGGTCGTTGGCGCAGCAGAAGCACGAAATCTGCTTTCAGCAGGAGAAGCTCACGCACGAATACGGGACGGCTCCCGGGCTCTTCCGGCCGCCGTACGGCAACTACAACGCCGACACGCGGGCCGCGGTCGCATCCTGCGGGGGTCTGCGGGCGATGATTCTCTGGCGCGAGTCGATGCAGATCAAGAAGGTGCAGTTCCAGCGCCCGGACAAGAAATTTCACCCGGGTGACATCATTCTGGCCCACTTTCGCGGGCCCGCGCAGCTCAAGGGGGAAACCATGACGGTGATGACCGCCAACCTGCTGCGGCAAGTTGCCTCGCAGGGTTTCACCCTGGCCCGGCTCGACGACTACGTCTAGCCGACGCACGGCGACGCCCCCCAGGGCCGCGGGCCCGCCCCCGATCCGCGGCTGGCGCCGCGTGGGCGCTGCTGCGTAAGGGGGTGCCCCCCAGGGGCGCGGGCCTGCACCTGATGTGCGGCTGGCGCCGCGTGGGCGCCGCTGCGTAAGGGGGTGCCCCCCAGGGCCGCGGGCCCGCCCCCGATCCGCGGCTGGCGCCGCGTGGGCGCCGCTGCGTAGGGCGGCGCCCCCAGGGGCGCGGGGAACGGCGCGCGCAACCCACCACTCGCCGTCGTGTGGCGACGGACCGCCACCACCCCAGGGGCGCGTGGGGGCACCCCCTGCCGAAGAGGCACCCCACACCCCCGCGCCCGGGGAAGGCGCCCCCCTGCCGAAAGGGCACCCCCCCGTGCCCGGGGGAAGGCGCCCTTGCCGAAAGGGCACCCCCCCGTGCGCGGGGAAGGGCGCGTCCGGACAGTTACGCCGGGTGGGCCAGGAGCATCGTGGGAGCGCCGGAGGCCCTCGTGAGGAAGACCGTCGTGGAGTGCGGGCCGCGAGGCCTTACGCGGCGGCGGAGGTCCTCCGGGTCCACGGCGGAGCCGCGCTTCTTGACGGTGAGGACACCGACCTCGCGTTCGCGCACCAGCGCCTTGAGCCGCTTCAGCCCGAAGGGCAGGACGTCGGTGACCTCGTACGCGGTGGCGAACGGCGTGGGCCGCAACTCGTCGGCGGTGACGTACGCGATCGTGGCGTCGATCAGCCCGCCGCGTACTTCCTCCGCGACCTCGGCCACGAGATGCGCGCGGATGACGGCGCCGTCCGGCTCGTAGAGGTAGCGCCCGACCGGCCGCACCGGGGGGTCGGGCAGGCCGCGCCCGACCAGGGTGGCGCCCGACGGGAGCAGGGTCGCGCGGCGGCCGCCGGGCCGTACGCGGTCGCCGCGGCCGTCGAACCACAGCACCGCCTCCTTCACGTCGCCGCCGTCCGAGATCCACTCGGCCTCCGCGGCGGGCGGCACCGCCTCGTGCGGGATGCCGGGGGCGACCTTCACCGCCCCGGGCGCACCGGACGCCGCCGCGCCGAGCGCCCACGACAGCGGCGGCGAATACGCCTCCGGGTCGAAGACCCTGCCCCTCGCCGTGCGGCGGGCCGGGTCCACGAAGACGCCGTCCAGGCCGCCCGTACCGGCGTCCAGCACGTCCGCGCACCTGACCTCAAGGCGGTCGGCCAGGCCGAGCGCGGCGGCGTTCGCGCTGACCACCGCGCAGGTCAGCGGGTCGCGGTCGACGGCGGTGACCGACAGGCCGGCCCGCAGCATGGCGATGACGTCGCCGCCGACGCCGCAGCACAGGTCCGCGACGGCCGCGGGCCCGAAGTCCGCGAATCTGGCGGCCCGGTGGGTCGCCACCGACGCGCGGGTGGACTGCTCCAGACCGTGCGGCGTGAAGTACATCCGGTGGGCGTCGACCGGGCCGAACTTGGCGACGGCGCGTTGGCGCAGGCGCGTTTGGGCCAGGGCCGCCGCCACCAGGTCCGCGGCGTGGGTACGCCGCAGACGCGTGGCTGCCGCCAGGTCGTTCACGGGGTCGTGCTCCCGCAGCCCGGCCAGCAGCACTTGCCCTTCGGCGGTCAGCAATCCCTCAAGATCCTCGGGCGTCACGCCCCCATTCTCCCCTCCGCCCGGCGGCGCCCTCCCGCTGCCGCGGCGCCTGGGCGGTGGCCCTTCCACCAGGGCGTGCCATTCCCCGGGCCCGGGGGGTTCCCCTTCGGCAAGGGGGTGCCCTTCCGCTGGCGCGGTGGCTGTGCGGTGCCTTTCGGCAAGGGGGTGCCACCCAGGGGCGCGTGGGGGTACCCCCACGCGCCCCTGGGGTGGTGGCCGTTCGTCCGCACAGGACGGCGTGTGGTGGGTTACGCGCGCCGTTCCTCGCGCCCCTGGGGGCGTTGCGGTCCGTCGGCATACGACGGTGGGTGGGGGGTGGCGGCCGTCGCCGAGTGGGGGCGGATGGGGGGTCGGGGTACCCCGGATGGAGTGGTGTGGCTGGCACTCCGCTTGACCGAGTGCTAAAGGCGTCCTAGTCTCGCTTTTGGCACTCGGCCCCGCTGAGTGCCAGAACAACAGCGACGGGCAGGTCCGGCACCCGCGACGACGGGCCTACCAGGTCGCCGACCCAGACAGACACTCCCGTGAGCCCTTTGAAGGGGGAGGTCGGATCGTGACGACCGCCAGCACCAAGGTTGCCATCAAGCCGCTTGAGGACCGCATCGTGGTCCAGCCGCTCGACGCCGAGCAGACCACGGCCTCGGGCCTGGTCATTCCGGACACGGCGAAGGAGAAGCCCCAGGAGGGCGTCGTCCTGGCCGTGGGTCCGGGCCGCTTCGAGGACGGCAACCGCCTGCCGCTCGACGTCGCCGTGGGCGACGTCGTGCTGTACAGCAAGTACGGCGGCACCGAGGTGAAGTACAACGGCGAGGAGTACCTCGTCCTCTCGGCCCGCGACGTTCTCGCGATCATCGAGAAGTAATTCCCCGGCTGCACAGCCGTGATCCCGCCCCGGGAGTCCCTGTCCTTGAGGCCGGGTCCCGGGGCGGTTTTTTCGCCGTCCTTACCGTCCGTGACGACGTGATTAGACGAGTAGACGAGGTAGTTCGCAGGCATGGCCAAGATTCTTAAGTTCGACGAGGACGCCCGTCGCGCCCTGGAGCGCGGCGTCAACAAGCTCGCCGACACCGTGAAGGTGACGATCGGCCCCAAGGGCCGCAACGTCGTCATCGACAAGAAGTTCGGTGCCCCGACCATCACCAACGACGGCGTGACCATCGCCCGTGAGGTCGAGCTGGAGGACCCGTACGAGAACCTGGGCGCCCAGCTCGTCAAGGAGGTGGCGACCAAGACCAACGACATCGCGGGTGACGGCACCACCACCGCGACTGTCCTCGCCCAGGCGCTGGTCCGCGAGGGCCTGCGCAACGTGGCGGCCGGCGCGTCCCCCGCCTCGCTCAAGAAGGGCATCGACGCGGCCGTCAAGGCGGTCTCCGACGAGCTGCTGGCCACCGCCCGCGCCATCGAGGGCAAGGAGGACATCGCGGCCGTCGCCGCCCTGTCCGCGCAGGACAAGCAGGTCGGCGAGCTGATCGCCGAGGCCATGGACAAGGTCGGCAAGGACGGTGTGATCACCGTCGAGGAGTCCAACACCTTCGGCCTGGACCTGGAGTTCACCGAGGGCATGGCCTTCGACAAGGGCTACCTGTCGCCGTACTTCGTGACGGACCAGGAGCGTATGGAGGCCGTCCTCGACGACCCGTACGTGCTGATCCACCAGGGCAAGATCTCCTCGATCCAGGACCTGCTGCCGCTGCTGGAGAAGATCATCCAGGCGGGTGGCTCCAAGCCGCTGCTGATCATCGCCGAGGACGTCGAGGGCGAGGCGCTGTCGACCCTGGTCGTCAACAAGATCCGCGGCACGTTCAACGCCGTCGCGGTCAAGGCGCCCGGCTTCGGTGACCGCCGCAAGGCCATGCTCGGCGACATCGCCACCCTCACCGGTGCGACCGTCATCGCCGAGGAGGTCGGCCTCAAGCTCGACCAGGCCGGTCTGGACCTGCTGGGCACCGCCCGCCGCGCCACCATCACCAAGGACGAGACCACTCTCGTCGACGGTGCGGGCGACAAGTCCGAGATCGAGGGCCGCGTCAACCAGATCAAGGCGGAGATCGGCACCACCGACTCCGACTGGGACCGCGAGAAGCTGCAGGAGCGGCTGGCCAAGCTGGCCGGCGGCGTCTGCGTCATCCGTGTCGGCGCGGCCACCGAGGTCGAGCTGAAGGAGAAGAAGCACCGTCTCGAGGACGCGATCTCCGCGACCCGCGCGGCCGTCGAGGAGGGCATCGTCTCCGGCGGTGGCTCCGCCCTCGTCCACGCCGTGAAGGTACTCGCCGAGAACCTGGGCAAGGAGGGCGACGAGGCCACCGGTGTCGCCGTCGTCCGCCGCGCCGCCGTCGAGCCGCTGCGCTGGATCGCCGAGAACGCCGGCCTTGAGGGCTACGTGATCACCGCCAAGGTGGCCGAGCTCGAGAAGGGCCACGGCTTCAACGCGGCCACCGGCGAATACGGCGACCTGGTCAAGGCCGGCGTCATCGACCCGGTCAAGGTCACCCGCTCCGCGCTGGAGAACGCGGCGTCCATCGCGTCGCTGCTGCTCACCACCGAGACGCTGGTCGTCGAGAAGAAGGAAGAGGAGCCGGAGTCCGCTGCCGGTGGCCACGGCCACTCGCACTGACCCCGCCTTTTCCGGCCGGCGCCCGCCACCCCTCTCAGGGGCGGCGGGCGCCGCCCTTTCCGTGCGGCCCGCCATGCGGCAGATTGGGCCGCATGACGAACGATCAGACCGGCGGGCCCCTCATCGACACGAGCCTTCCGCACTCGGCGCGGATGTACGACTACTGGCTCGGCGGCAGCAACAACTTCGCCGCCGACCGCGCGATGGGGCTGGCCATCGAGCAGGCCATACCCGGCATCAAGGCGATGGCCATGGAGAACCGCAGATTCCTCGGCCGCGCGGTGCGGTACATGGCGGGGGAGGCCGGCATCCGGCAGTTCCTCGACATCGGCACGGGTATCCCCGCGGACGGCGACACCGCGTCGGTGGCCGGCATCGTCGCCCCCGAGAGCCGGGTGGTGTGCGTCGACAACGACCCCATCGTGCAGGCGCACGCCCACGACGTCCTCAACGACAAGCCCGGCGCCGGCCGCACGGTCTACCTCGAAGCGGATCTGCGCAAGCCGGGCGAGATCCTGGCCTCACCCCTGCTGCGGGAGACCCTCGACCTCGGCCGGCCGGTCGGGCTGCTGCTCGTCGCGATCCTGATGCTCGTCCGCGACGAGCAGGACCCCTGGGGCGCGGTCGCCGCCTTCCTCGACGCGCTGCCCTCCGGCAGCCATGTGGCCATCAGCCACCCCACCCAGGACTTCGACCCCGAGGCCATGGCGTCCGTCGCCCGCGCCGCGGAAGAGGGCCACATGACCCTCGTCCCCCGCGACCGCTCCGACGTCCTGCGCTTCTTCGGCGACTGGGACCTGATCCCCCCGGGCCTCGTCCCCGTCATGGCCTGGCACCCCGAATCCCCCCTCACCGAAGACGAACGCTCCGCCTACTACTGGGCAGGCGTAGCCCGCAAACCCTGACCCCTTTTCCCCAGAGGGCAAGCCCAAAGGGGCGCGTGGGGGTACCCCCAGGCGAAGCTCCGGGGGAGAACGGAGCGCCAAGCCCCCACCGGGCCGCAGGCGCGAAGCCACCGCAAGTGGCACCCCCCTATGAGCCACCGGCAAGGTCAAGGCTTCGGGTCGTACTTGCGCCCCGCGCCGGCGGAAATGGCCCCGAAGAGCCGGGACGGGACGTGCCGGGCAAACCCGACGGCCGTCTTGTACCGGGCGTCGGGCACGCTGACGACCCGCCCCCTGGCAAGGTCGCGGAGAGCCGCGGACACGACCTTGTCCGCGTCGAGCCAAGCCCAGCCTGGAAGGCGTTCCGCGTTCATGCCCGCCCGCTCGTGGAATTCGGTGCGGACGAAGCCGGGGCACAGGGCGAGGAAGCGGATGCCGGACCCGCGCAGGTCGAGGGCGGCGCCCTCGGTGAAGCGGACGACCCACGCCTTGCTCGCCGCGTACGTGCCGCGAGGCATGAACGCCGCGACCGAGGCGACGTTGATCACCGAGCCGCGGCCGCGGTCCCGCATGCCCTCGGCCGCGGCGGCGGTGAGCCGCAGCACCGCCTCGCAGTGCAGGGTGAGCATGCGCAGCTCGTCGGACATCGGCGCGTCGAGGAAGCGGCCCCGGTTGCCGAAGCCCGCGTTGTTGACCAGGACGTCGACCGCGGGCAGGCCGGTGTCCCGCAGCCGGGACTCGACCGCGGAGATGCCGCCGTCGGTCGCGAGGTCGGCCTGCAGCACCTCGACCCCGACGCCGTAGCGCTCGCGCAGCTCGGCGGCGCTGTCGCCGAGCCGTACGCCGTCCCGGGCGACGAGCACCAGGTCGTGCTTGTCGCCCGCCAGCCGCCGCGCGAAGGCCGCGCCGATACCCGCCGTCGCACCCGTGATGAGGGAAGTCGTCATGCGGGCAGCGTATGCGTACCCGCGGGTCAGGGCCGGGTGCGTGCGAGCCGCTCCCTGACCCGCCGCAGGTCCTCCGCGGGCAGCGCGTCCGCGACCAGCAGCTCGGGGAGCAGTTCGGGCTCCGTGGTCAGCGCGCGGAAGGCCAGCTCGACGGTCACGCCGTGCGCCGGGCGGTCGACGACCTCCACCGTGTCGCCCGCGGCCAGCTCGCCGGGCTCGATGACCCGCAGATACGGGCCGGGCAGGGCGCGGGCGGTGAAGCGCTCGATCCAGCCGCGCTCCTCCAGCCACCCGGCGAAGGTGGCGCACGGTATGCGCGGGCAGGAGACCTCCAGCAGCGGCCCGGCCGCACCCACCCGCCACCGCTCGCCGATCACCGCGGCATTGACGTCGTAGTCCGCGGTCGTCAGGTTCTCGCCGAAGCAGCCGCTGGCCAGGCTGCGGCCCAGCTCCTTCTCCCAGCGGTCCAGGTCCTCCCGGGCGTAGGCGTAGACGGCCTGGTCGTCGCCGCCGTGGTGCTTGACGTCGTAGACCCGGTCGCCGGCCAGCCCCACCGCCCCGGTGCCCTTGGGGCCGGGCGCCGCCACCGCGACCGGGCCCTGGGCCGGCCACTTGTCGATGCCCGTCGCCGCCAGCCCCTTCCACGGGTTGGGCATGGGACGGCCGACGTTCACGCTCAGCAGCCGCATCGGTGCTCCTGTCTAGGCCGGTGCCGTGATCAGATACGGCGTCGTCACGCTCAGCGCGGCGAAGCCGAGGCGTTGCAGGATCGGGCGGCTGTCGTCCGAGGCGTCGACCTGGAGATAGCGATACCCGTGTGCCGCGGCGATACGCGCCCGGTGCGCGACCAGCGCGCGGTAGATCCCCTTTCCGCGCCACTCCTCGACGGTGCCGCCGCCCCACAGGCCCGCGAAGGCCGTCCCCGGCACGAGCTCCATCCGCGCCGCGCACACCGGTACGTCGCCGGCCATCGCCAGCACGATGCTCACGGTGTCCGCACGGTCCCTGACCTGGTCGAGCATCCGCACCCGCAGCCGCTCCGCGCTCGTACCGAACGCCTGCTCGTGCACGTCCGCGGCCAGGTGCACCCCGGCGGCGTCCACCACCGGCTCCAACCGCACCCCCGCCGGCAGCTCCGCGCCCCGCGTCAGCGCGGCGACCTCGTCGATCTCGGCGACCATCAGCGTCTCGGGGTCCTCCGGCTCGAAGCCCGCCGCCCGCAGCCGCTCCCCGAGGTCCGCCGGCCGGTCGTGGGAGTACGTCTTCCACTCGAACTCGCGCCCGGCCGCCTCCGGGCCGCGCAGCCACTCCAGCTGGGCCGCGACGGCCGCGTCGGCGGTGCCCTCGTCCAGATCGGACCACAGCACCCCGCACCACTCGTGGACGCCGGCCCCCACCTGCCGTACGACACCGGCGTCGCTGTCGATCCGGGTCGTCGGCGACTCCGGCGGCGCGTTGCGCCGCAGCTGGTCGTCGAACAGGGCGAGGGTTTCAGCAGAGTTCATCCGGGCATTCCACCACCCGCCCCCGCCGTGCCCAACCGCTTTTCCGCGCCGTGATATCCATTCCCCCACAGCACTCAGGAGGGGGCGGCATGCGGAAGCCGAACGGGACCGACCACGTCGGGAGACGCCCGTGACGCCGTGGGGCGAGGCAGGCACCCTCCTCGGCAAGCTCAGGGGGCGCAGAGTACCGGTCATCGACCGGTCGTTCGGCGACCCGCGGCTCGCGCGGATGCAGGCCGCGGCCAAGGACGGCGGGGCGGAGCAGTGGCCCCCCGTGCGCGCCACGCTGGCCGCGGCGCGAGGGCATGAGGACCTGACCTTCCTGGTCGCGGGGATCATGGACACCGCCGGGGTCGAGCGGTGGACCGCCGACGTGCTCGCGGGCCGGCCGGACGACACCCTCGCGCTGCTGGTCTCCGGCGCCCGGCACGTGGGCTGGGCTTGGCAGGCCCGCGGGGGCTACAGCGCGAGCAGCGTCCCCGAGGCGCAGTGGAAGCTCTTCCAGGAGCGGCTGGTGATCGCGGAGGAGCGGCTGCTCGACGTGGCCGAGCGCGAGCCGGACTGGGCGGCGCCCTGGTATTTCCTCCAGGCCTGCGGGCGCGGCATGCAGGTCGACCTCGACGCCGCCGAGAGCCGCTTCGCGGCGACCTGCCGCCGGGCGCCCGGCCATGTGGCCGCGCATTCCCAGCACCTCCAGCAGGTGAGCAAGAAGTGGGGCGGCTCGCACGAGCGGATGTTCGCCTTCGCCCGCGAGGCCGCCCGCACAGCGCCCGACGGCTCGGGGCTCGGCCAACTCGTCGCCATGGCGCACCTGGAGATGTGGGCGGACGCCAGCGGCGACCCGGACTCCCGCGTCCTCCACGACCCCGCTGTGGTCCGCGAGCTGCACGCGGCGGCGGCCCTGTCGGTGCACCACCCGGCCTACGTCCGCGAACGGGACTGGGCGGTCGGCGTCAACACCTTCGCGATGGCCTTCGCCCTCGCCGGCGAGGAGGCCGCCGCCCGCGTCATGTTCCGCTCGGTGGGCAACCGCGTCACGACGACCCCCTGGCAGTACCTGAACGGCCAGTCCCCGGTCGTCCCCTTCCTGGCCTGGCGCGAGCGCGTCGGCGCGTGAGGGGCGGGCCTCAGGCCGCCAGCGAGAGGGCGAGGTCCACGTCCGCCGGTGTGTTGTAGAAGTGCGGGGCGAAGCGCAGGTTTCCGGCGCGGGAGGCGAAGGCGAGGCCGGCCTCGCGCAGGCGGTGCTCGACGGCGGCGGGGACACCCGGGATCGCGACGATCGCGGAGTCGCCGGCGACGGGGGAGTAGCCGAGCGCGGTGAAGCCCGAGCGGAGCCGGTCCGCGAGGGCGGTGTCGTGCGCGTGGATCGCGTCCACGCCCAGCTCCTCGATGAGCGACAGCGACGCCGCGGCTCCCACGTAGGCCAGGTAGGCGGGGCGCGCGTCGAAGCGCCTGGCGCCGGGCGCGAGATCGGCGATGGGGCCGTAGCAGGAACCCCACGGGTCGTCGCCCCCGTACCAGCCGGTGAAGGCGGGCGACAGGGAGGACTCCGCGCCGGCGCGGACGGTGAGGAAGCACGCCCCGTGTGGTGAGACGAGCCACTTGTAGCCGTGGCAGACGACGTAGTCGTGGTCCGTGGCGTCCAGCGGCAGCCAGCCGATGGCCTGGGTGGCGTCCACCAGGGTGCGCGCGCCGTGCGCGGCGGCCGCGGCGCGGATCGCCGGGAGGTCCGCGATCCGCCCGTCGGCGGACTGCGCGGCGCTGACGGCGACCAGCGCGGTGCCCGGCCGCACCGCGTCGGCGATGTCCTGGAGCGGGACGAGCCGCAGCCGCAGGTCGGGCCGGGCGGCGAAGGGGTGGACCAGGGAGCTGAAGTCCTCCTGGTAGGCGATGACTTCGGCGCCCGCCGGGAGCGCGGCCGCGATGAGGCCGACGGCGCCGGCGACGGTGCCCGCCAGGGCGACCTGGGAGGTCGGTGCCCCGGTGAGGCGGGCGAAGGAGGCGCGGGCCTCGGCGACGGCGGTCTCGTAGCCGTCGGTGTCGGGCCGCCCGGCGGCCCACGCGTCCAGGGCGCGGCGCAGGGCGGCGATCGTACGGGCCGGGGCGGGCGCGTGGGTGGCCGCGTTGAGCCGGCCGGGCGGGACGTCGGGGTATTCGGCGGCCGCCAGACCGCTGAAGGCGGTGGCGAGGGCGGCTGGTGCGTGGGCGCTCATGAATTTCAGCGTGGACCGGGGGAGGGGCAAAGTCCATCGCCGATTTATGGGGGTCATGCCTAAGCAATGCTTATGGTGGAGCCGTGATCGAGGCACGGCACCTGAGAGTGCTGCGGGCGGTGGCGCGGGGCGGCTCGTTCTCCGCCGCGGCCCGCGCGCTGGGCTGTACGCAGCCGGCGGTCAGCCAGCAGATGAAGGCGCTGGAGGCGTCGGCGGGCACCCCGCTGCTGGTGCGCGGGCCGCGCGAGATGCGGCTGACACAGGCCGGCGAGGCGCTGGTGCGGCATGCCGACGGGATCCTGGCCGGGCTGACGGCCGCCGAGGAGGAGGTCGCCGCGATCGCCGGGCTGCGGGCCGGCCGCGTACGGCTGGCGTCCTTCCCGTCGGGGACGCCGACGCTGGTGCCCGGCGCGGTCGCCGAGATGCGCGAGCGGCACCCGGGCACGGAGGTCTCGCTGGTGGAGGCCGAGCCGCCGGGGTCCGTGGACATGCTGCGGGCCGGGGACTGCGACATCACGCTGGCCTTCCGCTATCCGGACCTGCCGACGCCGGCCGAGGAGTCCTGGGCGGACCTGGTCGTACGCCCGCTGCTGGCCGACCGGCTGGTCTGCGTGGTGCCGCAGGGGCACCGGCTGGCGGGCGGCGCGGGGGCGGTGGACCTGGCCGAGCTGGCGGGGGAGCGCTGGATCGCCGGCTGCCCTCGCTGCCGGCGGCACCTGGTGGAGATGTGCGAGCGGGAGGGCTTCACGCCCCGGATCGACTTCGCGACCGACGACTACCCGGCGGTGATCGGCCTGGTCGGAGCGGGGCTCGGCGTGGCGGTCCTGCCGCGCCTTGCGCTGGAGTCGCTGCGCTCGCGCGGCGTCGCGGTGATCACCTTGCGTCCGGCGGTCGAGCGCGAGGTCGTGGCCCTGACCCTGCCCGACCTCGCCCACGTCCCGGCGGTGGACATGATGCTGGCCCGCCTGGCGCGCGCGGCGCTGCGGCGGGGTTCATGAGGCGGTGCGGATTCGCGGGCGGCTTCATGACGCTGCGCAGAATCGATTCTGCGGACGGTCACCCACCGGAATAATGTGCGGGCCGCCCCGCGCGCAGGGGTGGGCCCCACCGCGGGCGCGGCTAGTTCTGCGGACTGAGCTCCCGGTGCCTCGACCGCCCCATCATCTCCTCGCGTTCGTCCTCGGTGAGCCCGCCCCAGACGCCGTACGGCTCGCGTACGGCCAGGGCGTGGGTGGCGCATTCGGCCCGCACGGGGCAGCGCATGCACACCTCCTTGGCCGCGGCCTCGCGCGCGCTGCGTGCCGCGCCGCGTTCGCCCTCGGGGTGGAAGAACAGCGAGCTGTCGACGCCTCGGCAGGCAGCCACCAGCTGCCAGTCCCAGAGATCGGCGTTCGGGCCGGGAAGGCGGGAGAAGTCTGCCATTGCTCATCCCCTCGACGGGTGCGTGACGGCCAAGACGACCTCGGTGTCTCCGACCGTACATCTACTGTCGTAGTAGATGTAAATATGACTCATCGCCAATCTAGCGACGATTAGCCCACGCATCAGAAAAGAGCGGCCAAAGGGTGCAAAGTCCGGCATAACACCCGTTCAGCAGTATCGGCCGGGCCGTGCCGTGCGGCGGTGCCCCGCCCCCGGGTCCGGAATTCCGCCGGCTCACCCGTTCTGACCTGCGGCGTGACTGATCCGCACGCAAGTGATCACGTAGAGTGCCGATGGCGGCGACCAAACTTCGTAACTCTTTCGGGTGAGGGTCGTTGAGTGTGGCGGAAGCGGTTGGCGGCCCAAGCGGTCCCACAGGATTCGGGCAGCTGCCCGATGCCGTCAGCCCCAACGGTGAAGACTTCGTACAGCCTGGAGGCACAACGTGACGCGGTTCAGCTGCGGAGGGCGGTCATGACTTCCGTCCTCGTCTGCGACGACTCCCCGCTCGCCCGAGAGGCCCTGCGCCGCGCGGTGGCGACCGTGCCCGGCGTCGAGCGCGTAACCACCGCGGCCAACGGTGAGGAAGTGCTCCGCCGCTGGGGGGCCGACCGGTCCGACCTCATCCTGATGGACGTCAGGATGCCCGGCCTCGGCGGTGTCGAGACCGTACGGCGGCTGCTGTCCGCCGACCCCGGCGCCCGCATCATCATGCTCACCGTCGCCGAGGACCTGGACGGCGTGGCCCTGGCGGTCGCCGCCGGCGCCCGCGGCTACCTGCACAAGGACGCCTCGCGCGCCGAACTGCGGGCCACCGTCACCCAGGCGCTCGCCGACCCGACCTGGCGGCTCGCGCCGCGCCGGCTGCGGTCCGCCGAGATGGGCGCCGCGCCCACCCTGACCGCCCGCGAGATCCAGGTGCTCGAAGGGATGAGCCACGGACGGTCCAACGCCGAGATCGGCCGCGAGCTGTTCCTCTCCGAGGACACCGTCAAGACGCACGCGCGGCGGCTGTTCAAGAAGCTTGGCGCCTCCGACCGGGCCCACGCGGTGGCTCTCGGCTTCCGCTGGGGCCTGGTCCGCTGACCCGGCTACGCCGTACGCCGTACGGCGGAGTCCCCCACGAGTCCTCGGTTTCCCGGGGGAGGACGCATGCTTGACGTATGGACTTCCTCGGGGATCGGCGGGGGCTTCACATGGCGGACCATAAGGCGGACCAGAAGGCGGAGATGACCGAGCCAGCCGCGGACTCCGCCGCGGCCTCGGCCACGGCGGCTCATAACGCTTCGGTGCAGAAGTACGGCCGCGATGCGACGGAAAGTCCGGCGGCGAGGCACCATGGGTGGATGCGCGACGACGACACTCCGGCGATCGGTGCCCTCGTTCGTCGCGCCGTCGACGGCGACGAGCGGGCGACCCACGATCTGCTGGCCCATGTGCACCCGCTGGCCGAGCGCTACTGCCGCACCAAGCTGTCCCGGCTGCCGGGTGACGCGCGGCACTTCGTGGACGACCTCGCCCAGGAGGTCTGCCTCGCCGTGCTGTGCGCACTGCCGCGCTACCGCGACCTGGGGCGGCCCTTCGAGGCCTTCGTGGTGTCCATCGCCGCCCACAAGGTCGCCGACCTGCAACGGGCCGCGATGCGCCACCCGGGCAGCACCGCGGTCCCCTCCGACGAGATGCCGGAGAAGCCCGACGACTCGCTCGGCCCCGAGGAGCGCGCGCTGCTCAACAGCGACGCCGCCTGGGCCAAGGAACTGCTCGACCGGCTGCCGGGGCACCTGCGGGAGCTGGTGCTGCTGCGGGTCGCGGTCGGGCTGAGCGCCGAGGAGACCGGCCAGGTGCTCGGCATGTCGCCCGGAGCCGTCCGGGTGGCCCAGCACCGCGCGCTCAGCAGGCTGCGGGCCATCGCCGAGGAGTCGGCCGCCGCGCATTCGGCGAGCGCGGGCGGGCTGAGCGCCTAGGACCGGCCCGAAAGGGGCCCTCACCTGGGCGGTCAGGGAATACCGGCGCAGCCACTACCATTGAACAACTCGCCGGGCAAGACCATTCGGGAAGGTGTCATGACGCTGAACGCCGACGGAGTAGCCGAGAAATTCGCCGCGCTCGGGTTGACCTATGACGATGTGCTGCTGCTGCCAGGCGCTTCCGAGGTGCTGCCCAACGAGGTGGACACCTCGTCGCTCATCTCGCGCAACGTCAAGGTCAACATCCCGCTGCTGTCCGCCGCGATGGACAAGGTCACCGAGGCCAGGATGGCCATCGCCATGGCCCGGCAGGGCGGCGTCGGCGTGCTGCACCGCAACCTGTCGATCGAGGACCAGGTCAACCAGGTCGACCTGGTCAAGCGCTCCGAGTCCGGCATGGTCACCGACCCGATCACCGTCCGCCCCGACGCCACGCTCGGCGAGGCGGACGCGCTCTGCGCGAAGTTCCGGATCAGCGGTGTGCCGGTCACCGACGGGACCGGGCGGCTGCTCGGCATCGTCACCAACCGCGACATGGCCTTCGAGTCCGACCGGGCACGCCAGGTGCGCGAGGTCATGACCCCGATGCCACTGGTCACCGGCAAGGTCGGCATCTCCGGTGTGGACGCGATGGCGCTGCTGCGCCGCCACAAGATCGAGAAGCTGCCGCTGGTGGACGACGAGGGCAGGCTGCGCGGCCTGATCACCGTCAAGGACTTCGTCAAGGCCGAGCAGTATCCGCACGCCGCCAAGGACTCCGAGGGCCGGCTCGTCGTCGGCGCCGCGGTCGGCGCGGGACCCGAGGCCCTCGACCGCGCGCAGGCGCTGGTCGGCGTGGGCGTGGACTTCCTGGTCGTCGACACCTCGCACGGCCACAACAGCAACGCGCTCAACTGGATGTCCAAGATCAAGTCCAGCGTCGGCATCGACGTGGTCGGCGGCAACGTCGCCACCCGCGACGGCGCCCGCGCGCTCATCGACGCCGGCGTGGACGGCGTCAAGGTCGGCGTCGGCCCCGGCTCGATCTGCACCACCCGGGTCGTCGCCGGCATCGGCGTCCCCCAGGTCACCGCGATCTACGAGGCCGCGCAGGCCTGCATCGACGCGGGCGTCCCGGTCATCGGCGACGGCGGCCTGCAGTATTCCGGCGACATCGGCAAGGCGCTGGCCGCGGGCGCGAGCAGCGTCATGCTCGGCAGCCTGCTCGCCGGCTGCGAGGAATCCCCCGGCGAGCTGCTCTTCATCAACGGCAAGCAGTTCAAGTCCTACCGCGGCATGGGTTCGCTCGGCGCGATGCAGTCTCGCGGGCAGGGCCGCTCGTACTCCAAGGACCGCTACTTCCAGGCCGAGGTCTCCTCCGACGACAAGCTCGTGCCCGAGGGCATCGAGGGCCAGGTGCCGTATCGCGGGCCGCTGTCCGCCGTCCTCCACCAGCTCGTCGGCGGGCTCCGCCAGACGATGGGCTACGTCGGTGCCGCCACCGTCTCCGAGATGGAGTCGAAGGGGCGGTTCGTCCGCATCACCGCCGCCGGGCTCAAGGAGTCCCACCCCCACGACATCCAGATGACCGTCGAGGCCCCCAACTACCACGGCTAGCCTCCGGCGGTCGGTAAGCATCCCCCGGGCCGCGGTGGTGCTGCGGTCCCCTTTCGGCAAGGGGGTGCCCACCAGGGGCGTGGGGGTACCCCCAGGCGAAGCTCTGGGGGAGAACTGCGCGACCAGCCGTCGACGGGCTGTACGTCGCCACCGTCCGTGAGGGGCTGTTCGGTCCGTGCCGGACCACCGGCCGGTGGTGGGCTGGTCGCGCAGTTCCCCGCGCCCCTATCAGGCACCCCCTTGCCGAAGGGGCATCCCACACCCCCCGTGCCCGGGGGGAAGCGCACCCCCTGCCGGAGGGGACTCTCTCAGCCACTGCGGCCGGCGGAAGGGCGCCCCCTGCGGGAGGGCGCCGTAGTGGGAGTCGGGCCGAAGGCCAGGTTGCGGGATACTGGGGCCGCAGGCCATAGAGAGAGGCACGAGACGTGACAGAGATCGAGATCGGTCGGGGCAAGCGAGGCCGCAGGGCATATTCGTTCGACGACATCGCCGTGGTGCCGAGCCGCCGCACCCGGGACCCGAAAGAAGTCTCGATCGCCTGGCAGATCGACGCCTACCGCTTCGAGCTGCCCTTCCTGGCGGCCCCGATGGACTCCGTCGTGTCGCCGGAGACGGCGATCAGGATCGGCAACCTCGGCGGGCTCGGGGTGCTGAACCTGGAAGGGCTGTGGACCAGGTACGACGACCCCGAGTCGCTGCTCGCGGAGATCGCCGAGCTGGACGACGGGCGGGCGACCGCGCGGCTCCAGGAGATCTACAGGGCGCCGATCCGCGAGGAGCTGATCGGGCAGCGGATCAAGGAGGTGCGGGACGCCGGGGTCGTGACGGCGGCCGCGCTCTCGCCGCAGCGGACCGCGCAGTTCTCCAAGGCCGTGGTGGACGCCGGGGTCGACCTGTTCGTGATCCGGGGCACCACGGTGTCGGCGGAGCACGTGAGCGGGTCGCACGAGCCGCTGAACCTGAAGCAGTTCATCTACGAGCTGGACGTGCCGGTCATCGTCGGCGGCTGCGCCACGTACACGGCGGCGCTGCACCTGATGCGGACCGGCGCGGCCGGTGTGCTGGTCGGCTTCGGCGGCGGGGCCGCGCACACCACGCGCAACGTGCTGGGCATCCAGGTGCCGATGGCCACCGCGGTGGCCGACGTGGCGGCGGCCCGCAGGGACTACATGGACGAGTCCGGCGGCCGCTACGCGCACGTCATCGCGGACGGCGGCTTCGGCGCCAGCGGCGACCTGCCGAAGGCGATCGCCTGCGGGGCCGACGCGGTCATGATGGGCTCGCCGCTGGCCCGCGCGACCGACGCGCCCGGCCGCGGTTTCCACTGGGGTATGGAGGCCGTCAACCCCGAGCTGCCGCGCGGCAAGCGGATGAACCTGGGGACGGCGGGCACGACCGAGGAGATCCTGCTCGGCCCCTCGCACGCCCCGGACGGCTCGATGAACTTCTTCGGCGCGCTGCGCCGCTCGATGGCCACGACCGGCTATTCGGACCTGAAGGAATTCCAGCGGGTCGAGGTCACGGTCTCGCCGACGCACCACCGCTGACCGCGGCAGTACGCCAGGAGGGGCCCCACCGCTTCCCGCGGTGGGGCCCTCCTGCCGTGGTCACGTGCCCTCGGGCGTCAGCCCGCCACGCGCTTGGTGACGATGAAGCCTTCGAGGCCGGCGATGGCGAAGAAGAAGTAGTCCCTGCCGTTCATCGCCTCTTTCCAGGAGTCCTGGAGAACGCTGAAGTGGTCGGTGAACAGCGTCACGACGCCGGGCGCTCCTGACAGGTCGCTGATCAGCAGGGCGATGCCGAACAGCTGGCCCAGGTACACGCCGAGCAGCGCGAGCGGCACGCCGATGAAGGGCAGCGCGGGGTTGCGGCCGCCGGCCTTGGCGAGCGCGAAGCCGACGAGCACGCCGACGGCGACGGCCGCGTAGCTGATCTCGTGCTTCGTGGCCTTGATGAGCAGGCCGTAGACCAGCGCGGCGACCAGCATGGCCGCGACACCCGCCAGCACGCCCAGCCCGGGGTTGCCGGCCGGGGCGGCGCCGATCGGGGCGGGCGGTGCGTAGGCCGCGGCGTTGAAACCGCCGGGGGCGGGCGCGTTGAAGCCGCCGCCCTGCGGCGGGGCGGCGTACGGGGACGGCGCGTACGGCTGCTGAGGCGCCGGCGGGCCCTGCGGCGGCTGCTGGGCGTACGGGTTCTGTCCGGCCGGCTGCTGGGGCGGCGGGTAGTTGGAGCTCATGAAGGATCCCCCGGGGACGGATGTACGAGAGGTTCGCGCGGCAGGCGTCGCGTCTTGATGCGTGCATGCTCAGGTGCGAACGGTGACGCCGAAATCTAGCAGGGGGGGATGACAATCGGACAAGAAGATTGATCCGTCGTTACAGGACCCGCACGTCCCCGTTCTCACCGGCGCGATCGCGCCCCTCGGGTCACAGCCGGGCGGCGGCTCCGACCGGTGTGGCGCCCCTGGTGTCGAGCAGGAGTTGCGCCTTGACCGCCAGTCCCTGGAGGTCGTAGGTGCGGTGGTGCTGGAGCAGCAGCGTCAGGTCGGCCTCGGCGGCGGCCTCCCACAGCGAGTCGGCGCGCGGCACCGGGCGGTCCGTCACCCGCCATTGGGGTACGTAGGGGTCGTGGTAGCAGAGCTGGGCGCCGAGTTCGAGCAGCCGGGTGCCGATCTCCCGTGCGGGGGCGCCCTGCTGGTCGGCGAGGTCGGCCTTGTAGGTCACGCCGAGCAGCAGGATGCGGGCGCCGCGCAGCGACTTGCCGTGCTCGTTGAGCAGGGCCGCGGCGCGCTGGACGACGTAGCGCGGCATGCGCGAGTTGACCTCCTGGGCGAGTTCGACCATCCGCAGCGGGTGGCCGGGCAGCCGCGGGTGCGCGGGCGGGGTGAAGTGCGGTGCCGCGTTGGGGTCCAGGGGCGCCGCGGGGCCGCCGACGCCGGGTCCTGGGCGGAAGGCCTGGAAGCCGAAGGGCTTGGTCTCGGCGCACCTGATGACGTCCCACAGGTCGACGCCCAGGTCGTGGCAGAAGACCGCCATCTCGTTGGCGAAGGCGATGTTGACGTGCCGGTAGTTGGTCTCCAGCAGCTTGACCGCCTCGGCCTCGCGGGTGCCGCGGGCGCGCACGATGCGTTCGGTGAAGCGGCTGTAGAAGGCGGCGGCCGCCTCGGTGCAGGCGGGGGTGCAGCCGCCGACGACCTTGGGGGTGTTGGCGAGCTGGAAGTCGCGGTTGCCGGGGTCGAGGCGGCCGGGGGAGTAGGCGAGGTGGAAGTCGCGCCCGGCCCGCAGGCCGTGCGATTCCAGCAGCGGCCGCAGGTATCCCTCGGTGGTGCCCGGGTAGACGGCCGACTCCAGGACGACGGTGGTGTGCGGCCGCAGGTGCGCGGCCAGCGCGCGGGCGGCCGCGGCGACCGCGGACAGGTCCAGGGCGTGGTCCTCGCCGGGCGGGGTGGGCGCGCAGATCACCGCGGTGCGCACCCGGCCGAGCACGGCGGGGTCGGCGGTGGCGCGGAAGCCGCAGGCCAGCATCCTGCGCAGGTCGGCGGCGGCGAGGGAGCCGGGCGGTACGCGTCCGGCGTTGATGTCGGCGACCGTGGCGGGGTCGGGGTCGTAGCCGATGACACCGACGCCCGCGGCGGTCGCCGCCTGGGCGAGGGGGAGTCCTGTGCTGCCGAGTCCGAGTACGGCGAGGTCTGCGGGCATGGGGTTGTCCTCCCTGGCGACCACCACGAATGGGCTCACGCATGGCTTCAAAACAGGCTAACCAGACAAATCACTGATATGACCACTCGCCGCGCCGTAGGGGCCCGTACGGCTGCGGACCGGGCGCCCGATCCGCCTGCCCTGGCAGCGTGCCGCCGCGCCGGTCACTATCGAAGGAGGAGGAATCCCGCCGGCTCGGGGCAGGTACCCGGCGGAGCCCGAGCAGAAGCGACCGAGAGCCCGATCAGCATCGGCAGGCACGGAGGTTACGGATGCGTACGACGACACTCGGACCGGCCCAGCGGGAAGCAGCCCTCACCCGGATGGCGGAGAAGGAGCTGGACATCCTGGTGGTGGGCGGCGGCATCGTCGGCGCCGGGACCGCGCTGGACGCCGCGACCCGCGGACTGTCGACCGGACTGGTCGAGGCCCGCGACTGGGCCGCGGGCACGTCGAGCAGGTCGAGCAAGCTGATCCACGGCGGCTTGCGCTACCTGGAGATGCTGGACTTCGCCCTGGTCCGCGAGGCGCTCAAGGAGCGCGGGCTGCTGCTGGGGCGAATAGCGCCCCACCTGGTGCGCCCGGTGCCCTTCCTCTACCCGCTCCAGCACAAGGGCTGGGAGCGGGTCTACGCGGGCTCCGGCGTGGCCCTCTACGACGCGATGTCGCTGTCGTCGGGGCACGGCCGCGGCCTGCCGGTGCACCGCCACCTGAGCCGCAGGCACGCGCTGCGGATCGCCCCCGCGTTGCGCAAGGACGCGCTGGTGGGCGCGCTGCAGTATTACGACGCCGGCGTGGACGACGCGCGCTTCGTCGCGACCCTGGTGCGTACTGCGGCCTCCTACGGCGCCCACGTCGCCAACCAGGCGCGGGTGGTCGAATTCCTCCGTGAGGGGGAGCGCGTCGTCGGCGCCCTGGTGCACGACGGCGAGGCCGGCGGCGAGTACGAGATCCGGGCCAAGCAGGTGGTCAACGCGACCGGGGTGTGGACCGACGACACCCAGGCGCTGATCGCCGAGCGCGGGCAATTCCACGTCAGGGCGTCCAAGGGCATCCACCTGGTGGTCCCGAAGGACCGCATCCACTCCAGCAGCGGCATCATCCTGCGCACCGAGAAGAGCGTGCTCTTCGTCATCCCGTGGGGCAGGCACTGGATCGTCGGCACCACCGACACCGACTGGGAGCTGGACAAGGCGCACCCGGCGGCCTCCAGCGCCGACATCGACTATGTGCTCGACCATGTCAACGCGGTGCTCAACACCCCGCTGACCAGGGACGACGTCCAGGGCGTCTACGCCGGGCTGCGCCCGCTGCTGGCCGGCGAGTCCGACGCGACGAGCAAGCTGTCCCGTGAGCACACGGTGGCCCACCCGGTGCCCGGGCTCGTGGTGGTCGCCGGCGGGAAGTACACGACCTACCGGGTGATGGCCAAGGACGCGGTGGACGAGGCCGTGCACGGACTGGACTACCGGGTCGCCGAGTGCTGCACCGAGGATGTGCCGCTGGTCGGGGCCGAGGGCTACCAGGCGCAGTGGAACGCCCGCGCGAGGACCGCGGCCCGCACCGGTGTGCACGTGGCCCGCATCGAGCACCTGCTCCAGCGCTACGGCAGCCTGACCGGCGAGCTGCTCGACCTGATCGCCGACGACCCGTCGCTGGCCGCGCCGCTGACCGGCGCGGACGACTACCTGCGGGCCGAGGTCGTCTACGCGGCGGCTTATGAGAGCGCCCGGCACCTGGACGACGTGCTGGCCCGCAGGACGCGCATCTCCATCGAGACCTTCGACCGCGGCACCCGCAGCGCCCGCGAGGCGGCGGAGTTGATGGCGCCGGTGCTCGGCTGGGACGCGAACCAGGTCGACAAGGAGGTCGAGTACTACGAAAAGCGGGTGGAAGCCGAACGCGAATCGCAGCGCCAGCCCGATGATCTGACCGCGGATGCGGCCAGGCTCGGCGCTCCGGATATCGTTCCCCTCTAGGCGCACGGCGTCTGGGCGCGGCGGAGGGTGCGGGAAAGGCCCTCCCGGAACGCGCGGTCGGGGGACAGACGGAGGAGCGCGACATGGTGGGACCCGCGGACGAGGGGCGGTTGGTCGCGGGCCGCTACCGGCTCATGGAGCGGATCGGCCGCGGCGGGATGGGCACCGTGTGGCGGGCCGAGGACGAACTCCTCGACCGCCAGGTCGCGGTGAAGAAACTGCACCCGCCGCAGCCGCACATGGCCGACGAGGAAGTGGCCACGCTCTTCGAGCGCACCCGCCGCGAGGCACGCGCCGCCGCCAGGATCAGCCACCCCAACGTCATCGTCGTCCACGACGTGGTGGACGACGACGGCCTGCCGTCCATCGTCATGGAGTACGTCCCCTCGCTCACCCTCGGCGAGCTGCTCAAGCAGCGCGGCGCCCTGCCGCCCGCCGAGGCCGCCCGGATCGGCCGCGGCATGATCGCGGCGCTGCGGGCCGCCCACCGGGCCGGGGTGCTGCACCGGGACGTCAAACCCGGCAATGTGCTGCTCGGCGAGGACGGCCGGGTCGTGCTGACCGACTTCGGCATCGCCCAGGCGTCCGGCACCTCCACCCTCACCCGCACCGGCGAGCTGATCGGCTCCATCGACTTCCTGTCGCCCGAGCGCATCCGCGGCGCCATGCCCGGACCCGAGGCCGACCTGTGGGCGCTGGGCGCCACGCTCTACCAGGCCGTCGAGGGCGCCTCGCCCTTCCGCCGGCCGACCGCGATCGAGACGGCGTACGCCATCGCCGAGGAGCCCGTCGTGCCCGCGCCGAACGCCGGGGCGCTGACCCGGGTGATCGCCGGCCTGCTGGCCAAGGAGCCCGGCGAGCGGCTGTCGGCGGAAGAGGCCGAGCGGATGCTGCGGATACCGGCCGGAGAGCAGGACACCGCGCTGGTCGAGCAGGTCGGCATCACCCGGCGGCTCTCCCCGTCCGAGCCGCGGACCGGCCCCCACAGCGACGGCACGCATCCACCGGGACCGCATCCGACCGGCCAGCACGCCCAGCACGCCCAGCACCCGCACGAGCCGCAGCACGCGCAGCACGGCCCGGCCCGCCGCCGCCCCGGCCGCTGGGTCGCCGTCGCGGTCGCCGTCGCGGTGATCGCCGGGGGCGTCGCCATCGCCGTGGACCGGGCCAACCGCTCGGACGCCGCAGGCGGGGACGACGGCGGCAACGGGGGCACCACCGGCGCCCCGACCGCCACCCTGACGACCCCGGCCACCACGGAACCGGCCACCACCCCGCCCACCAGCGACCCGCCCACGACCGCGCCGGAGCCGCCGCCCGTCCCCGCCGGCTACCACCTGGTGCACCAGGCAGACCACGGCTACAGCGTGCCCGTGCCCGACCACTGGAAGAAGAAGGTCACCGACAACGGCGACCAGATCAGCTACGTCGACCCCACCGAAACCGTCGCCCTCAAGATCAGCGCCCTGGACTTCGCGGGACCGGACCCCTACCAGCACTGGAAGGATCTGGAGCCGCAGACCGAGAGCCAGGTGAAGCACTACCACCGCGAGCGGATGGCGCCCACCAAGACCCCGTCCGGCCAGGACGCCGCCCTGTGGGAGTTCACCTTCAGGGGCGCCACCACCGGCACCCTCTTCCACGCGCTCGACATCGGCTTCGGCGAGGAGGGCGGCCGCGAGTACGCCGTGTACCTGTCCGCGCCCGATTCCCAATGGTCCACTTACCGGCGGGTGTTCGACAACGCCTTGGCCGGCTTCCGGCAGCAGGACTGACGCGCGGCCCGATCTCCGTATTCGCGTCTCCGCACCTCCATCGGGGATGATGGGGATTCACACCGCAGGACTGCAGAGGGAACCCATGAGCGAGGCCGAAGGTACCGACGGACGCGTGCTCGCCGACCGGTACCGCCTCGACGGCGTACTGGGCAAGGGCGGGATGGGCACGGTCTGGCGCGCGGTCGACGAGACCCTGGGCCGCACCGTCGCCGTCAAGGAACTGCGCTTCCCCGGCAATGTGGACGAGGAGGAGAAGCGCCGCATGGTCACGCGCACCCTGCGCGAGGCCAAGGCGACCGCCCGGATCCGCAACACCGGCGCCATCACCGTCTACGACGTCGTCAAGGAGGACGACCGGCCGTGGATCGTGATGGAGCTGATCGAGGGCAGGTCGCTGTCCGACGCCATCCGCGAGGACGGCCCGCTGACCCCCAAGCGGGCGGCGGAGGTCGGGCTCGTCATCCTCGACGTGCTGTCCGCCGCACACCGCGAGGGCATCCTGCACCGCGACGTCAAACCGTCCAACGTGCTCATCGCCGACGACTCGCGGGTCGTGCTCGGCGACTTCGGCATCGCCCAGATCGACGGCGACCCCTCGGTCACCTCGACCGGCATGCTGGTCGGAGCGCCCTCGTACATCTCGCCGGAGCGCGCCCGCGGCCAGAAGCCGGGCCCGCCCGCCGACCTGTGGTCGCTGGGCGCGCTGCTCTTCGCCTCCGTCGAGGGCCGCCCGCCCTACGACAAGGGCTCGGCGATCGCCACCCTGACCGCGGTGATGACCGAGCCCGTCGGGCCGATGCAGAATGCGGGACCGCTCGCCGCCGTCATCACCGGGCTGCTGGCCAAGGACCCCGAGCAGCGCCTCGACGAGCAGGCCGCCCGCAGGATGCTGGAGGGCGTCGCCAAGGCCCCCGACCGGCCCGTCGCACCGCCCGCCCCCACCGGTGACGCCCCCACCGCCGTACTGCCCGTCGACCCGCAGCCGACCCCGACCGACGCGCCCGCCGCCGCCCGGCGGACGGCGGCCGAGCAGGTCAGGGTGCGCGAGGCGCTGCGTACGGTACGCAAGGCCGCGGCCAAGCCGCCCAAGCCCGCCAAGCCCGCCAAGCCCGCCGCGAAGGCCGCGGCCAAGCCCGCGCCGGAGCCCGGCATGCCGGCCGACGCGCCGCCGCCCGCCCGCGCCTCGATCACCGACGTCGTCCCCCGCCGCACCCTGCTGATCGGCGTCACCGTCCTCGTACTCGCCCTGCTGGGCACGGTGATAGGCGTGGTGCTCGCCAACTCCGGTGGCGGGAAGGACGGCGGCGACACCAAGAACGGCGACCCGACGTCCGCGCCGGCCAAGCCGGGCGCCGACCGCAAGCCGTCGGCCCCGGCGAGCACGCCCGCCGCCGGCTCCGGTTCGGACTCCGGCTCCGGCTCGGGTGACGACGCGGCCGACGACTCCGCGGGCAAGGGCGGCAAGCCGTCCGCGACCGCCGACCCGGCCGGCGGCCCCGGCGCCCCGCCCGCCGGCTTCACCCTCGTGCAAGGTGCAGGGAAGGCCTCCGTGGCGATCCCCGCGGACTGGAAGCGGGTGCCGGCGGCCCAGAACCGTTACCACACGGGCACGCTCTTCGCCGGTCCCGCGGGCGGCGAACTGCTGGTCGACTTCACACCGACCCCCGGCCCCAGCGCGCTCGCCAAATGGCAGCACGACTCCAAGACCGTCGGCCCGACGCTGTCCGGCTACCAGCTGATCGGCGTCAGGAAGGCCGACTACCGTGGATACGACACCGCGGACTGGGAGTACAAGCGGACGCTTGCGGGTACGCAAGTGCGTGTCCAGAACCGAGGCATGGTGACGGACGCTCACCACGGCTACGCCCTGCTGCTCGACTTCCCCACCGGCACGTGGAACAGCGATGCGAACCGGCACATTCGCGACGTCGTCCTCGACACGTTCAAACCGGCCAAGTGAGCGCGCCGCAGCACGTATCGTGAAGGGGCGCGAACTGTACGCATCCGGAACCGCCCGGACGTGACCGGTTCGTACCGCAGTCCGACCGGGCCAGGGAGGGGGCGCCGTGGACGAATACGCAGGGCGGGTGCTCGCCGACCGCTACCGGCTGCCCAGGCCGCCCGCGGACGAGTACGAACTCGTGGAGACGCGCGCCTTCGACACCTACAGCGGCCAGGAAGTCCTGGTCCGCCAGGTGCTGCTGCCCGAGGTGGTGGCCGCCGAACACACCGGCGACAGCGACCCCGACGGCCTGGACGACAGCTCCCGCCGCGCCCTGGAGGCCGCCCGCGCCGCCGCCGCGATCGCCGACCACCCGCGGCTGGTGCAGGTCTTCGACATCTTCGTCGAGGACGGCAGCCTGTGGATCGCTAGCGAACTGGTGTCCGGTCGCCCGCTCGCCGCCTTGCTCGCCGAACGCCCCATCGACGCCTACCGCGCCGCCGAGGTCGCCTCCGACGTCCTCACCGCGCTGCGCGCGCTGCACGCCGGCGGCTGGACCCACCGCAATGTCACCGCGGGCACCGTGCTGGTCTGCGACGACGGCCGCGCCATGCTCGGCGGCCTGGCGGCCGGCGCCGCCCAGGAAGCCCTCTGCGGCTACGACCCGCTGCCCGAGCAAGTGCCGGCGATGAGCGGCTCCGCGGAAGCGGCCGAGCCGGTCGTACGCGACCCGGCGGCCTGGCACGGCCCGCGGTCCGCGCTCGAACAGGAGCGGGCCCGGCAGAACCGCATCACCGTCGTCGGCGCCGTCACCGAGCGCTGGGCGCCGGAGCAGGCGCACCCGGTGCACGAGAACTGGCGGCTGTCGCCCCCCGTCGGCCCGGCCGCCGACCTGTGGGCGCTCGGCTCCCTGCTCTTCCGCAGCGTCCAGGGCCACCCGCCCTACCCCGAGGAGAATGCCGCCGAGCTGGTGCAACTCGTGTGCGCCGAACCGCCGGCCTTCGCCGAGGAATGCGGACCACTGCGGCCCGTCGTCGAGTCCCTGCTGCGGCCCGACCCCGAAGAGCGGCCCGAGGCCGAGGAGTTGGGCGGCTGGCTCCGCTCCCTCATCCGCTCCGCACCCGAGCCGGAGATCGGCGCCAACACCGTCCAGGTCCCCACCGACCCGGCCAAGCTCCCCGTCAAGCGCCGCAAGGGCGAGCTGGTCCGGCGCCGCCGCCGCGAGGCCGCCGACCCCGCCGGCCTCCAGCACCGCAGGCACGCCCGCGGCAAGCAGGCCAAGGTCGCCAAGGACAAGCGGGAGAAGGTGCGGCGCAGCGAGGTCCGCCAGGAGCACTACCACGAGGAGCAGGTGGTCTCCTCCTCGTCCTCCGCCGGCTCCGCCGCCGCCCCGCGCCGGCTCGGCGCCCGCCTTCTGGTGCTGGTCCTGGCGGTGCTCGTCGCGCTCGTCGTCTTCGTGGTCCTGCTGCTGCCGCACCGCGACGACACCGACGGCGGTGCGGGCGGCGACCGTACGGTGCCGGCGCAGATGCCGGGCTCCGGCGGCGACAAGGCCAAGTCGCCCTCGGCGTCGGCGTCCGCCTCCGCGTCGCCTACCGCGGCCAAGCCGCCGCCGACCAAGGAGCCCACCCACGCGGCCCCCACCACGGCGGCGCCGCCGCCCCCCGACCTGGGCTCGGACTTCGCCCTGCACACCGACCCCGCGGGCTTCACCGTCGCCGTCCACACCGGGTGGCAGCGCGCCGGCAAGAATGGCAAGGGGCAGGTGCGGTTCACCGGGAGCGACCTCACGATGACCGTCGTGCCGGGCCGCGACAAGGCGTCCGGCGACGCGGACGATCCCCTGGCCTACCAGTTGATCGAGCCCGAGCTCGCCGATTTCCGCGCGTCTTCCTGGTCCTCGGCGGCGGGTCTTCAAGCTGTGACCGTGGGCGGTCACCCCGCTGCCGAAGGCGAATACACCTGGCGGGACGCGAACCAGGTGTCCGTCTACGCCCGCAATCTCGCCGTCCAGATCGACGGCCGCTATCACGTGATCCTCATCTACGGCCCCGATTCCCAGCGGGCCGCTGTGCAGCGAGCGTTCGACAAGGTCGTCGAGACCTACACGACGTCCTGACCTCCCCGCTGTCCCCCCCGGCTTCCCCGGCCCCGCCCGTCCCACCACCGGGCCGCAACTGTGAAGTCCGCGGCAGCGCCGTGCCGGGGTGCGGCATGATGGGAGCATGGCGAGTGACGGGGGGCGGGGGGCCGCGGCACCCCAGGATGTCGTCGCGGGGCGGTACCGCCTCACCGCACGCGTGGGCCGCGGCGGCATGGGCACCGTATGGGCGGCGACAGACGAACTGCTCCACCGCCAGGTGGCCGTCAAGGAGTTGCACCCGGAGTCGGGCCGCCAGCACGACCGCGCCCTGCGCGAGGCCCGCAGCGTCGCGAGTATCCGCCACCCCCACGTGGTCGTCGTCTACGACGTCGTGGAGCAGGACGACCGCCCGTGGATCGTGATGGAGCTGGTCGAGGGCCGCTCCCTGGCCGACATCCTGCGCGAGGACGGTCCGTTGGCGCCCCGCGAGGCCGCCAGGATCTGCGCGGCCGTCGCGGGCGCGCTGCTCGCCGCGCACGCGCACGGCATCCAGCACCGCGACGTCAAGCCCGCCAACGTCCTGGTCGACCGCGCGAGCGGCCGCGTCGTCCTCACCGACTTCGGTATCGCCCACATCCCGGGCAGCGCCACGATCAGCGAGACCGGGGCCTTCGTCGGTTCGCCCGAATACACCGCGCCCGAGCGGATGTCGGGCGGCCGGTCCGCGGGGCCCGAGTCCGACCTGTGGTCGCTGGGCGCGCTGCTGTGCGCGGCCGTCGACGGCCACTCGCCCTTCCAGCGGGAGTCGATCGGCGAGATCGTGCACGCCGTCGCCTTCGCCGACATCATGCCGCCGGCGACGGTCGGCCCGCTGCTGCCGGTGGTACGCGCGCTGCTCGAAAGGGACCCGGCCCGCCGGATGGCCGCGGCGGACGTGCAGACCGTGCTGGTCGCCTACGCGGAGACCGGCGTCGAGCCGCCCACCCCGGACGCGCCGACGCCCGAACTCCCCGTCGAGGACGCGCCGTCCCGGCCGCGCGGCCGGAAGCGCCGGGTGCTGGCCGGGCTGGCGGCGGCCGTCCTGATCGCCGTCGTCGCGGGCGGCACCGCGGCGCTCGTGGTCACCCGGGGCGACGACGCGGCCGCGCCGCCGCCTCCGTCCTCCCCGGCGACGACCCTGCCGTCGACACCCGCGCCCGCGCCCGCGCCGTCCGCGACTCCCGCCGCTCCTTCCCTGCCGGTCGGCTTCCTCACGGTCACCGACAAGCGCGGCTTCTCCGTCGCCCTGCCGGCGGGCTACGTACGGCAGGAGGTCAAGCCCCGCGTCTACTACTGGTCGCCCGACCACGCCTTCCGCTTCGGTGAACGCGTCCAGGACCCCGACCCCGGCGGCCCGTACGCCGTCATGCACGCCCAGCACGTGGCGGCGCGCGGCGCCCATGGCATCTACGCGGGCTACCGTGACGGCGTCATCACGCGGACCACGCAGAACGGCCACGAGGCCGCGCTCTGGGAATTCACCTACGACGGCTTCCCCGAGGGGGGCGGTGCCCGCCGTACGTTCGATCTCTGCTGGACGCAAGGTGGGCGCATGTACGACGTGTGGGTCTCGGGACCCGTCACGCAGGTCGAGGCGACCCGCACCACCTTCGACACGGCCCGCGCCACCTTCACCCCCCTCCGCGGTTCCCCGCGCCCCTGAAAAACGCTCACCCTCCAGGGGCCGATGCGGGGCGTAGGGGGACGCAGGCCACAAGGGGCGCGGGGAACTGCGCGCCCCGCCGGCGAGGCGGGCAGGAAAGCAACGCCACCGCAAGGGGCAATCACCCAGGGGCGCGGGGAACTGCGTGACAAGCCACTCACGCGGCGCAAGTGGGGACGCCCGCTACCGAGGGTTACCCCAGGCCGGGCGGCCACGGCGGGGAACATGCCAGCGGGAGGTGGCGGAAACCTGAGCAGGGGAAGAAATCGGCTTACTCACGGGTAGCCACGCAGTGAGGTGGCGTCGTAACCTCACCCGCATGACGGATTCCCCGGAGCTGGCAGAAGCGATCGCACCGCAGGACGGGAACCCGGCCGCGCCACTCGGGTCGCGGGTCGCGGGGGATGTCGTCACACCGGAGGTGCTGGCACGGCTGACGCGCGGGCTGCCGGGGGAGACCAGGACGGTGAGCCATACGCCGCTCACCGGCGAGCGGCTCGCCGAGTTTCCGGAGGCGTCGCCCGAGGACGTCGCGGAGGCCTTCGCGAGGGCCCGCCGCGCCCAGGCGGCCTGGGCCCGGACGCCGGTCCGCCGCAGGGCCGCGGTGCTGCTCGGATTCCACGACCTGGTCCTGGAGCGGCAGGCCGAGGTGCTCGACCTCATCCAGGTCGAGACGGGCAAAGCCCGCCTGCACGCGCACGAGGAGGTGCAGGTCGTCGCGATGGCGGCGCGGCACTACGGGCGCAGGGCCCCGGCGTATCTGGGGCCGAAGCGGCACCAGGGCGCGATCCCGACGCTCACCCGTACGGTGGAGCTGCGGCAGCCGCGCGGGGTGGTGGGGCAGATCGCCCCGTGGAATTACCCGTTCGAGCTGTCGGTCGGGGACGCCCTGCCCGCCCTGGTCGCGGGCAATGCCGTGGTGATGAAGCCGGACACCGAGACCGCGCTGACCGCGCTGTGGGCGCGCGAGCAGATGATCGAGGCGGGGCTGCCCGAGGGCGTGTGGCAGATCGTGATCGGCGACGGGCCGGTCGTGGGGCCCGCCGTGGTCGACCACGCGGACTACGTGTCCTTCACCGGCTCGACCCGCACGGGTCGCGAGGTGGCGCAGCGCGCGGCCGCCCGGCTGGTCGGGGCGAGCCTGGAGCTGGGCGGCAAGAACGCGCTGCTGGTGCTGCGCGACGCGGACCTGGACAAGGCCGCGGACGGCGCGGTCCGCGCCTGCTTCGCCTCGGCGGGCCAACTGTGCATCTCCATCGAGCGGTTGTTCGTCGACGAGTCCGTGGCGGACGCCTTCCTGGCCCGCTTCGCCGCCAAGACCAAGGCGTTGAAGCTGGGCACGGCGCTGGCGTACGGCGCGGGCATGGGATCGCTGGTGGGCCGGCGGCAGTTGGACGTGGTGACGCGCCATGTGGACGAGGCGCGCGAGAAGGGCGCGAAGGTGCTGGCGGGCGGCCGGGCGCGGCCGGACATCGGGCCTTACGTCTACGAGCCGACGATCCTGGACGGCGTCGAGGCGCCGATGGCGGTGTGCGCGGAGGAGACCTTCGGGCCGGTCGTCTCGGTCTACCGCTTCCGTGACGAGGACGAGGCGGTCGAGCGGGCCAACTCCACCGACTACGGCCTCAATTCCAGCGTCTGGACCAGGGACACCCGGCGCGGCGCCCGTATCGCGGCCCGGCTGCGCTCGGGCACGGTGAATGTCAACGAGGCCTACGCCGCCGCCTATGGCAGTGTGCGCGCCCCGATGGGCGGCATGAAGGACTCGGGGCTCGGCCGCAGGCACGGCTCGGAGGGCATCCTGAAGTTCACCGAGGCCCAGACCGTCGCCACGCAGCGGCTGCTTCCCATGGCGCCCGCCTTCGGCATGGACGACGAGAAATACGCGGCCTTCCTGACCCGTTCGCTGCGGCTCATGAAGAAGCTCCGGATGCGCTGAGCGCGGGAGGCACTGGTGTCACAGGACGACGGCAAGGACAGCGGCCGCGGGGAGGACTACGACGTCCTCGTCATCGGCTCCGGCTTCGGCGGCGCCGTCTCGGCGCTGCGGCTGACCGAGAAGGGCTACCGGGTCGGCGTGCTGGAGGCGGGCCGCCGCTTCGCCCGCGACGAACTGCCCAGGAATTCCTGGGACGTCAGGAACTACCTGTGGGCGCCCGCTCTCGGCCTCTACGGCATCCAGCGCATCCATGTCCTCGGCAATGTGCTGGTGCTGGCGGGCGCCGGGGTGGGCGGCGGGTCGCTGAATTACGCCAACACCCTCTACGTGCCGCCCGCGGCCTTCTTCCAGGACCGCCAGTGGGGCCACATCACCGACTGGCAGCAGGAGTTGGCGCCGTATTACGACCAGGCGCGGCGCATGCTCGGCGTGCGGCTCAATCCCACGGTGACGCCCTCCGACGTGCATCTGCGGGCGGCCGCCGAGCAGATGGGCGTCGGCGACACCTTCCACCTGGCCCCGGTCGGCGTCTTCTTCGGCGACGGGCAGGACGCGGACGGCCGGCAGAAGGCGGCGCCCGGCGAGGAGGTCCCCGATCCGTACTTCGGCGGGGCGGGGCCGTCCAGGCGGGCGTGCACCGAGTGCGGGGAGTGCATGACCGGGTGCCGGCACGGTGCCAAGAACACCCTCAACGAGAACTACCTGCACCTGGCGCAGCGGGCCGGCGCGGTCGTCCATCCGATGACCACCGTCGTCGACCTGGCCGAGGATCCCGAGGGCGGCTACCGGGTGACCGCCGTGCCCACCGACCGCCGCAAGAAGGGTGAGCGGCGGGTGCTGCGGGCCGGGCAGGTGGTGGTCGCGGCGGGCACGTACGGCACGCAGACGCTGCTGCACGCGATGCGGGACGCGGGCCGGCTGCCCGGGATGTCGGCCCGGCTCGGCGAGCTGACCCGGACGAATTCCGAGGCGCTGGTCGGCGCCCAGACCACGCCGGGCCGCTACCGCAGGAAGCACCCGGACCGGCCGCTGGACTTCACCCGGGGCGTGGCGATCACCTCGTCGGTGCACCCCAACGACCACACCCACATCGAGCCGGTCCGCTACGGCCGCGGCTCCAACTCGATGGGCTCGCTGTCGCTGCTGGCGGCGCCCTACCGCGGCAGGGTGCCGCGCTGGCTGGAATTCCTCGGCAACAACGCCAAGCACCCGGTGCTCGCCCTCCGCTCGCTGTCCAACTACCGCTGGTCGGAGCGTACGATCATCGGCCTGGTCATGCAGACAAGCGACAACTCGCTGGCGACCTACCGCAAGGCCAAGGGCCTGGGCAAGGGGCTGCTGACGGCGCGGCAGGGCCACGGCGAGCCCAACCCGGTGCACATCCCCGAGGGTGCGCAGGCGGCCCGGCTGATCGCCGAACAGATCAACGGTTTCCCCGGCAGCAATGTCGGCGAGGCCACGCAGCGCCCGATGACCGCGCACTTCCTGGGCGGCTGCCCGATCGGCGAGGACGCCGAGCACGGTGTGATCGACCCCTACCACCGGCTCTTCGGGCACCCGGGCATCCACGTGGTGGACGGCGCGGCCGTGTCGGCGAATCTCGGTGTGAACCCGTCGCTGACCATCACCGCGCAGGCGGAGCGGGCGATGTCGCTGTGGCCGAACAGGGGCGAGGCGGACCCGCGGCCCGCCCAGGGCGAGGCCTACCGCAGGATCGCCGCGGTCAGGCCGGTCGCCCCGGTCGTGCCGGAGGACGCCTTCGGCGGTCTGCGGCTGCCGCTGCTGCCGATTCCGGCGGTGCCGCCGGCGCGGACCGTTTCCGGCGAATAGCCCAGAACAAGCTGTAATGTGTGCTTCGCGGTCTTCTCTTCGCAGAGCGGCCGGTTCCGAGCGTCCCCGGTACCGACCGCCTCTTTACCCATCGTGACCGGGCTGCTGTCCCCTGCCGTCCGGTCACTGGCGCCGGCGCGAGGTCCCACGGCGGGCGCATCGCTGCGGGCCGCCTCATCGCACCGGTCACACCCCGCCCAGCTGCGTCTGGGCGGTGTCCATTTCCACGCGTGGTGTCGGGTTGCCGCCCCTGGCTGGCACGGACACCACCTCCAACGAAGGGGCCGTCGGCCGGTCACGTGCCGTTTGGGTGATCCCCCTCGAAAGGGTCCCCGGGGTGTGCGGGGTCATGGGGCCGATCGGGGCGACGGTAGAATTGGCACCCGACCCCATTGCAGCAACCGCCGGAAGGCAGCCCGTGGCATCTGCGACCCCCGCCGCCCCCGACCCCAGCACCGAGGCCGCGACGGACACCGTCCTCGTCGTCGACTTCGGGGCGCAGTATGCCCAGCTCATCGCCCGCCGGGTGCGTGAGGCGCGGGTCTACAGCGAGATCGTGCCCTCGACCATGCCGGTCGCCGAGATGCTGGCCAAGGGCCCGAAGGCGGTCATCCTGTCCGGCGGCCCCTCGTCGGTCTACGAGCCGGGCGCGCCGACGCTGGACCGGGCGCTGTTCGAGGCCGGGGTGCCGGTCTTCGGCATGTGCTACGGCTTCCAGCTGATGGCGACGACGCTGGGCGGCACCGTCGACAACACCGGGGCGCGCGAATACGGGCGTACGGAGCTGACCGTGTCCAGGCCCGCCTCGACGCTCTTCGAGGGCACCCCCGACGAGCAGTCGGTGTGGATGTCGCACGGCGACGCGTGCTCGGCCGCGCCCGAGGGCTTCACCGTGACCGCGTCCACCGACGTCGTCCCGGTCGCCGCCTTCGAGAACGACGAGAAGCGGCTCTACGGCGTGCAGTACCACCCCGAGGTGCTGCACACCGCGCACGGCCAGCAGATCCTCGAGCACTTCCTCTACCGCGGCGCGGGCCTGGCCCCGACCTGGACGACCACCAACGTGGTGGACGAGCAGGTCGCGCTGATCCGCGCCCAGGTCGGCAGCAGCCGGGCGATCTGCGGCCTGTCCGGCGGCGTCGACTCCGCTGTCGCGGCCGCCCTGGTCCAGAAGGCCATCGGCAGCCAGCTGACCTGCGTCTACGTCGACCACGGGCTGATGCGCAAGGGCGAGACCGAGCAGGTCGAGAAGGACTTCGTGGCCGCGACCGGGGTGCAGCTCAAGGTCGTGGACGCCTCCGAGCGCTTCCTGGCCGCGCTGGCCGGGGTGTCCGACCCGGAGCAGAAGCGCAAGATCATCGGCCGGGAGTTCATCCGGGTCTTCGAGCAGGCGCAGGCCGAGATCGTGGCCGAGGCGCCCGGCGACCACCCGGTGGAATTCCTGGTCCAGGGCACCCTCTACCCCGACGTGGTGGAGTCCGGCGGCGGCACCGGCACCGCCAACATCAAGTCCCACCACAATGTCGGCGGCCTCCCCGAGGACCTGGAATTCCAGCTGGTCGAACCGCTGCGCAAGCTCTTCAAGGACGAGGTCAGGATGGTCGGCCAGGAGCTGGGCCTGCCCGAGGAGATCGTCCAGCGGCAGCCCTTCCCCGGCCCCGGCCTGGGCATCCGCATCGTCGGCGAGGTCACCCGCGACCGCCTCGACCTGCTCCGCGAGGCCGACGCGATCGCCCGCGAGGAGCTGACCGCGGCCGGCCTCGACCGGGAGATCTGGCAGTGCCCCGTCGTGCTGCTCGCCGACGTCCGCTCGGTCGGCGTCCAGGGCGACGGCCGCACCTACGGCCACCCCATCGTGCTGCGCCCGGTCTCCTCCGAGGACGCGATGACCGCCGACTGGTCCCGGCTGCCCTACGACACCCTGGCCCGTATCTCCACCCGCATCACCAACGAGGTCAAGGACGTCAACCGGGTCACGCTCGACATCACGAGCAAGCCGCCGGGCACCATCGAGTGGGAGTAGCCGCCAGGCGGCCTCCCCGGGTGAATTTCCCGGTCTTCTCCCTGTCCGGGTGAGTCACAGCGTGCTGGTGTACGTATGACTGTCGGACGCCCGCGCAACGGAAGGCCCCTTCCGGTCGACGAGACGCGCGCGGCGGGAAAGGCGGGAGACGATGCGCGACACCATCGACAGCTGGCGGGAGACCGCCCGGCGCCATGCCCTGCTGCCGTTGCGGGTCTTCCTCGGGGTGACCTTCATCTACGCCGGCCTGGACAAGCTGACCAGCGACACCTTCTTCTCCGACGGTGCCAACGGGTCGCTGGTGCAGATCCTGCACGGGTCGCACGACTCGGCCGCGATCCCCGGGATGATCGACCTCGCGCTGAAGGCGCCGCACCCCTTCGGGTACGCCATAGCGCTCGGTGAGCTGGCGGTCGGCCTCGGGACGCTGTTCGGGCTGCTCGGGCGGGTGGCGGCGGCCGGCGGTGCGGCGATCTCGCTGAGCCTGTGGCTGACCGTGAGCTGGTCCACCTCGCCGTACTACTACGGCAACGACCTGGCCTATCTGATGGCGTGGCTGCCGCTGGTGCTCGCCGGGGCGCCCACCGTGTCCCTCGACTGGTGGCTGCGCCGCCGCCGGCAGGCCGGGGCCGTGCCGGGGATGCGCACCGCGGAGGCTACGGGCGCCGCCGCGCACGGCGGGCCCGTACGGACCGCGCCGCCTGCGTGACGACGCCGGCCGCGGCGGCCAGTGCCAGGCCGCCGACGGCCAGCGGGCCGGAGCGGGAGGGGCGCAGGTCCCACACGCCGCCCGCGTCCAGCAGGAAGAAGACCGTCAGGGTGATCAGGACCAGGCCCATGACCAGGGCCGCGGGTTCGAAGCGGTGCCGTCTCACCGGACCACCTTGACCTGGCCGACGCCGACCTCGACCTGGAGGTCGAGGGTGCCGGTCGACACGGTGCCCGCGGGCGGGCTCAGCGTCACCGTGCGGTGCTGTCCGGTCTTGACGTCCACGCCGTCGTTCACCTTTCCCGGCAGCACGGTCTCGCCGATGCCGAGGTCGTAGTCGAGCACCACGGTGGCGCCCGGGGGCAGCAGCACTTCCGCCCGGCCCGCGCCCACCTTCAGGCGGGTGCGCACGGTGCCGCCGTCCAGCGGGAGCGCGCGCAGGTCGAGCAGGCCGCGGCCGGTGCCGCGCTCGTACAGCTGGTGCACGCCCGCCGCGGTGACCGGGCGCCAGGTGGTGGTGCCCACGCCGTGGCCGGTCCTGGGCAGCGCGGTCGTGCCGACCAGCGCGGCCAGCGTCAGCACCGAGAAGAAGGCGGTGCCGCCCCTGGCCCGCCCGGCGAAGGACCCGACCAGGAAGGCCGTGCCCAGCACGCCGAGCGCCGACGCCAGGCCGATCTCCAGGCTGGCGCGCACCGGTTGGTAGGGCCAGGACACCCCGGTGCCGACCGCGAGCGCCGTCACCGTCAGCAGGAGGACCGCCAGCGCGAAGGGCCAGTTGCGCTCCTGCCCCGCCCTGACCGCCTTCTTCCGGTCCCGCCACGCCTGCCGGTCGGTGTCGCCGTACGGCCCGTCGTCCGGGCCCCACAGATAGTGCGGCGGCTCCTTCGACAGCGGGTCGCGCCACCAGGACGGCGACCCGCCGGGCTCCGGCGGCGCCTGCACGGCCGGCGGCGCGTCCACCACGGCCGCGGCCGCCGCCGGCGAGGCCGTCTCGCCCGGCGCCCGCCTGCGCTGCATCGACCAGTAGACGGCGCCCGCGGTGGCGAACAGCAGGATCAGCGAGAAGGCCTGGTTGGCGCCATTGCCGAGCATCGAGGCGTAGAGGCCGCAGCCGACCAGCGTCATCAGCACCGCGGTCAGCGGCGCCCCCTCGATCCGGCCGGACATCAGCCGGTGCGCCTCGCTCTGCTCCTCGCCCTCCTGCGTGACGACCAGCCAGCCCATGCCGTAGATGATCAGACCTATGCCGCCGGTCAGCGACAGCAGGGCCAGCACGATGCGGAAGATCACCGGGTCGACGCCGAAGTAGCGGCCCGCTCCGTCGCAGACGCCGGCCAGCACCTTGTGCTCCCGGCCCCGGGTGATACGCGGCCGGCGCCCGCCCTCCGCGGGCGCCGGCTCCTCCGCTGCGGTGGCGCGGGTGGCACCGGCCGGTGCTGCCTCGTCGTGCGGCTCGTGCGTCATACCCACCATGGTGGCCGGTCCCGGCGCCGCCCGGCACCCGCCCCGACCCTGGTAGGACCCTGATCCGACCCTGGTCCGCCACCCGGGGCAACCCTTGGGGGATCGACCCTGATGCCTTGACGGGGCCGTACGTGTGACGATCGGGGGTATGTCAGCGAGCAGTGCCCCGTCCGGGGCGCACACGGGACCGCCGGGCGGCGGGGCGCGGACGCCCGCCGGTCCGCCGCCGGGCGCGCCCGGCGGCGGCCGCACCGGGGCGTCCTTCCTCAACCCGCCGGAGTCCGCCGATCCCGGGGTGCGCAAGCTCTACCGCAGCTCCGAGGGCCGGATGGTCGGCGGCGTCGCCCGCGGACTCGCCGGGCACCTCGGGCTGCCCGTGCTGTGGGTGCGGGTGCTCTTCCTGGTGCTCGCCGCCTTCAACGGCATCGGTGTGCTGCTCTACGCCGTCTTCTGGTTCTTCGTGCCGCTCGGCATCGGCGGTGTCGCCGAGGCGAAGGAGCCGCGCGACGCCCGCTCCTGGCTGGCCGGCAAGCGCCCCGACAAGGGCCAGGTCATGGCGCTGATCGCGCTCGCGATCGGCACCGGCATCCTCATCGACAACCTCAACCTCGGCGCCGCCAACCGCGCCGTGTGGCCGCTGCTGATCGTCGGGCTCGGGGTGGCCCTGGTGTGGCGGCAGGCCGACAACGCCCGCAAGGCCCGCTGGGTCGAGATGAGCCACGGCAAGCGCTTCTGGCCGCTGGTGCGGGCGGCCGGCGGTGTCGCGCTGGTCATCGCCGGCGTGACCGGCTTCATCGTGGTGCGCGGCACCGGCACCCACCTCGGCGGCATCCTGCAGGCCGCGCTCGCCGTCCTGGTCGGTGTCGCGCTGATCGCCGGCCCGTACCTGGTGCGGATGACGCAGGACCTGTCGGCGGAGCGGCTCATGCGTATCCGCGCCCAGGAGCGGGCCGAGGTCGCCGCCCACGTGCACGACTCGGTCCTGCACACCCTCACCCTGATCCAGCGCAATGCCGACGACCCCCGCGAGGTCTCCCGGCTGGCCCGCGCCCAGGAGCGCGAGCTGCGCGCCTGGCTCTACCGCCCCGAGGGCACCGGCCGCGACGACGAGCCGACGACGCTGGCCGACGCGGTGCGGGCCGCCGCCGCAGAGGTGGAGGACGCGCACGGGGTGCCGGTCGAGGTCGTCTGCGTCGGCGACTGCCCGCTGGACGACCGCCTCGTCGCGACGATGCAGGCCGCGCGGGAAGCCATGGTGAACGGCGCCAAGTACGGTGGCGGGGGGGCCGTGCAGGTCTACGCCGAGGTCGAGGACACCCAGGTCTTCGTGTCGGTACGCGACCACGGGCCCGGCTTCGACCTCGACGCCGTGCCGGACGACCGGATGGGCGTCAGGGAATCGATCATCGGCCGGATGCGGCGCAACGGGGGCGAGGCGCGGCTGCGCCCCGCGCCGGGCGGCGGCACCGAAGTCGAACTTGAGATGGAGAGGGTGACGGCATGACGGACACGGAATCGGCCCCGCAGGGGGAACGGCACGTCAGGGTGGTCCTGGTGGACGACCACCGGATGTTCCGCACCGGAGTGCAGGCCGAGATCGGCGCCACCGCGGAGACCGGTGTCGAGGTCGTCGGCGAGGCCGCCGACGTCGACCAGGCGGTGACCGTGGTCACCGCCACCCGCCCCGAGGTCGTGCTGCTCGACGTCCACCTCCCCGGCGGCGGCGGCGTCGAGGTGCTGCGCCGCTGCGCCGCCCTGGCCGCCGACCCCGACCACCCGGTGCGCTTCCTCGCGCTGTCCGTCTCCGACGCGGCCGAGGACGTCATCGGCGTCATCCGCGGCGGCGCCCGGGGCTATGTGACCAAGACCATCACCGGCCCCGACCTGATCAACTCGATCTTCCGCGTCCGCGACGGCGACGCCGTCTTCTCCCCCCGCCTGGCCGGCTTCGTCCTCGACGCCTTCGCCTCCACCGACGCCCCGCCGGTCGACGAGGACCTCGACCGCCTCACCCAGCGCGAACGCCAGGTCCTGCGCCTGATCGCCCGCGGCTACGCGTACAAGGAGATCGCGAAGCAGCTCTTCATCTCGGTGAAGACCGTCGAGTCCCACGTCTCCGCGGTGCTGCGCAAGCTCCAGCTCTCCAACCGCCACGAACTGACCCGCTGGGCGACGGCCCGCCGGCTGGTCTGACTCCCGGCCGCGCCGGCGCCGGGCGGCCTCCCTGCGGCGAGTGGACCGTGCGCCGGGACATTTCGCCCCGGAATTCGGCACGGTGCACCGCGGGCAGCGCCTGGCAGAAGATCCGCGCGGGCGAGGTGGACAGGAGCCGCGTCGGGCCGGACCTGGCGAAGAACCCGATCACCGAGCCCCGGCTCAGTCGGGTCGTACCGCTCCGGCGAAAGGCATCTCGCTGATCGGTGCGACACGGACCGACGCGCCGGGGTGCGGTGCGTGGATCATGTTGCCGCCGCCGATGTAGATGCCGACATGGCTCGCACCCGAGTAGAAGAACACCAGGTCCCCCGGCTGGAGTCGGGAGCGGGGGACGCGGCTGCCCGCGTTGATCTGCGTGTCGGTGGTGCGGGGGAGCGACACCCCCGCGGCACGCCAGGCCGCCTGGGTCAGGCCCGAGCAGTCGTACGCGTGCGGTCCTGTGGCGCCCCACACGTAGGGCAGGCCCAGCGCGCCGTAGGCGAAAGCCACCGCACGGGCGGCGCGCGGGGAGGGCGCGGAGACCGAGGCGAACGGGACGCGCACGGTGTCCCGGTTCGCGGTCGCGGGCTCGCCGGACGCCGGGGCCGGGCCTTCGCCGGCCGCGACGGCCGCCCGCTGGGCCGCGGTCAGCTGCGCCAGCAGCGCCTGGGCGGCGGCGAGTTTCGCCTTCACGGTGCGCTCGTGGTCCGCGACCCTGGCCCGCGCGTCCCGCAGCGCGGCGAGCTTGTCCTGCGCCCGTGCGCGGGTGGCGGCGATGTCCCGCTGCTGGACGGCCAGTTGCGCCAGCGCGGTGCTCTGCTGGGTGCCTGCCTGGTCGAGATAGGACGCCCGTGCCAGATACGTGTCGGGGGTGGAGCTGAGCGCGAGCTGCAGCAGGGGGTCGATACCGCCCGAGCGGTACTGCGCGGCGGCGATATTGCCGAGCGCGTCCCTGGTGCTGTTCAGCTTCGCGGTCTTGCGGGCCAGTTGGTCCTGGAGGGCGGAGACCGCGGAAGTCGCCGCGTCGGCCTGCTCCTTGGCGCCGTCGTAGTCCTCCGTGGCCCGCTCCGCCTGCTGGTAGAGCGCGGCCACCTGCGTCCTGACCTGGTCCGGGGTGGGCTGCGGCGCCGCGTGCCCGGTCTCGCCGAGCAGCGAGACAGAGGCGGCGGACGCGAGCGCGAGGGTGACGCCGATCCGGGCGGTGGTGCGGCGGGTGCCGCCGCCGGTGGGGTCGAGGGCGCCAGGGGTGCCGCTGCCGGTTAAGGCGGGGCGCTTCCCGCGGTGCGTGCGGGTGGGACTGTGTGAGGCCATCGCGGGCCGTCACTCCTTCCGAGGGACGGCCCGGCGGTGCCTGCACGGGGGAGCAGGTCACCGCCGGGCCTTCGGCGGGGGCGGCCGGTGCCGCCCGAGTCGGACGGCAGTGGGGTGTCGGCCACCTGAGGAGCGACGCTAAACCTGCCCGGGGGCGCACCGGGACACGGTGACCGGGACTGCCCTCAATCGGTCGTCCCCTGCAAGGAAGCGACCGCCGTTCGACGGGTGAGCGGGACGGAAACGGACCCAGCCTGACCGAAGGCCCGTTTCCGCGGCGCGCGCCCCCTCGGTTGTGCCGAGTGCGCGGGCGCCGCCGCGAGGGGCCCCGGGCGGCCGCCGGCGGCCGTCAGGCCACGCGGCGGGCGGTGGCGAAGGGCATCCAGCTCATCGGGGCGATCTCGACGACCGCACCGGTGTGCGGGGCGTGCACGATCTTGCCGTTGCCCAGGTAGATGCCCACGTGGGACATCCCCGAGTAGAAGAAGACCAGGTCGCCGGGCCGCAGATCGGCCTTCGAGACGGGGACGCCGTCCTTGACCTGGTCGTAGGTGGTACGCCCGAGGGTGATGCCCGCCGCCTTGTAGGCCGCCTGGGTCAGGCCCGAGCAGTCGAAGGAGCCGGGGCCGGTGGCGCCGTAGACGTACGGCTTGCCGCGCTGGGCCAGGGCGAAGGCGATGGCCTCGGCGGCGCGGCCGGTCGCGGGGCCGTCGTAGGTGTAGTCGGACTTCGACGACGAGCCCTTGTTCATGCTCGCGACCTTCGCGCGCTGCTCAGCCGTGAGGCTGTTGAGCAGCTTCTGCGCGGCCGCCAGCTTGGTCTGCACCGTCTTCTTCTGGGTGGCCAGCGTCTTCTGCGCGTTGGTGAGCTGGGTCAGGCTCGCGGTGGCCTGCGCCCGCTGGATCGACGCCTGCTCCTGCTGGATCTGGAAGTTCTTCAGCGCGTCGGTCTGCGTCGCGGAGAGCTGGCTGACCATGTGCGACTGGTTGAGGAACTGCTCGGGGTCGGCGGAGAGCAGCAGCTGCACGGTCTGGTCGATGCCGCCGTCGCGGTACTGCTCGCTGGCGAACTGGCCGAGCACCCGGCGCGACTCGTTCATCTGCTCGGTCTTCCGGGCGACCTGCGCGAGCAGCTGGTCGGTCTTCGCGCGCTGCGTGTCCGTCTGCTCCTTGGCCTGGTCGTAATTCTGCGTCGCGACCTCGGCCTGCTGGTTCAGGGTGTCGATCTGCGCCTTGACCTCGGTGATCGAGGGCTTGGCGGGCGCCGCGCTCGCGCTCTCGCTGAGCAGGGTGACCGAGGCGATGGCCACGGCGGTGACGCCGACCGCCGCACGGGGGGCGGTCGAGGCGAGTATCCGCGGACGCGGCTTGCGGTGCGACGCCACGAAGGCGACTCCTTCCGTGAACCGCCGACCGGGTTAGCTGTCGGGTTCGGGCTGGAAAGGTAGCCCTACGGGTCGGACACCTGATGGCGTCTGTCCCGATTCACCCCAATTCTTCTTGGTGGGTCCCCGGTTCCGGCCTGGGCCGGATTGAGCGGAGGTGGCGCGGTGCCGGCACTTTCACCGGCGGTGAACGCGTCACCTAGCGGGTTACCGTACTCAACTTCTCCGGATATTGGGAAGTTTGGATTGCAACGTGACCGAAATCGCTTCGTGATCTTACATTTGGTGATCGGACTAGTAAGGACGAACCGCTCCATAGATCGGCATTTCGGTGATCGGGGCCACCTTGACCACCGTTCCCGTGTGCGGAGCGTGGATCATGTTGCCGTCGCCGATGTAGATGCCGACGTGGCTGTGGTCGCTGTAGAAGAAGATCAGGTCGCCGGGTTCGAGGTCCGCGGTGGACACCCGGGTGCCGACCTCGACCTGCTCGCCGGTGGTACGCGGCAGGTCGATGCCCGCCGCCTTGTAGGCCGCCTGCGTCAGGCCCGAGCAGTCCCAGGAGCCGGGGCCCGTCGCGCCCCACACGTACGGATCGCCCAACTGGTCGTGCGCGAAGGCGATGGCCTTGGCGCTGACCGACGCGTTCGCCGGGGTGGTGGTCGTCCCGCCGGCGTCCTTCTTCGTCGCCGCCGCCTTCGCCGCGGCCGCGTCCCTGGCCTGCTCCGCCTTCGCCAGGGCGGCGGCCTTCTGCTTGGCCTCCGCCTCCTGCTTGGCCTGGAGCGCCGCCAGCCGCGCCTTCTCCTGCGCGGTGAGGCTGTTCAGCAGCTTCTGGGAGGCGCCCAGCTTGGACTGCACGTCGGCCTTGGCGCTGCGCAGCTGCGCCTGCTGGGTGGTCAGCGTCGCCAGGCTCTTGGCCGCCTCGATGCGCTGCTGGGTGGCCGCGGCCTGCTGCACGCGGTAGGACTCGACGGCCGTCTTCTGCCGCTGCCCCAGCAGATTCGCCAGGTGCGACTGGTCCAGCAGGTCCTGCGGGTTGGCCGCCATCAGATAGCGCCCGGTCGAGTCGTCGCCCCCGCTGCGGTACTGCGCCGCCGCGTACTGGCCCAGCAGCCGGCGCGAGTCGTTCAGCGCCTGCGTCTTCTGCGCCGCCTGGGTCAGCAGCTTGTTGACGGTGGCATTCTGCTGGGTGACCTTCTCCTTGGCGCCGTTGTAGGCCTCGGTCGCGACCTCCGCCTGGTGCTGGAGCGCGTCCACCTTCGCCTTCACCGCCGCGATCGAGGGCTGCGGGGAGGGGGCGGCGGGCGCGGCGCCCGCGGTCTCGGAGAAGAGGGTCACGGTGGCCAGTGCGGCCGTGGTCAGCCCCACGGCGGTGCGCGGGGCGGTGAGTATCGCGGTACGGGGCTTACGGTGTGTCGCCATGCCGGGCGGACTCCTTTCGGCGCTGCCTGGTGCGGCACGGTAGCCCGGCGCTGGTACCGCTGGGAAGAGCGGTGTCCGATAGGCCCGATACCTTTTCGTAATCAAGTCCCGATGTCACGCTGGGTAGTACGGGGCTACGGGTCGGGTGTCCGCGGGAAGCGGGCGCCGCTGTCGGTGGAGGCGCTTAGACTCGGGAGGCGATGAGCAGCCTCTTTGACGACGACTTCCTGCCCGGTCTGCACGTGGCGCCGGAACCGGCCGACCCCGACGCGCCTCCGCCCCCGGAGGACTGGGGTTCCGGCGGCGGCCACGACGGCGCCGGCGGGCGTGACGCGTACTACCGCGACGGCGCCCCGCGCCCGGCCACCGACCCCGCCCAGCTGCTCGAAGGGCTCAACGACCAGCAGCGCGCCGCCGTCGAGCACGCCGGCGGGCCGCTGCTCATCGTCGCCGGCGCGGGCTCGGGCAAGACGAGGGTGCTGACCCACCGCATCGCGCACCTGCTCTCCGCCCGGCACGTCCACCCCGGCTCGATCCTCGCGATCACCTTCACCAACAAGGCCGCGGGCGAGATGAAGGAGCGCGTCGAGCAGCTCGTCGGCCCGCGCGCGAAGGTGATGTGGGTCTCCACCTTCCACAGCGCCTGCGTCCGCATCCTGCGCCGCGAGTCGAAGGTGCTCGGCTTCACCTCGTCGTTCTCGATCTACGACGCCGCCGACTCCAAGCGCCTGATGGCCCTGGTCTGCCGGGACCTCGACCTGGACCCGAAGCAGTATCCGCCGAAGTCCTTCAGCGCGAAGGTCTCCAACCTCAAGAACGAGCTGATCGACGAGGAGACCTTCGCCGCCCAGGCGGAGAACAGCGTCGAGAAGAAGCTCGCCGAGGCCTACGCGCTCTACCAGGCCCGGCTGCGCGAGGCCAACGCGCTGGACTTCGACGACATCATCATGACCACCGTCAACCTGCTGCAGGCCTTCCCCGACGTCGCCGAGCACTACCGGCGGCGCTTCCGGCACGTCCTGGTGGACGAGTACCAGGACACCAACCACGCCCAATACACCCTGGTGCGCGAGCTGGTGGGCACCGGCGAGGAGACGGCGGAGCTGTGCGTCGTCGGTGACGCCGACCAGTCGATCTACGCCTTCCGCGGCGCCACGATCCGCAACATCCTCCAGTTCGAGGAGGACTACCCGGACGCCCGCACGATCCTCCTCGAACAGAACTACCGCTCCACGCAGACCATCCTGTCCGCCGCGAACTCCGTCATCGAGCGCAATGCCGGGCGGCGGGCGAAGAACCTGTGGACCGAGTCCGGCGACGGCCCGGTCATCACCGGCTACGCCGCCGACCAGGAGCACGACGAGGCGCAGTTCGTCGCCGACGAGATAGACCGCCTCACCGACGCGGGCGACGCCCGGCCCGGCGACGTCGCCGTCTTCTACCGCACGAACGCGCAGTCCCGGGTCTTCGAAGAGGTCTTCATCCGGGTCGGCCTGCCCTACAAGGTCGTCGGCGGCGTCCGCTTCTACGAGCGGCGCGAGGTCCGCGACGTGCTCGCGTATCTGCGGGTGCTCGCCAACCCCGAGGACGGCGTGCCGCTGCGCCGCATCCTCAACGTGCCCAAGCGCGGCATCGGCGACCGGGCCGAGGCGATGGTCGACGCCCTCGCGCTGCGCGAGAAGGTGTCGTTCGCCGCCGCCCTGCGCCGGGTCGACGAGGCGTACGGGATGGCGGCCCGCTCGGCGAACGCCGTCCGGCGGTTCAACACCCTGATGGACGAGCTGCGCACCATCGTCGAATCGGGCGCGGGGCCCGCCGTCGTCCTGGAAGCGGTGCTGGAACGCACGGGCTACCTCGCCGAGTTGCAGGCCTCCACCGACCCGCAGGACGAGACCCGGGTGGAGAACCTCCAGGAACTGGCGGCGGTGGCGCTGGAGTTCGAGCAGGAGCGCGGCGAGGACGAGCCGGGCACCCTGTCCGACTTCCTGGAGCGCGTCGCCCTGGTAGCCGACTCCGACCAGATCCCCGACGATGACGCGGAGGCGGGCGGCGTCATCACCCTGATGACCCTGCACACCGCCAAGGGCCTGGAATTCCCTGTCGTCTTCCTCACCGGCATGGAGGACGGCGTCTTCCCGCACATGCGGGCGCTGGGACAGGTCAAGGAGCTGGAGGAGGAGCGGCGGCTGGCCTACGTCGGCATCACCCGCGCCCGCGAACGGCTCTACCTGACCCGCTCGATGATGCGCAGCGCCTGGGGCCAGCCGGCGTACAACCCGCCCTCGCGCTTCCTTGAGGAGATCCCGGAGAACCTCATCGAGTGGAAGCGGACCGGCCCCGCCGCCGGCGCCCCCGTCTCGAAGGCGGCCGCCTCGGTGTCCAGCACGATCGGTGCGGGCGGCGGCCGGCGCGGCGGTGCCTCGGGCGGGTTCGCGACCCGGCGCTCGGTCGGCGACCGGCCGGTCATCTCGCTGAAGGTGGGCGACCGGGTCACCCACGACCAGTTCGGCCTGGGCACGGTCGTCTCGGTCACCGGGCAGCCGGGCGACGAGAAGGCGACCATCGACTTCGGCGACGAGCGCCCCAAGCAGCTGCTGCTGCGGTACGCGCCCGTGGAGAAGCTGTAGGCCGCGCCCGCTTGCCGGGCCGGCCCGCTCAAGGGCCCGCTTCTACCGCGGGTCGAGGCCGTGCTTGAGCAGCCAGGGCAGCGGGTCGATCGGTGACCCGCCGTCCGGCCGTACCTCCAGGTGGAGGTGCGGCCCCGTGGTGTTGCCGGTGTTGCCCGAGTAGGCGATCACGGTGCCGGCCTTGACCGAACCGCTGCGGATCTTCGTGCTGCTCAGGTGGCAATACCAGGTCTCGGTGCCGTCCGGGGCCGTGACGATGGCCATGTTGCCGTACGAGCCGCTCCACTGCGTGCGGACGGTGCCGTCGGTCACCGCCATCACCGGGGTGCCGACCATCACCGGGAAGTCGATACCGGTGTGCAGGGCCATCCAGTTGACGCCGGCCTGCCCGAAGTAGGCGCTCAGGCCCTTCTGCTTGACCGGCAGCACGAACTTCGGCCGCAGCGCCTCCTTGCGGGCCGCCGCCGCGGCCGCCGCGCGCTTCGCCGCCGCCTGCCGGTCCTTGAGGTCGATCCGCTCCTGGGTGCGGCTGGCGCGGTCCGCGAAGTCGTTCGCGTCCTGGCTCACCCCGGCGAGCTGCCGGTCGAGCTGGGTCGTCGGCGCCTTGCCGGTCGTCGTCGGGGCGTCGGCCTGAGCCTTGCCCGAGTCCTGCGCCACGCCCACACCGGTCACGGCGGCCGCGCCGACCGCCGCCACACCCATCACGGCGACCGAGGGCACCGCGACGGTGAGCAGCGCGGAGCGCTTGGCGGGCTTGCGGCGGCGGCTGCGGGCCACCGGCACTCCGGGCTCGTAGCCGTCGGCGGCGTAGTCGTGCCGCTCGGCGGCGGCGTCCGGCTCCGCGGCGTCATGGGCGACCGCTTCGAGGTCGGGCTCCGGTGTGTACGTGTATGCGTACGTGTATTCGTACGCGTCCGGCTCGGCGGCCGCCTCGGGCTCGGGCTGCGGCTCGGGCGTCGGCGCCTGGTAGGCGTACTGGTGCTGCTGCTCGTACGACTGCTGCTGCTGGTGGTGCTGAGGCTGCGGCGGCTGCTCGTACTGCTGCGGCGGGAACTGCTCGTAGATCCCGGTGTCGCCGCCGGCGTCGTAGCCGTAGCCGTATGCCGGGTAGGCGCCGGAGTCCCAGTCCTGCTGGGGTGCCTGCGGCTGCTGGTACGACGCGAACTGCTGGGCGTCGTAGGTCCCGGTGTCGTAGTACGTGGCGCCGGCCGGGTAGCCGTAAGGGTCGTAGCTCTGCTGCTGCTGCTCGGGCTCCGCCTGGGACTGCTGGGCGTAGTCGTAGCTGTAGCCCGTGCCGTAGGCGTAGTCCTGGCCCTGCTGCTGCTGCGGGATCGGGGCCTGTGACCGGTCGTCACCGTAGAACGGGGTCTGCTGCGGGATGTACCCGTACGTCCCGGTCGTGGTGTCGTCCGCGAAGAGGGTGCCGACAGCCTGGTAGGCGCCCGTGGAATAGGCGTCGTACGTGTAGGCGTCGTAGTCGGGGGTGTACCCCGACGGGGGACGTTCGTTCACCGCCAGCTTCTCTTTCGCCTCGGCATCAGGAGAATTAGCGGTGACTGTAGCCCGCTGTAGGCGGCGGCGACAATCTCTGCCCGTAACCTGACGTCCGGCTTGCCCGGCGTTCGGTCGGTATCCGACCGTTATGTGTCCGTTATGCCGCCTCGATCGCCGGGCGCAGCGGTCCGGTCCCCGCGAGGGCCTGGCGGATCTCGGTGACGACCGTGCCGTGCACCGGCAGTGCGAGGTGTCCGACCCCGCTGACCTTGACATTCTCCGCCGGCAGGTCCGGGTGGACCAGGCAGGCCGCCTCCACCGGGATCATCAGCTGGTCCAGATCGCTCCAGAAGGCCACGAACCGCGTACGGCACCCGGGAGCAGGCCCCGCCAGCTCGGTGAGCACGTCGGAGCCCGGCCGCATCTGCCGGATGATCGGATGCGGCGCCAGCGCCGGCACCGCCCGGGTGCCGGAATGGGGTGTACCGAGCGTGACCAGCGTACGGATCCGCAGGTCACCGCCAAGGCACTGCACGTAGTAGCGGGCGATCAGCCCGCCGAGGCTGTGCCCGACCACATCCACCCTGCGGCGGCCGGTCTGCGCGCATATCTCCTCCACATGGCGGCCCAGCAGCTCGGCGGCGGTGCGGATGTCTCCGATGAGCGGCGAGTAATTCAGCGCCTGGACCTGCGGCCAGCCGTGCTCGTGCAGCGAGCGGCGCAGCACCGCGAAGGTCGAACGGTTGTCCACGAAGCCGTGCAGCAGCAGCACGGGCGGATGCGCCCTGACCGGCTCCCGGCCTTCGTCGCGCTCCGGGAGCATGCCGGTCGGATACATCACCAGATGGCCCGCCAGGACCGCCAGGTCCACCGCGGTGGCCCTGGCCAGGCCGACGCCGTGCCACAGGCGGCTCCCCGTGCTGCCCGCGCCCGCGTCGTCCGAGCCCTTGCCCGACCCCTCGCCGGGGGCCTCCTCCCGGTCCGCGCCCTTCGCCGAGCCGTGTCCCGAGCCCTTTGCCGAGCTGCGTCGCGCGCTCTTCGCCGAGCTGTGCCCCGAGCCTTTCGCCGCGCCCTTTCCCGCGCCTTGTCCCGCTCGTCCTGCCTGCCCTGCGCCTTGCTCCGCCCCTGACGACTGGCCGGCCATGGCCCACCTCCCGTCGCGGCCCGGAGTCCGCACTGACCCCGGTGCCATCGGAGAAGCCGGCGCCCGCGGACCGATCCGCGGATGCCGCATCACCGCGCCCTGCGGCTGGCGAGCGCGGCAATGCGGCGTCCTGACAGCGGCTCCTCAGCAAACCCGACGGGTCGCCGAACGGCCCGGGCGTGTCCCTACGCCCTGGCAGGCCGCCGTCGGCCCGACATCTGGGGAATGTGTCCCACTGTGTGATTTCCCCCTCGGTGGCTTCCGTAAAACTGACGGGTGCCGGACGCTGACGATAACGTTCGTTCACACACGTTCACGCAGTGCAGTCCACGGCCGCGCGTCATACGCATGGAGGCAGAGATGGGTGTGTCCGGTCCGATCCGCGTAGTGGTCGCGAAACCTGGACTCGACGGTCACGACCGCGGGGCGAAGGTCATCGCACGGGCGCTCAGGGACGCCGGTATGGAGGTCATCTACACCGGCCTCCACCAGACCCCCGAGCAGGTCGTCGACACCGCCATCCAGGAGGACGCGGACGCCATCGGCCTGTCCATCCTGTCGGGCGCCCACATGACCCTCTTCGCCAAGGTCATCGAGCTGCTCAAGGACCGCGACGCCGAGGACATCAAGGTCTTCGGCGGCGGCATCATCCCCGACGCGGACATCCCGCCGCTCAAGGCCCTCGGCGTCGCCGCGATCTTCACCCCTGGCACACCGACGGGCGACGTCGTGGCATGGGTCAACGAGAACGTGCCGACGGCCGCCTAAACCCTCCGCAGCCGGATTTCGTAATTTTTTCCGCGCCCGCTTCCGGCGCCGCTCCACCGGTTGCGGTGCTGGTGTGACGGGGGATGACCCCGCAGAAGCTCGGGCCATGGTTGTTCGCAGCGTCACTGGAACGTTGTCTTCCGCACTTGCGGCACCCATAAGGTGCTGCCGAAGCACCCGCTGCACGCCCGCTCGGCGCCCGGCGGGTGGGGGCTGCGCGTGCGCGAGGGGGACGACCCGTGGGTTCCGGGGGCAGCGAAGGACAGCATTCGCAAGGGTCGACACTGGCGAGCTCGGCGAGCGACAAGCAGCGGGCCGTGACGTACATGGAGCAGAGCCTGCTCCCTGACACCCGCGCAGCCGGCTGCATGGGCGAGGGCGGCGGCGCGGTCCACCCGCCGATGCTCGCCCCGGCGCCCCCGCCGATCTTCAACTCCGCCAAACCCGACACCGGCCTGCCCGGCCTGGCCGCCTGGGCCACCGACACGGGCCTGTCCACGGCGATGACCACCTGGCGAGGCCAGGCCGGCCGCCTGATGGGCCGCCTGGAGTCGGAACTGAGCGCGCTGCGCGGCACGAAGACCCTCTTCCAGGGCCAGGACCTCGGCATCGGCACCGACCTCGGCACCGGCACGAACCCGCTGGTCACCGACCCGCTGCTGAGCACGCACCCCACCTTCGGCACGAATCCGGCCGCGGGGCCGAATCCGCTGGTGACGAACCCGCTGATCGGTACGAATCCGCTGCTCGGCAGGAACCCGGCCGCCGGTGCGAACCCGCTGGTGACGAACCCGCCGATCGGTACGAATCCCGTCTTCCAGCCGCTGCCCACCAGCCTCGACCAGATGTGACCGGGGACCGACCGTGCCGCTGACCTACCACGACGTGATGACCGCCGACCTGTCGCCGCTTTCTGACGTGTCCGACACCTGGCAGAAGATGGGCGAGCGCTTCGGCGTACTCCAGAGCGACTACCAGAAGCACGTACAGGGCGCCCTGGCCAACGGCAACTGGCAGGGCGTCGCCTTCGGCGCCCAGCAGGGCGGCTCCGCGGCCACCTCCTTCGAGTTCGCGGCCGCCAAGACCGAGGCGCTGGCCATCGCCGGCATCCTCAAGGAAGCCCACACCGAGCTGACCGCGCGGCAGAAGGCCGTCAAGGACCTGGTCGCCGACGCCGAGGCCAAGGACTTCAAGGTCGACGGCTCCGGCGTCGCCACCTACGTCGGTTTCGACAAGCTCACCGAGAAGGAGCGGTTCGACTACCGCCACGACCCGGAATACAGCACCCTGATGGCCCAGTACGGGCAGGCCGCCCGTGAGTGGACCGCCGCGATAGCCAAAGCGGTGCACTCCGTGGACGACGCGGACCAGAGCGTCAAACTGGCCCTCGGCAACGCGACGGGCGACACCTCGCTGGACGGCGGCGGCGTCGGCGGCTTCAACGCGCACGCCGACAGCGACCTGCCGCCGGTCCCGGCCCACGGCAAACCCGGCACCACCAAGACCGACGGCTGGCACGCCGACGGCTCCACCACCGTCCTCGGCCCCAACGCGGGCGTCTCCACCAGCGGCACCGCCTACGGCAAGGAAGGCTCGGCCAAGGTCTACGCCGACCTCGGCCACGTCACCGCCAAGGGCACCCTGACCAACGGCTCGCTCACACTGTCCGGCATCGCCGACGCCAACGTCGGGGCCAGGGCCTCCGCCAACTACGGCTTCACCCAGAAGGGCCTCGGCGCCACCGTCGAGGTCTCCGCTGGTGCGCGGGCGCTGACCGAAGGGCGTATCGAGGCCGGTGACGTCGGCGTCTACGGCCGGGCCACCGGACTCGCCGGCGCCGAGGCCTCGGGCAGCGTCAAGATCGGCCCCCAGGGCGGCAGCGCCGGGGTGAAGGCCTTCGCCGGCGCGAAGGGCTCGGTCGCCGGCGGCGTCGAGGCCGGCGGTATCGGCGCGGGCACGACAGCCGAGGGCTGGGCGGGCGTGGGCGCCGACGCCAAGGTCGACTTCGGCAAGGGCGACGACGGCAAATACCACTTCGGCGGCGAGGTGGGCGCGGCCGTCGGGCTCGGCGGCGAGGTGGGCTTCGAATTCACCGTCGACCCGCACAAGGTGGCCGACGCGGCGAACGACGCCGCCGACGCGGCGGGGAATATCGCGCATGATGTCGGCAAGGTGGCTGGCAAGGCCGGCGGCGTGGCCAAGTCCATCGGGCACGGCATCGGCAGCCTGTTCTGACGTACGGCTGAACCACCCGGTTCGAGAGGGAGTCCGAAATGTCCACGACCTTGCCGGTGCCGATCGAATTCCGGCTCCCCGACGGCTGGCACCCCGCGCCGCCGGACGAGGTCGGCGCCCCCGACGTGGCCTTCGTCGCGCTCTACGCGAAGCCCGACGACCACTTCACCGCCAACATCACCATCGACGGCGAATACCGCCCCGACGACGCCTCCCTGGCCGACATCGCGGAGGCGTCGGTCGAGCGCATGCGCGGCATCGCGGGATCGGTCGTGCTGACCGGCCGCCAGGAAACCGGCTCCGAGGCCGCGCCCGCCCTGACCCAGCAGATGTCCTTCACCACCGTCATCCAGGGCGTGCGGCACGCACTCCTCCAGACCCAGGTCTACCTGTCCCTGCTGGACGACAACGACCCGCACCAGCGGGCCGTGGTCCGGCTGGCCCTGACCGCCACCGCGGGCCAGCACGACGACGTCCTCGGCGACTTCCAGGACTTCGTCCGCACCGTCGGCCCGGACACCGGGTCGCCAGAACCGACTGCATAGGCTGAATGATTCCGTGAGCCTCTTCAACCGCCAGAACGTCACCCTGGTGCCCGCCCCCGGCCTCCCCCCGCGCACCGCTGCGGACCTCCGCGACTCCTTGCTCGCGCTCAACACCCCCGACGCCCGGTACGTCATCCGCGACGGCACCCCCGAAGGCGTCGACCTGGTCGCCGAGTTCCAGCTCGTGAAGCTGACCAGAAAGGGCGTCTTCGGCCGCGTCCAGGACTGCGAGGACTTCCAGATCCGCCTCCGCCTGATCCCGGAGACCGCCGAGGTCCACACGATGGACTACCACTCCGAATTCACCCTGACCGGCGAAGCCCCCCCGCGTAAACGCACCTCCTCCCGCGCCCACGGCCAGATCCACCAGAAGTTCGCCGGCCGCGACCTCGCCCCCGACGGCGAGTCCTACCGCTTCGACACGGACGACCTCAAACACACCCTCCAGCAAACCGTCCTCACCTCCGGCTGGACCTGGCAGGGCCTCCGCCGAGGCAAGCTCTAGCCCCAGGCAAAGCTCCGGAGGACGACGCGGCCGCAGGCAGGGAACGCACCGCAAGGGGCAATCACCCAGGGGCGCGTGGAGGTACCCCCACGCGAAGCTCTGGGGGAGAACGGAGCGCCCAGCCACGACGGCGAGAAGGTCCCGCAGCGGGCCCCGGGCGCGACCCCGGGGGGCACGGTCAAGCCGAACGCAGCTCACCCAACATGGCCGCGCGCAAGCGCAACGTACCGCTCAGCCTCTGGAAGGCCTCCCCCCAATAAGCCACCGCACCCGGCGCGGAATCCGCCGGCTCCTCCCCACCCCCAGCCAGCGCGGCGACCTGTTCCGAGTCGGCCGGGTCAAGGCAGCGCTCGGCCAGCCCCATCACCCCGCTGAAGCTCCAGGGGTAACTGCCCGCGTCCCGCGCGATGTCCAGCGCGTCCACCACCGCACGCCCGAGCGGCGCGGCCCACGGCACCGAGCACACCCCGAGCATCTGGAACGCCTCCGACAGCCCGTGCGCCGCGATGAAGGCCGCGACCCATTCGGCCCGCTCGCCCCCCGGCAATATGGACAGCAGCTTCGCCGGGTCGCCGACCGCGGCGAGCGGCGCGGCCGCCGCCGGGGGCGGTCCGAGCAGGGCCCGCGCCCATCGGGCGTCCCGCTGCCGGACGGCAGCCCGGCACCAGGACGCGTGCAGGTCGGGCTGCCAGTCGTCCAGGACGGGCAGCCCGATGATCTGCTCGGGTGTGCGGCCCCCGAACCGCGCGGGCCAGGTCGCCAACGGCGCCGCGTCCACCAATTGGCCCAGCCACCACGCCCGTTCGCCCCGCCCGTTCGGCGGCCGCGGCGCCACCCCGTCCCGCTCCATCGCCGCGTCGCATTCGTAGGGCGCCTCCACCACGATGCCGTCGGGCCCGAGCGACACGCAGCTGCGGGCCCGAGCCGCCATCCGCGCGGCCAGCGCGGACTCCGGCAGCGCGGAGAGCAGCTCGGCGGCCGTCGCCCTCACGTTGCGACTGCGGTCGCTCAGCGCCTGCTCGAGGAACGGCTCGTCCGCCGCGGACAGCCCGGTCCGCAACGAGTCCAGGAACATCAGCCGGTCCTCGGCCCGCTCGCTCTTCCATGTCGCGGCCAGCAGCGCCAGCGCGGTGTCGGGCGCGGTGAGCCGCAGGCGGCCGAGCAGGGCGACGCGCTCGGCGAACAGCCCCTCCTCCCACAGCCTCTCCACCTGCTCGGGCCCTTCCGGGTCGGGACCGGAGACCGCCCCCGCGCCCGCCCGCAGGGCGTACTTCCAGTCCGGGTTCAGCCCCGCGAGCCAGCGCCCGCGCGGGCCGGCGAAGGCCAGGGCGTCGGCCCGCAGGTCGGTGCGGGCGCGGGCCGCGTCCAGCAGCGCGGGCAGCAATTCCGGCGGCGCCGCATAACCTTCCCGGTGGGCCGCGGCCAGCCACTGCGGCAGCAGCTCGGCCAGATTCGGCGCCGCGCCCCGCCGGTTTCCCCCGGCGCCGGCGGTACGGTCGGCCAGCAGCATCCCCAGCCGCCGCCGTGCCGCGTCCGGCAACTCCGCCCGCCGGTCCTCCGCCGCCACGGCCGGCCGCTCCCCGGCGACCCCCGGCAGCAGCCCGGCCCGCCGCCGCACGACCCCCGCCGCCGCGGCGTCCAACAACCCCGCGGCCGCCTCCTCGGCATCCCCGACCACCCCGCCCGGCCGCCGCCGCTCCGTCCCGAGCAGCGCGCTCCCGACGAGGTCGTCCCATCCGCCATCCATCCGAACCCCTCCTCGTACGTCCCGTGCCGATCACGCGAACCCCGCGTCTTCGGGGCGGCGGCCGCCCGTGCTCCCGCGCTCCGCGTGGCTTCCCACGTGCACCGCGACGGGCGACCGTCGTCGCCCGAAGCACCGTCATCCGCGAACGGCCGCCATCGGCGACGCACCCTCGCCCGCGAACCGACGTCGCCCGCGAACCGACGTCGCCCGCGAACCGACGTCGCCCGCGAACCGACGTCACCTCCGAAGCACCGTCACCCGCGAACGGGCGCCACCCGCGAAGAACCCTCACCCGCGACCCGGCATCGCCGCCGACGCGCCGCGCCCCCCGATGCCCCGTCACCAGCCACCCGTGTCAGGCCGTCAGCGCCACCCCCCTCGGAGAGGCCCGTGTCCACCCCGCCAACGGGCGGAAGCCGGTGGCGTCGGCCTCGGCGAAGAGGGTGACGGGGTGCCCGCCCGATATGGCGGCGAGGCGCCAGTGGTCCGCGCCGAGCAGCGGCACCGCCGCGTCGCCGTCGGCGTCGGCCACGCGCCAGCGGTCCTGGCCCGGGAGGGGGACGACGTCGGCGAGCAGGACGGGCCAGGCGTCGAGCCAGGGGTCGTCGGCCAGCGCGGTGCCGTAGGAGTCGAGCGCGGCGCCGACTGTGGTGCCCGGTGGCGCCTGCCCGGGCAGGCTCGTGCCATACCGCGTGCCGAGGACCGCGCGGAGCGGCACCGCGGCCGGGTGGAAGGCGACCTCGGCGTCGAGCACCGTGCCGACGGGCAGCGTCAGCTCGGGCGCGCGGCCGGCGGCGCCGAAGGAGAGGACGAGCGCGAACCGCCCCGACTCCCCGTCGTACAGCCATATCCGCCGGGTCGTCAGCCGCTCGTCTGCCGTGTCGTACTGCGCGAGGACCAGCCAATTCGCCCTGACCAGCGGCCCCGCGAGCACATCGGCGGAGTCGACGGTGAAGCCGATCCGCGTCCGCACCGTCTCGGCCAGCGGCGCCGGGAGGCGCTGGCGGCCGAGGAAGCCGCGGGCCAGCAGATGCAGCAGGCCCGCTTCCTCCAGCATCCGCGACGGCCAGTCTCCCCCCGAGCCGGCCACCGCCCCCAACTCCCGCACCCGGGCGGCGAGCCCGGGTGCCTGCGCGTCGACCATGCGGGCCGCGATCTCGTCCCACTGCTGATATCCGGCCCGGTCGGAGCCCGCGAGTCCGCCCCGCAGCAGGTCGGTGAGCCGCTGCTCCAGCTCGGCCGCACCGCCCTCGACCCGGACCGCCCGCCGCTCGGCCCGCTTCCGCGCCGCGTCCTGCGCGGGCACGGCGGAGCCGGGCCCGGGACCCGCGTCCGCCCCCGCGGCGGCAGCCGCCTCCGCTTTCTTCCGCCGCGCGTCCATCCACTGCTCGGCCCACTCCGGCGCGGCCGCCCCCGACGCGACCGGCCCCCCGCCCCCCGCCGCCCACAGCAGGAGCAGACCCAGCGCGTGCTTGCACGGGAACTTCCGGCTCGGGCACGAGCACGCGAAAGCCGGTCCGCTCAGATCGACCGCCGTCTGATAAGGCCTGCTCCCGCTGCCCGCGCACAGCCCCCAGACCGCGGCGCCCGCCGCGCCCGTGCCCGACCACGGCGCGGGCGCCGCGAGCCGTGCGCCCGCGGAGCGTGACGCCGCGTCAGGCGCGAGTGCGAGCACCTGGTCCGCTGTCCACCGACCTTCCGTGTCCTCCATGCCGACCACGCTAGGACCGACCACTGACAATCGCCCTGACCTGCGCGGATAGCGGGCTGTGACGGATTGTCAGTGGTCGGGTGCATGGTGGGAGCAGTACGGATCGAGAGGGTCCGCATCGATGAGTGGGGGAGAGCCATGACCGCTACGACGAGCGCCGCGGCCGGCGCCGAGCAGGTCCTGCGGCCACATGCCGAGGAGGCCTTCGCGGCCGAGCTTGACGCGCTCGCCGCCGCTGACGACCGCCCGCGCCCTGCGCGCTGGAATCTGTCCCCGCGGGCGGTCGCCACCTACCTGCTCGGCGGGAAGCTGCCGGACGGCACGGTCGTCACTCCCAAATACGTGGGCCCGCGGCGGATCGTGGAGGTGGCGGTCACCACTCTCGCGACGGACCGTGCGCTGCTGCTGCTCGGTGTGCCGGGCACCGCGAAGACCTGGGTGTCTGAGCATCTGGCCGCCGCGATCAGCGGCGATTCGACGCTGCTCGTGCAGGGCACGGCGGGCACCCCCGAGGAGGCGATCCGCTACGGGTGGAATTACGCGCAGCTGCTCACCCACGGCCCCAGCCGTGCCGCGCTGGTGCACAGCCCGGTGATGCGGGCGATGGCCGAGGGCCGGATCGCCCGGGTCGAGGAGCTGACCCGCATCCCGGCCGACGTGCAGGACTCGCTGATCACGATCCTGTCGGAGAAGACACTGCCGATACCGGAGCTGGGCGGGGAGACGCAGGCGGTCCGGGGCTTCAACCTCATCGCGACCGCCAACAACCGCGACCGTGGGGTCAACGACCTGTCGAGCGCGCTGCGCCGCCGGTTCAACACGGTGGTGCTGCCGCTGCCAGCCAGCGCGGAGGACGAGGTGGAGATCGTCTCCCGCCGGGTCGACCAGATCGGCCGCGGCCTGGACCTGCCGGCCGCCCCCCGGGGCGCCGACGAGATCCGCCGGGTCGTCACCGTCTTCCGCGAGCTGCGCGGCGGTGTCACCGAGGACGGCCGCACCAAGGTCAAGTCCCCCTCGGGCACGCTGTCCACGGCCGAGGCGATCTCGGTGGTGACCAACGGCCTGGCGCTGGCCGCCCACTTCGGCGACGGGGTGCTGCGCGCGGGCGACATCGCGGCCGGCATCCTCGGCGCGGTCGTCCGCGACCCGGCGGCCGACCGCCTCGTCTGGCAGGAGTATCTGGAGACGGTGGTCAGGGAGCGGGACGGCTGGAAGGACTTCTACCGCGCGTGCAGGGAGGTGTCGTCATGACCAGGACCACGGACCGGCTGCCGCCGGTCCCGCCGCGGGACACCGCCGACCGGGCGGCGGCCACCGCCGTCGCGCGGGCGGCGGGCGAGGCGGCCCCGGCGCCGGAGGATGTCGTGCTGCTCGGGGTGCGGCACCACGGCCCGGGGTCCGCGCGGGCGGTGCTGGGCGCGCTGGAGGCGTATCGGCCGCAGGCGGTGCTGATCGAGGGGCCGCCGGAGGCCGACGTGCTGGTGGGGCTGGCCGGTGATCCGGCGATGCGGCCGCCGGTGGCGCTGCTGGCGCATGTGGTGGACGACCCGTCGCGGGCCGCTTTCTGGCCCTTCGCCGAGTTCTCGCCCGAGTGGGTCGCCCTGCGGTGGGCGGCGAGGGCGGGCGCCGAGGTGCGCTTCATCGACCTGCCGGCCGCGCACAGCCTGGCGCTGCGCCCGGCGACCGGGGAGGAGGAGCCCGATCCGGCGGCCCCGGAGCCGGGCGGCGCCGATGTGCGGGTCGACCCGCTGGCGGTGCTGGCGGAGACGGCCGGTTACGACGACCCGGAGCGCTGGTGGGAGGACGCGGTCGAGCACCGGGGGAGCGGGGCGGACGCCGGTGACCCGCTGGCGCCGTTCGCCGCGCTGGCGGAGGCGATGGGCGCGATCCGGGCGATCCACGGCGACGGCGGGCATGCCCACGACCCGCTGCGGGAAGCGCATATGCGGCTCCGGCTGCGTGAGGCGCGGCGGGCGTATGAGCGGACGGCCGTGGTGTGCGGGGCATGGCATGTGCCCGCGCTGGCCGGGCGGCCGGCGGTGGCCGCCGACCGGCAGCTGCTCAAGGGGCTGCCGAAGGCGAAGGTCGAGACGACCTGGGTGCCGTGGACGCACCGCAGGCTGGCCAGGGCCAGCGGGTACGGCGCGGGGATCGACTCGCCTGGCTGGTATCGCCACCTGTTCACCGCCGCCGACCGGCCGGTCACCCGGTGGATGACGAAGGTCGCCGGCCTGCTGCGGGAGGAGGACCTGCCGGTCTCGTCGGCGCATGTGATCGAGGCGGTGCGGCTCGCCGACACGCTCGCGGCCATGCGCGGGCGGCCGCTGGCGGGGCTCGGCGAGACCACGGACGCGATCCGGGCCGTGATGTGCGACGGCTCCGATGTGCCGCTGGCGCTGATAAGGGACCGGCTGGTGGTCGGCGATGTGCTCGGCGAGGTCCCGCCGGACGCGCCCGCGGTGCCGCTGGCCCGCGACCTGGCCAGGGAGCAGCGCACCCTGCGGCTCAAGCCGGAGGCGCTGGAGCGCGAGCTGGACCTGGACCTGCGCAAGGACACCGACGCGGCCCGCAGCCGGCTGCTGCACCGGCTGGCGCTGCTCGGTATCGGCTGGGGCGAGCCGGCCAGGGGCCGGGACAACAAGGGCACCTTCCGGGAGACCTGGCGGCTGCGCTGGGAGCCGGAGTTGGCGGTGCGGGTCGCCGAGGCGGGGATATGGGGGACGACGGTGGCGTCGGCGGCCGCGGCGAAGGCGGCGGACGCGGCGGCGCATTCGGGCACCCTCGCCGAGGTCACGGCGACGGCCGAGGCGTGCCTGCTGGCCGGGCTGCCGGACGCGCTGCCGGTGGTGATGCGGGTGCTGGCCGACCGGGCGGCGCTGGACATGGACGTGGCGCATCTGGCGGCGGCGCTGCCCGCGCTGGTGCGGGCGGTGCGCTACGGCGATGTGCGCGGCACGGACTCGGCGGCGCTCGGCGACGTCGCGGCGGGCCTGGCGCTGCGGATCTGCGTCGGGCTGCCGCCGGCCTGCGCGGGGCTGGACGCGGAGGGCGCCGCGGCCATGCGCCCGCTGGTCGACGAGGTACACCGGGCGGTCGCCCTGCTGCCCGACCCCGCGCTGCGGGACCGCTGGGCGGCCGCGCTGCGGAGTGTGGCCGAGCGCGACGGCGGCATAGCGGGGCTGCTGCGGGGCGCGGCCGCCCGGCTGCTGCGGGACGACGGCCGGCTGGAGGCGGACCAGGCCGCCCGGCTGATGGGTCTGGCGCTGTCGCCGGGGACGGGCCCGGCCGAGTCGGCGGGCTGGATCGAGGGCTTCCTGGCCGGCGGCGGCATGCTGCTGGTGCACGACGAGAAGCTGCTGGCGCTGGTGGACGGATGGCTGGCCGGGGTGCCGGCGGCGGCCTTCGGCGATGTGCTGCCGCTGCTGCGGCGGACCTTCGCCGAGTTCGAGCCCGGGGTGCGGCGCACGGTCGGCGAGCTGGTGCGCCGCGGCCCGGCGGCGGCGCGGCAGCGGGGCGGCCGGGTGCCGGAGCCCGGCCTGCCCGGTTTCGGCCCCACCCTGCACCTGGCCAGGGCGGAAGCGGCGGCGCACACCGTGCGGCTGCTGCTGGGCACCACCACGACGACCGACCTGGGCACGCGCGGAGACGGGGGAGCGGGCGATGAGTGACAAGGGGAGCACAGAGGAGGCCGGGGCGGCCGGGGAGCGGCTGCGGCGCTGGCGGCTGGTGCTGGGCGGCGGACCCGCGGGTGAGGGGACCGGCCACGAGCTGTCGGGGCGGGACGCGGCGATGGACCGTACGCTCGCCGCGCTGTACGGCTCGGGCGGGGCCGGCGGGGGGCGGCCGGAGCGGGGCGGGGAGCGGGCGGCGGGGCTCGGGGGGTCGGCGCCGCAGGTCGCGCGGTGGCTCGGGGACATCCGGCGGTATTTCCCCAGCTCCGTGGTGCAGGTGATGCAGCGTGACGCCATCGACCGGCTCGGGCTGTCCGCGCTGCTGCTCGAGCCGGAGATGCTGGAGGCGGTGGAGGCCGATGTGCACCTGGTCGGCACCCTGCTGTCGCTGAACCGGGCGATGCCCGAGACGACCAAGGAGACCGCGCGGGCCGTGGTCAGGAAGGTGGTCGAGGACCTGGAGGCGCGGCTCGCGACCCGCACGCGGGCCACGCTGACCGGGGCGCTGGACCGGTCGGCGAAGGTCAGCAGGCCCCGGCACCGCGACATCGACTGGGACCGCACCATCCGGGCCAACCTGCGGCACTACCTGCCCGAGCACGGCACGGTCGTGCCGCAGCGGCTGATCGGCTACGGCCGCGCGGACCGCTCGGTGAAGAAGGACGTGGTGCTGTGCGTCGACCAGTCCGGGTCGATGGCCGCGTCCGTCGTCTACGCGTCGGTCTTCGGCGCGGTCCTCGCCTCGATGCGGTCCATCGACACCCGGCTGGTGGTCTTCGACACCGCGGTGGTGGACCTGACCGAGCAGCTCGCCGACCCGGTCGACGTGCTGTTCGGCACCCAGCTCGGCGGCGGCACCGACATCAACCGGGCGCTGGCGTACTGCCAGTCGCTGATCACCCGTCCGGCCGAAACGGTGGTCGTACTGATCAGCGACCTCTACGAGGGCGGCATACGGGACGAGATGCTCAAGCGGGTGGCGGCGATGAAGGCGTCGGGGGTGCAGTTCGTGGCGCTGCTCGCGCTGTCCGACGAGGGCGCGCCCGCCTACGACCGGGAGCACGCGGCCGCGCTGGCCGCGCTCGGAGCGCCCGCCTTCGCCTGCACCCCCGACCTCTTCCCCGAAGTGATGGCCGCGGCGATCGAGAAGCGCCGTATTCCGATACCCGAGGCCTGAAAGGGCGAAGCGACCAGCGGTCTGTGACCGTTCTCACCGCTCACAAGTGATCCGCGATTTAGGCCCCGCCCGCGCGCGGCGATAACCTGCAAGACGGACATGCCGCGTACTCGGACACCGCGTGCGCTTCCCTGGTGACAGCTGGTGACGTGCAGTCGCCCTGCCCGTAGCGGCACGCCCAGCCGGCAGGCGGCGCTGTACCCATGGGCGGCAGCCTCCTGCCGATGCGGATGACATCCAGGCTTACTTCCAGCGGATTCCAGGGAAAAGGGAGACGGACGCGCGTGGACCTGTTCGAGTACCAGGCGAGGGATCTCTTCGCCAAGCACGGTGTACCGGTGCTGGCCGGTGAAGTCATCGACACGCCTGAGGCGGCACGCGCGGCGGCGGAGCGACTGGGCGGCCGTGCGGTCGTCAAGGCGCAGGTCAAGGTGGGTGGCCGCGGCAAGGCCGGCGGTGTGAAGCTGGCCGCCGACCCGGCCGACGCGGTCGCCAAGGCCGAGGCCATCCTCGGTATGGACATCAAGGGCCACACCGTCCACAAGGTGATGCTCGCCGAGACCGCGGACATCAAGGAGGAGTATTACGTCTCCTTCCTGCTGGACCGCACCAACCGCACCTTCCTGGCCATGGCGTCGGTCGAGGGCGGTGTCGAGATCGAGGTCGTCGCCGAGGAGAACCCGGACGCGCTGGCCAAGGTCGCGGTGGACGCGCTGGAGGGCGTGACGCCGGAGAAGGCCGCCGAGATCGTGGCCGCGGCGAAGTTCCCTGCCGACATCGCCGACCAGGTCGCCGATGTGCTGCAGCAGCTGTGGACCGTCTTCATCAAGGAAGACGCCCTGCTGGTCGAGGTCAACCCGCTGGTCAAGACCGGCGAGGGCAAGATCGTCGCGCTCGACGGCAAGGTCTCGCTGGACGAGAACGCCGCCTTCAGGCAGCCCGGCCACGAGGCGCTCGAGGACAAGGCCGCCGCCAACCCGCTGGAGGCCAAGGCCAAGGCCAAGGGTCTCAACTACGTCAAGCTCGACGGCGAGGTCGGCATCATCGGCAATGGCGCGGGGCTGGTCATGTCCACCCTCGACGTCGTCGCCTACGCCGGCGAGGCGCACGGCGGCGTGAAGCCCGCCAACTTCCTGGACATCGGCGGCGGCGCCTCCGCCGAGGTCATGGCCAACGGCCTGGAGATCATCCTCGGCGACCCGGACGTCAAGTCCGTCTTCGTCAACGTCTTCGGCGGCATCACCGCCTGCGACGAGGTCGCCAACGGCATCGTGCAGGCCCTGGCGCTGCTCAAGTCCAAGGGCGAGGACGTCACCAAGCCGCTGGTCGTGCGCCTGGACGGCAACAACGCGGAGCTGGGTCGCAAGATCCTGTCCGACGCGAACCACCCCCTGGTCCAGCGGGTGGACACCATGGACGGCGCGGCCGACAAGGCCGCCGAGCTGGCCGCGAAGTAAGGGACGAGGACACAGACAACCATGGCTATCTTCCTCACCAAGGACAGCAAGGTCATCGTCCAGGGCATGACCGGCGCCACCGGCATGAAGCACACCACGCTGATGCTCGCCGACGGCACGAACATCGTCGGCGGTGTCAACCCGCGCAAGGCCGGCACCACCGTCACCTTCGACGAGGGCCGTGAGGTCCCGGTCTTCGGCAGCGTCAAGGAGGCCATGGAGGCCACCGGCGCGGACGTGACGGTCATCTTCGTCCCGGAGAAGTTCACCAAGGACGCCGTGGTCGAGGCCATCGAGGCCGAGATCCCGCTGGCCGTCGTGATCACCGAGGGCGTCGCGGTGCACGACTCGGCCGCCTTCTGGGCGCTGGCCCAGCAGAAGGGCAACAAGACCCGGATCATCGGTCCGAACTGCCCCGGCCTGATCACCCCCGGCCAGTCCAACGCCGGCATCATCCCGGGCGACATCACCAAGCCCGGCCGCATCGGCCTGGTGTCGAAGTCCGGCACTCTGACGTACCAGATGATGTACGAGCTGCGGGACATCGGCTTCTCGTCCGCGGTCGGCATCGGCGGCGACCCGATCATCGGCACCACGCACATCGACGCGCTCGCCGCGTTCGAGGCCGACCCCGACACCGACCTGATCGTGATGATCGGCGAGATCGGCGGCGACGCCGAGGAGCGGGCCGCGGCCTTCATCGAGAAGCACGTGACGAAGCCGGTCGTCGGCTATGTCGCCGGCTTCACCGCGCCCGAGGGCAAGACCATGGGCCACGCCGGCGCCATCGTCTCCGGCTCCTCCGGCACGGCCCAGGCCAAGAAGGAGGCCCTGGAGGCCGCGGGCGTCAAGGTCGGCAAGACCCCGTCCGAGACCGCCAGGCTGGCCCGCGAGATCCTCGTCGGCTGACCCGAGGCCACCCGCGACGGCGTGGGCCCGCCCCTTTCCCGGGGCGGGCCCACGCCGTTCGCGTCCGGTCGGCCGTCCGGTCCTGTCAGCTGTTCGCCGACGGTCGGGCGGCCTGCTGCTCGTGGGCGGGCCCGTGCCGCGGCGGGGTGCCGTGCTGGGGCAGGACGATCATGCCGACCGTCGTGGCCAGCGCGATCGCGCCGACCGTCGCGAGGACGCCGACCGTACGCCGCCGGGTGCCGCGCTCGCTCGCCTTCCGTACGCCGCGGGGTTCCGGCTCCCCGGCCGGCGGGTCGGGCTCCGCCGCGAGCAGCACCGTCAGGTGCCCGGCGGCGTCGCCGCCGTCGTAGTCGTCGGGCGCCGCAGCGGCCAGCTCCCGCCGGGCGCCGATGATCCGCGACGCGACGGCCGTCGTGCTCGACTCGACCTCGGCGGCCGTCACCCGCAGGCTCAGCCCGAGCCCGTCGTGCAGCAGCAGCGCCCGCCGCCGCTCCGGGTGCAGCCGCACCAGCGCCCGCGGCAGTGCGTCCTCCGCCGCGGCCACCGCCTTGTGCCGCCCCGGCCCCCGGCCCCGCAAGGCGCGCTGCCACGGCGCCAGGGCGTAGTTGTGCGCGGCCGCCCGCACCCACCCCACCGGGTCGCTGTCCCGCGCCACCTCGGGCCACTGCCGCCAGGCCAGGTCGAAGGCGCGCTGCACGGCTCGCGCGGCCAGTTTCCGATCCCCCGTCAGCACGGCGACCTGCCGCCGCAAGGCCGTGGCGCTGCGCAGGTAGAGGGCGTCGAAGGCGCCCTCGGGGTCGGCGGCCTCCTCCTCGGCGGGCAGGACGGTGGCGGCGACCGGGCGGTAGACGACCCGTACCCGCATGGGCGCGGGCGGCGGTGTGCCCGGCCGGCCCGTCGAGGGCCCCGGCTTGCGCGGGCGGGAGCTCTTGTGGCCGGGCGGGGGAGCGGGGGTGGTCGCCGTGGCCGGTGCGCGCCGCGCGGCGGCCTCGGCCTGCGAGCCGGCCGCCTGCGCTGACGCGGCCGCGCGGGAGGCGGGGTGCGGAGTCGGCTGGGCCCGCTTCTTCTGTGACCGTTTGCGCCCGCTCACCAGTGAGGCCTCTCGTCAGACGGTCCGATAAAAGCACGTATACGGCACATCGTGGGCGACACGGCGACCAATCGCCCGCTGCGCGGGCGAAACGGGTGTTCTTGGCACCATGTGACGTCGTGACCCATATGACGGAACACGCACCGGCGTACCCGCCCTCCACGACAGGCCGCGCGCTCGCCGCGGCACGCGCGTCGGCCGTCGCGGCCGGGGTGGCCGCCGCAGGCCTCGCGCTCGCCGTACTCACCGCGGTCGTCCTCCTGCTCTGGGTCGCCTCGCCCTACCCCGACAACGGGCTCGGCGGGGCGCTGCACATCGCCACCGGCCTGTGGCTGCTCGCGCAGGGCGCCGACCTGGTGCGCGACGGCACGCTCTCCGGAATGCCGGCCCCCATCGGCGTCACCCCGCTGCTGCTCACCGTGCTGCCCGCGTGGCTGCTGCACCGCGGGGTCGCGTCCGCGGTCGCGAGCAGCACGCACCGCTCCGCGGGGTGGGCGGTGGGCGGCTACCTCGGCGTGGCGGCGCCCGTCACCGTCTACGCCGCGAGCGGGCCGCTGCGGGTCGACGTCCTCTCAGCCGCGGTGTACGTCCCGCTCTTCGCCGCCGCGGTGACCGCCCTGGGCGCCTGGACCGGCAGCGGGCGCCCACCGCTGGAGCGCCACCTGCCGTGGGGCGCGGACGCCGCCCTCGCGCTCCGGGCCGGCGGCATCGCCACCGGCATCCTCGTCGGAGGCGGCGCCCTCATCGGCGCCGCCGCCCTCGCCTGGCACGCCGGCGCCGCCGGACACGCCCTCGGGCGGCTCAGCGCGCCGCTCGCCGGGCAGGCGGCGCTCGCGCTGCTGTGCGTCCTGCTGGTGCCCAACCTCGCGGTGTGGTGCGCCGCATACGCCCTCGGGCCGGGCTTCCTGGTCGGCGCCGGCCACACCGTCGCCCCCGGGGGCGTCTCCCCGCACCCCCTCCTGCCCCGCTTCCCCCTCCTCGCCGTGGTGCCCTCGCCGGGTGCCCACGCGGTGGGCTGGGCCGCACTCGCGGTACCCGCGCTTGCCGGCGCGGCGGTCGCCTACTGCTGCGTCAGGGCCCGCCTCACGGTGCGCCGCACCGCGCTCGTCACCTCCGTCGCCTCCGCCGTCTGCGGCGTCGCCTCCGCCGTCCTGGCCGCCTTCGCCGGCGGCCCACTCGGCGTCGCCGCCTTCACCTCTTTCGGCCCCACCTGGTGGCTCACGGCCGCCGCCGCCACGACCTGGCCCCTGGCCCTGTCCCTCCCCACCTCCACCCTCCTCGCCTGGACCCGCACCAGGCGCTCCGCGTATCCCCCCATGCCGACCTATCCCCCCACGACGCCGGAATGAACAGCCCCCGCAGGGAGTGGCGGGGCTAGCCCCCACCGGGCCCCAGGTGGGGACGTGACAGCGCCCCGCAGGGGTCAGCCGCGGAGGGCGGGGACGCTTCGCAGAGGCTCCGGGAGGAGCTTCTGGCAGGCCTGCGACGCCGGGGTCGTCAACGCGTCCTGCTTGCACGTGTAGTAGTCGCGGTACGCGAGATGCAGCGCGAAGGACGCGGCGACGATCGCGATGGTCACCGCGCTGGTGACGATGCCGGTCCACGCCGCGGTCATGAAGGAGCGCTGCGCGTCAGGCCCTGGCGCCGGCGGCTTCGGGCGCGGCGTCTGCGTGGCGTCGGCCAGGGCCGACGCCGCGGTGGCGCGGGCCTCGGCGCGGTCCTCCGGGGACATGCGCAGCGCGCTGATGCCCCAGTAGAGGGCGAGCGCCCCGAGCAGCAGGCCGACTTCGACCCAGCCGAGGACCGCGAAGATCAGGCCCCAGCCGCCGCAGACCAGCGCGTAGCGGGAGCGGCGCTGTGCCGGGTCGGTGGGGTCGAAGCGGGGGCCGGTGCCCTGGGGGCCGTTCGGGCCCTGGCCGGGGTCGGGGCGGCCGTCCTGCGGCTGCCGGTTGCCCCACTGGCTGCCCCATGCCTGGGGCGCCCCGGGCCGCCGCCCGGGGGGCGGGGGCGGGGGTGTGCCGTCGGACGAGCCCGAGTCGGCGTCGCCCGGTTCGTCGGGCCGCCTGGGCTGCCAGGGCCGGTCCGGCGCCCCTTCGGGCGGGGGCGCGAACGGGTTGTCCTGGTCCTGGTCGCCCTCGGGCGCGCGCAGCGCAAGACGATTACGGCCGCTGCTCATGATGTGATGCGCCATCCCCTTGGGCTCGACTCCTCTTACCGGGCTCAACGCCGCCGTGTTCTGTCCTGCTCCGCCAGCACTACAAGTCATACGTGACACAGGTGTCGGATACATCACGTTCACCCGCGCGCAGCGCGCGCGAAGTCCCGTGCTCCCGCCAGACGCTACCTCGCGCGCGCTCCCCCGTCCCGTGGGGGCCGTGCGGTGTGCCGGTATCGTTGCTGACGGTCGGCGGTCTCGTAGGGTTCCCCGGAATCCGGCCAATCCCCGACTCGTACGATCATCCGAACGATTTCAGCGAGAGAAGAGCCCCGCCAGTGGCCTCCCACACTCCCGCCCGCAGCACCCCGACCCGCCTCGTCGTCCTGGTCTCCGGCTCCGGCACGAACCTCCAGGCGCTGCTCGACGCCATCGAGGCCGACCCCGGCTACGGCGCCGGGATCGTCGCGGTCGGCGCCGACCGCGACGGCATCGCGGGTCTGGAGCGGGCCGCGCGCGCCGGACTGCCGACCTTCGTGGTGAAGGTCGGCGACCACGCCGACCGCGCCGCCTGGGACGCGGCGCTGACCGAGGCGACAGCCGCGTACGCGCCCGACCTCGTCGTGTCCGCGGGATTCATGAAGATCGTCGGCAAGCACTTCCTGGCGGCGTTCGGCGGCCGGTTCATCAACACGCACCCCGCGCTGCTGCCGAGTTTCCCCGGGGCGCACGGCGTACGCGACGCGCTCGCGTACGGCGCCAAGGTCACCGGGTGCACCGTCCACTTCGTCGACGACGGCGTCGACACCGGCCCGGTCATCGCCCAGGGCGTGGTCGAGGTCAGGGCGGACGACACGGAGGACGCGCTCCACGAGCGCATCAAGGACGTCGAGCGGCGGCTGCTGGTCGACGTCGTAGGGCGGCTGTCGCGCGACGGCTACCGCATCGAAGGACGAAAGGTACGGATTCCGGCATGAGCGCCGAAGACACCCAGGGACAGGGCACGAAGCCTTTCCGCCGTGCGCTGATCAGCGTCTACGACAAGACCGGCCTGGAGGAGCTGGCCCGCGGCCTGCACGAGGCGGGCGTGGAGCTGGTGTCGACCGGCTCGACGGCCGGCCGGATCGCCGCCGCGGGGCTGCCGGTGACCCCGGTCGAGGAGCTGACCGGCTTCCCCGAGTGCCTGGACGGCCGGGTCAAGACGCTGCACCCGCGGGTCCACGCCGGCATCCTCGCCGACCTGCGCCTGGAGGACCACCGGCGGCAGCTCGACGAGCTGGGCGTCAAGCCCTTCGAGCTGGTCGTGGTGAATCTCTACCCCTTCCGCGAGACCGTGGAGTCCGGCGCGGGCGACGACGAGTGCGTCGAGCAGATCGACATCGGCGGCCCCTCGATGGTGCGCGCCGCCGCCAAGAACCACCCGTCGGTGGCCGTGGTCACCAGCCCGGCGCGCTACGCCGACGTGCTGGCGGCCGCCAAGGCGGGCGGCTTCGACCTGCACACCCGCAAGCGGCTCGCCGCCGAGGCCTTCCAGCACACCGCCGCCTACGACGTGGCCGTGGCGTCCTGGTTCGCCGACGGCTACGCGGCCGACGACACCAGCGCCTTCCCGGAATTCGTCGGCGAGGTCTTCTCCCGCCGCCAGACGCTGCGCTACGGCGAGAACCCGCACCAGCCCGCCGCGCTGTACGTCACCGGCGAGGGCGGCGGCCTGGCCGGCGCCGAGCAGCTGCACGGCAAGGAGATGTCGTACAACAACTACGTGGACACCGAGGCCGCCCGCCGGGCCGCCTACGACCACGACGGCGTCTGCGTGGCGATCATCAAGCACGCCAACCCGTGCGGTATCGCGGTCGGTTCCGACGTCGCCGACGCGCACCGCAAGGCGCACGCCTGCGACCCGCTGTCCGCTTTCGGCGGTGTCATCGCCGTCAACCGCCCGGTCTCCGTCGCGATGGCCGAGCAGGTCGCCGACATCTTCACCGAGGTCATCGTCGCCCCGGACTACGAGGACGGCGCCGTGGAGGTGCTGGCCCGCAAGAAGAACATCCGGGTGCTGCGGGTCGCCGCCGCGCCCGACGCGGTCGCCGAGTACAAGCCCATCGAGGGCGGCATCCTGCTCCAGGTCAAGGACCGGCTGCAGGCCGAGGGCGACGACCCGGCCAACTGGACGCTGGCCACCGGTGAGGCACTGCCCGCAGACGAGCTGGCCGACCTCGCCTTCGCCTGGCGCGCGTCGCGTGCCGTGAAGTCCAACGCCATCCTGCTCGCCAAGGACGGCGCCACCGTCGGCGTGGGAATGGGCCAGGTCAACCGGGTCGACTCGGCGAAGCTCGCGGTCGCCCGCGCCGGCGCCGAGCGCGCCGCCGGCTCCTATGCCGCCTCCGACGCCTTCTTCCCCTTCCCCGACGGCTTCGAGGTCCTGGCCGAGGCGGGCGTCCGCGCGGTGGCCCAGCCCGGCGGCTCGATCCGCGACGAAGCGGTGATCGAGGCGGCGCAGAAGGCCGGCGTGACGATGTACCTGACCGGCACGCGGCACTTCTTCCACTGACAGCGGCACGTCGTGAGCAGTCCGAGGCCGTACCCCGCGCCAGGGGTACGGCCTCGGTGCATTGCCCAGTCTGCGGTCAGTTCCCCTCGGCCAGCACGACCGCGCCGGTGATCTTGTCCGCGAACGTCTGCCGCTGCCTGTCCCACAGCGGCCACAGGTAGCCGAGGTAGCACGACAGCCCGTCGAGCAGGTGCGCCACCCGGCGGCCGATCGCCCGCCAGACGCCCAGCGGCTGCCCGCCGCCGGCGTCCACCAGCCGCAGCCGCAGCAGCACCTTGCCGGGACTGCGCCCGGTGCGCCCCTCCCACAGGGCGAGCAGCACATTCAGGACGAGCACCACCGTGATGCCGTTGGCGATCATCACCGCCCTGTCGTGCCCCGGCGACATGGCCTCGTACGGGATCACCACCGGCAGGCTGACCAAGGCCGCGTCGGTCAGGCCGGACGCGACCCGTACGAACCAGTGCGCGAGCTGGTGCCGCTCATAGCGGTACGCCGGAAGCACCGGGCGGTACGCCGCCGCGCCGATGTCCATCGCGTAGCCCGGCACCTCCGCCTCTTCCGGCTGCCCCCCCAGGCTGCTCAAAACTGGTCCTTGATCACCACGGTGTGGACCATCTTGTCGGCCCAGGTCTGGTTCTTGCCGTCCCACAGCGGCCACAGGAAGCCGAGGCCGCAGGGTATGGCGTCGAGGACGTGCAGCCAGCGGCGGCCGAAGGCGCGGCCGAAGCCCAGGGCGGCGCCGTCCGACTCGCGCAGCAGCCGGATGCCGACGATCTTCTTGCCCGGCGTCTGGCCGGTCCTGCCCTCGCGGATGCTGAGGAAGACGAAGACGGCGAGGCTGAGCACCGCGCCGACCAGGACCAGCGTCAGACCGGAGCTGGACATGCTCGGCAGGTCGCAGTTCCTGGACGAGATGCCCTGGTCGGTGCAGGCGTCCTTGGCGTCCTGCACCTTCTTGCTGTACGGCAGGTCCCCCGCCATGATCAGGCCGGTCGGCACCAGGTTGAACATCAGGAAGTCGAGCAGGTACGCGCCCAGCCGGGCCCCCCAGCTCGCCAGCGGCGGCATGCCGGGCGGCAGCCCGCCGGCCGGCGGATAGGCACCGTACGGCGGCTGCTGGGCGGGGTAGCCGTAACCCGGCTGCTGGCCGTAGTACGGCTGCTGCGGGATGCCGGGGTTCTGCGGCTGGCCGTAGGGCTGTTGGGGCGGGCCACCGTACGGGTTCGGGGGGCCGGGAGGCTGACTCACGTGCGGATTCCTTAGCGAGCGGGACGGACGGGACGGATCCGCCACATCGTCCGGCCCAGCATGTGGGGGGCGCAAGGGTCAACCATGCACAGGAAGTGGACGGATTGGTCCCGCACGCCCCCGATCCGCGAGAATGGGGGTATGACCGCCCAGATTCTCGATGGCAAGGCCACCGCCGCCGCGATCAAGTCCGAACTGACCGAGCGCGTCCAGGCGCTCAAGGCCCGCGGTGTCGCACCCGGCCTCGGCACCCTGCTGGTCGGCGACGACCCGGGCAGCAAGTGGTACGTCGCGGGCAAGCACCGCGACTGCGCGCAGGTCGGCATCGGCTCCATCCAGCGCGAACTGCCGGACACCGCCACGCAGGAGGACATCGAGGCGGTCGTCCGCGAACTCAACGACGACCCCGCCTGCACCGGTTACATCGTGCAGCTCCCGCTCCCCAAGGGCATCGACACCAACCGGGTGCTCGAACTCATGGACCCCGCCAAGGACGCGGACGGGCTGCACCCGACGAATCTGGGCCGCCTCGTGCTGGGCGTGTCCGCCCCGCTGCCCTGCACCCCCAACGGCATCGTCGAACTGCTGCGCCGGCACGGCGTCGCCGTCAACGGCGCGCACGTCGTCGTCGTCGGCCGCGGCATCACCGTCGGCCGCTCCATCGGCCTGCTGCTCACCCGCAAGTCCGAGAACGCCACGGTCACGCTGTGCCACACCGGCACGCGCGACCTGTCCGCGCAGCTGCGGCAGGCCGACATCATCGTGGCCGCGGCCGGTGTGCCGCACATCGTCAAGCCCGAGGACGTCAAGCCGGGCGCGGCCGTCCTCGACGTCGGCGTCAGCCGCGACGAGCACGGCAAGATCGTCGGCGACGTCCACCCCGGCGTGGCCGAGGTCGCCGCCTGGCTCTCCCCCAACCCCGGCGGGGTCGGCCCCATGACCCGGGCGCTGCTCCTCCAGAACGTGGTCGAGACGGCCGAACGGGCGGCGCCCCATGTCGGATGACCTCGGCCCCGGCGGCCGCCCCGCCGTCACCACCTCCACCCCCCGCCCCGAAGGCGGCGGCCGCGCCGCCCCCGGCACATCACCGGCTCCCGCCCGCCAATGGCCCATCCTCCTGGTCATCGCCGGCGCGGTGATCGGCCTCGTCACCACGGCCGCCGGCGCGTTTCGCGCGGGCGCGGTCGTGGTGGGGGTCTCGCTGCTCCTCGGCGGAGTGCTGAGGTGGACGATGCAGTCGGTCGGCATGCTGGCCGTGCGCAGCCGGTTCACCGACGTCATCACGTACGGGATCCTGGGCGTCGCCATCGTCCTGCTCGCGCTGATGGCTCAGCCGGACCCCCTGATCCGGATCCCCTTCCTCGAGGACATCATCCACTTCTCCGTTCGCTGAACAGTCGCCCGGCGGCCGGCCGCTGAGGTCCTGCCCCTCGCGGTACGTCCCTTGCCCGCGGCCCGGTGGTGGGCTTGTCGCGCAGTTCCCCGCGCCCCTGGGTGATTGCCCCTTGCGGTGGCGGTGCTTTCTTTCCCGCCTCTTCGGCGCCCCGCCACGACGCGGCCGCAGGCAAGCAACGCACCGCAAGGGGCAATCACCCAGGGGCGCGGGGAACTGCGCGCCCCATCACGACGGCGTCGCAGGCAAGCAACGCACCGCAAGGGGCAGGACCTCGGGGGCTCGGGGAACTGCGAGACAAGCCCACCACCGGGCCGCGGTCGGAGGGGGAGAGCCGGGGCACCCTGTTAGCACAAATGCCCCACGCGAGTGGGAACTTGGGGGTAAGACCACTCGTGCGGGCACGAAGAGATAGCGTGGCCCTGGGTATTCGGTGGGACACGAAGGGTTCGGTATGGGGCAGTGGGAGCCACTGGCAGACCGTATCCCCCTGGACATGCGGCGCTTGGCGACGCAATTGCGCAGGATGAAGGACAGGAGCGGCCTGACGGTCCCCGCCCTGGCCGCGCGCACGGCCGAACCGGCCGACGCGTGGGCCGGCTACCTCGCGGCGGCCAAAGTGCCGCCACTGGCCGCGGTCGAGGTGCTGGCGCAGGCGAGCGGCGCGGACTACGACCGCGTCGGCGCCCTGTGGAAGCTCGCGGAGAAGGCCTCGACCGGCGCGGGCGACCGCGGCAGGGGCAGGCCGGTGCCGCATCCGGACCCGCTCGACCCGCTGAGCGCGCAGGACGGCATGCCGGCCCGCCGCAGGCGCGTCGTGCTGCTGGCGGCGGCCGGCGTGCTGGCGGTGGCCGCGCTGCTCGCGGTCGTGCTGATGGCAGGTACGAGCAACGGCCGCGCCCATGGCGGCGACGCCGACTCCACGGGCAACGGCGCCGCCGCGACGGGAGCCCCGGCGCCGTCCGCGCCGCCACGCGGGCGTACTCCGGCGGCGCAGCACCCGGGCGGGCCCGGCGGTGCCGACGCCGGCACGGGCGCGCCGGTCGACACCGTCTCCGCGGTGCCGCCCGCGCCCGGCCGGACCACGCGGGCGGCGCCGCCCGCGGGAGTGACGACGAGTGCGCCGCCGCCCGGCGCCCCCGCGCCGACCGCACCGGGCGCCACCACGTCCGCCGCGCCCACCGCGACGCCCACGGCGACCCCCACCCCCAGCGCCACGCCGAGCCCGACGCACACGGGCCTGTGCGTGGGCCTGATACTGCTGGGCATCTGCCTCGGCTGAGCCGGCCCGTACGCGGTGGCGCCGCAAGGCGGTGGCGGTGGCGGTGGCGGTGACCGCCGCCACATGACCGCGGTCCGACGGCGGGCGCGGCGCGCGATAGCCTGACGGGTGGCTCTCTTGACGACGAGAGATCCGCGTTCTGGGCCGCTCGGGCCACTGCCGTAGCGGCCAACCCGCGCCCGCGCAGACCGCAGCAGACCGCAGCAAAGGCCAGGAGAAGGCAATGACTCGCACTCCCGTCAACGTCAACGTCACCGTCACCGGAGCCGCAGGCCAGATCGGCTACGCACTCCTCTTCCGCATCGCCTCGGGCCACCTGCTCGGCGCGGACGTGCCGGTGCGGCTCAGGCTGCTGGAGATCCCGCAGGGCCTCAAGGCCGCAGAGGGCACCGCCATGGAGCTGGACGACGCCGCCTTCCCGCTGCTGCGCGGCATCGACATCACCGACGACCCGAACGTCGCCTTCGACGGTGCGAACGTCGCGCTGCTGGTCGGCGCCCGCCCCCGCACCAAGGGCATGGAGCGCGGCGACCTGCTGTCGGCGAACGGCGGCATCTTCAAGCCGCAGGGCAAGGCCATCAACGACCACGCGGCCGACGACATCAAGGTCCTGGTGGTCGGCAACCCGGCGAACACCAACGCGCTCATCGCGCAGTCCGCCGCCCCCGACGTCCCGGCCGAGCGCTTCACCGCGATGACCCGCCTGGACCACAACCGGGCGATCGCGCAGCTCGCGAAGCGGACCGGCGCGGCCGTGTCCGACATCAAGCGCGTCACCATCTGGGGCAACCACTCCGCCACGCAGTACCCGGACATCTTCCACGCCGAGGTCGCGGGCAAGAACGCCGCCGAGGTCGTCGACGACGAGCAGTGGCTCGCCGACACCTTCATCCCGACCGTCGCCAAGCGCGGCGCGGCCATCATCGAGGCCCGCGGCGCCTCCTCGGCGGCCTCCGCCGCGTCCGCCGCCCTGGACCACGTGCACACCTGGGTGAACGGCACCGCCGACGGCGACTGGACCTCGATGGGCATCGTCTCCGACGGTTCCTACGGCGTCCCGGCCGGCCTCATCTCGTCCTTCCCGGTCACCACGAAGGACGGCGCCTACGAGATCGTCCAGGGCCTGGACATCAACGCCTTCTCCCGGCCGCGGATCGACGCGTCGGTGCGGGAGCTGGAAGAGGAGCGTGCCGCGGTACGCGAGCTCGGCCTGATCTGAGCGGTACGCGGCCGTTCGTACGGCCCCGGCCCCCGGCCCCGTCGCTGGTCCTCAGCGGCGGGGCCGCCGTGTGTCCAGGTACACAATCCGAAAATCGTAAGCGGAATGCAACCTGCCGGGGGTTTCGCCGGTCGTAGAAGTCGGCCGACCCAGTTTGTGCTGGGCCCGACGTCGCAAGGAACCGACCATGAGCGACTCCCGCGGATCACGCAGGCGCGGCACCGACCGGCGCCGCAGCGGCGCCCACAGCGCCGGCGCGGTCCCCAGCGCCCCCGCGCCCGCCGACGGCCCCGGCTCGCACCGGCCGCCGGGCGGTCGGGCGGCCCTCCGCAAAGGGCGGAAGCGGCGCGGCGGCGGGCGCTCCCTGAAGATCATCGGGTTGGCCATGGGCTTCGTCATCCTCCTCGCGGGCGGCGCCACCGGATACGCGTACTGGAAGCTCAACAGCAACATCAAGTCCGACGACCTGTCGGCGAACGGCAAGGACGGCGCCGGGCACGAGAAGGCCGACGCCTTCGGCCGCACCCCGATCAACATCCTGGTGATCGGCTCCGACGACCGCACGGACGCGGCGGACTGCAAGCTCGGCGGCGCCTGCAAAGTGGCGACCGGGCAGCGCGCCGACGTGGAGATGGTCGTCCACATATCCGCCGACCGTACGAACGCCACCGTCATGAGCGTGCCCCGCGACCTGCGGGCGGACTGGGGCGGCTGCCACGACGACGGCCACGCCAGCATGGGCCCGCAGCACGACACGATGATCAACGCGGCCCTCGCCGGCGGGCCCGGCTGCAGTGTCGTGGCCGTCCACGAACTCACCGGGATACCCATCGACCACTTCATGATGGTGCACCTCTCCGGTGTGGTGGACATGTCCAACGCGGTCGGCGGCGTCAACGTCTGCGTGAGCGCCGACATCTACGACCCCTACAGCCACCTCAAGCTCAAGCAGGGCTCGCACGTCCTCCAGGGCGTAGCGGCCCTGGAGTTCGTGCGCACCCGGCACGGCTTCGGCGACGGCAGCGACAACGAAGGCCGCACGGGCGGCCAGCACGTCTTCCTGACCGCGCTGCTCAACAAGCTCAAGGACGACGGCACCCTGACCAGCCCCAGCAAGATGTGGAAGGTCGCCAACGCCGCGACCAAGGCGCTCACCGTCGACAATTCGCTGGACTCCGTCACCAAGCTGATCGGCCTGGGGACCGACCTCAACAAGGTCCCCACCGACCGGGTCACCTTCGCCACCCTCCAGACCGCCAGCGTCACGGTCGACGGCCGCTCCGAGCTGCACCTGGTCAACCCGGGCGCGGCGGCGCTCTTCAAGACGATCGCCGACGACCAGTCGCTCACCACGGCGAGCGGCGCCAAGGCGGCGCCCTCCGCCACGCCCACGATCCCGCCGTCCTCGATCGCGGTCCAGGTCCAGAACGGCGGCGGCGTCGCCCACCGGGCCGCCGACATCGCCGCGGAGCTGGTCTCCCGCGGCTTCTCCCCCCGGACCACGTCCGGCGACGGCCCCTCGTCCGCCACCACGACGCTCAGCTACCCCACGGCCCAGCAGGCCCAGGCCCAGAGCGTCGCCAAGGCCCTCGGCCTGCCCTCCGCGGCCCTCAAACCGTCCGCCTCCGCCACCGGCCTCGTCCTCCTCCTCGGCACCGACTGGCCGACCGGCACGACCTTCCCCGGCGGCAAGGCCCCGATATCCGCGGCCGACCAGAAGTCGGCGCTCAAGGGGACGAACTCCCAGCTCGGCAGTGCCAAGGGTGCGTGTGCGCAGGTGAGCAAATTCGACGACGTGATCGGCGTCGACTCCGCCGGCCACGTCACGACGGCGGCCAACCCCCGCCACTCCACGTCCCCCTCCCACGCGTACGCCATCTCCCCCAACGTCAAGGACTCGGCCCCCTGAGACCCCCCGCGGGGTGCTGCTACGTCCCCACCCGCGACCAGCCGAGACGGACCGCAACTGTGAACGCAACAGGACGTGGCACCCACCCAGGGGCGCGCGCAACCACCACGCGGCCGCGGGCAAGCGACGCACCGCAAGGGGCAGCAACCCGGGGCGCGGGGGGACACCGCGATAGGCCGGCCCCACGCCGGTGGGGGGTCAGGCCCGCGTGGCGAGCGACTGGCACAGGAGGGTGAGCGCCGTCGGGAAGGCGTGGTCCGGGGGTGTGGCGTAGCCCACGACAAGGGCGGGCGGGTGGGAAGGGGCGGAGCCGAAGGCGGTGAGTGCGGGGACGGCGAGGCCCAGACGGTGGGCGCGGGCGAGCACCGCGTCGAGCGGCGCACCCTCGGGCGGGAGGTCGAGCACCGCGTGCAGGCCGGCCGCGATGCCGGACACCCGGACACCCGGCGCGCGCAGCGCCAGAACCTCCACCACCCGGTCCCGCCGGGCGCGGTAGCGCATCCGCATGCGCCGCACATGCCGGTCGTACGCTCCGGCCCGGATGAACTCCGCGAGCGTCAACTGGTCGATCACCCCGGACTGGTGATCGGCCAGCCGCTTCTCCCGCACCACCGCCTCCAGCAGGTGCGGCGGCACCGCCAACCAGGCCAGCCGCAGGCCCGGCGCGAGGCTCTTGCTCGCGGTGCCCGCGTAGACGACGTGGTCCGGGGCCAGCGCCTGGAGCGCGGCGACCGGTTGCCGGTCGTAGCGGAACTCACCGTCGTAGTCGTCCTCGACGACGATGCCGCCGGTGGACCTGGCCCAGGCGACGACGGCCGTGCGGCGTGCGGGGGACAGGCACACCCCCAGCGGGAACTGGTGCGCGGGTGTGAGCAGCACCGCGGGGATCCCGGGGTCGAGGTCCCCGACCCGGGCGCCGTCCGCGTCGACGGGGAGCGGCACGGGCTCCAGCCCCGCGGCCCGCAGCAGCGTCGGGGTGTCGGGCAGGCCGACCGCCTCGACGGCGGCCCGCCGGGCACCGCGGGCGTGGAGGGCGCGGCCGATCAGGCCGACCGCCTGGGTGTAGCCGGTGCAGATGACCAGGTGCTCGGGGTCGGTGCGGACCCCGCGGACCCGGGCGAGGTAGTCGGCCAGCGCGGTGCGCAGCTCGGGGCGGCCGCGCGGGTCGGTGTAGCCGAATGCCTCGTTGGGCGCCGCGGTCAGCGCGCGGCGGGCGGCCCGCAGCCAGGCGGTGCGGGGGAAGGACGCCAGGTCGGGCGAGCCGGGCCACAGGACGTACGGCAGCCCGCTGGTGCGCGGTACGAGGTCGGTCGGCGCATCGCGCGGCGGCTCCGCGGGGCGCCGGGCGGGGCGGCTCGCCGGCGGCAGTGCGGGCCGCGCCGCGACCGTCGTGCCCGAGCCCTGCCTGGCGGTCAGCCAGCCCTCGGCGACGAGCTGGCCGTAGGCGTCGGCGACGGTGTTGCGGGCCAGGCCCAGATCGTGCGCCAGGACGCGGCTGGACGGCAGCCGGGTGCCCGGCGCGAGCCGCCCGTCGCGTACGGCCGCGCGCAGCGCCTCCTCAAGGCCCGCCCGCGTACGCTGCCCTGTCAGGTCCAGCAGCAGGTCGTGGCTACCGCTGCCGCGCTGCGGAATGGCCCACTCGTTCATGCCCCAAGTGGACCACGAGGCGGTGCCACTTCGCGCATACGGTGGCTGCATGACCACGATTCCCCCGGCTGACGCAGCCGTTCCCGCACCGGTACGACGGATCGACCTGATGGACAAGGCGCCGGACTTCTACCAGGCGATGTTCGCCCTCGACAAGGCCGCGGCCCTGGGCCTTGACCCGGTGGTACGCGAACTCGTCAGGGTCCGGATCTCGCAAATCAACGGCTGCGCCTTCTGCGTCGACAAGCACAGCGCCGACGCGCGCAAGGTCGGCGTGTCCGAGCAGAAGCTGTACGGCCTGACCGTGTGGCGCGAGACGCCCTTCTTCACCGCACGCGAACGCGCCGCCCTCGCCCTTGCCGAGGCGATGACCCACCTGGGCACCCACGGCGTGCCCGACGACGTCTACGACGAGGCCGCGAAGCTCTTCGACGAGGACGAGATGCCGCGGCTCATCGCGATGGGCGTGGCGATGAACGCCTGGAACCGCATCGGCGTCACGTGCCGGATGTCGCCGGCGACGCGGTCGTAGTGCCGCCCTCACCGAAGCGGGCCAGCACCAGGGCGCCCGCCACGGCCAGCCCGAAGCCCGCCACCGCGGCCGGCGCCCAGCCCGCCCGGGTGCGGTCGTCCAGCGCCAGGACGCCCACCAGGGCCGGGCCGACCGTCTCCCCGATGACCATTCCCGCGGTCGCCGTGGTGACCGAGCCCTGGCTCAGGGCCGAGGTCAGCAACAGGAAGGCGGCGCCGCCGCCGAGCAGCAGGGCGTAGAGCGCCGGGCCGGTCACGCCGTCCACGAGCCGTACCGCCACCTCGACCACCCCGAAGCCGAGCCCGGCGCCCAACCCCAGCACGGCGGCTCGCGCCCGCCCCGGCAGGCGCCCACCCGCGGCTCCCACCAGCAGCACCGCGCCCGCCGCGGCCAGCGTGCCCCACCGCAGGGCCGGACCGCCATGGCCGTCGCCCTCACCGCCCGCGGCCAGTCCGAGCAGCGCCAGACCGCCGCAGACCGCCCCCACGGCGCCCCACTCGGCCCCTTGCAGCGTCACCCCCAGCAGCCGGGACGCGGCGACCGCGGTCACCGCGAGGCTCGCGGCGAGCGCGGCGCCGACCGCGTAGATCGGCAGCGTCAGCAAGGCCACCAGTTCCAGGGCGAAGCCGATGCCGTCGAGTGCGAGGCCGGCGATGTACTCGCGCTGGGCCAGTGCCCGCGCGAGCAGCCGGGTGTCCACGCCTGACCCGCTTCCCGGCTGCGCCGCGCGTGCGCCACGTGCTTGCAGCACGGAGGCCACCCCGAAGCACCCCGCCGCCCCCAGCCCCGCCACCATCCCAACGATCACCCCCCGACCTTACGGCTCCCCCGCGGGGGTCGCCGTTGCGCTTGCATGCGCCCCTGCCCCCTTACGGTGCATTGCTTGCCCGCGGCCGCCGTCGTGGCTGGCCGCGCCCCTGAGGTGGCAGCCTCGTCCTGTCGCGTTCACAGTTGCGGTCCGCTGCGGCTGGTCGCGCAGTTCCCCGCGCCCCTAAAAAACGCTCACCCAGGGGCGAACGCATGGCACAGGAGGAGGCTGCTACCTCAGGGGCGCGTGGGGGTACCCCCACGCGAAGCCCTGGGGGAGAACTGCGCGACAAGCCCCCACGCAGCGGCACCGTGGAGTCCGTAACAGCACCCCGCGGGGGCTGTTCAGAGGCGCGTCGCCTCACGCGGGGCCGGGACGGACTGGTGCGGGACCGAAGGGACCTCCGCTGCGAAAGGGTAGTCACGCATCTTGCGCCACACCCCGTCACCGCCCTGCTCGTAGAGGGCGAAGCCGGCGGCCAGCCAATCCGCGGAGAAGTCGGCGAGCTCGCGCTGCGCGCGATCCATCGCGGCCTCGGGGATGCCGTGGGCGACGGTGACGTGCGGGTGGTACGGGAATTGCAGGTCCCGCTCGACGGGGCCGGACCTGACCAGTTCCTGAAGGCCGTCGCAGACGTTGGCGCCCTCGGCGAGGCGGACGTAGACCACCGGGGAGAGCGGCCGGAAGGTGTCGGTGCCGCGCAGGCGCATCGGGAAGGGGTGGCTGTCCGCCGCGACCTGGGCCAGGTGGCGGCGGAAGGCGGGCAGGTCGGCGACGCCGACGTCGGTGGGGGGCAGCAAGGTGACGTGCGTGGGGATGGCGTACGCGGCCGGATCGCCGAAGCCCGCGCGCCGGTCCTGGAGGAGCCGTCCGTACGGCTCCGGGACCGCGATGGACACGCCGATCGTCGTGGTGGTCTCCAAGGCGTTCACCCCTTTCCCCCAGGTCGGTGCCGACGGCACAGGTCGTCGCCGTCGTCAGCGTCGTGCGTACCCCGTATCCCCGTTGTCACCGCCGCTCGCGCAAGGGCGCTCAGTGCTTGGCCGGCACCAGGCCCATCCGCTCGTACGCCGCCGCCAGCGTCTCGGCCGCGACGGCCCTGGCCTTCTCGGCGCCCTTGGCGAGGACGGAGTCCAGGGTCTCCGGGTCCCCCAGATACTCCCTCGTACGCTCGTGGAACGGTGTGACCCACTCCACGAAGATGTCCGCGAGGTCGGTCTTGAGCGCACCGTAGCCCTTGCCCTCGTACTGCTGTTCCAGTTCCGGAATTCCGGTACCGGTGAGGGCGGAGTGAATAGTGAGCAGATTGCTGACGCCCGGCTTTTCCGTTTCGTCATACCGGATGACCGTGTCGGTGTCGGTGACCGCGCTCCGGAATTTCTTCGCCGAGACCTTCGGGTCGTCCAGCAGGTTGACCAGGCCCTTCGGGGACGCCGCCGACTTGCTCATCTTCGCGGTCGGGTCCTGGAGGTCGTAGATTTTCGCGACCTCGCGCACAATGTGCGGCGCCGGAATGGTGAACGTCTGTCCGTAGCGGCCGTTGAAACGCTCGGCCAGGTCGCGGGTCAGCTCGATGTGCTGGCGCTGGTCCTCGCCGACCGGGACGCTGTCGGCCTGGTAGAGCAGGATGTCGGCGACCTGCAGGATCGGGTACGTGAACAGGCCGACCGTGGCGCGGTCGGCGCCCTGCTTGGCGGACTTGTCCTTGAACTGCGTCATCCGGGAGGCCTCGCCGAAGCCCGTGATGCAGTTCATCACCCAGCCGAGCTGCGCGTGCTCGGGCACATGGCTCTGGATGAACAGGGTGCAGCGGTCCGGGTCCAGCCCCGCGGCCAGCAGCTGGGCGGCCGCGAGCCGCGTGTTGGCGCGCAGCTCCGCCGGGTCCTGCGGGACAGTGATCGCATGCAGGTCCACGACCATGTAGAACGCGTCGTGCGACTCCTGGAGCGCCACATACTGCCGGATCGCACCGAGGTAATTCCCCAGGTGGAAGGAGCCGGCGGTGGGCTGGATGCCCGAGAGGGCGCGGGGACGTTCGAGGGCCATGCCCCCATTCTCTCAGGTCGGCGCACGGTCCCACACCCCTGATCGAAACGGGCGGATCTGCGACGGGAGGACGTTTTCGCCGTAAGGTTTCACGCCATCACCGCTGAGCGACGATAGAAATGGGGCAGCACGGCCCCAGGGGCACACCCCGCCCCGCTCCCAGGCATGGGCCTGGCTCCTGACGCACGACGAACGGAGTACGCACGTGAGCACCAGCACTTCCGGCTTTCCCGCCGCGGGTACCGCCTCCTCCACCGAGCGGCAGATCGCCGCCGCGGAGGCGCACAGCGCGCACAACTACCACCCGCTGCCCGTGGTCATCGCCGAGGCGGAGGGCGCCTGGGTGACCGACGTCGAGGGCCGCCGCTACGTCGACATGCTCGCCGGCTACTCGGCGCTGAATTTCGGCCACGCCCACCCGCGGCTCATCGCCGCGGCCAAGGCGCAGCTCGACCGCGTCACCCTCACCTCCCGCGCCTTCCACCACGACCGGTTCGCGCAGTTCTGCGCGGAGCTGGCCGAGCTGTGCGGCATGGAGATGGTGCTGCCCATGAACACCGGGGCCGAGGCGGTGGAGACCGCCGTCAAGACGGCGCGCAAGTGGGGCTACCAGGTCAAGGGCGTGCCCGAGGGCCGGGCGAAGATCATCGTCGCCGACGGCAACTTCCACGGGCGTACGACGACGATCATCAGCTTCTCCACCGATCCGGAGGCGCGGGCCGGCTTCGGGCCCTACACGCCTGGCTTCGAGATCGTCCCCTACGGCGACCTCGACGCGCTCGCCGCCGCCGTCGACGACGACACCGTCGCCGTCCTGCTGGAGCCGATCCAGGGCGAGGCCGGCGTCCTCGTGCCGCCGCCCGGCTACCTCGCCGGGGTGCGGCGGCTCACCGCGGAGCGCGGCGTGCTCTTCGTCGCCGACGAGATCCAGTCCGGCCTCGGCCGCACCGGGCGCACGTTCGCGTGCGAGCACGAGGACGTCGTGCCCGACATGTACGTCCTCGGCAAGGCGCTCGGCGGCGGGGTCGTGCCGGTCTCGGCTGTCGTCTCCTCGCGCGACGTCCTCGGCGTCTTCCGGCCCGGCGAGCACGGGTCCACCTTCGGTGGGAATCCGCTGGCCTGCGCGGTCGGGCTCGAAGTCGTCGCCATGCTGCGGACCGGCGAATACCAGCAGCGGGCCGCGGACCTCGGCGACCACCTCCACCGGGAGCTGGGCGCGCTGCTCGGCGCCGGCGCGCTGACCGCGGTGCGGGGCAGGGGCCTGTGGGCGGGCCTCGACATCCCGCCGGCCCGCGGGACCGGCCGCGGCGTCTCCGAGGCGCTCCTCGGCAGGGGCGTCCTCGCCAAGGACACGCACACCGCGACGATTCGGCTGGCGCCGCCGCTGGTGATCTCCAAGGACGATCTGGACTGGTCCTTGACCCAGCTCCGAGCGGTTCTCGTCCCCTAGGGGTCACGGACTCGACAGGTGCGGTTCGCTGCGGCTGAGCGCACAGTTCCCCGCCACTCCCTGCGCGGTGCTGTTACGGACTCCACAGTTGCGCCGTGTGGGTGGCTGGTCGACGAGGCGGGAAGGAAAGCGACGCCACAGCAAGTGGCACCCACCGGCCCGCTCGCCGGGACGGCTTCGGTGCGGGTGGGCGCTCAGACGGGGAGACGGCGGAAGACGGGGCGGGGGAGGTGGCGGATGGCCGCCATCACCAGGCGGAGCGTGCCGGGGACCCAGATCGTGGTGCTGCGGCGGCGCAGGCCCAGCTCGATGGCGGTGGCGACCTCGCCCGGGGTGCTGGACAGCGGGGTGGCGGGGCGGCCCTCGGTCATGCGGGTGTGGACGAAGCCGGGCCTGACCGTCATCACATGCACACCCGAGCCGTGCATGGCGTCGGACAGGCCCTGGCAGAAGGCGTCGAGGCCCGCTTTGCTGCTGCCGTAGATGAAGTTGGCGCGGCGGGGGCGCTCGGCGGCGACCGAGGAGAGGACGACCAGGGAGCCGTGGCCCTGGGTCTGCAGGGCGGCCGCGCTGACCAGGGCGGCGGAGACGGCGCCGGTGTAGTTGACCTGGGCGACGTGGACGGCGGCCGGCGGGTCCTGCTCGTCGCGGGCCTGGTCGCCCAGCACACCGAAGGCGAGCAGCACCATGTCGATGTCGTCCTCGGCGAAGACCTTGCCGAGGACGGTCTCGTGCGAGGCGGTGTCGAGCGCGTCGAAGGGGACGGTCGTGACGAGCGCGCCGATCGCACGCAGCGACTCGGCGGCGGCCTCCAGCCGCTCGCAGGGGCGGCCGGCCAGGAAGACCGTGCGCGTCCTGCGGGTGATCAGGCGGCGGGCGGTCGCGAGGCCGATCTCGGAGGTGCCGCCGAGGATCAGCAGGGACTGCGGCGCGCCGAAGGCGTCCTTCATGGGCTCTCCACGGAAGTCGGGGTCATACGCCCAGCCGGCGGGCGAGGTCGGAGGTGATGGCGCCGCGCGGGTCGTAGCGGGTGCGCAGCTCGCGGAAGGCGTCGAGGCGCGGATACATCCTGGCGAGCACGTCGGGGCGCAGCCGGGCGTCCTTGGCCAGGTAGACGCGGCCGCCGGCGGCCGCCACCTCGTCGTCCAGCTCGTCGAGGAAGGCGGCCAGGCCCGGGAGGGTGGCCGGGATGTCCAGGGCCAGGGTCCAGCCGGGGACCGGGAAGGACAGCCAGCCGGGGTCGGCGTCGCCGAAGCGCTTGAGCACCGCCAGGAAGGACGGGCAGCGGCGGGAGCCGATGCGGCGCACGATACGGCGCAGCGCGTCCTCCTCGCCGTGTCCGACGACGAACTGGTACTGCACGAAGCCGCCGCGGCCGTAGATCCGGTTCCACTCCGGCAGGCCGTCCAGCGGGTGGAAGAACGACGACAGCTTCTGCAGCCTGCCGCGCTGCTCGCGCGGCGCCTTGCGATACCAGAACTCGTTGAAGAGGCCGACGCTGCGGCGGGTGAGCAGGCCCTCGGGCAGGAAGCGGGGGGCCGCGGGGAGGCGGGCACCGGTCCTGAAGGCCAGCGGTTCGGCGCGCAGGCGGGGCGGCAGCGCGTCGAGCGGGGCGTGGTCGCCGCGGGTCAGCACCGCGCGGCCGGTCTTCGCGCCGCGCGCGAGCAGGTCGATCCAGGCGACCGAGTAGCGGTAGCGGTGGTCGTCCGCGGTGAGCCTGGCCATCAGGTCGTCCAGGTCGGTGGCCCGCTCGGTGTCCACCGTCATCAGTGACGTCTCCACCGGCAGCAGCTCGATGGTGGCGGCCAGCACGACACCGGTCAGGCCCATGCCGCCGGCCGTCGCCCAGAAGAGGTCGGGCTCGTCCTCCGGGGTGACCAGCCGGGTCTCGCCGTCGCCGGTGAGCAGCTCGATGGCGCGGACATGGCGGCTGAAGGAGCCGGAGGTGTGGTGGTTCTTGCCGTGGATGTCGGCGCCGATCGCGCCGCCGACGGTCACATAGCGGGTGCCGGGGGAGACGGGGACGAACCAGCCGAGCGGCAGCAGCACCTGCATCAGGCGGTGCAGCGACACCCCCGCGTCGCACACCACCAGGCCGTTGACCGCGTCGATCTCATGGATGCGGTCCAGACCCGTCATGTCCAGGACCGCGCCCCCGGCATTCTGCGCCGCGTCCCCGTACGCCCGCCCGAGCCCGCGGGCGATCGTCCCGCGCCCGCCGCACTCGCGCACGGCACGCACCGCCTCCTCGTACGACCCGGGGCGCAGCACCTGCGCGGAGCTGGGCGCGGTACGGCCCCAACCGGTGACGGACGTGGTCTCGGTGGGGGAGTCGGCGGCGAAGGGTACGGGCATATCGCTGACCGTATCGCCCGGAAGATACCAAAAGGGGGTTATGCGGCGTTTCTCACCGTAAAGGGTGAGTGTCGCTGCGTGAGCGGGTGGCCCGCACGGTAATAACCCGGGGCTGGACGCATCGCGGTGCGGCACCTCGCACCCCGCGTGCGGACGGTGCGCGCACGCCCGGCGTGCGCACCGCGGAAGAGCTCCGCGGACGACCCGCGGCCGCACCCGCGGGACCGGGACACGCGGCCACCGCCGCGGGACCCGCCCCGCGGACATGCCGCGGACCACACGCGGAGGGAGAAAACCGCAGATGCGCCGATCCGACTCCGCCGCACAGCGCGGCACCTCGATATCCCGGCCCACCACCCCGCTCCCGTCCGGCCCGCCCGGCCCCTCCCGGGACCTGGCAGCCGCGCCGGGCCCCGACGGGGGACGCCCGCCCCGCGACGCCGGGCCGAACGGACCGAGGCGCCCGGCCCCCCGCACACCCTTCGACGCCGCCCTGCCCAAGGCCCGCGTCACGCCTGCCGCCCGCCTCGACCTGCGGGTGGTCGGGCTCCTGCGGGACTGTGGCAGCGACCCGCGGATCGCCAACGCCGTCCGGGTGCTCGGGCTGACCGGCGAGCACGGTGCCGTGTGGGTCGCCGCGGGGGCCGCGGGCGCACTCGGCGACAGCGAGCGGCGCCACGCCTGGGTACGTGCCACCGCCGTCGTCGCCGCCGCGCATGTGGCGAGCATGGGGGTCAAGCGGCTGGTGAGGCGCCCCCGTCCGCGTATCGCCGGGGCCGCGCCCCTCGTGCGGACCGCCGGGCGGCACAGCTTCCCCTCCTCCCATGCCGCGTCCTCGGCCGCCGCCGTCGTCGCCTTCGGCGCGCTGCTCCCCGGCGCGGCCACCGTGCCCGTCCTGGCGGCCGCCATATGCGTCTCCCGGCTCGTCGCCGGGGTCCACTACCCGAGCGACGTCGCCTGCGGCGCCCTGCTCGGAGCCGCCGCGGCTCGGGCGGGCCGCAACTGGACGCTGGGCGCCGGGGGACCCCCGGGAACCGCCTGGCACGTCCTGCCGGGAGCCGCGGCCGCCGCCCGGTTCGCCGTCACCGGCTCGGGCGCCCGGTCCGTCGCCGCGGTCGCCGCGCATGTGCTGCCCGGCTCGGGCGCGCGGTCCGCCGTGGCACGCGTCCTGCGGGCAGCCGGCACGACGCCCGGCGCGGGCCTCCGGTCGGTGGCCGCCGCCGCTGCCGCGCCCCTCGTGCCGTCCGCCGCCGCGGCCGCGGGCGGTGGGTCCCGTGGGTGAACCCTCAGCCGTGCTGGTCGAGGAGTCCGCCGGGTCCGCCGCGGCGGGCGGGGCCGTGGCGGGGGAGAAGCCCCCGCGGGGACTGACCGGGGGCCTGGTACGGACCGCGCGGCCGCGGCAGTGGGTCAAGAACGGGCTGGTGCTCGCCGCGCCCTTCGCCGCGGGGCGGCTGCTGTCGCTGCGCGACTCCGTCCAGCTCGGCGTCGTGCTGGTGCTCTTCACCGCGTGCGCGTCGGCCGTCTACCTGATCAACGACGCCCGGGACGCCGACGCCGACCGGGCCCACCCGGTCAAGCGGCGGCGTCCGGTGGCCTGCGGACAGGTGCCCGTCGGCGCGGCCTATGCCGCGGGCGGGGTGCTCGCGGTGGCCGCGCCCGTCACCGCCGCGCTGACCTGCAACGCCGACACCGCGGGCCTGCTGGCCGGCTATGTGGTCATGCAGCTCGCCTACTGCGTGTGGCTCAAGCACATGCTGGTGGTCGACCTGGTGATCGTCACCACCGGCTTCCTGATGCGCGCGATGGCCGGCGGGGTCGCCCTCGGCATCGGCCTGTCCCGCTGGTTCCTCATCACCTCCGGCTTCTGCGCGCTGTTCATGGTGGCGGCCAAGCGCTACTCGGAACTGGTGCTGGTCTCGGGCGAGGGCGGCGATGTCGGCGCCACGCGCGCGCTGCTCGGCGAATACACCTCGGGCTACCTGCGCTTCGTGTGGCAACTGGCGGCGGGCGTGGGTGTGCTGGCCTACTGCCTGTGGGCGATGGAGACCGGCGGTAAGGCCTCCGGGCTGCTGCCGTGGCGCCAGCTCTCGATGATCCCGTTCATCCTGTCGGTGCTGCGCTACGCGGTCTTCGCCGACGCCGGCTCGGCCGGCGCCCCCGAGGACGTCCTGCTGCGCGACCGCGCCCTCGTGGTGATCGGCCTGGCCTGGGGCGCGCTCTACGTGCTCGCCGCGGTCAACAGATGAGCGGACGCACCGAGTCACCCCGACGCACCTTGCGGCGCCCGCCGCGCCTCGTACCGCGGCGGGCATCCCGGCGTACATCGTCGAGCACGTCGGGCCCGCCAGGTCCGCCCGGCCGCGACCGCCGGCCCGCCCGGCTGCGCCGCATGCTGCCCGAGATCGCCGGCTTCGCCCTCGCCGGGTCCGCCGCCTTCGCCGCCGACCTCGCCCTCTTCGTCTGGCTGCGCGGCCACACCGGTCTGGGGCCGCTCACCGCCAAGTCGCTGTCCTTCGTGGCGGGCTGCACCGTCGCCTACCTCGGCAACGCGCTCGGCACCTACCGCCGCCGCGCCCCCACCGCGGGCCGGGCCCGCCGCTACGGCGTCTTCCTCGCCGTCAACGCCGCCGGCGCCGGCGTCCAACTGCTGTGCCTGGCCGGGTCGCACTACGTCCTGGGCCTCACCAGCCCCCGCGCGGACATCGTCTCCGGCGCGGGCGTCGGCATGGTGCTGGCCACCGCCCTGCGCTTCTGGGGCACCCGCACCCTGGTCTTCCGTACCGCCACCCGGAGCAGGAGGGGCGTGCGAGGGCCCGCGGAGGGTAGCCGACCTCCATGGACTGGCTGACCCGAATCCCGTGGATCGGTCCACGGCTCGGGCCGTGGTACGACAAGCACCTCAAGCACCGCGTCGACCGGCTGATGCTGACCCACGCCTGGCGGGCCTTCGCGCACCTTCTGGACGTGCACTGGACGCGGTTGGCCGCCGCCATGACCTTCACGAGCTTCCTGGCGCTCTTCCCGCTGATCACGGTCGCCGCGGCGGTGGGCGCCGCCCTGTTGTCGCAGAGCCAGCTCGACCGCCTGGAGCACAAGCTGACCGAGCAGATCCCCGGCATCGCCGACCAGATAGACATCACCGGCCTGGTCGCCAACGCCGGCACCGTCGGCCTGATCGCGTCCGGTGTGCTGCTCTTCACCGGCATCGGCTGGGTCAGCTCGCTGCGGGACTGCCTGCGGGCGGTGTGGCGCAAGGACAAGACCGGCCAGAACGTGGTACTGGGCAAACTCACCGACGCCGGCATCCTGTTCGGCCTCGGTGTCGCCGTGCTCGTCTCGCTCGGCGCGTCCGGCTTCGCCACAGCGGCCGTCAACTGGACCGCCGACCACATCGGCCTGTCCGAGCACAGCGCCGGGCGTGTCCTGCTGGTCGTCGTCGGCTATGTCCTCGCCGTCGTCGCGGACTTCCTGATCCTGCTCTACCTGCTCACCCTGATGCCGGGCGTCGACCCGCCGCGCCAGCCGGTGATCGTCGCCGCGCTGATCGGCGCGGTGGGCCTGGAAGTCCTCAAGGTCGCCCTGGCCAGCTACCTCCAACGGGTCGCCGGCCGCAACATCTACGGCGCTTTCGGCACGCCTGTCGCCCTGCTGCTGTGGTTCAACTTCATGGCCAAGCTGCTGCTCTACTGCGCCGCCTGGACCGCCACACCGCGCCACGCCCCCGACCCGCTGCCGTCAGAGCCCGCCAAGCCCGAGCCCGCCGAGGGCGGCGCGACCCGCTGGACGCGATGACGCCGTGACCTGGTGACGCCGTGAGCTGGTGACGCCGTGAGCTGGTGACGCCGTGAGCTGGTGACGCCGTGAGCTGGTGACGCCGTGAGCTGGTGACGCCGTGAGCTGGTGACGCGGTCAGCGGCGCCGGCGGCGGCCCGTTCCGCGGCCCGCGCGGCGGCTCGGCCCGCTGGGTCCGCCGGTCTCGCTGCCGGCGGCGGTGCCCGGGAGCGGACGCCGGCGGCGGATGACGGCGATGACGACCGCCAGGACCAGCGCGGTGCCCGCCGTGATGCCGGCGGCCGTCCACAGGCCGTTCGACGAGGACGACGAGGTGCTCGCAGACGCGTCGATCCGCTTGCCCCCCGAGGAGGTCGGCCGGGGGGTGGCCGACGCCGACGCCTTCACCTGGCTCAGCGGCGGCACCAGGGTGCCGACCGGCTTCGCGGTGGCGCCCGCCTTGAAGCCCCAGTCCAGCAGCGCGCCGGCCTCGCGGTAGACGTTGTTGTGACCGGGCGCCGGGTTCATCACGGTGACCAGCAGCTTGCGGCCGCCCCGCTCGGCCACACCGGTGTAGGTGGCGCCCGCGTTGGTCGTGTTGCCGTTCTTGACGCCCGCGATGCCCGGGTAGCGCTTCAGGTCGTAGTCACCGCTGAGCAGGCGGTCGGTGTTCTGGATCTGGAAGGAGTCGCGGACCTTCGTCGGCTTGCCGTTCTTGTCCTTCTTGTAGTCGCCGGGGAACTGCGCGACGACCGTGGAGCAGTAGGCGCGGAAGTCCGCGTTCTGCAGGCCCTGCCGGGCGAAGAGCGTGAGGTCGTACGCGCTGCTGTGCTGCCCCGGCTCGTCGTAGCCGTCCGGCGTGACGACGTTGGTGTCGTTCGCCTGCAGCTCCTTGGCCAGGGCGTTCATGTCGGCGACGGTCTTGGGCACGCCGCCGTTCATGGCCGCGAGCACATGGACCGCGTCGTTGCCCGAGCGCAGGAAGACCCCGAGCCACAGGTCGCGCACGGAATAGCCCTGGTTCTCCTGTATCCCGACCAGGCTGCTGCCGTCGCCCATGCCCTTGAGGTCGTTCGCGGCGACGACATGCTGCTCGGTCGACGGGAATCTGGGCAGCACGGCGTCCGCGAAGAGCATCTTCAGGGTGCTGGCGGGGGCGAGCTGCCAGTGCGCGTTGTGCGCGGCGAGGATGTCGCCGGTCTCCGCGTCCGCCACCAGCCACGACCGGGCGGTCAGCTTGGCCGGCAGCGCCGGGGCGCCGCCCGACAGGTCCACCTGGGTGCCCGGCACCCCCAGCCGGTCGCCGCCGACCGTCGACATCTGCGCGGGCGGCTGCGGCACCTTCGGTCCGCGCCCGGGCGCGGCCGCGGCCGTCCCGGCCAGGACGGAGCCGCCGAGCAGCACGGCGGTCGCGGCGGTCGCGGCGACTGCCGGAATGCGGTGGCGCAGGCCGCTACGGGCGGCCGGCGCGGTCTGAGGCTTGGGCACCCGCAAGAACGTACAGGGCTCAGCTGTCCGTCCCCTGCCCAGGGTCACCCCGCACCCGGGTGATCCCACCCGCCCCAGGGGTCGCCCCCGGCTCTCCCCTCATGGCGGCGGCACCCTGCCCCGGCCTCCGGTCGCGGCGCGATGCCGCTCATAATGGGACGTATGAAGCTCAGTCGCCCGGTGTCCTGGTTCCTCGCCGCCTTCGGGGTGTGGTCGTGGATCGTCTGGGTCACCTTTGTCAAGAATTTGTGGAAGGACACGAGTGGTCTGGCCTTCCGGCACGGTGACCACTCGTCTCCGACAGCGTATTTCTGGATCCACCTGACGCTGGCGGTGGTCTCGACGGTCTTCGGCACGGCGATCGGCGTGATCGGCCTCCGGGGTCTGCGGGCGCTGCGCGCCCGGCGGGGCGGGCAGCAGCCCGCGGTCACCGAGCCGCGGCCGCAGGACCCGACACCGGCAGGAAGGTGAGACCGGAGTCGCAGGGGGTGCCGGGGTCCTCCACGACGCACAGCATCCGTGCCGACCCGGTCCGGGCGTTGTCGTGACTCAGCCCGCCCCACCACGCGCCGCTGACCAGCACGAGGATGCCCGCCACCGGAGCGGCCACGCGTATGCCCGCGCGCAGGGTCCGGCGGGTGGCGACGTGGAGGCCACGGCTCCGCCGCAGCCGACGCGGTTGCCGGGGGGTTCGGGGAGACGGGTCGGGCGGGACATCGCCGGGCCTTTCCGATGGGGTCCGGCGACATCCCGCGGCGGGGTCAGTTGCGCCGTGGTGGAGCCGGGCTGCGGGTGACGGCGGTGCGGCCGATGGTCGGCAGGATGAAGTCCTGGATCAGGCCCTTGGCGTCGCGGACCATCGGGCGGAAGACCCGGTAGCGGGACAGGGAGATCAACTTCACGACCAGCGGGGTGGAGCGGCGCACGAACTCGCGGGTGCGGGCGGTGTCGGGGGTGCGGTCGAAGACCCAGTAGAGGACGACGACCATCAGGTGGAGCCAGAGCAGGTCGGGGAGGAGATCGGCCAGTTCGGCGTCGAGCTTGGGGGCCAGGTCGGAGCCGGCCAGGACGTCGCGGAAGAGGTCGACGGCGGTGGCCCGCGCCGGGTGCGACTCGTTGGAGAACGGGCTGAGCGAGCTGTCCGGGTCGGCCGCCGTGCGGAAGAACTGCGCGGCGAATCCGTGGTAGTCGGCCGCGCAGTCCAGCCAGGACTCCAGGGCGATACGCAGCCGGTCGTCGAAGTCCCGCTCGCCCGCCATGCGGGCCGTGGCGTCCAGCGCGTGCGCGTACGTCATCTGGTCGTAGAAGCCCTGGATCAGGAACTCCTTGGACTCGAAGTAGTAGTACGCGTTCCCGACCGAGACGCCCGCCTCCTGGGCGATGGCCCGCATGGTGGTCTTGTCGTAGCCGCGCTCCCTGAAGAGCCGCATCGCGGTCTCCAGGATCAGCGCCCTGGTCTGCTCGCTCTTGCCGGTCTTGGGCCGCGCCCGCCCGCCGGGCAGTTCCTCCGCGGCGCCGGCGGCGGGGCCCGAGGCCGATCCGGTCGTCGTACCGCTGCTGTTGTCCTCCATCACGGTGAGCCTATCCGGGTGGTCGGCACCCGTCCGCGCAGTCGCCGGGCCCGCGCGCGGTCCAGCCGCCGTCGCCCTCGTAGACCCAGGCGGTGGGCGGCTGCCCGCCTGCCGTGCGGGCTGCGCGGACCGGTATCCGGTCGGCGCCCGGGTAGGAGCGCGGGCCGGTGTGGTGCCCGGCGCCGTGGGCGGAGTCGCGGTATCTGGCGACGCCCAGCACCGCGGCCCTGGCCAGTCGGCGGCCGGCCGGGGTGCTCATGGCGTGGGCGAGGGCGCGGTGGTCGGCGAGCGCCCACAGGCAGACCACCCAGGCGGTGTCGCCGACATAGACCTGGCCCGCGTCGCCGACGGCGGTGATCTCGCGGCGGGTGGCGCCGTCGTGGTCGAGGGCGGGGAAGAGCCGGCGGGCCCGCTCCGAGCCGACCGGGACCAGCCGGACCGGGATCAGCTTGCGCTGCCCGGCCAGCCACCTGCCGACGAAGGCGCAGACCCGGCAGTCCGGGTCGTACAGCACGGTCAGCCCGCGCAGCGGCACCCGCCGGGCGGGTGCGGCCGCGGTCCGCTCGGCGGGCATCTAGGCCCCCGCGGGCTTCGGGCCGCCCCAGCCGCCGTCCGCCGTCCCGGTGTGCCCGTCGGGGTCCACCGGGGGGAACTGCTCGCGCTCCAGCAGGCCGCGGCGGCGGATCCTGTTGAGGGCGTAGACATTGCCGAGGTGCATCACGCCGAGCACCAGCAGCACCACTCCGAGCTTGATCGAGAGCTGCTCGAAGACCTGGCGGGCGTCGTCCGCCGTGTCGGCCGACTTGAGGTAGAGGGCGACGAAGCCCAGGTTGACCAGGTAGAAGCCGACGACCAGCAGATGGTTGACGGCGTCGGCGAGCTTCTCGTCGCCGTGCAGCACGTCGGCGAGGAAGACCCTGCCGTTGGTGCTGAGTGTCCGGGCCACCCAGACGGTCAGCCCGATGCTGATCACCAGGTAGACGGCATAGGTGAGGACGGTCAGGTCCATGACGAATTCCACCCCTCAAACATTCCTTGAACGTGTTCAAAACTTCGAACGGGATGACCATAGCGCTGTTTTTGAACACGTTCAAGCTTGGGGTCGCCCCAGGCGGCGCAAGGGAAAACGGAACGGCCCGGCTCCGAGGGATCGGAGCCGGGCCGTGAGCGGCGGGGGAGCCCCCCGCGGGGTCGTGCGTCAGTCGGCGGACGTCACCAGCGCCCTGTCCGGCGATCCGCCCTGCGGCGGCGCCGGCTCGTCCTCGGCCGCCTCGACCGCCATGTGCGGCAGCCGCTTGTCCAGCCAGGCCGGCAGCCACCAGTTCGCCTTGCCGAACAGGTGCATCAGCGACGGCACCAGCACCGACCGCAGGATGAACGCGTCCAGTGCCACCGCCCCCGCCAGCCCGATGCCGAACATGCCGAGCACCCGGACGCCGCTGAGTGCGAAGGCGCCGAAGACGCAGATCATGATCACCGCGGCCGAGTTGATCACCCGGCTGGTCTCGGCCAGGCCGACCCGCACCGCACGGGCGCTGTCCTTGGTGTGGACCCACTCCTCGTGCATCCGGCTGACCAGGAAGACCTGGTAGTCCATCGACAGGCCGAACAGCAGCGCCAGCATAATCACCGGCAGGAAGGCGTCGATCGGCCCCTGCCGGCTCGCGCCCAGCACGCTGCCGCCCCACGCCCACTGGAAGGTCGCCACCAGCACGCCGAACGACGCGGCCGCCGCGACCATGTTCATCACCGCCGCGGTCAGCGGGACGACCAGGCTGCGGAAGGCGAGCAGCAGCAGCACGAAGCCCAGCGCGATGATCACCCCGATGAAGATCGGCATCTTGCTGCCCAGTACCGAAGCGAAGTCCTTGAAGATGGCGGTCGGACCGCCGACGTAGGCCTTCATCGTGGTGCCGTGCTCGGCGGCCGGCACCACGTCGTCACGCAGGTGGTTGATCAGGTCGGTGGTGGCCTTGTCCTGCGGCGACGTCGTCGGCACGGCGCTCACCAGCGCCACCTTGCTGTCCGGCTGCATCGGCAGCGCGGCGGCGTAGGCGATGCCCTTGGTGTGGCCCAGCGTGGTGACCAGGCTGTCCAGCGCCGCCTTGTCCTTCGCGCCGCCCGGCACCTCCGCCAGGATGGTCAGCGGCCCGTTGAAGCCCGGCCCGAAGCCGTCCGCGAGGATGTCGTACGCCTTGCGGGTGGTGCTGGACGTCGGGTCGTTGCCCTGGTCGGACGAGCCGAGCCGCAGCGACAGCGTCGGGATCGCCAGCACCGCCATCACCACGACCGCGACCGAGGCCAACGCCTTGGGGTGCCGCTGCACGAAGGTCGACCAGCGCATCGCGGGACCGACCGAGTCGCCGACGTGCGGCCCGCTCGCGGCGAACTTCCGCCGCTGGCGGCGGCTGAGCACCCGCATCCCGAAGGCTCCGAGCAGCGCCGGCAGCAGCGTGGCCGCGCCGAGCACCGAGACCACCACGGTCATCACGGCCGAGATCGCCACGCCGTAGAGGAAGCTCAGGCCGACCGTGAACATGCCCAGCAGCGCGATACAGACCGTGCCGCCGGCGAAGAGCACCGCGCGGCCCGAGGTGTTCAGCGCGGTGACCGCGGCGTCCTCGGGCGACTTGCCGCTCAGGATGCCCTTGCGGTGTCTGGTCACGATGAAGAGCGCGTAGTCGATGCCCACGCCCAGGCCGACCAGCATCGCCAGCTGCCCGGCGAAGTCCGGCACGTCCATGGTGTGCGTGAGCAGGGTGATCATCGCGGAGGAGATGCCGATGGCGAACAGCGCGGTGATGATCGGCGTCAGCATGCCGAACAGCGAGCCGAACGCCAGGAAGAGCACCACGGCCGCCGCGCCGATGCCGACGAACTCGCTCACCCCGGCCGGCGGCTGCTCGACGGTGTTGATGATGTCGCCGCCCACCTCCACCTTGATGCCGTCGGCGCGCGCGTCGTGCGCGGTGTCGACCAGTTCCTGGACCTGCGACTTCTCCAGGGAGGAGCCGAGCACGTCGTACGTCACCTTCGCGTACGCCGTGGTGCCGTCCTTGGTGATCTGCGCGGACCCCGCGGGGTCGTAGGCGCTGACGACCTGCCCGACGTCCTTCTGGTGCTTGATCTTGTCCAGCATCGACGTGATCCGCTGCTGGACCGGCGCGTCCCGCACCGAGCCGGAGTCGACGTGCCACACCACGGTGTCGGACTCGCCCGACTGCTCGTGCACCGCCTTGTCCAGCAGGTCCATGACCTTGCTCGACTCGGTGTTGGGGAGCGAGAACACATTCGAATACGTGTTGCCGGCGATCTTCCCCGCGGCGCCGGCACCGAGCAGCGCCGCCACCCACAGCAGGATCACCAGCCATTTGTGCCGGAAGCACCATCGCGCCAGAGCGGCCACGATCTATCCCCTATCCCTCTTGTTTTTACACATGATCATGTCTTGGATCCACTCGCCCCCCTCCAGACTCAGCGGTCGTGCGGCCCGGACCCAAGCCGAAACGACTTCTCTCAAGGAACTCCAAGGTTCGGGTCCGCCAAGGGCCTTGCCCGAACCGGATACTGGACCGTATGGAGACAGTTGTCGGCACGGCTCCCACGGTGCTCGTCGTCGAGGACGAACCCGGAATCGCGGACATCCTGCGCATCACGCTCAGCTACAACGGCTTCACGGTCCACTGCGCCGCCACAAGGCGGGAGGCGCTCGCGGCGGTCCGCGAGCACCGGCCCGACCTCGTCCTGCTCGACGTGATGCTGCCCGACGGGAACGGCTGGGAGGTCTGCCGCGCCCTGCGCGCCGAACACGCCGCCGAGCGGGCCGCAGACCCCGGCACCGCCGACCTCGCCGTGATATTCGTCACCGCACGCGACGCCCCGCGGGACGTGGTCGCCGGGCTCGCACTCGGCGGCGACGACTACATCACCAAGCCCTTCGGCGTGGACGAGGTCGTCGCCCGGGTGCACGCGGTGCTGCGCCGCACCCGGCGCGACACCCGCGTCGCGGAACGGGTGCTGCGGCACGGCGACCTGGAGATGGACGAGGCCACCTACTCGGTGCGCCGGGCCGGCCAGCCCGTCGAGCTGACCCCCACCGAATACAACCTGCTGCGGCACCTGCTGCGGCACGCCGGGCGGATCATCTCCAAGGAGCAGCTGCTCCAGCACGTCTGGCAGTACGAGACCGTGGTGTCCTCGACGGTCGTCGAGACCTACATCTCCTACCTGCGGCGCAAGCTCGACCGCTTCGGGCCGCCGATGATCGAGACCAGGCGCGGCGTCGGCTACGGGCTGCGGGCGGTGGAACAGGCGTGACCCCGTGACCAGCCGGCTGCTGCCCCGCCCGAAGACCCTGCGCGCCCGCCTCACCCTGGCCAACGTCGCCTTCGTCGCCCTCGGGCTGCTGGCGACCGCCGCCTTCAGCGTGATGGCCACCTACACGGTGCTGGGCAGCGAGATAGACAACACGCTGCGCGAATCGCAGCGCTCGGTGAGCAGCGCGCCGGTCACCTCCCGCGGGCTCCAGCAGCTGTGCACGCTGGCCGACTTCCTGCAGGGCGGCAAGGACAGCGGGCTGTCCTTCGCCAAGGCCTTCAAGCAGGACCTCTTCGTGGTGCTGGACTCCGACGGCCGCAACTCCTCGGTGTGCGAGAACACCAGCGGCGCCAACAGCCGCATCCGCGAGGACCTCAACCGCGCCCTGCCCGACCCTGCCGCGCTCGCCCGCAGCGGCAAGGCGGTCAACGTCCGCGCCGACGGCACCGACTACCGGGTGATCATCACCCGGCTCAGCGACGGCAGCATGGTCGTCCAGGGCATGCGCTACAGCGGGCTCGAACACGCCATCCACAAGCTGCTGGTGTGGGAGTGCGCCGCCGGGCTCGGCCTGCTCGGCCTGCTGGCGATCGGCTCGCTGACCTCCGCGAGGCGGCGGCTGAGCCCGCTGGAGACCATGGTCGAGACCGCCTCCGCCATCGCCGAGGGCGACCTGTCGCGGCGGATCGCCACCGCACGGCACGGGTCGAGCGAGGTCAGGGAGCTGAGCACCGCGCTCAACGCGATGCTCCACCAGATAGAGACCGCCCTGACCGAGAGCGAACGCGCCACCGCCCAGCTGCGTCACTTCCTCGCCGACGCCTCCCACGAACTGCGCACCCCGCTGGCCTCCGTCCAGGGCTACCTCCAGCTGTACGAGAAGGGCATGCTCGACGCCGAGGACAAGGACCGCGCCCTGCACCGGGTCTCCGCCGAGGCCATGCGGATGAGCCGCCTGGTCGACGAACTCCTCGCGCTCGCCCGGCTGGAGGAGCGCCCCACGCTGGACTTCCAGCCGGTCGACCTGTGCGCCCTCGTGGAAGACGCCGCCGCCGACCTCGCCGCGCAGCAGCCCGGCCGCCCGCAGACCCTGCTGCTGCCGGCCGACAACCGGACCGCGTACGCCCTCGGCGACGAGGCGGGACTGCGGCAGGTGATCGGCAACCTGCTCAGCAACGTCCGCATCCACACCCCGCCGGACGCGCAGTTGGTCATCGAGGTCCAGGGCGAACCGGCCGTGGTCCTGCTGCGGATCGCCGACACCGGACCCGGGCTCGACGCGCAGGACGCCGCCCGCGCCTTCGACCGCTTCTTCCGCGCCGACCCCGAACGCGCCCCCGACACCGGCGGGGCGGGCCTGGGCATGGCGATCGTCCAGGCCGTCGTCCAGGCCCACCGCGGCACCGTCACCCTCGACACCGCACCCGGCAAAGGCTTCACCGTCCGCATCACCCTCCCGCGCGCCCGCAGACCGTTCCCCCCGGCGGCTCCGACCCGGGAGCCGGCAGCCGCGTCGCCGAACGGGCCTGCCTTCGAGTCGACTCCCCAGCCCTGAAGGCCCGAGCGCCCCGCGCTACTCCACCCCGAACCACCGTCCCCCCGCCGCCCGCAGCCCCGCCAGATCCTCCGCTCCCGGGACCGGGTCCGACGTCGCCCAGGCGACATACGAATCCGGGCGGATCAGCGCCGCCGTGAAGCCGGGCTCGGCCGGTGACTCGGCGCGGGCCGCCACCACGTCCACCCGGGCGGACCAGCCTGCCGCCGCCTTGGCCGCCGTCGCCGCCCCTGTGAGGTCGAGCAGCAACGGGCGTCCGGTGCGGGTCAGCTCGGCCAGCCGCACCGGACCGGTCGGGGTCGTCAGCGGCAGGTCCTCGGCATGGGTGCCGACCAGGGGGTGGCCGTCGGCGGCTATGTCGTAGCGCAGGTCGGACCCGGCGATCAGGTCGGCGACCCGCTGGATCGCCTTCCGGTCCGTCAGCAGCTCGCCGACCACCGCCCGCAGCGCGTCCACATCCCCACCCGGTGCCAGCAGGGCGGCCTGCGCCTGGGCGGAGACCAGGGTGCGGCGGGCGGCCGCGGTCCGCTCGGTCCCGTAGCTGTCGAGCAGTCCCTCGGGCGCGGTGCCCGCGAGCTGCGCCGCCAGCTTCCAGCCGAGGTTGATCGCGTCCTGGAGCCCGACATTCAGCCCCGGGCCGCCACCTGAGGCGTAGACGTGGGCCGCGTCGCCGATCAGGAAGACCCGGCCCTCGCTGAACCGCTCGGCCACCCGCGTGTTGCCCCCGGCCAGCCGGCGCAGCACGAACGGTCCCGGACCCTCGGGCGCCCCCACCGGCACCTCGCCCCCGAGCACCCTCCCCACGCTTGCCGCCATCTCGGCCAGGCTCATCGGCTCGTCGCCCTCGACCGGCTCCCACTCGACGGTCGCCAGCAGCGGCGGTCGGCCCGGCAGCGGCGCCCAGGTGAACGACCCGCGCTCGGTGCGCCGCGGCAGGAACGGCGGGACCGCACCGACCCCGGGCACCCGCAGCCCGTCAGGGCCCACGCACTCGGCGGGGACGCTCACATGCGCATGCCGGGAGACCGACCGGTCGTAGGTGACGCCGGGGAAGCCGATCCCGGAGAGCTTGCGCACCGCGCTGTGCGCCCCGTCGGCGCCGACCGCATAGCGGGCCGTCAGGCGGTACGGCCCGGCCGGTCCCGCCACCTCCAGCTCGACACGGTCCTCCCGCTGCGTCAGGCCGGTCACCTGGTGCCCGGTGCGTATTTCCGCGCCCGACTCGAGCGCGCGCGCCGCCAGCACCTGCACGATCCGCTGCTGCGGGACCGCCACCGTGTAGACCGGGCTGTCCGGCAGCCCGCTCAGGTCGAGCGGCAGCCCGGCGAAGGTGAAGTAGGCCCTGTTGGGCACCGGCGGGCCGGCGCTGCCGGTGAGGCTCTCGTACAGCCCGCGCCGGTCCAGCGCCGGGACGACCTGCCCGACCAGTCCGTTCGCCCGGGGCTCGCGGTCCGCAGACTCCGGCAGGCTCTCCAGCACGACCGGGCGCACGCCCAGCAGACCCACCTCGGCGGCCAGCATCAGTCCGGTGGGACCCCCGCCGACAACCACGACGTCGACATCGACTTCACCTTCATCGGCCATCAGGACGCACTCCTCTCGACTCTTCGTGCACGACTCTTCTTGCTCGGCGGTTCGGCGGTTCGACAGTGGGGCGGTCAGTCCACGGTCGTGGCGGGCAGGGGCAGGCCCGCCATCAGCTGTTCGAGCGCCTCGCTTATCAGCGGGCCCAGCGGGACCGGGGGATCGGCCCGCATCCAGTGGTTCATCGCCGTGCCGATCGCGGCGCTGACGCAGGCGGCGACCAGCTTCGGATAGAGGTCGGTCCGCGGGTCCGTGCCCGTGCGCGGGCCGATCGCCTCGGCCAGCGCCACCTGGGCGGACTGGTCGGCCCGCAGTACTTCGCCCTGCACGGCGGGGTCCGACAGCAGCTTCCAGATCGCGTCGGTGTGCCGCCTGCCCGCCACCGGGTCGACCGGTTTGCTCCCCTCGGGGACGAACTCGGCCTGGATGCAGGCGCTTATCGACTCCCACACCGGCTCGCGCGCGGGCCGCTCGTCCAGCGCCCGCGCGACCCGCAGCATCCGGTCCAGGTGGGTGGCGGCGACCGCTTCCGCCTTGCTGGAGAAGTAGTTGCGGAAGGTGCGCTCCGAGACATTCACCGCCGCGGCGATGTCCTCGGTCCGCACCTCCTCCCAGCCGCGCTCGACGGCCAGCGCGATCGTGGCGTGGCTCAGCGCGGCGCGCGTCTGCCGCTTCTTGCGCTCGCGAAGCCCCTCCGCGGCGTCGGTCGCCTCTGCCGCCCCCGCCGGGCCGTCCGTGGTGTTCATGCTTGCCAACGTAGCAGTTTTGCCGGACGGGAAAAAAGATCCTGTGGATAACTTTGCCGAATCGGTAAGATCATCGGACTGCCGTCGTCGGGACGGCCGGGTCCCGCCGGCTCCGGCGAGACCCGTCGGGCGACTGTCAGTGGCCGGCTCTACGCTCGCGGTCATGGGAATGGTGACCTTCGTCGACGAGACGACATCAGGGGAGACCCGTGACTCCTGGGGGCTGGAGTTCACGGAGGAGCGGCTCAGCGCCCGGGAGTTGATCCGGCACCGGGTCCTCCGGGAAGTGGCGGACTACAACGCGCGGGAGCCCGAGGTCTACCGCGGCCTCGTCCAGCCGACCGACGCGGAGAGCGTGCTCAACGGCTACCGGCTGCGCACCCCGCGCCGCCTCGACCCCGAGCGGCAGTGCGAGCTGGCGCTCGACGCCTTCGGGCGCAACGGCTTCCTGCTGCTGGTCGCCGACCGGCAGGTCGAGAAGCTGGACGACGAGGTCGACCTACCGGCCGGCACCGAGGTCGTCTTCCTCAAGCTCGTGCCGCTGGTGGGTGGCTGATGGCCACGCCGGGGGAGCACGTGGCGGCGGTGCGGCGGCTGGCGGCCGCCGGGGATGTCGAAGGGCTGGCCGACCGGCTCGCCCAGGCCTTCGACCGTACGACGCGGGGCAGGTCGGGGGACTACGCGGCCAAACTGCTCGACGTGGTGGACGGTCTGACGCCGGACCAGCGGCGTGAGCTGGTGGCGCACTGGGTCGACCGCTACCGGGCGCTGGAGAAGGACGCGGGACGGGATCGCGACGCCTGCTACGGCCTGCTGCTGCTCGCGGCCCGCGCCGGCCGCGGCCTCGGCGTCGACCCGCTCGCCGACGAGCGCTCCGGGTGGCTCGCCGAGGTGGGCGACCACTTCTCCGTCTGGTACGACGACTGGCTCGCCCGGCTGGTCGACGCGGAGACCGCAGCGGGCCGTGACCTGCCGCCCGCCGTCGTGGCCACCCTGCGCAGGACCGTGCTCGGCGCCCCTCCCTCGGGCGGCCTGGCGACCGTGGTCAAGAAGCTCGCGGGCCCGCCGCTCAATCCCGGCGAGGAGTGGGCCGACGACGCGCTGGCGACCGCCGCACTGCTCGGCGAGCCCTGGCCGCGGCTGCTGCGGCTGGCCGCCACCGCGACCTCTGTGAAGCCGTCCGCCCGCTGGGAGAAGGACGCGGCGGCGCTGATCGAGCGGATCGGAAGCGACGCCGTGCGGGACAAGGCGGTGCACTGGCTGTCGCTGGCCGGGCGGCCGCGGACCATCCCGTTCGTGGGGCTGCACCACAGCCCCGACCCCGACGCGCAGCTCGACCCTTACAACGCCAACGCGCTGCGCGGAATGGCCTGGCTGCTCTCGCTGCTGCCGCCGCACCCCGCTGTCGCACGGGCGCTGGGCGCGCTGGTGGACATGGCGCTGCGCAAGGTCCCCGGTCTGGGCCCGCGCAATCCCAAGCTCGCCAATGCCGGAGTGGTCGCGCTGTCCCGCTGCGAAGGCGAGGCGGCGCTCGGGGAGATCGCCCGGCTGGCCTCCCGGGTGACCTTCCGCGGCACCCGCAAGCAGCTCGACCTGGCCCTGGAGACGCGGGCCGCCGCCCTCGGCCTGAGCCGGGAGGAGGTCGAGGAGCTGGCGGTGCCCGCCTACGGCCTCACCGAGGTCGGCCTGCTGCGGCACGAGCACGGCGAGCTGGCGGTGCGGGCCGGCAAGGCGGTGCTGAGCTGGCGCAATCCGGCGGGCAAGGAGGTCAAGGCCATCCCCGCGGCCGTCAAGCGCGACCACCCGGAGGAGGTCGCCGAGCTGAAGGCCGCGGCCAAGGACATCGACCGGATGCTCACCGCCCAGGCGGAGCGGCTCGACCGGCAGTTCCTGGCCCGCAGGCAGTGGGCTCATGCCGCCTGGCGCGAGCGCGTCCTCGACCACCCGCTGGTCGGCACCCTCGCCCGCCGCCTGCTGTGGACGGTCGACGGGACCCCCTGCGGCTATGCCGACGGGGAGTTGCGCACCCTCGCGGACGCGCCCGTCGCCGCCGGGCCCGGGGCCGCCGTCGAGCTGTGGCATCCGGTGGACCGCGAGCCCGCCGAGGTCGTCGCATGGCGCGACTGGCTCGAACGGCACCGGATCACCCAGCCGTTCAAGCAGGCCCACCGCGAGGTGTATCTGCTGACGGACGCCGAGCGCGGCACGGGCGGGTATTCCAACCGGTTCGCCGCGCACATCCTGCGCCAGCACCAGTTCCACTCGCTCGCCGCGGTCCGCGGCTGGACCGACGTGCTGCGGCTCTGCGTGGACGACACCTACCCGCCGACGTCCCGCGAGCTGCCGCAGTGGGGGCTGCGGGCCGAATTCCGGGTCGAGGGCGCGAGCGACGAGACGACCGGCTCCGGCAGCTACCTCTACCTGGCCACCGACCAGGTCCGCTTCTACCCGATCGACGCGGAGGTCAGCCACGGCCATGCGAGCGGCGGCGGATACAGCTTCACCGGCGCCGGGGCGCCCCCGGAGGCGGTGAAGCTGAGCGAGGTCCCCGCGCTGGTCCTCAGCGAAGTCCTGCGGGACGTCGACCTCTTCGTCGGCGTAGCCAGCGTGGGCAACGACCCGACCTGGCAGGACGGCGGGCCCGAGGGCCGCTACCGCGCCTACTGGGAGTCCTACGGCTTCGGCGACCTCACCCAGACCGCCCAGGGACGCCGCGACCTGCTCAGCCGTCTCATACCGAGGCTCGCCATAGCGGACCGGTGCAGCGTGCGGGACCGCTTCTTGCACGTGCGCGGCGACCTGCACACGTACAAGATCCATCTCGGGTCGGGGAACATCCTGATCGCGCCGCACGACCGGTATCTGTGCATCGTCCCGAAGTCCGCGCCCGGCGTGGTCTACGACGGCTACCTGCCCTTCGAGGGGGACAGGACGCTCACGCTGATATTGAGCAAGGCGCTGATGCTGGCCCGGGACACCGAGATCACCGATCGGACGATCCTGAGCCAGCTGTGACGGCACGCCTGTCGGTACGGTGGGTTTACGGGGTGCGGGACTTGACGCGTTCGGGGCGAGGGAGGGGGTGCCGGTGCGGTTGCCGAGGCGGTTGCCGTTCGGGGACGGATTGCGGGACACGCTCGGTCCGCCGCGGCGGGCGCGGCGGTTGGGCAGCAGTCCGCGTTCGCGGGTCTGGCGGGTCGAGCTGGGCGCCGGGCCCGCGGTCGTCAAGCAGATCGTCGGCGGCCACGAAGCCGCCGAGCGGTACGACCGCGAGGTGGCGGCGATACGGCTGGCCCTGCGCGCCAAGGCCCCCGTCGTGCCGGCGCTGCTGGGGACCGACCCGGACGCGCGGGTCATGGTGCTGGAACGCGTGGAGGACCGGCGGCCGTCAGCCGACTGGATCGTCGACTACGCCACCGGGCTCGCGCGCCTGCACGCCTCCGCGGGCCCGGAGGCCACGGGCATCCTGCCGCGCTGGCAGGGCCCGGAAGGCTCCGACGCCGACGCCTTCCTCCGCCTCGCCGACCGGCTCGGCGCCCCCGTCCCGCCCGGCGTGCCCGCCGAACTCGACGCCCTCGTCCACCGCCTCGCCGAGGCCCCGGGCCACGCCCTGCTGCACGGCGACCCCTGCCCCGGCAACGACCTGCACACCGCAGACGGCGTCCGGTTCATCGACTTCGAGCAGGCGTCCTGGGGCAGCGGCCTGGTCGAACTCGCCTACCTCCGCATCGGCTTCCCCACCTGCTGGTGCGTCACCGCCGCCCCGGCGGCGCTGCTTGAGCGGGCGGAGGCGGCGTATCTGGCGACCTGGCGCGAGGAGACCGGCACGGACCTCCTCGGGCGCGGCCCCGACTCCGATCAGAGCCGCGGCCGAGACGCCGACCCCGACTCCGGCCCCCACCCCGGCCGCGACGCCGACCTCGGCCTGGGCCTTGCCGACGCGTGTGCCGGGTGGCTGATCAGGGGCGACGCCCTGGTCGAGCGCGCCCATCGCGACGGCACCGACCACCTGTCCCGCCTCCCCGCCGAGGACTGGACCTGGGGCACCGTGACCGCCCGCGAGCGGCTCGCGCACCGGCTGGCGGTGGTGGGCCGGCTGACCGCCGGCCACCCCGCCCTGTCCGGCACGAGCACCCTCACGTCGAGCTTCCGCGAGCGGATGCTCGCCCGCTGGCCCGCCCTCGGCGCGGTGCCGGCCGACCGCCCGTAGGGCAGGGAGCCCCTCCGGCGCGGTCAGGCGGCGTCGAGGGCCGCGGTGATCTTGCGGGTCATCTCGATGACGCTGGGGGTGGGTCCGCCCTTGCGGGTGTCGGCGGCAGTGGTGATGGCGGTGATGACGGTCCCGCGGAAGTTGTCGGCCTCGGCGGGGGACTGCTCGGCGAGCAGGCTCATGGTCGCGGTGAGGGCGGGCAGGACGCGGTCGGCGAGTTCGGCGGTGGACCTGCCGCCGAGGTCTCCGATGCGCGACCGCTCGGCGAGGACGTGCCCGACCGGACCGGTCGCGGTGGCCAGGGCGATGGAGCCGTGCTTGGCGGCCTTGTGCGGCGAGCCGGCGGCGTCGGCGGCGGCCATCAGGGAGACGGCCCCGTAGGCGGCGGTGCGCAGGGTGAGCTTGTCCTGGTCGGTGAGGGCGAGGGTGGTGGAGGTGGAGGTGGAGGTGGCGGACATGGGCTGTGTGCTCCTCGGGATCTTCGCGGCCCCCGGGCGGGGCTCGCGCCGTTTCCTTCTGGACCAGAGCTTGCCGCCGCCCGCTTTCAGCCCGCCCACACCGCGCATTCAGCGCCCCGGCGGCCGCCGCGACCCGCTGAAACCGCGAAGGCCCGCCCTCTCGCTGGACGAGGGGGCGGGCCTTCGGGACGGGAGGGGGATCAGAAGCGGCGCGTGATGAGCGCTCGCTTCACCTCCTGGATCGCCTTGGTCACCTCGATGCCGCGCGGGCAGGCGTCCGTGCAGTTGAAGGTGGTGCGGCAGCGCCAGACGCCGTCCTTGTCGTTGAGGATCTCCAGGCGCTGCTCGCCGCCCTCGTCGCGCGAGTCGAAGATGAAACGGTGGGCGTTGACGATGGCCGCGGGGCCGAAGTACTGGCCGTCGTTCCAGTAGACCGGGCAGGACGAGGTGCAGGCGGCGCAGAGGATGCACTTGGTCGTGTCGTCGAAGCGCGCACGGTCCTCGGCGGACTGGAGGCGCTCGCGGGTGGGCTCGTTGCCCGTCGTGATGAGGAAGGGCATCACGTCGCGGTAGGCCTGGAAGAAGGGGTCCATGTCGACCACGAGGTCCTTGAGGACGGTGAGGCCCTTGATGGGCTCGACCGTGATCGGCTTCTCGGGGTTGATGTCCTTGATCAGGGTCTTGCAGGCCAGGCGGTTGCGGCCGTTGATGCGGACCGCGTCGGAGCCGCAGACGCCGTGGGCGCAGGAGCGGCGGAAGGTGAGGGTGCCGTCGATCTCCCACTTGATCTTGTGGAGGGCGTCCAGGACGCGCTCCTTGGGGTCGATCGGCAGCTGGTAGTCGACCCATTCGGCCTGGTCGGAGACCTCGGGGTTGAAGCGCCGGACCCGCAGGGTGACGGTGATCAGGTGGGACGCGGAGGCCTCGGCGGCGTCCAGGGCGGACGAGTGCTTGTCCAGCGTCGGAGAGTTCGGGGTGCTCATCAGTACTTACGCTCCATCGGCTGGTAGCGGGTCGTCACGACCGGCTTGTAGTCCAGGCGGATCGACTCGGCGCCGGTCGTGTCGTCCACCTCGCGGTAGGCCATCGTGTGCCGCATGAAGTTGACGTCGTCCCTGGTGGGGAAGTCCTCGCGGTAGTGGCCGCCGCGGGATTCCTTGCGGGCCAGCGCGGAGACGGCCATGACCTCGGCGAGGTCGAGCAGGTTGCCCAGCTCGACGGCTTCCAGCAGATCGGTGTTGAACCGCTTGCCCTTGTCCTGGATGGACACGCTCAGGTAGCGCTCGCGCAGCTCGCCGATCTTCTCGACGGCGGTCTTGATGGTCTGCTCGGTGCGGAAGACCATCACGTTGGCGTCCATGCACTCCTGCAGCTCGCGCCTGATCTCCGCGACCCGCTCGCTGCCGGTGGCCGAGCGCAGCCGCTCGACCTGGGCCTCGACCTGGGCGGCCGGGTCCTCGGGCAGCGGCACGAAGTCGTTGGCGTGGGCGTATTCCGCGGCGGCGATGCCGGAGCGGCGGCCGAAGACGTTGATGTCGAGCAGCGAGTTGGTGCCGAGCCGGTTCGCGCCGTGCACGGACACGCAGGCGACCTCGCCGGCCGCGTAGAGGCCGGGGACGACGGTGGTGTTGTCGCGCAGCACCTCGCCCTGGACGTTGGTGGGGATGCCGCCCATGGCGTAGTGCGCGGTGGGCTGGATCGGGATCGGGTCGGTGTAGGGCTCGATGCCCAGGTACGTGCGGGCGAACTCGGTGATGTCCGGCAGCTTCGCGTCCAGCTGCTCCGGCGGCAGGTGGGTCAGGTCGAGGTAGACGTGGTCGCCCTCGGGACCGCAGCCGCGGCCCTCGCGGATCTCGGTGTAGATCGCCCGGGAGACGACGTCGCGCGAGGCCAGGTCCTTCATGACGGGGGCGTACTTCTCCATGAAGCGCTCGCCGTCCTTGTTGCGGAGGATGCCGCCCTCACCGCGGGCGCCCTCCGTCAGCAGGATGCCCATGCGCCAGATGCCCGTCGGGTGGAACTGGAAGAACTCCATGTCCTCAAGGGGCAGCCCGCGCCGGTAGACGGCGGCCTGGCCGTCGCCGGTGAGGGTGTGCGCGTTGGAGGTCACCTTGAAGAACTTGCCGGTGCCGCCGGACGCGTAGATCACGGCCTTCGCCTGGAAGACGTGGATCTCGCCGGTGGCCAGCTCGTACGCCACCACGCCGGCGGACCGCTGCACGCCGTCGACCTCGGTGAGCAGCTGGTCGAGTACGTAGAACTCGTTGAAGAACTCCACGCCCTCCTTGACGCAGTTCTGATAAAGCGTCTGGAGGATCATGTGACCGGTGCGGTCGGCGGCATAGCACGCCCGGCGGACCGCGGCCTCACCGTGGTTGCGGGTGTGGCCGCCGAAGCGGCGCTGGTCGATCCGGCCCTCGGGCGTCCGGTTGAACGGCAGGCCCATCTTCTCCAGGTCGAGGACCGCGTCGATGGCCTCCTTCGCCAGGATCTCGGCGGCGTCCTGGTCGACCAGGTAGTCGCCGCCCTTGATCGTGTCGAAGGTGTGCCACTCCCAGTTGTCCTCCTCGACGTTCGCGAGGGCGGCGGCCATGCCGCCCTGGGCGGCGCCGGTGTGGGACCGGGTCGGGTAGAGCTTGGTCAGGACGGCGGTGCGGCTGCGCTTGGTGGCCTCGATGGCGGCGCGCATACCGGCGCCGCCCGCGCCGACGATGACGGTGTCGTACTTGTGGATCTGCATGGGTCGCTTTCCCTGTCCAGCCCTGGCTTAGCGGATGTTCGGGTCGAAGGTGAAGATCACCAGCGAGCCGAGCACGATGGTGAACGCCACTGCGGTGAACAGCAGCGTCTTGAGCCAGACGCGGGTGTTGGCCTGCTCGGCGTAGTCGTTGATGACGGTCCGCAGGCCGTTGCCGCCGTGCAGCATCGCGAGCCACAGCATGGCCAGGTCCCAGTACTGCCAGAACGGCGACGCCCAGCGGCCGGCGACGAAGGCGAAACCGACCTTCTGCACACCGCCGTCGAGCACCAGCTGGATCAGCAGGTGGCCGAGGACCAGCACGACGAGCACCACACCGGACAGCCGCATGAACAGCCAGCCGTACATCTCGAAGTTGGTGCGGCCGCCGCGCGGGGTGCGCTTGGTGCGGGCCCGCGGCGGCTCGATGACCGGCGCGGGATTCTCCGGGCTGAACGGGACGACGCTGGAGCCGGTCAGCTCGACGGCGTCGGAGACGTCAGTGGACATGGATCAGTTCCCCCACAGGACTCGTGCGGCGTGGCCCAGGACCGGGTAGATCGCGCCGAGCATCAGCAGGATCCACAGGCCGACCACGGTCCAGAGCATCTGCTTCTGGTAGCGCGGGCCCTGGGTCCAGTAGTCGACGGCGATGATCCGCAGGCCGTTCAGCGCGTGGAAGAGGATCGCGGCGACCAGGCCGTACTCCAGCAGGCTGACGATCGGGGTCTTGTAGGTGGCGACGACCTTGTCGTAGTCCTCGGGGGAGACCCGCACCAGGGCGGTGTCGAGGACATGCACGAACAGGAAGAAGAAGATGAGGACACCGGTGACTCGATGAGCCACCCACGACCACATGCCTTCCCGGCCGCGGTAAAGCGTTCCAGCCGGCACGGAAAAAACCCTCCGGGAGCGGGGCGAGGGGTGCCGGCTAGGGGTGTCGGTCACGCCCGGCCGGGTACGGTCCACCGGCCCCGGCCATCGTAGCGACGCGATACGGGGTCGGTACCGCGGGGTAGGCCAGGTGTGATCGATCCCGCACGGTCGGGTGAACGGGGCGGCTCGAATGCCCGCACGGACTGGTCCGTATGCCCGTCGCCGCTGGTCGTCCCTGTGCCACCGGAAGCGGAACCTGTGGGTCCCGCGGGTCCCGTGAGCCCTGCGGGACCGGTCGGTCCCGCCGATCCCGCGGGTCCGCCGGCCAGCCGGACCAGCCGGGTGCGGCAGATCCGGCGCAGCTGCTCGGCGGTGACCACCCGCTCCTCGTCCTCGTCGTGCCCGAGCCGCTCGCGCAGGCTGGCCAGGGTCTGGTCCAGGGCCGCGCCCGGGTCGGCGGCGGTGCGCTCGTCCAGGGCGAGGATGAAGGCGTGGCCGAACTTCGCCTCGTAGTGCGCGTGGGCGGCGCGCAGCGCGGTGTGCACGGTCAGGCCGCCGCGGTCGGCCAGCGCCGTGGTCGCCTCGCCGGCCAGCGCCTCGGTGAGATCGCCGGGCGTCAGGTCGTACGCCGCCTCGTCCGCCGCGGCCAGCAGCGCCTCGACGGTCGGATACGGGCGGTGCGCGGCCACCCGCCGCGCCCACCGGTGGCTGCCGCAGCAGGCCAGCAGCGCCGTCTCGGCGGCGGTGGGCGGCGCGTGGTTGAGCCGCGTCAGCGGGGACGGCGGAGCGTCGGACGCGGTGTCACTGGGCAGCAGCGGGGCTCCAGGGTCGTGGTGGGACGGCCGCACGGCATCCCCGTACGGCGGATTCGGCGGGGGAGAACTCCACTGTAGGCGCGGCCGGTTCGAACAGCGCAGGCAGGTGTGCGAACTTCACCCGTACGGAGCCAAGGGTCGGCCCGGTGTTGACCTGGCCGACCCCCGCGGCCGGGCGCGTCGCGAGTCGACCGGTACGCCGGTACGCCGCTCTGTCCCTACGGCTGTCCGCCGGTCCGCCGGTCCCTCAGTCCCACCAGAACGACCAGAGCCGCTCGCCGCGCAGCGCCTCCGCGTAGTCGGGGAAGGGGAAGGTCCCGTCGTTCAGGTTCGACGCGCCGGTCAGGACGTGCTCCAGGGCGACGTGTGCCGCGTGCCGGGAGGTCAGCGGGGGAGAGGCCACCGACACGAAGACCGACGAGCCCTCGAAGCCGATGACCCGGGCGCCGAAGCGGTCCTCCCAGCTGCGCAGCAGCGCGGACAGCTCCAGCGCGGGGGCGTCCGCGTCCCAGCCCACCGCGGCGGGCAGGTCGGCGCTGCGGTCCACCCGCGCCAGCGCGACATACGCGGTGAAGCGGGTCGTGAAGTAGTGCAGCATCTGGCCGACGCCGGCTCGCGCCACCGCGTCCGGCGACGGGCCCGGGTGCGGCTCCGAGGGTGCGGCGAGTCCGGGCCAGCGGGTGTACGGCGGGCCCGCCAGGCCGAGCCGGGCGGAGGTGTCCCTCGGGTCCGGCGGCCCCGCGAAGCCGAGCTGGGCGGCGAGTTCCGTCAGGTCGCTGAGGTCGGCGAGGGCCGGGTGCCCGGCGAGGTCGGCGAGGTCCGCGAGCCCGTGGTGCGACGCGGGGTCGCCCTGGCCGTGGTGCGGCGCCGGGTCGGTGAGGCCCGGATGCGGGGCCGGGTCGCCGGCGCCCCGGTGTGCCGGAGGAGGTAACGCGGTCTGGCGGTACGTCAGCCACGACTCGTGCAGCGACTCGGCCACGTCCACGGTGTCGATCTCCGCCGACCGGTGGCCGTGGCCGTGGGCGCAGGGCCAGGCCATCAGCACGGGGTGCCAGCCGGTGGCGCGGTGCTGGGCGTGGCAGGAGGCCCACAGGCCGCCGGGCGCGACGACGGGCTCCTCGCTGATCCACAGCCCCGGTGAGGAACCGGCGATCAGCCGCCCTGGGGGGAGGCCGTCGGGGAGGCGGGCCACGGACATGAAGGAATGCTCCTTGGCGGGGCACACGAGAAGTGACGACGGCCGGGGGCCGCCTCCCCCCACAGGAGCGTCCCCGGCCGCCGACTTGTACTGCGTATCCCAGACCAAAAGTGTCACTGCCGCTCATGAGGCAGGATTGGCCGTGTGTTCGAGGGGGTGGGGCCCGACGTGGAATTGCACGAGTCTCTGGAGGCCGCGGTCGGCGCGGCGCAGCGGGGCGACGACACCGCGTTCCGTACCGTCTACCGTGCTGTCCAGCCGCAGCTGCTGAACTACGTCCGCAGCCTGGTCGGGCCGGCGGACGCCGAGGACGTGGCGTCGGAGGCCTGGCTCCAGATCGCCCGCGACCTGCCCAACTACCGCACCGGCAGCGGCTCGATAAGGGGCTGGGCCGCCAGGATCGCCCGCAACCGGGCGCTCGACCACATCAGGGCCCGCAGCCGCCGGCCGGTGAACGGCGGCGGGGTGGACGACCTCGTCCAGCTCCCGGACCGGGCCGACACGGCGGGCGAGGCGCTGGACGCGGTCGCCACCGACCGGGCGCTGGCGGCGATCGCGGCGCTGCCGCGCGAGCAGGCGGAGGCGGTGCTGCTGCGGGTGGTGATGGGGCTCGATTCGACCAGTGCTGCGCGAGTGCTCGGAAAGCGCGCCGGATCGGTGAGAATGGCCACGCACCGCGGGCTGCGACGGCTCGCCGAGATCCTGGAGTACGACCACGGGGACCCCGGCGACTCCGCCGACCGGACGGACCGCATGGAGCGAACGGACCGGACGGAGCGCGGGGACGACCGCGCGGCCGGGTACGGCGACGCCCCCGGCGCGGTCTCCCAGCAGCGGCCCGCGGACCGGCCGCACGCGGATGTGACGTTTTCCGCGTCCAAAGCGCTCTGAGGGAGTGGGATGAGCGACAACACTCGACGCGAAGCCGCATCCACGGACCCGCCCCACCCGGCCCGGCACTCCCACCCGCCTCACTACGCCGCCGCGCCCCGCGCCGGGACCTGGCCCGACGCCCGCACCGCCGAGGTCCTGCTGTCCGGCGCCGCGTCCTGCGCCCCGCCCACCGTGCCCGCCGACCGCCTCGTCCGCCTGCTGGCCGCGGCCCGCGACGGCCACGCACCGCTCGACCCGGCCCGGGAGGCCGCCGCCCTCGCCGCCTTCCGCAGCGCGGCCGCGGGACGGGCCGACACCCCCGACGGACCGGCGGGGGCGCACCGCGGCCCGCTGACGGTGCTGCGTACGGCTCTCGCCGTGGGGGTGGCCGCGGCCGCCGGATCCCGCGGCGGGCCGCTGGCCGTGCTGCGCACCGCCTTCGCCGTGCGGCGCCCGCGGGTGATGGCCGCCGCCGTGGTCTCCGCGCTGGCGATCGGCGGGGTGGCGGTGGGGATGGCGGCGGCCGCCCGGTCGTTCACACCGGGGTCAGGCGCGGGGACCGGGCCGCTGGACACCAGGCCGCCCGCGGCGGTGTCGCCCGACGGCGGCACGGCCGGGCCCTGGACGGCGGGCCCGGGGCGGCGCGACAGCAGCGGCCCCGCGGCGCCGGCCGCCCCGCCGGCGCCGCCGGTGCACGGCGGCGCCGACGAGCACCGGCACGGCTTCGGCCACCAGGGCTTCGGCCACGGCTACGGATCGGGCCGGGGCAGCGGCTACGGGCGCTCGGCCGGCAAGGACCAGAAGGCCGGGCGCCACGTGCCTCCGGCGAGCCGTGCGGGCAGCGGCCGGATCAGCAAGCCGCAGTCGGCGGAAAGGGTGGAAAAGGGGCACGGCACCGGCGGCCCCCGCCACAGCCGCCACGGGCGGCGCCCCGCGTTACGTGCCCGGGGCAGGTGACACTTCTGACAGTCCGTGCGCTGTAGGGAGTAAGGCCGACTGGTCATCGGCCCCCTGATCCCGGTTCTCCCCGTATCGGGTTCGGGTACCACGGAGCGCGGCCGGGCGCATTCCCCCTGCCCGGCCGCGCTCCCTCCCCGTGGGTCCCTTGCCCGAGGGCGGGTCACCAGTAGACGACGACCTTGTCGCCGACACGCACCTCGTCGAAGAGCTTCGAGATCGCGGCCTTGTCCCGTACGTTCACGCAGCCGTGGGACGCGCCGGCGTAGCCGCGGGCGGCGAAGTCGGACGAGTAGTGGACCGCCTGGCCGCCGCTGAAGAACATCGCGAACGGCATCGACGTGTGGTAGATCGTCGAGACGTGGTCGCGGCTCTTGGAATTCACATGGAAGAGGCCCTCACGGGTCGGGGTGTACTGCGACCCGAAGCGGACGTCCATGGTGGCCTGGACCTTGCCGTCCACCACCCACGACAGGGTGCGGCTGGTCTTGCTGACGCACAGCGCGCGGCCGGTCATGCAGCGCGGGTCCAGCTTGCCGGCCGGCTTGGCCGGGACCGGCGGGTACAGCTCCTTGTGCGTGGGCTGGTGGGTCAGTGACCGCAGCTTGGACCAGGTGGCCTGGCTGACGCTGCCGGTCGAGCCGAGCCCGTGCCGCTCCTGGAAGTCGCTCACCGAGTGCTGGGTGACGGTGCCGTAGTAGCCGGTCGGGTTCTGCGAGAAGAGGCGCAGCTGGCCGAGCCTGGCCTGCAGCTCGCGGACCTGGGCGCTGCTCGCGCCGACCTTCATGACGGCGGGCTCGACCGGCGGCTTGGCGGGCGCCTTCGTCGTCGGCGGTGCGGAAGGCCTGGCCGCGGTGGTCGGCGGCGTGGTGGCCGGTTCGGTCGTGGCAGGCGCGGTGGTCGGGTCCGCGCTGCCGGTGGCCGGCTCGGTCGTGCCCGCGGTGGTCGTGGCCGCGGGCGGCTTCGGGTCGGCCCCGGTGTCCTGCGGGCCGCACGCGGCGAGCACCGCCATGGCGATCGCCGCGCCGGCGGCGGCCACGGTCACCGAGACCCGCCGTCTGCCCCTGGTCCTTGTCGACATCGTTCTCCATCCCCCTGAGTCGGCCCCTGTGAACCACTAGACACGTTTCCGGCGCGTGCGGTTGCGGCACGCATGGTGGAGACACGGGGGCGGACGGCCGACTGTGAGGAAGGTCCCAGCCCGCCGCGCTGCACCGCGTGCACGCCCGCCGCTACAGTCCGTGGCGGGAGCCCCCCTCTATCCCACCCCACCAGCACTGCGGAGGCGTGAAGCATGACGCGCGAGTCGGAAAGCGGCCTGCCGATCGAGCCGGTCTACGGCCCGGAGGCGCTGCGCGACTGGGACCCGGCGCAGAAGCTGGGGGAGCCCGGCGGCTATCCCTTCACCCGCGGGGTCTACCCGTCGATGTACACCGGACGGCCGTGGACGATGCGGCAGTACGCCGGGTTCGGCACCGCCTCGGAGTCCAACGCGCGCTACAAGCAGCTGATCGCCAACGGCACCATGGGCCTGTCCGTCGCCTTCGACCTGCCCACCCAGATGGGCCACGACTCGGACGCGGCCATCGCGCACGGCGAGGTCGGCAAGGTCGGGGTCGCCATCGACTCGATCGACGACATGCTGGTGCTCTTCGACGGCATCCCGCTGGACAAGGTGTCCACCTCGATGACGATCAACGCGCCCGCCGCCCTCCTGCTGCTGCTCTACCAGCTCGTCGGCGAGGAGCAGGGCGTGCCCGCCGAGCAGCTGACCGGCACCATCCAGAACGACGTGCTGAAGGAGTACATCGCGCGGGGGACGTACATCTTCCCGCCCAAGCCGTCGCTGCGGCTGATCGCCGACATCTTCGCCTACTGCAAGGCGGAGATCCCGAAGTGGAACACCATTTCGATCTCCGGTTACCACATGGCGGAGGCCGGCGCCTCGCCCGCGCAGGAGATCGCCTTCACGCTCGCCGACGGGATCGAATACGTCCGCACCGCGGTCGCCGCGGGTATGGACGTGGACGATTTCGCACCGCGGCTCTCGTTCTTCTTCGTGTCCCGCACGACGATCTTGGAAGAGGTCGCGAAATTCCGGGCGGCCCGGCGGATCTGGGCGCGGGTGATGCGCGAGGAGTTCGGCGCGAGGAATCCCAAGTCGCTGATGCTGCGCTTCCACACCCAGACCGCCGGGGTGCAGCTGACGGCGCAGCAGCCCGAGGTCAACCTGGTACGGGTCGCCGTCCAGGGCCTGGCCGCGGTACTCGGCGGCACGCAGTCGCTGCACACCAACTCCTTCGACGAGGCCATCGCGCTGCCCACCGACAAGTCGGCCAGGCTCGCGCTGCGCACCCAGCAGGTGCTGGCCTACGAGACCGACGTCACCGCCACCGTGGACCCCTTCGCGGGCAGCTACGTGGTGGAGGCGATGACCGACGAGGTCGAGGCGGCCACCGTCGAACTGATGGCGAAGGTCGAGGAGCTGGGCGGTGCGGTCGCGGCGATCGAGCACGGCTTCCAGAAGGGCGAGATCGAGCGGAACGCCTACCGCATCGCCCTGGAGACCGACGCGGGCGAGCGGGTCGTCGTCGGCGTCAACCGCTTCAAGCTGGACGAGGAGGAGCCCTACGAGCCGCTGCGGGTCGACCCGGCGATCGAGGCCCAGCAGGCCGCCAGGCTCGGCGCCCTGCGGGACGCCCGCGACCAGGACGCGGTCGACGCGGCGCTGTCCGCGCTGCAGAAGGCCGCAGCGGGCACCGAGAACGTGCTCTACCCGATGAGGGACGCGCTCAGGGCGCGCGCCACGGTCGGCGAGGTCTGCAACGCGCTGCGCGAGGTGTGGGGCACCTACGTGCCCACCGACGCCTTCTGACACGCCGGCGGGCGGGCCACCGGGGACTCACCGGTGACCCGCCCGCCGTGCATGGGGCTCAGCGCAGGGCTGTGCCCGGCGCCGGACCGCGCCTCAGTGCCGTACCGGCTTCTCGGCGGACAGGGCCGCCGCGGTGAGCGAGCGGTTCAGCACCCGCTTGAGCAGCGGCGCCACCGTGCGCTCCACGGACAGGTGCACCACCCAGGCCACCCCCAGCATGACCAGGATGGTCAGCGGCAGGATGACGTTGTCCGGCAGGCTGGTGTGGTGCACGAACTGGTCGATGGTGACCCAGCCGACGTGCTCGTGGATCAGGTAGAAGGGGTAGGTCAGGATGCCCGCGGTGGTCAGCCAGCGCCAGTTGATCGCGGCGATCCGCGGCACCAGGGTGACCAGGGCCACCGCGAGGAAGGACAGGAAGACCACCAGGGTCACCCCGGTCGGGGTGCGGTGGTGGAAGACGTGCACGTGCTTGCCGACGGTGTTCGCGGCGACCGCGTAGCGCTGGCCGATCAGGAACGCGCAGATCACGATGCCCCAGGACACCGCGTCGTGGCCGAAGCGGTAGATCAGGTAGAGGCCCATGCCGCCGATGAAGTAGGGGGCGTACTCGGGCATCAGCGCGACCTTGATGAAGGACGACGCGTTGGAGGCGTCCGCGTAGACCGCGGCGAGCATCCACAGGCCGCAGAAGAGCAGCACCCGCTTCCTGGTCGCCCCCGGCCACACGATGACCAGCGCGAAGAGGACGTAGAAGCGCATCTCCGCCCACAGCGTCCAGCACACGCCGAGCACGCGGTGCGCGCCGAGCGGCATCTGGAGCATGGAGAAGTTGACCAGCAGGTCGGTGTTCGGGATGCGCTTGTAGTCCGCCAGCACGTAGACCACGGTGGAGATGATCAGCGCCGCCCAGTAGGCGGGGTAGAGCCGGGTGATGCGGGAGATCGTGAAGTCCTTCACGGTGCGGCCCCAGCCGCTCATGCAGATCACGAAGCCGCTGATGACGAAGAACAACTCGACGCCCAGGCAGCCGTAGTTGAACATCGAGGACGCCTGCGGCCAGATGTCGCGGGGCGTCTCCCCCCAGGCGCCGGCGACTATGCCGTCCTGCCCGGCGTAGTGGTAGAAGGCCACCATCAGCGCGGCCACCAGGCGCAGCCCGTCCAGGGCGCGCAGCCGGCCGCGCGGGCGGACCGCGGCGGCGGCCTCCGCGGGCGGCTTCGGCAGCGCCTCGGGCTGCGCGCCGGGGGCGGCTTCCGGCTCGGCGCCGGGCCGGGGGATCGAGTCCGTGGCCTGACCGGCCGAGTCGGGGACGTGCAGACTCATCCGAGAGCCGCTTTCTTGAGGGCGCGGGCGCGGCGGGCGACCCGGCGGACGGTGCGGTTGCGGGGCACGAACGCGAGCCGGGCCGGGACGGCGCCGGGCAACGCCAGCGACGTCAGCCGCCGCCGCTTGAAGTACGGCCAGGTCTCCGCGGTCAGGTTCGCGCTGAGCCAGGCCGCGGCCCCGTCCCGCAGCCGCGGGTGGGCCTGGGACTGCATGCAGTAGCCGACGGTGTGCAGCAGCGGCGTCAGCTCCGCCGCGACCTGCTCAGGCGACGGCGGCGACCAGCCGCGTACGGCGGCGGGGTCGGCCAGGTCGGGCAGCGTCGCGTGCACGATGGTGACCGGCACCCGGTTGCTGTTCTGGTAGGGCACCAGGCGGTCGAGCACCAGCCTGGTGCCGGTGCGGGCCACCGGGATGCCGTAGAGCACCGACGCGGTGAGCAGCGCGGTGGAGAAGCAGCCGGCCACCAGCGCGGGACGCGCCTTCTGGTAGACCACCTCGGCCAGCACCGGGGTGTTCAGCACCGTCAACTCGGCGCCCAGCGCGGCGGCTTCGGCCGTGAGCGGCTCGGTCCAGTGGGCGGGTGCGGTCGGGTGCGGTTTGAAGACGATCTTCTTGTGGCCGAGTGCGACGGCGCCGCGCACCATCGACAGGTGCAGCTGCTCCTCCTCTTCGGCGCTGAGTATGCCCAGCGCCGACAGGTACTGCCCGAGCAGCAGCGCGGCATTCTGCGGCAGTTCGTCCAGGGCGTCGCCGCCCGCGTCGCCGGCCGCCTCGGCGACCTCGGCGAGCACCTTGGTGAATTCGGCGCCCGGCACGATCTGCGAGGGCACCCCGAACTCGGTGAGCAGCAGCGGTTCGAGGCCGGGGACGAGGTCCAGGTGCAGCAGCCGGTCGATCCTGGTGTCGACCAGCAGCCCGAGCTTGTTGCGGGTCGGGCCGTACGACATCAGGCCGTCGGCGTAGACGGAGATCGGCGAGCCGAGGAAGACCTGCGCGAAGGACAGCGCGGGCGCGACCTGCAACGACTCCACGACCAGGTCGACTTCGTCGTCGCCGAGCGCCCACACCATCCGGAAGTAGCGCTCCCACATCGGCACCTCGTCGGCGCTGGGCTGCCAACCGCCGGGGTGCAGGGGGGAGATGGCCTCGTTCCAGGACACCACCTGGTCGAAGCGGCTGCGCAGCGCGCCGAAACCCGGTGCCTGGTCGAGGCTTTCCGTGGTCTCCGGCACGCCGGAGTTGTTGCTGACCACCAGCACGCGGCGGTCGGCGGCGGGCAGCGCGCCCGCGTCGATCGCGGCGGCGAGCGTGGCGGCGCCGTAGAGGGTGGAGGCGAGCAGCAGCTGGGTGTGCCTGCGGGTGGCGGCCATCACGCGACCACCGCTCCGGGAGTGCCGGCGTTGTCCGGCACCCCGATCTCCGGATCGGGCACCTCCGACCTGCCGCCGAAGCGCCAGCGCAGCCGGCGGATCTTCGAACTGCGCTCCAGGTCCATCGAGTCGAGCACCCCGGCCAGCACGTCGGACGGCAGCCGGCCGAGCGCGGCGGCGCAGGACGACTTCAGCCGGCGGGCCATCGCCGGCTCGAAGCGGTCGATCTGGTCGAGGTGGAAGACGATCAGCGCGCAGAACTGTCGGACGGCCTTGGGCAGGAAGCGCTCGCCGTCCTTGTCGTTCGCCAGCATCGAGAAGATCCGCTCGGAGGCGCGGATGAAGTCCAGCTGGCGCTCGTCGCTGATCTGGGTGAGCGAGGTGGTGACCCCGCGCCGGTAGTGGACCCCGATCAGGTTGACCACCGCGCAGCTCTCGGCGCCCAGGTGCAGCTGCCAGGTCCACGGCCGGTCCTCGGCGGTGCGCAGGTCGGTCGGGAAGTGGACGATGCCCTTGTCGACGATGCGCCGGTGGAAGGCGCCGGCCCAGCAGTAGGCGTAGTCGACCAGCGCGGGCCGGTCGGCGGGCAGCACGGTGTCGCGCGGGTCGAGCACCGCGTTGCGGCGGCCGTGCGGGGCCCGCATGATGTTGCGGGTGCTGCCGGTGCACTTGAGGTGGTCGGTGCGGACGAAGTCCACGTCCAGGTCGTCCATCGCCGCGACCAGCTGCGGCAGGTAGCCCGGCGCGTACCAGTCGTCGCCGTCCATGAACGTCACGTAGCGCCCGCGTGACTCGTCGATGCCGGCATTGCGAAGCGCCGAGACACCGGTGTGCTCGCGGCGGATGATGCGTGCTCCGGGGAGCGTGCGTACCCCTTCTTCCAGCAGCTGCGGCGTCCGGTCGGTCGAACCGTCGTCCATCAGCAGGAACTCGTAATCCGGGCGGGCGTTGGCCCGGAGGCTGTGCAGTGCGTCTGGCACGAAAGACTGCACATTGAAAAAGGGCACGATGACGGAGAGCTTGAACACCCGCCGAATCCTAAGGTGTCGCATCGCGGCATGATGGGCGGGAGGGGAACGTTTGGGTAAACGGAAAATGGCCAGCGGATGATGTGGCCGACGCGCGGGAATACTCGCGAAGTAGCGGCATTCTGTTTACCTCCTGTTGTCCTGCGATTAGCGCGTTCCACCCGCCTGCTTCCTACTGTCGGCGTGTGCCAGAACGTAAGACAGGGCCCTTGCGGGTCACGGTGATCGCCGACTCGGACACCCGGTGGAAGTGGGGTGCGCTGACCGCGCGCCGAATCGACCCCGATGCCCGCCTCGACGCCCGGCTGCTGCGCGGCCGGGCCACCCCCACCCCGCGGCAGCTCGCCGAACTCGGCATCCCCGCCGACTCGATGGCCGAGTCGACCATGGCCGAACTGCTGGCCGAGATCCACGCGGGGACCTGCGACGTCCTGGTCGTCTCCTGCGTCGGCGGCACCGTCCAGGCGCTGCTGCACGGCCTGTCCCGCGCATGGGAGGGCCGCGAGCGCCGCCCGGTCGTCGTGACCGGATACGTCGGCGTGGTCTACGAGAAGCTCGCCGACGGGCTGCTGCTGCGGGCCGGCGCGGACGTCGTCCTGGCCAACAGCGCGGACGACGCACGGCGGTTCAGGGACGTCTACGACGGCGTCGGCTACCGCACCGGCAGCATCGTGGAGACCGCGCTGCCCTTCCTGGGCGGCGAGCCCTACCGGACCGGCGACGACCGGCCCTTCACCGTCACCTTCGCCGTCCAGCCCTCGGTGCCCGACAGCCGCGCCGACCGGCTGCACCTGCTGCGCCGCGCCGTCGGCCACGCCCGGCTGCACCCGTCGCGCGAGGTGCTGGTCAAGCTCCGCAGCAAGCCCGGCGAGCACACCACCCACATCGAGGAGCAGCCCTACCAGAAGCTGGTCGCCACCCTCGATCCGCCGCCCAACCTGCGCCTGGTCTACGGCAACATGGCCGAGGTCCTCGACCGCACCGACCTGATGGTGACCGTCAGCTCCACCGCGGCACTGGAGTCGCTGCACCGCGGCATCCCCACAGCGGTCCTCACCGACCTCGGCATCCGCGAGTCGCTGGGCAACCACCACTTCCTGGGCTCCGGCTGCTACGCCTCGTGGGACGAGCTGGACGACGGGCGCCTGCCGCAGGCCTCCGAGGAGTGGACCGCCACCCACGGCGTCGCGGGCAGCGCCCCCTACGCCGCCCTGCGCGGCCGGGTGACCGCGCTGCTCGACCTGCCCGAACTCCCGGCGCTGGCCCCTTATTACACGTTGCGCACCGCACCCGGTTACCTCCCCGCCATCCTGGCCCGCCACGGCCTCACCCCCAAGGGCGAGCCCGTCGCCGGCTTCGCGCCCCGCGAGGCGGGCCCGGTCCGCCAGGCCGTCCGCGAATTCGTCCGCAATTCCGCCAGGACCGCCTACCGGCAGGGAGTCCAGCGCGTCGCCCCGACCATCCGCCGCTGGGGCCAGCTGTGACCCGCTTCCGCGCCCCCGGAGGCGCCGGCCGCCACAAGGCCGCACGCCCGTCAGGCGCCCCCTCCCCGGAGGGGCGCCGCACAAGAGCCGCACGTAGGACAGGAGTCACCCGATGAGTGAGACGCAGCGCCCGCCGGCGGGAACGGCGGAGACGGAGCGCGCCGGGGCCAGAGTGCTGGCCGTCATCCCCGCCCGCGGCGGGTCCAAGGGCGTGCCCGGGAAGAACCTGGCGCCGGTCGGCGGCGTGCCGCTGGTCGCGCGGGCGGTACGGGCCTGCGTACGGGCCCGCCGCGTCACCGCCGTGGTGGTCTCGACGGACGACCCGTCGATCGCCGAGGCGGCCCGCACCGCCGGCGCCGAGGTCGTGCTGCGCCCGGTCGCCATCGCCGGCGACACCGCGACCAGCGAGGCCGCGGTGCTGCACGCGATGGACGCCCACGAGGCGATGTCCGCCGACAGCACCGACGTGGTGCTGCTGGTCCAGTGCACCAGCCCCTTCATCACCTCCGACGAGATCGACGGCGTCGTCGCCGCGGTGGTCGACGGCGGCGCCGACACCGCCCACACCGTCGCCCCCTTCCACGGCTTCATCTGGCGCGAGCCGGCCGAGGACGTCGCCGAGAGCGGCTCCGCCTACGGCGTCAACCACGACAAGGCCACCCGCCCGCGCCGCCAGGACCGCCCGCAGGACCTGCTGGAGACCGGCGCCGCCTACGCCATGCGCGCCCCCGGCTTCCGCGCCGCGGGCCACCGCTTCTTCGGGCGCACCGCCCTGGTCCGCACCGATCCCGCGAAGGTGCTGGAGATCGACGAGCCCGCCGACCTCCAGCGCGCCCGCGCCCTGGCCCCGCTGATCGACCCGACAGCGGCCACCCCGACCCGCGACGACGTCGACGCGGTCGTACTGGACTTCGACGGCACCCAGACCGACGACCGGGTGCTGATCGATTCGGACGGACATGAGGCCGTCACCGTGCACCGCGGTGACGGGCTCGGGATCGCGGCCCTGCGCCGTGCGGGACTTCCCGTCCTCATCCTGTCCACCGAGACCAACCCGGTCGTCGCCGCCCGAGCGAGGAAGCTCAACGTCCCCGTCCTGCACGGCATCGACCGCAAGGACCTCGCGCTCAAGCAGTGGTGCGAGGAGAACGGCATCGCGCCCGAGCGGGTGCTCTACGCCGGGAACGACGTCAACGACCTGCCGTGCTTCGGCCTGGTCGGCTGGCCCGTCGCCGTCGCGGGGGCCCATGACGTCGTGCGGGCCGCTGCCCGTGCGATCACCACGGCCGACGGCGGCCACGGCGCGATCCGCGAGATCGCCGCGTGGCTGCTCGGCCCCACTCTGGCCCGCTGACCCGGCCACCTCACCCCCGTCAGTCCCGAACACCGTAAGGAACTCCCCCGTGACCTCTCCTCTCGCTTCCCTCCCCTCCAATCTCCGCCCGGTCGGCTCCCGCCACATCGGCAACGGCCAGCCCGTGTACGTGACCGGCGAGATCGGCATCAACCACAACGGCGACCTGGAGAACGCGTTCGCCCTCATCGACGCGGCCGTCGCCGCGGGCTGCGACGCGGTCAAGTTCCAGAAGCGCACCCCGGAGATCTGCACCCCGCGCGACCAGTGGGAGATCGAGCGGGACACCCCGTGGGGCCGGATGACGTACATCGACTACCGCCACCGCGTGGAGTTCGACGAGGCCGGCTACCGCTCGATCGACGAATACTGCCGCAAGCGCGGCATCGACTGGTTCGCCTCCCCGTGGGACGTCGAGTCCGTCGCCTTCCTGGAGAAGTTCGACGTGCCCGCGCACAAGGTCGCGTCCGCCTGCCTGACCGACGACGACCTGCTGCGCGCGCTGCGCGCCACCGGCCGCACGGTCATCCTGTCCACCGGCATGTCGACGCCCCGGCAGATCCGGCACGCCGTCGAGGTGCTCGGCAGCGACAACATCGTGCTCTGCCACGCCACGTCGACCTACCCGGCCAAGCACGAAGAGCTCAACCTGCGGATGATCAACACCCTGCAGAACGAGTACCCGAACGTCCCCGTCGGCTACTCCGGCCACGAGGTCGGCCTGCAGACCACGCTGGCCGCCGTCGCGCTCGGCGCCGTCTTCGTCGAGCGGCACATCACCCTCGACCGCGCCATGTGGGGCTCCGACCAGGCCGCCTCGGTCGAGTCGACCGGCCTGGAGCGGCTGGTCCGCGACATCCGCATCATCGAGACCTCCCTCGGCGACGGCGTCAAGAAGGTCTACGACGGCGAGCTGGGCCCGATGAAGAAGCTGCGCCGCGTCGCCGGCGTCGTCGCCGAGACCGAGGCCGCCGAGGCCGCCTCGGAGACCGCGTCCGTCTGATCCGCGGACACGCTACGGGCGGCGGAGACCGCAGGAAGCACCAGGACGACCACGAGTGAGGACAAGGAACGAGTCGATGACCGACACCCCCGCCTCCGGCACCCTCCCGACGCCCCAACCGGGCACCGGGGCCGTAGCGCTGGTCGAGTCACCCGTTCAGCTGCTCAACGTCCTGGAGTGGGCGCACATACATCCGCCCGCGATCCCCGCCGCCCGTGACGGCCGCGCCCACGACGGCGCCGCCGTACGGGAGCCGGCCGCGCTGCCGCTGACCGTGGTGGTGCTCTCGCCCGCCGACCCCACCAGCCGCGGCCAACTGCGGCGGATGGCCGAACTCGCCCGCGACGAGGGCGCGGTCGTCCGCTGGTACGAGGCCCGCGGCGGCCGCGGCGGGCTGCTGCGCACGGCGATCGCACTCGCGCCGCTGCTGATCCGCGTCAAACTGCTGGTCATCGGCGACCCGTTCTCCCGGCTCGTGCAGGTACTGCTGCCGCTGTGCCGGGCCAAGCGGCTCACCGTCGTGGACGACGGCACCGCGACGATGGAATTCACCGAGATCCTCTCCCGAGGCGGCCGGCTGGTGCGGTGGCACCGCAGCGGGCGGCGCCGCTCCCCGGTGGACGCCGCCTTCGGGATCTTCGCGTCCGCCGCCCGGCGCCGGCTCACCCCCGGCCGCCGGCGGCACGTCGAACTCTTCAGCGCCATGCCCGCGACACCGCCGCCCGGCATGGCGCTGCGCACCAACCGCTTCGCGTGGACCCGCAGCCGCTTCGGGCCGCCGAGCGTGCTCGACGGCACCGACCTGATCGGGACGTCGCTGGTCGAGACGGGCGTCGTGGACCCCGGCCACTACATGTCGGTGGTCACCGAACTCGCCGCGGCCCACGGGGCGAAGCGGTATTTCGCCCACCGCAAGGAGGCGCCGGACAAGCTGCACCGGCTGGCCGCCGAGACCGGCCTGGAGATCGTCCGCCCCGATCTCCCGCTCGAACTCGTCGCCCGCCGCGGGCCGACGGGCCGCCGCGTCCTGTCCTTCCCGTCGACGGTCGTCCACACGCTGCCGCTCGTCCTCGACGGCACGGGCGTCAGCATCACCGTGGTGGACATCGACCCGGCCTGGCTCACGGCCGGCGCCGCGCCCCGCGCCCACACATTCCTGACCGACATCACCCACTCGGCCCGCGACCTCCACAACCTGCCCCCGGCGGCCACCCCGTCGTCCTGACCGCCCGTCAGCGTCCAGGCGTCACGTGATTGCCACTTGCGGTGGCGTTGCCTTCTTTCCCGCCCCTTGGGCTGGCCGCAGGCGGGCAACGCACCGCAAGGGGCAGCCACCTGGACCCGCGGGCAAGCAGCGCAGTGCAATCGCACGGGCGTCAGCTGACGCCTCGTTCGCTCCGCGTCCAGCCGGACGTAACCCAATGATCATCTCCGTAGGATTGAATACGGGAATGGCGGGACCTTTACGCGGCACCGAGCCCGCACACACCTCGGCCCCGAGCGACGCGGCCCCGAGGGCGATCGCGGCCCCGGGCAGCAGCCCGGACTCCTCCGTGTCCGGGGCCCAGGCCCCACGCGATGTCGCGGTCGTCACCATCGGCGGCGTCGACGGCGACTCCCGCGCCCTGCGCGTGGCGGCGGCGGCCCAGGCCGCGGGCTACCGTGTCACGCTCGTGGGGCAGGCACCCGCGACCGTGGCGCCGCGCGGCATCGACGTACGGCAGGTCGTCGTCCAGGGCGTGCTGGGCAATCACCGGGTGCGGCGCCCGCGCCCGGGGCTGCGCTGGCCCCTGGCCTACCGCAGTGCCGGCGCGCACGACCACCGCACGGTGCGGGTCGAGGCGGCGCGGGCGCTGCTGGTGACCCGGTCGGCGGAGCTGAACCTGGTGCACCGCCCGCTCCCGCTGCTGGCGCTGGCCCGGTGCGGCCACGCGCTGGCCTGGGTGCGCTACGGGGTGCGGGCCGGCTGGACGCGGGTGCGGGCGGCGCAGTACCTGGCGGCCGTACGCCGGCGGCGCCATCCGGACGCCCGGCTGGACAACCTGATGACGGACCTGACCCGGCTGCTGCTCGGCCGCAGGGCCTGGCGCCGGCTCGACCCGGGCCTGCTGGACGAGGAGGTCGCCTACGGCCCAGTGCTCGACGAGGTGCGCCCGCACCTCATCCACGCGCTGGGGCACCGCGCGCTGGGAGTGGCGATCAGGGCGGCGCTGCGCGCGGAGGGGACGGGGCACCGTGTCGAGGTGGTGTGGGACGTCCCGCCGCGCACCCCCGCCCCGACCCGCAGGGCCAATGTGGCCGGGGACGCGCACGAGCGGTCGTTCGCCCGGGAGGCGGACGGCGTCGTCACCGTCGGCGAGGGCCTGGCCCGTGAGCTGCGGGCCAGGCACCGGCTGCCGGCGACCCCCGCCGTGGTGCGCAACGCGCCGCCGCTGGCCAAGGCCGCGGCCCGGCATCCGCACGGCGTGCGCGACCGCTGCCGGCTGGCGCCCGACGTACCGCTGCTGGTGCACGCGGGTCCGGTCACGCCCGACCGGGGCCCGGCGACCGTCATCGAGGCGCTGCCCAAGCTGTACGACCTGCACGCGGCCTTCGTCGTCCCCGACCCGTCGCACCCGGACCTGGCGGCGCTGCGCTTCCGCGCCGCCCAACTCGGCGTCCACGCCCGGCTGCATGTGCTGCCGTACGTCCCGGTCGCGGAGATCCCGGCCTTCCTGGCCTCGGCGGACATCGGCGTCCTGCCGGTCCACAAGCTCCCGCACCACCAGTCGGTGCTGGCCACCCGCTACTTCGAGTACGCGCACGCCCGTCTCCCCGTGGTGGTCAGCGATGTGCGCGCGATGGCCGCGGCCACCCTGGAGCTGGGCAATGGCGAGGTCTTCCGCGCGGGCGACACCGCCGACTTCGTGCGCGCGGTCGGCGCGGTGCTGACCAACCCGCGGCGCTACCGCAAGGCGTACGACCGCGTCGACGTCCTGCGCGAATGGTCCTGGCAGACGGAGTCCGCCCCGCTGCTCGACCTCTACGCCCGCCTGCTTGGGCCATAGGGCTCACCGGCGGTGCCGGTCCGCGTTGCCTCGCGGGCGGATGCTCGTTGAGCGAGTATGGGTGTGTTCATGTCCTCACCCCAAAAGGGTGGACATACCCCTGAGGATGACCGGGTATGCGCCGAACAGGCGACTTCTTCTCCTCCAGACGCACTTGTTTTTGTCCGATCAGCCCAGAGGAGCCGGTCATGGGGCCTACCCTGACTGGGGTGAACGACTCACCCACAGCGACATCCGGTGCGCTGTCCGAAGAACTGCGCGATGAGCTCATCGCTTTCCGCCGTGACCTGCACAGGCACCCGGAATTGAGCCGGCAGGAGTTCAGGACCACCGAGAAGATCAGGGCCAGGCTGGAGCTCGCCGGGCTCGACCCGGTGGTGCTGCCCGGCGGGACCGGGCTGATGTGCGACATCGGGCCCGACGACCCGGAGCGGGGGCGGCTCGCGCTGCGGGCCGACATCGACGCGCTCCCGGTGCCCGACACCAAGACCGTGGAATACCGCTCGACCGTCGAGGGCCGGGCGCACGCCTGCGGGCACGACGTGCACACGTCCGTCGTGCTGGGCGCGGGCCTGGTGCTCGCGGAGCTGGCCGCGCAGGGCCGGCTGCCCCGTCCGGTGCGGCTGGTCTTCCAGGCGGCCGAGGAGGTCATGCCCGGCGGCGCGCTCGACGCGGTGAAGGCCGGCGTGCTCGACGGGGTGGAACGTATCTTCGCCGTGCACTGCGACCCCAAGGTCGAGGTCGGCAGGATCGGCCTGCGGCAGGGGCCGATCACCTCGGCGGCCGACAAGCTGCTGCTCACCCTGGACGGGCCCGGCGGCCACAGCGCCCGCCCGCACCTGACCACCGACCTGGTGATGGCGACCGCCAAGCTGGCCACCGAGCTGCCGACCGTGCTGACCCGCCGCGCCGACCCGCGCTCGGGCCTGAGCGTGGTGTGGGGCCGGATCGCGGCCGGCCACGCGGCGAACGTCATCCCGCAGCACGCCGAGCTGGAGGGCACCGTCCGCTGCCTGGACCTGGCGGCCTGGCACGAGGCGCCCGACCTGGTGCACGAGGTGATCGACCAGGTCGCCGCGATGTACCGCGCCAAGTGCGAGATCACCTACCAGCGCGGGGTGCCGCCGGTGGTGAACGAGGCGGTGTCGACCGAGCTGCTGCGGGACGCGATGACCGCCAGGCGCGGCCTGCACGCGGTGGAGGACACCGAGCAAAGCCTGGGCGGCGAGGACTTCTCGTGGTATCTGGAGCGGGTGCCGGGCGCGCTGGCCCGGCTCGGGGTGCGGCCGGTGGGGGACACCGCGAAGCGCGATCTGCACCAGGGTGATTTCGACGTGGACGAGGGCGCGATCAAGGTCGGCGTGGAGCTCTTCACCGGGGTTGCGCTGCTGGTCTGACACCGGGTGAGGGGATGGCTACGGGAGTTTCACCTGGTGGAAATGCGTCGATCCGATAACAGGCCTTCATTCGGTCTTTACCTGACATCTACGCGCGTTAAGCTCCCGCTTAGCCAGCGCCGGACGGCGCTCCGAACCGAAGGGGACCCTCTTGCGCCGGGTATCCAAGATCGCTGCCGCGGGTGTGGTGTCCGCGGCTCTCGCGCTGACCGCGACCGCGTGCGGAAGCAGCACCACGTCGGACAGCAGCAAGCCGTCGAGCAGCGGGAGCAGCAGCAGCTCGGCCGGTGGCGGCGCCAAGTCCAAGGGTGTCGGCATGGCCTACGACGTCGGCGGCCGTGGCGACCACTCGTTCAACGACTCCGCGGCCCGCGGCCTGGACAAGGCCGACGGCGAGCTGAAGCTCGACTCCAAGGAGCTGACCGCCAGCAACGGCGAGACCGAGTCGGACCGCGTGCAGCGTCTCGACTCGCTGGCCGCGGCCGGCTACAACCCCGTCGTCGCGGTCGGCTACACCTACGGTACCGCCGTCACCACGGTCGCCAAGAAGTACCCGAACGTGACCTTCGGCCTGGTCGACTCCGTCGTCGACGCCCCGAACGTCGACAGCATGGTCTTCGCCACCGAGCAGAGCTCCTACCTCGCCGGTGTGGCCGCGGCGCTGAAGTCCAAGACCGGCAAGGTCGGCTTCATCGGCGGTGTGCAGAACACCCTGATCGGCACCTTCGACGCGGGCTTCGCCCAGGGCGTCAAGGACACCAAGCCCAGCGTCCAGCTGACCCGCGAGTACCTGTACAAGACCGACCCGCGCGGCTTCAACGACGCGACGTCGGCCGCCGCCAAGGCCCAGGGCATGCTGGACAAGGGCGTCGACGTCATCTACACCGCCGCCGGTCTGTCCGGTGACGGCTCGATCCAGAAGGTCGCCGGCAAGTCCGGTGCCTGGGCGATCGGCGTCGACTCCGACCAGTACCAGGACCCGGCGCTGGCGAAGTACAAGAACAGCCTGCTCACCTCGGCGATCAAGAACGTCGACGTGGCGGTCTACGACCTGATCAACTCGGTGAAGAAGGACAACAAGCCGAAGGTCGGCACCAACTCCTACGACCTCGCCAACGGCGGTGTGTCGCTCGCCACTTCCGGCGGCTTCCTCTCCGACGTCCAGGCGCAGATCGACGCGGCCAAGCAGAAGATCGTCTCCGGCCAGATCAAGGTCAGCTCCACCCCGTGACCGGGTGAGCGGACACGGCCGACGAGGCCCGGCGGGGGGATGCTGCGGCAGCAGCCCCCCGCCGGGCCTCGGTCACGGTCCGGGGCGGTTTCCGCCCGGGTCCGGCCGGTCGTGACGAATCCGTGCTGTGAAAAGCCGCAGCTACGCGCGTAGCGTTTCCCGCGCGATACCTTCCGCTTTCACTCCCGCGATACGTTCAACCACCACCCCCGAGCGCCGCCCCCAGCCAGCCCCGCCACCGCCCCGGCCTTTCCCCCGAGGAGAGTGCGCCATCAACGCGTCCACGAGTCCACCCGCCGTCGAACTGCGCGGCATCACCAAGCGGTTCCCCGGTGTCGTCGCCAACCACGACATCGACATCACCGTGCACAGCGGCACCGTGCACGCCCTCGTGGGCGAGAACGGCGCCGGCAAGTCCACCCTGATGAAGATCCTCTACGGCATGCAGAAGCCGGACGAGGGCACCATCGCGATCCACGGCGAGCAGGCCGTCTTCGGCGACCCGGGCGACGCCATCGCCCGCGGTATCGGCATGGTGCACCAGCACTTCATGCTCGCCGACAACCTCACCGTGCTGGAGAACGTCGTCCTCGGCAGCGAGAAGTCGTACGGCATCGGCGGCCGCGCCCGCGCGCGTATCGCCGAGATATCCGACGCCTACGGGCTCGGGGTGCGGCCCGACGTGCTGGTCGAGGACCTGGGCGTGGCCGACCGCCAGCGGGTGGAGATCCTCAAGGTCCTCTACCGCGGCGCCCGCATCCTGATCCTGGACGAGCCGACCGCGGTGCTGGTCCCGCAGGAGGTCGACGCGCTGTTCGAGAACCTGCGCGGGCTCAAGTCCGAGGGCCTGACCGTGATCTTCATCTCGCACAAGCTCGGCGAGGTGCTCTCCGTCGCCGACCAGATCACCGTCATCAGGCGCGGCACCACCGTCGGCGAGGCCGACCCGAAGAAGACCACCGCCAAGCAGCTCGCCGAGCTGATGGTCGGCAGCGAGCTGCCCTCGCCGGAGACCCGCGAGTCCACCGTCACGACCGAGCCGATGCTCACCGTGCAGGGCCTGCGGATGTTCGAGACCGACTCCGAGGGCGTCGAGCGGACCGTACTCGACGACATCGCCTTCACCATCCACAAGGGCGAAGTGCTCGGCATCGCCGGTGTCGAGGGCAACGGGCAGGCCGAACTCGTCGAGGCCGTCATGGGCATGCGCGGCCTGAACGCCGGGGTGCTGACGCTGGACGGCAGGGACATCACCCGGATGCCCACCCGCGGCCGCCGCGAGGACGGCGTCGGCTACATCCCCGAGGACCGCCACCGGCACGGCCTGCTGCTCGAAGCGCCGCTGTGGGAGAACCGCATCCTCGGCCATGTCACCGAGCGCCCCAACAGCCGCGGCTTCCTCATCGACCCGGGCGCCGCCCGCCGCGACACCGAGCGGATCGTCGCGGAGTACGACGTCCGCACCCCCGGCATCGAGGTGACGGCCGCGTCGCTGTCCGGCGGCAACCAGCAGAAGCTGATCGTCGGCCGCGAGATGAGCCACCTGCCCAAGCTGCTGATCGCCGCGCACCCCACCCGGGGCGTGGACGTCGGCGCGCAGGCGCAGATCTGGGACCAGATCAGGGCCGCCCGCCGGGAGGGCCTGGCGGTGCTGCTGATCTCCGCCGACCTGGACGAGCTGATCGGCCTTTCCGACACCCTGCGGGTGATGTACCGCGGCCGGCTGGTCGCCGACGCCGACCCCGCCACCATCACCCCGGAGGAGCTGGGTTCGGCCATGACCGGAGCGGCCGCGGGCCACCTCGCACACCAGCAGGAAGATCCGGTAGCGCTCGGCGAGTCCGGCGGATCCGGGGGAGAGGACCGATGAAGAAGTTCGACAAGGACCGGGTCCTGCTGGGCCTGGCCGCACCGGTGCTCTCCGTGCTGGGCGCGCTGATCGTCACCGGGCTGGTGCTGCTGGCCAGCGGCAAGGAGCCCTTCCACGCCTTCAACGTGATGCTGACCTACGGCAGCAAGTCCGACAGCCAGGTCTACATCCTCAACAAGGCGACCCCCTACTACCTGTCGGGTCTCGCGGTGGCCATCGGCTTCCGGATGAACCTGTTCAACATCGGCGTCGACGGCCAGTACCGCCTGGCCGCCTTCTTCGCCGCCGCCGTCGGCGGCTCGATGTCGATCCCCGGCTTCATCCAGATCCCGGTCATCATCCTGACCGCGATGGTGGTGGGCGCCGCGTGGGCGGCGATCGCCGGTGTGCTGAAGGTGACCCGCGGGGTCAGCGAGGTCATCTCCACGATCATGCTCAACTCGATCGCGGGTATCGTCATCGGCTACTTCCTGCAGGACGGCAGACTCGGGGTCACCGACAAGCTGGCCAACACCATCACCACCAAGCCGATCCCGTCCGGCAGCCACCTCTTCAACTTCACCACCCAGACCGACCCGGTCGTCGGCTTCATCGTCTTCGCCGGCCTCGCGGGCGTCGTCTACTGGTTCGTGCTGTCCCGCACCCGCTTCGGCTTCGACCTGCGCTCGGTGGGCCGCTCGGAGTCCGCGGCGCAGGCCAGCGGCGTCAGCGTGAAGAAGATGGTCATCGTCAGCATGCTGATATCCGGCGCGATGGCCGGCCTCGTCGGCATGTCGACGCTGCTCAACCAGTCCTACCAGTTCAGCACCGACTTCCCGGCCGGCATCGGCTTCACCGGTATCGCGGTGGCGCTGCTCGGCCGCAACAACCCGATCGGCATCGCGATCGGCGCGCTGCTCTGGGCCTTCCTGGAGCGCGCCTCCAACGGCCTGGAGTTCGAGGGCTACGACAAGGAGATCGTCGGCGTGATCCAGGGCGCCATCGTGCTCGCCGTCGTCATCGCCTATGAGCTGGTGCGCCGCTACGGGCTCGCACGGCAGCAGCGCCAGGTCGGAGCGGAACTCGCCGCGGCCGGCTCCGACGACAAGCAGGAGGTGACGGCGTGACTGCCACCGCTACCCAGACCCCGCCGCCCGCCGCGTCCAAGACCGCCGGTGCCAAGGCAGGCAGGACCCGGCTCTCCGTCCCGGTGATCATGCTGATCGTGGCCGCCGCGCTGATCGTGGTCTCCGCGGTCCGCGCCATCGCCGGCGCCGACGACGTGACCTCCTCCGGGCAGATGGCCGGCGCCCTGACCGGCGCCGTACCCATCGCGCTCGCCGGCCTCGGCGGCCTGTGGTCGGAGCGGGCCGGCGTGGTCAACATCGGCCTCGAAGGCATGATGATCCTCGGCACCTTCTTCGGCGCCTGGGCCGGCTGGAGCCTTAACCCGTGGATGGGCGTCATCGCCGGCATCCTCGGCGGCATGGCGGGCGGCCTGCTGCACGCGATCGTCACCGTCACCTTCGGCGTCGACCAGATCATCGCCGGTGTGGCCATCAACATCCTGGCCGCGGGCGTCACCGCCTACCTCGCCAAGCGCATCTTCAACGTCGGCAAGGCGGCGACCGAGGGCGGCACGCCCAAGCAGTCGCCACCCATCAACGACATCAAGTCCTTCACCGTGCCAGGCCTGTCCCACTGGCTGGCCGGCCTGGAGAAGCACCACTGGTTCCTGATCTCCGACCTGGCGGGCATCGTCGGCGGCCTGGTCACCAACATCTCCTCGCTGACGCTGCTGGCCGTGCTGCTCTTCGTCGCCACCTTCTTCGTGCTGTGGCGTACGTCCTTCGGCCTGCGGCTGCGCTCCTGCGGTGAGAACCCGGTCGCCGCGGAATCCCTCGGCGTCAACGTCTACCTGTACAAATACGTGGCCGTCATGATCTCCGGCGGCCTCGCCGGGCTCGGCGGCGTCTTCCTCGCCATCGGCACGCACTTCTACCTCGAAGGCCAGACCAGCGGCCGCGGCTACATCGGCCTCGCCGCGATGATCTTCGGCAACTGGCGCCCCGGCGGCCTCGCCATGGGCGCGGGCCTGTTCGGCTACGCCGACAGCCTCCAGCTGCGCAGCGGCAGCGACTCCGTCCACGCGCTGCTCCTGCTGCTCGCGGTGCTGCTGCTGGCGATGGCGATCTGGAAGTACGTCCGCAAGGCGTACCTGTCGGCGGGCTTCGCACTGGGCTTCGCCGTGCTGCTGGCAGTCTGGTACCTGACCACCGACACCGTCGCGGACGAGATCGTCCAGGCGTCGCCCTACGTGGCCACGCTGCTGGTCATGGGCCTGTCCGCACAACGCCTGCGGATGCCCAAGGCGGACGGGCTGCCGTACCGGAAGGGACAAGGCGGATGACACTCCCCGCCACCGTTGACTGGGAGGCGCTGCGCGGCGCCGCCCAGGACGTCATGAAGCGGGCCTACGCGCCCTACTCCGGCTTCCCGGTCGGCGCCGCGGCACTCGTCGACGACGGCCGCACCGTCGTCGGCTGCAATGTCGAGAACGCGGCCTACGGGGTCGCCCTGTGCGCCGAATGCGGCCTGGTCTCCGCCCTGCACGCCTCGGGCGGCGGCCGCCTGACCGCCTTCACCTGCGTCGACCGCCACGGCACCCTGCTCATGCCGTGCGGCCGCTGCCGCCAGCTGCTGTGGGAGAACGGCGGCCCCGGGCTGCTGGTCGACACCGCGTCCGGCGTACGCCCGATGCGCGAGATCCTGCCCGACGCCTTCGGGGCGGAGGACCTCCGGCGGTAAGGGGCACGCCTCCTTACCGCGGGTCCTTACCGCGGGCCGGCCGCCGTGCCGCCGCCGGCCCGCCCAGACCACCGGCCGCCGCGCCGATCCGCCCGACCGGGCGGGCCGGGGCGGCGGCCCCACTTCGCGAGGACATTCATGGACGTCATCACCGTCATCCGCACCAAGCGCGACCGCGGCCGGCTCAGCGACGAACAGATCGACTGGGTCGTCGACGCCTACACCCGCGGCGCGGTCGCCGACGAGCAGATGTCCGCGCTCGCCATGGCGATCCTGCTCAACGGCATGGACCGCGCCGAGATCGCCCGCTGGACCGCCGCGATGATCGACTCCGGCGAGCGGATGGACTTCTCCTCCCTCGCCAGGCCCACCGCCGACAAGCACTCCACCGGCGGCGTCGGCGACAAGATCACCCTCCCGCTGGCCCCGCTGGTCGCCGCGTGCGGCGCCGCGGTGCCGCAGCTGTCGGGACGCGGCCTCGGCCACACCGGCGGCACCCTCGACAAGCTCGAATCCATCCCCGGCTGGCGGGCGGCACTGTCCAACGAGGAGATGCTCGCCGTGCTCGGCGACACCGGCGCGGTCATCTGCGCCGCCGGGGACGGCCTCGCGCCCGCCGACAAGAAGCTCTACGCCCTGCGGGACGTCACCGGCACGGTCGAGGCGATCCCGCTGATCGCCTCGTCCATCATGTCGAAGAAGATCGCCGAGGGCACCGGGTCGCTCGTGCTCGACGTCAAGGTCGGCTCCGGGGCCTTCATGAAGTCCCTCGACGACGCCCGCGAACTCGCCGCCACGATGGTCGGTCTCGGCAACGACCACGGTGTGCGCACCGTCGCGCTCCTCACCGACATGTCCGTACCGCTCGGCCTGACCGCGGGCAATGCCCTCGAAGTCCGCGAATCCGTCGAGGTCCTGGCGGGCGGCGGCCCCGCCGACGTGGTCGAACTCACCCTCGCCCTGGCCCGCGAGATGCTCACCGCCGCCGGCCTCCCGGACGCCGACCCCGCCAAGGCCCTCGCGGACGGCTCCGCGATGGACGTCTGGCGCCGCATGATCCGTGCGCAGGGGGGCGACCCGGACGCCGTGCTGCCCACCGCCCGTGAGCGGCACGTCATCGCGGCCCCCGCGACCGGGGTGCTCACCGCGCTCGACGCCTACGCCGTCGGTGTCGCCGCGTGGCGGCTCGGCGCCGGGCGCGCCCGCAAGGAGGACTCCGTCCAGGCGGGAGCCGGCGTCGAGCTCCACGCCCGTCCGGGCGACCACGTCCAGGAGGGTGCGCCCCTTCTGACCCTCCACACGGACACGCCGGAAAAGTTCCCGTACGCGGAAGAGGCCCTGGCCGGCGCCTTCTCCGTCTCACCCGCCGGCACCTTCCAGGCGCCCCCGCTCATCCTCGACCGCATCGCCTGACCCGCCGCCCCCGCGCCGGGGCTGCCCCTTGCGGCGCGTTGCCTGCCTGCGGCCCTGGTGGGGGCTGGTCTCGCAGTTCCCCGAGCCCCTTGGGGCCTCCGTCCTCCTGCCCCTGCCAGGGGCTGGGCTCTGCGCAGGAGGGCACGCGTTTTTCAGGGGCGCGTGGGGGTACCCCCAGGCGAAGTTCTGGGGGAGAACGGAGCGCCCCGCCGAAGAGGCGGGGAAGAAAGCAACGCACCGCAAGGGGCAATCACCCAGGGGCGCGGGGAACTGCCCGACAAGCCCCCACACAGCGGCGCTGCGGGATGCGTAACGCCGGTGGAGATGCGGTCAGGAAAGGCCGCGCTACGCGCGCAGGGCGCGGCCGAAACCCGTGGCCAGGGGCATGCGCAGCCCCAGCGGCGGCGGAGCCGCCAGCGCGTCGGCGACGGGGCGCGCGTAAGGGCGGTCGAGGAGCGAGCCGAGGACGAAGTCCGTGGCGAGGGCGAAGACCTCGGCCCGATGCTGGTGCAGACCGTGCCCGTCGGAGTGGACTTCGAAGCGGCAGACCTGCCGGTTGACCTTCTTGGCCCGTTCCGCGAAGCGGTAGGACAGGTCGGGGTCGGTGGAGTCGTCCTGCGTGCCGTGCACGAGCAGCACCCGGCGGCCGATGAGCTGCTTGACCGGCTCGGGCTCCGGCCCGCCCGGGAGCCAGGGCGCGAGGGCCACCACGGAGACCACCGCGGGGTGCCCGGCGGCGTGGAGCGCGGCGCGCGCCCCCATGTCCATGCCGACGAGGCACACGGGCACGTCGCCGTAGCGCCGGATCGCCTCGCCCACGGCCCACTCCGCGTCCTCGGCGGGGTGCGCGTGGCCGCCGTTCCAGCCGCGGAAGCGGTAGTGGACGACGTGGGCGGCGACTCCGTCGGCGTGTCCCTGGCGTACCAGGTGCCTGGCCAGCGGCCACATGACGGCGGCGGCCACGGGGGAGCGGCGCCGCGTGCTGAGCGCGTCACCGCCCGGGAGCGCGAGCACGACGGCGCGGACGAAGGCGCCGGCGGCACCCTCGTCGGATCTCTCGCGCTGTCGCGACGCCGGCACGAGGCCGGGCGCGACCGGGCGCCCGAGCCGTGCGCCACGCGCCGGTAATGCTTGTGAAGCCATGGCGCAACGATGGCAGACACAGGGGTGTGCACAGTATGGCCGGGCGGAAAATATTTGGCCTCTCCGCGAGTTCTACGCGCGTAGGGCGTAGAGTTTCGACCATGCAGAAGCCGAAACCGGGCGTTCCGACCCGGGAACAGATCCGACGCGCCCCCAAGGTGCTGCTGCACGATCACCTCGACGGTGGCCTGCGCCCCGGCACCATCATCGACATCGCACGTGAGACGGGCTATGACGCCCTCCCGGAGAGCGAACCCGACAAGCTCGGGACGTGGTTCAGGGAGGCCGCCGACTCCGGCTCACTCGAACGGTACCTGGAAACCTTCGCGCACACCTGTGCGGTGATGCAGACCCGTGATGCTCTGATCCGGGTCGCCGCCGAGTGCGCCGAGGACCTGGCGGCCGACGGCGTCGTCTATGCCGAGGTGCGCTACGCGCCGGAGCAGCACCTTGAGGGCGGGCTCACCCTCGAAGAGGTCGTGGAGGCGGTCAACTCCGGCTTCCGCGAGGGCGAGCGGCGGGCGCGCGCGGACGGCAACCGGATCAGGGTGGGGGCGCTGCTCACCGCGATGCGGCACGCGGCCCGCTCGCAGGAGATCGCCGAACTGGCCAACTCCTACCGCGACTCGGGCGTCGTCGGCTTCGACATCGCGGGCGCTGAGGCCGGTTACCCGCCCACCCGCCACCTGGACGCGTTCGAGTACCTGAAGCGGGAGAACAACCACTTCACGATCCACGCAGGCGAGGCGTTCGGCCTGCCGTCGATCTGGCAGGCGCTCCAGTGGTGCGGCGCGGACCGCCTGGGCCACGGGGTGCGGATCATCGACGACATCGAGGCGGGGCCCGGCGGCCAGGTCTCGCTCGGCCGGCTGGCGTCGTACGTGCGCGACAAGCGCGTACCGCTGGAGATGTGCCCGACGTCCAACCTGCAGACGGGGGCGGCCAGTTCGTATGCCGAGCATCCGATCGGCCTGCTGCGGCGGCTGTATTTCCGGGTGACGGTCAACACCGACAACCGCCTGATGTCGGGGACGAGCCTGAGCCGGGAGTTCGAGCACCTGGTCGAGGCGTTCGGGTACACGTTCGACGACATGCAGTGGTTCACCGTCAACGCGATGAAATCGGCGTTCATCCCTTTCGATGAACGTCTGGCCATGATCAACGAGGTGATCAAGCCCGGTTTCGCCGAGTTGAAGGCCGAATGGCTCTTCGACCAGGCCACCGCGGAAAGGCCGCTGGCCAGCGGTTCCGCCCTCGGCGAGAGCTGAGCGGCGGGCGCCGCCCGGGAGTTTGTGCGGGCGGCGCGGGACCGCCACGCCGGTTGCACGGCGAGTGAGAAGATGGCTACGTTCCGGAGTCATGCAGACTCGAACGAAGAAGACTCTCGCGGTCGGCGCACTCGGCCTGGCCTTCGCCGCCGCAGGTGTCGGCAGCGCGTCCGCCGCGGCCCCCGTGGTGCTCGGCGGATTCGGCCCCGCCACCAACCTGGTCCCCGGCGCCGCCGCCCAGTCCACCGCCGGCGCCCAGAACGCCCTCACCAGCGGCACGTCGGCCCTCAGGGGCAACCGGCTGCTGCCCTCCGGCAACCACCTCGACGGCAACCAGGTCGCCCCCGTCTCGGGGCTCCTCGGAGGCCTGCCCCTCGGCGGCTGACGCCTCGTGAGGCCGCGCCTTGCGGGGACGCGCGGAGTTGCGCGCTCAGCCGCCCACCGGCCGGTGGTCCGGTTGCGACAGCAACTGTCCCTTCGGGTCGGTGACGACCCGCGCGACGGTGGCGGGCTGGTCGCGCGATTTCCCGCGCCCCTGGAGGGCGTCCCGCCGGCGCAGGCGGCGGCGGACCGGGGGGACGACGAGAAGGTGGGCCAGGGCGACCCCGGCCGTGTTGAGGATCAGCGCGTCGACGTCGAAGAGCTGGCCCGGCACCATGGTCTGGGTGAACTCGACCGAGATCGAGACCATCAGCCCGGCGAAGACCGTACGCACGAAGGACGCCACGCCCGTGGTCTCGATCCGGCCGCCGGCCATCGGCAGCAGTATGCCGAGCGGGGCGAGCAGGCCGAGACCCGCCAGCAGGTGGCGTGCCGCCTGCCCCGGTCCCATCCGCAGGTCCGCCCTGATCGTGCTGAAGGGCCGCAGGTTCGGTGACGGCACCCACGCCACGTAGTGCGGGCGGAGCAGCATCCAGGCGGCGAAAGCGAGATACGCGGCGGTCAGCAGGAGCCCGGCCGCGCGCACCCGGTACGTAGAGCCATCGTGCTGCACACGGCCCAAGACGCGGGATCCCGACCCTCCGGTTCCCGTCGCCCCGGTGTGACCCCCCGCACGTCCCCGCCCGCTCCCGGGGGTGCCCGGTCAGGGCTCGGTGCCGGCGCTGTCCGCGGCCTGGGGGCGCGTCCGCAGGTCGGGAGTGCAGGTGTAGCGGCGGAGCTTCGCGCCGTGCTCGGTGCCGCCGAGGACGACGCTGTGGCCGGCGGAGGCCAGCGGGCTCGCGGCGATCGTGCAGACGATCTGGGCCAGCGCGAAGGACGGCAGGTCCTCGATCGGCTGCCCGAGGCGCAGCGCGTCGGAGGGGTCGCCGGGCTCGGGCCCGTTGACCTCCAGCGTGCCGGGGACGGCCGTGCTGAAGTCGGCCTTCGCCTCGGCCGCCAGGACGCTGCGCTGGAGCTGGGCGACCAGTTCCCTGACCTGCTCGACCCGGTCGGCCGGGCGGGGGCGTACGGAGACCGTCCGCGGCACCGGCGTGGTCTGCATCCCGCACACCAGGTAGACCTGCACGACCTGCGCGTCCGTCGCGTCGGGCGAATTCTCCGGGGCCGGCACCGCGCAGGACACCCGGGAGGGCGCGGGGCCCGCGTCGACGGGGACGGAGGTCGTGCGGATGCCGCAGCCGGCGGTCAGGCCGACGGCCAGTGACAGGGCCGCGAGCAGCGCGGCGCGGGGACGCCGGCTCATCGCGTACCGCCCGACGGGCCCTCGGCGGGGCCCCCGTTGACCGCGTCCGAGGCCTCGTCCTCACGCGGGCGGCGGGGCAGCCGCAGCGTGAAGACGGCACCGCCGGAGGGGTCGTTCGCGGCGGTGATGTCGCCGCCGTGGATATGGGCGTTCTCCATCGCGATGGACAGGCCCAGGCCGCTGCCCTCCGAGCGGGCCCGGGAGGCGTCGGCCTTGTAGAAGCGGTCGAAGACGTGCGGCAGCACGTCCTCGGGGATGCCGGGCCCGTGGTCGGTGACCGCGACCTCGATGTCGCCGTCGTCGTCATCGCCGCCGCGGACGGTGACACGGACCGGCGAACCGCCGTGCTTGAGCGCGTTGCCGATCAGATTCGCCATGATCACGTCCAGCCGGCGCGGGTCGAGCGTGGCGAGCAGCCCGCGGGGCGTGTCCAGCTCCACCGAGTCCAGCCAGGCCCTGGCGTCCATGCAGGCCATCACCTGCTCACCGACGTCCACCTCGTCCACCCGCAGCTTCGCCGTCCCCGCGTCGAACCGGGTGACCTCCATCAGCGTCTCCACCAGTTCGTTCAGCCGCCGGGTCTCGCTGACCACCAGGCGTACCGCGGGCGCGATCATCGGGTCGAGCGCCTCCGCCTCGTCCTCCAGCACATCGCTGACCGCGGTGATCGCGGTCAGCGGGGTACGCAGCTCGTGCGACATGTCCGCGACGAAGCGGCGGCTCGCCGCCTCCCGGGCGCTCAGCTCCTCGACGCGGGTCTCCAGCGCCTCCGCCGCGTTGTTGAACGTCCGCGACATCTCCGCCAGCTCGTCGGTGCCCGACACCTTCAGCCGGGTGTCCAGATGCCCCTCGCCCAGCCGCTGCGCGGCCTCGCCGAGCCGCCGCACCGGACGCAGCACCGCAGCGCCCGCGGCCTGCGCGAGCAGCGCGGAGCCGATCAGCGCCAGCAGCGTGGAGATGCCGAGCGACCAGGCCAGCGAGTTGAGGTCCTTGCGCTCGGCGTCCAGCGACTTGAGCATGTAGCCGGTCGGCCCGTCGCCGTTGATCCGCGCGCCCGCCACCAGGTACGGCCGGCCCTGCAAGGAGATCCGCTCCCAGTGCAGGTGGTACTTCCGGTCTTTCTTGTGCACCGTGTTGACGGCCTTCTGCAGCGTCCCCGGCACGTCGTCGAGCGTGAAGACGTCCCGGTTCGACGGCGCCGCGCACTCCTGGCTGTCGGGCCCGGTGCTGATCAGCACCACCTGGTAGGTGTCGGGGCCGCCGATACGACTCGCCGCGGACTGCAGCGACTGGCAGGTCGGCACGACCGGCAGCAGCGCGGCATTGCGCTGCAACGAGTCGCGGAAGTCGCTCAGCGCGCTGTTCTGGGCACGGGTCAGCACGGCGTCGCGGTTCAGCCAGTACGCGATACCGGACACCGACACCGCGGCGGTCAGCGCGACCGCGGCGAAGACGGCGACCAGCCGGAGCCGCAGGCTCGTCCAGCGCAGGATGCCCGACCCCCACCTGCCACCGCCTGGACCAGAGGTCACTGCGGCGTGTCCAGGCGGTAGCCGACACCGCGGACGGTACGGATCAGGGCCGGCGACGACGGCACGTCCTCGATCTTGGCGCGCAGCCGCTGGACGCAGGCGTCCACCAGGCGCGAGTCGCCGAGGTAGTCGTGCTCCCACACCAGCCGCAGCAGCTGCTGGCGGGACAGCGCCTGGCCGGGCCGGCGGCTCAGTTCGAGCAGCAGCCGAAGCTCGGTCGGGGTGAGCTGCAGATCCTCGCCGTCCTTGGTCACCGTCATCGCGTTGCGGTCGATGACGATCGAGCCGAAGGCGGCGGAATCGGTGCTGTCCCGCTCGCCGCGGCGCAGCACCGCGCGGATCCGCGCGTCGAGCACCCGCGGCTGCACGGGTTTGATCACATAGTCGTCGGCGCCGGACTCGAGTCCGACCACCACGTCGATGTCGTCACTGCGCGCGGTGAGCAGGATGATCGGCAGCTGGTCGGTGCGCCGGATACGCCGGCACACCTCGAAGCCGTCGATCCCCGGCAGCATCACGTCGAGCACGATCAGGTCGGGACGCTGCTCCTTGAGGAGCTTCAGGCCGTCCTCGCCCGTCGCCGCGGCCACCACGCGGTGACCCTGGCGGGACAGTCCGAGTTCGAGACCGGTACGGATGGCGTCGTCATCCTCGATCAGCAACAGGAAGGGCACGCCGGACATTGTTGCCTACCTCTGGTGGCCTGATGAAGTGCGGGGACAACTCGTGCCCCAGGCACCCCCGCGGTGCGGGAGCTCTGTTGCGGGCCTGTGACACTCGGCGGACAGCCCCATGAAACTGGCCCGGCAATCTGGAGCCACATCGGAAGAGCGCACGCCGCACAGGCTGCGACGCCGGAAACCACGCTGCAGGTTCCATCGACGGGGGCGCGACATGAACGCACTGCTCAGCACCACCACCGCCGCGGTCCACTCGACGCGTGCGCATTCCGTTGCCAGGACCACCGAGATGTCCGGCGCCGCGAGCGGACGGGGGTACGCCCGCGGCGCCGGACGCACCTCGGGCAACACGGTGGCCAGGCAGCGGCCCGCGTACATCACACCGCTGGAGCCGGCCGCGCCGGCGCCCTCCACCGACGCGGAGGCGGAGTTCACGGCCTACGTCCAGGAGCGCCGCGCCTCCCTCTACGCGACCGCGTACCACCTCACCGGGGACCGCTTCGCTGCCGAGGACCTTTTGCAGAGCGCGCTGTTCTCCACCTACCGCGCATGGGACCGCATCAGCGACAAGGCAGCCGTCGGCGGCTACCTGCGCCGCACCATGACCAACCTGCACATCAGCGCCTGGCGGCGGCGCAAGCTCAACGAATACCCGACGGAGGAGCTGCCCGAGACGGTCGGCGACACCGACGAGATGGGCGGCACCGAGCTGCGCGCCGTGCTGTGGCAGGCCCTCGCCCGCCTGCCCGAGCAGCAGCGCACGATGCTGGTGCTCCGCTACTACGAGGGCCGCACCGACCCGGAGATCGCCGACATACTCGGGATCAGCGTCGGCACGGTCAAGAGCAGCATCTGGCGCTCTTTGCGCAGGATGCGCGACGACGAGGCGCTGAGCTTCGGCCGCGACGAGGACGACGCCTTCGGCGAGCTCGTCGCCTAGACCAACCAGACGGGGGTCCGGGGGCCGGACGGCAGGGGGGATGCCGTCCGGCCCCCGGCTGCGCCCGTGCCCGGCCACCCTTCCGCAGGGCGGCGTCCCTCCCCGGGGGAGCCCCGGGCACCGTCCGCGTAAGGCGGCGCCTTACAGGGGCGCGGGGCTGCGTCTGATCTGCGGCTGGCGCCGCGTGGGCGCGACCAGCCCCCACCGGGCGCGCGGGTCGTCACCGTCCCAAAGGGGCTGTTCGGTCCGTGCCGGACCACCGGCCGGTAGGCGGCTGAGCGCGCAGTTCCCCGCGCCCCTGAGGGGCGCCGCCCGACGCAGCAGCGCCCACGCGGCGCCGGCCGCGGGTCGGACACAGCCCCGCGCCCCTGGGGGCGCCGCCCGACGCAGCAGCGCCCACGCGGCGCCGGCCGCGGGTCGGACACAGGCCCGCGGCCCTAGGGGGCGACGACCTCCCGGACGGGAATGGCGTGGATGCGGGTCAGTGCGGCGGGCGCGTCGCAGGGATGGCAGCCGTGCGCGACCTGTCGGGCGACGATGGCGCGCTCGGCGCGCATGAGGTGCCAGCCGCGTCGGAGGAGGAAAGGCACCGCCTTTCGCCCCTCGCGAAGGTCGCGGAGGAAACGGCGGCGGGCGGTCGTGGAAGGGCGCCCGCGCAGGCAGATCGCGTCGGCGAGAAGGCCCAGCTCACGGCAGCGGCCGACGATCTCCGCGGCGAAGATCCCCTCGGCGACGAAGAGCGGCGCACCGCCCAGGTCCAGCCGGGTGCGGCCGGTGGCGGCGCTCGCGCTGATGTCGTAGACGGGGGTGTCCGCGGCGCCCTCCGCGCACAGGGCGGCGACGGCCGCCACCGCGGCCGCGGAATTCCACGACCCGGGGTCGTCCCAGTCGGTCCCGGTCCCGCCGGGAAGGGCGGGCAGCGACGGGTCGTCGCCGTCCTTGTAGAAGTCGTCGAGGGCGAGCACCGGGAGTCCGGCGCGGGCGGCGAGCGAGGACTTGCCCGAGCCGGACGGCCCGGCGAGCAGGATCACGCGGGCGGGAAGTGAACTCACGGGAAACCATTCTCCCGCATCCCCGCCCGGGTGATCCCCCGCCGTCGGACAACTACGCACCGCACCCGTTCCGTTACGCTGAGACCGGAAAGCACGTCTCCGCCCCCGAACGAGCCCAGGTGCCCATGCCCTCCCTGCGTACCGCCCTCGCCCTCACCCTGACCGCGGCCGCCGCGACCCTCGCGCCGGCCGGTGCCGCGCTGGCGGCCACCCCGGCCGCCCCCGCCGGGGCGACCGCCCTCGACTCCGCGCTCCCGCCGGACACGCTGCCGGTCCAGAGCGTGACCGGGGCGGTGGCGTCCGGGGTGGACCCGGTCCGCCGGCTGCCCCTCGACCCGCTCTCGGACACCGGCGTGGACCCGCTGGACAACGGCCTCAGCACGCAGGTCGCCGACTTCCAGCCGCTGTCCACCACCGCCGTCACCGACCAGGTCACGCACGGCGGCTCGCTGGGCAGCATGCCGGTCATCGGCCCGGCGAGCGGCGCGGTGACCGGCGGCTGACGACCGGCAGCCGGCGACGGGCGTCGGACGACCGCCGTGGGACGACCGGCGTCAGACGCCGATCGGGTGCCACACCGTCTTCGTCTCCAGCCAGGCCGTCAGGCGGCCCGTACCGGGGTCGGCGGTCCAGTCCTCCGGCGCGGGGGAGGGGCGGCGGACGCGCTTGAGCGTGTCGGCCGCCGCCACCTCCAGGTCCACCGCGAGCGCGGCGGCCGCGCCGGTCAGGTCCAGGCCGTTGACGTCCTGGTGGGCGGCCAGCGGTGCGGCCAGCTCCGCGGTGCGGCCGGAGAGGATGTTCACCACACCGGCGGGCACGTCGGAGGAGGCCAGGACCTCGCCGAAGGACAGCGCCGGGAGGGGGGCGCCCTCGGCGGCGACCACGACGGCCGCATTGCCGGTGGCGATCACCGGGGCCAGCACGGAGACCAGGCCGAGCAGCGAGGACTCCTGCGGGGCCAGCACCGCCACCACGCCGGTCGGCTCCGGGGTGGAGAGGTTGAAGAAGGGGCCGGCCACCGGGTTGGCGCCGCCCGCGATCTGGGCGATCTTGTCGGTCCACCCGGCGTACCAGACCCAGCGGTCCACCGCCGCGTCCACCGCCGCGGCGGCCTTGGACTTCGACAGCCCGTCGGCGTCGGCGACCTCGCGGGCGAACTGCTCGCGGCGGCCCTCCAGCATCTCCGCGACGCGGTAGAGCACCTGCCCGCGGTTGTACGCCGTCGCGCCGGACCAGCCGGGCACCGCCTTGCGGGCCGCGACCACCGCGTCACGGGCGTCCTTGCGCGACGACAGCGGTGCGTTGGCCAGCCAATGGCCGCCCTTGGAGTCCGTCACCTCGTACACCCGGCCGCTCTCGGAACGCGGGAACCTGCCTCCCACGTAAAGCTTGTAGGTCTTGAACACCGCAAGGCGCGACTGCTGCTCAGACACCTTCATTGGTCGCGCTCTCCTTCTCGCTCGCGAGTTCGCCCGCCGCGTGGTCGGCCGCTCCGGCCAGGTAGCCTTCCAGGCCGTGCCGGCCGCCTTCCCGGCCGTAGCCGGACTCCTTGTAACCGCCGAAAGGCGAGGTCGGGTCGAACTTGTTGAAGGTGTTGGCCCACACCACGCCGGCCCGCAGCTTGCTCGCCATCGACAGGATGCGCGAGCCCTTCTCGGTCCAGATGCCGGCCGACAGGCCGTACGGCGTGTTGTTGGCCTTCTCGACCGCCTCGGCCGGGGTGCGGAAGGTCAGGACGGACAGCACCGGGCCGAAGACCTCCTCGCGGGCGATCCGGTGGGCCTGGGTGACACCGGTGAAGAGGGTCGGCGCGAACCAGTAGCCGGCGGAGGGCAGTTCGCAGGCCGGCGCCCAGCGCTCGGCGCCCTCGGCCTCGCCCGCCTCGGCCAGCGCGGTGATCCTGGCCAGCTGCTCCGCGGAGTTGATCGCCCCGATGTCGGTGTTCTTGTCCAGCGGGTCGCCGACCCGCAGCGTGCCCATCCGCCGCTTGAGCGCGTCGAGCACCTCCTCCTGCACCGACTCCTGCACCAGCAGCCGCGACCCGGCGCAGCACACATGGCCCTGGTTGAAGAAGATGCCGTCGACGATGCCCTCGACGGCCTGGTCGATCGGCGCGTCGTCGAAGACGATGTTCGCGGCCTTGCCGCCCAGTTCGAGCGTGACCTTCTTGCGCGACCCCGCGACCGTACGGGCGATGGCCCGGCCGACCTCGGTTGAGCCGGTGAAGGCGACCTTGTCGACGTCCGGGTGCGCGACCAGCGCGGCGCCCGCGTCACCGTAACCGGGCAGGATGTTGACCACCCCGCGCGGCAGGCCCGCCTGCCGGCAGATGTCGGCGAAGAACAGCGCGGACAGCGGTGTCGTCTCGGCCGGCTTCAGCACCACCGTGTTGCCCGCGGCCAGCGCGGGCGCGATCTTCCAGGCCAGCATCAGCAGCGGGAAATTCCACGGGATGACCTGCCCGGCCACCCCCAGCGGGCGCGGGTCGGGGCCGTAACCGGCGTGAGCGAGCTTGTCGGCCCAGCCGGCGTAGTAGAAGAAGTGCGCGGCGACCAGCGGGAGATCGACGTCACGCGTCTCGCGGATCGGCTTGCCGTTGTCCAGCGACTCCAGGACGGCCAGCTCGCGCGAGCGCTCCTGGAGAATGCGGGCGATACGGAACAGGTACTTGCCGCGCTCGGCGCCCGGCAGCGCGCTCCAGCTCAGGAACGCCTTCCTGGCCGCCTTCACGGCCCGGTCCACGTCGGCGTCGCCGGCCCTGGCGACCTCGGCGAGCACCTCCTCGCTGGACGGCGAGACGGTCTTGAAGACGGTGCCGTCGGCGGCGTCGGTGAACTCGCCGTCGATGAACAGCCCGTAGGACGGGGCCAGATCGACCACCGCGCGCGACTCGGGCGCGGGCGCGTAGGCGAATTTCCGCTGGGTGTTGTGGTTGGCCATGACGATCAGTCCACCGTGACGTAGTCGGGGCCGGAATACCGGCCGGTGCTGAGCTTCTGCCGCTGCATCAGCAGATCATTGAGCAGGCTGGAGGCGCCGAAGCGGAACCAGTCGGGCGAGAGCCAGTCGTCACCGAGGGTCTCGTTGACCATCACCAGGTATTTGATCGCGTCCTTCGACGTGCGGATGCCGCCGGCCGGCTTGACGCCGACCTGCACGCCGACCGCGTCGCGGAAGTCCCGCACCGCCTCCAGCATCAGCAGCGTGTTCGGCGGGGTGGCATTCACCGCGACCTTGCCGGTCGAGGTCTTGATGAAGTCCGCGCCGGCCAGCATCGCCAGCCACGAGCAGCGGCGGATGTTGTCGTACGTCGACAGCTCGCCGTTCTCGAAGATCACCTTCAGGTGGGCGGCGGTCCCGTCAGGCCTCGCGCAGGCCTGCTTGACGGCCCTGATCTCCTCGAAGACCTCCATGTAGCGACCCGACAGGAAGGCGCCGCGGTCGATGACCATGTCGATCTCGTCGGCCCCCGCGGCGACCGCGTCCGCGGTGTCGGCGAGCTTGACCGGCCGCGCCACGCGCCCGGCCGGGAAGGCGGTCGCGACCGACGCGACGCTGATCCCCGAGCCTTCGCCCAGCGCTTCGCGCGCCACGGCGACCATGTCGGGATACACGCAGATCGCCGCGACGTGCGGCGTCCCCGGATCCGTCGGATCAGGCCTGCGGCCCTTGGCGCACAGCGCCCTGACCTTGCCGGGGGTGTCCGACCCTTCCAGGGTCGTCAGGTCGATCATCGAGATCGCCAGGTCGATGGCGTACGCCTTCGCCGTCGTCTTGATCGACCGGGTGCCGAGGCCTGCGGCCCTGGCTTCGAGGCCGACGGCGTCGACGCCGGGCAGCCCGTGCAGGAACCGCCGCAGCGCGGCGTCCGACGCCGTGACATCGGCGAGGCCGGCCAGCCGCCCGGGGGCGTCGGGGCCATATGCGGGAATAACTGAGGACATGGTCACCAGCCCAGCATATCTACGCGCGTAGCGATACACCACCCGCGCACCTCCGCCCCGAACCCACCTCGGGAGGGTACCCTCCCGACCTCCCGGGGGGCGTGCCCACGCGGGCGAGCGTCTCCCAGGAGCGCCGGGAACGTCGCCCGCAAGCACGACGCACCGGCACTGTGATCGCGACAGGACGCGGCACCCACCCCAGGGGCGCGGGGAACTGCGCGACCAGCCACGACGTACCGGGACTGTGATCGCGACAGGACGCGGCACCCACCCCAGGGGCGCGGGGAACCGCGCGAGATGCCCCCACCGGCCCGGAGGCAAGCAGCGCACCGCAAGAGGCCGCCCGGGGATCACGGGGCCCGCCCCGGTGAGGCGACGGTACGTCGAGACGGGAACGCAACCGGGTCGTGGCCCGGCAGGGCATCAGCGTCGGGCACAATCGATCGTTATGACGAGTCCCAGGTCCGACCCCCCGAAGCCGCCGACCGGCGGCACCGGTACCGGACAGCCCCAGTACGCCGACCGCGTCTACCGCTCGATGGCCGGCATGGTCGGCGGGGTGGGCCTGATCGCCGTCGCCGGCTGGCTCGGCGGCGACGCCATCGCCAACGGCAAGGGCCACACCCCGTGGCTGGCCATCGCGGCCCTGCTGCTCGCGCTGCCGCTGATCGTGGGGCTCACGCTGCGCCCCGCGGTCTTCGCGAACTCCGACCGGATCCGGATCAGGAATCCGTTCCGGTCGATCACGGTGCCGTGGGCCGGAGTGGACGCGGTGCGTTCCTCGTACTCCACCGAGCTGCTGGCGGGCGGCAAGAAGTACCAGCTCTGGGCCATCCCGGTCTCGCTGCGCGCGCGCAAGCGGGCCGCTCGGCAGGATGCGAAGGTGAAGGCGGCCGGTGACGACGCCTTCACGCCGGGCGCGGGGCGCCGGCCCGCGTACGGCCGTACGCCGCGACCCGCTCCGGGCGTCGACCCGACCATCCGTGCCTGGTCGGACCAGGCGCTCTCCGAACTCCGTGAGCTGGCCGAGCGGGCCGAGACCCCGGCGGGCGCCGAGGAGGCCACCGCGCCGGTGGTGCGCTGGTGCTGGGAGGTCCTGGCCCCCGCGGCGGCCGGCGCGATCGTCCTGATCGTCCTCCTGGCCATCGGCTAGCCCCGGGGGACTCCTCGCCCCCTGTTCCCCGGACCTTCCACCGGTGGTGGGCTTGTCCCGCAGTTCCCCGCGCCCCCAAAAAACGCTCACCCTCCGCCCGGAGGGCAACGCCCCTGCCCCCTGTCAGGTGCCAACGCCCTGGCCGCAAGAGGACGCAAGCCCAAAGGGGCGCGGGGAACTGCGCGCACGACCACGACGGCGCCGCAGCCGAGCGACCCACCGCAAGAGGCACTTCCAACCCCCCCCGAGCCCAGCATGGAAGCGTTCTCGCCACCCATAGTGACCGTTCGTGAACGAGGGGCAACTTCACGGTGAAGGATGCCGCAGGCAACCTGTGAGGCACTGCTGAACTATCACCTGCCACATACATTGCCCGTGCTGCACGAGCTGTAAAGGCGAGGGCAAGGGGTGGGTGGCGTGGTGTCAGGGGAAGTCGGGGGTGCGAGTACCAAGGGGACGGGTACTCGGTGCCGGATCGATGTCGACGAGGACGGTCGGTTCTCATGGCGGTTGACCGCCAACAACGGCCGGGTGATCGCGCTGGGGGCGCGGACCTATCCGGACGACGCGCACTGCAGAGCCGCGTTCGCGGTGCTGTGCGAGCAGGCGGCGGGCCTGGCCGGCGGAGTCCGGCACGCCGCCGAGTCCAACGGCTGGGTCTGGCGGCTGCGCGGCCCCGACGGCCAGGTGCACGCGGTGTCCGCGCGTGCCTACGAGCGGCACTCGACGTGCCAGGCGGCGTTAGAGAGGTTCCGAGTCCTGCTGCTGGGGCTCGGCGCGGCCGACGCGGCGCTCCGCGGCGGCGCGGACTGAGCCGAAGTTGCCCCTACGGGTGCTGTTGTTCACCTTGACGTGCATGCCCGGCCACCGTACCCCCGGAGCGTCGTTCCGTGACGATGCGAACACGGGCGTGAGCAGCGGGTGTCGGCGGGGGACTTGTCGTCGCCCGTTCCGTTGTGCCCGATCGGCTGTTCCACCGGCCCTCCGCAGTGGCGGCGGTCCGGTTTCCGCGGTGCCGCCGGGGAGCGGCTCCGCCCTCGATCTCCGCGCGTAGCGCTCGGTTGCGCCCCGCCTTCGTACCTCCCGGCCGGGAGTCCTCGTACCTCCTGGCCGGGAACGGGCAGCGACGCGGCAGGAGGTCACTCGGGTGAGGGGAATGCCAATGGAGCTTGTGGAGATGTCGGGTGGAGAGCAGGCGCGAAGAGGCAGGGGGCGTTTCACCGCGGAGAAGTCCGTGGACGGACTGTACGAGTGGCGGCTGAAGGCTCAGAACGGACGGGTCGTGGCCGTCTCTCCCGCCCATTTCAGAACGGCCCAGGACGCGTTCAGCGCGTGCGTGGCGCTCCGGGACGACGGTGCGGACCACCTCGCGCGGATCCTGCACGAGAAGGAGGGCGTCGGCTGGGTGTGGACGGTGCCCGGTCCGCACGGGCGGGCGCTGGCCCGTTCACCGCGGGCCTATGAGCGCTACGCCACCTGCCAGGGCGCGTTCCGAAAGTTCATCGCCCTGTTGGGCGCCCCGTCGGGGGACGAGGAGCAGCGGGCGTCGGCGCAGGCCTGATCCCGGCTCCACGACGTCGGGCCGGTTCTCCACCGGCTCGACCGCCGCCCCGGCCCGACGGAAGGACGTAGCAGGAGATGGTGGCGCAGTGGTCGGGACTCCGCGGCGAGGACGGGGACGTGACCGGCGGGATCGAGCGGGCGCGGCGCCGGCCCAGGCTGCTGACGTCGCACGACGCGGCGGGCACGGTGGGCTGGTCGCTGGTGGCCGCGAACGGAAGGCACATGGCGTGCTCGGCGACCCGGTATCGGGACGAGCGCGAACTCGCGTCGGCACTGCGGGAGTTGAGGGCCGACCGGCGGGTGCTGCAGTACGCCGTGGTGCAACGCCTCGGCCGCTGGTCGTGGACGGCCCGGCTGCCCGCGCGCAGGGCGGGGGTCCGGGAGGGCGATCCGATCGCCTCCAGCGCCCGGAGCTATCTGCGGCAGGACCAGTGTCGCAAGGGGATGGAGGGTTTCCTGCGCGCGCTCGACGACCTGTCGCCGGAGGCGTGGGCCGGGGTCCTCACCGCGAGCCGCTGAGGGCGACGGCGAGGGCGACGGGTGCGGCGACAGCGACGGCGAGGGTCACAGCGACGGTGAACGAGAGGTATCCCGAACTGGCTCAAAGCCCCACCGCGAGAAGCACGTACGGTGCCGTGCGCTGCTCGCGAGGGCGCTCCCCAAGCAGCCGGCGTACGGCCTGCGAGCAGCGCAAACGCCGCTACGGGCGGTCGGCCCGCGCACCGGGCGGGCCGACTCGGCCGCGACGCACGGTACTTGGCGCCCGGTCGGCCGTCGGTGAAGCTCGGTGCCGCTGGGAGCCGTTCGGGTGTGGCTCCCGCACCGGGTCCGACAAGGATCCGGTCCGACATGCAAGCCACTTCCTCCTGGAGGAAACGCACCATGCGTAAGACTGCTGTCGCTCTGCTCTCCGCCGCCGCGCTCGTCTCCCTCGTGACGCTGGCCGGCCCCGCCTCCGCCGACCCCCCCGCCGGCGTCACCCCCGCTGCCACCGACATCGTCGGTGTGGGTTCGGACACCACCCAGGCCCTCTTCAACAAGTTCTCCGCCGACTACACCGGCACCCCCAAGCTCTACAGCTGGGACGCGACGGGCACCTCCCCGATCACCACCAAGACCGGTGCGACCTCGCTCAACCCGCGTCCGAACGGCTCCGGTGCGGGTGTCACGGCGCTGCAGAACACCACGAAGACCACTGTGGACTTCGCCCGCTCCTCGGGCGGCCCGGCCGCCGGCCAGCTGACCACCGACGACTTCATCGCCTACGCCAAGGACGCGGTGACCTGGGCCGCGCAGTCCGGTGGCAACGCCCCGCCGAACCTGAGCACCGCGGACCTCAAGGGCATCTACAACTGCAGCATCACCAACTGGAACCAGATCACGGACGTCGGTGGCACCTGGGTGGCGCCGAACGCCACGATCAAGCCCTTCCTGCCGCAGAACGGCTCGGGTACCCGCTCGTTCTTCATGAACGTGCTCGGCCTGTCCAACGCCGACCCGCAGCCGTCGTGCGTGAACACCACCGTCGAGGAGAACGAGGGCAGCAACGTGCTCCTCCACGACAACAACGCGGTGGTCCCCTACTCCGTCGCCCACTACATCGGCCAGGTCTACGGCGGCCACGGCTCCGGCAACGACGTCCAGGGCCCGCTGACCGTCCGTAACATCGGCGGCACCAGCCAGACGCCGATCATCGTGCCGGTCGACCCCACCACGCACGTGATCACCTCGTCGTTCGCCACCAGCGCCTACGGCAGGAGCGTCTACAACGTCGTGCGCGACGCCGACTGGACCGCCGGTGACGCGCACGCCACCGCGCTGAAGGCGATCTTCAGCTCGACCGGCTGGATCTGCAAGAACGCCACCGCGCAGGCCGACCTCAAGAGCTACGGGTTCCTCCCGCTGGCCCTGTGCGGCGCGATCACCCACCCGTAACACCCTGACCGACGGAACACCCTGACCGACCCCTTCTCCACCTCTCGACGGGCCGGCGCCAGACATCCTTCCGGCGCCGGCCCGGCCCCATCGAAGTCCCAGCTATCCAGGAGAGACCATGAAGAACCTGCGCAACGCCACGTCGCTCGCACTTGCCGCGGCCTCCCTGCTCGCCCTCGGCTTCGCCGGCCAGGCGTCCGCTGCGACGCCGGCCTCCGGCAGCGCGGTCATCTCGGAGAGCAACACCTTCCTGGTGAACGCCGCCGCCCAGGGCATCATCGCCGTGCCGCTGCCCTCGGCGACCGCGTCCTACTCCGGTACGACCGGTGTCTCCGCCACCTTCCCGGTCACCGGCGGCGACGCCAACCTGACCGGCTACTACGGGACCGCCCAGTTCGGCGGCGCGCTGCTGGTGCTGGACGCGAAGACGCTGCGCTCGGTGACTTTCTCCCAGCTCTCCTACGACCTCTACAACGACCAGATCACCGGCGTCCCCACGGGCGGGACCACCGCCGTGCCGCTGTTCGTGCCGACGGGCGACATCCGGGTGGACAAGGTCGGCACGGGCGCGGTCTTCAACGCCTCCGAGGTGGACCTGGACCCGGCGGGCGCCGACTTCCTCAACACCAAGCTGAAGACCGGCTTCTTCGCGGCCGGCGACTCGGTCGGCTCACTGGTGCTCACCTTCACCCCTGCGAGCTGAACGCAGATCGGCTCGCCCGCGCGCGGAGCGGACCCCGTGGCGTCCGCCCCGCGCGCGGCGGTGTTGTCGCCTCGTACACCTGATGGACCGTCATTCGTCACCCGCTGCGGGCGCAATGGGGCGGAGCCTGCGTGGTTTTCCGCGGGTCGCAAGGAACGCGGCGGGAATCGCCGCTGAATCGCCGCAAGGAACCCCGCAGGAACCCCGCAGGGAACGCAGAAGGGAACGCCCGTCATGGAACAGCGAGCGCATCGCACGCCCCGCACCGGGGGGAGGTTTCGCAGAGTCCTTGCGATGGTGCCGTGCGCCGTACTGCTGCTGGGGTTCCTCGCCGCGCTGCCGCCGGGCGCGCACACGGCCCCGACCGCGCAGGCCGCCACCGGGACGACGGTGCCGGGCCCCGAGCGATGGGACCCGGACACCCAGACCAAGGGGCAGCCGGGCTCGGTCACGGTGAGCCAGACCACCAACCTCACCGACCAGGTCGTGCACGTCTCATGGAGCGGGTTCACGCCGACCACCAACGACCCGATGTTCATCCGGCCCAACGACGCCGCGCACGCGTTCCCTGTACGGGTCTACCAGTGCCGGGGGACCACACCGAAGATCACCGACTGCTACGGCAGCAGCCTGTACAACGCCGACGCCGCCAAGGGCTTCGACCAGACGCAGCCCGGGGCGGGCAGCACCGCGCCGGAGTTCCCGACGAACGCACAGGTGTCCTTCACGCACGCCGACGGCACCGGCTCGGCCGATATAGAGGTGTGGACCGCCGAGCAGAGCCAGACACTGGGCTGCGACCCCCACCACCCCTGCTCGCTCGTGGTGGAGGCCAACTACGGCGGCGACGCATGGGACGTGGACGCCGCCGGCAGTGCCGCCAAGTGCGACGACCACACCTTCGACACCGACGTGGAGGCGACCGACAGCGTCATCACCGGGCAGGACTTCCAGACCGGCTACGCCGACGGCGAGTCGTGCGCCTGGGCGAACCGGGTGACCGTGCCGCTGACGTTCGCGACCACGCCGACGGACTGCAGGGCGACCGCGGCCGACTTCACCGTCCAAGGCCTGGAGATGGCCAACCGGGCGATGCAGCAGTGGCGTTCCGGCTTCTGCAACGGTTCCTCGCCGCTCAGCGTCCAGTACACCCCCAGCGGCGGCGAGCCGCAGGCCAGGGCGCAGTTCCTGCAGAAGCTGGGCAGCGACGTCGCGCTCACCGCGCTCCCCGACACCGGTGACGCGCCGCGCCCGTACGTCTACGCGCCGCTGGCGAACACCGGGATCTCGGTGGTCTTCGTGGTGGACGACGACAAGACCGGCGCGCAGATCACGCACATGCGCCTCAACGCCAGGCTGCTGGCCAAGCTGCTCACCCAGTCCTACGTCGGCGACCAGGGCGTCAAGCCGGGGGATCCCGCGTTCGCCTCGGTGGACGGCAACCCCGCCTGCCTCTTCGACGACCCGGAGTTCGTCCAGCTGAACCCGAGCGACCCGCAGAACGGGCCGAACTGGCCGGCCTGCGGCAACCCGTACTCGCTGCCCGTCGTCGTGGGCGGCACCACCGACCTGGTGCAGCAGCTGACCTCCTGGATCGCGGCGGACCCCAAGGCGGAGCAGTTCCTCCAAGGGATGCCCGACCCGTGGGGCATGCACCTGGACACCTTCTACCTGCGGCCGGCCTACCCCGGTTACCCGATCGACTCGTTCGTCCCGCAGGACGCGACCGGGAAGTACGACAACGGCGGCCTGGGTGTGTCCTACCGCAAGCAGCTGGAGTGGAACCCGCTGATCGGCGGTCTCGGCCAGGTGGCACGGCATGTACTCAACGCCCAGCCCAGTTGCAACACCGTGACCTTCCGCGCGGGCGGCGCACGGGAGGACGGGCACTGCGAGGCCCAGCTGACCGGACAGCGGGTGGTGCTCGGCATCGTGGACTCCGGGCAGGCCAAGACGTTCTCGCTGCCTGAGGCCGAACTGCAGAATCCGGCGGGCTCGTTCGTCGCCCCGACCGCGGACGGTCTGCAGGCCGCCGTCGACGACATGCCGGTGGACGCCAGGACCGGGACCCAGACACTGCCGTACGGGAAGCCCCGTACCGATTTCAGCAGGGACGCGGCCGCCTACCCGCTGGCGGCGGTGCAGTACGCGATGCTGCCGACCAAGGGGCTGCCGCAGAAGAAGGCGGACAGGATCGGCCAGTTCGTCTCCCGCGCCACCGACCCGTCCGCCGGGCAGGTGTACGGCTTCCAGCCGGGACAACTCGCGGCCGGATTCCTCGACCTGACAGCCTCCCAGCACAAGCAGGCGCAGGCCGCCGTCGGACATGTGCAGAGCCAGGACGGCGCACTGCCCGGCAACCAGGTCGGGCCGACCGGCACGGGGGGTTCCGCGGGCGGAGGTTCGGGCGGCGGCGCGTCCGGCGGTGCGGGCGGCGGCGGCTCGGCGTCCGGCGGCCTCGGTGGCGGGACCACCGGCGGCTCGGCATCCGGCGGCGCGGGCGGCACCGCGGCCGGGGGCGTGACGGCGTCCGGCGGTGCCGGATTGCCGACAGCCAGGAACGGCGGGCCGCTGGAAGACGCTCAACCCGCCGCGTCGGGAGCGCTCGACCCGGACCGGGCCGGCGGGGCGCGGTTCGTGCTGCCCGCGCTGCTGATCGCGGGTGCGGTCCTGCTGCTCGGCGCCCCGGCGGTGCTCGTCCTGACCGGCACCCCTGCCGGGGAGACCCTGCGGCGGCGGTCGCGTGACGCCTCCGCCGCGGCCCGGCGCGGGCTCGGCCGCCTCAGGCCGGGCCGCTGACCCGGAGCCGGCCGGGTCGCGGACGGCGGTTCCCCCCGCCGCCCGCGACCCGCCCGCGCCCGCCCCTGTTGTGGCCGCGTTCACCCGCAGGACCGTCATCGGTCTCCCGTAGCCGCGCGAATGTATCTGTCGCCACCGCTGAGCACCGCCCGGTGGGCGCCGCAGCACCGCCCGGTGGGCGGACGCCCGTCGCAGAAACCAGCCGAGGAGTGCAGTCGATCATGGCATTCGCCGCCCCGGACCCCGAGCCGTCCGACGTCACAGAAGGAGTCGGCGAGCCCGGCGGCGACTGGCGCGAGGCGGACCGGCCGCGCAGCATCTCGGCACCGGTCGCGCCCGGCGACCAGGTCTTCCGGTGGGTGCTGCGGGGCGCGGGTCTCTCGGTCTTCGCGATCATGGGGCTCATCGCGTTCTTCCTGTTCTACCGGGGCCTCAAAGCCCTGCGGGTGGCCGGCTGGTCCTTCTTCACCGAGTCGAAGTGGCAGACGCAGTCGCACGTCTTCGGCATTGCCGCCGTACTCCCCGACGGCATCATCATCGCCCTGGTGGCGCTGGTGATCGCCGTCCCCGTCTCGCTGGCCGCCGCGCTGTACATCTCCGAGTACGCCCCGGTGCGCATCCGCTCCACGCTGGTCTCGCTGGTGGACCTGATGGCGGCGATCCCCAGCATCGTCTACGGGCTGTGGGGGCTGTTCTTCCTCCAGCCGCGCATCGTCGGCTTCGTCCGCTGGCTGACCATGCACCCGGGCGGGGCCGTCCCCTTCCTCAAGGTGCGCACGGGCGACATCGACACCTCGTACACCTCGTCCGCGTTCATCGCGGGGACGGTGGTCTCGCTGATGATCATCCCCATCATGACCTCGCTCAGCCGGGAGGTCTTCTCGCAGGCCCCGCAGGGCGAACGGGAGGGCGCCTACGCCCTGGGCAGCACCCGCTGGGGGATGGTCCGCAGCGTGGTGCTGCCCTTCGGGCGGGGCGGTGTGATCGGTGCGGTGATGCTGGGCTTCGGCCGGGCGATGGGCGAGACCATCGCCGTCGCGCTGATCATCTCGCCCTCCTTCCACGTCACCTCGCACGTTCTGGAGAACGGGGCCAACTCGATCTCCGCGTTGATCGCGCTGCGCTTCGGCGAGTCCGACCCGCTGTCGCTGTCCGCGCTGATGGCCGCGGGACTGGTGCTCTTCATGCTGACGCTGCTGGTCAACGTGGGGGCCGCGGTGATCATCGGACGCTCCAGGTCCGGCGCGGCGACGGCGGACTGAGCCGCAGTGCGCATCAGACCCACCGGAGCAGCACCCGGAGAAGTCACCCGTCCACCTGACCCGAGCCCGGGAACCCGACGCCGGCCGGCTCCCACCCGGCGGACCGCACAGAGCAGGAGTACGCACCCATGACCACGTTGGAGCCCGCGGCGCGGAAAGCGCCGCAGGAGACCGGGCGCGGGGCCGCCTCCCGCCCGCAGCCCGACCCGGCGACCGCCCCCGAGGTCCGGGTCCGGCTCGGCGGCGCGGGTGACGGCGGCACCGGCGCCCTGATCGGCGCGGCCGGCGGCTCCCTGGCCTTCACCTGGCTGCTCTACGAACGGCTGCTGCCCTTCAGCGGCGCCTTCGGCTTCCTGCTCTGCTGGTACCTGAACTTCCTGGCCATGGCCTGGGGTGTCGCCCGCCTGATGTGGGACGCCAGGACCGCCCGCGACCGGCTGATCCAGACCACGGTGGCTACCGCGGGACTGCTGGTGGTGGCGCTGATCGCCGACCAGGTCGGCTACGTGCTCTTCCGCGGCGAGCACGCCGCCTCGCACCTGAACTTCTTCACCCAGACCATGCAGTCCACCGCCACACTCTCACCGATCACCTCGGGCGGTGCGCTCAACGCCATCGTCGGTTCGCTGGAACAGCTCGGCCTGGCCACGCTGTTCGCCGTCCCGCTGGGCATCGCCGCCGCGGTCTTCATGTCGGAGATCGGCGGCCGGCTGGCCCGCCCGGTCCGCACCGTGGTGGAGGCGATGACGGCGCTGCCGTCCATCGTGGCCGGCCTGTTCATCCTCGGCGTGGTCATCCTCACCCTCGGCCTGCAGAAGAGCGGCTTCGCCGCCTCGCTGGCGCTGACCGTGATGATGATGCCGATCGTGACCCGCGCCGCCGAGGTCGTCATCCGACTGGTCCCGGGCACCCTGCGGGAGGCGTCGTACGCACTGGGCGGCAGCCAGTGGCGCACCGTGCTGAACGTGGTGCTGCCCACCGCCAGGCCCGGCCTGGTGACCGCCGTGGTGCTCGGCATGGCACGCGGTGTGGGGGAGACCTCGCCGGTGCTGCTGACCTCGGGCTTCACCTCGGGGATGAACGCCGACCCGTTCTCCGACCACCAGGTCAGCCTGCCGCTGTACATCTGGAACTACGTCAAGTACCCGGCGCCCGACATGGTGGCGCGGGCCTTCGCGGCGGCCCTGACGCTGATGGCCGTCGTCCTGGTGCTGTTCGTCACCGCCCGGATCCTCGGCGGACGCCGGCCGGGCGACCTCAGCCGGCGCCGGCGGCGCCGGATCAGCCGTGAACTCAGCGGCGGCCCTGACCTGCGCAAGGGGGGCCGGTCGCCGGCCGCCCTCCGGCCGCCGGACCCTGTCCTTCCGACCCTCGGCATCCCGCTGCCCGGAGGAGCCTCCATGTCCACAACGCCCAGGGCGTACCGCCGTTGGCCCCGGCTGCTCGCCGTACTGACCGCCGCGCTGGCGCTGCTCGGGGTGCAGAGCGGCACGGCCGACGCGGCCACCTCGCTCAACGGCGACGGGTCCAGCTGGGCCGGCCCGGCACTCGACCAGTGGCGGCAGGACGTCGGGCCGCAGGGCATCAACATCAACTTCTCGGCGGTCGGCTCGGCCGCCGGCCGCGCCCAGTGGGCGCTGGGCCAGGACGACTTCACCGCGTCCGACGTGCCCTTCCGCACCGCGGGCGACGCGGGCAACACCGGCGGCCAGTACAACGGCGCCGAGAACCCGGTCTACGACTTCTCCTACGTGCCGGTGACGGCAGGCGGCACCGCCTTCATGTACCACCTCACGGTCGCCGGCAAGCAGGTCACCAACCTGCGACTGTCCACCGACACGCTGGTGAAGATATTCACGGGCAAGATCACCTACTGGAACGACCCGGCGATCGTGCACGACTACGGCGCCAACCTGCCGCACACCCCGATCACCCCGGTCGTGCGGTCCGACGGTTCCGGCGCGACCGCGCAGTTCACCCGCTACATGGAGCACACCCACAAAGCCCAGTGGGACGCCTACTGCCGGTCCGTCCTGAGCAGCACCTGCGGCGACTACACCGAGTTCTACCCGCCCAGCGGGCGGATGGTCGCGCAGAACGGCTCCGACGTCGTGGCCAGCTACGTCCAGTCGCAGACCGGCGAGGGCACGATCGGCTACGACGAGTACGCGTACGCCAAGCGGGTCAACTGGCCGGTCGTCAAGGTCCTCAACCCGGCCGGCTACTACACCCTCCCCGGCCCGTCCAACGTGGCCGTGGCGCTGACCGCCGCCAGGATCCGCGGGGTGGACGACAAGACCTCGCCCAGCGACCCGAACTTCCTCCAGCAGAACCTCGACGGCGTCTACACCATGGGCGACCCGCGTTCGTACCCGATCTCCAGCTACAGCTACCTGATCGTGCCGCGCACGGGCGGGAAGCGGGGCATACCTCCGCGCTTCGACACCAAGAAGGGGTCGGCGCTCAGTCGCTACATCGGCTTCATCCTCTGCGCGGGGCAGGGCGAGGCAGGCCAGCTCGGCTACTCGCCGATCCCGCGCGGGCTGGTCAAGGGCGGCCTGCTCCAGGTCTCCCACATCCCGGGCAATGCCAGTGGTATCGACCCCAACACGCTGTCGAACTGCGCCAACCCGACGTTCAACTCGGCCGGCAAGCTCACCGTCCTCACCGACGCCCCGCAGCCCAGCCCCTGCGACAAGGCCGGCGCGCCGCTCAGCTGCACCGTGAAGCACGGCAGGCCGGTCACGGCCGGTGCCGGGTCGTCCGGCGGCAGCGGCTCGTCCGGCGGCGGCACCTCGGGTGGGAGCGGCGGCGGGTCGTCCGGCAGCGCGGGCACCACCGCCACAGGCGGCGGAAGCGCGGGCGGCAGCGCCTCCGGCGGCAGTGCCTCCGGCGGCAGCGGCCCCGGCAAGGTCATCGACCCGCAGACCGGCCAGGTCGTGTCCACCGCGGGCTCCGACAGCTCGGGCGGCGCCGCGGGCGGCGGCGGATCTGCCGTACCGGCCGACGTGGTCGCGCTGGCCGGCCGGAACGACGACTGGCTGCTCAGCTCGCTGACCGCCCTCGAACTGCTCGCCGTGGTGACCGTGCCGCCGGTACTCGGCTACTACCTGCGCGGCCGTCGCCGCTCGGCGGCCGCCGGTCCCGGGCCGCGACCGGGCGGATGACCGGGTGGACGACGGGGGCGCGCCCCGCGGCGCACCGCTGCCCGTACCGCCCCGACCGACGACACCGCACCGCGTCCGGCCGCACCAGAGAAGAGGATCCACAGCCATGAGCACGCCGACTCTCGCGAAAGCGGCGGACTCCGGCGGCGGCCGGACGTCCGGGCCCGCACCCCTGCCCGCCGGGCCGCCCGGCCGTCCCCGCGCGGCGGACCCCGCCGCTTCGCCCCGCGGGTTCGGCCTGCGGATGACAGGAGCGGTGACGGCCGCCCTGTCGTGCCTCCTGCTCGGCCTGCTGCTGATGGGCTTCGTCGGCTACCTGTTCGCCGCCTCGGGGCTCCAGGAGGGGCACTTCCAGTCCACCGCGCACAAAACCTTCGCCCACCAGCTCGCCAACGCGGTCGCCCCGGTCGGCACCGCCGCCGACGGAGCACCGGTCGCCGTCATCGACATCCCGGCGATCGGACTGCACCAGGCCGTGGTCGTCGAGGGGACCACCGGCCGCGACCTGATGCGCGGCCCCGGCCACCGCAGGGACACCGCGCTGCCGGGGCAGCAGGGCGTCAGTGTGATCTTCGGGAGGCACGCCACCTTCGGCGCCCCGTTCGCCGACCTGACCGACCTGCGGACCGGCGACGTCATCCACACCACCACAAGCCAGGGCGAGTCCACCTACACCGTCAACGCCTTCGGCGACAGCTCCCACCCGATCGCCGACACGGCCTCCGACCGGCTGGTCCTGGCCACCGGTGACTCCGACTGGATACCCACCCGCACGCTGCTCGTCGGCGCCCGGCTGAACGGGACCGGCCGGCCGAACCCCGGTGGCCGTCCGGCCGTCGTCGACACCGACCACGCGCTCGCCTCCGACACCGCGGCCCTTCCCGCGGTGCAGCTCTGGGCGCTGGGCCTGCTCGGTGCGGTGGTCCTGCTGGTCGCGGCCGCCGGGCGGCGAATACCGCGCGGCGCCCTTTACCTGATCTTCGCGCCGGTGCTGGCCGCGCTGGTGTGGTGCGTCTACGAGAACGCCGCCGCCCTGCTGCCCAACCTCTACTGATCACCTGCCCGCTGCCCGGGGCGACCGCCCCCGACCACGCCGCGTCCCCATCCCGCGTCCCGACCGACCGTCCAAGGAGTACCGATGACCGACACCAGCGCTGCCGGCGGGCAGGCGCAGGAGGCGGAGCCCGTTCCGGTGGGAGCCGGAGCGCGTGGGTCCACCGCCGACCCCGACGCGGCCGACACCGTCGTGCTTCCCCCCGTACCGCCGTCCCGGCCGGGGCCGGCCACCGCCGGGTCCGGCGGCCCTGAAGGGGGCGCGGACGCGAACCTCTACGCGCTGGAGAGCCGGGCGGTGTCCGCCTGGTTCGGTACCCACAAGGTGCTCGACCGGGTCTCGCTGAGCATGCAGGCCGGCCAGGTCACCGCCCTGATCGGACCCTCGGGCTGCGGCAAGTCCACCTACTTGCGCATCCTCAACCGGATGCACGAGATGGTGCGTGGCGCGGCACTGGCCGGTGAGGTGCTGCTGGACGGCGCCGACATCTACGCGTCCGGCCGCCGCCCGGCCGACGTGCGGCGCCGGATCGGCATGGTCTTCCAGCGGCCCAACCCGTTCCCCGGCATGTCGATCCACGACAATGTCGCCAGCGGCCTGAAGCTCGCCGGGATCAAGGTCAGCCGCGACCACCGCGACCACCTGGTGGAGACCAGCCTGATCAGGGCCGGCCTGTGGACCGAGGTGCGCAACCGGCTCAGCACGCCGGGCGGATCGCTCTCCGGCGGCCAGCAGCAGAGGCTCTGCATCGCCCGCTCGCTGGCCGTCTCACCGGACGTGCTGCTGATGGACGAGCCGTGCTCGGCCCTCGACCCGACCTCCACCCGGCGCGTCGAGGAGACCATCGCCGAGCTGCGCGGGCGCCTGACGATCGTCATCGTCACCCACAACATGCAGCAGGCCCAGCGGGTCTCCCAGTCCTGCGCGTTCTTCCTGGCGACCCACGACACCCCCGGCCGCATCATCGAGACCGGCGCCACCGAGCAGGTCTTCGGCGACCCGGTCGACTCCCGCACGGCGGACTACGTCAACGGCCGCTTCGGCTAGCCGCACCCGGCGGCCGGAAGCGCTGAGCCCGTCCCACCCCGCCCGGTCCGCGCAGGGCGGGACGGGCCGGGGCCACGGGGCCGGGCTGCTCGTCCACCAGGTATCTGGGCGCGGTCGGCACCGCGCAGGGGCCGACTCGCGCCCCTGCGCGGCCTACAGGCCCGCCGCCGCGGCCAGGTCGGGCTTGAGGGCGGCCAGCAGCGACGCCGCCCGCGCGCGGGCGGCGGGCACGTCCGTGCCCACGGGGACGACGACCTCCAGGTAGCACTTGATCTTCGGCTCCGTGCCGCTCGGCCTGACCACGACACGGGCCGAGGTCACCGCGTCCCCGGCGAGGCGGTAGCGCAGGCCGTCCGTGGGGGGCAGGCCGCCCGCGCCCTGCTGGAGGTCCTCGGCCGACACCACGTCCAGGCCCGCGAGCGCGGCCGGCGGGTGGGCGCGCAGCCGCGCCATCGCGTCGCTGATCAGGGAGAGGTCGGCGACCCGCGCCGAGAGCTGGTCGGTGGCGTGCAGGCCGTGCTCCACGGCCAGTTCGTCCAGCACATCGCCCAACGTACGGCCCTCCGACCGCAGTTCGGCTGCCATCTCCGCGATCAGCAGCGCCGCCGTGACGCCGTCCTTGTCCCTGACCCCGGCCGGGTCGACGCAGTAGCCGAGCGCCTCCTCGTAGCCGTACCGCAGGCCCGGGACACGGGCGATCCACTTGAAGCCGGTCAGCGTGTCCTCGTAGCCGAGGCCGGCGGCGGCCGCGATCCTCGACAGCAGCGACGACGACACGATGCTCGCCGCGAAGACGTCCCTGCCGGGCTCGGCGGCGCCCCGCCGCACCAGGTGCGCGGCCAGCAGCGCGCCCAACTCGTCGCCCCGCAGCATCCGCCAGCCCGCGTCCGCGGCGGGGTCGGGCACAGCCACCGCGCACCGGTCGGCGTCCGGGTCGTTGGCGATGACCAGATCGGGGTTCGCGTCCCGCGCGGCCTTGAAGGCCAGGTCCATCGCCCCCGGCTCCTCCGGGTTGGGGAAGGCGACGGTGGGGAAGTCCGGGTCGGGCGCGGCCTGTTCCGCGACGGCCACCGGCGCGGGGAAGCCCGCCCGTGCGAAGGCCGCGGTCAGGGTTTCCAGGCCGACGCCGTGCATCGGCGTGTAGACGGTGGACAGTTCGCGCGCGCCGCCCTCCGCGAGGACTCCGACCGCGCGCCCGAGATATGCCTCGACCACGTCCTCGCCGAGCACTTCCCAGCCGTCCGCGGCCAGGGTTACGGTCGCGAGCGGGCCGACCGCCGCGATCTCGGCGGCGATCTCCGCGTCCGCCGGCGGCACGATCTGGGAGCCGTCGCCCAGGTAGACCTTGTAGCCGTTGTCCTGCGGCGGGTTGTGGCTCGCGGTCACCATCACGCCCGCGTCGGCGCCGAGATGGCGGATCGCGTACGCCAGCACCGGGGTGGGCAGCGGCCGGGGGAGCAGATACGCGCGCAGGCCCGCGCCCGTCATCACCGCGGCGGTGTCGCGGGCGAAGTCGTACGACTTGTGGCGGGCGTCGTAGCCGATGACCGCGGCGGTGCCGCCGTTGCCGCGCAGGTGGGCCGCCAGGCCCGCGGCCGCGCGGATCACGACGGCCCGGTTCATCCGGTTCGGGCCCGCGCCCAGCGCTCCGCGGAGGCCCGCGGTGCCGAATTCCAGCGTGCCGCCGAACCTGTCGCGCAACTCCTCGACTTCCTTCCGGACCAGCAGGTCCTCGAGCTCCGCCCGAGTCTGCGGATCCGGGTCCTCGGCTGCCCACGCCTGAGCCTCAGCGAGCAGGTCTTCCACGGTTGCCTCCATGCCGGTTCACAGTTGCGGTCCGCTGTGGTTGGTCGCGCGGTTCTCCCCCAGGGCTTCGCCTGGGGGTACCCCCACGCGCCCCTGGGTGGGTGCCACTTGCTGTGGCGTCGCTTGCCTGCGGCGCCATCGTGGCTGGTCGCGCAGTTCCCCGCGCCCCTGGGGTACTGCCTCGTCCTGTTGCGTTCACAGTTGCGGTCCGCTGTGGTTGGTCGCGCGGTTCTCCCCCAGGGCTTCGCCTGGGGGTACCCCCACGCGCCCCTGGGTGGGTGCCACTTGCGGTGGCGTTCGCATCTTTCCCGCCTTTTCGGCGGGGCGCTCCGTTCTCCCCCAGGGCTTCGCCTGGGGGTACTCCCACGCGCCCCTGAAAAACGCGTGCCCTCTGCGCAGAGCCCAGCCCCTGGCAGGGGCAAACGCCAGACGCAGGTGGACGCAGGCCAAAAGGGGCGCGGGGAACTGCGCGCGCAACCACGATGGCAGCCGCGGGCAAGCAACGCACCGCAAGAGACACCCACCTGGGGGCGTGGGGAACTGCGTGACCAGCCACCCACGCAGCGGCACTGTGGAGTCCGTAACGGCACCCCGCAGGGAGTGGTGGGGAACTGCGCGACCAGCCATGACGGCAGCCGCGGGCCGGCAGCGCACCGCGAGGGGCAGGGCGTGGGCGCCCGGCGCCCGGCGTGGGGCGAGCCAAGGTCACAGGCGGGCCAGCAAGCCGGCCAGAAGCGTGCCCATGCGCGTCGCGGACTCGTGACCGGCCGCCAGAACCTCCTCGTGGTTGAGCGGCTCCCCGGTCATCCCGGCGGCAAGGTTGGTGACCAGGGAGATGCCCAGCACCTCCGCACCCGCCTCGCGCGCGGCGATCGCCTCCAGCGTGGTGGACATGCCGACCAGGTCGCCGCCTATCGCGCGGACCATCCCGATCTCCGCCGGCGTCTCGTAGTGCGGGCCGGGGAGCTGGACGTAGACGCCCTCTTCGAGGCTGGGGTCGATCTCGCGGCACAGGGCGCGCAGCCGGGGGGAGTAGAGGTCGGTGAGGTCGACGAAGTTCGCGCCGGCGATCGGCGAGGTCGCCGTCATGTTGATGTGGTCGCTGATGAGCACCGGCTGGCCGGGGCGGTAGCCGGGGCGCAGGCCGCCGCAGCCGTTGGTGAGGATCACCGTCTTGCAGCCGGCGGCCACCGACGTGCGCACCGCGTGCGCGACGCTCGCGACGCCCCGTCCCTCGTAGAGGTGGGTGCGGCCGAGGAAGACCAGGGCACGGACGCCTCCGACGCGTACCGAGCGGACCCGGCCCGCGTGGCCGGCCACCGAGGGGGCCGGGAAACCGGGCAGCTCGGTGATCGGCAGCTCGGCGTCCGCGGTGCCGAGCTGGTCGGCGGCGGGCACCCAGCCCGAGCCCATGACCAGGGCGACGTCGTGCGTCTGCGCGCCGGTGAGCGCGCGCAGACTGGCGGCGGCGGCGTCGGCCGCGGCATAGGGGTCGGGATTCACAGAAGCGTTCACGCGCTGAGCGTAACCTGTCAGGGCCTACGCGCGTAGACGGCCTGACATGGACTACTCCGGAAATAGCGGCATCCGACAGTCGGCGGCCCTCGCCGCCCCGGCCACGCGATGGCCGGAAACCGGCGCCGTACGCGGGTTCGCGGCAGGTCAGCAGGGGCGCTTGCGCAGCCCCATCACATAGTCGTGGGGCGCCCCGGCCGACTCGGCGGCGTCCGCGATCTCGCCGAGGTAGCGGGCCGAGGGCAGCCCGCCCTCGTAGTCGTTGAGCACGTAGAGCCACGCCGCCAGGTCGCCGTCCAGGGTGTGCACCCGTACGGTCGTACGCCGGTAGATCTGCAGCGGCACGCCCTCCCAGCGGTCCATCGACTCCTCGTCGACCGGCGCGATGTCGTACAGACCCACGAAGACCTGGCTGACCGGGTCCTCGACCAGGGTCGCGAGCGCGCCCTCCCAGCCCATCTGCTCGCCGCCGAAGGTCAGCCGCCAGCCGTTCAGCCAGCCGGTGCCGCGCAGCGGGGAGTGCGGGGCGCGGCGGGTCATCAGCCGCGCGTCGAGGTTGCCTGCGTAAGCGGCGTAGAGCGACATGAGGACGAGGGTACGGGAGCGGCGCGGACCCCGGTGTGAGGAAGCGCGCGGGGAACGGGCGCCCCTGAGCAGGAACACCCGCGGTCACCCCTGGCGGTGAACACTTGGCGCGTGCGGGACAATGGGGTACGTGACAAGGATCGTGATCATCGGTGGCGGACCCGGCGGCTACGAGGCGGCGCTGGTGGCAGCGCAGCTCGGGGCGGAGGTGACCGTCGTCGACTGCGACGGGCTGGGCGGTGCGTCGGTGCTGACCGACTGCGTGCCGTCCAAGACGCTCATCGCCACCGCCGAGGTGATGACGACCTTCGACTCGTCGTACGAAGAGCTGGGCATCATCGTCGCCGACGACACCCCGCCGCTGCACGGCGCCCCGCGGGTCGTCGGGGTGGACCTGGGCAAGGTCAACCGCCGGGTCAAGCGCCTCGCGCTGGCCCAGTCGCACGACATCACCGCGTCGGTGACCCGGGCCGGCGCCACCGTGATGCGCGGCCGCGGCCGGCTCGACGGCCCGCAGACCGCCGAGGGCACCCGTACGGTCGTGGTCACCGCCGCAGACGGCACCGAGCGGCGGCTCACCGCCGACGCGGTCCTGGTCGCCACCGGCGCGCGCCCCCGCGAACTGCCCGACGCGATGCCGGACGGCGAGCGCATCCTCAACTGGACCCAGGTCTACGACCTCGACGAGCTGCCGCGCGAGCTGATCGTGGTCGGCTCCGGTGTGACCGGCGCGGAATTCGCCGGCGCCTACCAGGCGCTCGGCTCGACGGTGACCCTGGTCTCGTCCCGCGACCGGGTGCTGCCCGGCGAGGACCCGGACGCCGCCGCGGTCCTTGAGGACGTCTTCCGGCGGCGCGGCATGAACGTGATGTCCCGCTCCCGCGCCCAGTCCGTCAAGCGGGTCGGCGACGGCGTCGAGGCGACGCTCACCGACGGCCGGGTCATCACCGGCACGCACTGCCTGATGGCGGTCGGCGCGATCCCCAACACTTCCGGGATGGGCCTGGTGGAGGCGGGCGTGAAGCTCACCGAGTCCGGCCACATCTGGACCGACAAGGTCTCCCGCACCAGCGCGTCCGGCGTCTACGCGGCCGGCGACGTCACCGGCATCTTCGCGCTCGCCTCGGTCGCCGCCATGCAGGGCCGTATCGCGATGTACCACTTCCTGGGCGACGCGGTGGCCCCGCTGAACCTCAAGACGGTGTCCTCCAACGTCTTCACCGACCCGGAGATCGCCACCGTCGGCTACTCCCAGGCCGACGTCGACAGCGGCCGGATCGACGCCCGGCTGGTGAAGCTGCCGCTGCTGCGCAATCCGCGGGCCAAGATGCAGGGCATCAGGGACGGCTTCGTCAAGATCTTCTGCCGGCCGGGCACCGGCATCGTGGTCGGCGGTGTGGTCGTCGCGCCCAAGGCGAGCGAGCTGATCCACCCCATCTCGATCGCGGTCGACAACAACCTGACGGTCGAGCAGATCGCCAACACCTTCACCGTCTACCCGTCGCTGTCCGGCTCGATCGCCGAGGTCGCGCGGCAGCTGCACAACCGCAAGGCCGACAGCCAGGACCAAGGCCTGTCGTAGGCCCGGCCCCTGCCCCGCCCGGGGGCGCGCGTGGGACGTACGGGCGGGGGGCGGACGTACGGGCGGGGGCCGTGCGGGCGGCGCAAGCGAACGTACGGTCGGCGCATAGCACGGGACGGTCTGATTCTCGTGCAACTTCCGTCATCTGGTGCAAAACGCTGAAAGCAGCTGTGGTTGGGGTTACTGTCGGTTCCGTGTTCGCTGCAGAACGTCGCCAATTGATCCTCGAAATGGTGCGAGCCAACGGAGCGGTATCGCTCCGGGAACTCGCCCGCGTCGTCCAGACCTCCGAAGTGACCGTGCGCCGCGATGTGCGGGCGCTGGAGGCAGAAGGACTGCTGGACCGCCGGCACGGCGGTGCGGTCTTGCCGGGTGGCTTCACCCGTGAGTCCGGCTTTCCGCAGAAATCCCATCTAGCGACCGCGGAGAAGACGGCCATCGCCGATCTCGCGGCCTCGCTCGTGGACGAGGGCGAAGCCATCGTCGTCGGCGCGGGCACCACGACGCAGGAGCTGGCCCGGCGGCTCGCCCGGGTTCCGGGGCTCACCGTGGTCACCAACTCGCTGCTGGTCGCCCAGGCGCTGGCACATGCCAACCGGGTCGAGGTCGTCATGACCGGCGGCACCCTGCGCGGCTCCAACTACGGCCTGGTCGGCAGCGGTGCCGAGCAGTCCCTGCAAGGGCTGCGGGTCTCCCGGGCCTTCCTGTCCGGCGCCGGGCTCACCGCCGAGCGCGGGCTGTCCACGTCCAACATGCTGTCGGCCAGCGTCGACCGGGCGCTGGTCCAGGCCGCCGCGGAGGTCGTGGTCCTGGCCGACCACACCAAGCTCGGGTCCGACACCATGTTCCAGACGGTGCCGACCGACCTGATCACCCATCTGGTGACCGACGAGCCGCCGCCCGGCGACGACCGCGCGGCGACCGAACTCCAGGCACTCGCCGACCGCGGCGTCCAGCTCGCGGTGGCCCCCGCTTCGTCGGCCGAGGCGCCTCCACCCGTCCCCACCCCCCGCCGCCCGCACCCCCTGCGCCCCCCGACCGTCCCCCGGCTGGCAGACCTCCGCCGACCCTAGGGCTGCCCCCTGGAGCGGCGGGTCTGCGGTCGGCGTCGCGCGGGGCGCGACCAGCCCGTGAGGAGCGGCAGCCGCCGTGAGGGGCGGTCAGCGCCCCCGGTGCGGAGGGCCGCTCACCCGCGCCGGGTGAGCAGCCACGGCTCGACCACGCCGAGGCCGCGGACCGGGCGGCGCCACATCGGCTGGAGCGCGAAGCGGTATTTCTCCGAGTCCGCCGCGTCCACGTCCGCCTCCGACAGCGGCGCGTCCCCGGCCTCGCCGAGGGCCTCGGCGAAGTCGCCGTCGACCAGGACGGCGTCCCGCGGCGCTATGGAGGTCAGCCGGGACGCCAGATTCACCGTCGTGCCGAAGACATCGCCCATGCGGGTGGTGACCGTGCCGAAGGCCATGCCCACCCGGAGCGCCGGCATCGACTCGTCGCCGGTCATCGTCTCGATGAGCCGTATGCCGATCTCGGAGGCCGTACCCGGGTCGTCGGCGACGAAGAGCACCTCGTCGCCGAGGGTCTTGATCAGCCGGCCGCCGTACGCGGCGACCTGGTCGGCGGCCGTCGTCTCGAAGGCCTCGACCAGCTCGCCCAGCTCCTCCTCCTCAAGGCGCCGGGTGAGCCGCGTGAAGCCGACCAGGTCGGCGAAGCCGACGGCGAGCCGGCGGTCCACGGCCTCCTCGTCGTCGGACTGGACGACCCGGCTGGTGGCGGCCGCGACCTGGCGGCGCCACACGTAGATGAGGAATTCCTCCAGCTCCGGCAGCAGCAGCTCGACCAGCGGGTAGGCGACCTCCGCGCGGGTCATGCCGGGCTCGGGCGGCTCGGTGAGGCCTTCGAGGAAGGAGTCGGTCTGCCAGTCCGCGAGCCGGGCGGTGGTCTGCCCGGTGGAGCGGGCCACCTGGATGGCCATCGACTCCGAGAGCAGCCCGGCCTCGACCAGGCCGGCGAGCCGCCGCAGCGCGAGCACGTCGGCCTCGGTGAGCGCCCTGGCCTGCCCGATGTCGGCGAAGCCCATGGCACGCCAGAAGCGGGCGGCCAGATCCATGGAGACCCCGGCGGTGCGGGCCGCCTGGAAGGGGGTGTAGCGGCGGGGTGCGCCGAGGATGAGCTGTTCGAGCCGCAGGGCGAGCGGATGCTCGCCGGTGTCCGTGACGGCCTCGCCGTCCGGGTCGGCTTCCGCACCAGGATCGACGTCGGACGGCTCGTCCGGAACGGGTGGGCCCGGGTCGTCCACGCTCATCGCCCGGCCCCTGAGGAACTCCTGCGCACAGCCCTTCCGATCATCGAGACGACGCAGCGAGTCCACGATACGGCAGGTGTGCCGCAGCTCACTCTCACCGGGACACCGGCGGCCGGCGTCACCTGGAGGGCCGCAGGTGGACGACGTCGCCGGCGCCGACCGGCTGCTCGCCCTCGGGCCCGGCGATCACCAGCCGCCCGTCGCCGTCGACGGCGACCGCGGTGCCGGCCAGCTCGCGCCCGCCGGGCAGCTCCGCGCGCACCTGGCGGCCCAGCGTGGCGCAGCCGGCCGCGTAGGTCTGCTGGAGCCGGGAGGCGGCCGGGTCGCCGTCGGCCGCGCGCCAGGCGTCGTACCAGTCGGCGAGGGAGCGCAGGACGGCCCGCAGCAGCGGGTCGCGGTCGGTGCCGGGGGCGCCGGCCAGCGCGAGGGAGGTGGCGGTGGGCACGGGCAGTTCCGCGGTGCGCAGCGAGACGTTGACGCCGATGCCGATCACGACGCCGGTGCCGCCGCTGCGCTCGGCGAGGATGCCGCCGGCCTTGCGCTCCTCGCCGTCGACGGTGACCAGCAGGTCGTTGGGCCATTTGAGTGCCGTGTCGACGCCGGCCGCCCGGGAGAGCGCCGTGGCGGTGGCGACCCCGGCCAGCAGCGGCAGCCAGCCCCAGCGGTGCACGGGCACCGGTGCGCGTACGCCGGCGGCCGCCTCCGTACCGCCGCGGCCTTCGGGGGCGGGCGCGGCCTCGCCCGGCCGCAGCAGCACCGAGAAGAACAGCCCCGACCTGGCGGGCGCCGACCAGCGGCGGTCCAGGCGGCCGCGCCCCGCGGTCTGCTCCTCGGCGACCAGCACCGCGCCCTCCGCCGCGCCGGCGGCGGCCCTGGCGGCGAGGTCGCTGTTGGTGGAGCCGGTCGCCTCGGCCACGTCGAGCGCGGTCCACAGCGAATCGGCGGTGACCACGGCCCGGCGCAGGGCCGCGGCGTTGAGCGGCGGTCGGTCGAGGTCGGACCAGCGGCTGGACGTCATGCGTCCACCCTACGAGCGCGGCCGCCGGTGACACGCCGGGCCGCGGGGGTGCCGCCGCCCGCGCGGGCGCACGGTGGTGCAGTGTGGTGAACACCGCAGTGCCCGTACCCCAGAGTCGCCACTACGCTACGGAACACAGCGTTACTCACGAGTTAAGAAGCGCCGCCGAGAGCAGGAGAGCCAACCTCCATGGCCGAGCCGGAGTACGACATCCACACGACCGCGGGGAAGCTCGCGGACCTGCGCCGCCGCATCGAGGAGGCGAACCACGCGGGATCCGGGCGTGCGGTGGAGAAACAGCACGCCAAGGGCAAGCTGACCGCCCGCGAGCGGATCGAACTGCTGCTGGACGACGGCTCCTTCACCGAGCTGGACGAGCTGGCCAGGCACCGCTCGACCAGCTTCGGCCTGGAGGCCAACCGCCCCTACGGCGACGGGGTCGTCACCGGCTACGGCACCGTCGAGGGCCGTCCGGTCGCGGTCTTCTCGCAGGACTTCACGGTCTTCGGCGGCGCGCTCGGCGAGGTCTACGGCGAGAAGATCGTCAAGGTGATGGACTTCGCGCTGAAGACCGGCTGCCCGGTGATCGGCATCAACGACTCGGGCGGCGCCCGCATCCAGGAGGGCGTCACCTCGCTGGGGATGTACGGCGAGATCTTCCGCCGCAACACCCATGCCTCGGGGGTGATCCCGCAGATCAGCCTGATCATGGGTCCGTGCGCGGGCGGCGCGGTCTACTCCCCGGCCATCACCGACTTCGTGGTGATGGTGGATCAGACCTCGCACATGTTCATCACGGGTCCCGACGTGATCAAGACGGTGACCGGCGAGGACGTCGGCATGGAGGAGCTGGGCGGCGCGCGCACCCACAACTCCACCTCGGGCAACGCCCACCACCTGGCCGGCGACGAGAAGGACGCCTTCGAATACGTCAAGGCGCTGCTGTCGTACCTGCCGAGCAACAACCTGGAGGAGGCGCCCTCCTTCGCCGCCGCCGCGGACCTGGAGGTCACCGCGGAGGACCTGGAGCTGGACACGCTGATCCCGGACTCGGCGAACCAGCCCTACGACATGCACAAGGTCATCGAGCACGTGCTGGACGACGCCGAATTCCTGGAGACCCAGGACCTCTTCGCGCCGAACATCATCACCGGCTTCGGCCGTGTCGAGGGCCGCCCGGTGGGCGTGGTGGCCAACCAGCCGCTGCAGTTCGCCGGCTGCCTGGACATCAACGCCTCCGAGAAGGCCGCGCGCTTCGTGCGGACCTGCGACAGCTTCAACATCCCGGTGGTCACCTTCGTCGACGTCCCCGGCTTCCTCCCCGGCACCAGCCAGGAGTGGGACGGCATCATCCGGCGCGGCGCCAAACTGATCTACGCCTACGCCGAGGCCACGGTTCCGCTGATCACGATCATCACCCGGAAGGCGTACGGCGGCGCCTACGACGTGATGGGCTCCAAGCACCTGGGCGCGGACCTCAACCTGGCCTGGCCCACCGCCCAGATCGCCGTGATGGGCGCGCAGGGCGCCGTCAACATCCTGCACCGCCGCACCCTGGCCGAGGCGGACAGCCCGCAGGCGGCCGACGAGCTGCGCCAGCAGCTCGTCACCGACTACGAGGACCACCTGCTCAACCCCTACATCGCCGCGGAGCGGGGCTACATGGACGCGGTCATCGCGCCCTCCCAGACCCGCGCGCAGCTGGTCAAGGCGCTGCGGACGCTGCGCAACAAGCGGGAGACCCTGCCGCCCAAGAAGCACGGCAACATCCCGCTGTAGGAGGGCGGGTGCGGTGGGGCTGCGGGGGCAGAAGGGACGTGTAGGGCATCAGGGCAGGGAACCGACCGGGAAGGAACGATTCCGTGGTGATCAAGGTGGAGCGCGGCAAGCCCACACCGGAGGAGCTGGCCGCCGTCGTGGCGCTGGTCCAGGCGCGGGCCGCGGCGCTGGAAGCCGAGGAGGAGGACCCCGAGGGCCGCTCCACCGGCTGGTCGGCGGCGGCCCGCAGCCTCCCGCGGGCGCTGCCCGCCCCGGGTCCGGGCGTGTGGCGGATGTCGGCCCGGCCCGGCGGCCGGGCCTGAACCGTCCGGGCCGACCCGGCCCGGACGGTCCGACGCGCCTGAGTACGCGTACTCAGGCGCCGCGATGGCCCCCGGAGCAACCTGGGGGGCATGTTGTGGCCCGACGATCAAGGCGACGAGCACTCCGAGGAGATGCGGCACGCTCTGAGGATGCTGCGCCGGGCGATGGTGGTCGCCGCCTTGGTCGCGGGCCTCATGATGGCCTTCGCGACGCTGCGGTTCTGAGTCCCGCCGGCCGTGCGGGTGCGGGCGGCCGGCTGTCGGCGGCGCTGCCTACGATGGTGCGATGACGTCGAATCGCCGCGTGCTCGTGCTCGCCTCCGCATCCCCCGCCAGGCTCGGCCTGTTGAAGCAGGCCGGGTTCGACCCGCGGGTCGTGGTCAGCGGGGTGGACGAGGACGCGATCAGCGCGGAGAGCCCCGCCGAGCTGGCCCGGGTGCTGGCCGAGGCGAAGGCCGCCGCCGTGGTGTCCGGCGGCATGCTGGACGGCGGCGAGATCGTCGTGGGCTGCGACTCGGTGCTCGACCTGGACGGTGAGGCGCTGGGCAAGCCGGCCGACGCGGCCGAGGCGACCGCCCGCTGGCGGGCGATGCGCGGCCGCTCGGGCGTGCTGCGCACCGGCCACTGCGTGGTCGACACCGCGAGCGGCCGCCGGGTGTCCGCGACGGCGTCCACGACCGTGCGGTTCGGCACCCCGGACGACGCCGAGGTCGCCGCCTACGTGGCCAGCGGCGAACCGCTGTATGTGGCGGGCGCCTTCACCCTGGACGGCCGCTCCGCGCCCTTCGTGGAGGGCGTCGACGGCGACCCGGGCAATGTCATCGGCCTGTCGCTGCCGCTGCTGCGTTCGCTGCTGTCCGACCTCGGGGTGCGGATCACGGACCTGTGGACGTGACCGGGGTGCCGGGCGGGGCCGGCGGCGCGGCGGGCGGTGCGGTGTCCGGGCGGTCCTCGGGCGCGTAGAGCAGCAGGGTGCCGACCAGCAGGGCGAGGATCAGCATCAGCACCACGAAGGCGTACCAGCCGACGAGGCCGACCACGACCGCGCCGACCACGCCGTGGACCACCGCGCAGACGATGAGCACGATGCGGCCCACCCGGCCGGTCATCCGGTCGCGCGCCGCGATTCTGGCCACCAGGACCGCGCAGGCGATCAGGAAGAGGGCGAACAGCCCGCCGCCCACCCACGAGCCGGCGGCCATGGCGTCCGGGTCGAGCCCGCCGAGCGACATCTTCTGGTGCCGTACGGCCAGGCCCAGGATCCAGTTCACGAAGCCGATCGTGAGGGCTTCGAGCACCAGGACCACGGCGGTGCCGACGGCTATACCTCTGCGCACACTCGTCCCCCTCCGCGGCCCGATCCTGCGCGTCGCAGGCTACTCACGAGTAAGAGCGCGGGCAAGGGTTCTCGCACCGGCCGGCCGCCGACAGGGGGTCACCGGCCGCGCGTCGGCCGCCGATCGGGCGCCCGCCAGTCGGTCGAACGCCGGCCGTCGGCGGGCGCGGCGTCACTCATCCGGGGAAGCCGGCCGCAAACTTTCCCCGCACTATTCGTGGGGTTTCCACAAAAGAACGTCAGCTCCGTGCGGGGACTTCGAGCGAGTTGTCCCCCACGCCCGGTAGTGCGGGACATCGGCGGGAGCGGGGCCGTACCGTGGACTGAGCAGGCGTTCACGGGTTGTTGTGGCCCGTGGATCACCCTCCGTGTGGGCAAGCTCACGTGCAGGGGTGCCTCGGCACCAAGTGTGGCCAGTACCTAAACTCGGCTTGTTTCATGGAGGGAGCCATCGTGCGCAAGGTGCTCATCGCCAACCGCGGTGAAATCGCAGTACGCGTCGCCCGTGCCTGCCGGGATGCCGGGATCGCCAGCGTAGCCGTCTACGCGGACCCCGATCGGGACGCGCTGCATGTCCGCGCGGCCGACGAGGCGTACGCACTGGGCGGCGACACACCAGCCACCAGTTATCTGGACGTCGCGAAGGTGCTCTCGGCGGCGGCCGAGTCGGGGGCCGATGCCGTGCACCCCGGCTACGGCTTCCTGTCGGAGAACGCCGAGTTCGCGCAGGCGGTGCTCGACGCCGGTCTGACCTGGATCGGCCCGCCGCCGCAGGCGATCCGCGACCTGGGCGACAAGGTCGCCGCGCGGCACATCGCCCAGCGGGCCGGTGCGCCGCTGGTCGCCGGCACACCCGACCCGGTGTCGGGTGCCGAGGAGGTCGTGGCCTTCGCCGAGGAGCACGGCCTGCCGATCGCCATCAAGGCCGCCTTCGGCGGTGGCGGGCGCGGCCTGAAGGTCGCCCGCACCCTGGAGGAGGTCCCCGAGCTGTACGACTCGGCGGTGCGCGAGGCGGTCGCCGCCTTCGGGCGCGGCGAGTGCTTCGTGGAGCGCTACCTGGACCGCCCGCGGCATGTCGAGACGCAGTGCCTGGCCGACACCCACGGCAATGTCGTGGTGGTCTCCACCCGCGACTGCTCGCTCCAGCGCCGCCACCAGAAGCTCGTCGAGGAGGCCCCGGCCCCCTATCTGACCGAGGAGCAGAACGCGCAGCTGTATGCCGCGTCCAAGGCGATCCTGCGCGAGGCGGGCTACGCCGGCGCGGGCACCTGCGAATTCCTCGTCGGCCAGGACGGCACGATCTCCTTCCTCGAGGTCAACACCCGCCTCCAGGTCGAGCACCCGGTCACCGAGGAGGTCTCCGGCATCGACCTGGTGCGGGAGATGTTCCGGATCGCCGACGGCGAGGAGCTGGGCTACGACGACCCGCCGCTGCGCGGCCACTCCTTCGAGTTCCGCATCAACGGCGAGGACCCGGGCCGCAACTTCCTGCCCGCGCCCGGCACCGTGACCCGCTTCAGCGCGCCCACCGGACCCGGTGTGCGGCTGGACGCGGGCGTCGAGGCGGGCAGCGTCATCGGCCCGGCCTGGGACTCGCTGCTGGCCAAGCTGATCGTCACCGGCGCCACCCGGGAGCAGGCGCTCCAGCGGGCGGCCCGCGCGCTGGGCGAGTTCCACGTCGAGGGCATGGCCACCGCGATCCCCTTCCACCGCGCGGTGGTCAAGGACACGGCGTTCGCGCCGCCGCAGGGCCCCTTCACCATCCACACCCGGTGGATCGAGACCGAGTTCGTCAACACGATCCCGCCCTTCTCCGGTCCCGCCGTGGACGAGGAGGAGGCCCAGGGCCGCGAGACGGTCGTGGTCGAGGTCGGCGGCAAGCGCCTCGAAGTGTCGCTGCCCGCGTCGCTGGGCATGACGCTGGCCCGCACCGGGCTTGCCGCGGGCGCCAAGCCCAAGCGGCGGGCCGCGACCAAGGCCGGGGTGGCGGCGTCCGGCGACTCGCTCGCCTCGCCGATGCAGGGCACCATCGTCAAGGTCGCCGTCGAGGAGAACCAGCAGGTCACCGAGGGCGACCTGATCGTGGTCCTGGAGGCGATGAAGATGGAGCAGCCGCTCAACGCGCACCGCTCGGGCACGATCATCGGCCTCAAGGCGGAGGTCGGCTCGTCGGTCTCCTCCGGCGCGGTCATCTGCGAGATCAAGGACTGACCCGTGGGGCACGACGCGGCGCGGCACCCCGGTCCGGGGTGCCGCGCCGCGTCGTAGCCGCCCGCGGGGCTCAGTTCAGGACGTGCGCGCGCGGCTGCCTGAGCGAGAGCACCAGTGCCAGCGCGATGCCGGTGAAGACCGCCGACAGGGTGAAGGCTGCCGTGGCGCCGTGGATGAACGGGTCCTGGGTGTGCCGCCGCGACACCGTGCCGAAGACCGTGACCAGCACCGACAGGCCGAGGCTGCCGCCGACCTGCTGCATGGTCTGCAGCAGACCGGACGCGGACCCGGCGTCCTTGGGCTCGACACCGGACAGGATGAAGGTGTTCAGCGGCATCACCGTCCAGCCCATGCCGACGCCCATCAGGATCAGCGTCGGCAGGATGCCCTGCGCATAGCCGTCCGACGCGCTCAGCTGGGTGATCCAGACGGCGCCCGCGAGGGTGAGCGTCGAGCCGACGGACGCCACCCGCTTGGCGCCGAAGCGGGCCAGCGCGTGCGGGGCGATCCTGGCGGCCACGAAGAGCGGCCCGGCCAGCGGCAGGAAGGCGAAGCCGGTCTTGAGCGGGCTGTAGCCGAGGTAGGTCTGCAGATACTGCGTCGAGAAGTAGAAGGTGCCGAACATCCCGGCCACCATCAGCAGCATCACCGCGTAGGCCAGCGCCCGGTTGCGGTTGGCGAACAGCCGCAGCACCACCAGCGGCCGCTCCACCCGCGTCTCGTTGACCAGGAAGGCCGCGAGCAGTGCGACGGCGATCACGAAGGTGGTCACCGCCCGGGTGTCGCCCCAGCTGCTCTCGCCGACCCGGATGAAGGCGTAGACCAGCGAGGCCATGCCGAGGGTGCCGGTCAGGGCGCCGGCGATGTCGAAGCGGCCGCCGCGGTGCCGCTCGGTCTCCTTGATGAAGCGCGGCGCGAGCAGCACGATGGCGATGCCGACCGGGATGTTGACGAAGAAGACCCAGCGCCACGACCCCCAGTCGGTGAGCATGCCGCCGACGGTCAGCCCGACCGCGGAGCCCGCGCCGGAGATCGCCGAGAAGACGCTGAGCGCGCGGTTGCGCTCGCTGCCCTCGCGGAAGGACGTGGCGATCAGCGCGAGGGTGCTGGGCGCGGCCAGTGCGGCGGCGGCGCCCTGGAAGCCGCGGGCGATCAGCAGGGTGGTCGAGTCGTTGGCGACACCGCCGGCTATCGAGGCGACGGTGAAGGCCGCGACGCCCCAGACCAGCGCCGTACGCCGGCCGATCAGGTCGCCGATCCGGCTGCCGAGCAGCAGCAGCCCGCCGAAGGCGAGGGTGTAGACGTTGAGCACCCAGGACATGCCGGTGGGCGAGAAGCCCAGATGGGTGCCGATGCCGGGCAGGGCGACATTCACCACGGTCGCGTCGAGAAGCAGCATCAGCTGGGTACCGAGGATCGCGGCGAGGGCGAAGAATGCGTGCATGCCGGAGGGGGCCGGCTCGCGGGTGGTGGTTGTGGTCGAGCTCTGGTCGCGCACGGCGTGCGTGGACATGGCTGCTAAGCCTCCAGCGGAGAAAGACAAACGGAGGTCGTCTCCGGTAACTATACGGAGCCTTCCTCCGGTTCTACAATCGGATTCGGGGAAGCGATCCCCGGCACCCGGGAGGCGGGACGGAAATGCGGGCAGACGCACAGCGCAACTACGACCGGTTGCTGGAGGAGGCCAAGCAGGCCTTCATCGTGCACGGCACGGACGTCGCCCTCGAAGACATCGCCCGCCACGCAGGCGTCGGCATCGGCACGCTCTACCGGCACTTCCCCGACCGCTACTCCCTGATGAACGCGGTCTTCATCCGCGAGCTGGAATCGCTCAGCGAGCGGGCCGACGACCTCATCACCGCGGACGACCCCGCGGGCGCGCTCTTCTCCTGGCTGCGCGCGGTGGGCGCGCACTCCGCCATGTACCGCGGCCTGTCCTCGGCGATCCTCGCCCAGTCCGACGGCCGGATGCTCCAGTGCAAGACGCAGCTGCGCGAATCCGGGGGCGCGCTGCTCAGCCGCGCGCAGGAGTCCGGCGCGGTCCGCGACGGCATCGAGATGGCCGACCTGCTCAAGCTGACCTCGGCGATCGTGCTGTGCGCCGAGAAGAACCCCGAGGACAGGAAGACCTTCGACCGCCTGATGTCGCTCGCCGTCAACGGCATCCTGGCACCCCGTGAGGTCCCCGCGCCCCCGCAGTGACCCGGTGGCGGGAAGCCCGTGCGAGGATGGCCCGGTTCACGGTCGTTAACCGGGAGGCGGTCCGATGGGTGAGGTGCGGTACGGCGAGTGGGTGCGGGTCGAGCGCCACGGCGACCGGGTGGCCGAGCTGGTGCTCGACCGGCCCGCCGCCATGAACGCCGTCTCGACGGCCATGGCCGAGGCCATCGCCGCCGCGTGCGCCGCGCTCGCGGCCGACCGGACGGTGAGCGTCACCGTCCTCAGCTCCTCCAGCGAGAAGGCCTTCTGCGTCGGCGCCGACCTCAAGGAGCGCAACTCCCTGACCGACGCCGAGCTGGGCCGCCAGCGGCCTTACGCCCGCGCCGCGTACACCGGTGTGCTCGACCTGCCGATGCCCGCCATCGCCGCCGTCCACGGCTACGCCCTCGGCGGCGGCTACGAGCTGGCCCTCGCCTGCGACCTGATCGTCGCCGACGCCACGGCCGTGCTCGGCCTGCCCGAGGTCTCCGTCGGCGTCATCCCCGGCGGCGGCGGCACCCAGCTCCTCCCGCGCCGCGTCGGCGCCGCCCGCGCGGCCGAACTCGTCTTCACCGCCCGCCGCGTCCCCGCCCCCGAGGCCCTCGCCCTGGGCCTCGTCGACCACCTGGCCCCCGAGCCCGAGACCGCCCGCCCCGCCGCTCTGGCCCTCGCGGCCCGCATCGCGTCGAACTCCCCGGTCGGCCTGCGCGCCGCCAAACGCGCCATGCGCCTGGGCCACGGACTCGACCTCCGCGCCGGCCTCGACGTCGAGGACGCGGCGTGGCGGACGGTGGCGTTCTCGCCCGACCGCACGGAGGGCGTGGCGGCCTTCAACGACCACCGCCCGCCCAACTGGCCGACCGACTAGCCCCTTCCGCAGGGGGCGCGCTTCCCCGGGGCGCGGTGGGGGTGGGGTGCCCTTTCGGCAAGGGGGTGCCCACCAGGGGCGCGGGGAACGGCGCGCTCAGCCGTCCACCGGCGGGTGGTCCGAGCGAAGCGAGATGGGGGTACCCCCAGGCGAAGCTCCGGGGGAGGGCCGGGCTGCCCCTTCGGGTCGGTGGTGACCCGCGCGCCCGGTGGGGGTTGGTGGGCAGTTTCCCGCGCCCCTGGGGGCGTTGCGGTCCGTCGGCACGTGACGGTGGGTGGGGGTCGGCGCGGCGGGGCCGTTCGGCGTAGCTGGGGCCCGGAAATGGGCAAAGCTCTCTAGCCTGGGGAGATGGTGGACGGGACGGCCGACGTACGGCTTCGCGCCGTCGTCGAGCTGGCGCAGGCGCTCGCGACCGCACAGACCCCGCAGGACGCGGCCCGCGCGGGTGCGCACCGGGCGCGGCTGGCGATGGGCGGGTCCTTCGCCGCGGTGTCCGCGTGGGAGCGGGAGACCGGGCGGCTGCGCGTACTCGTCAACGACGGCGACCTCGCCCCCGGCGAGGAGCCGGAACCGGACGACGAGTCGTACTCCGTCCACGACTTCCCCGAGATCGCCGAATTCCTGCACGGCAGCTGGGCGCGGGGCGGCCAACCGCACGCCTGGGTCGAGACGTCCGAGGGCACCGGCGCCTCGCCGGGCGGCAGCAGCTGGGGCCGGGCCGCGGCCCTGCGCCGCCGGGGCCGCGGCAGCTGCGTCGTCGCACCGCTCGTCCTGCACGGGCGGGCGTGGGGCGAGGTGTACGTCGCCCGCGGCCACGGCGAGCCGCCCTTCGCCCGCCCCGACGCCGACTTCGCCACCGTGCTCGCCTCGGTCATCGCGTCCGGGATCGCCCAGACCGAGCGGCTCGCCGAAGTCCAGCGGCTGGCCTTCACCGATCCGCTCACCGGCCTCGGCAACCGCCGGGCAGTCGACCAGCGCCTCGACGAGGCCCTGGAGCAGCATCGGGCCGACGGCACCGCCGTCAGCCTCATGGTCTGCGACCTCAACGGCCTCAAGAAGGTCAACGACCAGCTCGGCCACGCGGTGGGCGACCGGCTCCTCGAACGCTTCGGTTCACTCCTCTCCCTGTGCGGCGCCATGCTCCCCGGGAGCCTCGCCGCCCGGCTGGGCGGTGACGAATTCTGCATCGTCGCGGTGGGGAGTCCCGCGGACGAGGTGGTGACGGCGGCCACGGAATTGTGCGTACGGGCCGCCAAGCTCGACGTGGGGGAAGGGGTCGCCTGCGGCGTCGCCTCCACCGCGGATCCGATCGGGCCGGTGCGGTCGGCGCGGCGGCTCTTCCGTCTTGCCGACGCGGCGCAATACCGGGCCAAGGCGTTGCGTTCGGGGCGGCCGATCGTTGCCGGCCGCGAGGGGCCGGAGGACCCGGTCCTCCATCTCGCGGACTCCCCGCCACCCGCCTCGACCGCGGACCGCCGCCACCTCCGCGGCCACTGACCCCTGCGGGGTGCTGTTGCGGACTCCACGGTGCCGCTGTGTGGTGGCTTGTCTCTCCGTTCTCCCCCAGCGCTTCGCCTGGGGGTACCCCCACGCGCCCCTTTGGGCTTGCGTCTTCCGCCGTCAGGCGTTGATCCCTGGCAGGGGCACCTCTGCGCAGGGGGGCCGATGGGCGCAAGGTCGTCGGGCGCGAGGGTGACAGCAAAGGATTCAGTGCCTAGGGTGCGTGAATATGAATATGCACAACGTGGTGATCGGCCCCCACGGGGCCACCCCCGAGGACGTCCTCGCCGTGGCCCGCGCCGGCGCCGTCGTCGAGGTGGGGCCGGCCGCGACGGCCGGCATGGCGGCGGCCAGGGAAGTCGTCGAGGCGCTGGCTGCCAAGCCGGAGCCGGTGTACGGGGTTTCCACCGGCTTCGGCGCCCTCGCCGTCCGGCACATCTCACCCGAACTGCGAGCGCAGCTGCAGCGTTCCCTCGTGCGCTCGCACGCCGCCGGCATGGGCCCGCACGTGGAGCGCGAGGTGGTCCGCGCACTGATGTTCCTGCGGCTCAAGACGCTCGCGTCGGGCCGCACGGGTGTGCGCCCGGTCGTCGCGGAGACGATGGCCGCGCTGCTGAACGCCGGGATCACGCCGGTGGTCCACGAGTACGGCAGCCTCGGCTGCTCCGGGGACCTCGCGCCGCTCGCGCACTGCGCCCAGGTGCTGATGGGGGAGGGCGAGGCCGAGGGGCCCGACGGGGAGGTGCGGCCGGCGGCCGAGCTGCTCGCCGCGCACGGCATCGAGCCGGTGGAGCTGCGGGAGAAGGAGGGCCTGGCCCTCATCAACGGCACCGACGGCATGCTCGGCATGCTGGTGATGGCGTGCGCCGACCTCGCGGGGCTGTTCACCGCGGCCGACATCACGGCCGCGCTGTCGCTCGAAGCGCTGCTCGGCACCGAGCGGGTGCTCGCGCCCGAGCTGCACGCGATCCGGCCGCACCCGGGGCAGGCGGCCTCCGCGGCCAACATGGCCAAGGTGCTGGCGGGTTCGGGGCTGACGGGGCATCATCAGGACGACGCGCCCCGCGTGCAGGACGCGTACTCCATCCGCTGCGCCCCGCAGGTGGCCGGTGCGGGCCGGGACACCCTCGCGCACGCCCGGCTGGTCGCGGAGCGCGAACTGGCCGCGGCCGTCGACAATCCCGTGGTCCTGGTCGAGGGCTCCGGAGGGCGGGTGGAGTCGAACGGCAACTTCCACGGCGCCCCCGTCGGCTACGTGCTGGACTTCCTGGCCATCGCCGCCGCCGACCTCGGGTCGATCGCGGAGCGGCGTACCGACCGGCTGCTGGACAAGAACAGGTCGCACGGGCTGCCGCCCTTCCTGGCCGACGACCCCGGCGTGGACTCCGGGCTGATGATCGCCCAGTACACGCAGGCCGCGCTGGTCAGCGAGATGAAGCGGCTCGCGGTGCCGGCCTCGGTCGACTCGATCCCGTCCTCCGCGATGCAGGAGGACCACGTGTCGATGGGCTGGTCGGCGGCGCGCAAGCTGCGTACCGCGGTCGACGCGCTGGCGCGGATCATCGCCGTGGAGATGTTCGCGGCCACCCGGGCGCTGGAGATCAGGGCCGTCGCGGGCGGCAGGCCCGCGCCCGCCACGGCCGCCGTGCTCGCGGCCGTAAGGGAGGCGGGGGTGCCGGGCCCGGGGCGCGACCGCTTCCTGTCGCCGGACCTGGAGGCGGCGCACGCCTTCGTACGGTCCGGCGCGCTGGTCCGCGCGGCGGAGAGCGTCACCGGACCGCTGGCGTGACGCGTCACGCCTGACGCGTAGGCCTACCGCGGAGCCGGCAGGGTCAGAGCGCGGCCCGGCGAGCCCGCCGGGTCGCGTCGACGAGCAGGCCGGCGCCGAGGATCAGGAAGGTCGAGCCGCCGATGACGTACGGCTTGGTGTCGATGCTGCCCGTGTCGGCGAGGTCGATGTGCTGGGACGCCGCCGCCGGCGCGGCATGGCGGGGGGACGTCGCCGGCGCGTGCTGGGGGCTTGCGCTCGCGGACGGTACGAAATAAAGCGCTGCCAGCACCGATGCGGCTGCTGCGGCCACGTAAGGGCGGGGCGAGGCCAATGGAACCCCCAGGGGTTGCGACGACTTGACCGTGGGGGCTGATGGTAGTGACTCCTGCCACTCCTTGGGAAGTCGTGTCCAGCCCCGCGCGGGTCGGTCACGCCGACCGGTCCCGCACCGGTGAACGGGGGTTCGCCGCCGCCACGCAGCGGCGCACCCCGGGCACGGAAGGTCACCGGAGAGGTGCCGTCCGCCCCCGTGGCGTGTGAAAGGACACAGTTATGACCGGAAAGGGTGATTTGCACAGAGGCGGCTGTTTCCATAGGGACGGAAGAAGCCCGTGGTGTGCCGCTGCGGGGGACCCCAGCCCCATTGGAGAGATGCGTGACGCCGCGAGACAACGGATCTGCCCCCGCAAAGCACCGTAAGATCACCCGGCGACGTACGCTCGCGGCCGCGGCGGTGCTGATCGGCGGGAGTGTCGCCCTCGCCGCGTGCAACAGCGGCGGCGGGCACGCGGACAGCACGGCGTCGGCCAGCCCGTCGGCGAGCGCCCAGGCCACGAAGCAGACGCCGAGCCAGACACCCTCCCCGCTCACGCAGGCCAGCCAGGACGCCGCGGCGGCCAAGCACACCTCGGCCGCGAAGATCACCATCACCCCGAAGTCCGGCGCCACCGGCGCCAAGGTCACCGGGGCGGTCAAGGTCTCCGTCAGCGGCGGCACCCTGACGTCGGTGACGATGAAGGCCAAGGCCACCGGGCACACGGTCGCGGGCAAGCTGTCCGCCGACAAGAAGAGCTGGACCCCGTCCGGCTCGCTGTCGCACAGCGCCCAGTATTCGATCGCCGCGGGCGCCGTCGACACGTCGGGCCAGCCCGCCGCCGCGACCTCCACCTTCGCGACCGCGGCGGCCACGCCGTCGACCTTCACCGGCTACTTCACGCCCGAGGACGGTTCCACCGTCGGCGTCGGGATGCCGGTGTCGGTCAACTTCGACCACGCCATATCCAAGGCCGACCGGGCCGCCGTGCAGCGGGGCGTCACCGTGACGTCCAGCAGCGGGCAGCCGGTGGTCGGCCACTGGTTCAGCTCCAAGCGGCTCGACCTGCGCCCCCAGACGTACTGGACGGCCGGCTCGCACGTCACGCTCGACCTGAACCTCAAGGGCGTCAAGGGCGCCCCCGGCGTCTACGGCGTGCAGCACAAGACCGTCGGCTTCGACGTGGGCCGCTCGCAGATATCCACGGTCGACACCAAGACGCACATGATGACCGTCGTCCGCGACGGCCAGGTCATCAGGACCGTCCCGATCTCGGCCGGCGCCGAGGGCCACACCACCTATGACGGCAAGATGGTCATCGAGGAGAAGGACCAGACCACCCGCATGAACGGGGCCACCGTCGGCTTCACCGACGCCGACGGCAAGGGCGAGTACGACATCCCCGACGTCCCGCACGCCATGCGGCTGAGCGACTCAGGCACCTTCATCCACGGCAACTACTGGGGCGACCCGTCGGTCTTCGGCTCGGCCAACACCAGCCACGGCTGCATCGGCATCGAGGACGTCAAGGGCGGCGGCGACCCGACCACCGACGCGGCGTGGTTCTACGACCACTCGCTGCTCGGCGACGTCGTCACGGTCGTCAACTCGCCCGACAAGGTCATCCAGCCCAGCAACGGGCTCAACGGCTGGAATATGACGTGGAGCCAGTGGGTGGCGGGCTCGGCTCTGTGAGCCCCGCCCCCTCCGGGCCTTCCGCACCCTCCGTCACCGTACGGATCCACGTCGCGGGGTCGTCCAGCACGGTACGCACCGAGCTGTAGGCGGCCCCGCGCAGCACGCCGTCATGGCCGAGCCGGGAGATCAGCACGTCCTGGGCCCGCCACTGGCGGTCCGTGACCCGCGCGGCCAGCTCGCGGCGCACGCCCGGCAGCAGCCAGGGCGCGAGGTCCGCGAGCGGGCCGCCGACCACCACGGCCTGCGGGTCGAGCAGGTTGACCGCACCGCTGAGGGCTATGCCCAGGGCGGCGCCTGCCTCCTCCAGCGCACGCAGTGCCGAGGGGTCGCCCTCGACAGCCGCCGCCTTCAGGGCCGCGCCGCGCCCGGTACGCACACCGGCGGCCCGCAGCAGCGCCTCCTCGCCAGCGTAGGTCTCAAGGCAGCCGTTCGCACCGCACGAGCAGCGCGGTCCGTCCGGGCGCACGGGCACATGGCCCAGCTCGCCCGCGAAGCCGCGGGCGCCGCGGAAGAGGCGGCCCTCCACGACCAGGGCCGCGCCGATGCCGATCTCGGCGGACACGTGCACGAAGTCGGTGAGGCGGCCGTCGTGGCCGCCGAGCCACAGCTCGGCCAGGGCGCCGAGATTCGCCTCGTTCTCCACGGCCGCGCCCTCGCTGAAAGCGGCGGCCAGCGGCACGTCCTCCCAGCCCAGGTTCGGCGCCCGCAGCACCGTGCCGCGGTCCGGGCCGATCAGTCCCGGCACCGCGACCGTCGTACGCACCGGGTGCAGTCCGGCCTTCGCGGCCTCCGCGATGACACCGGAGGTCAGTTCCGCCAGCTCCTCCAGGACCGCCGCCGCCGGGCGGCCGCGGTTCGCCGCGGGGCGCTGCGCGCGGACCCGCACCTTGCCGCGCAGGTCCACCGCGCAGGCCGCCAGGTGGTCCACGCCGATCTCCGCCCCGATGCCGGCCGGGCCCGTCTCGGCCAGCGCGAGCACCGTGCCCGGGCGGCCGACCGTTCCCGGGCGCTGCGCGCCCTGCTCCTCCACGAGCCCCGCGGCCAGCAACTCGTCCACGAGCGTCGACACGGTGGCCCGCGTCAGCCCCACCTCCGCGGCGACCGCGGCCCTCGTCACCTTCTCGCCCGCGGCGAGGGCCTGGGTGACCAGTGCCATGTTTCGTTGCCGAAGGCCGGCTTGTGCGCCCGTGCCCTTCCCCACGATGTCCCTCCGGTCCGGTTGTCGGTAGTACGCCCGCGCGTACGTGGCGCCCTGCCCGCGCGGTGGGTTGCGCCCTTGAGAGAGTGCCACTCCCTGCGGGGTGCTGTTACGGACTCCACAGTCGCGCTGAGTGGGGGCTTGTCGCTCCGTTCTCCCCCAGAGCTTCGCCTGGGGGTACCCCCACGCGCCCCTGGGTGATTGCCCCTTGCGGTGCGTCGCTTTCTTCCCCGCCTCTTCGGCGGGGCGCGCAGTTCCCCGCGCCCCTGGGCTGGTGGCAGCCCGTCGCCACACGACGGCCCGTCGTGGCTTGTCGCGCAGTTCCCCGCGCCCCCAGGTGATTGGCCCTTGCGGTGCGTCGCTTGCCTGCGGCCGCCGTCGTGGCTGGTCGCTCCGTTCTCCCCCAGCGCTTCGCCTGGGGGTACCCCCGCGCGCCCCTGAAAAACGCTCGCCCTCTGTGCAGAGCCAGCCCCTGCCAGGGGCAAACGCCTGACGGCGGAAGACGCAAGCCCAAAGGGGCGCGTGGGGGTACCCCCAGGCGAAGCTCTGGGGGAGAACGGAGCGACAAGCCCCCACCGGGCCGCAGGCAGGGAATGCCACCGCAAGTGGCACCCGCCCAGGGGCGCGCACCCCACCGGGCCGCAGGTGTGCGCGGCAGGAGGGGGCACCCACCTGGGGGATTCAGCGCGAGGGGCACCCGGTTACGCTCCGGCGAGGGGCAGGGCGGCCGCGAGGCGGGTGCGGGCGGACTCGTCCAGGGGGAGGGCGGGGTGGACGCGGCCCGCGGTGGTCGACCAGCGGGACGCGATCGCCGGCGCGGCCTCACCCGTGAGCGCGGCGGCAGCCTGCACGGCCGCGCCGATGGCGACGAGTTCCGCGGCCTCGGGGACCTGGACGGGGCGGCCGGACAGCCGGCGTACGGTCTCGAGCCACGCGACACCGCGCGAGCCGCCGCCGATGACGAGCAGCGGCTCGTCGGAGGGGGCGCCGCCGTCCACGGCGAGGACCTGGTCGAGGGCGCCGAGCAGCGCGTAGACGGCACCGTCGTAGGCGCCCTGGAGGATCTGCCCGGCTGTCGTGTCGTGGCGCAGGCCGGTGAGCAGGCCGGACGCGTACGGCAGGTTCGGTGTGCGCTCGCCGTCGAGGAAGGGCAGGAAGGCGACCGAGCCGCCGGGCTCGACGTCCTCCCGCTGCCGGCCGAGCAGCGCGGCCACCTTGTCGACGGCGAGCGTGCAGTTCAGGGTGCACGCGAGCGGCAGCCACCCGCCGTCGGCGGCGGCGAAGCCGGCCACCACCCCGCCGACGTCGGTCGGCCGCTGCCGCGACACCGCGTAGACGGTGCCCGAGGTGCCGAGGCTGAGGGCGGCCCGGCCGGGCGTGAGGCCGAGGCCGAGCGCGGCGGCGGCGTTGTCGCCGGTGCCGGCGGCGACGATCGCGCCGGCCCGCAGCGGCAGCCCGTCGCGTACGGTGCCGGCCCGCTCGCCGGGGCCGAGCACGGTGGGCAGCAGCTCGGGCGCGAGCCCGATCTCGGCGAGCAGCGTCTCGTCGTACGCCTCGGTGTCGGAGCGCCACCAGCCGGTGCCCGACGCGTCGCCGCGGTCGGTGACGGCGGCGCCGGAGAGGCGCTCGGTCAGGAAGTCGTGCGGCAGCCGCACCGCGCGGGCGGCCTCGGCGGCAGCCGGCTCGTGCTCGGCGAGCCAAGCCCACTTGGAGACGGTGAAGCTGGCGCCCGGCACCGAGCCGAAGCGCTGGGCCCAGTGCCCGGCGCCGTACTTGTCGACCAGTGCGGCGGCCTGCGGCGCCGACCTGACGTCGTTCCAGAGCATGGCGGGCCGCAGCGGCCGCCCGTCCGCGTCGAGCACCACGAGCCCGTGCTGCTGGCCGCCGACCGAGACGGCCTCGGCGCGGCCGGCCCATTCACCCAGCTGGCCGAGCGCGTCCTGCAGCGCCGACCACCACACCTCGGGGTCGGTCTCCCGTCCCGCGCCGGTGCTCACGGTGTGCCGCGCCTGGCCCGTGGCCAGGACGGCGCCGGTCTCGACGTCCACCGCCAGCACCTTGGTGGATTGCGTGGAACTGTCGATCCCGAGGACGACCGGTCCGTGCGATGCGCTGTCCGACCCCATGTGATTCCTGTCCCTTCCTGAGCCCGTCGCGAGCTGCCACTTCCCATCATCGGCCTCGCATACTAATTTGTTCAACAGTCTGACGAATAGGAGCGAGCCGTAATGACTTCCGAGACGAACCTCACCCCGGGGCCCGAGCACAAGTTCACCTTCGGCCTGTGGACGGTGGGCTGGCAGGGTCGCGACCCCTTCGGTGAGGCGACCCGCGCGCCGCTCGACCCGGTCGAGACCGTCACCAAGCTCGCGGAGCTCGGTGCGTACGGTGTGACCTTCCACGACGACGACCTGATCCCCTTCGGGTCGTCCGACGCGGAGCGCGACGCGCTCGTCAAGCGCTTCCGCGCCGCGCTGGACACCACCGGGCTGACCGTCCCGATGGCGACCACCAACCTCTTCACCCACCCGGTCTTCAAGGACGGCGGCTTCACGGCCAACGACCGCGACGTGCGGCGCTTCGCACTGCGCAAGACCATCCGCAACATCGACCTGGCCGCCGAGCTGGGCGCCAAGGTCTATGTCGCGTGGGGCGGCCGCGAGGGCGCCGAGTCCGGCGCCGCCAAGGACGTCCGGGTCGCGCTCGACCGCTTCAAGGAGGCCTTCGACCTGCTCGGCGACTACGTCACCGAGAAGGGCTACGACCTGAAGTTCGCGATCGAGCCCAAGCCGAACGAGCCGCGCGGCGACATCCTGCTGCCGACCGTCGGCCACGCGCTGGCGTTCATCAACACCCTTGAGCGCCCCGAGATGGTCGGCGTCAACCCCGAGGTCGGCCACGAGCAGATGGCCGGGCTGAACTTCCCGCACGGCATCGCGCAGGCGCTGTGGCACAACAAGCTCTTCCACATCGACCTGAACGGCCAGACCGGCATCAAGTACGACCAGGACCTGCGCTTCGGCGCCGGCGACCTGCGCTCGGCCTTCTGGCTGGTGGACCTGCTGGAGTCGGCGGGCTACGAGGGCCCGCGGCACTTCGACTTCAAGCCGCCGCGCACCGAGGACTACGACGGCGTGTGGGCGTCGGCCGCCGGCTGCATGCGCAACTACCTGCTGCTCAAGGACCGGACCGCCGCCTTCCGCGCCGACCCGGCCGTGCAGGAGGCCCTGGTCGCCGCCCGCCTCGACCAGCTCGCCCAGCCGACCGTCGCCGAGGGCGAGGGCCTGGCCGGCCTGCTGGCCGACCGCGCGTCCTACGAGGACTTCGACGCCGACGCCGCCGCCGCGCGCGGCATGGCCTTCGAGCACCTCGACCAGCTCGCGATGGAGCACCTGCTCGGCGCCCGCTGAGCCCCTTCGGGGCGCGGGGCCGCCTCCCGCGGCCGGTCCTCCGTGGCCGGCCGCGCGGCTCCCCGCGCCCCTGGGCGGGTGCCGCCCGCCGCCCCGCCGGCGGGGCGGGTCAGTTCCGCGCCGGCAGCCGCTTGAGCGGCCAGGCCCAGTGCCCGCGGCCCGGCAGCGGCTCGGGCGGGTCGGTGACCGGGCCGGGGATGAGGGCGAGCGCCACGCCCAGCAGGGCGGAGCCGACGAGGCAGTCCAGCCAGTAGTGGTTGGCGGTGCCGACCACCACCAGCATGGTGACCACCGGGTGCAGCAGCCACAGCCACCGCCAGCGCGAGCGGTGGGCGGCGATCAGCCCGACCGCGATGGCCAGCGCCCAGCCGACGTGCAGTGACGGCATCGCCGCGAACTGGTTGGCCAACGAGCCGCTGTCCGGCTTGCCGTAGACGGCGGGCCCGTAGACCGCCGCGGTGTCGACCATGCCGTCGCCGTGCAGCAGCCGCGGCGGGGCGAGCGGGAAGAACAGGTGCCCGATGAGGGCCAGCATCGTCTGGATCACGATGGCCCGCCTGATCCACAGGTAGTGCGCCCGCTTCTTGGTGAACATCCACCCCAGGAAGACGACCATGGCCGGGAAGTGGACCGTGGCGTAGAGGTAGTTGGCGGCGTGGATCACCGTCTCGCTGTGCAGCATGAGCCGTTGCACCGAGGCCTCGCTCGGCAGGTGCACCGCCCGCTCGAACGACCACACCGAGCCGGCGTGCCGGTAGGCCTCCTCCGTATGCCCGTTGGCGACCTTGCGCCCGTATTTGTAGAGCGCGTTGACCGCGACGAGCAGCAGCAGTTCGGGCAGCAGCTGCGGCAGTCTGGCGGGCAGCGGCACTCGCGGCGGTCTGGGAAGCAGGCGCTTGCCGACGATCACCGACGACGTCCCGATTCCCATCCCCATACCGCAGCCCTGCCCCTCCACCGACTCCACCGACCAGTCCGGACGCAGCTTTCGCCTCCACCGCCTGCCCCGCTGAACCGACGTGAAGCCGACCGCTGTCGGCCATCCTCGCAAAACCCTGGCGAAATGTCCGGGTGGTTGACGGCGTGTGCCCGGTGTGAGAAACGCGTCACGGCGGCGGGCGCGGGGGAGGCCCACCGGGTGTTGAGCGCAACGCGCGTATCGGGAGACGCAAAAAGCGTGCACTGTTGTGAACTTGGACGGCAAAGATGCGAAATACGCTCGCACGAGCCTTGTGGAAACGGGCGGCGCCGACCTAGGTTCGCCTCACCCGCCGCCCGCCGGTGAACCGCTGCCAGACCGGGGAGGCCGCAGGCGTCGGGGGTTTCAGGGAACCCCCCATGAGCCTGTCCCGAGAGAATCGAGCTTTCGATGTCACGGAGCATCACCGGTGCTGTGGCGAGATGGTCAAGAGGTCCGCGGCGAAGAGCCGTAGTGACCGTCGCGTCGGTGACCGCCGCGGCGGCCGCGCTCGGCGTGCTGGCCGGCGGAACCGCGGTCGCCGGTACGGCCGGCAGGAGTGCCGGGAAGGCCGTGGTGACCCGGGCCGCGCTCGACCCGGCGCTGACCGCGGGGCGCGGCGCGAATGTCGGCTTCGCCGAGCAGGAGGCCGAGAACGCGGTCACCGACGGCACCGTCATCGGGCCCGGCCGGGACGCGTACACGCTGCCCGCCGAGGCGTCGGGCCGCAGCGCGGTGACCCTGCAGCCGGGGCAGTACGTGGACTTCACGCTGCCCGGCGCGGCCAACGCGATCAACGTGCGCTACAGCATCCCCGACGCGCCCGCGGGCGGCGGCCGCACCTCGCCGCTGAAGGTCGCCGTCGACGGCGGCGCGGCCAGGACGATGACGCTGACCTCGCAGTACGCCTGGCTGTACAACCTGTACCCGTTCTCGAACGACCCGAACGCCGACATCCTGCACCCCGACTACTGGGTCACCGAGTGCGCGTGCGTCCCGCAGGCCACCACGCCGACACCGGTCTTCGCCAAGCCCTTCAGGCCCAACCACTTCTACGACGAGCAGCGGCTGCTGCTCGGGCGTACGTACAAGGCCGGCCAGACCGTACGGCTGAGCGTGCCGGCCGGGGCCGCGGCCACCACCGTGGACCTGATGGACTCGCAGCTGGTCGCACCCCCGAAGGTCGACCTGCCGGCCGCGAACGTGCTGCTCTTCGGCGCCGACCCGACCGGGCGGCGGGACTCGGCCGACGCGATCGACAAGGCCATCGCCTTCGCGAAGCGCGCCCACCTGAAGGTCTACATCCCGCCGGGCACCTACCAGGTGAACCGGCACATCATCGTCGACCACGTCACCATCGAGGGCGCGGGCAACTGGTACACGGTCGTCAAGGGCCACCAGGTGGACCTGGCGACCCCGGCGCCTGGGGGAGGGTCCGTGCACACCGGCGTCGGCTTCTACGGCAAGGACGCGGCGGCGGGCGGCAGTTCCGACGTCCACCTGTCCGGCTTCGCGATCCAGGGCGACGTGCGCGAGCGGATCGACACCGACCAGGTCAACGGGATCGGCGGGTCGCTGAGCAACTCCACCATCGACGGGCTGTACATCCAGCACACCAAGGTCGGCATGTGGTTCGACGGGCCGATGAGCAACCTGCGGATCACGAACAACGTGATCGTGGACCAGATCGCCGACGGCATCAACTTCCACACCGGCGTGACGCATTCGGCCATCTCCGGCAACTTCCTGCGCAACACCGGTGACGACGCGCTCGCGATGTGGTCGGAGAAGACCGAGGACGCGAACAACACGATCGACCACAACACCGTGCAGACCCCGGTGCTCGCCAACGGCATCGCCGCCTACGGCGGTTCCGACAACACGGTCTCGGCCAACCTGATCGCCGACCCGATCCGCGAGGGCAGCGCCCTCCACGTCGGCTCCCGCTTCGGCTCCGAGGCCTTCACCGGCAAGCTGTCGATCACCGACAACACCACGGTCAGGGCCGGCACTTACGAGCTGAACTGGAACATCGGGCTCGGCGCGATCTGGTTCTACGCGCTGGAGAAGAACATCGACGCCGACATCCAGGTGACCGGCGACCGCTTCCTCGACAGCACCTTTAACGCGATCATGCTGGTCAGCGACTTCCCGGTGAAGGACCTCTACTCCATCACCGGCGTCCACTTCAAGGACATCCAGGTCGACGGCACCGGCACCTCCGTGCTCAGCGCCCGCGTCAAGGGCGGCGCGACCTTCGAGAACGTCGACGCCCGCAATGTCGGAGCCGTCGGCATCAACAACTGCGGCTCCTTCAACTTCCCCGCCACCGGCTCCGAATTCGCCGTCACCGACCTCGGCGGCAATGACGGCGGCGGCACGACGGGCCCCTGGCTGGCGCCCTGGGAGCTGCCCAACACCATCACCTGCAACGACCGCCCGACCGTGGTGCCGCCCGCGGCCCCGTCCACCTGGTGAGCGTGAACCGGTAAGCGCGAAACCCCCGGCCGGCCGCTCCTGACAGCGGCCGGCCGGTTCGCGCGGACGGCCCGGCGCCCGGCCCGGGTCAGCGCAGCCCCGCCTCGCGTTCGGCCGCCGAGCGCAGCCAGTCGGTGAAGCGCTCACCGGTGGCGTTCGGCCCGGCGAAGGCGCCGTCCGGCTCGTTGTACGACCACACCTCGGGGTCGGGACCGGGCCCGCGCAGGAAGTCGAAGCGGTAGCCCTGGTACATCAGCACCACCCGGTCGCCCGCCTCGAAGCGGAAGGGCACACCGTGCTCGGCCAGCAGGTCCTCCGCCGCCTCCCGCAGGCCCAGCATCAGCGGGTAGAAGACGTCGCTGCTGACCAGGAAACGGCCGAAACCGCCACCGGTCACCGCCAGGAAGCAGCGGTAGGCGGCCCCGACCGGTCCCGGCTGGTCGCGTTCGATCTCCATGATCTCCCGCACCCCGAGACCGAGCGGCCGCGCGCCCGTCGCGTCCCTGCGGTCGTCCAGCAGCCCCAGCGCGGCCCTCACCCGCGCCTCGGGCCCCGATCGCGCCCAGACCACGTCGTCGATCGCCGCCGCCCTGCCCCCGTGCACCCAGCCCACCCCCGGTCAGTCGCCCTACCCGCCACCGCACATGACTACCAGAGCCGGGGCCGCGCCGGTGCATTACCGCCACTGGCCGGACGCCGCGGGGCACTACGCTCGGCTCCATGAGCGATCAGCACTTCGAGACCCTGGCCATCCACGCGGGGCAGCCGGCCGACGCGAGCACCGGCGCCGTCGTCACACCGATCTACCAGGTGTCGACGTACAAGCAGGACGGCGTCGGCGGCCTGCGCGGCGGCTACGAGTACAGCAGGTCCGCGAACCCGACGAGGACCGCACTCGAACAGAACCTGGCGGCGCTGGAGGGCGGCAGCCGCGGCCTGGCCTTCGCGTCCGGCCTGGCGGCCGAGGACTGCCTGCTGCGTACGGTCCTGGCACCCGGCGACCACGTGGTGATCCCGAACGACGCCTACGGCGGCACCTTCCGGCTGTTCGCGAAGGTCGTCGAGCGCTGGGGCGTGGCCTGGTCGGTGGCCGACACCTCCGACGTGCAGGCGGTACGGGACGCGGTCAGGCCCGAGACGAAGCTGATCTGGGTCGAGACGCCGTCCAACCCGCTGCTGGGCATCACCGACATCGCCGCGCTCGCCGGGGTGGCCCGGCAGGCGGGGGTGCGGCTGGTGGTCGACAACACCTTCGCCAGCCCCTACCTCCAGCAGCCGCTCGCGCTGGGCGCCGACATCGTGGTGCACTCCACGACCAAGTACATGGGCGGCCACTCCGACGTCGTCGGCGGCGCCCTGGTGACCTCGGACACCGCGCTCGGCGAGGAGCTGGCCTACCACCAGAACGCGATGGGCGCGGTCGCCGGGCCCTTCGACGCGTGGCTGGTGATGCGCGGCATCAAGACCCTCGCCGTGCGCATGGACCGGCACAGCGCGAACGCCACCCGGGTCGCGGAACTGCTGGCCGCGCACCCCAGGGTGCGCCAGGTCTACTACCCGGGGCTGCCCGAGCACCCCGGCCACGAGGTCGCCGCCAAGCAGATGCGGGCCTTCGGCGGGATGGTGTCCTTCCGGGTCGACGGCGGCGAGGACGCGGCGGTCGCGGTGTGCGACCGGGCGGAGCTCTTCACCCTCGGCGAGTCGCTGGGCGGCGTCGAGTCGCTGATCGAGCACCCGGGCCGGATGACGCACGCCTCGGTGGCCGGCTCCGCCCTTGAGGTGCCGGCCGACCTGGTCCGCCTGTCGGTCGGCATCGAAGCGGTGGACGACCTGCTGGCCGACCTGACGCAGGCGCTGGGCTGAGACCGCGGCCCTACACACCCCACGGCGGAGGCGGCGCCCCGAGGGTCTGCCCGAGCCGGCCCAGGCTCACCGGCGCCCACCAGGTGCCGCCGGTTTCGTCGGGCGGGGCTTCGTGGTGGGGCCGGGCGAGCACCGCGAGGACGACGCCGGCCACCAGGGCGGCCAGCAGCAGCACCCACAGCATGTGCAGCCCGGCGCGGCGGCGGCGTACCGTACGCCGCCCCCGCGCGGCCGCCCCGGCCACCAGGCCGGCGGGCACCACCGGGTGGGGGGTGTCGAGCAGCCGCCGCACCTCGTCGTCCCGCCGGTTCGGCGCCCTCACGGCGCCACCTGCCCGGCTGCCCGGCGGGCGGCCAGGTCCGCGCGGTCGCGGGCCTCGGCGACCGTCCGCGGCGGTTGCCGCGGTCGTGCCGAGGGCGGTGGGCCGTCCGTGCCGTCGCCGGCCGGGGCGGGTCCCGCCGGGTCGTAGCGGCGGCTGCGCAGGGTCGCCGTGGCCCTGGCGCAGATCGCCCTGACCCGGTCGGTGGCCAGCCCGAGCTGCGCCGCCGTCTGCTCCTCCGCGACGCCCTCGAAATAGCGCATCGTGACGACGAGCCGCTCCTGCGGGGTGAGCCGCGCGAGCACCCCGCCGCGCGGGCGCCGCCACCACGGCCGGCCGGCGAAGCGGCGTACCAGCTCCGCCCGCGCCTGGTCGTACGGGTCCTCGGCGCGCATCCGCAGCCAGTCGGCGTACGTACGCGCCAGCGTCGCGGCCAGCAGCCGCTCGGCCTGCTCCCGGTCGCCGGTGAGCAGCGTGGCGGTGTGCAGCAGGCGGCCCGCCGCCCCGGCGGTGAACGCCGCGAATTCGGCGTCCCGTCGGATCTCCGCTGCCGCCCGGCGCTTGCCCACGCGGCCATGGGACGGCAAGCGGGTATTCGCGGTCAAGCCCCTTGCGCGTCCCCCTGCGACTCGTACGCACCATCGGAACGCGGCGCACCTTCCGCCGCTCCCGGAGCGTCGTCGTCGCCGCGGCCGAGGCCCGCGTGCCAGTCGGCGAGCGCGGCGTTGAAGCGGACGAGGAGGTCGGTGAAGACCTCGCGCTCCCCGGTCGTCCAGCCGTCGGTGACCTCGGCCATGAGCCGGCGGCGCGAGTCGCGCACCTCGTCGAGCCGGCCGCGGCCGCGCGGCGAGACCGCCAGCACCACGGCTCTGCCGTCGTCGGGGTGCGAGGTGCGCTTGACCAGGCCGGTGTCGACCAGCGGCGCGACCTGTCTGGTCACTGTCGAGGAGTCGATGCCCATGGCCTCCGCGAGCGCCTTGACGCCCATCGGGCCCTCCCGGTCGAGCCGGTTGAGCAGCAGATATGCGGCGCGGTCCATCGAGTTGCGGGCTCTGCCCACACCGCCGAGCCGGGTCTGTTCCGCGCGGCGGGCGAAAAGGGCCACCTGGTGCTGGAGGCGCTCGAGGAGTTCTGACGAGGTCTCCGTCGGTTTGGACATGACCTTGAAGCTCGCGTTCTGTCGGTCCTGTGAAGGGCGATCGGACGGCGGGAAGTTGGGAGAAGAGTACGCGGACCGGATGCCCCGGTGGCCCTGCACGCACAAACCGCAACCGGGTCCTCGCCCGGTCGTGAGGGACGGCGGCGCACCCGTGCCCCGGGCGTGGCACGCGCGGGGGACTGCGAGACTGGTCCTATGGACAGACCGGCACCTTCCGCGCCCCACCCGATCACCCTCGATGACGTGCGCGGCGCCCACAAAATGCTCTCCGGGGTGGCCCGGATGACCGCGATGGAGACCAGCAGGCACCTGTCGTCGCTGGTCGGGGCACCTGTGCACCTCAAATGCGAGAACCTCCAGCGCACCGGTTCCTTCAAGATCCGCGGCGCCTACGTGCGGATCGCCGGGCTCAGCCCCGAGGAGCGCGCGGCCGGCGTGGTGGCCGCCAGCGCGGGCAACCACGCGCAGGGCGTGGCGCTCGCCGCCTCGCTGCTCGGGGTGCGCTCGACGGTCTTCATGCCGGTCGGCGCGCCGCTGCCGAAGGTCGCCGCGACCAGGGACTACGGCGCCGAGGTCCGGCTGCACGGCGCGGTCGTGGACGAGACGCTGCGGGCGGCCATCGCCTACGCCGAGAAGACCGGCGCGGTCTTCATCCACCCCTTCGACCACCCGGACATCATCGCCGGGCAGGGCACGGTGGGCCTGGAGATCCTGGAGCAGTGCCCCGAGGTGCGCACCATCCTGGTCGGCATCGGCGGCGGCGGGCTCGCGGCGGGTATCGCGGTCGCGGTCAAGGAGCTGCGGCCGGACGTGCGGGTGGTGGGGGTGCAGGCGGCCGGGGCGGCCGCGTATCCGCCCTCGCTCGCGGTCGGGCGGCCGGTGGCGCTGGGCTCGGTGGCGACCATGGCGGACGGCATCATGGTCGGCCGCCCCGGCGACGTGCCCTTCGGGGTGATCAAGGACCTGCTGGACGACGTCGTGACGGTCTCGGAGGACCAGCTGTCCTCGGCGCTGCTGCTGTGCCTGGAGCGGGCGAAGCTGGTGGTGGAGCCGGCCGGGGCCAGTCCGGTGGCGGCGCTGCTCGCGGCGCCGGACGCCTACGAGGGGCCGGTCGTGGCGGTGCTGTCCGGCGGCAATGTGGACCCGCTGCTGATGCAGCGCATCCTGCGGCACGGCATGTCGGCGGCGGGCCGCTACCTGTCGCTGCGGCTGCGGCTGACCGACCGTCCGGGGGCGCTGGCGACGCTGCTCGCGGTGTTGTCAGTGGTGGACGCTAACGTCCTCGACGTCAGCCATGTGCGGACCGATCCCCGGCTCGAACTCACCGAGGCGGAGGTCGAACTGCACCTGGAGACCAAGGGTCCCGAGCACTGCGCCGCGGTCGGCGCGGCGCTGGAGGACGCCGGCTACGTGGTGATCGCCTGAACCCGGTTGACGCGATATATCGCGTCTGGCATTCTCGCTATATCGCGAGGGTGCCCGGTAATGCGTTCGTCAAAGCCGCGGCGTCCGGCGATCATCGGGCCGATGAGTTTCGGCCGTGCGACCGGTCGTACAGCCGTACAGCAGACAGCGCAAGCAACCGACGGGAGCGAAAAAATGCCGGGCGCCATCTATGCCGAAGGTCTGGTCAAGACCTTCGGCGATGTCAGGGCACTGGGGGGAGTGGACCTTGACGTGCCGGAGGGCACGGTCCTCGGTTTGCTCGGGCCCAACGGGGCGGGGAAGACCACCGCCGTCCGTGTCCTGACCACCCTTCTCCAGCCGGACAGCGGCAGGGCCACCGTCGCGGGCATCGACGTGCTCAAGCACCCCAACGAGGTCCGCAGGCACATCGGACTCTCCGGCCAGTTCGCGGCCGTGGACGAATTCCTCACCGGCCGGGAGAACATCCAGATGGTCGGCGAGCTGTACCAGCTCAGCCCCAAGGCCGCCCGCCGGCGTGCCGACGAGCTGCTGGAGCGGTTCAACCTCACCGACGCCGCCAACCGGATCTCCAAGACCTACTCCGGCGGCATGCGCCGCCGGCTCGACCTCGCGGCGGCCCTGGTCGTCAGCCCGCCGGTGATGTTCATGGACGAGCCCACCACCGGGCTCGACCCGCGCAACCGGCAGCAGCTGTGGGAGGTCATCCAGGAGCTGGTCGCGGGCGGCACCACCCTGCTGCTCACCACCCAGTATCTGGACGAGGCCGACCACCTCGCCCACGACATCTGCGTCGTCGACCACGGCCAGGTCATCGCCCAGGGCACCTCCGACCAGCTCAAGGCGCAGATCGGCGGTGAGCGCGTCGAGGTCGTGGTGCACGAGCGGTCCAGGATCGAGGACGCGGCCCGCGCGATGGCCGCGCACGGCAAGGGCGACGTCAAGATCGAGCAGCACACCCGCCAGATCACCGTCCCGGTCACCGGCGGCGCCAAGCTGCTCGCCGAGGTCATCCGCGACCTCGACGCCGAGGGCATCGAGATCGACGACATCGGCCTGCGCCGCCCCACCCTGGACGACGTCTTCATCTCCCTCACCGGCCACGCGGCCGAGACCCCGGACAGCGGCGACGACGAGGCCGCCGGCGCCGGCGACGCGGACGCCCAGGACGCCCAGGACGCCCAGGACGCCAAGGACGACGCCAAGGACGCCAAGGAGGCCGTCAAGTGAGTGCCGCGACCGACACCACCTCGCGCCAGCTCACCCTGGCGCCGCACGCCCGGGGCGGCGTGGTCCAGTCCGCCCACGACTCGCTGGTCGTCGCCAAGCGCAACCTGCGCCGGATGATGCGCATCCCCGAGGTCGTGATCTTCGGCCTCATCCAGCCGATCATGTTCGTGGTGCTCTTCAGCTACGTCTTCGGCGGGTCCGTCAACGTCGGCGGCACCTTCGACGCCGGCAGCTACCGCGAGTTCCTGATGGCCGGCATCTTCGCGCAGACGGTGACCTTCGCCACCGCCGGCGCGGGCGCCGGCATCGCCGACGACATGAGCAAGGGCCTGATCGACCGCTTCCGCTCGCTGCCGATGTCCCGCGGCGCGGTGCTCACCGGCCGCACGCTGGCCGACTCGGTGCAGACCGCGCTGACGATCGTCGTCCTGGCCTGCGTCGGCCTGCTGGTCGGCTGGCGGATCCACAACGGGATCCCGAAGATGTTCGGCGCCTTCGCGCTGCTTCTCCTGCTGGGCTACGCCTTCTCCTGGATCGGCGCGCTGATCGGCCTGTCGGTGCGGTCCCCCGAGGCGGCCACCTCCGGCGGCCTGATCTGGCTCTTCCCGGTGACCTTCGTGTCCAACGCCTTCGTGTCGCCGGAATTCATGCCGGCCTGGCTGCGGCACGTGGCCGAGTGGAATCCCTTCAGCGCCACCGTCCAGGCCGCCCGCGTGCTGTTCGGCAACCCGGGCGTGGTCCACTCCAGCGCCTGGCCGATGGAGCACCCGGTGTGGGCGTCCCTGGCCTGGTCGGTGCTGATCATCGCGGCCTTCCGCACCTGGGCGGTCCGCAAGTACCGCTCGGCGACCGCGTAAGGCGCAAGGCCCCACCCGTTACGACAGCGAGCCCCCGGCGGTAGTCCGCCGGGGGCTCGCACGCTTTCCGCGCTGTGTCAGCCCTGGTAGGGCTTGACGTCGAGGATCTTCACCGAGGCGCTCTTGCCGTTCGGCAGCTCGTAGGTGGCGTCGTCGCCGGTCCGCTTGCCCGCCACCCCGCGGCCCAGCGGGGACTGCGGCGAATACGTCTCCAGGTCGCTGGAAATACCCTCGCGGGAGCCGAGCAGGAAGGTCATGGTGTCATCGGGGTCGCCGTCGAAGGCGATCGTGACGACCATGCCGGGCGCCACCACGCCGTCGTCCGCCGGAGCCTCGCCGACCTTGGCGGACTCCAGGATCTGGTTGAGCTGCCTGATCCGCAGCTCCAGCTTTCCCTGGTCCTCACGCGCCGCGTGATAGCCGGCGTTCTCCTTGAGATCGCCTTCCTGGCGGGCTTCCTCGATCTTTGCGACGATCTCGGCGCGCGCCGGACCAGACAGATGCTCCAGCTCGGCCTTGAGCTGGTCGTACGCCGCCTGGGTGAGCCAGGTGACGTTGTCGCTGGTCTGGGTCACAGGTGCTCCTCGTCGGTACTGTCGTGAAGAATTGCATTGCCACCGGTAGCCGGGACGAAACCACGAGCCTAACAATTACCGGCGGGTGACGTGAGCGGGTAATGTACAGCGCCTTGCGGCGGCGGCGGGACGCGCGGGACGCCGGGCGTGTCAGTCGCGGGGAGCGGTGCTGCAGCCCACCAGCTCGCCGGTCTGGCCGCGGGCCGTGGTGCGTACCGTGACGACCGTGTCGACCTGCTTGGCGTGCTGCGCGAGGCGTACGTCCTTGCGTCCCACCTCGGCGTGGTCCTCGCCCACCGAGCGCACCGTGCACACCGCGACGGTGCCCGCGCCCTTGTGGACCTCCAGGTGGATCTGCAGCGCCTGGTCCGAGACCGCCTGGAAGGCCACGACCTGGCCGCTGATCCTGTCACCGCTCATCGAGTCGTAGCCGTACCAGCCGATACCGGCCGTGACCAGCACCGCTGCCACGGCGGCGGCGATTTTCACCCTGCGGTTGGCGCGGGCGTCCGCGCCGGGGCCGTAGCGGCCTGCGGGCGGGGAGCTGTGCGGACCGGCCTGGACAGCCGCCATGATCGTTTCTCCCGTTCACTGACCGCGGAATTATTCGTCCCCTCGCTCGGTCACTATAGAAGGCGGTGACCCTGCGCCCACCGAGGGGGCACCAGGACCAGCAGCAACCAACGGGACTTTGAGGACACCAGCCTTGACTGAGCAGCTTCGACTGATGGCCGTACACGCTCACCCCGACGACGAGTCGAGCAAGGGTGCCGCCACCATGGCCAAGTACGTGTCAGAAGGGGTGGACGTACTGGTGGCCACCTGCACCGGCGGCGAGCGCGGCTCGGTGCTCAACCCCAAACTCCAGGGCGACTCCTACATCGAGGAGAACATCCACGAGGTGAGGGCCAGGGAGATGGACCTCGCCCGGGAGATCCTGGGCGTCAAGCAGGCCTGGCTCGGCTTCGTGGACTCCGGGCTGCCCGAGGGCGACCCGCTGCCCCCGCTGCCCGAGGGCTGCTTCGGACTGCAGGACGTCGACGAGGCCGCCGGCGCCCTGGTGAAGCTGATCCGCGAGTTCAAGCCGCAGGTGATCACCACCTACGACGAGAACGGCGGCTACCCGCACCCCGACCACATCATGACCCACAAGATCAGCATGGTGGCCTTCGAGGCCGCGGGTGACCCGGAGCGCTACCCGGAGGCCGGCGAGCCCTGGACGCCGCTCAAGCTCTACTACAACCAGGGCTTCAACAAGGCCCGCACCCTCGCCCTGCACGAGGCGCTGGAAGCGCGCGGTATGGAGTCCCCCTACAAGGAGTGGCTCAAGCGCTGGGACGACTTCGCCCGCCCCGAGCGCAACATCTCCACGCACGTGCCGTGCGCGGACTTCTTCGAGATCCGCGACAAGGCGCTGCTCGCGCACGCCACCCAGATCGACCCGGACGGCGGCTGGTTCCGGGTCCCGATGGACCTCCAGCGCGAGGTCTGGCCGACCGAGGACTACGAGCTGGCCAAGACCCGGGTGGACGTCTCCCTCCCCGAGGACGACCTCTTTGCGGGCGTCCGCGAGGCCTGAGGGACAATGGGCGGCGTGACAGCAACCCACGCCCTCGGCGGCCCGCTGGTCTCGCTCGCCGAGGTGGACAACAACAAGGTGACGCCGGGGCTTCTCGGATTCGTGATCTTCGCTGCCATAGCCTTCGGGCTGTGGATGCTCATGAAGAACATGGGCAAGCAGATGAAGAAGATCGATTTCGAGGAGCAGCCGGAGCCGCCGGTCGTTCCGCGCCCCTCCAAGGCCGAGGCGCCCCGGCACTGAACCCCGCTCCCAGGGGCTTCCTCTTGGCAGAGGGCACGCCCCAGGGGCGCGGGGAACCGCGCGACCAGCCGTCGACGAGATGCACGTCGTCACCGGCCGAAAGGGGCTGTCCGGTTCGATACGGACCACCGGCCGGTGGTGGGTCGAGCGCGCGGTTCCCCGCGCCCCTGCCGGGCGCCCCGGGCATGGGCGCCCTCCTACGCCGGGAGGGCCAGGATCATGCGGGCCGCGCGGCCGGGGGTCATGCCGAGGCGCCAGGCCTCCCATGACGTGCCCGCGGCAGCGGACCCCCGTTCGAGGAGTACGGCGTAGGCGGCCGCGTATTCGGCGAGGTCCGGGTCGCGGCCCGGGTAGGTGTCGCCGGCGGCGAGGTCGCGGAGGGTCGCCAGGGCCTCCCCGGGGCCCCGGTCCTCGGCGACCAGCGGGAGCAGCGTGGCGCGCAGGAAGGACGCCCAGTCCTGGCCGCGCCGGTCGCCGAGGCCGGTGAAGAGCTGGTGGGCCTCGTCCAGCAGGGTGAGCGCCTCCACCAGGCGCTCGTTGCCCGCGTCGATCACCGCCAGCTCCACGCACGACCACGCCTCGCCGTGCTCCACGCCGATCCGGCGGAAGTCCTGCCTGGCGTCCTGGAGCAGCTGCCGGGCGAAGCCGCTGTTGCGCAGATTCCCGGTGCTGGCGGCGCGCTGGTCGCGGGTGACCCGCGCCGAGTGGTGCCGGGCGCAGGCCAGGCCGTAGACGTCCCGCATGCGGGAGAACATCGTGCGGGACCGCTCCAGGGTGCGCAGCGCCGCGTCGGTGTCGCCGCACTCCTCCAGCGCCTGCCCCAGGTAGTAGAGCGTCCACGCCTCGCCGCGGGCGTCCTCGCTGGCCCGGTGCCGCTGGACCGCCTCGTCCAGGTCGCGGGCCGCGTCGCGGGGCTCGCCGCGCAGCAGCCGGGTCCTGGCCAGCTGGGTCATCGTCCAGGCGGTGCCGCGGGGGTCGCGGGCCAGGGCGTAGGACTGGCCGGCCGCCCGCAGCTCCGCCTCGCCCTGGTCGATCCGGCCGAGCAGCAGATACACCTGGCCCAGCTGGAGGTGCGCCCACGCCTCGCCCTGCACGCTCTCGTTGGCCCGGTGCAGGGCCAGCGACTGCTGGAGCAGCTCAAGCGCGCTGCCGAGCTGGCCCATGTCGCGCAGCACCGCCGCCAGCGCGTGCATCGTCCAGGCGCGGTCCTCCTCCAGCTCGGGCGCCGCCTGGATCGCCAGGCCCTCGCGCAGCTTGACCTCGGCCTCCCGCAGGTTGCCCTGGTGGTGCAGGGTGATGCCGAGGCTGTCCAGCGCGCGGGCCGCGCCCGCCGGGTGCTGCGCCTCGAAGTAGAGGTCCACCACCGTGCTCAGCGTGGACTTGGACTTGTCCAGCTCGCCCAACTGCCGTGCCGCGATGCCGGTACGCCACTGCACCGAGCGCACCAGCACGGAACGGTCCTCGTCCGGGCCGGACTTGGGCTGCCGTGCCTGCTGGGCCTGCGCCATCTCGCTGATCTCGCCCAGCCGGTAGAGGTCGCCGCGCAGCAGGCAGTAGTCGCACAGCGCGCCCAGCAGCGCCTGGACCGCGGCCCGGTCGACGCCCTCCGTCTCGCGCAGCGCGGCCGTGATGAAGCTGGACTCCTCGTCCAGCCAGCGCAAGGCCGTCTCCAGGGACGCGAATCCGTGCTGCCCGAAGCGCCCCGCCCGGGTCGAGGTCTTGCCCTCGACCAGCCGCACCACCGTGTTGGCCAGGTCGGCGTAGGAGCGGATCAGCCGCTCGTGGGCCGCGGCCCGCTCGACCGGGTCCTCCTCGTCGAGAAGCCGCTCGGCGGCGAAGGCCCGGACGAGGTCGTGCGGCCGGTAGCGGTTGCCGCGGACGTTCTCCACCAGCCCGGCCGCGGCCAGCTCCGCCAGCCGGCGGGCGGCCTCCCGGTCGTCGGTGGCCAGCAGCGCGGCCGCCGCGGCGGCGCCGAAGCTCGCCCGGCCGGCCAGCGCCAGGCGGCGCAGCAGCCGGCGGTTGGGCTCGGGCTGGTCGTGGTAGCGCAGCGCCAGGACCCGGTCGACCGGGTCGCGGGGCCCGAAGACCTCGATGTCCTCGGCCAGTTGCGCCGGGCCGTGGTGGTCGGCCAGCGCCGATCCCGCGATCCGCAGCGCCAGCGGCAGGCCCGCGCACAGGTCGCGCAGCCGCGCGGTCTGCGCCGGGTCGGGCCCCGGCAGGCCCGCGGTCTGCGCCAGGTGGCCGAGCAGCCCCTGCGCGTCGGCCGGCGACAGCGGGGCCACTTCCAGGTGGCGCACCCGGGCGCCCGGCAGCTCCAGCGCCAGCGGTTCGCGGGCGGTGACCAGCACCAGGCTCTCCGAGCGCTCGGGCACCAGCGCCCGCACCTGCTCCGGGTCGGTGGCGTCGTCCAGCACGATCACCACCGGCACACCGGCCAGGTGCTGCTGGTACTGGTCGCTGAGCCGGCGCAGGTGCTGCCCCTGGTCCTGGCGGTCCTGCCGCTCCCTGAAGAGGAGCTGGTCGCGGGGCGCCCCGAGCCTGTTCAGCAGGTGCAGCAGCGCGTCGCGTACCGGCAGCGGGGCCGCGCCGCCCGCGCCGCGCAGGTCCACCACGCACGCGCCCCTGAACTGGTCCTTCAACTCCCGTGCCGCGCGCACCGCGAGGGTCGTACGCCCGCTGCCCGGCGGGCCGTGCAGCACGATCACGGTGGGCTGCACGGCGACGGCGGCGCGGGCCTGGTGCACGGCCTGCGAAATCTGCGTCATCTCCGCCGCGCGGCCGGTGAAGAGGCCGTCCGCCGCCGGGAGTTGGCCGAAGGACTGCTCCAGCAGCGCCCGGGTGCGGGCCGCCGCGCTGCGGTCGCCACCGGTGCGGCGCTGCCGCGGCACCTCGGACGCGGACCGCGCCAGTTTCACCCTCGACGCCTCCGCGGCCTGCGGCTTGGCCGCGGCATCGAGGAAGGGCCGCACCCCGCGCCGCTCCAGCGCGGCCAGCCACAGGAGCCGCAGCTGTTCGGCCCCGCCCGGCGCACCGCGTTCGGGCGCCGCCGACCTCCTGGCGGCCCGGCCCCGCGCGGCCGCGGCGCCCAGCGTGGCCACCCCGGCGGCGCCCACGGCGGCACCGGTCACCAGCGAGGCCCCCGGCGACAGCCCCTGCCCCAGGTCGACGCCGAAGGCGACCGCGGCCGCCACCCCGGCCACCAGGCCGCCGGCCGTACTGCTCGCGGCGCCCGCGCCGCGCCCCAGCGGCGGGCCGCCGGGCGCGGGCCTGGGCGCCTCCCTGGCCTCCAACGCCCGCTGGTAGGCGGCGTATTCGACCGCCGCCGCCTCGTTGATCTCCGCGAACCGCTCCCGCGCCAGCCGCAGCAGCGCGTCCCCGCCGCCCGCGGGGCGCTGCTCGGCCACCAGCCGCGCCAGCAGCCTGTCCGCGGCGGCGCGATCGGCTTCCCGCAGTGCGATCCGTGACTCCGGCACATCGTCCTCCCGGTGACGCCCGACAGTTCGTCGGATGGGTTTCGTGCCCGTCCACGGACTGCGTCAAGCGTTGCGAACCGGTCCGATCCCGTCCCAAGTCTGTTACCGGCGAGGTCAGTTGGCGAGGGTCCTGCGCCCTGCGCGGCGGCGGAGGCCCCGTGGGCCCGTTTTCAGCCGTCCGTCTTCGCCGCCCGCCCCAGCAGCAGTGCCCGCTCGGCCCCGTTGCGGGTCAGCCCGGCCGCCCGGACGAATTCCTCCCGCGCCTCCGCCGTACGCCCCAGCCGGGCCAGCAGGTCGCCGCGGACGCTCGGCAGCAGGTGGTAGCCCTCCAGGGCGCCGCCCGCCGCCAGCGCGTCGACCAGGGCGAGACCCGCCGCGGGACCCTCCGCCATCCCGACCGCGACCGCCCGGTTCAGCTCCACCACGGGCGAGGGCGCGGTCGCGGCCAGCGCCCGGTAGAGCCCGGCGATCCGCGCCCAGTCGGTGTCCTCGGCCCGTACCGCCTGCGCGTGGCAGGCCGCGATCGCGGCCTGCAAGGCATAAGGCCCCGGCGCCGCCCCGCGCGCCCTGGCCGCCGCGTCCGCGCGGGCCAGCGCCGCGAAACCGCGGTGTATCAGCAGCTGGTCCCAGCGCCTGCGGTCCTGGTCCAGCAGCATCACCGGGGCGCCGTCCCTGGTCCGCGCCGCCGACCGCGAGGCCTGCACCTCCAGCAGCGCCGCCAGCCCGTGCACCTCCGGCTCGGCCGGCATCAGCCCCTGGAGCACCCGGGCCAGCCGCACCGCGTCCTCGCACAGCCCCGGCCGCATCCAGTCGTCACCCGCGGTCGCCGAATAGCCCTCGTTGAAGATCAGGTAGACCACTTCGAGGACCGACGCCAGCCGCCCGGCCAGCTCGTCCCCCTGCGGCACCTCGAAGGGCACCTTCTCCTTCGCCAGGGTGCGCTTGGCCCGGACGATCCGCTGCGCGACCGTCGGCTCCGCCACCAGGAAGGCCCGCGCGACCTCCTCCGTCGTCAGCCCGCCGAGCAGCCGCAGCGTCAGCGCGAGGCGGGCCTCCCTGGACAGCACGGGATGGCACGCGACGAAGACCAGCCGCAGCAGGTCGTCCTCGATGCCGTCCCCGACGGCGCCCTCGGGCTCCTCGAAGGGCGCCGCGCCCTGGGCGGTCTCCAGCTCGTGGCCCAGCAGCGCCACTTTCCGGGCGAAGGTCTCGTTGCGCCGGATCAGGTCGATGCCGCGCCGCTTGGCGGTGGTCATCAGCCACGCCCCGGGATTGCGCGGCACCCCGTCCCGCGGCCACTGCTCCAGCGCGGCGACCAGCGCGTCCTGCGCCAGCTCCTCGGCGACGCCTATGTCGAGCACCAGCCGCGTCAGCCCGGCGAGCAGCCGCGGCGACTCGATCCGCCACACGGCCTCCACCGCCCGCCGCGCGCGGTCCTGCTCGGCGCGCGGTCCTGCTCCTGCCCGGTCGGCTGCTGTCACGACCCCCCATCAGAGCAGCCGCGGGGCACCCGCGCAAAGCGGACGCCCCGCACCGGCCCTACCCGTCCTCCTACTCGGGCTCTTCCACCTGCCGGACCTCCGCGGTGATCTCCCACTCGTCCCCGTGGATCGCCAGGAAGCGCGACGCCCACTGCGACGCCTCCTCCACCGACTTCGCCTGGATGATCGCGTACCCCCCGACGACCTCCTTGGCCTCGGTGAACGGCCCGTCCAGCACCGTCTGCTTCCCCCCGGCCTGCCGGATCACGGCCCCCTCGGCCGCCGGCTGCAACCCCCCGGTGTCCAGCAGCACCCCGGCCTTGGTCATGTCCTCAAGGAGCTTCCCCATCTCGGTCATCAACTTCTCGTCGGGCCCGTCCGACGGGGCCTTCGCGGGGTCGAGCCGCAGCAGCATCATGTAGCGCATCGTGAGGTCCTCTTTCCATCCGTGTCGATCTCGTCCGAGGGCTCGTTCACTGTGCCCTCACCGAGGCGTCGATCGGCCTACGCCGGGATCGACACGGCGGTGGGCTTCTTTCTCGCGAGGGTCGCGTGACCGGTCAGACGACGGACGTGAGATCGACGTCCACGGCGAACGGGACGGTCGCCTTGATCACGCCGGTGAAGACGTCGGTGTCGGCATTCCATTCGGCACCACCCGCCGCGTCCAGCGCGTTGGCGAGGATACGGGCCAGCCGGCTGTGCCGGATGGGTGCGCTGGGGCTCACGACGACGATCCCACCGACGACCTCGATGCCGGCGCACTGCTCCTCGGACCAGGCGTCGTACTGCTCGGCGGTGATCTGCTCATGCATCCAGGCAGGTGCGACCGTCTCGGCACTCATCCTGCACCTCCCGGGAATTGCGCCGGTTGTCCGGACGAGTGACGAGCGTACCGGCGGCGCCGTGGCGGGAGCGGTCGCGCCGGGCGTGAGAAGGTGACGGGGTGAACCGACTTGGTGACGCGACCTCGCCTTATCTGCTTCAGCATGCCGACAATCCCGTCGACTGGTGGCCCTGGGGGCGGGACGCGTTCGAGGAGGCGCGCAAGCGCGGGGTGCCGGTGCTGCTCAGCGTCGGGTACAGCGCTTGCCACTGGTGCCACGTCATGGCGGGCGAGTCGTTCGAGGACGAGGAGATCGCGGCGTATCTCAACGAGCACTTCGTCTCCGTCAAGGTCGACCGCGAGGAGCGGCCCGACGTCGACGCCGTCTACATGGAGGCGGTGCAGGCCGCGACCGGGCAGGGGGGTTGGCCCATGACGGTGTTTCTGACGCCCGGCGGCGAGCCGTTCTACTTCGGTACGTACTTCCCGCCGCGGGCGCGGCAGGGGATGCCCGGGTTCATGGACGTGCTGGAAGGGGTCGTCGCCGCGTGGCGGGACCGGCGCGAGGAGGTCGGGGACGTCGCGGGGCGCATCGTGCGCGACCTCGCCGACCGGGCCGGGGCGTACGGTGTCGCCGTCACGCCCGGCGACGCCGAGATGGGCGCCGCGCTGCTCGGGCTCACCCGGGAGTACGACGCGCGGCGCGGCGGCTTCGGGGGCGCGCCGAAATTCCCGCCGTCCATGGCGCTGGAATTCCTGCTGCGCCACCACGCCCGCACCGGCGCCGAGGGCGCCCTCCAGATGGCCCGCGACACCTGCGAGGCGATGGCCCGCGGCGGCATCTACGACCAGCTCGGCGGCGGCTTCGCCCGCTACAGCGTCGACCGCGACTGGTGCGTGCCGCACTTCGAGAAGATGCTGTACGACAACGCGCTGCTCACCCGGGTCTACGCGCACCTGTGGCGGGCCACCGGCTCCGACCTGGCCCGCCGGGTCGCGCTGGAGACCGCCGACTTCATCGTCGGCGAACTCGCCACCGAGGAGGGCGGCTTCGCCTCCGCGCTGGACGCCGACAGCGACGACGGCACCGGCGGGCACGCCGAAGGCGCCTACTACGTCTGGACGCCCGCCCAACTCGCCGCCGAACTGGGCCAGGCCGACGGCGAATTCGCCGCCGACTACTTCGGGGTCACCCAGGAGGGCACCTTCGAGGAGGGCGCCTCGGTGCTGCAACTCCGGCAGGGCGGCGGGGTGGTGGACGCCGAGCGGGTCTCCTCCGTACGGGACCGGCTGCTCGCCGCCCGCGACCGGCGGCCCCGGCCCGGCCGCGACGACAAGGTCGTCGCCGCGTGGAACGGCCTGGCCATCGCCGCACTGGCCGAGACCGGCGCCTACTTCGACCGCACCGACCTGGTGCAGGCCGCGGTCGACGCCGCCGACCTGCTGGTCCGGGTCCACCTCGACGGGCGCGGGCGGCTCACCCGCACCTCGCGCGACGGGGTCGCCGGCGCCAACGACGGTGTCCTGGAGGACTACGCCGATGTGGCCGAGGGCTTCCTCGCGCTCGCCTCGGTCACCGGCGAGGGCGTCTGGCTCGACTTCGCCGGGCTGCTGCTCGACTCGGTCCTGCACCACTTCACCGCCGACGACGGCACGCTCTACGACACCGCGGACGACGCGGAGGTCCTCATCCGGCGGCCGCAGGACCCCACGGACAATGCCACGCCCTCCGGGTGGACGGCCGCCGCCGGGGCGCTGCTGTCCTACGCCGCCCACACCGGCGCCGAGCCGCACCGCACCGCGGCGGAGCGCGCGCTCGGCGTCGTCGGGGCGCTCGCGGGGCGGGCGCCGCGCTTCATCGGGTGGGGCCTCGCCGTCGCCGAGGCCGCCATAGACGGGCCCCGCGAGGTCGCCGTGGTCGGCGGCACGGGGGATCCGCTCACGGCCGAGCTGCACCGCACCGCTCTGCTGGGCGGTGCGCCGGGGGCCGTGGTCGCCGTCGGCGAGGAGGGCTCCACGGAATTCCCGCTTCTCCACCAGCGGCCCACCCGCGGGGGGCGGGCCGCCGCGTACGTCTGCCGCCACTTCGTCTGCGACGCGCCCACGTCGGACCCGCGCGCGCTTCGGAGCCAGCTCCGTACTCCGGGGTGACCCCCGGCCCGCCCCTTTCCCCGGGCTCCGGGACCTTCCCCGAGTGGTGGGTCACGCGCGCGGTTCCCCGCGCCCCTCACCCCCTGCGCCCGGCCACCCACCGGGGGGAAGGCCCCGGGGGAGCCCCCGACCCCCGGGTCAGATGTCCAGGCCGCGGTTGAGGATGCGCAGGGAGCGGTCGATGAGGACCAGGAGGTCCTCGTCGGGGGCCTTCTCGACCCAGAACATCGTGGCCTCGTGGATCACCGAGAAGACCGCCGCGGTGAAGACGCGGACTTCGAGCGCGTCTGCGGTGCGGCCCGTGCGGTCCGCGATGATCCCGCCGAGCAGCCGCCCGGTCAGGGACATGCTCTCGTGCGCGCGGGCCCGGATCGCCGGGACGTCGCGGACGAGCTTCTCCCGCTGGATCATCTCGACCCGCCCCTCGGGGTCGTTCAGGATCGTGCCGAGCGACTCGTGCATGACCATCCGCAGGGAGACCAGCGGCGGCTCGCCCGCCGGTCGCTTCCGCAGCATGTCCGCCATCATGTCGTCGTACTCGTCGGTGAGGACGATCTCCTCCTTGGTGGGGAAGTAGCGGAAGATCGTGCTGGGCGACACGTCAGCCTCCGCCGCGATCCGGTCCACCGGCGTGGCGTCGTATCCGTGCTCGGCGAAGAGCCGGTACGCGGCGGCGCGGATGGCCTGCCGGGTCTGGACCTTCTTGCGTTCCCGCAGGCCCGCCCGTGGGGCGGGGTCGGTGTCGGGGGTTCGAGGGGACATGGCGTCATTGTCGGGCATCCGCCCGCTGCTCGGCCATCGCGTCGGACGAGGGTGCCGCGACAAGGACCGCCGCGCGGTCGGGGCGCGGGTTGGGCAGGAAGGCGGCCAGCAGCAGCGCGGTGACCAGCGAGGCGGCGCCGCACACGACCAGCGTCAGGTTCATGCCGTGCAGGTACGAGGTGTCGGCGGAGGCCGCCAGTGCCTGGTCGCCGAGGCGCGCGGCGACCGCGTGGGCGCCGGCGGCCGACTCGCGGGCGGTGTGCGCGGCGTCCGGTGACAGGCCGCCGGTGTCGAGGCGGTCGGTGTAGCCGGCGGCCAGCACGCTGCCGAGGATGGCGACGCCGATGGCCGCGCCGGTCTGCCTGAGCGTCTGGAGCAGGCCGGAGCCGCTGCCCGCACGCTCCCTGGGCAGGGCGCCGAGCGCGCTGTTCATGGCCGGCACGATGGCGATGCCGAAGCCGACGCCGGCGATCGCCAGCCACAGCGCGGTGCCGCCGTAGCCGTCGCCGCTCGCGGTGGTGGCGCCGAGGAAGGCGCCCGCGGCCAGCACCAGCAGGCCGCCGGTGATCACCGGGCGCGGCCCGCCCCTGGCGACCAGGCTGGGGCTGAGCCGGGCGGCGACCACCAGCCCGCCCATCATGGGCAGCAGCCGCAGCCCGCTGCCGAAGGCGTCGTAGCCCAGCGTCGTCTGGAGATACGACGGCAGGACGAAGATCATGCCGGTGAGGATGAAGCTGACCAGGGTGGCGGCGACGGTGTTCCACAGGAAGCCGCGCTGCCGCAGCAGGCTCATGTCGAGCATGGGCCGCTCGACCGTGCGCTCCCGCAGGACGAGCGTGGCCAGCAGGACCGCGGCGGCGGCGAGCACGGCCACGACGAGCGGGTCGCCCCAGCCGCGGGTGGGCGCCTCGATGATGCCGTAGACGAGGGCGCCCAGGCCGGCGGCGGTGCAGAAGGTGCTGGACGCCCGGACCCGCGGTGCGGCGGGGTCGGTGGTCTCGGGCAGCAGGGCGAAGCAGGCGACGACGGCGAGCGCGATGAGCGGGATGTTGACCAGGAAGACCGAGCCCCACCAGAAGTGCTGGAGGAGGGTGCCGCCGATGATCGGGCCGAGGGGCATGCCGAAGGCCATGGCGGTGCTGGTCAGCGCGACCGCCTTGGGGCGTTCCGCCGGTCCGAACAGCGAGGGGATCACCGACAGGGCGAGCGGCATGACGAAGGCGCCGCCGAGGCCCATGACGGTCCGGGCGGCGATGACCGGCCCGGGGCTGTCGACGAGCGAGCCGAGGACGGAGCCGGCGAGGAAGACCGCGAGCCCGGCGACCAGCATCCGGCGCCGCCCGAAGCGGTCGCCGAGCAGGCCGGCGGGCAGCATCACGGCGGCGAAGACGACGGTGTACGAGTCGATGATCCACTGCATGTCGCCGGTGTCGGCGCCGATCTCGTCGGCCATGGTCGGCAGGGCGACGTTGAGGATCGTGGTGTCGAAGCTGAGGACGAGCATGCTCAGGCACAGCGCGACGAGCGCGAGCCAGCGCCGGGGGTCCGGCTGCGGGGGAGCGGACGAGGGTGCGGACATCGAAGTCTCCTGCGAGAGAGCGTCAATTGATAGTGACTCTCAAAAGAGAGTAGCTCGCGTTCTCGCGCCTGCCAACCATGTCGCCGGCATGGGGAAGGCATGACGAAGGCCCGCACCCCCGAGAGGGTGCGGGCCTTGGTGCCGTCGGAGGAGCCGGGGTCTCACGCGTGCTGGTAGGCCACCAGTGAGATGCCGACGTAGTGGACGATGAAGGCGACCAGCGTGAGCGAGTGGAAGACCTCGTGGAAGCCGAACCAGCGCGGCGACGGGTTGGGGCGCTTGAAGCCGTAGACGGCCGCGCCGGTGCTGTAGAGCAGCCCGCCGACGATCACGCAGACCAGGACGGCGACGCCGCCGGTGCGCAGGAAGTCCGGCAGGAAGAAGACCGCGACCCAGCCCAGCGCGATGTAGCAGGGCGTGTACAGCCACCGGGGTGCGCCGACCCAGAAGACCCGGAAGGCGATACCGGCCAGCGCCCCGGCCCACACCAGCCACAGCAGCATGTGGGACGTACCGCCGGGCAGCAGCAGTATCGCCAGCGGTGTGTAGGTGCCCGCGATGATCAGAAAGATGTTCGCATGGTCAAGCCGGCGCAAAATTCCGGCGCTGCGCGGACCCCAGTCGCCGCGGTGGTAGAGCGCGCTCACGCCGAACAGCGCGCAGGCCGACACCGCGAAGACCGCACACGCGATGCGGCCCCTGGTGCTCTGCGCGAAGGCGGTGAGCGCCACCCCTGAGATGAGGACCGCGGGAAACATGCCCGCGTGCAACCACCCTCTGAGCTTGGGCTTTATCGGTGTGGCCGGGTCGAAACCATCGATGTCGGGGGGCACTTCTGCAGTGTGATCGACGGCGCTCATGGCGTCAATCCTACCTACGCCACCGTAGGTTGCCCGGTCTCAGCTCAGCCGCGCCGCGGTCGAGCCGGTCGTGGCGGGGCTCACTTCCGCTCCCCTGGACAGACTCGCCCGAACGGCCCCACACTCATATGAGTGCGGTCGGCACCGGATGAGCACTCCACGAACGCGTCCGGGCTGCAGCCCCCAAGGGGCCGAACCAACCCTCAACTCTCACGCCGGTCTGTGCGGACCCGGCGGGATGGAGTGATCGTGGCGCTCGGCAAAACGGCTCCCACCGAACACCAGGAACTGATCCGATGGGTCGGCGAGATCGCCGGACTCAGCCAGCCGGACGAGATCGTCTGGTGCGACGGCTCGCAGGCGGAGTACGACCTGCTCGCGGCGGAACTCGTCGCCAAGGGCACCTTCACCAGGCTCGACCCGACCCTGCGGCCGAACTCGTACCATGCGGCCTCCGACCCCTCCGACGTGGCGCGCGTCGAGGACCGTACGTTCATCTGCTCGGCGAACGAGGCCGACGCCGGCCCCACCAACCACTGGAAGGACCCCGCCGAGATGCGCGAGGTCTTCACCGGGGAGGACGGGGGGATCTTCCGCGGCGCGATGCGCGGCCGGACGATGTACGTCGTCCCGTTCTGCATGGGGCCGCTCGGCTCGCCGCTGTCCGCGATGGGCGTGGAGATCACCGACTCCGCCTACGTCGCCGTCTCCATGCGCACGATGACCCGGATGGGCCGCGCCGTCCTGGACGAGCTGGGCACCGACGGCGCCTTCGTCAAGGCCGTCCACTCGGTCGGCGCCCCGCTCGCCGAGGGCCAGGCCGACGTGCCCTGGCCGTGCAGCGACACCAAGTACATCTCGCACTTCCCCGAGGACCGGGAAATCTGGTCCTACGGCTCCGGCTACGGCGGCAACGCCCTGCTCGGCAAGAAGTGCTACGCCCTGCGGATCGCCTCCGTCATGGCCCGCGACGAGGGCTGGCTCGCCGAGCACATGCTGATCCTCAAGCTCACCCCGCCGCAAACCAGGGGTGCGGACCACAGGTCCTCGTTCGAGGGCGGTGGCGGGCGACGGGCGGGCGAGCCCAAATACGTCGCCGCCGCCTTCCCCTCCGCGTGCGGCAAGACCAACCTGGCGATGCTGGAGCCCACCGTCTCCGGCTGGACCGTCGAGACCATCGGCGACGACATCGCCTGGATGCGCTTCGGCGAGGACGGCCGGCTCTACGCCATCAACCCCGAGGCCGGCTTCTTCGGCGTCGCCCCCGGCACCGGCGAGGACACCAACGCCAACGCCATGAAGACGATGTACGCCAACTCCATCTTCACCAACGTCGCCCTCACCGACGAAGGCGACGTGTGGTGGGAGGGCATGACCGAGGAGCCCCCGGCCCACCTCACCGACTGGAAGGGCAACGACTGGACCCCCGCGTCCGGCACCCCCGCCGCCCACCCCAACGCCCGCTTCACCGTCCCGGCCGACCAGTGCCCGATCATCGCCCCCGAATGGGAGGACCCGCGCGGCGTGCCGATCTCCGCGATCCTCTTCGGCGGCCGCCGCGCCTCCGCCGTACCGCTGGTCACCGAGTCCTTCGACTGGCAGCACGGCGTCTTCCTCGGCGCGAACATCGCCAGCGAGAAGACGGCCGCCGCCGAGGGCAAGGTCGGCGAGCTGCGCCACGACCCGTTCGCGATGCTGCCCTTCTGCGGCTACAACATGGGCGACTACTTCGCGCACTGGCTGGAGGTGGGCAAGGCCCACGACCCGGCGAAGCTGCCGAAGATCTACTACGTGAACTGGTTCCGCAAGGACGCGGACGGCCACTTCGTGTGGCCCGGCTTCGGCGAGAACAGCCGCGTCCTGAAGTGGATCGTCGACCGTCTCAACGGCACGGCCGAGGGGGTGGGCACCCCCATCGGTACGCTGCCGGCCCCGGGCGCGCTCGACACGGACGGCCTCGACCTGTCCCCGGCGGCCCTCGACCTGCTCCTGACCGTCGACCCGGCGGCCTGGCGCGAGGAGGCGGCCCTGATCCCTGCCCACCTCGAAACCTTCGGCGAGCACCTGCCGCCGGAGCTGTGGGCCGAGTACGAGTCCCTCGTCGCCCGCCTGGGCCCGGCCCCCGCGTAAGGCGGCGCCTTACAGGGGCGCGGGGCTGCGTCTGATCTGCGGCCGGCGCCGCGTGGGCGCGACCGGCCGTCGACGGGCTGCACGTCGCCACCGGCCGGTGGAGGGCTGAGCGCGCAGTTCCCCGCGCCCCTGAGGCACCGCCCTCCGCAGAGGGCAAACCCGCTACGGCTGGGAGTAGCCGTCCAGGAACCGGCCGATACGGCCGATGGCCTCGGTCAGGTCCTCCGCGCGCGGCAGCGTGACGATGCGGAAGTGGTCGGGCTCGATCCAGTTGAAGCCCGTGCCGTGGACGATCATGATCTTCTCGGCCCTGAGCAGGTCGAGGACCATCTGGCGGTCGTCCTTGATCTTGTAGACCTGCGGGTCGAGCCGCGGGAAGGCGTACAGCGCGCCCTTGGGCTTCACACAGGTCACGCCGGGGATCGAGGTCAGAGCCGCGTATGTGGCGTCCCGCTGGGCGGCGAGGCGGCCACCGGGGAGGACCAGCGAGTTGATCGACTGGTGGCCGCCGAGCGCGGTGGCGATCGCGTGCTGGGCCGGCATGTTGGCGCACAGCCGCATGTTGGCCAGGATCGTCAGGCCCTCGATGTAGCTGGCCGCGTGGGTCTTGGGGCCGCAGACCGCCATCCACCCGCTGCGGTAGCCCGCCACCCGGTAGGCCTTGGACAGGCCGTTGAAGGTGAGGGTGAGCAGGTCGGGCGCGATCGCCGAGGTCGGGGTGTGGGTGGCGTCGTCGTAGAGGATCTTGTCGTAGATCTCGTCGGAGCAGACCACCAGCCGGTGCCGGCGTGCGATGTCGGTGAGCCCGCGCAGCAGCTCGTCGTCGTAGACCGCGCCGGTCGGGTTGTTCGGGTTGATGATGACGATCGCCTTGGTGCGGTCGGTCACCTTGCGCTCTATGTCGGCGAGGTCCGGCATCCAGTCGGCCTGCTCGTCGCAGCGGTAGTGCACCGCCGTGCCGCCGGCCAGCGCGACCGACGCGGTCCACAGCGGATAGTCGGGCGCGGGCACCAGCACCTCGTCGCCGTCGTCGAGCAGCGCCTGCATCGACATCTGGATCAGCTCGGACACGCCGTTGCCGAGGTAGATGTCCTCGACGTCCAGCGGGATGCCCTTGGTCTGGTAGTGCTGCATCACCGCCCGCCGCGCCGACAGCAGACCCTTGGCGTCGCCGTAGCCGTGCGCGTCCTTCAGGGTGCGCAGCATGTCCTCGAGGATCTCGGGCGGGCACTCGAACCCGAACCCGGCGGGATTCCCGGTGTTCAGCTTGAGGATGCGGTGCCCGGCCGCCTCCAGCCGCATCGCCTCCTCAAGAACCGGACCCCGGATCTCGTAACAGACATTTGCGAGCTTCGTGGACTGGATCACCTGCATGCCGGTCACCTTACGGGCACGTTACGTCCGCCGCGCGGTGTTTTTCGCCACCTGGGGGACGGCTGCGGCGGCGCGCTGGAAGACCCGGAGGGTGCTGTCGATGCTTGGCCCGGTCATCCTGGCCGACCCCGGCGCCGCGGAGTGGACGCTCTTCCGGCCGCGCGACCTGTCGCCCGCCGCGTCGGCCTTCGAGGTCACGCCGGACCGCCGCGACCAGGCGCGGGAATTGGGCGCGCCGGGCATGACGGTGTCCTGCGGGGAGATCCTCTCCCACCTCAGTGACGTCATGGCCGCCAAGCGGCGCTCCGTACCGAGCGTCCCGCCAGCACGTCCGTCCGGCGGCCGTCCTCGATGACGAAGCGGCCGTCGATCAGCACGTGCGGGATGCCGGTCGGCAGCCGGCGCGGCCGCTCGTAGGTCGCCCCCGACCCGACCGTCTCCGGGTCGAAGAGGACCAGGTCGGCGCGGTAGCCCTCGCGGATCAGGCCGCGGTCGGGGAGGCGGAGGCGGGCGGCGGGGCGGCCGGTCAGGTGGGCGACGCACTCCTCCAGGGTGAGGACACCCAGCTCGCGCGCGTAGTGGCCCAGGTAGTGCGGGAAGGTGCCGTACGCCCGCGGGTGCGGCTTGGCGCCGTGCAGGATGCCGTCCGAGCCGGCCGTGTGGGTGCGGTGGCGCATCACCGTACGGACGTTCCGCTCGTCGCCGACGTGCTGCAGGATCGTCGTCCCGAGCCGGTCGGCAAGCAGCAGCGCGCGGGCCGCGGGCCAGCCGCCGAGGCGGGTGCCGACGCGGTCGGCCAGCGCCGGGTCCGCGGTTCCCGACACCTCGATCGTGGACCAGTCCATCGGCACCCCGTGGCTGCCGTCGGACCCCTCGACCTCCAGGGCGTGCCTGACGCGTTCCGCCGTGGGCTCGTCGCGCAGCCTGGCCAGCGTCGCCTCGGGGCCGCCGACCGCCGCCCAGCTGGGCAGCAGCGCGGCCAGCGTCGTGCAGCCCGCCGTATAGGGGTAGCTGTCCAGCGTGATGTCGGCGCCGTCCGCCAGCGCCTTGTCCAGCACGCCGAGCAGGTCGGGGGCGCGGCCGGCGTTGACGTCGAAATTCATCGTGGCGTGCGCCAGGTGCAGCGGGCAGCCCGCGGTCCTCGCGACCGCGATCATCTCCTCGTAGGCGCGCAGGGCGCCGGCGCCGTAGGAGCGGTGGTGCGGGCAGTAGTAGCCGCCGAAGCCGGCGACGACCCGGCACAACTCGGTCAGCTCGGCGTCGGGCGCGTACATCCCCGGGGTGTACGTCAGCCCGGACGACATGCCCACCGCGCCCTGCGCCATGCCCTCCGCGACCAGCCGCTTCATCTCCCGCAGCTCGTCCGCCGCGGCAGGCCGGTCCTCCCAGCCCACCGCCATCATCCGGACGGTGCCCTGCGGTACGAGGTAGGCCGCGTTGACGGCGACGCCCGCGTCCAGCCGGTCCAGGTACTCCCCGACGGTGCGCCAGTCGAACGTCACGCCCGAACCGTCGCCGTTCCATCCGGCGATGAGGGTGCGCAGCGTGTCGAGGGTGCGGTCGTCGGCGGGCGCGTAGGACAGGCCGTCCTGGCCGAGGACCTCCAGGGTGACGCCCTGCGCGGCCTTCGCCTCGTGGGCCGGGTCGGTGAGCAGGGCCAGGTCGCTGTGCGCGTGCATGTCGATGAACCCGGGCGCGAGCACCAGGCCGCGCCCGTCGACGACCCTGCCCCCGCGGCTGCCGCTCCCGCGGCCCACCTCGACGATCCGCCCGCCCTCGACGGCGACGTCCCCGGTGAAGCCGGGCGCCCCGCTGCCGTCCACGACGCGGGCGCCCCGCACCACCAGCCCAGAACCCATGCCGCGACCTTACGTGCCCTCTGACCAGCCCTTGGACCAGCCCTCAGAAGAACGTGCGGACGTAGTCGGTGACGGTGCCGTCGGAGGTGGCGACGGGGATGAGGGGCCATTTGTCGAAGGTCGTGCAGGGGTGCGAGAGCCCCAGGCTGACGAGGTCGCCGACCTCCAGCGGGTCGTCCGGGGGGACGGAGAGCCACAGGTGCTGGTCGGAGATGCCGCTGACGCGCAGCTCGGCGGGCGCGGGGCGCAGCCCGCCGGGGGAGCGGACGGCCACGGGCGTGGGGAGCCCGAGGTCGTAGGGCGCGTCGCGCTTGCCCGCGTTGAGGAAGGCCTGCCCCGGCGCGGGCCGGGAGAGGACCTGCGCCCAGAGCCGGAAGGCCGGCTCCAGGTGGCCCGGCACCCGGGTGAAGGGGGTCACCCGGGCGTAGTGCGCGTCGTCGTGGGTGACGTAGGCCCCGGACCGCAGCAGCGGCAGCACGGGCGACGACATCGCGCCGATCTCGCCGAAGACCTCCGCGACCGCGTCGAACCACGCGGAACCCCCCGCGCTGACCACGATCTGCTCCGCGTCCGCGAAGGCCCCGCCCCGGTCCAGCTCCGCGGCGAGCGCGACGAGCCGCCGCAGCCAGGCCTTCACCCGCTCGGGGTCGGCGTCGGGCACCTCGCCCTCGTAGCCGGCCACGCCGACGAGCCGCAGCCGGTCGGCCGCCCCGACCGCGGCGGCGACGGCGGCGCAGTCCGCTTCCGTACGTGCCCCGGTCCGCGCGCCGGGACCGGCGCCGAGTTCGATCACCACGTCGACCCGCCGCCGGGTCCCCGCGGCGCGCAGCGCCTCGTCCATGAGCTGGACGCCGCGCACGGAGTCCACGTAGCAGACGAAGCCGAAGCCCGGGTCGGCGTCCAGCTCCGCGCCGAGCCGGCGCAGCGCCGCCGGGTCGACGAGTTCGTTGGCGAGGAAGACCCGGGGGATGCCGAAGGCGCGGCAGACGCGCAGCTGGTGGGGTACGGCGACGGTGATGCCCCAGGCGCCGCGCTCCAGTTGGCGGGCGAAGAGCTGCGGGGCCATCGACGTCTTGCCGTGCGGGGCGAAGGCGAGGCCGTGCTCGGTGGTCCAGCCCTCCAGGACGGCGAGGTTGTGGTCGAGCGCCTCGGCGGACAGGACGAGCAGCGGGGTGCTGAAGCCGCCGCCGGTGAGGGTGCGCCGCTGGCCGGCCAGCTCGCCGACGGTGAGCCCTTCCGCGTCCGGCGGCAGGCCCTTGAAACGGTGGTCGATCCGTTCCTCGCGCAGCGCGGCGACCCGTTCGGCGACGACGTCCATGCACCCCTCCGTACCCCGCGGCGCGTTGCACTCCATGCAACGGCCATTGCGTATCGTGTTTCGAGCTGTCTAACATCCGGGCCTGTGCCTGGTCAACGGCACGGACCCGTACCGCGGACCGCACACCGCGGACCCGCGCCCAGCCCTACCCCAGCGAGAGCGAGCATGACCGTGACGCCGAGCGTGGACGTCGTATGCCTCGGGGAGTCCATGGTCACCTTCGTGCCGAGCCGGGCCGGGCGGCTGGCGGACGTCCCCGCCTTCCACCGGTCCATCGGCGGCGCCGAGTCGAACGTCGCGTGCACCCTGGCCCGTATCGGGCACAGCGCCCGCTGGGTGAGCCGGGTCGGCGCCGACGGCTTCGGCGACCACCTGGTCGAGGCCGTCGCCGCCGCCGGAGTCGACGTCGGCGCGGTCCGGCGCGACCCGCACCGGCCCACCGGCGTCTACTTCCGTACCGCGGGCGAGCGCGCCACCACGCTGGGCCCGGCCCCGGGACGCGCCGAGGTCGCCTACTACCGCAAGGGCTCCGCCGCCTCCGCGCTGTCGCCCGCGCTGGTGCGGCGCGAGGACGTGTGGGCCGGGCGGGTGCTGCACCTGACCGGGATCACCTGCGCCCTGTCGGCCACCTGCAAGGCCCTGATGCGGCGGCTCACCCACCGCGAGCCGGGCCGCCCCCTGGTGTCCTTCGACGTCAACCACCGGCCCGCGCTGTGGCACGGCGCCGACCCGTGGCTGCTGGCCGAACTCGCCCGCGGCTGCGACCTGGTCTTCGTCGGCGAGGACGAGGCGCGGGCCGCCTGGGGCCTGTCGGACGCCGACGCGATCCGGGCCGCGCTGCCCGAACCGGCCACCGTCGTGGTCAAGCAGGGCGCGGCCGGCGCCACCGTCTTCAGCGGCGCCGAGCGTGTGCACGTGCCGGCGCCCGTGGTCGACGTCGTCGCCCACGTCGGCGCGGGCGACGCCTTCGCCGCCGGCTTCCTGTCCGCGACCCTGCGCGGGCTGCCGCCGCGCGACCGGCTGCGGCACGGCCACCTGCTGGCCGCCGCCGCGCTGACCGTGCCCGGCGACCTCGCCCCGCCGCCCGCCCGCGCGCACGCCGAAGCCCTTGCCGCGCTGGACGACACCGCGTGGGGCAGACTGCGACTCGGCCCCGGCTGGACCGAACAGGACCAGGGCCGGGACGGGGAGGTGGTGGGGCGGTGAGCCAGACGGTCGACCGCGCGCTGAGCATCCTGCCGCTGCTCGCCGAGGGCCCCGCGAGCCTGGAGCAGGTCGCCACCCGGCTGGACGTGCACAAGTCCACCGCGCTGCGGCTGCTGCGCACGCTGCACGAGCACGGCCTGGTCTACCGCCAGCAGGACCAGCGCTACCGGCTCGGCTCCCGGCTGTTCGCGCTGGCCCAACAGGCCGTCGAGGCACTGGACATCCGCGGCATCGCCCACCCGCACCTGGCCGCGCTCAACGAACGCATCGGCCACACCGTGCACTTGGCCGTCTACGAGCAGGGCGAGGTCGTCTACATCGACAAGGTGGAGAGCCGCTACCCGGTCCGCATGTACTCCCGGATCGGCCGCCCGGTCGCCATCACGGTGGCCGCCGTCGCCAAACTGCTGCTCGCCGACCTGCCGGAGCCGGAGCGCCGGGCCGTCGCGGAAGGCCTCGACTACCCGCGCTACACCCCGCGTTCGACCCCGGACGCCGCCGCCTTCCTCGCCGAGCTGGCCCGGGTGGGGGAGCAGGGCTGGGCCTGCGACCTGGGCGGCCACGAGGAGTCCATCAACTGCGTCGGCGCCCCGCTGCACGGCCCCGACGGGCGGGTCTGCGCGGCCATGTCGGTCTCGGCGCCCAACGTGGTGGTCACCGCCGAGGAGCTGTTGCGGCTGCGGCCGCTGATCCTGCGGACCGCCGAGGCGATCGGGGCCGAGCTGTCCGGCGTCGCCGGCCCTTCTCCCCGTGCCGCCGCTCCCCCTCCCACGACGAAAGGCGCGACCCGATGACCAGCCCCAAGACGGCGATCACCCCGCCGACCCACACCACGCCCCCGGCGAAGTTCTCGCACGGCGTGCGCAAGGGCAACATCCTCCAGGTGGCGGGCCAGGTCGGCTTCCTGCCTGCCACCGAGGGCCGGCCCCCGACCCCGGCGGGCCCCACCCTGCGCGCCCAGGTCCTCCAGACCCTCGCCAACGTCCGGTCCGTCCTGGAGGCCGGGGGCGCGTCCTGGGAGGACGCGGTCATGGTCCGCGTGTACCTGACCGACACGGAGCACTTCGCGGAGTTCAACGAGCTGTACGACGGGTATTTCGCCGGCCTCACGCAGCCGCCGGCCGCCCGCACGACCGTCTACGTCGGCCTCCCGGCCGGCCTCCTGGTCGAGATCGACGCGATGGCCGTTCTGGCCTGAACACCGCCTGCGGCGGCACGCTGTTCGTACGGCGGGACGTGCCCCGTTGGGGCGCGGGGAACTGCGCGCTCAGCCGACCACCGGCCGGTGGTCCGGATCGGACCGAACAGCCCCTTCGGGCCGGTGGCGACCCGCGCCCCGGTGGGGGCTGGTCGCGCAGTTCCCCGCGCCCCTCAAGACTCGCTCGCCCGGCAGGGCATGGGCGCACTCCCGGGCGAACCGCCCGTCAGGGCATGGCGTGGACGTGCGGGCCGACGCCGTTGGACCAGGTGTTGCCGGCGGATGCGTCCCAGTTCGTCGACCAGGTCATCGCGCCGCCGATGCCGGGCCAGGTGGTGGACGGGTGGAAACTGCCGCAGCCCGTGCCCTTGGCGAGGCAGTCGAGCGCGTTGTCGACGACGGTCGGGCTGACGTAGCCGGAGCCGGCCGCGCTGGTGGAGGCGGGGGTGCCGATGCCGACCTGGGAGGGTGACAGGCCGGCCTGGATCGCGGTGCAGGCCAGCGTGGTGATGAAGTCCACCGAGCCCTGGCTGTAGACGCCGCCGTTGCAGCCGTTCATCGAACCGCTGTTGTAATACTGCGTGTTGACGATGGTCAGGATGTCCTTGACCTTGAGCGCGGTGGCCAGGTAGTCACTGCCCGCCGACAGCATGTCGATCGTCTGCGGCGCCATCGTGATGATCAGGCCCGAGCCCGCCTTGGAGCTGAGCGACCGCAGCGCCTGCGGCATGTACGTCGAGTCGATGCCGTTCTCCAGGTCGATGTCGACGCCGTTGAAGCCGTAGGTCTGCATCAGCGAGTAGACGCTGTTGGCGAAGTTGGTGGCCGACGCCGAGTCGCGTATCGAGATCGTGCCGTTCTGGCCGCCGACCGAGATGATCACCTTCTTGCCCGCGGCCTGCTTGGCCGCGATGTCGGCCTTGAACTGCGCGACGCCGTAGCCGAGCGACGGGTCGAGGGTGAAGGACACCGCGCCGGGCGTGGTCGTCGCGTCCGCGAAGGCCACCGCGATGATGTCGTACTGGCTCTGCACCTGCGCGATGGTCTGCACGGTGGCGCCGTTGTTGAAGTTCTGCCAGTAGCCGGTGACCTTGTGCTTGGGCAGGCCGCCCGAGGGCGGGCTGGTCGGCGGTGTCGTGGTCGGGCTGGTCGGGGGTGTGGTCGGCGGCTTGGTCGTGGGACTGGTGGGCGGTGTGGTCGGCGGGGTGGTGGAGGAGCCGCCGGGGCCCGACAGGGTGATGTCGTCGGCGAAGTACGCGGGCTGCGCGTACCAGCCGTGCGTGTAGACGGTCACCGAGTGGGTGGAGGCGCCGGTGGTGAAGTTGACGCTGAGCTGCTGGTAGGAGGACGCGCTCGGCGTCCAGGTCGACGGGTCGGTGCCGCCGGTGCCGGTGGCGCCGATGTAGACGTAGGAGCCCTGGACCCACGCGCTCAGCGTGTACTGGGAGTTGGGCTGCACGCTGACGGTCTGCGAGCACTGGCCGGTGTCGCTGTTCGACGGGGTGGCCTTGAGCGCGCCGGACCCGGCGTGCACCGGGCTGGAGACGGCGGCGCCGCTGCCCGCGGTGCAGGTCCAGTTCGAAAGCCCGCTCTCGAAGCCGGGGTTGGCGACGAGGTTGGTGGTCGCGGCACTCGCGCTGCCGACGGTGACGACGGCCACGCCCGCGCCGATCACCGCCGCCGCGCTCAGTGCGGCGACCGTACGCTGCCTGACGGTCGCTCTGCGGTGCGTTTGGCTGGCTCGATTCGCGTGCGTTGCACGTTCCACGACTGCCTCCTGGGGGCAAGGAGTTGGGGGGTGGTGGGTGTGCGGGTGACCGGGAAGTCCGGGCAGGCCGTTGGGACTACCGGGAAGGCCCGGTAAGGGAGAAAGTTGGTCCAGACCAATTGGGTTGTCAAGACCTCCAGTGGACAGCCGCCGCCGCCCGCCGCCGATCCGCAACTTTGCGCACCCAATCCGCTACACATCGATAAGCTGACGAGCGAAAATCGCCAGGCCGCAGGGGCCGAAAAGGCGGAAAGGAGGAGGTTCCGGATGCTGAGCGTCATCACGGTCACGTCGGACGACCTCGCACTTCCGCTGGAGGAGCACGTGACGCGGGTCGCGACCGCGCTGGAAGCGCACGGCCATGTCGTCGCGCTCGCCCCCGCCGAGCCCGACGACCCGGTCCGCCGCCGCCTGCACACCGTCCGATCCGCCCTGGAAGCCGACAGGTTGGCGATCGTCCCGCTGAGCCTGCCGCCGCTGGCCAGGGCGCTGCTCGGCGAGCAGCTGCGGCAGCTGGCCGGCACCGACCTCGGACCCGGAGTGCTCGCCGGCGCCGCCCGCCTGCTGTCGTACTACCTGCACTCCGGTGCGCTGCTCGGCTCGGTCGCCAAGCTCGACCGGGTGCCGGTCGGCGTCGGCTCCCATGTCAAGTCCCTCGTCCCCGGGCGGCACTTCGCGGTCCTCGCGCACCCCGAGCCCTACCTCGGCGAGGCCGAGCCCACCGCGATCCCGCCGGGCCCCGGCTACCAGACGCAGCTCGCCGTCGCGGGCAAGGGCGTCGACCCCGGCTGGATCACCGGCCCGCTGGCCGATGCCTGGCATTCCCAGCACCTGCGCGAGGTGCCGCTGCCACCGGACTCGGCCCGCTGGTGGGGCACCGCCAAACTGGTCGAATTCACCGCCTACATCGCCGACGTCGGCATGCTCTACCAGCTCGTCACCTCCGTGCGGCGCGACACCTGCACCTGGTGCGGGCTCGAAGTCATCGGCGACCAGTGCCTGTTCTGCGCCACCCGGCTCGCGGAGCGGCAGACACCGGCCAAGCACGCCGCCGACCACCGCGGCCGCTCCGTGGAGACCCCGCGCCGCCCCCAACTCGAACCCCACAAGCGATAGGTCCGCCCGCACATGAACTCACGTCAGCGCCGTGGTGTCGTCCTTCTGGTGGTCTCCGCCGTGTGCGCGATCGCCGCCTTCGCCGGGGTGCTCGCCGTCGTCAACGACGCACGGTCGCAGGTCGGGGAGAAGGTCACGGCGTACGAACTGTCCTCCGACATAGCCGCGTACCAGCAGCTCAGCAGCGCCAACGTGCGGCGGATACGGGTCCCGTCGCGCTGGCTGCCGGACACCGCCGTCCGCGACCTCGGGCAGGTGCAGGGCAAGATCGCCGCGGTGGCGCTCAAGAAGGGCTCGCTGCTGCAGACCGACATGGTGGCCGCGCGGCCCGAACTGCACCCGGGCCAGATGGAGATCGCCATCATGATCGACGCGGAGACCGGCGTCGCCGGCAAGATCACCCCCGGCGCCCGGGTCAACATCTTCGCCACCTTCGCCGGCCACAAGTCCACCGACGCCGACCTCTCCCGCATCATCGTCGCCGGCGCCCAGGTCATCGACGTCGGCGAGATCAAGGCCTTCGACAAGAGCGCCGACGCCCAGCGGCTGTCCACCGAGGGCGTGCCCATCACCTTCGCGCTCGACGCCGAGGACGCCCAACGCGTCGCCTATGCCGAGTCGTTCGCCGAACACGTACGCCTCGCCCTGGTCGCCCCCGGCGACACCACCGCCCCGCCGGACACCAGCCGCAACTACACCCTGTCCGGGGACACCGCCACCGGCGGAGGTGCCCGCCCGTGACCGTACGCATCGTCGCCGCCACCTCCGACGCCGACGCCGCCCGCGCCCTCATGGGCCTGCTCGGGCAACTCCCCGGCGCGGAGCCGGCACCCGCGCTGCACGACTCCACCGGGCTGCTCGAACTGCTCACCCGCGCCGCCGAGTCGGGCGTCGAGGAACTGCCCGAAGTCGTCATCGTCCACGAGACGATCGGCCCGATGCCCGCGCTCGACCTGGTCCGCGACATCGCGCTGCGCTTCCCCGCGGTCGGCGTCGTCCTGCTCACCCCCGACCCCGGCCCCGCCATCCTCGCCGCCGCGATGAACTCCGGCGCCCGCGGAGTCGTCGGACTCCCGCTGTCCTACGACGACCTGGGCGCCCGCGTCGACGCCGCCGCCACCTGGGCCGTCGGCGTCCGCCGCCACCTCGGCCCGCAGCGCGCCGCCCTGCCCGCCGTCGTCGGCGGCACCCTGGTCGCGGTCGCCGGAGCCAAGGGCGGCGTCGGCACCACCGTCACCGCCATCCACCTCGCCCTGGCCGCCCACGCGTCGGGCCGCTCCACCGCCCTGGTCGACCTCGACCTCCAGGGCGGCGACATCGCCTCCTACCTCGACGTGCAGTTCCGCCGCTCGGTCGCCGACCTCGCCGACATCGCCGACGTCTCCTCCCGCGTCCTCCAGGACGCCATGTACGTCCACGAGTCGGGCCCCGCCCTGCTGCTCGCCCCCGCCGACGGCGAGCGCGGCGAGGACGTCACCGACCGCGCCGCCCGCCTCGTCCTGACCGCCCTGCGGCAGCGCTACGAAGTCGTCGTCGTCGACTGCGGCACCCAGATGACCAGCGCCAACGCGGCCGCCGTCGAGGTCGCCGACACCGCGGTCCTGGTCACCACGCCCGACGTGGTGGCCGTCCGCGCCGCCAAGCGCATGGTCCGCATGTGGGACCGCCTCCAGATACGCAAACCCCAGGACACGACGACGGTCGTGAACCGCCACACCCGCTCCACGGAGATCCAGCCGACCCTCGTCGGCCGCATCACCGGCACGCGCATCGCGGCCTCCGTCATCCCCGCCGCCTTCCGCGAACTCCAGCCCGTCATCGACGCGGGACGCCTCCACGACCTCGACACCCGCTCCACCGTCAAGGCCGGCATATGGTCCCTGGCGGGCGAGCTGGGCCTGGTCACCGGGGCGACCCTGCCCGTGGCCCGCACCAGGAAGTCCCGCCGCGGCGGCGACCGCGGCCAGGTCACCCTGGAGACCCTGGGGATGACCCCGATCATCCTGGTCACCCTGATCCTGGTCTGGCAGGCCGTGCTCGCCGGCTACACCTTCACCCTGGCGGGCGACGCGGCCGACGCGGCGGCGAGGGCCGCGGCCGTCTCCGACTCCCCGCAGGCCGCGGGCGACGCGGCCGCCCGCGACGACCTGCCCGGCGCGTGGACGGACGGCGCGGAGGTCGACGCCCACAGCAACGACGACGGCACCGTCGAGGCCACCGTGACCCTCCACGTCCCGGTCCTCTTCCCGGGCGCCATCGACTTCTGGCTCCCGGTCCACGGCCACGCCAAAACCGTCGACGAACGGCCCGCCCGATGAACATCGCCTCCCGCGGGGTCACCCGACCCCCCCGGCCGCCGTGGTTCGGCCTTCCCTCCGCGTCGGTGGGTGCCTTTCCCCGCCCGCGGGGGTTCGGCGTTCCCTCCGCGTCGGTGGGTGCCCTTCCCCGGGCGCGGGGGTTCGGCGTTCCCTCCGCGTCGGTGGGTGCCGCCCAGGGGCGCGGGGCTGTGTCTGATCTGCGGCTGGCGCCGCGTGGGCGCGACAAGCCCACCACCGGCCGGTGGTCCGGATCGAAACGAACTGCCCCTTTGGGTCGGTGGCGACGTGCAGCTAGTCCACGGCTGGTCGCGCCGTTCCCCGCGCCCCTAAAAAACCCGCTCGCCCGGGGGTTCGGCGTTCCCTCCGCGTCGGTGGGTGCCGCCCAGGGGCGCGGGGCTGTGTCTGATCTGCGGCTGGCGCCGCGTGGGCGCGACAAGCCCACCACCGGCCGGTGGTCCGGATCGAAACGAACTGCCCCTTTGGGTCGGTGGCGACGTGCAGCTAGTCCACGGCTGGTCGCGCCGTTCCCCGCGCCCCTAAAAAACCCGCTCGCCCGGGGGCGTCGCGGTCCCGCAGCGTCGGTGGGTGCCGCCCAGGGGCGCGGGGCTGTGTCTGATCTGCGGCTGGCGCCGCGTGGGCGCGACAAGCCCACCACCGGCCGGTGGTCCGGATCGAAACGAACTGCCCCTTTGGGTCGGTGGCGACGTGCAGCTAGTCCACGGCTGGTCGCGCCGTTCCCCGCGCCCCTGAAAAACCCGCTCGCCCGGGGGCGTCGCGGTCCCGCAGCGTCGGTGGGTGCCCACCAGGGGCGCGGGGAACGGCGCGCGCAACCCACCACCGGCCGGTGGTCCGGATCGAAACGAACTGCCCCTTTGGGTCGGTGGCGACGTGCAGCTTGTCGAGGGCTGGTCGCGCCGTTCCCCGCGCCCCTGAAAGACCGCCTCGCCCGGGGGCGCAAGGGACCCGGCCTGAAAGACCGGCTCGCCCGGGGGCGGAGGGGGCCCGGGGGTGTGGCCCGGGGGGACCGGGGCGCCCGGGGGCGGAGGGGCGCCGCGCTACGGGGTGACCGTGGCGTGGCCTCGCTCGAGTATCTCGGGATGTTGCCGTTCCTGCTGCTCATCGCGTTGGCCGGGATCCAACTCGGCCTCGTGGCGTATTGCACCGAGCAAGCCGGCACGGCATCCCGTACCGCCGCGCGGACCGCGGCGCTGCCCCCGCCGAGGGGGGGCACGCAGGCCGGCCAGGCGGCCGGTGCGGACGCCGTCAGCGGCTGGCTGAACGCCGAGATCACCTGGACGAGGGCCGACGAGGACGCCTACACCGCCGAGGCGACGGTGGACGTGCCCTCCGTCCTCCCGGGAATCCATCTCTTCGGCCCGGTGTCGCGGAGCGCGACGATGCCGAGGGAGGACACCCCGTGAGCCTGCGCGCACGAGTCGCCGCCGACGAGGCGACCCCGCAGACCCAGGAGAGCCACCTGGTCGCCGTCTACCGGGCCAAGCTGCTCCAGGAGATCGACCTCGCCGAGATGTCGGCGCTGGCCGCCGCCGAGCGCAGATCGCGGCTGGAGCGGGTGCTGGGGCACATCATCAGCCGTGAGGGCCCGGTGCTGTCCACCGCGGAGCGCTCCGCGCTGATCCGCCGGGTGGTGGACGAGGCGTTGGGCCTCGGCATCCTGGAGCCGCTGCTCGAAGACCCCACCGTGACCGAGATCATGGTCAACGGCCCCGACCGCATCTACGTCGAACGCGGCGGCCGGGTCGAGCAGGTCGCCGCCCGCTTCTCCTCGGCCGAGCAGTTGCTGCAGACCATCGAGCGCATCGTGTCGACCGTCAACCGCCGGGTGGACGAGTCGAATCCGATGGTCGACGCCCGCCTGCCCTCAGGGGAGCGCGTCAACGTCGTGATCCCGCCGCTGTCCCTGACCGGTCCCACCCTCACGATCCGCCGCTTCCCGCGGGCGTACACGCTGAAGGAGCTCATCGGCCTGGGCACCCTGGACGAGCACATGCTGCTGCTGCTGTCCTCGTTCGTGCGCGCGAAGTGCAACATCATCGTCAGCGGCGGCACCGGGTCCGGCAAGACGACGCTGCTGAACGCCCTTTCGGGCCTGATCCCCGACGGCGAGCGCATCATCACCGTCGAGGACGCCGCCGAACTCCAGCTCCAGCAGGAGCATGTGATCCGGCTGGAGTCCCGCCCGCCGAACGTCGAGGGCGAGGGCCGGATCACCATCCGCGACCTGGTGCGCAACTCGCTGCGGATGCGCCCCGACCGCATCATCGTCGGCGAGGTGCGCGGCGGCGAGACGCTGGACATGCTCCAGGCGATGTCCACCGGCCACGACGGCTCGCTGGCCACCGTGCACGCCAACTCCGCGGAGGACGCGGTGCTGCGGCTCCAGACGCTGGCGTCGATGAGCGAGGTGAAGATCCCCTTCGAGGCGCTGCGCGACCAGATCAACAGCGCCGTCGACGTCCTCGTCCAGCTGCACCGGCACATCGACGGCACCCGCCGTATCGCCGAGATCGCGGTGCTGTCCTCCCGCGGCCGCGACTCCTTCCGGCTCACCTCGGCCACCCGCTTCCGCGCCGAGCCCCTCGGCGTCGACCGCATCGTCCGCGGCTGGTACGAACACCGGCCGGTGCCACGGGAGATCGGCGAGCGCCTCTACCTCGCCGGCGAACACGTCCCGGCCGCCTTCGGCGTCGGCGCGTCCGAACTCGAACTCGACAGCCGGGAGGCGAAATGACGCCGCCGCCCCACACCGCCGTCCACGAAGCCGCCGTCCGCGGCGGAACTGTCCGCGAAGTCGCCGCCGCCGGGCGGAATTTCGCCACCGGCCCGTATCCGCTGCTGGTGCTCGGCGCCACCCTGCTCGCCCTCGTCCTGGCCGTGTGGGGCCTGCACGCCTGGCGCGGCGGCCGCGCCGACCGGATGGCGCTGGTCGAGCGGCTCGCCATCGAGGCGGGCGGCTCGGCGGCCACCCCGGTCGCCTTCGCCGCGCTCGACCGGCGGGTGCGCCGCTACGCGTGGGGCCGCCGGCTGGCCGGCCGGCTCGCCGCCACCGGCACCGACCTCACCCCCGGGCAGTTCACCGCCTCCGTGATCGGCCTGGTGATCGGGTCGTGGGTGGTGGCCGCCGTGCTGCTCGCACCCTTCTTCGGCCCGATCGCCGCGCTGATCGCCGGCTGGGCCGCGTATTCGTTCCTGGAGTGGCGCCGCCGCATCCGCACCGAGCGCTTCATCGCCCAGCTCCCCGATCTGGCGCGGGTGCTGGCCAATGCCACGCACGCGGGACTCGCCCTGCGCACCGCGGTGTCGATGGCCGCGGAGGAGCTGGACGCGCCCGCGGGCGAGGAGTTGAAGAAGGTCGCCGACGCCATGGCGCTGGGGCGCTCCATCGAGGACGCCCTGGGCGAGCTGCAGGAGCGGCTGCCCAGCCGGGAGTTGATCGTCCTGGTGTCGACCCTGGTGCTGTCCAGCCGGGCGGGCGGCTCGGTCGTGGAGTCGCTGCGCAATCTCACGGTCACCCTGGAGGAGCGCAAGGAGACCCGCCGCGAGATCCGTACCCAGATGTCCCAGGTCACCGTGACCGCCTACGCGGTCCCCGTCATCGGCCTGGGCTCGCTCTTCCTGCTCGACCGCATCATGCCGGGCTCGCTCAGCGCGATGACCGGCTCCACGATCGGCCGGATCTGCGTGCTGGTCTCGCTCGGGCTGTACGCGCTCGGCTTCGTACTGATCCGCCGCATGTCGAGGATCGACGTATGAGGCGCACCGGGCGCACAAGGCGTCCAGGGCCCACGGAGCCCGCGAGGAGACGTATGACAGGCGCGAACCGCCCCGTGAGGAGCCGCACATGACGCTCATCGGCCTCGGACTCGCGCTGGCGCTCGCCGTCTGCGCGGTCGGTGTCGTCCACGCGGTCGGGCTGCTGCGCGCCGACGTCAAGCTCCCCGACGACCTCGCTCTCGCCCTGGAGGTCGGCCGCACCCGGACCACCCGTACCGGCAACGCCATCGACCGGCTCGGCATCCGCTGGGCGCCGACGGTGCTGCGGATGATGGGACCGGCCCGTATCGCGAAGATGCGGGACAGGATCGACCACGCCGGGCACCCGTACGGCCTGACCGTCGAGCGCTACGCCGCCCGCCGCGCGGTCTACGGGGCACTCGGCGGCTTCGCCGCCCTGCTGCTGCTCACCCGCGGCAGCTGGTTCCTGGCACTGCTGCTGCTCGCCTACGGCTGGGGCTGGGCGGACCTGGGCATCTGGCTCGCCGTCCGCCGCCGCCGTGACGACATCGAACGCACCCTGCCGGACTTCCTGGACGTCCTCGCGGTCGTCGTCAGCGCCGGTCTCGGCTTCCGCCAGGCCCTGGAGCGCGTCAACTCGGTCTACACCGGCCCCTGGTCGGACGAGATCCGGGTGGCCCTGCGGCAGATGGACGTCGGCGTCAGCCGCCGTGACGCCTTCGACCAGCTCCGCAAGCGCAACCGCAGCGACCAGGTCGGCCAGTTCGTCACCGCTCTCCAGCAGGGCGAGGAGCTGGGCGCCCCGATCGCCCGTACCCTCCTGCAGATCGCCACCGACATGCGGCGTACCGAGGCGCAGAACGCCCGCCGCCGCGCCGCCCGGATGGTTCCCCGCGCCACCGGCGTCATCACCGTCCTGCTGGTCCCCGCCACCATGATCCTGCTGATCACCGGCACGATCATCGGTTCGCAGATCCACTTCGGCGATATCTTCGGAAACGGGTGATCGGGGTGCGACACAGGGTGATCAACCGGCATGCTGTAACCGCCACTTGCCCGTGCGGTGATTGGCGCACAACCGGCTGCGAACGCCAGAGGTTCGGGTGTACCTTTGCATTCGCAACCATATTTGCACCTGCAATCAGTTCCAATCCGCTGCGGACGACAACCGACGACCACCAGCGAGAGGCGGTGCGCCGTGACCACCACCCCCGACCCCGACGGGCAGCACGCGACCACCGCCGTACGTACCACCAGCCAGGTGACAAAGGATGGGGCGAACAACGATGAACAGGTGGGCAGTCCAGCGCTACACCGCCGCCGAGGTCTGGCTACGGGTCCAGGCGCGTCGTGCGGCCGCACAGGTGAGGTCCCATGCGGACCGCGGGCAGACGTCGTTCGAGTACCTGGGGATCGCGGTCGTGATCGCGCTGATCATCGGGGTGCTGGCGACGACGGGCATCGGCGACGCCGTCGGGCAGGCCATTCTCGACGCGATCGGACGGATCGCCGGTGGCGGGGGCGGCGGTGGCGGGGGCGGGGGCGGCGGTGGTGGTGGGGGCGGCGGTGGCAACTAGCGGCGGCTCGGGCGGCTGACGACGCGGGGCAGACGATCGCCATCTACGTCGTGGCGATGAGCGCGCTGTTCTTCCTCGCCTTCGCCTTCTTCGCCGTCGGCCAGGCGTCCGTGTCCCACAACTCCGCCCAGTCCGCGGCGGACGCCGCCGCGCTGGCGGCTGCCCGGGAGAGCCGGGACGAGGCGCACGACACGCTGCTCGCCGCCCTCAAGGCCGGCGACGTCGGCAAACTCGGCAACCTCGCCCAGTTGCTGCTGGGCGTGGACTCGGGCATGCCCTGCGTCAAGGCCAGGGAATTCGCCAACGACAACGGCGCCCAGGCCGAAGGCTGCACGCGCAATGCCGGCCCGGGGAGCTACACCGTGGACGTCAAGTCGCTGAAGGGCATCGGCAAAACCGTGGTCCGTGGCGCGGACGACATCCGGGCCAGGGCCCACGCGACGGCCGAGGTCACCTCGCGGTGCGACAGCCGTCCGGAGAACAGCGGCGGGATCCTCACCTTCGTCTGCGACGGCGACCGGATCACCTTCGATCCGGCGGCGGGCGACTTCACACTGGATCTTTCCGTCTTCTACGCAGTCCACTTGACCAGCTGACGGTCGTTCGGCCGAGGAACGAGGTACGGGGAACGATGGGCATCCGGTACAGGGGGACGACGACGCTGGCGGTCGCGGCCGTCGCCGCCCTCACGCTTTCCGCGTGCGGCGGCGGGGGTGGCGGCGGGGACAAGAAGGCCGACGGGCAGACCTCGTCGTCGGCGCCCACGGTCCACGACGGCGGCCCCTCCGCGGGCGACGACGCGTCGCCGAGCGACACGCCGACCCAGATCCTGGCGCAGATCAAGGGGGAGCACGACATCTCGGTCGTCATCAACTCGGCGGTGCGGGACGCGGACGGCTTCGTGACCGTCCAGGGCTCGCTGACCAACAACGGCGACTCGGTCTTCAACGCCGTCACCTGGCGCGGCCCCGAGACGGCGCTGGTCCCGTCCGGGCCGTCGGTCGCCGGCGCCGTGCTGGTCGACGAAGCGGGGAAGAAGCGCTATTACGTCCTGCGCGACACCGACGGCAAGTGCCTCTGCACGATGGGCCTGACTCTGATCCAGCCCAAGGAGACACGCCCGATCTTCGCCCAGTTCCCCTCCCCGCCCCCGGCCACCACCCAGGTGGAGTTCGAGCTCCCCACCATGCCCCCCGCCAAGATCACCATCTCCGACTCCGAGGGGTGACCGCGATGAAACCCGCGGCGGCCGCAGCAAGTTTCACGCTCACCGTCGTCCTGATCGCCGCAGGCGCGGCCCTCGCGCCGCAGGCGGTGGCGGACGGGAACCCGCCGCCCAGCGCCGGGAATCCGTCGCCCAGCGCCCCGGTCCGCATCGACCCGACCTCGCCGGACCTCCAGCTGCCCGAGGGGTCGACGCTGGCGCCGCCCAAGGTGCTGGACATCGTGTCGGTGACGGACCAGTCCTCGGTGGCGGCGAGCCAGCCCGAGCAGCGGCAGGAGACGTCGAATTCGACGGTCACCTACGCGCTCCAGTCCGAGGTGGTCTTCACCAAGGACAGCGCGACGCTGTCGCCGTCCGCGGCGTCCCGGATCCGGGCGATCGCCCAGGACATCAACGCGCGGCACGTCACCTCACCCATTCGTGTCTTCGGGTTCACGGACGACCTGGGGAGCAGCGAGCACGGGGCGGCCCTGTCGAAGCAGCGCGCGCAGGCGGTCTACCAAATTCTGGCAACGGAGCTGAGTAGCGCCGGTGACGCTTCCCACACATTCCAGGTACGAGGCTATGGCGAGGATTACCCGATAGCGGACAATTCCACCGAAAGCGGCCGCCAGCAGAACCGCCGGGTGGAAATCACTTTCACGCCTCCTGCCGCGTAACGTGCGGGATGCGCGCCCAGACGCGGTACGGTGTAACTCCCCCCCTCGGGCCGGTTCGCTCTCCCCCCCTGCGAACCGGCCCGTTTTTTTGTGCCCGCGTACGGACCGGTGCGGACGCGGTACGGGCCGGGCGCGCGGCCCGGGTCAGGCCGCCGGGAAGAACGCCGCCCGCAGCGGGCGGTAGGCCAGGCCCAGCGAGCGGTAGAGCCGCAGCGCCGGGGTGTTGCCGTCGTCCACGATGAGCGCGGCGGTGCCGTACGCGGCCAGCGCCTCGGCCAGGACGAAGGCGCACACCTGGCGGCCCAGGCCGCGGCCGCGGGCGGCGGGGGCGGTGGCGACACCGCCGAGCATGCCCACCCCGGGGGCGCACCAGGCGAGTGCGGCGACCGCGAGCGGGGCGCCCGACCCGTCCGGCGGCAGGACGCCGGCCCAGCGGTCGTCGGAGCCGGGGCGGCCCGGGTAGGCGTAGGAGTCGGGGAAGGCCCGGTCGAGCAGCGAGGTGACGGCGGGCGCGGCGGCGGGCGGCAGCCAGTCCGCGGTGCCGTCGGGCGGGACGGCGGCGGAACCCGTACGGTCCATCCAGCCGAAACCGGACGTGGGGCGCAGCTCGGGCAGGGCCATCACCACGGCGTCGACGAGGCCGCGGTCGCCGAAGAGGCGGTAGTGGCGGCCGACCTCCGCCAGGACGTCACGTACCAGCGGTATCGCGTCCCCGGCCGGGCCGGTCACCACGAGCCGGTCGTGCACGGACAGGGCGGGCGATGCCACGGCGACGGCCGCGCCGCGGGTGAAGACCCGCGCGGCGGAGCGGTCCCTGGCGGCCCACCGGCACAGGATGTCGTCGGTCGGCAGTGCGGTGTGCGGTGCTGTCTCGTCGGAAGTGGCGCGGGAGAACATCCGCTATGCCTATCAGCAGCCCGGGGGCGGGCGCACCATAAATAGCCCGCATGTCGAACAAAACGGGCGTATGCCGCGAGGCGCTGCCGCTCAGTCCACGTCCAGCCGTACGCCGCGGCGCACGCCCCACCGGGCCAGCGCGCCCGCCTCCGCCTCCAGCACATGCCGGGCCAGCAGCCGCGGCCGGCCGACCCGCCCCGGCGGCATCGTACGGACCGCGATCACCCGCAGCCGCCGGTCCAGATAGGCCACGTCGATCGCGAACCGCATCCGCACGGTGTGCACGCTCGACGCCGGCGTCAGCAGCAGTGCGCCCGCCAACCCGTCCTGCCCGAGCAGCCCGCGCGTCCTCGCGCGGTACGACGCCGCGACCCGCAGCGGCACTTCGGCCAGCGGAGTGCGCAGCACGCGGTCCCCGTCCCGCCAACGTCGGCCCATGGCCGCTCCCTTCGCGCAGGTGTCCGTGTACGGTCGGCCGGTGCATGTCTATCCGATCGTGGCCGCCGCCGTGTGGGGAACGGTGAGCGGGCTTCTTCTCCCGCGCGCCGCCTACCGGTTGGCGGTCCCGCCCGGCGAACCCCGGGCCACGGCCTGCCCGTCCGGCCACCCCCTGCCCCCGGGCCCGCGCGGCTGGCTCGGTCCCGAACTCTGCGCCCGCTGCGGCGCCTCCGGGTGGCGCCACCGCCGCGGACTGCTCCCCGCGATCGGCTGCGCGCTGCTCTGCGCCGCCCTCGCCGCGGCCACCGGGCCGCACCCCGAACTCGTCGTCTGGCTGCTGCTGGTGCCCGTCGCGCTGACCCTCGCCCGGGTCGACCTGCGCGTCTTCCGGCTCCCCGACGTCCTCACGCTCCCCGCCTTCGCGCTCACCGCGACCCTCCTCGGCGTGGCCGCCCTCCTCCCGGCCCACCAGGGCTCCTGGACCCGCGCCCTCCTCGCCGCCGCGGCCGTCGGCGCGCTCTACCTCCTGCTCTTCCTCATCAACCCGGCGGGCATGGGCTTCGGCGACGTCAAACTCGCCCCGACCGCCGCGCTGCCGCTGGGCTGGTACGGGTGGGGTGCCGTGGTCACCGGTACGTTCGCCTCTTTCGCGCTGGGGGCGGTGGTCGGCCTGGCACTCCTCCTCACCGGCCGCGCCACCCGCAAGTCCCCCATCCCCTTCGGCCCCTTCCTCCTGACCGGCTCAGCCATCGCGCTGCTGCTGAGCTGAGCCTTGCCCCTTGCGGTGCGTTGCTTGCCCACGGCCCGGTGGGGGCTTGTCTCGCAGTTCCCCGAGCCCCTGGGGCGCTGCCCCTTGCGGTGCGTTGCTTGGCTGCGCCCCGGTGGGGAACTGCGCGACCAGCCACGACGCGGCCGCAGACAAGCAACGCCACAGCCATGGGCGCGGCAGCGCAGAAGAAGACCACCTGCCCCGGGCCGGCCGGGGAAGCCGGCCCGGGGCACCCGTCCGGGGGAACGGGGGCACTCGGAGTGCCCAGAGCGCCCGGATCACCCGGAAGGGCTACGCCTCGCTGCTGACCGACCAGAGGTTCACGCCGGGCGGCTCGACCGACTGGCGGTCGATCTCGGCGAGCTCCTCCGCGGTCAGCGGCGCCGCGCCGACGGCGGCGACGTTGGCCTCCAGTTGCGCCACCGACGACGCGCCGATCAGCGCCGAGGTGACCCGGGGGTCGCGCAGCACCCAGGAGAGGGCGAGCTGGGCGAGGGACTGCCCGCGGTCGGCGGCCAGCGAGTTGAGCGCCCGCAGGCGGGTGATGGTCTCCTCGTTGACCAGCGCCGGGTTCAGGGACTTGCCCTGGGCGGCCCGCGAGTCCTCGGGGATGCCGCCGAGGTAGCGGTCGGTCAGCAGGCCCTGGGCCAGGGGCACGAAGCCGATGCAGCCCATGCCCTCCTCCTCCAGGACGTCGAGCAGGCCCTCGTCCTCGATCCACCGGTTGATCATCGAGTACGACGGCTGGTGGATGAGCGCGGGCACGCCCAGCTCCCGCAGGATGCGGGCCGCTTCCCGGGTGCGCTCGGGGCCGTAGGAGGAGATGCCGACGTAGAGCGCCTTGCCCTGCTGGACGGCGGACGCGAGGGCGCCCATCGTCTCTTCGAGCGGGGTGTCCGGGTCGTAGCGGTGGGAGTAGAAGATGTCGACGTAGTCCAGGCCCATCCGGCCCAGCGACTGGTCGAGCGAGGACAGCAAGTACTTGCGCGAGCCCCATTCGCCGTAGGGGCCCGGCCACATGTCGTAGCCGGCCTTCGTGGAGATGACCAGCTCGTCGCGGTAGGGGCGGAAGTCCTGCGCGAAGAGGGTGCCGAAGTTGGCCTCGGCGGCGCCGTAGGGCGGGCCGTAGTTGTTGGCCAGGTCGAAGTGCGTCACGCCGAGGTCGAAGGCGCGGCGCAGGATGGCGCGCTGCGAGTCCAGCGTGCGGTCGTCGCCGAAGTTGTGCCACAGGCCGAGGGAGACGGCGGGCAGCTTGAGTCCGCTGCGGCCGGTCCTGCGGTACTCCATGGTGCCGTAGCGCTCTTCGGAGGCGCGGTAGAGGTTTCTGATGTTCACGGTTCTTCCCTATCACGGGAGGTTGAACCGGTTACTACGCGGCGGGCGATCCGCCGGCGTGCCGCGCCGGGCGGCCGGCCGCCGCGCGACCCGGTTCGTCCGCACGGCCTTTCGGGCAGTACCCTGGCGCGGGCGACCGAGCGCAGGAGGGGCTGGTACGCGATGAATCTGCGCGAGCTGGTGTACGGGCTGTACTCCCGCAGAGTGGAACGCCGCCTCGACGTGACCCAGGGCCCCAAGCACATCGGTGTGATCCTGGACGGCAACCGGCGCTGGGCGAAGGCCGCGAGCAGCACGGCGGAGCAGGGGCACCAGGCCGGCGCGGACAAGATCTCCGAGCTGCTCGGCTGGTGCGAGGAGACCGGTGTCGAGGTGGTCACCCTGTGGCTGCTGTCCACCGACAACTTCGACCGGCCCTCCCGCGAGCTGGTGCCGCTGCTCGGCATCATCGAGGAAGCGGTGACCGGGCTCGCCGCCACCGGCCGCTGGCGGGTGCACCACGTGGGCACGATGGACCTGCTGCCCGACCGGACGCAGGGTGTGCTCAAGGAGGCGGAACAGGCCACCCACAACGTCACCGGCCTGCTGGTGAACGTGGCGGTCGGCTACGGCGGCCGGCAGGAGATCGCCGACGCGGTCCGCTCGCTGCTCTACGAGCACGCCGGGCGCGGCACCTCCATCGAGGACCTGGCCGAGATCCTGGACGTCGAGCACATCTCGGAGCACCTCTACACCCGCGGCCAGCCGGACCCCGACCTGGTGATCCGCACCTCCGGGGAGCAGCGCCTGTCCGGCTTCATGCTCTGGCAGAGCGCGCACTCGGAGTATTACTTCTGCGAGGTCTTCTGGCCCGCCTTCCGCAAGGTGGATTTCCTGCGGGCGCTGCGGGACTACGCGGCCAGGCATCGCCGCTACGGAGCGTAGCCAGGCGCTGACCTGGACAAAATGGGCTGTTGACGGCACGGGCTGCGGAGTTACCGTGGCCTTTGTCGCGGCGTGTCGGCCACCCAACCGGGGGCGAGCGCTCAGTGACCGGATCATGACCGTCGGATGACTGTCATATGCATCCGCATGGGTACCGGATTTCCCGGGCATACCACTGGCAGACCGGCATCCGGCACACGGTTGCCGGACCGCAGCCTCACCTCTCCCCGAGGGGGTTCGTCCACACGTGGTGACCAGCAAGAATCGCCGTGTTCACGACCGGCGCACGTACGTACTCGACACCAGCGTGCTGCTCGCAGACCCCAACGCCTTCACCCGATTCGACGAGCACGAGGTCGTGCTGCCGGTCGTCGTGGTGACGGAGTTGGAGGCCAAGCGCCACCATCCGGAGCTCGGCTACTTCGCCCGCCAGGCGTTGCGGCTGCTCGACGAGTTCCGGATCAGGTACGGAAGGCTCGACGCGCCGATCCCGCTCGGCGACTTCGGCGGCACGCTCAGGGTCGAGCTGAACCACTCGGACCCCGGGGTGCTCCCCGCGGGCTTCCGGCTCGGTGACAACGACTCGCGCATCCTGGCCGTCGCCCGCAATCTGCAGGCCGAGGGGTACGACGTGACCGTCGTGTCCAAGGACCTGCCGCTGCGGGTGAAGGCCTCCTCGGTCGGCCTGCTGGCCGAGGAGTACCGGGCCGAGCTGGCGATCACCTCGGGCTGGACCGGGATGGAGGAGCTGGTCGTCGGCGCGGAGGAGGTCGACGCGCTGTTCGCGCAGGAGACCGTCGCGCTCGCCGAGGCCGCCGACCTGCCGGTGCACACCGGCCTGGTGCTGCAGTCGGAGCGCGGCAAGGCGCTGGGCAGGGTCACCGCGGACGGCCGGGTGCGGCTGGTGCGCGGCGACCGGGAGGCCTTCGGCATCCACGGCCGCAGCGCCGAGCAGCGCATCGCGCTGGACCTGCTGCTCGACCCGGACGTCGGCATCGTGTCGATGGGCGGCCGAGCCGGCACGGGCAAGTCGGCGCTGGCGCTGTGTGCGGGCCTGGAGGCGGTCCTGGAGCGCCGCCAGCACCGCAAGGTGATGGTCTTCCGGCCGCTGTACGCGGTGGGCGGGCAGGAGCTGGGCTATCTGCCGGGCAGCGAGGCGGAGAAGATGAGCCCGTGGGCTCAGGCCGTCTTCGACACGCTGTCCGCGGTCACCTCGAAGGAGGTCATCGAGGAGGTGGTGGCCCGCGGCATGCTGGAAGTGCTGCCGCTGACCCACATCAGGGGCCGCTCGCTGCACGACGCCTTCGTGATCGTCGACGAGGCGCAGTCGCTGGAGCGCAATGTGCTGCTGACGGTGCTGTCCCGGATCGGAGCCGGCTCCCGCGTGGTGCTCACCCACGACGTGGCGCAGCGCGACAACCTCCGGGTGGGGCGTTACGACGGGGTGGTCGCGGTGGTGGAGAAGCTCAAGGGCCACCCGCTGTTCGCCCATGTGACGCTCACCCGTTCCGAACGCTCCCCGATCGCCGCGCTCGTGACGGAGATGCTGGAGGACGGCGGGGCCTGATCGTTTTGTACGATGCCCCGATTTGCCCATCGATGACGTGAGTTGAGGCTGCTGCGCCCGGCGTGAAGGGCGCAGCAGCCTAGCGTTTTCCGGGCACTCTTGCCGAGGAACGACCCGCATCGCGCGATGTGACCTTTGCCACTCAACCGGAAATTGCCGCGCGGCGTCCGCGTACGGCAGGGTGTGAGGCTGTCAGGCCCCGCTCGTGGCACCTCCGGACCCCTCGGGGAACGGGACGCACCACCACACAAGTCAACATCGACCGCCACGAGCCGCCCGAGCAGTACGCGAATCCGGAACGGACTTCGCACCGGGCCAGTACCCCTGTGACCGACCGGCCCGTACGGCGGACCGGAGAGGGGGGCAGTGCCAGGGGCACGATTTCGTCCGTGCGGTCACCAATCGGGCGATGCCGGAAGGAAACCGTGTGAGCCGGATCTCGGTCCGGGGATTCGCGGTGGCGTCAGCCACTGCGGTCACCACTGTGGGCGCCGTCGTAGGCGTCGCGTCAGGCGCAGACCAGGGCACAGCGAACCAGCCCGTGGAAGCCGCCGGGACGACGACGCTCCTCGCGGACATTCCCGCTGGGCAGCAGGTTCAGCAGGCGTCGTTGACCGACCAGGTCATCGCGCAGTCCGACGCGGCCGACGCGACAGCGCGGCAGGCCGCGGAACAGGACGCCCGCAGGCAGGCAGCGCAGGACGCGGCGGCCAAGAAGAAGGCGGCGGACGAGGCGGCGGCCAAGGAGCGCGCGAAGACGCTGGCGGCGAGCAGCGGCGACTCGAACGCGACCTTCCCGCTCAAGCCCTCCTACACGGTCGCCGAGGTCAAGGCGATGGCCAAGGAGATCGTGGGCAGCGGCCAGTTCGCCTGCTTCTCCAACATCGTGACCAAGGAGAGCGGTTGGAACTACTACGCGACCAACCAGTCCTCCGGCGCGTACGGCCTGGTCCAGGCACTGCCCGGCTCCAAGATGTCGACCGCGGGCTCCGACTGGCGGACCAACCCGGCCACGCAGATAAAGTGGGGCCTCAACTACATGAACAGCCGCTACGGCAGTCCCTGTGACGCCTGGGCGTACTGGCAGGTGCACCACTCCTACTAGGCCGGCGGCGAACCGGTCGACGTAGCGGCGCAGACGTCGTGAGAACCCCCGAGGCCCAGGGCCTCGGGGGTTTTCCGCTGCCGTTCCCCCATCCGGGTGCGGGTGTGCTCGCCGGGGCAACCCGGACGCCGGGTAACGTCGTCCTGCACAGCAGTGCCAAAAGATGGTCAAAGGGCGGGGGAGAGCGATGCCGGACACGCGCCACTGGAGCAGCGCGCTCGCAGCGGGGCTGGCCAGTCTCGCCGGCCGGCTGGAGGAGCGGCAGTCCGCGATCACCGCGCGGGAAGAGGCACGCCACCCGACCGTGGTCGGCCGCGAGCCGGCGGCCGACCCGGACCGGGCCGCCGCACCCGAGCCGGGCGACCCCGCCCCGGGCGGCACCGCGCCGACCGCGGCGCCCCCGCCCGTCGCCGCGGTTCCGGCGCAGCGGGCCGCGCCCCAGCTGGACCCGGTCACGGTGGTGCCCTGGAGCATGCGGGTCGCCGCCGAGGTCGGCTGGCGGCTGCTGATCCTGGCCGGCACGGTCTGGGTGCTGATGCGGGTCATCGGCGCGGTGCGCCTGGTGGTGCTGGCCTTCGTCGCGGGCCTGTTGATAACGGCGCTGCTCCAGCCGTTCGTCGCCCGGCTCAAGAGGCTCGGCGTGCCGCGCGGGCTCGCCACCGCGATGGTCTTCGTCGGCGGCTTCGTCGTCATGGGACTTGTCGGCTGGTTCGTCGTCTGGCAGGTGATGGACAATATCGACAATCTGTCCAGCAGCCTCCAGGACGGTATCGCCGAGGGCAAGAAGTGGCTGCTGAACAGCCCCTTCCACGTCACCGACGACCAGATCAACCAGGTCGCGAAGAATCTCAGCGACGCCATCGGGTCCAACACCAAGGCGCTCACCGACGCCGGACTCGAAGGCGTCACCGTCATCGTCGAGCTGCTCACCGGCATGCTGCTGGCGATGTTCAGCACGCTGTTCCTGCTCTACGACGGCCCGAACATCTGGAACTGGGTGCTGCGGCTCTTCCCCGAGGCCGCCAGGGAGGGCCTCGCCGGCGCCGGCCCCAGGGCCTGGCGGACCCTGACCCTGTATGTGCGGGGGACGGTCATCGTCGCCCTGATCGACGCCATATGCATCGGCGTCGGCATCTTCTTCCTCGGGGTGCCGATGGCGGTGCCGCTGGCCGTCGTCATCTTCCTGTCGTCCTTCGTCCCGCTGGTCGGCGCGGTCGCCTCCGGCTTCATCGCGGTCGTGGTGGCCCTGGTGACGGAGGGTCCGCTCACCGCCGTCATGGTTCTGGGCGTGGTCCTGGCCGTCCAGCAGATCGAGGGCCATGTCCTGCAGCCCTTCATCCTCGGCCGGGCGGTCCGCGTCCACCCGCTGGGCGTGGTCCTGTCCGTCGCGGCCGGCTCGCTCGTCGCGGGGATCGGCGGAGCGGTGGTCGCCGTCCCGCTCGTCGCGGTCGGCAACACGGTGGTCGGCTATCTGAGGGCTTTCTCCCGCGAGAAGTCCATGGCGCTCGCGGCGCCCCACGTCCCTGACCCGGCACCCGCCCCGGAGCCGACCCCGGCCCAACCGGCTTCCCCCGCGGCCCCGGACCCGGCCCCGGCCCCGGACCCGGCCCCGGCGGCCTCCGACTCGGAGCCTGCCGCAGACCCCGCGTAGGCCGCGCCCCATCGGGCGCGGCCTGGCGGGGAGCTACTCCGTGTGGAGGCCGTCCGGGCGCATGAGGCGCCACAAGGGCGGCAGGCTCAGCAGGGTCACCCCGAGGATCACGGCGGAGCCGATCGCCGTCATCATCGCCATTCCGCCCCAGTCCATCTCGAAGGGGCGGCTCACCATGGCCAGCAGGGCGGCGCCCAGGCCGACACCGCCGACGCAGGCCAGGACGAGGCCGAGGACGACCGGGATCGCGGTCTGCCACAGCACCGACCAGGCCAGCGCAGTGCGCTTGGTGCCGAAGGCGACCAGCACCGCGAGCAGCTTCTTGCGGTCCCGCAGCTGCTCCAGCATCGACACCAGCAGGCTGGCCCCGATCAGCACCATCGTGAGCGTCGCACCGGCGAACAGGCCCCGGCGCAGCTGCGTGTAGCTCGTGTTGGTGAACGTGTCGCTGATGGACCGCGCGTAGGTGTCGACCCCGAAGGTGGCAGCGGTGTTGCGCACGTACTCGACGGCCTCCGGCTGCCGGTCGTCCAGGCTGACCATGATCTCCGAGCGCGCGTCGAACAGCCGGCCGCTGTCGATGGCCTCGGGGGTGGTGAGGATCCCCCACTCCTGGCTGCCGCTCGGGTCGACCCGGCTGCCCACGGTCCGCGTGTCGGCCGGGATCGTCCACAGCCTGGGGGTGCCGCTGTAGTGGTCGCCGTAGCTGACGTTGAGGTCGATCTTCCGGCCCGGCTTGAGGTACGGCAGCGACGCCTCGCTGCCCATGTCGGCCGGCGGCGGCACCAGGAACGTACTGCCCGGCTTGCAGTCGGCGCCGATCGCGGCCAGCTGCCGCAGGCTGGCGCAGTCCCCGACGTTCACCGGCAGATACGCGCTGTCGGAGACGCCGCTGCCGCTGGCGGCCGCGTCGGGCTGGGTGGCCTGGGACTGGAGGTAGCCGATGACGTCGCGTACGCCCTTGGTCCCGGCGAGCTGCCGCATCTCGCGCGCGGTCTGGTCGCTGGAGGCGGTCGAGGACGCGATCAGCATCTGCGCGCGGGCGGTGTCGGCGCCGCTGTCCCGCACGAAGTCGCCGCTGACCGCGCTGAAGAGCATCTGCAAGGCGATGGCCCCGGCGACGGCGACCGTCACGCCGCTGACCATGCGGGCCGAGGCGTTGCTGTTCAGCTGGAGCCGCCGGGTGGCGAGCTGCCAGGCGATCGGGCCGCCGTGCAGCCGTCCCACCACCGTCTCGACGACCCACGGCAGCACCGCGGTCACTCCGATGAGCAGCAGGATCGTACCGGTCGCGATCTGGAAGGGGTTGGTCTGCGCATTGCCCCGGACGCTGCCGAACAGCGGGGCGAGCAGGGCGAGTCCGGCGGCCGGGACCAGCAGCCGCCACCACAGCTTCCGCGGCTGCCCCACGCCGTGGCGGAAGACGCCGAGCGGTTCGATGACCGTACGGCGCAGGCTGAGCATCGTCACCGCGACGGCCGCGACGGGCACCGCGACGACGATCAGGACGGCCAGCGCGGCGTTCGGCGTCAGGTCGGAGGGGAAGGCGGAGATGTCCCTGATGGTGATGTGGGACGCGAACTGGCGGGCGATCAGGAAGAAGGCCGCGCCGAGCAGCAGCCCGAACAGCGCGCCGAAGAGCGCTTCGCCCGCCGCGACCCGCCGGGTCGTCCTGATGTCCGCGCCGACCAGCCGCAGCGCGGCGAGCCGCCGGTCCCTGCGCTCGCCGCCGAGGCGTACGGCGGTGGCGATGAAGACCGCGACCGGCAGCAGCAGCACCACCAGGACCATCACCAGCAGCAGGTTGAAGACCGCCCCGAGGACGTCGGAATTGCTGTGAGCGCCGAAGCGCGACTCCCGTTCTGCGTTGCCGCCGGCCCGCGCCGCGTCGTAGGGGACGAGCTGGTCGCTGCCCGCGTAGTAGTACAGGTCGGCGGGTCCCGCCAGGCCGGCCTTGCCGATGGTGCCGGTGATCTTGTACGGGATGCGCTCGCGCAGCAGCGGCGAGGACGCCAGCAGCTTCTTCAGCGCGGGCGAGACGATCATCTGCCCGGTCGGCGGCATGGCCGCGACACCCGGCGGCGGTTCGGCCGCGGGTCCGTCCGGGTGCAGCAGGACGCCGGTGATGTCCTTGCCGTGGTAGGTGGTCCCGGTCTCGGCGAGCAGGAAGGTGTGGTCGCTGGGCTTCACCGTCTCGCCCATCGAGACGGTGTCGCGGGCCACCCGGCGCTGGTCCCTGGCGTCCATCATCGCCGGCACCGCTGACGCGAGCAGCAGCAGCGCCACACCGAGCGCGACGCCGACCGCGGTCAGCGCGGTACGGGTCCAGCCCTCGCGCCCGCCGCCCGCGGCGAAGCGGGCGCCCAGCGTCAGGTCGCGCAGCCAGGTGCGCGCGTCGACGGACGGCCGGCCGCCGGTGTGGCCGCCGGGTCCGGCGTCCCGGGTGCCGTCGAAGCCGGCGAAGGGCTCGTGCGGGGCCGTCATGCCGCCCGCTCCATGTCGCGCGACTTCCCGTCCCGGACGACGATCTCCCGGTCCGAATACGCGGCCACCCGCGGCTCGTGGGTGACCAGCACGACGGCGGCGCCGGTGTCGTGCGCGGCCTCGGTCAGCAGCCGCATCACCCGCTCGCCGTTCAGCGAGTCCAGCGCGCCGGTCGGCTCGTCGGCGAAGACCACCCGCGGCCCGCCGACCAGGGCGCGGGCCACCGCGACCCGCTGGCCCTGGCCGCCGGACACCTCGCCGGGCCGCTTGCCCGCCAGGTCGGCGACCTCAAGGCGCTCCAGCCATGTCGCGGCCAGCGCCTCGGCGTCCTTGCGCCTGCGGCCGCCGAGCCGCATCGGCATCGCCACGTTCTCCAGGCAGGTCAGCTCGGGCACCAGTTGGCCGAACTGGAAGACGAAGCCGAAGTCCGAGCGCCGCAGGGCGCTGCGCTCGCCGTCGGACATCTCCGACATCGACCGGCCGCGGTAGCGGACGTCGCCGGAGTCGGGGGTGACGATGCCGGCCAGGCAGTGCAGCAGGGTGGACTTGCCGGACCCGGACGGTCCCATGACGGCGACCACCTCACCGGCGCGGACGGTCAGTTCCGCGCCGTCCAGCGCGGGGGTCGAACCGTACGTCTTGCGCAGGTCGGTCGCGACGAGCAGCGGCTCGGGGGCGGTGGTCACCTGGTCACCTCCACGGCGAGCTGGTCGAGCCGGGCGGCGGTCAGTTCCAGCCACCGCAGGTCCGCTTCGAGATGGAAGAGGGCGTGGTCGCAGATCAGCTGGTCGGCGAGGTCGCCGCCGGACTTGCGCCGGGTCAGCTCGCGCATCAGCCGCAGGTGTTCGGCGCGCTGGGTGTCCAGCAGGTCGGCTGCGGGGCGCCCGGTCAGCAGCGCGAGGACGACCTTGGTGTAGAGGGTCGTCTGCAGGTACGGCTCGGGCTTCTCGGGCTGCGCGAGCCAGCTCTCCACGTCGGTCACACCGGCGTCGGTGATGGCGTACCGCTTGCGCTCGGGACCGCCGCCCGGCTCTATCCCGTCGACCTCGACCAGGCCGTTCTTCAGCAGCCTGGCCATTGTCGAGTAGACCTGGCCGTAGGCGAGCGGCCGGTCGTGTCCGAAGCGTTCGTCGAAGGCGCGCTTGAGGTCGTAACCGTGGCGCGGTCCGGACTCCAGGAGTCCGAGCAAGGTGTGGCCGATTGACATGCGGAGCACAGTACACCATGGGTATACATCGCGTGTATACCCGTCCGGAGTAACGCCTGAACTGCGATGTTCCAGCAGGTCAGACGGTGGAGGGTGGGTCTTCCGCGGGGTCTTCCACCGGGTCTTCCGCCGGGGGGTCCGCTCTCGGCGGGCGGCCGCGGCGCGGGATCGGCCGGGCCGCCGGCGGCAGCCGGCCCGCGTCGGCCAGCGCCCGCCGCAGCAGGAACTCGATCTGCGCGTTGGTGCTGCGCAGCTCCCCGGCCGCCCAGGTCGCGAGGGCGTCGTGGACGGCGGGGTCGAGCCGCAGCAGCACCTGCTTGCGGGACGCGCGGGTCGCGCGCGCGGTGCGGTCCGCCGAGTCGGCGCCGGCGTCCGCCGGCTCGCCGGGCTCCGTCACGTCGGGCGCTCCGTCACTGGTAGAGGGTTCCCGTGTTGAGCACCGGCTGGGCGGCCCGGTCGCCGCAGAGCACCACCAGCAGATTGCTCACCATGCTCGCCTTGCGCTCCTCGTCGAGTTCGACGATGCCCTGCTCGGCGATCCTGGACAGCGCCGACTCGACCATGCCGACCGCGCCGTCCACGATGGTCTGCCGCGCCGCCACGATAGCGCCCGCCTGCTGCCGCTGGAGCATCGCCGAGGCGATCTCCGGCGCGTAGGCGAGGTGGGTGAAACGGGACTCGATGATCTTCACACCGGCCGAGTCGACCCGCGCGGCGATCTCCGCCGACAGCCGCTCGGTGATGTCCTCCGAATTGCCGCGCAGCGACAGGGACTCGCCGTCGTGGGCGTCGTAGGGGTAGTTGGTCGCGATGTGCCGCACGGCGGTGTCGGTCTGGATGCCGACGAACTTGATGAAGTTGTCCACCTCGAAGACCGCCTGCGCGGTGTCCGCGACCTGCCAGACCACGACCGCCGCCAGCTCGATCGGGTTGCCGTAGGCGTCGTTGACCTTCAGCACGGCGGTCTCGTGGTTGCGCAGCCGGGTGGAGATCTTGCGGCGGCTGGTCAGCGGGTTCACCCAGCGCAGGCCGTCCTGCCTGATGGTCCCCTGGTAGCGCCCGAAGAGCTGGCACACCCGCGCCTGCCCCGGCGCGACCTGGGTGAGCCCGAAGAGCGTCAGCAGCGCCACGACGACGACCGCGATGCCCAGCCCGATGAGGACCGCCGCCGGCCCGCCGGGGTGGTCCTTGGCGCGGAGCCCGCCCGTGATGATCAGCGCGGCGCCGCTCAGCACGACGAGCAGCGCGATCAGCAGGAAGGGGAGCCCCGGCATGCCGACCGCCCGCCGCTCCTGCACCCGGGGCGCGGGCATCTCGGGTATCGCGGCGTCGAGGACGCTCTTGGGCGGTTGTTGCGGTGCGGTCGGCTCTGGCATGGCGGATCCCCCTGCTTCGTGGTCGGTCGATCTATCATAGTGATAGCACATTTCTGGACCGTGAGGCAGTAGGACTCCACGCGGCCGGACACGATGCAGCCCCGGGGCACGGGGCTGTCAGCACGTGCCTCGGGGCTGCGGTCCCTGCGGGGCGGGGGGTCAGCTCACGTCCCACGGTCGCACCGTGTTCGCCTTCCCGCGCGGCGGGCGACGCCCCCCAAGTCCGGGTCACACCCCGCCGCCTTGCCCGCACGGCAGGCGGTACGCCTCAGGGGCTCGGCCCTGCCGCAGAGGCCACCCACCAGAGGCGCGGGGCTGCGTCTGATCTGCGGCTGGCGCCGCGTGGGCGCGCTCAGCCCACCACCGGCCGGTGGTCCCGAGTGAAGCGGGATGGGGGTACCCCCAGGCGAAGCTCTGGGGGAGGACCGGACTGCCCCTTTCGGACGGTGGCGACGTGCAGCGTGTCGACGGCTGGTCGCGCAGTTCCCCGCGCCCCTGTGACGCGCCGCCTTGCGAAGAGCCCCCGCCCGGCGGGGGTGAAGTCAGAGGGGGAGCTCGAACCAGACGACCTTGCCCGCGCCCAAGCGAGTGGCTCCCCACCGCTGGGCCATCCGGTTGACGAGGTAGAGGCCGCGCCCACCCTCCTCCTCGGGCGCCGCGTGGCGCATCCGGGGGAGCAGCGGGGCGTCGTCGCCGACCTCGCAGCGGAGCACGTCCGTACGGAGCAGCCGGAGCGTGATGGGCCGCTCGGCATAGCGCACCGCGTTGGTGACGATCTCGCTGACCAGCAGCTCGGCCGCCTCCAGTTGGTCTTCCAGGTCCCAGCGGCGCAGCGCCTGGCGGACCAGGCGGCGGGCGCGGCCAGGGGTCTGGGACTGGGGCTCCAGGAACCAGTAGGCGACATCGCTCGGCGCGATGCCGTCGAAGCGGGCGGCGAGCAGTGCGATGTCGTCGTCGCGGTCGCCGGGGCCGAGGATTTCCAGCACCTCGTCGCAGAGCGGCTCCAGCGGCGGCGGCGAGACCACCGACGCCGCGTCGTGCAGCCGCTCCCGCAGCAGTTCGATGCCGCCCCAGACGTCGCGGCTGCGCGATTCGACCAGGCCGTCGGTGTAGAGCAGCAGTGTCGCCCCGGCGGGCGCCGGCAGTTCGACGGCCTCGAAGGGCACACCGCCGACTCCGATGGGGGCGCCCGGCGGCACCCTGAGGACCTCGGCGAGGCCGTCCGCGTGCAGCAGCACCGGCGGCGGGTGGCCCGCGTTGGCCACCACCAGGCGGTGCGCGATCGGGTCGTAGACGGCGTAGACGCAGGTCGCCATGCGGTCCTGGCCGAGCCGCTGGGCCTGCTCGTCGAGGTGGTAGAGCACCTCCTGCGGCGCCAGGTCCAGGCCGGCCAGCGTCTGGACGGTGGTGCGCAGCTGGCCCATGATCGCCGCCGAGGTCATCGAGTGGCCCATGACGTCGCCGACGACCAGCGCCACCCGGCTGCCGGGCAGCGGGATCGCGTCGTACCAGTCGCCGCCGACCCGCGCGGACTCCGCGGCCGGCAGGTAGCGGCTGGCCAGCTGGACTCCGGTGGGCTGCGGGAGCGAGTCGGGCAGCATCTCGCGCTGGAGCGCGTCCGCGATGTAGGCCTCGCGGCCGTAGAGGACGGCCTTGTCCACGCCCAGCGCGGTGTGCGTGGCGAGCTGGGCGGCGACCAGCAGGTCGTCGGACTCGAAGGGCGCGCGGCCGGCCCGCCGCAGCAGGACCGCCGCGCCGATCACCCGGCGGCGGCCGCGCAGCGGGGCGAGCAGCGCCCGCCGCCCGGTGGGCAGGCCGATCGGGTCGTCGCCGCGGCCGAGCAGCTCCGCCAGCGCGTCGGCGGCCCTGATCGAGTCGGCGAAGACCGGGCGGACCCCGCGCAGCACCTCGGCCAGCGGGCCGTCGAGCAGGACGCCGATGGAGTCGCCCGTCCCTCCGTACGACGGCTCCATCGTCGGCAGCAGCTCGGGCAGCAGCGGGGTGGCGCCGACCGGCGCGTCGTCGTCCGCCTCCGACGGGCCTTCGAGGCCGCCGTCGGAGCGGCGCAGCCGCAGCCGCAGCGGTCCTGACGGGCGCTCGTCGCCCACCGGCAGCGGTTCGCGCAGGTAGACCAGGATCGCGTCGGCGAAGGCCGGCACCGCGGAGCGGCACAGCCCGAGCAGGATCTCGTCGAGGTCCACCCCGCGGGCGATCCGCCGGGTGGCCGCGCCGACGTAGCGGAGCCGGTCGGCCTCCGGGCCTGTCTGCGCCGGCATCGGGATACGCATCCCCGCCGACTCCTCGTCCGCCGGGTGCCCGGCCGCCTCGATGGGGGTGCCGCGGGCAGGGGTGCTGACGAAGGACGTCAGCGTCTCCTCGCCGGGGCGCTGGTCGCGGCGCGGCAGTGCCGCGCCCTGGTTCTGTGCCACGGGGCCCTCGTCCGGCCCGGGACGGTCGTGGTCGCGGCGCCCCGCGGCCTCCGGCATGTCCGGCAGCACTGCGGGGCGTGCGGGGGCGCCGAGCGGGCCGGACGGCGGCTCGGACAGCTCGCTCTTCGGCATCTCCGGCAGGCTGTAGCCACCACGCGGGTCCGGCGCAGGCGCGGCGGGGTGCCTGGGTGGTCGGGGCGGGTCCGTGGTCACGCGAGTCTTTCCATCCGTGTGTGCGCCACGCGCTGGCCGCGGCGGGCTCGGGCCTGTTCGGTGTCTGCGTCCTGCGTGCGTTCCTACCTGCGTTCGTGCCTGGGGTCGTCGGTGCGCCGATGTGTACGTCCCGGATGCGTGCCGCCGCTCACCCGCGCCGGCAACGGAGGAAGACCTGTAGCTCCGGTGGCACGTCCGTGCTGGCGGGCGCGTACGCGTACGCATCCTCCTGGATCACCTCGAAGCCCGCATCCGTGACGACCTGTCGTAGTTCGTCCCGTAGATAACCCGATACCCGGATCGTGTGACCCAGGAACGGAATCGGCACATCGTCCACATCCGCCTCGACCATCGACAGCGCGAGCAGCCCGCCCGGCTCCAGCAGGTCGTATACGGCCCGCAGGGTGGCCGGGATCTCCGCGCGGCGCAGCATCAGCAGCGAGAAGAAGGCCGCGGCCCCGGCGAAGCCGCCCGGGGCCAGCGGCTCGCCCGCCGGCAGGTCCGCGATGTCGGCCTGCAGGAACTCGGCCTTCGGCACGTTCGCCCTGGCCCGGCCGACCATCCCGGCGGACAGGTCCACCCCGACCACCCGCAGGCCCGCGTCGGACAGCTGCCCGGCGGTCGGCAGCCCGGTGCCGCAGCCGAGGTCGAGCACCCGGGACCCCGGCGGCACCGCGGCGGCGAGCCATTCGGCGGCCGCGAGCTGGCCCTCCTTGTGCGGGAAGGCCTCGTCGTACCGGTCGCCGATGGCGTCGAAGGCCTCGGCCTGCTCCGCCCGGCCCCACGGCCGGTCGTCGGTGCCGGCCGAAGTGCCCCCCGCCGTCCCATCGCGCTCGTCGCCGCCGGTTCCCACTGCTCAGGGCCTCCCTGACTGCTCATGTCTCGTGATGGTGGATACGGAAATGGTGCGGGCCGTGCGGGGCCATGCGTACGCCGTGGCGTCCCGCGCCCGGCGCCCACCGGGCCCGCCGGTGACGCGGCGTCAAACTCTAGGGCGTGGACCGGCGTTTGTGCGATGCTCCGCCGGACCGATCCTACGGTTGAGGGTCAGGGGCGCAACAAGGGGTTCATGCGGATCGTCTCGCGGGCCGGACCTCGAAACGACCGGCCGCCGGATCATCCGACCTCTGCTCGCCACCGTCATGTGCCAGCGGCCCGGAGCCGTCCGCCGGGCGGTCCCAGTCGGCCGGCAGCGCCGGCACCGGCCAGCGCGGGTCGGGCCGCCAGTCCTGCCAGTGGTCGCTGAAGGGCGGGCCCCAGGCCCTGATCACCCCGATCGCCCGCAGCCCCGCCTGCCGCACCCGGGCCGCGAGCGCCGCCGACATCAGGCCGTCGGCCTGCGCCTGGGCGAACTCGTCCTCGTCCAGCCAGCGCCAGCTGCGGTCCTGGTGGACCGAGATGTCGAGGAAGTGGTCCTCCGAGTCCACCCCGCCCGACCAGCGGCGCAGCGGCTCCTCCAGGTTGACGTACCAGCTGCGGAACCTCCACTCCTGGTCCCAGAACAGCCACACCGACCACGGCTCACCCGGACGGGCGAGCTTCAGAACCCCGGCACCCCACCATTTCTCCACCCGGGTCGTACGCGGCTTGACGTACCGGGTCGCCAGCGGTTCCCGGTGCACCGGCGTGCCGTCCGCGATCACCGGCCGCACCACCGGCGTGTTGGGCGCCATCCAGACCGCGAGCACCTCCGGGTCGTCCCGCACCACCGTCACCGGCCGGGCGATGTGCACCGCGTCCGTACCGTTGCCGCGATAGCGCCACAGCACCTGTTCGCCGGGCGTCCAGAAGCGCCCCTGCGCTTCTCCTGCCGGGGTCGCGGTCCCCGTTTCGGTATGGGCTGTCATGAACAGAGCTTACGGATCACGCGTTACGGGCGGGTCATACGCAACACGTCGAGTGCGTCATCCAGCTGCTTTTCGGACAGCAGCCCGCGCTCCACATAACCGCCCTCGATCACCGCCTGCCGGATCGTCCTGTGCTCCGCCACCGCCCGCTTCGCCACCTTCGCGGCCTCCTCGTAGCCGATGTACCTGTTCAGCGGGGTGACGACGGACGGCGAGGACTCGGCGTACTCGCGGGCCCGCTCCACGTTCGCGGTGATCCCGTCGACCGTGCGGTCGGCGAGCAGCCGACTGACATTGGCCAGCAGCCGCACCGACTCCAGCACATTGCGGGCGATCACCGGCAGCATCACGTTCAGCTCGAAATTGCCCGCCGCGCCCGCCACCGTGACCGTCGTGTCGTTCCCGATCACCTGCGCCGCCACCATCAGCGCCGCCTCCGGCACCACCGGGTTGACCTTGCCCGGCATGATCGACGAGCCCGGCTGGAGATCGGGCAGCGCGATCTCGCCGAGACCGGTGCGCGGGCCCGACGCCATCCACCGCAGATCGTTGGCGATCTTCGTCAGCCCGACCGCGACGGTCCGCAGTTGGCCGGAGGTCTCCACCACCCCGTCCCGCGCGCCCTGCGCCTCGAAGTGGTCCCGCGCCTCGGTCAGCGGCAGCCCCGTCGCCCGCGCCACCTCGGCGATCACCGCCGCGGAGAAGCCGGGCGGCGTGTTGATGCCGGTGCCGACCGCCGTACCGCCGAGCGGCAGCTCCGCCAGCCGCGGCAGCGACGCCTCCAGCCGCTCGATCCCGTAGCGCATCTGGGCGGCGTAGCCGCCGAACTCCTGGCCCAGCGTCACCGGCGTGGCGTCCATCAGATGGGTGCGCCCGGCCTTCACCACCGTCGCGAACTCGGCCGCCTTGCGCTCCAGCGCCTCCGCCAGACGGGTGAGCGCCGGGATCAGGTCGCCGGTGACGGCCGCGGTCGCCGCGATGTGCAGGGAGGAGGGGAAGACGTCGTTGGACGACTGGCTGGCGTTGACGTCGTCGTTGGGGTGGACGGGGCGGCCGAGCCGCTCGGCCGCCAGCGTCGCGATGACCTCGTTCGCGTTCATGTTCGAGGACGTGCCCGAGCCGGTCTGGAAGACGTCCACCGGGAAGTGGTCGTCCCAGCGCCCTGCCGCGACCTCCTCGGCCGCCTCCGCGATCGCGGCGGCGACCTCCTTGTCCAGCACCCCGAGATCCCCGTTGACCCGGGCGGCCGCGGCCTTGATCCGGGCCAGCGCCTCGATGTGCGCCCGCTCCAGCGGCCGCCCCGAGATCGGGAAGTTCTGCACCGCCCGCTGCGTCTGCGCCCGCCACTTCGCCCCGGCCGGCACCCGCACCTCGCCCATCGAGTCGTGCTCGATGCGGAAGCCGCCGTCCCTGCTCGCGTCGCTGTCACTCATACCTGTAACAGTGCCCGGGAACACCCCGTGTGTTCCCGGGCACCGCCGAAAAGGGGCCGGTCGGCCGCAGGCGTGGGAAACGGTGGATCAGCTGTGGACGCCGAATTCGTACAGCGGGTAGCCGTGGCCGGTGCCGCGCCGGGTGCCCTGGACCCGGACGTACCGGCCGGTGCCGCTCACGTCGAGGTCGTCGACGTCGCCGTTGCCGTCGGTCACCGCCCGCACCGTCGTCCGGTTCTGCCCGTCATCGGAGGTCTGGATGTCGTACGCCTTCGCATATGCCGCCGTGATCTTCCTTGGGGGAACATTGCGGGAGAGCGCTCTCCCGGTGGGTCGGAAAGAGCCCGCCCGGGAGGGTGTCCGGGCGGACGGGTGCACTGTGCCGGGTCGGGCCGACGCGGCCGGCTCGGCTCGGCTCCGTATGGGAGAGCGTTCTCCCGAGCACGGAATGTTCCGCTCCTGCTACGCGCATGTCAACGATTCACGAACGGCCGGGGCAGGGGCAAACTCCGCACGCCGCCCGCCGCAGGCCCCGCCGGCCTGCGACGTCGGGTGCGGATCGGGGATTGTGTGAAGGAAGTGGCGGGAGTGCCCGCGTCAGTCGATCGCGCCGCCCGCGCCGTCGGAGCGCCAGCGCACCCCGGGGGTGAGCTCCTCCGGGTCCTCGTACCAGCCCTCCTGGTGCCGCGGTCGCGGGATCTCGGCGCCCCGCCGCAGGATGCGCACATCCCGCACGTGCCGGCCGAGCAGCGCGCCGCCGAAGACCACGAAGCCCACCCCGACCAGCCAGGTCACCACCGTCAGCACGGTGCCGACCGGGCCGTACGCGTCACCGTTGCTGACCATCAGCCGGGCGAAGAACAGGTGCGAGAAGACCCGCAGCCCGGCCAGCCCCAGCATGGTCAGCACCGCCCCCGGCAGCGCGGTGCGCACCCGCACGGCGCCATAGAGCAGGAAGTTCTGCCCCCAGGCGAAGAAGAGCACGCCCAGGCCGAAGGTGAGGGTGATCCTGGCGATCGAGCGGACCGGGCCGCTGCCCATGGCCGCGGCGCTCTGCGACTCGCTGAACAGATACGCCGTCATCACCGCGAGCCACACCGCCCGCCGGTAGTCGCGGTGCCAGGGCCCCGACGGCAGGTCCCAGATCTTCCGGTAGCCGGTCTCGACGCTCGCCACGAAGGTCAGCCCGAAGTAGGCCAGCGAGGCCAGGCTCCAGGCGCTGGTGGCGCTCAGCACGTTCCTGGGCGCGGCGAAGAGCGTACGCACCCGGTAGGAGCCGTCCGCGTCGAGCCCCATGCCGTCCACGACCCACTGCGCGAACCCGGGCCTGTGCTCCCACGGCGTGGCGGCCGCGACCACCACGAGCAGCGGCATGAGGGTCACGAAACCCAGCGCCGCGAACCCCATCGAACGGTGCATCAGCTCGATGTGCGTGGCCTGCTTCCACAACCGCCCGGCCGCAGACCGCTTCCAGGCGCTCATCAGCCCGGCCATGGCACCACCTTCCCCCAGCGTCACCGCTGTGGATACCGGCCAACCTCCCCCCGGCGCAACTCGCCGCCCCCCGCCCACCCGTTACGCCCCTATTCGGGCGCCCGCCACCCATCTCTGACGTCCCGTCAGCCACCTGGGCCCCGTTGCCCCGCCCCGAGGATCGAGCAGGCGGCGTCGTAGGTCTCCGTGTCCGTCGAGAGGCGGTCGAGCACGTCCGCGCACACCAGCCCGGCGCCCCGCGGCCCCCAGCGTCTCCCTGCGGCGTCCACGGCGACCGGCGACAGGTCCGCGCCCGCGGCCTTCACGCCCTGGCCCGGCAGGAAGCCCCGGGCGCGTTTCCACGACGGGAAACCAGGCCTGGCGGAAGGCCTGGACGGCGGCAGGCGAAGAAGCCCCGGTCGGCGTCAGGCGCCCGGGCGGAGGGGGATGGAGGTGAAGGTCGGGGCCGGGGCGGGGTCGGTGAAGAAGTCGTTGCCCTTGTCGTCGACGACGACGAAAGCCGGGAAGTCCTCGACCTCGATGCGCCAGACGGCTTCCATGCCCAGCTCGGCGTATTCGAGGACGTCGACCTTCTTGATGCAGTCCTGGGCCAGGCGGGCGGCGGGGCCGCCGATCGAGCCGAGGTAGAAGCCGCCGTGGGCGGCGCAGGCGTCGGTGACCTGCTGGGACCTGTTGCCCTTGGCGAGCATCACCAGGGAGCCGCCCGCCGCCTGGAACTGCTCGACGTAGGCGTCCATCCGGCCCGCGGTGGTGGGGCCGAAGGAGCCGGAGGCGTAGCCCTCGGGGGTCTTGGCGGGGCCGGCGTAGTAGACGGCGTGGTCGCGCAGATACTGCGGCATCTCCTCGCCCGCGTCGAGGCGTTCCTTGATCTTGGCGTGCGCGATGTCGCGCGCGACGACCAGCGGCCCCGACAGCGAGAGCCGGGTCTTGACCGGGTATTTGGTCAACTCGGCCCGGATCTCGGCCATCGGGCGGTTGAGGTCGATACGGACGACGTCCTCGTCGAGGTGCTCGTCGGTGGTCTCCGGCAGGAAGCGCGCCGGGTCGGTCTCCAACTGCTCAAGGAAGACGCCCTCCGCGGTGATCTTCGCGAGCGCCTGCCGGTCGGCGGAGCAGGAGACGGCGATGGCCACCGGGCAGGACGCGCCGTGCCGGGGGAGCCGGACGACCCGCACGTCGTGGCAGAAGTACTTGCCGCCGAACTGCGCCCCGATGCCGATGGTCTGGGTCAGCTCGAAGACCTTCTGCTCCAACTCCTTGTCACGGAAGCCGTGTCCGGCCGCGGAGCCCTCGGCGGGCAGCTCGTCCAGGTAGTGCGCGGAGGCGTACTTCGCGGTCTTCAGGGCGAATTCGGCGCTGGTGCCGCCGACCACGATCGCCAGGTGGTAAGGCGGGCAGGCGGCGGTGCCGAGCGAACGGATCTTCGCCTCCAGGAACTTCATCATCGAGGCCTCGTTCAGGACGGCCTTGGTCTCCTGGTAGAGGAAGGACTTGTTGGCGCTGCCGCCGCCCTTGGCCATGAAGAGGAATTTGTAGGCGCCGCCGTCGGTGGCGTACAGCTCGATCTGCGCCGGCAGGTTGGAGCCGGTGTTCTTCTCGTCCCACATGGTCAGCGGGGCCATCTGCGAGTAGCGCAGGTTGAGCTTGGTGTAGGCGTCGTAGATGCCGCGGGAGAGCGCTTCCTCGTCGCCGCCCCGGGTGAGCACCTGCTGGCCGCGCTTGCCCATGACGATGGCGGTGCCGGTGTCCTGGCACATCGGCAGCACTCCGGCCGCGGCGATGTTGGCGTTCTTGAGCAGGTCGAGTGCCACGAAGCGGTCGTTCGGGCTGGCCTGCGGGTCGTCCAGGATGCGGCGCAGCTGGGCGAGGTGGGTGGGGCGCAGGTAGTGCGAGATGTCGTGCATCGCCTCGGCGGCGAGCCGGCGCAGCGCCTCGGGCTCGACGGTGAGGAAGGTGCGGCCGTCGGCCTCGAAGGTGCTCACCCCCTCGGAGGTGACGAGGCGGTACGCGGTGGTGTCCTCGCCGAGAGGGAGCAGATCCGTGTATTCGAACTCGGGCATAAGGGGCATTCCTCACTCGGCTGCGTCGTCGCTGAAGCCTGTCCAGCATACGAGCGTCCGTACGCCGCCCGGGTGGTGAGGTACGGCTCACCGCCGGTCGCCCCTTGGTTCCGGCGGTCCGCGGGCGGCCGACCCCTAAGGGTCGGTTCGGGGTCGGCTCCGGCCGTTCTCGGGGTAGTCGCGATCTATCGCGTCGGTCTACGGTGGTGCGGTGGATGAATCGCAGCTCCAGAAGCCCGCGCAGCAGCCCGTAGAGCCCGCGCAGCGCCCGGTGGAGACGGCCGTCGCGGCCCCGCCCGCCCGGTCCGCGCCGGCCGCGGAGGCCGACCTGCGCGCCTCGGACGCCGACCGGGACCGGATCGCCGACATCCTGCGCGAGGCGCTGGCCGAGGGCCGGCTGGACTCGTCCGAGCACTCCGAGCGGCTCGACCGGGTCTACGCGGCCAAGACGCTGGGTGAGCTGGAGCCGCTGGTGCGCGACCTGCCGGTCGGGCGTACGTCGTCCGCCGCGGCGGGCCCCGCCTCCCGTGGCTACGCAGGCGACGGCAGCGGCGAGAACCCGAACCTGGTCGGCATCCTCGGCGGCGCCGAGCGCAAGGGCCGCTGGCGCGTCGGGCACAAGATCACCGCGGTGGCGATCCTGGGCGGCGTCGAGATCGACCTGTCGGAGGCCACCTTCACCGCGCCGGAGCTGGTCATCCACTGCACCGCGGTGATGGGCGGCGTGAGCATCAAGCTGCCGGAGAACGTGACGCTGCGCGGCGGCGGCGTGATCGGCATCATGGGCGGCTCCGACGTCAAGGCCTACGAGTCCACCGACCCCGGCGCCCCGGTCGTCCGCATCGACGGAGTGGCCTTCTGGGGCGGCGTCGAGGCGAAGGCGAAGCGCGGCAAGAAGATCAAGGACTGGACGAAGAAGTAGGCCTCCGGCCCGGTATGCCACCCCCCACGGCGGGGTGCGCGGGCCGCCGCCCGCGGACCGGCCGACCGCCCGGCCCGGGTCGTGGCGCCGGTTCGCCGCTGCCGCGGCGGGAGTGCGGGCCGCGCCGCTCGCGGACCGGGCCGCGCCGGTCGCGTCCGGGCCTGCCGCCGTGTTTGCCGCCGACGCGGTCGGTGCGGCGGTCGCCTCGGGCCCTGGCGCCCGGTTCGCCGCTGCCGCGGCGGGGTGCGGGCCGACGGCCGACCGGCCTGGTCCCGTCCGGGGTCTGGCGCCGGATTTGCCGCTGTCGCGGCGGTGTGCCCGGGTCGCTGCCGGCCGGGGCTCCGCCGGCCCTGGCGCCGGGGGTGGTTGCTCGCGCCCCCCCTGTACGCCCGTGCGTTGGCGGCCCGTTGGCGGTGCGGGGTGACTGGGGCGGGAGGGGGAGGTGGTGCGTATGTGCGCCACGGGTGGTGCGTGTTTACGCCATGTGCAGGTCAGCGGGGGTATCGGTGCGTGATCAGGCGTGAACACGGTGCGCATGAAGTCGCGCACAGCGGGTAGGGGAACGGGACACGCCGCCGCGCTGCCGCCGCCGCACGCTGCGCACGGGGAGCAGTCGGCGCGGGCCAGCGTGGCAGACCACCACGAGCCGTCGTCAGGAGTTTCCCGTGCTTCAACCGATCGAGCCCGTCATGGATCCCGCCACTCCACCAGGTCATCCACGTGACTTGGGCGGTCCCTGGCACTCGGAGGCGGCATGCCGCAGTGACGAGGCGGGGCTGTTCTTCGCGCCGTCGAAGGAGCCCACCGCGGCTCGACTGGCCCGGGAGGAGGCGGCCAAGCGGGTCTGCGCCCGCTGCCCGGTGATGCTGGAATGCCGCGAGCACGCGCTGCTCCAGCCGGAGCCGTACGGCGTGTGGGGCGGCATGACCGCCGCGGAGCGCCGGGTCGTGCTGGCCCGCAGACGCCGCCGCGAGGTCGAACTCCAGCGCCCCGCAGCCGGTATAGCCGTCGCGGGCTGACCGCGGCCGCGAGGCAGAGCAACGGCACGGCACGGTACGGCACCGCACGGCTTGAAAGCACACCGCGGCACACCACCGCACACATCCTGCCCGCCCGGCGCGCGCTCGGGGCGGTCCGGTCCGGGCAGGACGTGCGGTGGCGCGGCTGCGGACGCGGGTGGCGTCAGTGCGCCCGGTCGAAGTTGACCGCGCTGTACGCCCGCAGCTTGGACAGCCGGTGCTCGGAGTCGATCTGCCGGATCGTGCCGGACTTGGACCGCATCACCAGTGACGAGGTCGTCGCCGTCTCCCGCCGGTAGCGCACCCCGCGCAGCAGTTCGCCGTCGGTGACGCCGGTCGCCACGAAGAAGACGTTGTCACCGCTGACCAGGTCCTTGGTCGTGAGCACCTTGTCCAGGTCGTGCCCGGCGTCCAGTGCCCGCTGCCGTTCCGCGTCGTCCTTCGGCCACAGCCTGCCCTGGATCGTGCCGCCCAGACATGTCACCGCGCAGGCCGCGATGATTCCCTCGGGCGTGCCGCCGATGCCGAGCAGCAGGTCGACGCCGGTCCCTTCGCGTACGGCCATGATCGCGCCGGCCACGTCGCCGTCGGCGATGAATTTGATCCGGGCGCCGGTCTCCCTGATCTCCCGCACGATGCCGTCGTGCCGCGGCCGGTCGAGCACCACGACCGTGACGTCCTCGGGCGCGTTGCCCTTGGCCTTGGCGACCCGGCGGATGTTCACCGAGGGCGGCGCGGTGATGTCGACGAATTCCGCGGCCTCGGGGCCGGCCACCAGCTTGTCCATGTAGAAGACCGCCGACGGGTCGAACATCGTGCCGCGGTCGGCGACCGCGAGCACCGAGACGGCGTTGGGCATGCCCTTGGCGGTCAGCGTCGTGCCGTCGACCGGGTCGACGGCGACATCGCACTCGGGCCCGGTGCCGTCGCCGATCCGCTCGCCGTTGAAGAGCATCGGCGCTTCGTCCTTCTCGCCTTCGCCGATCACCACGACGCCGTTCATCGACACGGTGTGCACCAGGGTCCGCATCGCCTTGACGGCGGCGCCGTCGGCTCCGTTCTTGTCGCCGCGGCCGACCCACCGCCCGGCGGCCATCGCGGCGGCCTCGGTGACGCGGACCAGTTCGAGGGCGAGGTTGCGGTCGGGTGCCTCGGGACTCACTTCGAGCGCGGGGGGCAGGTGTTGTTCGGTCATCGCGCGCACCTTTCTGTACGAGGACGGCCGGATATGAGGGTGCTGCGACCCTATCGGGTTCCCGCGAATCTGAGCAGGGTGCTTTTCATATGAGCGCATGGCCGCCGCGCGCCACCGGGCGCGTACCCGCAGGACCGGTCGCGAACCCGTGGGAAGGGGACCCGGAGGCAGGGGCACGGCGGGGCATGGGGGACGATAGGGGCGTGGCAGCAGACAAGCGTGGCAACAAGACGGTGCGGGACCTGGTCCTGTCCCTGGTGGTATTGAGCGCCGTCGTCGCCGTCATCTACATCTTCGTCCCGCACGACTCCAAGGCCGACCCGGTCAAGCCGATCAGCTACTCGGTGGAGTTGGGCCAGGCCCGGCGCGACGCGCCCTTCAAGGTGGCCGGCCCCGAGGGGCTCAGCGCCCTGTGGCGGGCCACCTCGGTCACCTACGACGGGGCCGACCCGCACAAGACCAGCTGGCACATCGGCTTCGTGGACCCCGAGCAGCAGTACGTCGCCATCGAGCAGAGCAACGGCGACCCGGCCGCCTTCATCTCCGAGGTGACCCTGGGCGCGCACCGGGACGGTACGCGCACGGTCAGCGCCGGCGGCCAGGTCTGGGAGCACTGGACCGGCAAGCGCTACACCGCGCTGGTGCGCGAGGAGACCGGTGTGACCACGATCGTGCTCGGCACCGGCCCGGAGGGCCAGCTCACGCAGATGGCCGCCGCGCTCCGGGAGCGCGGCGGCCAGTAGGTCGCGGGGTACGGCTGAGGCGGTCGTACGACTCGGACAGCCGTGCCGATCAGACGGTCGTGACGACCTCGTCGTAGGACAGCCGCGGGTTGCGCGGGAACCAGGCGTCCTCGCCGGGCTTGCCGATGTTGACCACGGCCAGCACCGAGTGCTCGCCGTCGGGGAAGAACTCCTTGTTGATGCCGTCGGCGTCGAAGCCGGTCATCGGGCCCGCGGCGAGGCCGGCGGCGCGCACGCCGATGATGAAGTAGCCGGCCTGGAGGGCGGCGTTGAGCGCGGCGGACTTCTCGCGCGTCGGGCGCTCGGCGAAGATGACGTCCTTGGCCTGCGGGAAGACCGGGAACTGGACGGGCAGTTCCTCGTGGAATTCGTTGTCCGCGGCGAGGATGGCCACCAGCGGGGCGGTGGAGGTCTTCGGGCGGTTGCCCTCGCCCATGTGCCGCACCAGGCGCTCGCGGCCCTCGGCGGAGCGGACCAGGACCACGCGCAGCGGCTGCTGGTTGAAGGCGGTGGGGCCGTACTTGACCAGGTCGTAGATCGCCTGGACCTGCTCATCGGTCACCGGCTCCGCGGTGAAGGTGTTCGCGGTGCGGGCCTCGCGGAAGAGGAGGTCCTGGGCGGCGGGGTCGAGTGCGAGCGGCATGGGATACCTCGGGGGGGAGTCGGAAGGAGCGTCGCGCGGTCTCCCGCGCTTGGAACAACCCATCCAACATGCGTGAAGTCTCAACCATTCCGTCTTCAATTATGACGACGGTCACACCCGCCAGGGGTTTGACCTGGTGTTCTACCCGCGGGGCGGTCGGCCGCGGTCACGCGCCGGCCGTGTCCCCGCCGCCGTCCGTCCCGTCCGCACCCTCCGCCTCGGCCGCCTCGTCCTCCTCCGCCGCCAGCGCCGCGTTCAGCCGCTTGCGGGCGCCCTCCAGCCAGTGCCGGCACACCTTGGCCAGCTCCTCGCCGCGCTCCCACAGGGCGAGCGACTCCTCCAGCGTGGCGCCGCCCGCCTCCAGCCGGCGCACGACGTCGATCAGCTCGTCGCGGGCCTGCTCGTATCCCAGCGCGGCGGTGGTGGTGTCCTGGTCTGCTGCCATGGAGCCAGCCTAGGGGCGGCCGCCGACAGCCCGGCCCCACCCGCCCACGCTTACGGCCGAGCGCACCCGCGGCCAGGGCTCACGCTCCCGCGGATCCCCCGTCGCCGGCCACCCGTACCGTGAAGTCGCCCGCCGCCACCCGCGCCCGCAGCTCCTCGCCCGCCGCGACCTCGGCCGGGTCGCGCACCGCGGCGCCGTCCGCCCGCTGGAGCACCGCATAGCCGCGCCGCAGCGTCGCCGCAGGGGACAGCGCCACCACCCGGGCCAGGGTGTGCGCCAGGTCGGCGTCCGCCCTGTCCAGCGCGTGCCGCAGCGAGCGGCGGCCCCGGTCGAGGCGGTCGGCCACCTCCGCGGCCCGCTCGTCGATCATCCGGTGCGGCGCCGCCATCGACGGCCGGCTCAGCGCCGCGTCGAGGCCGCGCTCCTCCCGGTCGAGCAGCCCGCGGATCACCCGCAGCGCCCGGTCGCTGACCAGCCGCACCTTGGCCAGCTCCTCGCGCACATCGGGCACGACGCGCTTGGCGGCGTCCGTCGGGGTGGACGCGCGCAGGTCCGCGACCAGGTCCAGCAGCGGCGAGTCCGGCTCGTGCCCGATCGCCGAGACGACCGGGGTGACGCAGTCCGCGACCGCACGCACCAGCTGCTCGTCGGAGAAGGGCAGCAGGTCCTCGACGCTGCCGCCGCCGCGCGCCACGATGATGACGTCGACCTCCGGGTGCGCGTCCAGCTCCCGCACCGCCTCGATGACCCGCGGCACCGCGTTCGCCCCCTGCACCGGGACATTGCGCACCTCGAAGCGCACCGCGGGCCAGCGCAGCCGGGCATTCTCCCGTACGTCCCGCTCGGCCGCCGACGCGCGCCCGGTGACCAGGCCGATCAGCTGCGGCAGGAAGGGCAGCGGGCGCTTGCGGTCCAGCGCGAAGAGCCCCTCGCCGGCCAGCTGCTTCTTCAGCCGCTCCAGCCGCACCAGCAGTTCGCCGACGCCCACCGGGCGGATCTCCACCGCGCGCAGCGACAGGCTGCCACGCGGGCCGTACCACTCCGGCTTCGCGTGCAGCACCACCCGCGCGCCCTCGCCGACCACGTCCGCGACCTGGTCGAAGACGCCGCGGAAGCACGTCACGCTGAGCGAGACGTCATGGGAGGGGTCGCGCAGCGTCAGGAAGACCACGCCCGCGCCGGGCCGCCGGGACAGCTGGGTGATCTGCCCCTCGACCCACACCGCGCCGAGCCGGTCGATCCATCCGCCGATCAGCCGGGACACCTCGCCGACCGGGATCGGCGTGTCCGCCGAGGTGCTGAGAGCCATCCTCCGACCCTACCGGCGACCGCCGACAACCCCGGGGCCAGCGTGCGGGCCGCCCGCACCGCAGTCGCACAAGCTACGACGCCCGTACGGAATTTCCCCCGGGGGAACGACCATGGGCAGGCGCATCGTGACCATAGCCGCCGGCCTCGCGGACGCCGGTCTGCTGACCGCCGGCTGCGGCGGAGAGGACGGCGGCGGCGACCGCGGCAGCGCGACAAGCCGGCCGCGTCCTCCACCGCCGGGAAAACCCCGGCCGCCGCCCCGATCGTCACACCGGCGCAGCCCGCCGCCGTCCTGGACAACTACGAGAAGGTCAACACCGCGGCCGACAAGACCCAGGACAAGGCGCTGCTCGGCACGATCGAGGGCGGCGCGCTGTACCAGGAGGACTCCGAGGTCTACAAGCAGTACCCGAAGCTTTCAGCCAAGGACAGGAAGAGCTGCTTCGAGCCCTTCACCTACTCCCGGCGGCAGTTCTTCATCCCCGCCACCGGCTCGTGGTTCACGGCGTCCGGCTGCACCGGCGACACCCTCCAACTGCTGGTCTTCCAGCAGCAGACCGGCGGCCACTGGAAGATGGTCGTCGCCAACAACCACAAGGGCACGCTGCCCGCCCTCGCCGCGGGCCAGGGCGGCGCCCCTGTCGTCGTCGCCCCCGACGCGACCGTCGGCGCCACGAAACTGTCCGCCCTCGGCGCCGCGATCAGCGACCTGCGCGCCTCAGGCGGCACGAAGGCCGGCGCGGCGCTCGCCGACCCGCCCGCCAGGCGCGCCGCGGTCACGGCGTACAGGACCAGGCAGGACCACTGGGGCCGCTACAAGACCTGCCTGCGCCCGCCGCGGGCAAGCCCGTGCAGCTCGGCGGGGGACACGTTCCCGATCGGCGCCAGCTCGTGAACACCCTGCCTCCGCACGCCCCCCGGCCACTCCCGTACGCGCCGGGCGACCCCCGTACGATGGACCGCATGACGACCGAAACCAGCCGCCGTGTCCTGCTCGCCGCCCCCCGCGGGTATTGCGCAGGCGTGGACCGCGCGGTGATCACCGTCGAGAAGGCGCTGGAGCAGTACGGCGCCCCGGTCTACGTGCGCAAGCAGATCGTGCACAACAAATACGTCGTGCAGACCCTGGAGAAGAAGGGCGCCGTCTTCGTCGACGAGACGGCCGAAGTGCCTGAGGGCGCGATCGTGATCTTCTCCGCGCACGGCGTCGCCCCGGTCGTCCACGAGGAGGCCGGCCAGCGCAGGCTCGCCTCGATCGACGCCACGTGCCCGCTGGTGACCAAGGTCCACAAGGAGGCCGTCCGGTACGCCAAGGAGGACTACGACATCCTGCTCATCGGCCACGAGGGCCACGAGGAGGTCGTCGGCACGATGGGCGAGGCCCCCGAGCGCACCCACCTGGTCGACGGCCCCAAGGACGTCGCCGACCTGGCCGTGCGCGACGAGTCCAAGGTCGTGTGGCTGTCCCAGACGACGCTGTCGGTCGACGAGACGATGGAGACGGTCGACGCGCTCAAGGAGCGCTTCCCCAACCTGCTCTCGCCGCCCAGCGACGACATCTGCTATGCCACGCAGAACCGCCAGGTCGCGGTCAAGCAGATCTCCGCCGAGTCCGATCTGGTCATCGTCGTCGGCTCGCGCAACTCCTCCAACTCCATCCGGCTGGTCGAGGTCGCCCTGCAGGCCGGCGCCGGGTCGTCGTATCTGGTGGACTTCGCCGACGAGTGCGAGGACGGGTGGCTGGAAGGCGTCGCGACCGTCGGCGTCACCTCGGGCGCCTCGGTCCCGGAGATCCTGGTCGACCAGGTGCTGGAGTGGCTGGCGGTGCGAGGGTTCGCGGATGTCCAGGTCGTCACCTCGGCCCAGGAGTCCATCCAGTTCTCGCTGCCCAAGGAACTGCGCCGGGACCTGCGTGCGGAGGCGGCTGCGGGGGAATCCGCATAGGGTGCAGTATTTTCCGCGGAGTGTTCCCGCGCCTCCCATGGGGGGAGCTACGAGAGGTGAGGCCCAGTGCCCGCCTCTAGCCTGGAGGTCATGAACGTGTTCGGTGTGGACATAGGCGGTACGGGGATCAAGGGCGCCCCCGTCGACCTCGACAAGGGCGACCTGTCCGACGAGCGCTACAAAGTGCTGACCCCGCAGCCGGCGACCCCGGCCGCGGTGATCGAGGGCGTCCACGAGGTCGTCACGCACTTCGGCTGGTCCGGGCCGCTCGGCGTCACCTTCCCCGGGGTCGTCATGGACGGCGTCACCAGGACCGCGGCCAACGTGGACGCCGGCTGGATAGGCGTGGACGCCCGCAAGGCGCTCAGCGAGCGCCTCGGCCTCCCCGTGGTGATGCTCAACGACGCGGACGCGGCAGGCGTCGCCGAGATGACCTTCGGCGCCGGGCGCGGCCGCGGCGGCACGGTCGTCGTCCTGACGCTCGGCACGGGCATCGGCAGCGCCGTCTTCGTCGACGGCCGCCTGCTGCCCAACACCGAACTGGGCCATCTGGAGCTGCACGGCCACGACGCGGAGAAGCGCGCGTCGGTCAAGGCCCGTGACGACGAGGACCTGAGCTGGGAGCACTGGGCGCACCGGCTGCGCAAATACCTGACGCATGTCGAGATGCTGTTCTCGCCGGACCTCTTCGTGCTGGGCGGTGGTGTCAGCCGCAAGGCTGACAAGTTCCTGCCGTATCTTCACGGCCACGGCCTCAGCGCGGAGATCGTCCCCGCCGAGTTGCAGAACAACGCCGGGATCGTCGGCGCCGCGATGGCTGCCGCAAAGCTCTGACCCCGACGATCAGCGCGGCCAGCACGGTCCCGGTGTAGAGCCAGCCGGTCATCAGCGCGAGCCCGGTGAAAAGCCCGAGCAGCCGCCCCACCACCCCGCCGTCCCCGCTGTCGGCGGTCAGTCCGATCCCCAGCGCGAAGGCGATCGGCGCCGACACCGGGGCGGCCACCAGGTCGTACGGGCGCACATAGACCGCCGCGGTCGCGCACACCGCGACGAAGACGACGCCGAAGAAGACGCCGGGGCCGTCGAAGAGCATCGCGTCGACGGTGCCGGCCAGCACCGTCACCGCGGTCACCAGCACGCCGGTGCCGAGCCCGGTCAGCCGCGGCCGCGGCCGCTGGACCGCGCGCAGCCGGCGGATCAGCGCGGGGCCGGGCGGTGCGGTCCTGCGGGGCTCGGGCGGTGCGGTCCTTGGAGGCGGTGCCGGGTGCGCGGGCTCGGGCGGTGCGGTACGCGCCGGTGGGGCCGGCGGCCGGTAGACCCCCGCCGCGGCCTCTCCGCCGGGTACCGGAGGCGGGGCGGCGGGGCCACCCGGTCGCGCACTGTGTCCATCCACCTACTCAACGTAGGCGCCGGGCGCCGCGAAACCGTGCAGCCGACCCGGAATTTCGCCCGGCTGGGCGCCCGTGTTCGAAGCGGGGCGGGGTGCCGCGCCCCGGCCCCGTAGACTGACGGCCGGCATCCGGCCTGCGGACGCCGGCCTCGTTACGGGAAGCTACGGGAAGTCGCCACGTGTCGCTCACCATCGGAATCGTCGGTCTGCCGAATGTCGGCAAGTCGACGCTCTTCAACGCCCTGACCAAGAACGACGTGCTCGCGGCCAACTACCCGTTCGCCACGATCGAGCCCAACGTCGGCGTCGTGGGCGTCCCCGACCCCCGCCTGGACACGCTCGCCGGCATCTTCGGCTCGGCCCGCGTCCTGCCCGCCACCGTCGACTTCGTCGACATCGCCGGCATCGTCCGCGGCGCCTCCGTGGGCGAGGGACTCGGCAACAAGTTCCTCGCGAACATCCGCGAGTCCGACGCGATCTGCCAGGTCATCCGGGCCTTCAAGGACGAGAACGTCGTCCACGTCGAAGGCAAGGTCTCGCCCAAGGACGACATCGAGACCATCAACACCGAGCTGATCCTCGCCGACCTCCAGTCCGTCGAGAAGGCCATCCCGCGCCTGACGAAGGAAGCCCGGCTCCAGAAGGAGAAGGCCGCCGTCCTGGCCGCCACCGAGGCCGCGCAGGCCATCCTGGCCGCCGGCGACACCCTCTTCTCCCACGGCATCACCAAGAACACCGAACAGGGCGCCCTCCTCCACGAGCTGCACCTGCTCACCACCAAGCCCTTCCTCTACGTCTTCAACGTCGACGAGGACGAGCTGACCGACGAGGCCTTCAAGGACGAGCAGCGCGCCCTGGTCGCCCCCGCCGAGGCGATCTTCCTGAACGCCAAACTCGAATCCGACCTGGCGGAACTGGACGACGCGGAGGCCCTCGAACTCCTCCAGTCCGTCGGCCAGCAGGAACCCGGCCTGGCCACCCTCGCCCGCGTCGGCTTCGAGACCCTCGGCCTCCAGACCTACCTGACCGCCGGCCCGAAGGAATCCCGCGCCTGGACCATCAAGCGCGGCGCCACCGCCCCCGAGGCCGCGGGCGTCATCCACACCGACTTCCAAAAAGGCTTCATCAAGGCCGAGGTCATCTCCTTCGCCGACCTGGTCACCACCGGCTCCGTCGCCGAGGCCCGCGCCAAGGGCAAGGCCCGCATGGAGGGCAAGGACTACGTGATGCAGGACGGCGACGTGGTGGAATTCCGCTTCAACGTCTGAGCGTGTCCATGGATACGGCCTGACCTGCGGAGAAGCGGGTCAGGCCGTTGTGCTGTCCGCACGAGTCCGCAGGCTCACACCTTGTGCACTTCCACGGTGGGGCCGCACAGGAGCGTCAGGTCCTCGGGGTCGGAGGTGAGAACGGTGCAAGGACGGGCGACGATGCGGGCGATGACAGCGAAAGCGGCGTCGATCGCGTACTTGTGACCGTGAAGGTTGTGGGTGCGTAGGAGCGCCGCGGCCTGAACGGTGACTTCCTTGGTGATGTCGTGAACGTCGACCCTGGACAGGACCCAGGTGATGCGAGCAGGGTGAACCCGGTCGTAGTCGGCCTCAAGGATGGTCATGGCACTGGTGGCCACGCGGATTTCCTCTTCCGACGCCGCTTGGACCAGGGCCACGACGGTGCGGTCCTTCCGGTACAGCTTGGAGAGGCCTTCGCTGTCGAGCAGGAGGGTGCCGGGCATCAGGCAGCGGCCCCGCCGGCCTGCCGGGGGTCATGGCGCAGCAGCGCGCGGGCGGTCTCGATCTCCTCACGGGTGAGCTCGTCGTTGTCGGTCTCGAAATCGGCGACGATCTCCCGGAGCTTGTCCATAGCGACCCGCTGTTCGAGGGCTTCCGCGACATAGGCGGAGAAGCCACCAGGCCCGACGTGGGTACGTGCCGCCTCGGCGAGATCCTCGGGGAGGCTGATCGAATACTTTTTACTACTACTCATGGTGTCAATCCTACCACTGGTAGCAATCTGCATCCGCGCCCTGGTGTCCTCCTCCCGCCCTCCACGCACCGCGTGCTCACTTCGTATGGTCATGGGACAGCGAGGTCGGAATTGCTCCGGCCCCGAGGTGGCCCCAAGACCGTCCGCCCAGTCCGCAGACAGTCCGCCGGACGTCCGTAAACGCCCGTCGGAGGCCAACGCGAGTAAACAGGGAAAGCGCTGCTCAGAGCCATGATCGGCGCTCCGCCGCAGGTCAGGTCCGGCCGGGATACGTTCCGCTTCAACGTGTGAGATCGGTCTGCGCATGGCCCAGGGTCCGATCGCGGATTGCCGCCGCGGCGGACCGCGACGTTTCCCGGTGCGGACGCAGGCGGTCGCTTGAGCCCAACCGCACGATCCCGTCGTCACACGGCGCGGGCGCCGCATGTTGCTGACATGGATGTTACTGACATTTCTGTTAGTGGTGCGCCGTAGCGCGGAGGTCTGTCCATGTCGACATCGTCGGGGCGGACCACGCCCCCATCGCCAAGGAGCTGTTCTTCGTAGGCTCCATCAAGTGGTTGGAGCAGTCGCCCTTCGACCGGCACGACCTGGCGGCTCTCCATCGGCACCGGGCCGCCCTCACCGACGAACCTGTCGCGGTCGTGGCGGTCGCGCGCGGCGGAGTCGACTGTCCGGGGCTCGATGCCGCCTACAGCCCCGGCGATTTGCTGACCGCTTGGCCGCTGTGGGCGGCGGATCGCAGGCGGGGCAACGGAGTCGGTGAGCGCGATCGGGCCGCGTTACCGGCCTTCCACGGTCGGTGGGAACTGGAGTGCCCCGGGTGATGTCTAGGCCCGTGTGGGGCGGACGGCACGAGCACAGGGGCGGGGCAGAATCGTGAAGCGAGCGAGCAGGATCATCAGTGTGGCTGCGCTGGTGGCAGCGATAGCGGCGGGTGTGGGCGGCTGCGGTGGCAACTCACCCTCGGCGGCCCACCCTGCAGCGACGAAGGCGAGCACCGGCCCCGCGCCGACGCCTTCGCAGCAGACGAAGTCACCGACGCCTCAGCGGCCGAAGATGCTGCTCGACACCATCGAACCGCAGAGCGGTACGACCGTGGGGGTGGCGATGCCCATCTCCGTCACCTTCACCAAGGCGGTGGCCGTCTCGGCCCGCGCGGACATCGAGAAGCACCTGAAACTGACCACCTCGACCCCGGTGACCGGCGCTTGGCACTGGTTCAGCTCCCAGCGGGTGGACTTCCGCCCCAAGGCGTACTGGCCCACCGGGACGAAGGTCTCCCTCGACGCGCAATTCACCGGGGTGGGCGACGGGAACGGGCGCTACGGAGTCCGCTCCTACGTGCACTCCTTCACCGTCGGCTCGGACGACGAGGTGCACATCTACGCGGACCAGCACCTGATGAAGGTGTATCACGACGGCGCGGTGACCAAGACTTTCCCGATAGACGCCGGCAGCGCGAAGTACCCCTCGTGGACCGGGACGATGGCGGTCATGGGCAAGGCCCGTAAGGTGCTCATGGACTCATGCAGCGTCCACATAGCCTGCGACAAGAGCGATCCGGATTATTACCACGACTACTACCCGTTCGCCGTGGAACTGACGACCTCCGGAACGTACGTGCACTACTCCGACGGCGACCCGCAGCCCGGCCACAGCGCCGGCTCGCACGGCTGCGTCCACCTGTCGATGGCCAACGCGCAATGGTTCTACGCCTTCGCCCGCCAAGGAGACCCCGTCACCATCACCGGCTCCGCCAGCCCCCCCGCCCCGGCGGACAACGGCTACGCCGACTACGACGTGACCAACTGGAACACCTGGATCTCCCCCAAGGCCAGCGCCCTCGGCCAGCTCACCACCCCGACCACCATCTGAGGGCCCGTCCGCCCGGACCCAGCCACCAGCTGGCTGCCCGCCTGCGGAGGGGTCAGAGGAGGGTGTTGTACGTGTTCATGCCGCCGCCGCTGAGGGCGCGGTTGGCGTAGGGGGCTACGGGGTTGCCTGTGCCGCGGTAGTACCAGAACTTGCCGGCGGCGTCGCGGGTGACGAGGTCTTGGTGGTTCTTGCCGGTCATGTCGCCGATGCCGACGATGCTGGTGTAGCCCTGCCAACCGCCGCCGATGCGGATGCGGTTGGCGTACGGTGCGGCGGGGTTGCCGGTGCCGGGGTAGTACCAGAGCACTCCGGCGGTGTCGCGTGCCAGGAGGTCGGGGTGGCCGTCACCGGTGATGTCGCCGGCGGCGATGAGTTGGTTGTAGCCCTGCCAGCCGGCGCAGATGCGGGTGCGGGTGGCGAACGGGGCGGCGGCTCTTCCGGTGCCGCGGTAGAGCCACAGCACTCCGGCGGCGTCGCGGGCCACCAGGTCGGGGTGGCCGTCCCCGGTGACGTCCGCTGTCCCGACGATCTGGTTGTAGATGTTCCAGCCGCCGCCGATACGGGTGCGGACGTCGAACGGTATGTACTTGTAGCCGGTGCCGGAGTGGTACCAGAGCACGCCGGAGCTGTCGCGGGCGACGAGGTCGCCGTGGTTGGTGGCCTTGAGCGGGCCCAGCGCGGTGATCGTGTTGTAGACGCCCCAGCCGCCGCCGACGCGGGTGCGCGGATCGAAGGTGCCGGGTCGGGAGGCCGCGGTGGTTGCCTGGTGCTGCCACAGGACGCCCGAGCGGTCGCGGCCGTACAGCGCCGTGCGGTGTGCGGCGGGCACGACGTCGGCGGTGAAGTGCAGAGTCTCGTGCGACCGGGCGTACGGGGTGCCGTCGTCGGCCAGGGTCTCGAAGACGCCGGTGACCGTGCCGGCGGGCAGGCCCCAGTCGACGGCGACGCGCAGGGAGTCCACGGGCTGTGTCGGCTCGGGGCGCCAGTGGGAGGTGGGGAAGTCCAGGATGAGCGAGCCGTCGGCGGTGGTCATCCAGTGCTTGGTGGTGTAAACGCCGGTGTTGGGGGAGTAGTCGACGTGCAGTGCCGCAGCCAGCTGTGCGGGGGTGTAGCCGGCGGCGCTGATCTGGTCGCCGGGGATGGTCCAGCGGGTGTGGGTGGCGGGCGGCGGGGTGCGCATGGACATCTGGGTGTTGATGCCGGCATCGACGACCAGGCCGCCGGTGGGGATGTTGACCTCGCCGTCGTAGTCGGGCGATCCTCCCGTGTCGGGGACGTACCACGTTGTTCCCAGCAGCGGCATGCCGATCTTGATCATTCCGTCGCCGCCTCCTGATCTGCCGATGATCGAGCCGTTCGCCCCGTCGAAGACATAGCCGGTGACCCGGACCGTCCAGGGCGCTGGGAAACCGGCAGCGACGTGCAGGTGGATGGTCCCCGCGGACAGAGGTGCCCCAGGGATGCCGTTGCCGTCGCTGTCGGCCATGCCGATCGTGAGGAACCACCCGGACAGACCCGGCACCTGGGTCACCGGCAGCACTGCCCCGGAGTCGTCGGTGAACGTCAGCGCGCTGGTGTCGGTCGCGCCGCTCACGTCGAGCCGGATGTACGCGTCGGTTGTGGTCGGCGCGCTCAGCGTGACGTCGAGGTCGCCGGCCGGCCCGTACTCGTCGACCTGGGTGTAGCCGACCGAGATGATCTGGGGAGGAGCGCTCCCGGTCGCGCCCGCCGTCTGGACGGACGCCAGGCCGGCAGCGAGGGCGACCGCCGTGGCGATCGCGGTACGGCGAAGTCTTGTGTACGGCAAGGGAGTTCCCGGGTGGTGAGGCGTGGAACGGGGGTGGGATCGCGGTCGCCGTGACAAGGCGTGGTCGAGCAGCACGGGCCCCCTGCTTGCAAGCCGTCTGTCCGGGCGGAGAAGACGTAAGTGGAAGGCGGGTCGGCGACTTGTGAATGTTCTCTGAATTGCGGTCAATATATAGTAAAGAGCAGGGCAAGAGATCATCTGCCGTGAGCAAAGGTCCCGGGATCGCGACGGGCCGTGTGCCGTCGCGCGGGGCCTCGTCGGGCGGGCGGCGCGGGTGGGCCGCATGGGTGACGTGGGCCGCGGAAGGGGGGTCAAGACCGCGAGCCGGTGCGCCATTCGTGGGGTTTGGTGCTTTCGTCTGGGCGGTGGAACGCGGCGGCCCGGGGCCGTCACAGGCAGCAGCCAGTCGGCACACGCCTCTTCTCCGGTGAACAAGCCACTTTTGTGGAGAGAAGCTCCCCGGAACAGCGGTGAATGGCCTGCGAGGTTCGAGGAGGGATCGCGGTGGCAGGAAAAGCCGAGGAAAGCCGGGCGGCGCAAGGCGTACAGCTTCTCCGGGGGCAGAAGGCCCTGGTGACCGGGGCCAACTCCGGTATCGGGAAGGCGACCGCCATCGCCCTGGGCCGGGCCGGGGCCGACGTCGTGGTCAACTACGTGGCCGGCGCCGACGAGGCGCGGAAGGTCGTGGAGGAGATCACGGGCTTCGGGGTCCGCTCCTACGCCCACGAGGCCGACGTGTCGGACGAGGACCAGGTCGTGGCGATGGTCGCCCGTGTCGTCCAGGAATTCGGCACCGTCGACATCATGGTGGCCAACGCGGGCCTGCAACGGGACGCCGCACTCACCGACATGTCCCTCGCCCAGTGGCAGAAGGTCATCGACGTGAACCTCACGGGGCAGTTCCTGTGCGCGCGCGAGGCCGCCAAGGAGTTCATGCGCCGCGGTGTCGTCCCCGAGGTGTCACGGTCCGCCGGGAAGATCGTCTGCATGAGCTCGGTCCACCAGATCATCCCCTGGGCCGGCCACGTCAACTACGCCTCCTCCAAGGGCGGTGTGGGCATGCTGATGCAGACCCTGGCGCAGGAGCTGGCCCCGCACCGCATCCGGGTCAACGCGGTGGCCCCCGGCGCCATCCGCACCCCCATCAACAGGGACGCCTGGGAGACCCCGGAGGCCGAGGCGGACCTCCTCAAGCTGATCCCCTACCGCCGGGTGGGGGACCCCGAGGACATCGCGGGCGCCGTCGTCGCGATGGCCTCCGACCTGCTCGACTACGTCGTCGGCACCACGCTCTACGTCGACGGCGGGATGACGCTCTTCCCCGGCTTCGCCACCGGAGGCTGAGCGCGGGTGGAGGACCACGTCACACCCCGCCGGGTGGTGATCGTCGGCGGGGGCTTCGCCGGGCTGTTCGCCGCCCGGGCTTTGCGCCGCTCGCCGGTGGCGGTCACGGTGGTCGACCGCCGGGCCCACCACCTCTTCCAGCCGCTGCTCTACCAGTGCGCCACCGGCATCCTGTCCGAGGGCCAGATCGCCCAGCCGCTGCGGGCGGTCCTGCGCCGCCACCACAATGTGCGCTGCCTGCTCGCCGAGGCCACCGACGTGGACGCCGGCGCCCGGGTCGTCCACGCCCGGCGGCCCGGGGGCGCGGAGATCGTGCTGCCCTACGACGATCTGATCCTCGCGGTCGGCATGCGCCAGTCCTACTTCGGGCACGACGAATTCGCCGAGCACGCCCCGGGGATGAAGACCCTGAAGGACGCGCTGGACATCCGCCGCCGCCTCTACCGGGCCTTCGAGATGGCCGAGACCGCAGCGGACGACGACGAGCGGCGGAAGTGGCTCACCTTCGCGATGGTCGGCGGCGGACCGACCGGCGTCGAACTGGCCGGGCAGATCCGCGAGATCGCGGGCCACACGCTCGACCGGGAATTCCACACCATCGACCCCGCCACGACCCGGGTGCTGCTCTTCGAGGGGTCCGACGAGGTGCTCGGCTCCTTCGGCCCCACCCTCGCCGGGCACGCGGCCAGGAGCCTGCGCAATCTCGGCGTGGAGATCCACCTGGGCACCAGGGTCACCGGCGTGGACGCCGACGGCCTGACCGTACGGGACCGGTCGGGTGCCACCACCCGCTTCGACGCGCGCACCGTGCTGTGGACGGCGGGCGTCGAAGCGCCGCCCATCGCGGGCGCGTTGGCGCGGGCGACCGGCGCCGCCCAGGACCGGGCAGGGCGCATCGCGGTCGAGCCCGACCTGACGCTGGCCGGCCATCCGGAGATCCGGGTGGTGGGCGACGTGATGGGCCTCGATCGCCTGCCGGGGCTGGCGGAGGTCGCGATGCAGTCGGGGGCGTACGCGGGCCGGGCCGTGCGGCACACCGTGGAGGGCAGGACGAAGCCCCGCAAGCCCTTCCGCTACCTCGACTTCGGCAGCGCCGCCTACATCTGCCGCGGGCGGGCCGTCGTCAAAGCGGGACCGGTGCATCTGTCCGGCGCACTGGGCTGGTTGACCTGGCTCTTCATCCACGTCGCCTTCCTGACGGGATTCCGCAGCAGGTTGGGCGCGGTCGTCAGCTGGTCCGTCTCCTTCGCGTCCGGCGCGCGGCGCGAACGCGCCTTCACGGAGCCGGACTTCCCCACGCCGAACGAATCCGGCACGGCCGCGCCCTTCCCCTGAACGGCGCCTCGGCCCGGCACACCCCCGCACCTCAAGCCACCGCCACCGACGAGGCACCCATGCTCAGCACCGCAGCCCATCTGGCGGGCAGCGCCCCGCCCCAACTCCTCCCGGCCCGCGAACTGATGGCCTTCACCCTGGCCACGCACATCCTGCTGGTGCCCTTCGGAGTCGCCTTTCCGTTCGTCACCTTGCTGATGCACTACCGGGGGCTGCGCGGGAAGGACCCGGTGGCCCTGCAGCTCGCGCGGCGCTGGTCGGCGGTGATGGCCGTCCAGTTCGCCATCGGCGTCGTCACCGGCACCGTGCTGTCCTTCGAGTTCGGGCTGCTGTGGCCGGGGATGATGGGGCGCTGGGGCGACGTCTTCGGCATCGGATTCGGCGTCGAGGCATGGGCGTTCTTCCTCGAAGCCGTCCTGATCGCGATCTATCTCTACGGATGGCGCCGCCTCAAGCCGTGGACGCACTTCTGGCTGGCGGTGCCGCTGCCGCTCGCCGCGCTGATGGGCGCGTTCGGCATCATCGCGGCCAACTCCTGGATGAACAGCCCGCGCGGCTTCACCCTCGGTGCCCAGGGCAGGCCCGTGGACGTCGACGTGCGGAAGGCGGTCTTCACCCCGATCTTCGGCCCGGAATACTGGCACTTCACCGTCGCGATGTTCATGACCGCCGGATACGTGGTCGCCGGCGTGTACGCGGTCGGCTGGCTGCGCGGGCGCCGCGACCGCTACCACAAGCTCGGCTTCACCGTGCCTTTCACCGTCGGCGCGGTCCTCACCCCCGTGCAGTTCTTCCTCGGTGACAACGCCGCCCGGTCGGTCTTCCACGACCAGCCGATCAAGTTCGCCGCCACGGAGCTCGTCTGGAAGACCGACACGCACGTGCCTGAGTACGTCTTCGGCCGGCTGAATTCCGACGGCACCGTCTCCGGGGGCCTCAGGATCCCCCAACTGGACTCGATCCTGGCCGGGTTCAAGCCGAGCACGAAGGTCACGGGCCTCTCCTCGGTCCCGGCGGCCGACCGTCCCACGCCGACCCAGGCGACCATCGTCCACTTCGCCTTCGACGTCATGGCCACCATCGGCAGCGTGCTCATCCTGCTCGCCCTGTGGTACGCGTGGCTCTGGTGGCGGCACCGCGACCTGCCCCTCAACCGCTGGTTCTTCCGCTGCGCCGCCGTCGCCGGAGCCGCGTGCCTGGTCACCGTGGAGTGCGGGTGGGTCACCACCGAGGTCGGCCGCCAGCCGTGGATCGTCTACGACACCATGCGGGTGTCGCAGGCCGTCACCCGTACCGGGGCCGCGGGGATCTGGAGCATGCTCGGCGTCGTCATGGCCGTCTACGTCGCCGTCTTCTGGTCGTTCCTGGCGGTGGTGCTCAAGATGCGCACCCGGTGGCGGGTCGCGGACGAGGCCGAGGCCGGCGGGCGCCCCGCCGCGGACCCCGAGGCCGACACCCCGTACGGGCCCAGGGACGGGTCCGACCCCGTGCCGGCCGGTGCCGTGACCGGTGGCAGGCCGGAGCGGCCCGGCGGGGGTCCGTCGTGATGGCCGACCTGATCGCCTGGGTGATGGTGCTCGCCATCGCCGCCTACGCCTCGGGCGGGGGCACCGACTACGGCGCCGGGTTCTGGGACCTGCTGGCCGGGGGCGCGGAGCGCGGCGAGCGGCCGCGCCGGCTGATCGACCACGCCATGGCACCGGTCTGGGAGGTCAACAACGTCTGGCTGATCTTCGTCCTGGTCATCATGTGGACCGGCTTCCCCGCCATGTTCCAGGCCGTCTTCACCGCGCTGTGGCTGCCGCTGGTCCTCGCGGCCGTCGGCACGGTCCTGCGGGGCGCGGGATTCGCGCTGCGCAAGCCGAGCCGCAGGCTGGCCCAACGACGCGTCTACGGCGCGGTCTTCGCGGTCGCCTCGCTCGTCACGCCGTATTTCCTCGGTGCGGTGCTCGGCGGCGTCGCCTCGGGCCGGGTGGCCGTGGGCACCGCCTCCGCCGCGCACGTGTGGGCCAACCCGACGTCGGTCCTCGCCGGTCTGCTGGCCATCGCCGCCAGCGCCTTCCTGGGCGCGGTCTTCCTCTGCTCCGACGCCCGGCGCTTCGACGAGGCCGGGCTCGTCGACTACTTCCGGCTGCGGGCGCTGCTCGCCTTCTGCGCGGTCGTGGTCCTCGCGCTCGTCGCGCTGCCCGTCACCCACCACGACGCCCCCCACGTATGGCACGGCCTGACCAGGGGACTCGGCCTGCTGGTGATGCTCCTGTCCGCGGTCTGCGGCACGGCGACGGCGCTGCTGGTGCTCTTCCGACACCACCGCTGGTCCCGCCACGCCTCGGTGGCGACCGTGTCCCTGGCGCTTGTGGCGTGGGGCTTCGCGCAGCGGCCCTACCTGCTGCCGACGACACTGACGGTGTCGCAGGGGGCGGGGGCGCCGCACAGCCTGCGCTGGCTGGCGCTGGTCGCCCTCATCGCGGTCGTGCTGATCGGCCCCGCGCTGGTGATCCTCTTCCGGCTCGACACGAAGGGGCGGCTGGAGCCGCTCACCGACGCCGACACCCGGGCGGCGGGCCTGCCGGGGGACGACGTGTGAGCCGGCCGCCCGCGGGCCGCCCCCGTCAGCCCAGGCGCGCGACGAGGTGGTCGCCGACCCGCAGGGCGTTGGCCATGGCCGTCAGCGACGGATTCACCGCGCCGATGCTCGGGAAGAACGACGTGTCCACGACGTAGAGGTTGTCGAGGTCGTGGGCCTTGCAGTCGACGTCCAGGGCGGAGGAGGCCGGGTCCGTGCCGAACCGGACCGTGCCGGCCTGGTGGGCGGTGGCCCCGATGGGCATCCCCTTGTGCAGGTAGATGCTGTGCGAGAGCAGATGGTGCTCGTGCATCCCCAGCGGCCCGAGCATCTTCTGCAGTTTGTGCCGGAGCCGGGTGAGGCCCGCGATGTTGTTCTTCTCGTCCAGGGCCAGATGGACGGCTCCCCGCCCGTCGAGGGTGACCCGGCTCTCGGGCAGCGGCAGGTCCTCCCCGCACAGCCAGAAGTCCACGGAGTGGTGCGCGAGCACCTCGAAGGGCATGTCGGGCGCGACTTTCCCCGCCCAGCGCGGCGCGTCCCCGTGGATCTGGTCGGCGTCGGACTTGCCGAGCATCTGGATGCCGCCGAGCGGGAAGTCCCAGTCGTCCGCGCCCAGATACCAGTCGTTGAGGGCCAGGGTCTTCTGGAAGGTGGTCGGGTTCGGCTCCTTGGAGACGGCGATCAGGGCCAGGTTGTTGTGCCGCATGTAGTGGCGCCCCACCATGTCCGAGCTGTTGGCCAGGCCGCCCGGGTGCCGGTCGTTCGCCGAACGCAGCAACAGGGCGGCGGAGTTGACCGCGCCGCAGGCGACGACCACGATGTCCGCGCCGAAGGTCTCCGTCGACCCGTCGGCGAGTTCGGTGACCACGCCGGTGACGGTGCGGCCGGACTCGTCGGTCTCCAGCCGCCGTACGTGGGCGTGCGTGATCATCGTGACGTTGTCGTGCTCCAGCGCCGGGTCGACGCAGATCACCTGGGCGTCGGACTTGGCGCCCAGCAGGCACGGGAAGCCGTCGACCCGGTCGCAGCGGATGCAGGCGCTGGCATGGGTGGCCCGGCCCCGGTCGTCCTGGGTGAGGTCCACCCCGATCGGCAGGTGGAAGGGATGCAGCCCGTGCTTCTCCAGATCGTCGCTGAGCTGCTGGATGCGCGGCTCGTGCTCCACCGGCGGACGGGGGTACTGTCCGCTGGCGGAGCCCTCCGTGGGGTCCTCCCCGTGCCGCCCGTGCACCAGGTAGAGCTGCTCGGCCTGCGTGTAGTACGGCTCCAGGTCCTCGTAGCGGATCGGCCAGGCCGGGGAGATCCCGTCGTGGTGGCGCAGCTCCCCGAAGTCCTCCGGGCGCAGCCGGAAGAGCGCGGCACCGTAGAACTTGGTATTGCCGCCGACGTAGTAGTTGATCTCCGGGGTGAACGGGCCGCCGTGCTTGTCGTACCAGGTCTCCGGTGCGACGTATTTGCCCTGGACGAAGACCGCGGTGGAGTCCCAGTTGTCCCGCTCCCTGGGCAGGTAGCCGCCGCGCTCCAGGATCAGGACGCGCTTGCCGCTGGGGGCCAGCCGGTGGGCGAGGGTGCCGCCGCCCGCTCCGCTGCCGATGACGATGACGTCGAAGTGCTGGTCGCCGGCCATACGAAGCCCCGTTCTGGGAGTCGCGCGCTGTCCCGGCCGGTGCCGACCGGGTCCCGTTACGGGATGGTTCTGACGGTTATCTGCTGGAAGGTGGCATTGGTCCCCGAGCGGAAGCTATCGCGTCACCGCGGGGGCGGCACGCCGGCGGCGGCGCGGCAGGCCGCCCTTCACCCGATCGCCCGCGGGCCCCGCCCCCCGGCCCTCGCCCGGCCGACCGTCGTCGCTCACAGGACGGCGATGGGATTCACCGGTGAGCCGGTGGCCTCCGGCAGCCGCAGCGGTGCGATCACGCACAGGAACGACCAGCGCCCCTCCGCCTCGCACAGCGGTGCCAGGTCCTCGAACCGGAGGTAGTCCAGCAGGTGGAGGCCCATGGCGTGGATGGCCAGCACGTGCACGGGGAAGTCCACACCGTCGGTCGAGCTGGGCGCGGTGTCGTTGTTGCCGTCGCCGCCCAGCGCGGCGACCCGGCGGTCCGCCAGGAAGTCCAGCGCGGTGGGGTGCAGCCCGGCCCTGGCGCCCGCCACATCCCACGCCCCCAGCTCGGCCCGGCGCCGGCGGTGGCCCACCCGTACGAACAGCAGGTCCCCCTCGGACACCGAGACCTGCTGCGCCTCCTCGGCGGCGCTGAGGTCGGCGGCGGTCACGTGGTCGCCCGGTTCGAGCCAGGGCACACCGCGGAGCCGCGGGATGTCCAGCAGGACACCGCGCCCGACGATCCCGTCGCGGGCCGACTCCACGGTCAGTGCTGTCGCACCGTCCGGGGTGACGGTGCCTGCCGGCACCCCGCCGTGCAGGGTGCCGTCCCAGACCACATGGCACAGGGCGTCCAGGTGGCTGTCGGCGTCGCCGTGCACGTTCATCGCGAAGCGGTCCCTCGCGAAGTGCAGCCCGCTTCCGGCGTCCACCCCGGGCACGGCGATCATCCGGTGCCTGGCGGGCTCGGGATCGTCCGGTCCTGGCCGTGTCTCCACCGGTGCGGCGAGCGTGACCGTCCGCCCGGTCCGCACCTCGCCCGCGGCCGCGGCCACCCGGTCCGGGGTGAGGGCGGCCAGGGCGCCGCGCCCGCCTGCCGCCCAGGAGGCGGCCGACGCCAAGCGCCGGTGGAGCGCGCCGAACTCGGCCGCCGTCAACCGGGGGGCGCCTCGGGCGGCCACGCGTCAGCGCCCCTGCTCCGCGTCGAGGGCGTCGTCGAGGGTGCCGGCGGCCATGATGAGCGCCAGATGGGTGAAGGCCTGCGGGAAGTTGCCCAGTTGCTCACCGCTCGGACTGATCTCCTCGGCGAACAGGCCCACATGGTTGGCGTAGGTCTGCATCTTCTCGAAGGTGTACCGCGCCTGGTCCAGCCGTCCCGCGCGGGCCAGCGCGTCGACGTAGAGGAAGGTGCAGAGGCTGAAGGTGCCTTCCGAGCCGCGCAGCCCGTCCGGCGAGGCGGCCGGGTCGTAGCGGTGGACGAGGCTGTCGGAGACGAGCTTGCGGTCCATGGCGTCGAGCGTCGACAGCCACAGCGGGTCCTTGGAGCCGAGGAAGCCGACCCTCGGCATCAGCAGCAGCGAGGCGTCCAGCACATGGCCGCCGTAGTGCTGGACGAAGGCCTGCTCCTTGTCGCTCCAGCCGCGGGCCATGACCTGCTCGAAGGCGGCGTCGCGCGCCGCACGCCACTTGCCGATGTCGGCCGGCCTGCGGAAGCGCTCGGCCAGGGCCAGGCCGTGGTCGAAAGCCGCCCAGGACATCACCCGGCTGTAGGTGAAGTCCTCGCGGCCGCCGCGGGTCTCCCAGATGCCCTCGTCCGGGCGGTCCCAGTGGTCGGCCAGCCAGTCCAGGGTCCCGGCGAAGCTCTTCCACCCCTCGTAGGTGGCCTGCTGTCCGAGATCCCGGCTCTGGGAGACCGCGTAGACGGCCTCGCCGTAGATGTCGAGCTGGAGCTGGTCGGCGGCGCCGTTGCCGATGCGTACGGGCGCGGAGCCCCGATAGCCCTCGAAGTGGTCCAGGGTCTCCTCGGGCAGGTCGGGATCGCCGTCGACGCGGTACATCGTCCGCAGGGGCTCGTCCCCGTTGCCCTGGCGTTCCCGCAGCCGCGCCACCAGCCAGTGCACGAAAGCGGTGGCCTCGTCGGTGAAGCCCAGGTCGAGCATGGCCCGCACCGAGAGCGAGCCGTCGCGTACCCAGGTGAAGCGGTAGTCCCAGTTGCGCTCCCCGCCCACCTGCTCGGGCAGGCCCATGGTGGCCGCCGCGACCAGGGCGCCGCTCGGGGCGTACGTCAGCAGCTTGAGGGTGATCACCGAGCGGTGCACCAGCTCGGGCCACCGGCCCCGGTAGCGCGACTGGCGCAGCCAGTCCTGCCAGAACCGTCCGACCTCGTCGACCTGCGCGCAGACCCACTCGACCGTGAGGGGCTCGGGCGCGTCGCCGCCCGGCGCGCAGACGGTGAAGACCGCGCCCGCGCTCTGCCCCGCGTCCAGCCGGACGGTGCCGCGTACGTCCCTGCCGTCGCCTTCGAGCGGGAAGGTCGTCCGGAGGAAGGCGTCGGCCCCGGGCGCGTGGAAGCGGGCTTCGTCGTGGCTCATGTCGAGCCGGTGCTCGGCCCGTCCGTAGTCGAAGCGCGGCCGGCACTCCAGGGCGAACTCGACCGTCCCGCGCACCGCCCGGACCAGGCGGACGAGCGTGTGCCGGTCGGTCGGCTCACGGGTCCGGTCAGGGGGCATGAAGTCGACGACCTCGCCCACCCCGTCCGGCGACATGAACCGCGTCACCAGGATCGCCGTGTCCGGGTAGTAGAGCTGCTTGCAGCTGAGGTCGGGATGCTCGGGCGCGATACGGAAGTGCCCGCCGCGGTCGTGGTCGAGCAGCGCGGCGAAAACGGTGGGCGAGTCGAATCGCGGCGCCGCGAACCAGTCGACCACGCCCTGGGACGAGACGAGCGCGGCCGTCTGCAGGTCGCCGACGAGGCCGTGGTCGGCGATCGGCGGATAGCGGTCCATCGGCTTCTCCGGCATCTCCTGGAAGCCCCCACCGCTCCCACTATCCGGCCCGCCGTGCGGCCCCGCCACACGCGGCCCCCGGGCCGCCCGATGCGGTTGTCACTCTCTGTGCCCGCATCGGACCGATCGGGTGAATGCCCGCGGCCGTACGCCCGGTGTGCACGTGTCGGGCTTGACCGCCTCCAGGGCCGGCCGCACGCTCCCGACGAGGAGGTGGACGCGGCAGGAGAACAGCAGCAGCGGATGTCGGCCCATCCGACCGCCGGAAATTCGGAGGGCTCACCGTGACGACGGACCAGGTGCTGATCGGCACGGGCCTGATGGTGGCCCTCTTCCACGCCGTCGACACCGACCCGCAGCACACCGCGGCCGACGCGCTCGCGGGTCTCGCCGCCAGCGCGGTCACCTCAGTGGTGGGAGGAGCGGCCGGCGCCGTCGTGGCCCACTCCGCAGGCCTCCCGCTTCCCGCCCGCAGCGACCTGCTCTTCGTCGTCCGCGAGGGCGACCGGCTGGAACCGGTGACCGAGGGCCGCAGGCCCGAGCCAGGGCCGGGGGACACGCCGGTCCTGCTCGTCCCGGCCGTTGCGGCCGGGGGCGGCCGGGTGTCGCGGGGGAGGGTCGCGTGAGCGCGCCGGGGCATCCGGTCGGGCCCGAGGGCAAGGCGCCGGCGGCCGCGCCGGACCCGGTCGCGCTCGTCCGCAGCCGCGGCTACGCCGTGCTGCTGCTGATCGGCGCATTCCTCGGCGTCCCGATCTCGGTGGCGGCCTTCGGCTTCCTCGCGCTCGTCGACAAGCTCCAGTCGCTGACCTACACCGACCTGCCGAAGGCCCTGGGCTTCCACGGCACGCCGGACTGGTGGCCGGTGCCGCTGCTCGCCGTGGCCGGGCTCCTCGTGGGGCCGCTCGTCCGGTATCTGCCCGGCGGCGGCGGACACGAACCGGCGCACGGGTTCGTGGCGTCGGGCCCGACCCCGGCAGCGCATCTGCCGGGCGTGGCGCTCGCCGCGGTGGCCTCGCTCGGCCTCGGGGCGGTCCTCGGCCCTGAGGCCCCCCTCATCGCGCTGGGCAGCGGGCTGGCGGTGGGCGCGCTGCGGCTGACACGGAAGTCCTTCCCGCAGCAGGCGGTCGGCGTCGTCGGATCCTCCGGGAGCTTCGCCGCGGTCAGCACCCTGCTCGGCTCGCCCCTGCTCGGGGCGTTCCTGCTCATGGAGATGTCGGGCCTGGGGGGCCCGATGCTCGGCGTCGTCCTCGTACCCGGCCTGCTCGCCTCCGGCATCGGCGCGCTCATCTTCACAGGGCTGGGCTCCTGGACCGGCCTGGGCACGTACTCGCTGACCCTGCCGGGCGTCCCCCACGCCGCCGCACCGGACGCCGCCGGCTTCGGCTGGGCCCTGCTGATCGGAGTGGCCGCGGCCCTGCTCGGAGCCGGGATCCGCCGGCTCGCCCTGCGGCTGCTGGAACTGGTCCAGCCGCGACGGCTCCCGGCCACGGTGACCGCCGGCGTCGCCGTCGGCGTGATCGCCCTCCTCTACGCGGAGTGGACCGGCCACGCGGCCTCGGGAGTCCTCTACTCGGGGCAGAGCGCGCTCGGCCCGCTCCTCACCGCGAGCGCGCACTATTCGGTCGGCGCGCTCGTGGCGCTCGTCGCCTGCAAGTCGGCGGCCTACAGCGTGTCGATGTCCGCCTTCCGCGGCGGCCCGGTCTTCCCCGCCATGTTCATCGGCGCCGCCGGCGGCATCGCGATGTCCCACCTGCCCGGACTCGGCGTGACCGCCGCGCTCGCGATGGGGGTGGGCGCGATGTCGGCCGCGATGCTCAAATTCCCCATGGTCTCCCTGCTGCTGGCCACCCTGCTCCTGGGCAAGGAGGGAATCACGGTCATGCCCCTGGTGATCGTCTCGGTCGTGGTCTCCTACGTCCTCACCCTCCGACTCCCCACCCCCCGCCACCCCGCCGCCCCGTCCGCCACCTGACCCCGGGTACGCGGCGCCGGCGGACAGCCCGCGGGACGGCACGGACGCGGGTGTCGGGGCCGACCGGGGAATGCCCCGGGAGGTGGAAGGGGGGAATTGGCCCTGATCGTACGGAAGCCGGCTCGTAACCGACCTTTGTCGGTCTTGTCTCCCGCTTGACCCACCCCGATGATGGTCAGGCGGTGGCGTGACGTGCCGCCGGCTCGTCCCCGGCGAGGGGGCGCGACGTCGCGAAAACGGGTCGAGGAGACTGCACGAGGAGACTGCCATGAATGATGCCGGGGAGACCACCGGGTCACGCGTGAACGGGAATTCGCCGTCGGCCGCGGATTCCGTGGCCGGCTTGATCATGGATCACGGGGGCACCCCGCTGGGGGCGTTGGCGTCGGGGGAACCGGGGGTGCTGGGCCGGCTGGTGCCGTCGTCGCGTTCGGAGGGTCCGGGCTTCAACTCGAGTACCTGACGGGACAGGGATGGGGCGACCGCTCATCACCCCGGCGGCCGGAGGGTTCCGCCAGTTCGTCCTGAAGGTGCACAGCCGGAGTCGCACGGACGCCGGGACAGTCGGCCGTCCCGGCCGGGGCGGACGTCAGCGGGACTGGTCGGCGGCGCGCTCGGCCTGCTTGTCCTTGATGCGGGCCGCCTCCTTGCGGACCTCGGCGTGGGTGGCGCGCTCGCGGCGGAGCCACTCCGGGTCCTCCTGCCTGAGCGCGTCGATCTGCCCGGTGGTGAGTGCCTCGGTGACGCCGCCGCGGGCGAGGCCCGCGATGGACACCCCCAGCCGCGCCGCGACGACCGGGCGGGGGTGCGGGCCTTCGCGGCGCAGGTCCTGGAGCCACTGGGGAGGGTCGGCCTGCAGCGCGTTCAGCTCGCTGCGGGAGACGACACCCTCCTGGAATTCCGCGGGGGTGGCCTGGAGGTACACACCCAGCTTCTTCGCCGCGGTGGCGGGCTTCATCGTCTGGGTGGTCTTCTGCGACGTCATACGGTCAAGGGTAACGAGCGCGTGCGACGCCCCCGACCATCGCCGATAGCCTTGCGGAGTGACAGGCTCGCAAGATTCCCCCGCGTTCCGGCTCGCCTACGTACCGGGTGTGACGCCCGCCAAGTGGGTGCGGATCTGGCACGAGCGCTTCCCCGGCACCCCGCTGGACCTCCTCCCGGTGCCCGCCGCGGAGGCCGCGGACCTGCTGCGCGCCCGCGGCGCGGACGCCGGTTTCGTACGGCTGCCGGTCGATCGGACCGACCTGAGCGCGATCCCGCTCTACACCGAGACCACGGTGGTCGTGGCCCCGAAGGACCACCTGGTGGCGGCCGTGGAGGAGGTGTCCGCGGCGGACCTGGCCGACGAGGTCGTGCTGCACCCGCTGGACGACACCCTCGGCTGGGAGCGCCCGCCCGGCACCCCGGCCCGCGAGCGCCCCGCCACCACGGTCGACGCGATCGAGCTGGTGGCGGCCGGGGTGGGCCTGCTCGCGGTCCCGCAGTCGCTGGCCCGGCTGCACCACCGCAGGGACCTCACCTACCGCCCGCTGACCGACGCCCCGCAGTCGCAGGTCGCGCTGTCCTGGCCGCAGGACGCGACCACCGACCAGGTGGACGACTTCATCGGCATCGTCCGCGGCCGCACCGCCAACAGCACCCGCGGCCGCTCGGCCCAGACCCAGGCCGAACCGCAGCAGAAGCCCAAGCCCAAGCCCAAGCCCAAGCCGAAGTCGCAGACCGGGTCCGCGCCCGCCAAGAGGACGCCGAAGGGCGCCAAGCGCGGAAAGCCGCGCGGCCGCTAGTCCGGTCACTCCGGCGGGCCGTTCCGGCTGGTCACTCCCCGGCGGGGAAGAGCACCTCGGCCACGTGGTGCGTGTCGGCGTATTCGCGGATCGAGGTGATCCGGCCGTCGCGGACGGTGAAGACGCCGAGGCAGCGGTTGCTGTACGCGGCGCCCGCCGCCGTCGTGCCGTCCGAGGTCCACTCGGCGACGACCTGCTCGCCGTCCGCGATGACGTTGGTCAGGGCGATGACCAGGGGGGCGCCGGGCATCAGGCGGGTGCCCATGCCGCCGAGGAAGTCCTCGACGATGGCGTCGCGGCCCTTCCATGTGCCCGAGATAGGCAGGTTGCCGGGATAGTCCCAGGTGGCGTCTGGGGCGAAGCTGCCGCGGACTACGGCGAGGTCGCCGTCGCGGACGGCCTCGACGTAGCGGGTGACGACGGCCTTGGGGGTGGGGGGTGCGGCGGGTGCGGCGGTCATGGCGTGGCTCCTTCTGGCACGTGCTCCGTACTAGCTCTGACCAGCCAATACCGTTCGCCGCACCGCGGTCCAACAGCTTCTGGACGGCTTTGACAACCGCCGGTTGTCGCCGCCCGTGGGCACCCGTGTCCGGCGGGCGGGCCTGCGCGGCCAGGGCGCGTGCGAGGATGGCCCGGGAGGGTCGGCGTGGGCGGTGCGGGTGGGCGGAAGCCGCGGGAGACACGGGCGGACGGCGAGCGGCTGCTCGGCGCCGCGCGGGCGCTGCTCGCCGACCACGAGCGCGCGGTCGCCGGAGTACGCGCCGCACTTGGCCCGATCGTGGCCGAACTGGCCGCCCATGAGCTGGAGTCGATCCCGGCCGCGCGGCTGAAGGACGTCACGCAGGGCCGGTTGCGGCTCGGCGCCATCGAGGCGGCCGGCTTCCGCTCGGTGCGGCAGGTGCTGGACGCCGGGCGCTACGGGCTGCGGCAGATCCCCGGCGTAGGGCCTCAGACGGCGGACCAGGCCTACGCGGCGGCCCGGCAGATCGCGGAGGCGGTCGGCGAGACGGTCGCGGTGCGCATCGACGTCGAGCACCCCGAGCCGCGCACCACCGCACTGGTCGTCGCGCTGCACCGGCTCGCCGTGGCAGGACCTGACGCGGTCAGGGCCGTCGAGGCGGCCCGGCAGGTCGAGGCGGAGCTGGCCCCGCCGCTGGCGCGGGCCGCGGAGGCCGGCGGGTGGCCGCGCCGGTGGTTCGCGGGCCGGGAGCGGCGGGAGCGGGCGCGGGCCGCGGTCGACGCGGTCGCCGACCTGTGCGCGCGGGCGGACAAGCAGGGGACGCCGCTGCTGCTCGGCCAGGCGTCCGTCGACCTGCTGCGCGAACCGGCCGGCGAGGCCGAGGCCTGGGTCGACTTCGAGGTGCGGTCCGCCGACTACTACAGCCTGCTGGCCGAACTGTCCGGCGGCGCCCCCGACGTGGCCGCCGCCGAGGGCTTCCTGCCGGCCGACGTGGTCGAGCGGGTGCGGGCCCAGCCGCTGGACGGCACCCACCGCCGGGTGTCGCTGCGCGGCTACCAGGCCTTCGGGGCGCGCTTCGCGCTGGCGCAGCGCAGGGTGCTGCTCGGCGACGAGATGGGGCTCGGCAAGACGATCCAGGCCATCGCCGCGCTGGCGCACCTGGCCGCGCAGGGCCGCACGCACTTCCTGGTGGTGTGCCCGGCGGGCGTCCTGGTCAACTGGACCCGGGAGATCGGCGCCCGCAGCGCGCTGCGGGCGGTGCCGCTGCACGGCCCCGAGCGGCGCCACGCCTTCGCCGAGTGGCGGACCGGCGGCGGTGTGGGGGTGACCACTTACGACGCCCTGCGCGGATTCGCCGCCCCCGAGGCGGACTTGCGGGTGGCCATGCTGGTGGTGGACGAGGCGCACTACGTGAAGAACCCGGAGGCCAGGAGGTCGCTCGCGGTGGCGGACTGGTCCGCGCGCTGCGAGCGGGTGCTGTTCATGACGGGCACCCCGATGGAGAACCGGGTGGCCGAATTCCGCAGCCTGGTCGCGCACTTGCAGCCCGGCCTGCTGGAGCGGCCGGGCGCCGCCGAGGGGGCGGGAGCCGCCGGGTCGCAGGCCTTCCGGCGGGCGGTGGCACCGGCCTACCTGCGGCGCAACCAGCACGACGTGCTGGCGGAACTGCCCGCGCTGGTGCACACCGACGAGTGGACGGAATTCAGCGCGGCCGACCAGGACGCCTACCGGACGGCGGTGCTCGGCGGGAATTTCATGGCCATGCGCAGGGCCGCCTACGCGGACCCGGAGAAGTCCGCGAAGCTCCGGCGGCTGTGCGAGATCGTCGCGGACGCGGCCGAGGACGGCCTCAAGGTCGTCGTCTTCTCCTACTTCCGCGACGTGCTCGGCACGGTCGCGGACGCCCTCGGCCCCGCCGTCCTCGGGCCGCTCACCGGGTCGGTGGCGCCGGTGCGGCGGCAGCAACTGGTGGACGCGTTCACCGCGTCGGGCGGGCACGCGGTGCTGCTCGCGCAGATCGAGGCGGGCGGTGTCGGGCTCAACCTCCAGGCGGCCTCGGTGGTGGTCCTGTGCGAGCCGCAGGTCAAACCGACCACCGAGCACCAGGCGGTGGCCCGCGCCCACCGGATGGGGCAGGTGCGCGCGGTGCGGGTGCACCGGCTGCTCACCACGACGGGCGTGGACGAGCGGCTGCTGGCGATCCTGCGGGACAAGTCGCGGCTTTTCGACGCCTACGCCCGCCGCAGCGACGTGGCGGAGGCGGCGCCCGACGCCGTGGATGTCTCCGACGTGTCGCTGGCCCGGCAGATCGTCGAGGAAGAACAGAACAGGCTGTCGGGGAGGACCGGTTGACAACAGGAGCGGGGGAGGCGGCGGTGGCCGTGCTGCGGTGGGGGCTGATCGTGGAGGAGGCGCGGGGCAGGTACAACGGCTATTACCAGCCGCGCGTGGTGGGCGAGGTCACCGGCACCCGAGAGGAGGCGCTGGCCCGCCTTGAGGAGGCCGTCACCGACTACGTGGACGGCGCTGGACACACCACCGCCAGGCGGCGGCTGTACCGCACCGAGGACGGCTTCCACTACGTCCACGGCGACGGGAGGCTGACCACGGGTATGCGCTTCTCGGTCGCCGAGCTGATCAGCGACAGCAACGACGCCAAGGAGGCCGCGGCCGCCGAGAAGCGGGCGGCGAAGGAGCGGAAGGCCGCCGCGCGGAAGGCCAGGCGCGAGCAGCGCCTGATGCCGATCGAGGACGGGATCGAGGACGGCGTCGAGGACGACGTCGTGGGCGACGTCGTGGGCGACTGAGAGGACGGCATGGGCCAGGGGTGAGCGCTACGCCCGCGCCGCGCGGGCGTGCCGGCAGGCGTCGGCGTAGGCGCGGGTGAGCGGGTTCGCGGTGCCGTGCGGCCAGGCCAGGGCGAAACGGCTCGGGGAGATGCCGCGCACCGGCCTGGTCGTGACGCCGCCCAGCGTGATCAGCGGGGCGTTTCCCGCCGCGAGCAGGACCACCCCGAGGCCCGCGACCAGCGCCTCGTAGGTCTCCTCCGTGCTCGCGACCTCCGCGCCGATCCGCGCCGGGCGGCCCGCCCTGGCGTCGGCGGCCAGCCAGTAGTCCCGCAGCGGGCCCGCGGCGGCCGGCAGCGCGAGGAAGGGCTCGTCCAGCAGATCGGCGAAGTCCACGGTGTCGCGGGCCGCGAGCGGGTGGCGGTCCGGGAGGGCGACGAGCCGCGGCTCCTCGGCGACCACCAGCGTGCCGTAGCGCTCCTGGTCGGGCAGCGGCAGCCATACGTACGCCACGTCGCTCGTGCCGTCCGCGAGCCCCGCCGTCGGGTCGTCCCAGCTCACCTGCCGCAGCCGCAGGACCGCCTCGGGGCGCGCGGCGGTGAAGCGCGAGCGGACCGCGGGCAGCAGCCCGCCGCGGCCCGGACTGGTGCTCATCCCCACCACCAGCGTGCTGACCTGCGCCGCCTTCGCGCTGCCGACCGCCGCCCACGCCTGGTCCCACTCGCCCAGCACCCGTTGCGCGTAGGGCAGCAGGGCCGTGCCGACCGCGGTCAGCGCGACGCCCTGCCGGTCCCGGTCGAAGAGCGGCGCGCCCAGCTGTTTCTCCAGCGCCCTGATCTGCTTGCTCAGCGCGGGCTGCGACACGAAGAGCCGCTCCGCCGCACGGGTGAAGTGCAGCTCCTCTGCGACGGCGACGAAATACCGCAGGTCCCGACCGTGAACGTCCATAACCATCGGCTATCACGGCGGGTCTTGGACCGGCAACCGGGATTCGCGGCAGGCTTGTCACCAGGACAGCGGGAAACACGAAACGGGAGCTGACGATGAACAAGGTGTGGCTGGTCACCGGTGCGAACAGCGGTTTGGGTCGGGCGATCACCGAGGCCGCGGTGGCCGCGGGCGACGTCGTGGTCGGCGCCGTGCGCCGGGTCGCCGCCCTCGACGACCTCGTCGCCGCACACCCCGACCAGGTGGAGGCGCTGGCGCTGGACGTCACCGACACCGCGGCGATCGACACGGCCGTCGCCGACGTGCTCGCCCGGCACGGCAGGATCGACGTCCTGGTCAACAACGCGGGCCGCAGCCACGTGGGCGCCTTCGAGGAGACCGGCGACGCGGAGCTGCGCGAGCTGTTCGAGGTCCACGTCTTCGGGCCCGCGGCGCTGGTCCGCGCGGTCCTGCCGTCGATGCGGGCCCGCAGGTCGGGGGCCGTCGTCCAGATGAGCAGCATGGGCGGCCAGATGTCCTTCGCGGGCTTCTCCGCCTACAGCGGCACGAAATTCGCCCTGGAGGGCATGACGGAGGCGCTCGCCACCGAGGTGAACCCGCTCGGCATCAGGACGCTGATCGTGGAGCCCGGCGCCTTCCGCACCTCGCTGATGGGCAAGGTCACCGTGAGCCCCGAAATCCCCGACTACGAGGCCACGGTGGGCGGCACCCGCGCGATGGCCGCCAGCGCCGACGGCACCCAGCCGGGCGACCCGGCCAAGGCCGCCGCCCTCATCCTCGCCGCCCTGGAGGCCGACAGCACGCCGCTGCGCCTCCCCCTCGGCGAGGACGGCGTCGACGCCGTCCTCGGCCACCTCGACCAGGTCCGCGACGACATCGCCCCCTGGGAGAAGCGGGCCCGCGCCACGCACTTCGAGTGAGCGGCCCCATGCAGCCGAGCGGCCCGCCCTCCTGAGGACGCGGAGGGCGGGCCGCTCGGGTGCGGGGAGCGCGTGCGCCCTAGGACAGGCCGCGGTGGAGGGCCGAGATCAGCTCGCCGTCAGCGGTGTCGCCGTCGAGGGACCAGGCCATCGCGCCGCCCAGGTGGGCATCGCGGATGTAGGCCGTCTTCGCCGCGAGCACCTGCGGGTCGTCGTAGGTCCAGAAGTTCGTCCCGTCGTAGAGCCAGGCGAAGCCGTTCCGCGTGTCGCGGTGCACCGTGTACGTGCCGGAGGCGGCCAGTGCCTTCAGCGCGTGGTAGTCCTCGTTGCCGGCCTGCCAGGTGGCCGGGGCCGGGCCGGTGGAGGGCTGGAAGAGGCCGGCGGTGCCGCCGTCGGGGACGCCGGTCCAGCCCTGGCCGTAGAAGGGCACGCCGAGCACGAGCCGGCAGGCCGGGGCGCCGCGGTGCAGCCAGTCGCCGATGGCCTGGGTGTCGCTGAAGTCGTTCGGCACCGGCGAGTCGCGCGGCGCGCGCAGCGCGGACTGCTGGTTGGTGCCGGTCTCGTAGGGGCCGTGGAAGTCGTAGCCCTGGACGGTGCCGAAGTCCAGGTACTTGAAGATCTTCTTCACCTCGAACCCGGCGTCGATCTTGGCCGGCGCGGCCGGCAGGAAGGCGGTGAGGTCGTAGTGCCTGTGGGTGGTGTGCCGCCCGTAGTCGTCCAGCTGCTTGCGGAATTCCGCCGCCAGCGCGGTGAAGTTCTTCTTGTCCTCGGGCCGGTAGACGGTGTCGGCGTCGCCGGAGGAGCCGGGCCACTCCCAGTCGATGTCGATGCCGTCGAAGAGGCCGGCCGCGGAGCCGGGGCCGCCCTTGCCGTCGAGCAGCGGGAGATCGCCCTTGATGAAGATGTCCAGGCAGGACGAGACAAGTGCCTTGCGTGAGGCGGCGGTTCGCGCCGCGTCGGAGAAGTGCGTCGACCAGCCCCAGCCGCCGATCGAGATCAGCACCTTCAACTTGGGGTTCTTGGCCTTGAGTTCGCGCAGCTGGTTGAAGTTGCCGGCCAGCGGCTGCTCCGCGGTGTCCGCGGTGCCGTCGACGGAGGTCGCGGCGTCGACCGGGTGCTGGTAGTCGGCCCAGGCGTCGCCCTCGCCCGCGACGTTCGCCTCGAAGCACTTGCCGTCGGCGCCGATGTTGGCGAACGCGTAGTTGAGGTGGGTGAGTTTGCCGGCGGTGCCTGAGGTCTGGACGTTCTTCACCTGGTAGTTGCGGGCGTAGATGCCCCACTGGGTGAAGTAGCCGACGCTCTTGTAGGAGGGTTTGGCGGGGGAGTGCCCGCCGTGGGCCTGCGCGGTGCTGCCGCCGGTGAGGGCGGGCAGGACGGCGACCAGCGAGAGTGTGGCGGCCGTGGCGGCCATACGGCCGAGAATTCGTCGACGCATGGCGCAGAAAGTATTGGTCTGGACCAATAACGGTCAAGGGGAACGGCGTAATCGGTTCCGCCGTTCCCCCCGGCAACCCGGTTACGGCACCGAGTCGTTCACCGCTGTGCGGGCCGCGGCGTCGAGGGAATGCCCCTCAGCCGGTCGGGCAGTCGGACCGGCTTCGCGGAGACATAGGTCTCCACCGCGAGCAGGTCACCCGCCTTGGTCGCGGGCAGCGGGCATGTCACCGATCCGCTGCCCCGGAGAATCGGCGGCCGCTTCGGGTCGGGCATGGGCGGCACCTGGCTCGTGTAGGTGCTGCCCGGCTTCGGCATCGGCGGGCGGGGGCAGTTGGTGTAGGCCGGCACGTCCGCTTCGCCCACCTGCGCCTCCTCCAGCAGCGTGCCGGTCGCCGGCTCGACCAGCAGCCGGAAGGTCACGTGGTCGTGCGACGCGCTGACCTCCGTGCCCTCGCGGCCCAGCGAGTCCTTTCCCGCGCCGTCCAGTCGCACCCCGTCGAGGCCGGCGAGCACCCGGAAGAGCGCGGCCCGCAGTTGCGGCTTCGCCGGGGAGGTGGCCAGCATCGAGCCGATGTTGTCGAAGGCCTGCCCCGCGGAGATTCCGCCGGTCAGCCGGGCGGTGAGGGCCGTGACGTCGGTCGGCAGGCTGTTCAGGTGGTTCCAGTCGACGAGGTCCTCGCCGGCGAACCATCCTGGCCCGTACTTGTCGTAACCGCTGTAGGTCATCGTCCTGGCACCGCGCGACCTCTCGACCTCGGTCCCGTGCTCGAAGTGGATCTCGTCGTGGTAGCCCGCGCCGTAGCCGACGACCCACTGGTCGCTCACCACCTCCCACGCCTCCGGCGTTCCCTTCCACGGCTGCTCGGCGGACCGGTCGGCGACGCCCTTGAGGAAGTCCGCCGCGCTCGCGCTGGCCGCCGACCCGCCGCCGAGGTCCACCGCGGGCAGGACCGCGACGCCCGTCGCCGCCGCGGCCACCAGGGCCGCGGACGCGATCCAGCGCCGCCGGAAGAAGCGCCGGCGCACCGGCACGGCCGCGCCCGGGGCGTCGTCCAACGCGATGTCCGCGCCGGCGAGTTGTGCGCGCTGCACCGCCGCCGTGACCACGGCCTCCGCGCGGGCCGTGACGTCCGCGGCGGGTGGCGCCACGGTGCGGGCGGCGGCCATCCGGTCCATGCCGGGCAGGCCGAGGAGGTCGGAGGTGCCGAAGCCGTCGAAGCCGTCGACGGCCGCGGACACCGGGTCCTGGTCGGCGGCCGTGCGGCCGCCGGTGATGTCGTTCATGTCGGGTCTCCTGTCGTTCCGCGGGCCGTGGCGCCTGCCACGGCCGGGTCGAGCGCGTCCCGCAACCGGGTGCGGGCGCGGTGCAGTCGGGAGCGGGCGGTGCCCTGCGGTATGCCGACGACGGCGGCCGCCTCGCTCGGGGTCAGTTCCTCCCAGATCACCAGCAGCAGCAGTTCGCGCTCCACCGGCGGCAGTTCGCGTATGACGCGGCGGATCAGCGGTGCCACCGCCGCCGCGTCGAGCCGCTGGTCGACCGCGTGCCAGGGGTCGGTCTCGGCGAGGTCGGACGCCTTCCCGACCGGCGCCGACTCCCGCCAGTGCGCGGCCAGTACGTGCCGGGCGACCCCGAAGAGCCAGGCGCGGGCGGTGCCGCGCGCCGGGTCGAAGCCGGCGCGGCCGGCGAAGGCCCGCAGCCACACCTCAGCCACCAGGTCGTCGGCCGCGCCCGGCGCACGCCGGGCCAGATAGCCGTGCAGCGTGCGCGTATGGCGTGCGACCAGCGGCTCGAAAGCCGCCGGGTCGCGGGCCGAGCGGGCGAGCGCGGACGCGTCGCCGCCGTCATCGTCGTCCATTTCCCCTCCTCGTCCGGCCGGTTCGTCTCCCGGCCGCACCCCCTACTTGCCGCCCGCCGCCGCAAGCGTTCGCCAGGACCGTAAACTCCCCGCGTGGACATACCCCCGCCGCCTCCGCCGCCGCCGTCGCCCGACGGTGTGCCGCCGCCTGGCCAGCCGCCGTACCAGGGTCTGCCGTCCTACGGGCAGCCGCAGTATTCGGAGCCCGCCTACACGGAGCCGTCGTACGGGCAGCCGCCGAATCCGTACGCGCAGCAGCAGCCGCCCCAGCAGCAGCCCGCGCAGGACAACCCGTACGCCGCCCCCGGGCCGTACGGCCCGCCCTACCCCGGCGCGGCCGGGCAGCCGCAGCAGCCCGCGTACGGCTACCCGGCGCCGGTGGGTGCCGCGATGTACCCCGGCCAGCAGGGCTGGTACGCGCAGGGCGAGCGGGCCACCAACGGCATGTCGATCGCCGCGCTGGTCGTCGGCATCCTGCCCTGCATACCCTTCCTCGGCCTGATCTTCGGCCTGGTCGGGCTCCAGCAGGTCAAGCGGCGCGGTGAGCGCGGCAAGGGCATGGCGGTCGCCGGGATCACGCTCTCCAGCCTGTGGACGATCGGGCTCGCCACGATCATCGCGCTCGCCGCGGCCGGCGTCCTGGACGACGGCAACACCCAGGTCGTGGACCTCAGGGCCGGCCAGTGCTTCAACACGGTCGACGCGAAGCTGTCCGACTTCGGCACGGACAACGACACGCGCTCCCGCACGGTGGACGTCGTGGACTGCACCGACGCGCACGACGCCGAGGCCTTCGCGGTCTACGAGATCCAGGCCGGCTCCGACGACCCGTACCCCGGGGTGGACAACGTCACCGAGGACGCGCAGACCAACTGCGTGAAATACGCCCACACCTACCTCGACGGCAAGGTGCCGCCGTCGTCGGACAAGCTGTACTTCTACCTGCCCGCGGGCGCGAACTGGGCCCGGCACGAGCGGTCGGTGATCTGCTTCTTCGGCTCGCCCGGCGGCAAGGTGAGCGGCTCGGTGAAGACCGGCGGGAGCCGGGCGGGCGACTCCGGTGGCTCCGGCGGGTCCGACGACTCCGGCGGTTCTGACGTCGGGGTGTGAGCGCGACCGGGGCGTGAGCGGAGTGTGAGGCTCGGGGGTGGGCTTGCGGTCGAGTACCCAGGGTTGCGAAGCTGTCGCGGACAGTCAACCCCCTGGGAGGGGCAACCCGTGGCATTCGGTGAGCAGCCTGCGTATCTGCGCGTGGCCGACGATCTGCGCCGCAAGATCCTCGACGGCACGCTCCCGCCGCACGCCCGGCTCCCGTCGCAGGCCAGAATCCGCACCGAATACGGCGTCTCCGACACCGTCGCGCTGGAGGCGCGCAAGGTGCTGATGGCCGAGGGCTTCGTCGAGGGCCGGTCCGGTTCGGGCACCTACGTCCGCGAGCGCCCGCGGCCCCGGCGGATCGTCCGCAGCGGCTACCGGCCGGCAGGGCCGTCCACGCCCTACCGGCAGGAGCAGGCCGACGAGGGCAGCAAGGGCACCTGGGAGTCGCGCAGCGTGCAGGACGCGGCGACGCTGGACGTGGCCGAGCGGCTGCGGATCGAGCCGGGGGAGCGGGTGATGCGCACCCACTACCTCTTCCGCACCGAGGGCGAGCCGACGCTGCTGTCCACCTCGTGGGAGCCGCTGTCGCTCACCGGGCGCACCCCGGTGCTGCTGCCCGAGGAGGGGCCGGTCGGCGGGCAGGGCGTGGTGGCCAGGATGGCGGCCATCGACGTGACGGTGGACCACATGGCCGAGGAGGTCGGCGCCCGGCCGGGCCTGGCCTCGGAGACCGCCGCGCTCGGCGGGGTGCCGGGCCACCTGGTGATCGAGATCCGGCGTACGTACTACGCCTCCGGCCGGCCGGTGGAGACCGCCGACGTCGTGATCCCCGCGGAGCGCTACCGGGCGGTCTACCACCTGCCCGTGAGGTGAGCAGGCGGGCAGGTGGGGCGGGCTGACGGCCCGTCGACTTCTGGTCGAACGGATGGCCGGATCGGTCCCTCTTCGTGTCATTGCGTACCCGCGCTGTGAACCTCGGGCGTAGGGTCGGGCATATGCGCATCGCCGTTTCCTCGGACATGGATGAGCCACCGGCCCGGCAGGTCGTCGACGACCTGCGCCGCCGCGGCCACACGGTGGAGGTGTTCGGCGCGCTCCGCGACGGCGACCGCGCGGACTGGGCCTGGAGCGCGGAGGCCGCGGCGCGCGCCGTCGCGCACGGCACGGCGGATCAGGCCGTGGTGTGCTGCTGGACCGGCGCGGGCGCCTCGATGGCCGCCAACAAGGTCCCCGGCGTGCGCGCCGCCCTGTGCGCCGACGCGTACGCCGCGCGCGGAGCGCGGGTCTGGAGTGACGCGAACGCGCTGGCGCTCAGCCTGCGTACGCTGTCCGGCGGGCTGCTCGCCGAGATCCTCGACGCGTGGTTCGCGGCCGGCGCCGACCAGGACCGCGACGCCGAGGACCGCGCGAACATCGCCCACCTCGACGCGATCGGGTCCGCGGCCCCCACCGCCGCGCAGCCGGCCCCCACCGTGCACGAGACCGCTGCCGGCGCACCCGCCGGCAGTGCAAAGTGAAAGGGCATGACCTCATGACGTCCGACCTCGTATGGGTCCTCATACGCCAGGACGACGGCGCCAACCGCTACCGGGTCGGCCGCTACGCCACCCGGGCCGAGGCCGAGCGCATCGCCGACCAGCTCGACAGCCGGGACCAGCGGCCGGCCCAGAACGGCGGCCGGGAGCAGGGCGGCGCGGAGCAGCGCCGCTACGTCATCGAGCGCGTCGCCCCCCGCCTGGCCCAGGCGTGACGCCTCCCCGGCTGGTGGTGGGCGCCGCCCTGCTCGACGAGGGCCGGCTGCTCGCCGCCCGCCGCACGGCGCCCGCCGCCCTCGCGGGGCGCTGGGAGCTGCCGGGCGGCAAGCTGGAGCCCGGTGAGACCGCGCCCGGCGCGCTGGTGCGCGAGCTGCGCGAGGAGCTGGGCGTCGAGGCCGAGCCGCTGGAAAGGGTGCCGGGCCAGTGGCCGGTGGCCGGCGGCGCTCTGCTGCTCCAGGTGTGGACGGCCCGGCTGCTGTCCGGCAGCCCGCGCCCCCTCCAGGACCACGACGAGCTGCGCTGGCTCGGGCAGGCGGAGGTCGACACCGTCGACTGGCTCCCCCAGGACCGCCCCGCGGTGCACTGGGTGGCGTCCAGGCTGGGCGCCGGGTCCTGACCCCCGCGGTGCCGCGGCCCGGGTCCCGGTCCACGTCACCGGCGAGCCGGCCTCCTCCTGGCGGCGGCGGTGGGGACGCGGCGAGCGGGTGCATGGGGGAATATCGGGTAAAAGGGGATAGATCCCTGTAGGTGGCCGGGTGGATCCGGCCCGACCCGGTCGGGGGTGCGACGCATGACCGCCAGCGGCGACACCCCGTCTGCCGAGCCGCCGCCCCGGGACGACCCGCACGACCTGACCGACCCGCTGCCCGACCCCGGCGGGGGTGAGGACGCCGGGGTCGCGGGCACCGGTGCCGGGACGCTGATGGACACCCTGCGGGTCGCGGTCGTCATGCTCGACACCTCGGGGCGGGTGCTGCTGTGGAGCCCCCTCGCCGAGGAGGTGCTCGGGTGGGCGGGCGAGCACATCGTGGGGCGGCGGGTCGGCGGGCTGTTCGGGCCCGGCGGGCAGCCGCCCGGCGGGCCCGAGGAGGTCATGCCGTCGGCCGGGCAGGCCGAGCAGATCCTCGGCGAGCTGCTGGGCGACGGGCGCTGGGACGGCATCCTGTCGCTGCGGCACCGCGACGGGCACGCCGTGCAGGTCGAGGCGCGGGCGTCGCTGCTGGTGGACGGGGACGGCCGGCCCTTCGTGCTGGCGTCCATGGTGGAGACCAGCCGGCTGCGGACCCTGGAGCACGACCTCGCGGCGCTCGACTCGCTCTTCGACGCCTCCCCGCTGGGCGTCGCGATCTTCGACCGGGAGCTGCGCTTCGTCCGCGTCAACGACGCCCTGGCCCGGCTGAACGGCCGGCCCGCCGCCGAGCACATCGGCCATACGGTCACCGAGGTGCTCGACGTCAGGGCGTCCGAGTCGCTGGCCGCGCTCCAGCGGGACGTGCTGGTCACCGGGCGGCCGGTGATCGACCTGGTCTCGCCCGCGCCCACCGGGCATGGGCACAGGTCGCTGTCCTACCACCGCCTGTCGGACCGCGCGGGCCGGGTGCTGGGGATCAGCGCCACCGTGATCGACGTGACCGAGCGGGTCGAGGCCGCGGCCAAGGCCGAGCGTGCCCGGCGGCGGCTGGCGCTGCTCAACGACGTGGGCTCGCGGATCGCCGGGCAGCTGGACGTACGGCGCAATGCCGAGGAACTGGCCGCCGCGCTGGTGCCGACCTTCTGCGACTACTCGGGCGTGGTCCTGCACTCCCAGCTGCCCGACGGCGGCGAGCTGCCCTCGGCCGCGTACACCGACACCACGCCGATGCGGCAGAGCGGCGTCGGGGCGATCACCTGGAGCCCCGACGTGGTGCGGATGATCAGGCCGGGGCAGGCCATGTCCTTCGACCGCAAGACGCCCTTCGGGCAGGTGCTGGCCACCGGGCGGCCCCGGCTGCTCTCGACGCGCGACGAGCTGTCGCACCTGACCTCCCCCGACGACCCCAAGGTGCGCGCGACCCTCGCCGTCGGCATCGAGTCGATGCTCGTGCTGCCGCTGCGCGCGCACGGGGTGGTGCTCGGGCTGCTGATCGCCAGCAGGGCGGGCGGGCGCGAGGCGTTCGACCAGGAGGACATGGCGCTCGGCATGGAGCTGGCCGACCGGGCGGGCGCCGCGCTGGACAACGCACGGCTGTACGTCCGCGAGCGCGAGGGCGCCCTGATGCTCCAGCGCTCCCTGCTGCCCCGCTCCACACCGGCCGCGCCGGGCGTCGACGTCGCCTACCGCTACGTGCCGGGCAGCAGCGTCGCCGAGGTCGGCGGCGACTGGTTCGACGTGCTGCCGCTGGCCGGCGGCCGGGTCGGCTTCGTCGTCGGCGACGTCATGGGCCACGGCCTGTCCGCGGCGGCCACCATGGGCCGGCTGCGTACTGCGGTGCGCACCCTCGCGGGCCTGGACATGGCGCCGGACGAGCTGCTGCGGCGCATCAGCGAGCTGGGCGACGACCTGGCGCAGAGCCAGTCGGACGGCTGGATGGCCACCGCCGTCTACGCCGTCTACGACCCCGCGACCCGCCGCTGCGCCATCGCCCAGGCCGGGCACCCGCCGCCGGTGCTGATCGAGCCCGGCGACGAGCCCGGCAGGCACACCGCGCGGCTGCTCGACAACCTGCCGCCCGGGGTGCCGCTGGGCGTCGGCGGCGTCCGCTTCGAGACGACCGAGCTGGACGTGCCCGACGGCACCGTCCTGGTGCTCTACACCGACGGCCTGGTCGAGTCCCGCCGCCACGACATCAACACCGGCCTCGAACGGCTCCGCTCCACCCTGAGCCGCCCGCTGGACTCGCTGGAGGACGCCTGTGACGACCTGCTCGCCACCATGGAACCCGGGCGCGAGCCCGACGACGTGGCCCTGCTGATGGCCCGCCTCGGTACATTGCCGAGCGGTGCCACCACCGCGTGGACATTCCCCGCCGAGGCCAGCGCCGTACGGCTGGCCCGCCGCCGGGTGCGCGACGCGCTCGCCGAATGGGACCTGTCCGAGCTGACCGACGTGACGGTGCTGCTGGTCAGCGAGCTGGTGACCAATTCGCTGCGCTATGCGCACGGCCCCATCGGGGTGCGGATGGCGCGCGGTGCGTCGCTGCTGGTCGAGGTGTCCGACCCGCTGCCCGACCCGCCGCGCGAGCGGGTCGCCACCGCGGAGGACGAGGGCGGCCGCGGGCTGCAGCTCGTGGCGGGCGCGTCGCGGCGCTGGGGGACCAGGCACGGGCCGCTCGGCAAGACCGTGTGGTTCGAACTCGCGCTGCCGTGATGGTTCGAACCGGTACTTCCGTGACAGCCGTGACGGCCGCTCCCGTGACCACCGCCACAGCGCCCCCGTTGTGATCACCGAAATGGTTCGCGGGGCGTGTGCCGGGTATCCCGAAGAGACGAGAGCGAAAGGTGCGACCGAGGTGTCCAGGGGACGGCCCCCGTGCCCCACGAGCCGAGATGATGCTGTGATCGACAAGACCGTGTGCTGGACGGTCCGCATGCTGAATACTCAGCTCCAACCGGTCCATGTGTGCTGAGCTGGAGGGGTCGGGCGAGTGAGCGACATGCCAGCAGGGGCGGTTCCGCCAGGAGACGATCCGGACGCGGCGGCAGAGACCGCGGTCTGGCAGTCAAGTCCGCCCGGCTCCATCTACGACTACATACGAGTCGCGTCGTTCTCGCTCGGCCCCGACGGACGTATCGAGCAGTGGAGTGAAAGGGCCGCCGAATTCTTCGGCGTCTCCGCCGACGACGCCGTCGGCCGCGACCCCATCGCCGCGTTCGCGCCTCCCCACGTGCAGGACCGCGGCCACGAGCGGCTCACCGACATCCTCAACGGCCGCGAGTGGACCGGACTCGTCCCGTACAGCGACGCGTCGGGCGCCGAGGGCCTGGCCGAGGTCTATGTCATGCCCGCCGACCGCGGCGCCCTGTGCATCGCCGTCGACGTGGCCACGCTGCGGCAGATCGAGACCGATCTGGCCGCCTCCCAGGCGGTCTTCGGGCAGTCCCCGATGGGCTTCGTGCTGTTCGACAACCGGCTGCGGCTGATCCGGGTCAACGACCGCTTCGCCACCGTCTTCGGCCGCCCCGCCGAGGAGCACCGCGGGCGCGGCCCGCACGACTTCCTGTCCCGGGTCGAGGCCGACCGGCTGACCGCCGCCCTGCGCCAGGTGCTGGAGACCGGCGAGGCGGTCCTGGACATGCCCCTGGTCGGCACCGTGCCCGGCGACCCGGGCAGGCGCCGCTGGTCGATCTCCCTCTACCGGCTGCACAGCTCCTCAGGCCGCCCGATCGGCGTCGCGGGCCTGGCGATGGACGTCACAGGACGCCAGCGCGCCGAGCGCGAGGCCGCGCACGCCCGGCGCAACCTGGCGCTGCTCAACGAGGCGGGCGCGCGGATCGGCACCTCGCTCGACCTGGAGACCACCGCGCGCGAACTGCTCGACGTGGCGGTGCCGCACTTCTGCGACCTGGCGTCCGTCGACCTCTACCAGGCGCTGCTGTCCGGCGCCGAGGAGCTGGCCGGCACCACCGACGGCAGCGGCGAGCTGCGCAGGGTCGCCTTCGCCAGCTCCGTCTCCGACGCGCCCGTCGCGATGGCCGGCGACGACGACGACGTGTCGGCCGACGACGGCCCGGTCGCCGTCGGCTCCGTCCACCGCTACCGCTTCAGCTCCGCAAGCGCCCGCGCGCTGCGCACCGCGCAGCCGCAGTTCCTCGACGGCGACGGCGGGCAGGACCTGGGCGGCGCCATGGTGCAGTCCACCCTCGTGGTGCCGATGGTCGCCCGCGACACGGTCCTGGGCCTGGTGCAGTTCTCCCGCGCCAAGGGCAGCGAGCCCTTCACCGAGCGCGACCGCATGCTGGCCGAGGAACTGGCCGCGCGTGCCGCCATCTTCATCGACAACGCCCGCCTCTACCGCCGCGAGCACGAACGCGCGCTGATCCTCCAGCGCAGCCTGCTGCCGCCTGACGACCCGGAGGCCGCGGGCCTCGACATCGCCTGCCGCTACCTGCCGGGCAGCATGGAGACCGAGGTCGGCGGCGACTGGTTCGACGTCATCGAACTGCCGGGGCACCGCACCGCCCTGGTCGTCGGCGACGTGATGGGCCGCGGCCTGCGGGCCGCGGTCGCGATGGGCGAACTGCGCACGGCCGTGCGGACGCTGGCGATGCTCGACCTGGAGCCCGGCGAGGTGCTCAGCGCCCTGGACGAGGTCGTACGGGGCCTGGGCGCCCCCACCCCCGGCCGCACCCGCAGGACGAAGGAGCACGGAGAGTCCGACCTCACCGAGGTCTACCTGGCCACCTGCGTCTACGTCGTCTACGACGCCGTCACCCGCCGCTGCACGATCGCCAACGCGGGCCATCTGCCGCCGGTCGTCGTGGAACCCGGCGAGTCGCCGCTGCTGCTCGAACTGCCCAGGGGGGTCCCGCTGGGCGTCGGCGGCGAGCCGTTCGAGGAGAGCGAGGTCGAGCTGCCCGAGGGGGCGCTGCTCGCGCTCTACACCGACGGCCTGGTCGAGTCGCGCAGCCTCCCGCTGGACGAGGGCCTCGACGCCTTCAGGCTGTCCCTCGACGGCCCGGATCGGCCGCTGGAGGACATCTGCGACCACGTGCTCGCCACCCTGGACACCGCGCACGGCGAGGACGACATCGCGCTGCTGATGGCCCGTATCCAGGGCCTGCCCGCCGACCAGGTCGGCGACTGGACGCTCAAGCCGCAGCCCACGTCGGTGGCCAGGGCCCGCGAGCTGGCCCGCGAGCAGCTGCTCGCCTGGGACCTCGGCGACCTGGTCGACACCACCGAACTGCTGGTCAGCGAGCTGGTCACCAACGCGCTGCGGCACGGCTACGGCGACATCAGGCTGCGCCTGCTGCTGGACCGCACCCTGGTGTGCGAGGTGTGGGACAGCGCCCTGGTCCAGCCGCGCCGCCGCCGCGCACGCGACACCGACGAGGGCGGCCGCGGGCTGCAACTGGTCACGATGCTCAGCGAGAGCTGGGGCAGCAGGCGCACCCACCGCGGCAAGACGGTGTGGTTCGAACTCGCCCTGCCCGGACGGCAGTCCCACGTCGCGACCCCGACGGTGGACGAACTGCTGAGCATGTTCTGACCGTCAGGCCCCAGCACCGCCGGTCGATACGCCAGGCGGTACGTTGCCGCGTTGTCGCTGTCGCCCGAGTACGCCCGGCACGAGGGCGGTACTCCGCCCTTGCGACGCACCCCACCGGACACCGCGGAGATCCGGACGGCAGGCCCTAGAAGCGCCCCCCGCCCCCCATGCGGCCGCGGGTCTCGGTGCCGCCGAAGCTGCCGGGGCCCGCGCCGCCGAAGTCGCCGCCGCCCCCCAGGCCGCGCATGCCGCCCAGGCTGCCGTAAGCCCGGCGGTTCCCGCGGCCGTTGCCGAACAGCTCGCCGAGGATGATGCCGCCGAGCATCGCGCCGCCGATGCCGCCCATGCCGGGTCCGCCCCGGCGGCCGCCGTAGGAGGCCGCGCCGAAGGAGCCGACGTCCTCCCGGGCCAGCCGCTGGGCCTCCCGGGCCAGGCGGTCGGCGTCCCCCGCGTCGGTCAGGGCCGCCGAGGTGGGGGCGGCGGCCTCGGCCCGCTGGAGGCGGCGCTCGGCCTCCGCCAGCCGGGTACGCGCCTGGCTGCCGATCGCGGCACGGTGGGTGGTGATCACGTCACGGGCCGCCGCGACCTGACTGCGGGCCCCGAGCAGCGCCCGGTCGAGCAGCCCGCGCGCCCGCTGCCCTCCGGCCTCCCGCCCGCGCGCCCCGGCCAGCGCTTCGGCCAGGCCCGCGTCCGCCTCCGCCACCCGCCGCAGCCCCGCGATCGGTTCGTGGCGCCCGCCGGCCAGCTCCGCCCGCACGGCGGCGACCACCACCTCGGCGCGCGCGATCCGGCCGCGCAGGTCGGCGTGGTCGCCGCCGGCGTTGCCCGCCCGGCCCGCGGCGTCCGCGCCCGGCAGCGTCCTGGCCTCCGCCAGGTCCGCGTCGGTCTCCGTCAGGGCCGCGCGCAGCGCCGTGTCGGCGGCGTGCAGCTCGTCGGCGCGGCGGGTGACCGAGTCGGCCAGGGCGGTGGCCTGGCCCAGGGCGCCCTCGGCCGCGCGGACGAAGACCGCGGCGCGGCCGTGGTCGGTGCCGATCGCCGCACGGGCCTGGTCGAGGCCGGCCTGGGCGAAGTCCAGCCGGTCGCGGGCCTCGGCGGGGTGCCCGGCGACCGGCTCGATCGCCGGGTCGGCGTAGGTCGCGGCCAGCGGTGTGAGCGCCGCCTCGGCCGCGGCGATCCGGCCCGGCAGGGCGGCGGCCCTGGCCTCGGCCTCTTCGAGGAGCCGCGGGGCGTTGGCCTCCATCGCGCGCAGCCGGTCGAAGGCCTCGGACTCCGCGTCGAGCCGCCGGTTGGCCTGGGTGCAGCGGGAGAGGATCTCGTCCAGCAGCTGCCGCCTGGCCACGTCGTCCGCGGGGACGGCGTCGTCCAGCTTCTGCCGCCGCCGGAAGGCGGCGGCCAGCTCGCCCCTGGCGTAGTCGACCGCCTCGGTGAAGGGCTGTGCGGCCGCCTCGCCGAGCTGGGCGGCCGCGAAACCGACGTCCTCCTCGCTGGTGCGCACCGCGTCGTCGGTGGCCACCAGCAGCTGCCCGGCCTGCGAGTCCAGTTCGGGCAGCGGTGTCGGCTTCGGGGCGTAGCGGCGGCCGCGCCCGCCGGCCACCGGTCCGGCGCCCGCGGGTTCCGGGGGGCGGCCCGTGGGGGTGTTCCGGCGGCGCCGGATCGCGTAGAGGACGACCAGGCCTCCCGCGGCCACCGCGACGACCGGGATCCACAGGTCGGCGGAACCGTTCCTGCCCGAATTCCCGCCGCCGGGGTCCGCGGTGCCCGGGGTGATGGTGGGCGCGGCCACCGGGCGGCCGGCGAGCACCGCGTCGTAGCCGTTGGCGGCGCCGACGGCCGCGCCCGCCCAGTCGTTCTGCCGCAGCGCGGGTTCGACGGCGGTGGAGCTGACCTGGTCCAGCTGGGCCTGGGTGAGCCCGGAGTCCTGGTCGGCGGAGACCGCGTACTGCTGGTCGTGGGTGGCGACGGCCAGCAGGATGTCCTGCCGGCCGAGCCCGTTCCTGGTCGCCGTGGCATTGGCCCAGTCCTGCGGGCTGCGGCCGGAGAAGCCGTTGACGTAGGCGACGAAGAGCTGGAGGTGGCGGGCGTCGAAGAGCTGGTCGAGGGCGGTGGCGACCTGGAAGGTGCGGCCCTGGAGCGCGTCGACCCTGTCGGTGATCTGGCCGCTGCGGGACAGGGCGACCGGATCGTCGGCGCGGGCCTGGCCCGCGTGCGGGAGCAGCACGGCGAGCCCGAGCGCGCCCAGCGCCGCGCACCACCGTGGGACTCGCCGCCTCATGCGCCCGCGCCCTTCGCCCGCGCCACGTCTCCACCGCGTGGCTGTCCTCGGAGGCTATGTGCGGGATGTGCGGTACGCGACTTATGCGCGGCGCCCGGTCGTCGTCCGAAAGGCGGGTACGGCGGTGCGCCCCGGGGGTGGCGGCCCCCGGGGCGCACCGCCGTACGATCCGGCCGAGGGCCTGCCGGACCCCGCCGGCCAGGCGGGATCTGCCGGACAGGCCCTACCCCTGGCGGCGCCGGATCTTGCTGCCGAGCCACACCAGCGGGTCGTACTTGCGGTCGATGGCACGCTCCTTGAGCGGGATCAGCGCGTTGTCGGTGATCTTGATGTGCTCGGGGCACACCTCGCTGCAGCACTTGGTGATGTTGCAGTAGCCGAGCCCGTGGTCCTCCTGCGCGGACGCGGCCCGCACCAGCCCCTGGTCGGCGGCCGCGTCCAGCGGGTGCATGTCCAGCTCGGCGATCCGCATCAGGAAGCGCGGCCCGGCGAAGGCCGCCTTGTTCTCCTCGTGGTCGCGGACCACATGGCAGGTGTCCTGGCACAGGAAGCACTCGATGCACTTGCGGAACTCCTGCGAGCGCTCCACGTCGACCTGCTGCATGCGGTAGTCGCCGGCCTGCACGCCCTTCGGCGGGACGAAGGCCGGGACCTGCCGGGCCTTGTCGTAGTTGAAGGACACGTCCGTGACCAGGTCGCGGATCACCGGGAAGGCCCGCAGCGGGGTGACGGTGACCGTCTCGTCCGGCTCGAAGACCGACATCCGGGTCATGCACATCAGCCGCGGCCGCCCGTTGACCTCGGCACTGCACGACCCGCACTTGCCGGCCTTGCAGTTCCAGCGGACGGCGAGGTCGGCGGCCTGGGTGGCCTGCAACCGGTGGATGATGTCGAGGACGACCTCGCCGTCGTTCACCTCGACCTCGTAGTCCCGCAGGTCACCGCCGTCGGTGTCGCCCCGCCAGACCTTGAAGTGCGCTGTGTGGGTCACCGGTCAAGCTCCTCGTCCGTCAGGTATTTCAGCAGCTCTTCCCGCTCGAAGAGGGCCAGCAGATCGGCCCGTATCGGGTCCATCGGGCGCTGCCGCAGCCCGACCCGCGCCCGCTCGTCCGCACCGCCCGCGTCCGCACCGCCCGCGTCCGCACCGCCCGGGTCCTCGGCGGCCAGCTCGCACACCAGGTTGACCTTGCGCCAGCCGCGGTCCATCCCCGGGTGGTCGTCGCGGGTGTGGCCGCCGCGGCTCTCGGTGCGCTCCAGCGCGGCCTTGGCCACGCACTCGCTGACCAGCAGCATGTTCCGCAGGTCGATGGCCAGGTGCCAGCCGGGGTTGAACTGCCGGTGGCCCTCCACCCCCGCCCGCCGCGATCTGGCCCGCAGCCCGTCGAGCCGCTCCAGCGCCTGCTCCATCTCCGGGCCGCGCCTGATGATGCCGACCAGGTCGTTCATCACCTGCTGCAGCTCCTGGTGCAGGGTGTACGGGTTCTCCGCCGGCTCGTCGCCCTCCGCCGCCGCCCCGAAGGGCCGCAGCGCCTCCGCCGCCGCCGCGTCGATCTGCGCCTCGGGCGCCGCGGGCCGCCGCTCGCCGAGCCCGGCCGCGTATTCGGCCGCGTGGAGCCCGGCCCTGCGGCCGAAGACCAGCAGGTCGGACAGCGAGTTGCCGCCGAGCCGGTTGGAGCCGTGCATGCCGCCGGCCACCTCGCCGGCCGCGAAGAGCCCCGGCACCCCGCGGGCCGCCGCGGTGTCCGGCTCCACGTCGACGCCGCCCATCATGTAGTGGCAGGTCGGGCCGACCTCCATCGCCTCGGCGGTGATGTCGACGTCGGCCAGCTCCTTGAACTGGTGGTGCATCGACGGCAGCCGGCGCTTGATCTCCTCGGCGGGCAGCCGGGTCGACACATCGAGGAAGACCCCGCCGTGCGGGGTGCCGCGGCCGGCCTTGACCTCGGAGTTGATCGCGCGGGCCACCTCGTCGCGGGGCAGCAGCTCGGGCGGGCGGCGGTGGTTGTCCGGGTCGGTGTACCAGCCGTCGGCCTCCTCCTCGCTCTGCGCGTACTTCTCCTTGAAGACGTCGGGGACGTAGCCGAACATGAACCGCTCGCCGTCGCTGTTGCGCAGCACCCCGCCGTCGCCGCGCACCGACTCGGTGACCAGGATGCCCTTGACCGACGGCGGCCAGACCATGCCGGTGGGGTGGAACTGGATGAACTCCATGTTGATCAGCGGCGCCCCGGCCAGCAGCGCCAGCGCGTGCCCGTCGCCGGTGTACTCCCACGAGTTCGACGTGACCTTGAAGGACTTGCCGATGCCGCCGGTGGCCAGCACCACCGCGGGCGCGTCGACCACGAACAGCCGGCCCGACTCGCGGACGTAGCCGAAGACCCCGGCCACCTTGCCGTCGTCCTTCAGCACCCGGGTGACCGTGCACTCCTGGAAGACCTTCAGCCTGGCCTCGTAGTCGCCGGTCTCGGCGAAGTCCTCCTGCTGGAGCGAGACGATCTTCTGCTGGAGGGTGCGGATCAGCTCCAGGCCCGTGCGGTCGCCGACGTGCGCGAGCCGCGGGTATTCGTGGCCGCCGAAATTGCGCTGCGATATCCGGCCGTCCGCGGTGCGGTCGAAAAGGGCGCCCCAGGTCTCCAGCTCCCACACCCGGTCGGGGGCCTCCTTGGCGTGCAGCTCGGCCATCCGCCACTGGTTGAGGAACTTCCCGCCGCGCATGGTGTCGCGGAAGTGCACCTGCCAGTTGTCGTGGGAGTTGACATTGCCCATGCTGGCCGCGATGCCGCCCTCGGCCATCACCGTATGGGCCTTGCCGAAGAGGGACTTGCAGATCACGGCGGTGCGCATGCCCCGCTCCCGGGCCTCGATCGCGGCCCGCAGCCCCGCGCCGCCCGCGCCGACCACGACCACGTCGTACGCGTGCCGTTCGACTTGTGTCATCTCAGAAGAACCTCGGATCGTCGAATACGCCGCTGGCCACCAGGTACACGTAGAGGTCGGCGAGTCCGACACTGATCAGCGAGGACCAGGCGAGCAGCATGTGGCGGCCGTTGAGCGCGCCGACCCAGCCCCACAGCCGGTAGCGCACCGGGTGGGCGGAGAAGTGCCGGAGCTTGCCGCCGATGATGTGCCGGCAGGAGTGGCAGGACAGGGTGTACGCCCAGATCAGCAGGATGTTCAGCACCATCACCAGGGTGCCGAGCCCCGCGTGGCCCCAGGCGCCGTGCTCGTCGCGGAAGGCGAGCACCACGTCGTAGGTCAGGATGCCGGCCACCGGGAGCGCCAGGTAGAAGAAGTACCGGTGGATGTTCTGCATGATCAGCGGCAGACGGGTCTCGCCGGTGTACTTCGCGTGCGGCTCGGCGACCGCGCAGGCCGGCGGCGACGCCCAGAAGCCGCGGTAGTAGGCCTTGCGGTAGTAGTAGCAGGTCAGCCGGAAGCCCAGCGGGAAGACCAGCACGAGCAGCGCGGGGGACAGGCCCCACCAGGCGCCGAAGAGGTGCCAGTCGGCGCCGCCGTTCATGTCCGCGCAGTTCGAGGCCAGGCAGGGCGAGTACAGCGGCGACACGTAGGGCGCCGAGTAGTAGTCGCCGTTCGCGAAGGCCCGCCAGGTGGCGTAGATGATGAAGATCGTCAGGGCTACCGCGGTGACCAGCGGTGAGAGCCACCACCGGTCGGTCCGCAGGTGCCGGGCGGAGATCGCGGCCCGCCCCGGTGCGAGTACACCGCGGGCGGCAGGGGTGGTGGGGGTGGTTCCGGTGGCCAAGGAGGACTCCGTACGGGAAAGGACCGGGGGGCGCGCGACCGAGCCGTCGCACGCCGGTGCGTACGACGGGGCGCGCGGTTACGGCGCGTGCCGGTGCGGCGAGCCGAGCCCCTCGTCCTCGGCGTCCGCCCACAGCCCGCGGTCGTAGGGCGCGTCCGGGATGGTGACCATCTCGACCTGCCGCGCTCCCGCGGCCGCCGGCGCCGAGTCCTGCAGCAGCGCGAGGCTGTCCCGCAGGTGGGCCGCGGCACTGCGCACCCGGCGCATGTCGAGGGTGTCGCCGCTGTGCTCGTCCAGCCGCGCGACGCAGCGCATCAGGTCGTCGAGCCGGCGCTGAACCGACGTCAGGTCGTCGTGCAGGGACACGTGAAGTCCTCACCATCTGCCGCCGTGATGAATGGAGTACGGGGCGGTGCTGCGGATGTGAGTGTTGCGCGTCACACCGCGCCTTGTGAAGACGGCTGCACGGAATACCGCGGCGCCGGCCGGGCGCGGCGGGGCTGTGGGCCGGACGGGTGGAGTGCGCCGGGCGCGTCGGCGGGTCGGGGCGGCGCCGCCGGTGGCGTCGTCTGGAGTGGGAGTGCGATTACCGGACCACCGGTAAAACGGCCCATTCGACCAGATGAAGTATGTCCCCGGCGTATGCCGAGCCTCCGGCCGGCCGCCTGGGCCGCGGAGGAGCGACATGAACCGCAGTGCGGACCCGACCGCTGTCACCCCGGCGCCGCGGGCGCGCGCGGCGCGTATTCGCCCTGTGGGCGACGGTGGTCCACTTCCCCGCCCGGCGCCGCGGCCGCGCGCGGTGCGTACCGCCGTGGCGCTCACCGCGGCGCTCACCGCGGGCGCCACGCTCAGCCTCACCGCCTGCTCCTCGGGAGGCGGCGGCAACCACGCCGCCGGCACCGCTGGCACCGACGTGGCCGCGGTCGCCAGGGCGGGCGTACGCGACGGCGGCACCCTGCACTGGGCCACCGACGACGTGCCGCGCACCCTCAACGCCTTCCAGGCCGACGCGGACGCCGACACCGGCACCGTCGCCGGCGCGACCCTGCCCGCGATGTTCCGCCTCGACGCCCACGGCAAGCCCTCCGCCGACACCGACTTCCTGAAGAAGGCCGACGTCACCGACAGCGTGCCCCGCCAGGTCGTCACCTACGAGCTGAACCCGAAGGCCGTGTGGAGCGACGGCCGGGCGGTCGGCGCCGCCGACTTCGCCGCCCAGTGGAACGCGCTCAGCGGCAAGAACTCCGCCTTCTGGACCTCGCGCAACGCCGGCTACGACCGGATCGCCTCGGTCAAGCAGGGCGTCGACGCCCAGCACGTCGAGGTCACCTTCAGCACGCCCTACGCCGACTGGCGCTCGCTGTTCAGCCCGCTCTACCCCAAGTCCGTCACCAGCACCCCCGACGCCTTCAACGACGGCGCCCGCACCTCGCTGCCCGTCGTCGCGGGACCCTTCGCGGTCAAGGGCGTCGACGCCAGGGCGGGCACGGTCACCCTGGTCCGCAACACCTCCTGGTGGGGGCAGCCCGCCAAGCTCGACCAGCTGGTGCTGACCGCGGTGCCGCGCGCCAAACGGGCCGCCGCGCTGGCCGCGGGCACCCTCGACCTCGCCGACATCGACCCGGGCGCGCTGGCCGCGGTCAAGAGGACCAGGGGCCTGGCCGTACGCAAGGCCCCGGACGCCGCCTACGCGCAGCTCGCGCTGAACGGCAGCGCCGGGCCGCTGGCCGACGAGCGCGTACGGCACGCCGTCGCCCGCGCGATCGACCGCAAGGCCATCGCCACCGCCGTGCTCAAGCCGCTCGGCCTGCCGGCCGTAGCCCTCGGCAACCACCTGGTGCTGCCCTCCCAGGACGGCTACGCCGACCACAGCTCCGCCCTGGGCGCCGCCAGCCTCCAGCAGGCGCAGGCGCTGCTCGCCGACGCGGGCTGGAAGCAGTCCACCGCCAAGGCCGGCGACCCGGCGGCCGGCCCCGGCCGCAGCGCCGCGTCCGGCGCGCTCACCGTGGTCGAGCCCAGCAGGGCGGTCACCAAGGGCGGCAAGCAGCTCAGCCTGCGGTTCGTGCTCCCCGCGGACTCGCCGACGCTGGACGACGTCGGCGGGCGGATCGCCAGGATGCTGTCCGCGATCGGCGTCCGCACCGAGATCACGAAGGTCGACGGCGCGAGCTACTTCCAGGACCACATCGCCGCCGGCGACTTCGACCTCGCGCTCTACTCCTGGCCGGGCAGCGCCTACCCCGCCACGGACGACACGCCCATCTACGCCAAGCCCGTGCCGGCGCCGGACGGCTCGCTGAGCGTCGCGCAGAACTACACGCGGGTCGGTACCGACCAGATCGACCAGCTGCTCGACCGCGCGGGCAGTGAGCTGGACGCGTCCACGGCGCGGGATCTCGCGGCGCAGGCCGACTCCCGCATCTGGGCTGCCGCCGGCTCGGTTCCGCTCTACCAGCGGCCCGCTGTGGTCGCCCTGCGGACGACGGTCGCCAACGCCGGCGCCTTCGGCTTCCAGACCCCCCACTACGAGGACATGGGCTTCCGCAAGTAGCCCCTCCCCGGGGCCGCGCCCGGACACTGCCGTTCGGGCCTCCCAGTTCCCCGCCACTCCCTGCGGGGTGCTGTTACGGATTCCACAGTTGCGCTGTGTGGGTGGCTTGTCGCGCGGTTCCCCGCGCCCCTGGGTGGTTGCCTCTTGCGGTGCGTTGCTTGTCTGCGGCGCCATCGTGGCTGGTCGCGCAGTTCCCCGCGCCCCTTTGGGCCTGCGTCTTCCGCTGCCAAGCGTTGGTTCCTGGCAGGGGCTCTGCGCAGAGGGCACGCGTTTTTCAGGGGCGCGTGGGGGTACCCCCAGGCGAAGCGCTGGGGGAGAACGGAGCGCCCCGCCGAAGAGGCGGGAAAGAAAGCAAACACCACGGCAAGTGGCAATCACCCAGGGGCGCGGGGAACTGCGCGACCAGCCGCAGTGGATCGCAAGTGTGGAGTCCGTAGCAGCACCCCGCAGGGAGTGGCGGGGAACTGCGCGACCAGCCGCAGTGGATCGCAAGTGTGGAGTCCGTAGCAGCACCCCGCAGGGAGTGGCGGGGAACTGCGCGACCAGCCGCAGTGGATCGCAAGTGTGGAGTCCGTAGCAGCACCCCGCAGGGAGTGGCGGGGAACTGCGCGACCAGCCGCAGTGGATCGCAAGTGTGGAGTCCGTAGCAGCACCCCGCAGGGAGTGGCGGGGAACTGCGCGACCAGCCGCAGTGGATCGCAAGTGTGGAGTCCGTAGCAGCACCCCGCAGGGAGTGGCGGGGAACTGCGCGACCAGCCGCAGTGGATCGCAAGTGTGGAGTCCGTAGCAGCACCCCGCAGGGAGTGGCGGGGAACTGCGCGACCAGCCGCAGTGGATCGCAAGTGTGGAGTCCGTAGCAGCACCCCGCAGGGAGTGGCGGGGAACTGCGCGACCAGCCACAGTGGACCGCAACTGTGGAGCACCCACCCAGGGGCTCGGGGAACCGCGAGGCCAGCCCCCAGGGACGGGGGAAGGGGTCAGCGCGCCGTGGGGGCGAGGGCGGCGGCCCTGGTGCGGAGGGCGCGGGCGCGGGCGAGGGCGTCCGGGGCCGTGGACGCCGCGCGGGTCGCGAGCTTCTCCGCCTCCCGCGGCCGGGAGAGAAAGAGCGCCTCCATCGCGGCGAGGTCGGTGCCGCGGAAGGCGGCGGACGATTCCGAACGCAGCGCGGCCAGCGCGGCGGAGAACACCGGCCCCGCCTCATCCGCACGCCAGTGCCCGGCCACGATCCCGTCACCGACGGCGCAGGCGTACAGCTGGAGCGCCTCCCGGCGCAGGGCGGGCGCCACCGACCGCTCCCGCAGGGCGGCCGCCGTCCGCGCGGCCTCCCCGCAGCGGCCCTCCGCGAGGGCGACCACCGCGGTCATGGCCTGCCGCCGCGCCGAGCCGGACGGCTCACCCGCGTCGAGCGCGGCCCGCGCCTGGCCGATCCGGCCGGCGCCGGCGGCCCTGGCGGCCGCCAGGCTCGCCGGGTCGTGCAGGAATTCGGTGAGCCGCTGGTCCTCCTGCCCGAAGGGCAGCCGGAGCAGCCGCCAGGCCGGTGTGCCGACCCGGCCGGGCTGGACCGTCGCCAGCAGCGCGGCGACGGCGGCGACGCCCCAGCCGATCCCCGTGGCGCGACCGCCCGCGGCGATCAGCGCCGCGGCGGCCAGTACCTCCGCGAGCAGTGTGAGCGCGGCGCCGCACCACAGGCGGCGGCGCAGCCCCGGCCGGTCGACGAGGACGTGGCAGGTGCTGACGATGATCAGCGGCAGCAGCCGGAAGGTGAGCAGCCGCCCGCGGCGTACCGTGCTGCCGAGCCGGCGGCCGACGCCGACGGACGTCCAGACCCTCGCGAGGCCCGAGAGCGGGCCGAGGAGCCGGTCGCACAGGACGTGGATGTTCAGGCCGGCGACCATGCCGAGCGCGAAGCGGAGGAAGGCCGGGGCCGAGAGCGGCAGCGCGCCTGCGGCGCTGAGCACCGCGACGGCCGCGGTACCCGTGACCACCAGCAGGTTCGGCAGCGCCCGCCGTCCTGCGGCGCGGGTCGTGCCGGGGGAGCCGGCGGGGTCGTGGGGCACACCGGCCGGCAGCGGCGGCACTGATTCGTGCTGCGGGAGGAACGATGACGTGGACACGCGGAGATCGTCGCACCCCCTCCCACCCCGCCGTCGCCTGGGGCGGCCGGGCACGCGGGGGCGCCCCGGCCCCCTCGTCCGGGCGCGGCCCGTTGTGCTGGCACGTACCATGGGGAACGGCCGCGGCGTGACTTCTGCCCGGCAAGGGCGAGCGCGTCGAAGAGGAACGCGACGCCATCCACGATTCCGGGAGAAGCGCCGCCGCATGTCCACGCGCCACGATATTCGTAACGTCGCCATTGTCGCCCATGTCGACCACGGCAAGACGACCCTCGTCGACGCCATGCTCAAGCAGGCCGGGGCCTTCGCCGCGCACCAGCATCTGGACGACCGGATGATGGACTCCAACGACCTGGAGCGCGAGAAGGGCATCACCATTCTCGCGAAGAACACCGCAGTGAAGTACCACCCGAAGGACGGCGGGGACCCCGTCACCATCAACATCATCGACACCCCCGGCCACGCCGACTTCGGCGGTGAGGTCGAGCGCGGCCTGTCGATGGTGGACGCGGTGGTGCTGCTGGTGGACGCCTCCGAGGGCCCGCTGCCGCAGACCCGCTTCGTGCTGCGCAAGGCGCTCACGGCCCGGCTGCCGGTGATCCTGTGCATCAACAAGACCGACCGCCCCGACTCCAGGATCGACGAGGTGGTCAACGAGACCTACGACCTCTTCCTCGACCTGGACGCCGACGAGGACCAGATCGAGTTCCCGATCGTCTACGCCTGCGCCCGTGACGGTGTCGCGTCGCTGACCAAGCCGGACAACGGCACGGTGCCGGCCGACAGCGACAGCCTGGAGCCGTTCTTCTCCACCATCCTGTCCACCGTCCCGGCGCCGACCTACGACGAGGAGGCCCCGCTCCAGGCGCATGTCACCAACCTGGACGCGGACAACTTCCTCGGGCGTATCGCGCTGCTGCGGGTCGAGCAGGGCCACCTGAAGAAGGGGCAGACCGTCGCCTGGATCAAGCGCGACGGCAGCATCTCCAGCGTGCGCATCACCGAGCTGATGATGACCGAGGCGCTGACCCGCAAGCCCGCGGAGAGCGCGGGCCCCGGCGACATCTGCGCGGTCGCCGGCATCCCGGAGATCATGATCGGCGAGACCCTGGCCGACCCGGAGAACCCGATCGCGCTGCCGCTGATCACGGTGGACGAGCCGGCCATCTCGATGACCATCGGTACGAACACCTCGCCGCTGGTCGGCAAGGGCGGCAAGGGCCACAAGGTCACCGCCCGCCAGGTCAAGGACCGCCTCGACCGGGAGCTGATCGGCAACGTCAGCCTGCGGGTGCTGCCGACCGAGCGCCCCGACACCTGGGAGGTGCAGGGCCGCGGTGAGCTGGCGCTGGCCATCCTGGTGGAGACGATGCGCCGGGAGGGCTTCGAGCTGACCGTCGGCAAGCCCGAGGTGGTCACCAAGGAGATCAACGGCAAGGTCCACGAGCCGATCGAGCGGCTGACCATCGACTCGCCCGAGGAGCACCTGGGCGCCATCACGCAGCTCATGGCGGCCCGCAAGGCCCGGATGGAGACGATGACCAACCACGGGTCCGGCTGGATCCGGATGGAGTGGATCGTGCCGTCCCGCGGCCTGATCGGCTTCCGTACCGAGTTCCTGACCCAGACCCGCGGCACCGGCATCGCGCACTCCCTCTTCGAGGGCCACGAGCCGTGGTTCGGCGAGCTGCGCACCCGCAACAACGGCTCGCTCGTCGCCGACCGCTCGGGCGTCGTGACGCCGTTCGCGATGATCAACCTCCAGGAGCGCGGCGTGATCTTCGTCGAGCCGACCACCGAGGTCTACGAGGGCATGATCATCGGTGAGAACTCGCGTTCCGACGACATGGACGTGAACATCACCAAGGAGAAGAAGCTCACCAACATGCGCGCCGCTTCCGCGGACAACACCGAGAACGTGGTGCCGCCGCGCAAGCTCTCCCTTGAACAGTCCTTGGAGTTCTGCAGGGACGATGAATGCATCGAAGTCACTCCGGAGACCGTCAGGATCCGTAAGGTGGTCCTCGACCAGAAGGAGCGGGGCCGCGCCGCGTCCCGCGCTAAGCGCTGACGCTCGCTGACCGCCAACTGAACGGTGAGGGGTCCAGGCCTGCCTGGACCCCTCTCGCGTGGGCTTTTGGTGTCCGCTTTCCGGACACCATTAACCGTTAGATAGGTCACACTGCCCATTTCGCCGGTGTCTGTCTACGTTCCATAATGTCCGGATTCTGGAACAAGATCGCTGTTGATGTGACCAAAGCGAGACCAACCCTGTGCCGTTCCGACTTCAAACGTGCCCGATAGTGGGACGAAGTTGAAGCTCGGGTCAATGGGTCACGCGCTGATGGGGAGCGCCGACTCACGAGCACAGGAAGGCCGTAGTCGCTGTCAGGGGTGTCAGTGGGCGTCCGGCCTTCCTTTCACGTATCGATAGTGACTCCTGAGGAGGCAAACCCATGCGCGGTGCCAAGAGCGCCAAGTGGGTCGTAGGTGCGGCCGTAATCGCCCTCGCAGCGACCGCCTGCAGTTCGAGCGACTCGGACAGCAAGGACAAGGCCAAGGCCAGCAGTGGATCGAGCGACGGGATCGTCCGAGCGTGGTGGGGGGACCCCCAGAACCCGCTCGAGCCCGCCAACACCAATGAGGTGCAGGGCGGCAAGGTCCTTGACATGATCTTCATGAACCTCAAGGAGTACGACGCCACGGGCAAGGCCCAGCTTGAGGCCGCTGACTCGATCACCACGACCGACCAGCAGAACTTCACCATCAAGATCAAGCCCGGCCTGAAGTTCTCCGACGGTACGCCGGTCACCTCCAGCTCCTTCGTGGACGCCTGGAACTACGGTGCCCTGGTCACCAACAAGCAGCTGAACGCCTACTTCTTCGCCGACATCGACGGCTACGCGGCCGTCCACCCGTCGGACGACCCGGGTGCCAAGCCGACCGCCCAGACCATGTCCGGTCTGAAGGTCGTCGACGACACCACCTTCACGGTGAAGCTGGCGCAGAAGTTCTCCACGTGGCCGGACCGCCTGGGCTACAAGGCCTTCGCGCCGCTGCCCAAGGAGTTCTTCGACAACCACGCGGCGTACCTGGCCAAGCCGATCGGTGACGGCCCGTACATGATCGAGTCCTACACCAAGGGTTCGAGCATGAAGCTGGTCCCGAACCCGAACTACGCGGGTCCGAGCAAGCCGAAGAACAAGGGCGTCCTGCTGAAGGTCTACACCAGCAGCGACACCGCCTACGCGGACCTGCAGTCCGGCCAGCTGGACGTCCTCGACGACATCCCGGCCGCCGACCTGCCGCACGTGAAGGACGACCTGGGCGGCCGCTACCTCAACCAGCCGGCCGGCATCATCCAGACGTTCTCCTTCCCGATGTACAAGGCGGAGTGGAACAAGCCGGGCATGGAGAAGGTCCGCCAGGGCATCTCCATGGCGATCGACCGCAAGACGATCACCGACAAGATCTTCGGTGGCACCCGCACCCCGGCCCAGGACCTCACCTCTCCGGTGCTGGGCGCGGCCGGTGGCTTCAGCGACACGCTCGCCGGCGACTCGGTCAAGTACGACCCGGTCAAGGCCAAGCAGCTGATCACCGAAGGCGGCGGCATCCCCGGCGGCCAGATGAAGCTCGGCTACAACGCCGACTCCGGCTCGCACAAGGAATGGGTCGACGCGGTCTGCAACAGCATCAACAACGTGCTGGGCAACAACAAGGCCTGCGTCGGCGCCCCCACCGGCACCTTCGCGGACTTCCGCAACCAGATCACCAAGGGCCAGATGAGCCAGCCGTTCCGTTCGGGCTGGCAGATGGACTACCCGCTGATCGACGACTTCATCACGCCGCTCTACGCCACCGGCGGCAGCTCGAACGACTCGAAGTACTCGAACAAGACGGTCGACAACCTGATCAAGCAGGCGAACGCCGAGCCTGACGTGGCCAAGTCGATCTCGCTCTACCAGCAGGCCGAGAAGCAGGTCCTCACGGACATGCCGATCGTTCCGCTGTGGTACCAGAACGGTCAGGCGGGTTGGTCGTCCAAGGTCTCCAACGTCAAGGAGAACGCGTTCAGCTACCCCATCTTCACCGACATCACGGTCAACTGACCTGATCTCGCACGACCTGCAGTAAGCGAGTCCGTACAGGGGAGACGTCCGGGCACGCTTGCGGGGGTTACTGACAAACAACCGCTCGCGGTGTGGATGTCGGCCGGGGCCACAAGCCCCGGCCGACGTCTGCCCGATCCCTGGAGGGCAGATGGGGCGCTACGTCATCAGGCGACTGCTCCAGATGGTTCCGGTCTTCATCGGAACCACATTGTTGATCTTCGTGATGGTGTGGGGTCTCGGTGACCCCGTGGCTGCCATGTTCGGTGACCGCACCCCGGACCCGGCCACCGCCGCGCAGATCAGACTCGAGTACCACCTCAACGACCCGTTGATCCAGCAGTACTGGATCTACATGAAGGGCGTCTTCCAAGGCGACTTCGGCAACGCGTGGAACCAGCAGCCGGTCACCGACCTGCTCAAGACCGCGTACCCCGTGACTCTGCGGCTGACCATCGTCGCGTTCGTCATCGAAGCGGTCATCGGTGTGGCGCTCGGCGTTTTCGCCGGCCTGCGCCGCGGGCGGTTCTTCGACACCGGCGTGCTGGCGATGACGCTGATCGTCGTGTCGATCCCGACCTTCGTCACCGGCTACGTGCTGCAGTACTTCTTCGGCGTCAAGTGGTCGATCGTGCATCCCTCGGTCGGTGAGGGCGCGCCCTTCAAGGACCTGCTCATGCCCGGCCTGGTACTGGCCGGCGTCTCCCTCGCGTATGTGGCCCGACTGACCCGCACCTCGGTCGCGGAGAACACCCGGGCGGACTACCTGCGCACGGCGGTGGCCAAGGGCCTGCCGCGGCGCCGGGTGATCACCAACCACATGCTGCGGAACTCGCTCATACCCGTGGTGACCTTCCTCGGTACGGACATCGGCAACCTGATGGCCGGCGCCCTCGTCACCGAGCGCATCTTCAACATCCACGGCGTGGGCTACCAGATCTACCAGGGCATCGTGCACAACAGCCCTGCCACCGTCGTGGGCTTCGTGACGATCCTGGTGATCGTCTTCCTGCTCGCGAACCTGCTCGTCGACCTGCTCTACGCGGTCCTGGACCCGAGGATCCGGTATGCCTGAGAACACCGACGCCGTGATCCTCGACGGTGTCCCCGCCGTCGCCCCGGACGGCGTGCCCGTCCCCGTCGACAAGCGCGACCGGCCGCGCAGCCTGTGGAACGACGCCTGGTACGACCTGAGCCGCAAGCCGATCTTCTACATATCGGCGCTGGTCATCCTGTTCCTGATCGTCATCTCGATCTGGCCCGGCCTGATAGCCAGCCAGGACCCGTTGCAGTGCGACCTGATCAACTCGCAGAACGGCCCGACCTCAGGCCACTGGTTCGGCTTCGACCAGCAGGGCTGCGACGTCTACACCCGTACCGTCTACGGTGCCCGCGCCTCGGTCGAGGTCGGCATCTTCTCGACGCTCGGCGTGGCCGTGCTCGGCGCGGTGCTCGGCGGCCTGTCCGGCTACTTCGGCGGCTGGCTCGACGCGATCATCTCCCGGATCAGCGACATCTTCTTCGGCATCCCGATCCTGCTCGGCGGCGTCGTCTTCCTGTCCGCGGTCAAGGGCGGCTCGGTGGCCACCGTGTCGACCTTCATCATCCTGCTGGGCTGGCCGCAGCTGGCCCGCATCGCCCGCGGTGCCGTGATCACCGCGAAGGAGCAGGACTACGTCCTGGCGGCCAAGGCACTCGGCGCGGGCCACGGCAGAGTCCTGCTGCGGCACATCGCCCCGAACGCGCTGGCTCCGGTCATCGTATGGTCCACCATCGCGCTCGGCACCTTCATTTCGCTGGAAGCGACACTGTCCTTCCTCGGCGTGGGCCTCAAGCCGCCGGCCGTCTCGTGGGGTATCGACATCTCCTCCGCGGCCGAGCAGATCCGCAACGCGCCGCACATGCTGCTGTGGCCCGCGGGCGCGCTCAGCGTGACGGTGCTGGCCTTCATCCTGCTCGGCGACGCGGTCCGCGACGCCCTCGACCCCAAGCTGCGCTAGGAGGGCGTACGTTGACTGTCATCGACGATATATCGGACGTTCCCGCGCCTGACGCGAAGCTGGCGCCGCTGCTCGAAGTGCGCGACCTGCACGTGGAATTCCACACCCGTGACGGCGTCGCCAAGGCCGTGAACGGTGTCAACTACTCGGTGAGCGCCGGCGAGACCCTCGCCGTGCTCGGCGAGTCCGGCTCCGGCAAGTCGGTCTCCGCGCAGGCCGTCATGGGCATCCTCGACATGCCGCCGGCCCGGATTCCCAAGGGAGAGATCTTCTTCCAGGGCCGGGACATGCTCAAGATGTCCGGCGAGGAGCGGCGGAAGATCCGCGGCCGGAAGATCGCGATGATCTTCCAGGACGCGCTGTCCTCGCTCAACCCGGTGCTCAGCGTGGGCTACCAGCTCGGCGAGATGTACCGGGTGCACCAGGGCCTGTCCCGCAAGGACGCCAAGGCCAAGGCCATCGAGCTGATGGACCGGGTGCGCATCCCGGCCGCCAAGGAGCGGGTGGGCGACTACCCGCACCAGTTCTCCGGCGGTATGCGCCAGCGCATCATGATCGCCATGGCGCTGGCCCTGGAGCCCGACCTGATCATCGCCGACGAGCCCACCACGGCTCTCGACGTGACGGTCCAGGCGCAGGTCATGGAACTGCTCGCGGAGCTGCAGCGCGAGTACAACATGGGCCTGATCCTGATCACCCACGACCTCGGCGTGGTCGCCGACGTCGCCGACAAGATCGCCGTGATGTACGCGGGCCGGATCGTCGAGGACGCCCCCGTCCACGACATCTACGCCAAGCCCGCGCACCCGTACACCAAGGGCCTGCTCCAGTCGATTCCCCGGCTGGACCAGAAGGGCCAGGAGCTGTACGCGATCAAGGGCCTGCCGCCGAACCTGACGCGTATCCCGTCGGGCTGCGCCTTCAACCCGCGCTGCCCGATGGCGCAGGACATCTGCCGTACCGACGTGCCCGTGCTGCACCCGGTCGGCACGGCGCGCGGCAGCGCCTGCCATTTCTGGAAGGAGACCCTCGGTGAGTGACACCACCCTCCCCAAGGACCCCGAGGACGCGGCGCCCGAGACCGCGCCCGTGGTGGAGGTGGCCTCGGCCGCCGCCGCCCAGCTCGCCGAGCGGGAGCCGATCCTGCAGGTGCGCAACCTGGTCAAGCACTTCCCGCTGACCCAGGGCATCGTCGTCAAGCGGCAGATCGGCGCCGTCAAGGCCGTCGACGGCATCTCCTTCGACCTGTTCGCGGGCGAGACGCTGGGCATCGTGGGCGAGTCGGGCTGCGGCAAGTCCACCGTCGCCAAGCTGCTGATGAGCCTGGAGCAGGCCACGGCGGGCGAGGTCTTCTACAAGGGCCAGGACATCACCAAGCTGTCGGGCCGCGCGCTCAAGGCGGTGCGGCGCAACATCCAGATGGTGTTCCAGGACCCGTACACCTCGCTCAACCCGCGGATGACGGTCGGCGACATCATCGGTGAGCCGTACGACATCCACCCCGAGGTGGCGCCCAAGGGCGACCGCCGCAAGCGGGTCGAGGAACTGCTCGACGTCGTCGGCCTGAACCCCGAGTACATCAACCGCTACCCGCACCAGTTCTCCGGCGGCCAGCGCCAGCGCATCGGCATCGCCCGCGGCCTCGCGCTCAACCCGGAGATCATCATCTGCGACGAGCCCGTCTCGGCGCTGGACGTGTCGGTGCAGGCGCAGGTCATCAACCTGATGGAGAAGCTCCAGGACGAGTTCAACCTGTCCTACATCTTCATCGCGCACGACCTGTCGATCGTGCGGCACATCTCCGACCGCGTCGGCGTGATGTACCTGGGCAAGATGGCGGAGATCGGCTCGGACGCCGAAATCTACGAGCACCCCACGCACCCGTACACCCAGGCGCTGCTGTCCGCGGTGCCGGTGCCCGACCCCGAGGCGCGCGAGCACCGGGAGCGGATCATCCTGAGCGGTGACGTGCCCTCGCCGGCGAATCCGCCGTCCGGGTGCCGCTTCCGCACCCGCTGCTGGAAGGCGGAGGACCGGTGTGCGGTGGAGGAGCCGCTGCTCGCGATCCCGACCCGGTTCGCGAACGTCGACACCCCGGCGAAGCACGAGTCCGCGTGCCACTTCGCCGAGGAGAAGGACGTGGTGGGCGCCGCCTGACCGGACCGTCCGCGACAGCACCGCAGAAGGGGCGCCCCCGCCGGGGGCGCCCCTTCTGACGTGGTGTCGCGCTCTGGCCAACGCATTGGGTACGCGACACGCAGGTGTAGAAGTGCGGCTTTGCCGCAATTGCTGTGTCATGGGTTACGAAGTGTCATTTGTGACCCATGAGGAGGCACGCGATGCGCGGAGCCACGCGCGTGAAGTGGGCCGTCGGCGTGACCGTCGTCGCCCTGACAGCCGCCGCCTGCGGCAGCAGCGGTGACAACGGCGGGAGCAGCACCTCGACCGGCGGCAGCGGCGGCGGCATCGTACGGGCCTCCTGGGGCGACCCGCAGAACCCGCTGGAGCCGGCCAACACCAACGAGGTGCAGGGCGGCAAGGTCCTCGACATGGTCTTCCGCGGCCTGAAGGCCTACAACCCGAAGACCGCCAAGGCCGAGAACATGATCGCCCAGTCGATCACGTCCACCGACTCGCAGAACTTCGACATCAAGCTCAAGACCGGCTGGACCTTCAGCAACGGCGAGCCGGTCACCGCCGACTCCTTCATCAACGCCTGGAACTTCGACACCCAGCTGAAGAACGCCCAGCTCAACGCCAGCTTCTTCAGCTACATCGACGGCTACGACAAGGTGCACCCCGACACCCCGGGCGCGAAGGCCTCCGCCACCACGCTGTCCGGCCTGACGAAGGTCTCCGACACCGAGTTCAAGGTCAGGCTCAACCAGAAGTTCGCGCTCTTCCCCGACACCCTGGGCTACGCGGCCTTCGACCCGCTGCCGCAGGCCTTCTTCACCAACCGCCAGGCGTGGCTCGCCAAGCCGATCGGCAACGGCCCTTACCAGATCGCCTCCTACACCAAGGGCTCCAAGATGGAGCTGAGGAAGTGGGACGGCTACAAGGGCCCCGACCCGGCGCAGAACGGCGGGGTCGAGCTGCGGGTCTACACCGACAACAACACCGCGTACACCGACCTCCAGGCCGGCAACCTCGACCTCGTCGACGACGTCCCGGTCACCCAGCTGCGCAACGTCAAGAGCGACCTCGGCAACCGCTACATCAACGTGCCGGCCGGCATCATCCAGACCATCTCCTTCCCGCTGTACAGCCCGCGCTGGTCCTCGGCGAACTCGGCGAAGGTCCGGCAGGGCCTGTCGATGGCGATCAACCGCAAGCAGATCACCGACCAGATCTTCCAGCAGACCCGCACCCCGGCCACCGACTGGACCTCCCCGGTGCTCGGTGACGCGGGCGGCTTCAAGGCCGGGCTGTGCGGCGACGAGTGCACCTTCAACGCCGACAAGGCCAAGCAGCTGATCGCCGAGGGCGGCGGCCTGCCCGGCGGCAAGATCACCATCTCCTACAACGCGGACACCGGCTCGCACAAGGAATGGGTCGACGCGGTCTGCAACAGCATCAACAACGCGCTGGGCAACAACAAGGCCTGCGTCGGCGCCCCCATCGGCACCTTCGCCGACTTCCGCAACCGGATCACCAGCAAGCAGCTGAACGACCCCTTCAGGGCCGGCTGGCAGATGGACTACCCGCTGATCCAGGACTTCCTGCAGCCGCAGTACTTCACCGACGCCTCGTCGAACGACTCGCACTACAGCAACGCCAACTTCGACAAGCTGGTCAACGAGGCCAACGCGGCGAGCTCCTCGAGCGAGTCCGTCAGCAAGTTCCAGGAGGCGGAGAAGCAGCTGGTCATCGACATGCCCGCGATCCCGCTGTGGTACCAGAACGGCAGCGCCGGCTTCTCGACCAACCTCTCGAACGTCGCGCTGAACCCTTTCAGCGTGCCCGTCTACAACGAGATCAAGGTCAAGTGACACCGCGGCCGGGGGCCGCCGCACCGGTCGCAGCACCGGCGCCCGCGCCCCCCGGTCCCCTCATTCCCCGGAACTCCCCGGAAGGGCCCGCATGGGACGCTATGTGATCCGGCGGCTGCTCCAGATGATCCCGGTGTTCATCGGCAGCACGTTCCTGATCTTCTTCATGGTCTACGCGCTCGGCGACCCGGTCGCCGCGCTGTTCGGCGACCGCGCGCCCGACCCGGCCACCGCCGCGCAGATCCGGCACGACCTGCACCTCAACGACCCGCTGTGGCAGCAGTACCTGATCTACATGGGGAACATCTTCACCGGCGACTTCGGCACCGCCTTCAACGGGCAGTCCGTCACCAGCCTGATGGGCAGCGCCTTCCCTGTCACCATCCGGCTGACCATCGTGGCGATCCTCTTCGAGATCGTCATCGGCATCTCGCTGGGCGTCCTCACCGGCATGAAGCGCGGCAAGCCGGTCGACACCGGGGTGCTGCTGCTCACCCTGGTCGTCATCTCGGTGCCGACCTTCGTCACCGGCTACGTCCTGCAGTACCTCTTCGGCGTCCAGTGGGGATGGGTCAGCCCCTCGGTGTCACCCGACGCGCCTTTCAACGAGCTGATCCTGCCGGGCCTGGTGCTCGCGCTGGTCTCGCTGGCCTACGTCACCCGGCTGACCCGTACCTCGATCGCCGAGAACACCCGCGCCGACTACCTGCGCACCGCGGTCGCCAAGGGCCTGCCACGGCACCGGATCATCATCAGGCACCTGCTGCGCAACTCGCTGATCCCGGTCGTCACCTTCATCGGCACCGACATCGGCTTCCTCATGGGCGGTGCCATCGTCACCGAGCGGATCTTCAACATCCACGGTGTCGGCTTCCAGCTCTACCAGGGCATCCTGCGCAACAACGCGCCGACCGTGGTCGGCTTCGTCACCATCCTGGTGCTGGTCTTCCTCATCGCGAACCTGCTGGTCGACCTGCTTTACGCGGTCCTGGACCCGAGGATCCGTTATGCCTGAGAACAACCCGCTGGACCCGAAGCAGGGCGCCATCGCCCCCGGCGGCGGCTACGGCGCCGGCATGGACCTGGCGGCCTCCGACGCCGACGCCCTGGAGCGCCCCCCCGACCACGGCCAGGAGCCGGGCGGCCCCGCGGGCAAGCCGCGCAGCCTGTGGTCCGACGCGTGGCGCGACCTGCGGCGCAACCCCGTCTTCATCATCTCGGTGCTGATCATCCTCTTCCTGGTCTTCATCTCGCTGTGGCCGGGCACCATCGCCTCCCAGGACCCGTTGCAGGCCAACCTCCAGAAGTCGCAGGCCGGCTCCGAGCCCGGCCACCCGTTCGGCTTCGACCAGCAGGGCCGCGACGTCTACACCCGGGTGGTCTACGGGGCCCGCGCCTCGGTGACGGTCGGCGTGTGCGCGACCGCCGGGGTGGTGCTGCTCGGCAGCGTGCTGGGGGGCCTGGCCGGCTTCTTCGGCGGCTGGTGGGACGCGATCCTGTCCCGGCTCAGCGACGTCTTCTTCGGCATCCCGGTGGTGCTCGGCGGCCTGGTCTTCCTGTCGGTGGTCACCAACAGCACCGTGTGGCCGGTGGTCGGCTTCATGGTGCTGCTCGGCTGGCCGCAGATCGCCCGTATCGCCCGCGGCTCGGTCATCACCGCCCGGCAGAACGACTACGTGCAGGCGGCCAGGGCGCTGGGCGCCGGCAACTCCCGGATGCTGCTGCGGCACATCGCGCCCAACGCCGTCGCCCCGGTGATCGTGGTCGGCACCATCGCGCTGGGCACCTACATCGCGCTGGAGGCCACGCTGTCCTACCTCGGCGTCGGCCTCAAACCGCCCACCGTCTCCTGGGGGATCGACATCTCCGACGCGTCCAACCAGATCCGCAACGCCCCGCACATGCTGCTGTGGCCCGCCGGGGCGCTGAGCGTGACCGTCCTGGCGTTCATCATGCTCGGCGACGCGGTGCGCGACGCCCTCGACCCCAAGCTGCGCTGAGGAGCCCGCCGATATGGCCACGATTGCCGAGCCGAGCACCGAAGAAGGCGGTACGCACGGCGGCCCGCTGCTCGACGTGCGCAACCTGCACGTGGAATTCCGCACCAGGGAGGGCGTCGCCAAGGCCGTCAACGGCGTGGAGTACTCGGTCGACGCGGGGGAGACCCTCGCGGTGCTCGGCGAGTCGGGTTCCGGCAAGTCGGTCACCGCCCAGGCGATCATGGGCATCCTGGACTCGCCGCCGGGCTTCGTCACCCAGGGGAAGATCCTCTTCCAGGGCCGCGACCTGCTGAAGCTCGGCGGCGAGGAGCGCCGCAAGGTGCGCGGCGCCCGGATGGCGATGATCTTCCAGGACGCGCTGTCCTCGCTCAACCCGGTGCTGAACGTGGGCGAGCAGCTGGGCGAGATGTTCACCGTGCACCGCGGGATGTCCCGCAAGGCGGCCCGCGTCCGGGCGATCGAGCTGATGGAGCGGGTGCGCATCCCGGGCGCCAAGGAGCGGATCAGGAGCTATCCGCACCAGTTCTCCGGCGGTATGCGGCAGCGGGTGATGATCGCCATGGCCATGGCGCTGGAACCCGAGCTGATCATCGCCGACGAGCCCACCACCGCACTCGACGTCACCGTGCAGGCCCAGGTGATGGACCTGCTCGCGGGACTTCAGCGCGAGTACAACATGGGCCTGATCCTGATCACCCACGACCTCGGCGTGGTCGCCGACGTCGCCGACAAGATCGCCGTGATGTACGCGGGGCGGATCGTGGAGACCTCACCGGTCCACGACATCTACCGGGCCCCCGCCCATCCGTACACCAAGGGCCTGCTCGACTCGATCCCGCGGCTGGACCAGAAGGGGCAGGAGCTGTACGCGATCAAGGGCCTGCCGCCGAACCTGCTGCACATCCCGCCGGGCTGCGCCTTCAACCCGCGCTGCCCGCTGGCGCAGGACATCTGCCGCACCGACGTCCCCCCGCTCTACCGGGTCAGCCAGGACCGGGCCAGCGCCTGCCACTTCTGGAAGGAGACCCTCGGTGACGACAGCGCCGGAGCCGACAAGGCCTGAGCCGTCCGACGGCGGGTCCGCGGACCGCGAGCCGATCCTCCAGGTGCGCAACCTGGTCAAGCACTTCCCGCTGACCCAGGGCATCGTCTTCAAGCGGCAGGTCGGCGCGGTCCAGGCGGTCGACGGGGTGAGCTTCGACCTCTTCCCCGGCGAGACGCTGGGCATCGTGGGCGAGTCCGGGTGCGGCAAGTCCACCGTCGCCAAGCTGCTGATGAACCTGGAGCAGCCGACGTCGGGGGAGATCATCTACCGCGGCGACGACATCACCAAGCTGTCGGGCCGCGCGCTCAAGGCGGTGCGGCGCAACATCCAGATGGTCTTCCAGGACCCGTACACCTCGCTCAACCCGCGGATGACGGTCGGCGACATCATCGGGGAGCCGTACGAGATCCACCCGGACGTGGCGCCCAAGGGCGACCGGCGCAAGCGGGTGCAGGACCTGCTGGACGTGGTGGGGCTCAATCCCGAGTACATCAACCGCTACCCGCACCAGTTCTCCGGCGGCCAGCGGCAGCGCATCGGCATCGCCCGCGGCCTGGCGCTGCGGCCGGAGGTCATCGTCGCCGACGAGCCGGTCTCGGCGCTGGACGTGTCGGTGCAGGCGCAGGTGGTCAACCTGATGGAGCGGCTGCAGGACGAGTTCAACCTGTCCTACATGTTCATCGCGCACGACCTGTCGATCGTGCGGCACATCTCCGACCGCGTCGGCGTGATGTACCTGGGCAAGATCGTGGAGATCGGCTCGGACGCGGAAATCTACGTGCACCCCACGCACCCGTACACCCAGGCGCTGCTGTCCGCGGTGCCGGTGCCCGACCCGGAGGCGCGCGAGCACCGGGAGCGCATTATCCTGACCGGCGATGTGCCCTCGCCGGCCGACCCGCCGTCCGGGTGCCGCTTCCGCACCCGCTGCTGGAAGGCGCGGGAGCGCTGCGTGGTCGAGGAGCCGCTGCTCGCGGTGCCCGAGGTCTTCCGCGGCACCGGCGGTCCCGCCGAGCACGACTCGGCGTGCCACTTCGCGGAGGAGAAGCAGGTCGTGGTGCGCGGGGAGTGAGACCGGCCCGCGCGGGGCCCGTACGGGTCCGGGCCGTACGGACCGCGCCGGGGCCGTTCGGCGCGGTCCGTACGGCGGCTCACATCGGACGGTCGGAGACGTCCTCGATCGCGGCGAGTGCCGGGTCCATCACGATGTCCTCGCCGCGGGCGGCGATCGTGGGCTCCTCGGGGAAGTGGCAGGCGGTCAGGTGCCCCTCTTCCGAGCCGCCCAGCTGGATCAGCGGCGGCTCCTCGGTGGCGCACTTGTCCGCGGCCTTCCAGCAGCGCGTACGGAACCGGCACCCGGAGGGCGGGTTGATCGGCGACGGCACGTCACCGGCCAGCCGGATACGCTCCCGCTCGCGCTCCTCGCCCTCCAGTTGCACCTCGGGCACCGCCGACAGCAGCGCGTGGGTGTAGGGGTGGCGGGGGCGCTGGTAGATCGAGTCGCGGTCGCCGACCTCCACGATCTTGCCCAGGTACATCACCGCGACCCGCTCGGAGAAGTGCCGGACGATCGCCAGGTCGTGTGCGATGAAGAGGAAGGCGATGCCGAGATCGCGCTGCACCTGCTGGAGCAGGTTGACCACCTGGGCCTGGATGGAGACGTCCAGCGCCGAGACCGGTTCGTCGGCCACGATCAGCTTGGGCTCCAGCGCCAGCGCCCTGGCCACCCCGATGCGCTGCCGCTGGCCGCCGGAGAACTCGTGCGGGAAGCGGTTGAAGTGCTCGGGATTGAGGCCGACGGTCTCCAGCAGCTCGCGGACCCGCTTCTCCCGGCCGCCGGGCGGGTTGATCGCGTTGATCTCCATCGGGCCGCCGATGATGGTGCCCACCGTCTGCCGCGGGTTCAGCGACGAGTACGGGTCCTGGAAGATCATCTGGATCTCGGACCTGACCGGCGCCAGTTCCTTGCGGGTGGCGTGCGAGATTTCCTGGCCGCGGTAGCTGATGCTGCCCGCGGTGGGTTCCAGCAGCCGGGTGATCAGCCGCCCGGTGGTGGACTTGCCGCAGCCGGACTCGCCGACCAGGCCGAAGCTCTCGCCGGCCCGTACGGTCAGGTCGATGCCGTCCACCGCCTGCACCGCGCCGACCTGGCGTTTGAACGGGAAGCCGCCCATCACGGGGAAGTGCTTGGTGAGCCCGCTGACCTGCAGCAGGGTCTCGCCGGGCGGTTCCGCGGGGTCGGCCGCCGCCGGCGCCTTGGACAGTGAGATGTCGTTGCTCATGGGATGCCTGCCTGCCACTCTTCTCTCTCGGCCTGACCGGTCAGCCGAGCCGCGGCTGAATCGTCTCGATGAACACGGACCGCTTCTGGTCGTCGGTGAGATGGCACGCCGACCCGCGGCCGTCCGGCAGTTCCGGCCGCTCGTGGGCGCAGCGGCCGCCGCCGACCAGGTCGGTGAAGCCGCAGCGCGGGTGGAAGGCGCAGCCCGGCGGTGGGGAGAGCAGGCTCGGCGGCGACCCCGGGATCGGCGTCAGCGGCTCCGTCACGTCCGACATCAGCCGCGGCATCGACCCCAGCAGGCCCCAGGTGTACGGGTGCTGCGGCGAGTGGATCAGCTCGCGCACCGAACCGCGCTCGACGGCCCGTCCCGCGTACATCACCAGCAGGTCGTCGGCGACGTTGGAGACCACGCCCAGGTCGTGGGTGATCAGGATGATCGCCGAGCCGAACTCCTGCTGGAGGTCCTTGAGCAGGTCGAGGATCTGCGCCTGCACGGTCACGTCCAGCGCGGTGGTCGGCTCGTCGGCGATCAGCAGGTCCGGGTTGCACACCAGCGCCATCGCGATCATCGCCCGCTGCCGCATACCGCCGGAGAACTGGTGCGGATAGTCGTCCACCCGCAGCTTGGGCTGCGGGATGCCGACCTTCTCCAGCATCTCGATGGCCCGCTGCCGGCCCTCCCGCTTGCTGACGCCCCGGTGCTTCATATACGGCTCGGCGATCTGCCGCCCGATCGTGTAATAGGGCGACAGGGCGGTCAGCGAGTCCTGGAAGATCATCGCCATCTTGTCGCCGCGCAGCCGTTCCAGGGTGCGGTTGCCCGCCCCCGTCAGTTCCTCGCCGTCCAGCAGGATCTCGCCCGCCACCTCCGTGGTGGCCGGGTTGTGCAGCCCCAGCACGGTCAGGTTGGTCACCGACTTGCCGGAGCCCGACTCGCCGACGATGCCCAGCGTCTGGCCGCGGCGCAGGTCGAACGACAGCCCGTCCACGGCCTTGACGACGCCGTCCTCGGTGGAGAAGCGCACGTACAGGTCGCGTACCGACAAGAAGGCGTCGGACGCGGCCGGGGTGGCACCCTCTGCGGATTCCTCCGGTTTGGTCATGGTGGTCACTGACGGTCTCCTAGGACAGCCGCACGCGCGGGTCGATGAACGCGTAGGCGGCGTCCACGAGGATGTTGAAAAGGACGATCAGGGCGGCGCTGAAGAGCATCACGCCCATGAGCATGGGCAGATCGGTCTTGTTCACCGAGTCGATCGCCAGCCGCCCGAGGCCGGTGAGCTGGAAGGTGTACTCGGTGATCATCGCGCCGCCGAGCAGCGACCCCAGGTCGATGCCCAGGATGGTGACGATCGGGATCAGCGATCCGCGCCAGGCGTAGCGGAAGAAGACATAGGCGCTGGACATGCCCTTGGCACGGGCGGTGCGGACGTGCTCCTCCTGGAGCTGCTCGATCATCGTGGAGCGCGCCATACGGGTGTAGTTCGCGGTGAACAGGATCGACAGCACGCACCACGGGATGAGCAGGCCGCTGAACCAGGAGATCGGACTCTGGGTGATCGGGACGTACTTGGGCTGGTCCAGGATGTGGTTGTTGTAGACCAGCAGGGCCAGCACGATCGGGCCGACGAAGTAGATCTGCATCGAGCTGAGGACCAGCGACGCGGAGCTGAAGACCTTGTCGACCAGCGTGCCGCGCTTCCAGGCGGCGAGCATGCCGGTGCCGAGGCCGAAGAGCAGGAAGACCACCATGGAGCCGAGCGCCAGCGACAGCGTCGTGGGCAGCCGGTCCATCAGGGTCGGCCACACCGGCTCGCTGTTGGCGAAGGAGTAGCCGAAGCAGGGCGCGGGGCAGTTGCCGGTCGAGAAGCGGTGACCGGTGAAGATCCGCACCATGTAGTGGTAGTACTGCACCGGCACCGGGTGGTCGAGGCCCAGGTTGTGGTGGATGATCTTGAGGTTGTCCGGGGTGCAGTTCTTACCGCAGGACAGCAGCGCCGGATCATGCGGTATCGCGAAGAACAGCAGGAACGTGAAGGCGCTGATGAACAGCAGAATGACCACAGCGCCGAGCGTCCGGCGGACGAGGAATCGAAGCATGGCGGTCGCAGCTCTCTGAGGACGGCGGCGGTGGTGGATCCGGCGGCGCCCCGGTGGAGCCGGACGGTGTCCGGCTCCACCGGGGCATCATGCCGGCGCTTACGGCTTGAGGTAGAGCTTGGTGGCGTCGATGCCGGCGGACATGTTGTTGTAGACAGCCCCGCCGATCTTGGAGCCGAACAGCTGCAGCTCCTTGTAGTAGACGGTCGGGACACCCGGGATGACCTTGGTCATCAGGTAGGTGTTGAGGTCGAACCAGGCCTTGGCCGCCGCTGCAGGGTCGGTGAGGGTCTCGATCCGGTCGATCTCGCTGTTCACGTGCGCGTCGTTGACGTGCCCGTAGTTGGGCGCCTGGTCAGCGATGGTCCGGCCGTCGAAGACCGGCGGGATCACCGTCAGGGCGCTCGGCCAGTCGGCACCCCACGCGGACGCGTAGATGTCGTACGGGTTGTCCACCTTGCCGATCAGGTCGTAGTACGTGTCGGACGGCAGCTCCTTGCGCTGCACGTCGAAGCCGGCGGCCTTCAGGGCGGCGGCGATCGTCACGGAGTACGTCTGGCCCGCGGTGGTGTTGATGTACGCGTAGGTGATCTTGGTGTTCAGCTTGCCCGCGTCGGTGAGGATCTTCTTGGCCGCGACCTGGTCGCCGTTGGGGTTGGCGATCTTGCCCAGCGGGTCGGCCTTCTGGTAGCCGGCCAGCGCCGGGCTGATGAAGCCGCCCGCGTACTCGGCGCCGTAGGACGCGCCGAGCGCCTGGTAGACGGCCTTGGTCGGGATCGCCAGCGCCAGCGCCTTGCGGATGTTGATGTCGGTGATCTTCTTCATGTTGAAGGCGACCTGGCCGACGAAGGGCTGGTAGCCGGCCACCGTCCGCTTGTAGATCGCCGGAGTGCCGACCACGGTCGGGGTGTTGTCGGTGTCGACGGTGTTGTCGAAGCTGACCGAGGTCTGGTTCTCACCCGAGTCGGACATCAGCCGCTTGGTGGAGTCCTCGTTCTGGTGGTTGAACGTGATCGCGAAGGAGTCCACGTACTGGTGGCGGCTCGCGTCGGTGGTCGGGTCCCAGTTGGGGTTCTTCACCAGGGTCATCGACTTGCCCTGGTCGAAGGACTTGATCATGTACGGACCCGAGGCGACCGGCGTCTTGTCGTACTTGAGCTGGGTGTCCTTCGCCGAGTCGACCACCGAGTAGCCCGGCATCGCGAACAGGTACGGGGTGTCGGTCTCCGGCTTCGGGAAGTGGAAGACGATGGTCTTCGCGTCCGGCGTGGCCAGCAGCGTGTCCGGCAGGTGCTTGCCCTTGTACGGGCCGTCCGGCAGCAGCTTGCGGTAGTCGGTGCCGCTGACGTTGGCCAGCCACTGCTGGAGGTAGGCCGGGCCGTTGGTCACGAACGGGGCGAACATCCGCTCCACCGACCACCGGATGTCCTTGGACGTGATCGGCGTTCCGTCCTGGAACTTGATGCCGTCCTTGAGGTGGTAAGTCCAGGTCTTGCCGCCGTCCGACTGCTCACCGCTGTTGGTGGCCAGGTCGCCGACCACCGTGTACTTGCCGGCGTTGTCCAGCTTGTACGACGTCAGGCCGCGGTGGATCAGGGTCGCGAGCTGGCCCTCGTTCGACACGTAGATCTGGGCCGGGTCGAGGTGGGTGTAGCTGTCGCGCTCCAGCACGTTCATCGTGCCGCCGCTCACCGCGCCCGGGACGGGCTCGGCCGGACCCTTCGATGCGGCGTCGTCACCGAAGCTGATCTGGGACGCCAGCTGCTGGGCACTCTTGCTCTGCTTGGCCCTCGCGTCCTTGTTCTCGGTGGTCTTGTCACCACCACCCCCGCCACTGCTGCATGCGGTGAGGACCAGCGCGCCGGCGGCGACCGCCACCAGTGCGGCCCGGGTTCTACGCACGTAGAGTCTCATATCGGTTGTTGCACCCCTGTCCGTTGATGCTGTGAGCTGCCTTATCGGCCCGGTGCGGGGCGACGCCGCCCCCACAACGGTGTCCCTAACGAGCGGCCTTCGGGTCGAAAGCGTCCCGGACCGAGTCCCCGAGCAGGTTGAAGGCGACGATGAAGACCACCATCGCGATGCCGGGGAAGAACATGTAAGTGAGGTCGTTCTGGTAGACCTCGGCGCCGCGTGCGAACATCCGTCCCCAGTCGGGCGTGGGCTCCACGAGCCCCACACCGAGGAACGACAGTCCGGCTTCCGCGGTCACGAAGGTCGGCAGCATCAGAGTGCTCTGCACCAGGATCGGCGTCACCAGGTTCGGCAGCAGTTCGCGGCGGACGATGCGCCACGACGAGGCCCCGGTGACCCGGGCCGCCTCGATGAACTCCCGTTCCCGCAGGCTCAGTACCTGACCGCGCAGCAGCCGGGACAGGCCCATCCAGCCGAGGAACCACTGCACCGCGATCAGCGCGACCACCCGCAGATACGTCGGCGTCTCGTTGACCGGGCTCACGAAGAGCGCGGTCACCACCGGCATGACGGCGACGAAGAACAGCTGCGCGGGGAAGGCCATCAGCAGGTCGGTGATCCGGCCGACGAAGTAGTCCATCTTGCCGCCGAGGTAGCCGGCCGAGATGCCCAGCAGGATCGCGGTGACGGTCACGGCGATCGTCACCGCGAGCGCGATGCTCAGCGAGGTGCGGATCCCGTAGACCAGCTGCATGAAGACGTCCCGCCCGAGGTTCGGCTCGACGCCGAACCAGAACTTGCCGCTCACGCCGCCGTTCGGCGCGATCGGGTAGCCGAAGTCGTTGAGCACGCCCGGCTCGTTCTGCCCGTACAGCGTGTACGGGTCCTTGCCGTAGAGCTTCGAGATGACCGGCGCGAGGATCGCGACCACGAAGAAGAACCCGACCACGTAGGCCGAGATGACCCCGGCGCGGTCTCGTTTGAACCGTCGCCACATCAACTGGCCTGGCGACCATCCGACCAGCTCGGCCGGCACCGCGACATCGGCGGTGGTGATCTCATCCGGTTCCCCGGGCGGACCGGAGACCGTGGTCTCGGTGGAACTCGTCATCGCGATAGCCCCCGCAACGGTAATGGGACGGCGCGACGGGTTGGCGCGTCGCGAGTTGCCCGGACTGTCGCAATGAAAGCAACTTCCAGTCAAGAGGGTGCGGAAGGAAGAAAGCGTGACCGACTGCTTCTTGAGCGAACATTGAGCAGATCGTCTTCCGGATGTGCTTGACAACCCTCTGGCGGAGCGGGCTTGTCGGACTTGTCCGGACCAAACGCGTTAACATGCGGGCAACTTGACTGTCGTCTGACCGATATACGGACCCCCCGTCTTGCTGTCCGTACGCCTGCTCGGCCGGACCTTCGCCTGGGGGTACCCCGACTCGCCCCCGGAAAAACGAAAGCCCCCTCCGACAGGGTCGGAGGGGGCAGTGGCCGAGAGGCGGAGGGTCAGGCCCCCGTGGCGAGCGAGCGGCGGAGGAAGTCGACCTGGAGGAGCAGCAGGTTCTCCGCGACCTGCTCCTGGGGGGTCATGTGCGTGACGCCGCCCGACAGCGGGAGGACCTCGTGGGGCCGGCCGGCCGCCAGCAGGGCCGAGGACAGCCGGAGGGTGTTCGCCACCAGCACGTTGTCGTCGGCGAAGCCGTGAACGATCATCAAAGGCCGCGCGGGGGAGGCGAGCTGGGGGATGCCGTCGGCGGTCACGACCGAGTTGAGGTCGTAGGCCTCCGCCTGCTCGTCCGGGTGGCCGAGGTAGCGCTCGGTGTAGTGCGTGTCGTAGAGCCGCTGGTCGGTCAGCGGGGCGCCCGCGACCCCCGCGTGGAAGACGTCCGGGCGGCGCAGCACCGCGAGCGCGGCCAGAGTGCCGCCGAAGGACCAGCCGCGGATCGCGACCCGGCCGAGGTCGAGCGGGAAGTCCTCCGCGAGCGCGTGCAGCGCGTCGATCTGGTCGTCGAGGACCACCTCGGCGAGCCGGCCGCCGGAAATGCCCTTCTCCCACCCGGGGGAGCGCCCGGGGGTCCCGCGCCCGTCCGCCACGACCACCGCGAAGCCCTGGTCGGCGAACCACTGCGAGACCAGGTGCGGGTTGTGCGCGGCCACCACGCGCTGGCCGTGCGGACCCCCGTACGGGTCCATCAGCACCGGCAGCGGGCCGTCGCCCTCGGCATAGCCGGAGGGCAGCAGCACCGCACACGGGATCTTCCGCTTCCCGGCCTCGGCGAAGCGCACCCGGGCGGTCAGCGACGGCGTCTCGGCGTACGAGGCCACCTCGGCGACCTGGCGCCCCGCGCGCAGGACGCGGACCGCCGCACCCGGGCGGTCGGGCACCGCGGAGACCAGCACGGTGACCTCGCCCGCGCGCACCGCCGAATGCACCCCCGGCTCCTCCGTGACGCGGACAGGACCCTCCGCGGTCACCCGGTGGACGTGGATCTGCCCGGTCTGCGGGTCGGCGGCGTCAGGACCCGCCGAGGCGCTGACCAGGATGTCGTCGCCGCCCGCGTCCAGCAGCGCCCGCACATGCAACTCGCCGCCCGTCAGGGCGGCCTCACCCGCCATCAGCACCCGGACGCCGTCCACGTCCGTGATCCGCAGCAGTGTCCCGTCGGGCCGCAGAGCCGGAACCCCGGGGAAAAGATCAAGCCAAATTCGATCTTCCTCGGCGACCGCGGTGCTGGTCGCACCCGTCGCGAGGTCCACCGTCAGGTAGTGCTGGGTGCGCTGGTCGCGCGCCTGGACCAGCAGCACCGGCGGCCCCGCGGCCGTCCAGTGCACCGCCGCCAGATACGGGAAGCGCTCCCGGTCCCACGTCACGTCCCGCCGGCTGCCGTCGAGGCCGAGCAGCGCCAGCGACACCTCGGCGTTGGCCGTGCCCGCCGCCGGATAGGCCACCTCGACCGGGGCCCGGTCGGGCTGCGAGGGCTCGGAGATCCAGCGCCGCGCCACCCCCGACTCGTCCACCCTGGCGGCCAGCAGCGCGGAGCTGTCCGGCGCCCACCAGAAGCCCCTGGAGCGGCCCATCTCCTCGGCCGCGACGAATTCCGCGAGCCCCCACGACACCTGGTCGCCGTCGGGCTCGGCAAGGGCGCGCTCGCCCGCGCCGTCCGCCGCGACCACCCGCAGCGCGCCCCCCGCCGCGAAGGCCACCCACCGGCCGTCCGGCGACGGCCGCGGGTCCACCACGGGACCCGGCACCGCCACCTCGCGCGCACCGCCGCCGCCGGGCAGCAGCGAGGCGGTGAACAGCCGCCCCGACAGCGCGAAGGCGGCGACCGCCACGGCGCCGTCCACCGCATAGGCCACCACGCCCGCGGAACCCTCCCTGCTGCGCTCCCTGCGGGCCCTCTCGGCCGCCGGCAGGTCCTCGGGCGAACCGCCCAGCAGCGCCACCGGGTCGGCCGCCACACGCTCGCCAGGGGCCCCCTCGCCCGCCGCCGGCAGGTCGAGCACCCACAGCAGTTGGGCGGTGTCCGTACCCGACCGCGACCGCAGGAAGGCCACCCGCTCGCCCCCGGGCGCGACCGCGAAGGCCCGCGGCGCCCCCAGACTGAACCGCTGCGTCCGTGCGTGCTGCCGCGGGAATGAGAGGTACGTCATACCCGGCACAGTAGGGGGTGCCACCGACAACCGCCTCCGAATAACCGCCGGATGGCCGCGCGAGCCCCCCGACCAGCGCAGCAGCACCCCGTGTCGAAATCGCGCCGGTGGCCGCCGGTGGCCGGATCTGGTCATGCGCCCCCGCGTGCTTCCGTGCTCCGACATATGCGGTGGCACGGAAAGTTATGATCCGTTGCCGTGGGTGGGTAATAAGCATGTGGCAACTGACATGACCCCTGCGTACCTGGAGGTGAGCCGCTGTGGCACTTTCGATTTCGGCGGTGCTGCTGCTGCTGGTCATCGTGGTCCTGCTGATCCGCAGGTCCGGCCTGAAGACCGGACATGCCATCGCGTGCACGCTGCTGGGCTTCTACCTGGCGAGTTCGTCCTGGGCGCCACAGATCACCGACCTCACCAACAACGTCGCGGGAATGATCTCCGACATCAAGTTCTGAGGGCCGTCGGCGGGGGTCGTAGGCTTTCGCCATGACCGACCGATCCACCCCGTCCGCACGTCCGGCGCGCCGGCTGTTGCTCGTCCACGCCCACCCGGACGACGAGACGATCAACAACGGCGCCACCATGGCGAAGTACGCGGCGGAAGGCGCCCTCGTCACCCTCGTCACCTGCACGCTCGGCGAGGAGGGCGAGGTGATCCCGGCGGAGCTGGCCCATCTGGCGTCCGACCGGGACGACACCCTGGGCGAGTACCGGATCGGCGAGCTGGGCGCGGCGATGTCGGAGCTGGGCGTCACCGACCACCGCTTCCTCGGCGGCCCCGGCCGCTACCGCGACTCCGGCATGATGGGCGTCGCCGAGAACGAGGTGGCCGACTGCTTCTGGCAGGCCGACCTCGACGAGGCGGCGGGCCACCTGGCCGAGGTCATCATGGACGTGCGCCCGCAGGCGATGGTCACCTACGACGACAACGGCGGCTACGGCCACCCCGACCACATCCAGGCCCACCGGGTCGCCCTGCGCGGCTACGAACTGGCCGCGGACCAGGGCCACCGGGTGGACCGGGTCTTCGAGATCTGCACCCCGCGCTCGGTGGTCGAGGAGGGCTTCGCCCGGCTCGCGGCGGCCGGCCGGGACTTCCCCTTCGAGGGCATCGCCTCCCCGGACGACGTGCCGGGCGTCGTCGACGACGACCAGGTGACCGTGGTGGTCGACGGCAGCGCCTACACCGGCCACAAGACCGCGGCGATGCGCGCGCACGCCACCCAGATCGCCGTGGACGGCCCGTTCTTCGCGCTGTCCAACGACCTCGGGCAGCCGTTCTCCGCGACCGAATACTATCGCCAGGTGCGCGGTGAAACCCTCGGCGGCGGGTCCGCGGGCGGCCCGGCCGGCGACCTCTTCGACATCGACGGCGGCCACGACGGCCGCGGGAGCGCGTCATGACCACCCCCGTCACACTCGGCCGCATCCTCGGCTACCTCGGCCTCGCCGTCCTCGGTGCCCTCGTCGCGCTCGCCGGGGCGCTCGTCCAGGACGGCTGGTTCCCCGGCGGGCTGTTCCTGGCCCTCGCGGGCTGCGCCGCCCTCTTCTACGGCGGCCTGAAGGCCACCGGCAGCCGCGTCGGCGTGGCCGTGCCGGCCGCGATCTGGCTCATCTCGGTGCTGCTGCTCAGCTCCACCCGATCCGAGGGCGACTTCCTCTTCGCGGCGGGCGCCTCGGCCTACCTCTACCTCCTCGGCGGCGCCCTGGCCGCGGTGATCTGCGCCACTCTGCCCCAACTGACCTCATCCGGGGCGAATACCGCCTGACTTGGCGGGCAGGGGCAAACGCATGGTTGGCTGAGCCCGAGCGTTCCGGCCGACCAGGGTCGCGGTGACCGGCAGGTCGGTATGGTGGGCCCGCCGGCGAGCCGCAAGCGGAGAACAGTGTCGGGCGGCGAAGCTAACCGGGAGAGCCTGCTTTGACTCGTGAAACAGACAGTTCGTCCTCAGGGCCCCAGGGCCGCGGCGGTGCCGCGTACCCCTCAGGGACCCCGCCCTACGGCAGCCGACCCTTCCCCTCCCTGCACCCGCAGGAGCGGACGCGGCCGCCGGGCGCACCGGACGACGGCACGGAGCAGGACGCCGAGTCCGCCTCCCCGCCGCCGGCCGAGGAGCCCAGGACCGAGACGACGCTGACGACCCGGATCCGTATCAACATCCCGGGCTCGCGCCCGATCCCGCCGGTCGTCGTCCGCACGACCGTCGACGACTCCGCGGCCGTCGCGGCGGCGGCTGCCGCCGCCGAGGCACCCGCGCAGGCCGGGCCCGCCCCCGAGGCGGAGGCCCCGCAGGAGCCCGAGCCGGAGAAGACCAGCGACTGGTTCGCCCCCCGCAAGCCGTCGGCGGCGCAGCCGCCGGCCGGCCCGGCTCCGGCGTCGCCCTTCGGGCCGGACGGCGCGTCCCCTTACGGGCAGGACGGCACATCGCCTTACGGGCGTGACGACACGTCCGGCGGCATGACACTGCCGTTCGGCGAGGGAGCGGTGCCCGGTGGGGCGCCGGCCTCGCCGTACGGGCAGGGGGATCAGGCCGCGCCCTTCGGGCGGGACGAGACGCCGGCCCCCGGGACGGGGGAGTCGACGGGGAACGTGCCGCTGCCGGTGCGCAATCCCGGCGGTGGCAGGGGAGCGGGGCCCACGGGCGGTTCCGGCACGCCGGTGTCGCTCTTCGGCGTCGCCCCTGACGAGTCGACGGGCAGCACGCCCTACCTTCCGCCGCCGGTCGGCTCCGCCCCCGGCGAGGGCGAGGCGGCGCGCGGGCCGCACGACACCCCGCCGGGCGGCTTCGCCGCCCCCTTCGCGAACGAGGCCCCGCCCTTCGGCGCCGGTTCGCCCTTCGACACCGGGGCGATGCCTGTTGTGGACGACGGTCGTTCGCCGTACGACACGGGGTCGCAGTCGTTCGACACGGCGGCGATGCCCGTTGTGGACGACGGTCGTTCGCCGTACGACACCGGGTCGCAGCCGTTCGACACGGCGGCGATGCCCGTTGTGGACGACGGTCGTTCGCCGTACGACACCGGGTCGCAGCCGTTCGGCACCGCCGACTTCCCGCCCGGGGTGCCGCGGCCCAGCGAGGAGCCCTTCCCGGGCGACGAGGACCCGCTCGGCATGCAGCCGTACGGCCCGACCGCCGGCCCCGCGACCGGCACCATGAACGTCCCGCCGGTCACCCCGGAAGCGGCCCGGCCGCCCACCGGGCCGAACGGCTTCCGCCCGCCCGTGCCCGCGTCCGGGCAGGGACCCGCCTCCGGCGACACGCTGGTCAGCGGCATCCCCGCGGTGCCGTCCGGCGAGTCCCGCCAGCCCCGGCAGGCGCCCCAGCGGGCCGCCGCGCCCGGCCCCGCGCCCGCGCCCGTCCGTACGGCACCGGCACCGGCCCCCGCGGCCGAGGCCGCGCCGCCCGCCGCCGCCCGCCCGGCGAAGAAGAAGGGCCGCTCCAAGCCGGTGCTGCTCGTCGTCGCCATCGGCGTCGTCCTGGTCGTGGGCTACGGCGCCGGCCTGCTGATGAACCACGCCGACGTCCCCAAGGGCACCACCGTGCTCGGCGTGGACATCGGCAACCAGAAGCGCGACGCGGCCGTCAAGATGCTCGACACCGCGCTCGGCAACCGCGCCACCGCGCCCATCCAGCTCACCGTCGGCGGCCAGAAGCGCAGCCTCAAGCCGTCCGTGGCGGGCCTGTCCATCGACACGGACGCCACCGCGCGGGGCGTGGCGCACGCCGACTACAACCCGGTGTCCGTCATCGGCTCCCTCTTCGGCGGCAGCCGCACCGCCGACCCGGTCTTCGTCGTCGACGAGGACAAGCTCAAGGCCGCCCTCCAGTCGCTGGCCGGCACGGGCAGCGGCGGCAGCGACGCGATGGTGCGCTTCGAGGACGGCAAGGCGATCGGCGTGCCCGGCACGCCCCGCAAGACCGTCGACGTGGCCGCCGCGACCGCCCAGGTCGAAGCGGCCTACCGCACCCGCGCGGAAACGGGCGCCGACACCCCGGTGGTGCTCCCCGCCACCACCGCGCCTCCGAAGGTCTCGCAGGCCGAACTCGACAAGGCGGTCAACGGCTTCGGCAAGACCGCGATGTCCGACCTGATCACCATCCGGGCGAATGTGAACCAGAAGATCAAATTCAGCCCGAACAAGTCCGTACCGAAATTCCTCACGATGCGTGCCACCTCTGACGGCGCACTGGCCCCGCACATAGACCTCGACACGCTTAAGTCGCTGTACGGGAAGACGTTCAAGGGTGTGCTGCTGAAACGAGCTGACGGCTCGGCCACCTCGGTCACTCCGGAGGACGTGGCCGCCGCGGTCGTGAAGGCTCTCGGTTCCCCGACCGATCGTACGGTCACGCTGCCTGAGGTCGTCGGCTAGGTCCGTATCGGGCCACGCCGGCCAGCCGCGACGCGAAGTCCGTGACGCCGTCCGCGGCGGCCGGCACCCGGTCCACCGGGTAGGCCTTGGGGTGCAGCTCGCAGGCGAGCCCGACCAGCCCGCGCACGGTCACCTCCTCCATGAGCCCGCCGGTCGGCGGCATGGACCCGGGCTGCCCGGCGGCGATCGCCTGCGCGGGCGTCGTCCCGAGGACCCGCACGGACCCGCGGTCGGCGTTCCTCAGCCCTAGCGGCAGGTCGAGCGCGGTGGACTTCCCGGCGCCGTTCGGCCCGAGCAGGGCCACGGTCTCCCCGGGGTGCAGCCCAAGGCTCAGGCCGGCCACCGCGTGCACGGCACCGTAGCTCTTGTTCACATCGGTGAACGCCACGACGGGCACCTGGCCGTCCGCCGTCCGCCCCGTCGCACTGGCCGTGGTCGTGGTCGCTGTCATGGCCCCGGCTTCGCGGGCGGCGGGGGCGCGTCGGCAGGGCCGGAGGTCGTGTCTTCGCCATGACAGATGTCATACGGGTGCCCCGCGGGCGGCTCCCGCGCCGTTCGGGTGCGACAAGCGGCCGGGTGCGGTGATCGGCGCGAAAATGGGGATGAGCAGTGGGGAGGGGGGTGCTGGCTGAGGCGGGTGATGCGTTGATGGCTGCCGTGTGCGGCGAACCGGGCGACGACCCGGCGGACGACGAACGGCTGGGCCTGCTCGAAGCCGCGGAAGACCTCGGCGTCGGGGGCCTGCTGCGCCTCGCGCTGCAACAGGCCGTCGCCGCCCTCTGCGGCTTCGGCGGGCTCGCCCACCTGCGCGGCACCGAGGAGGGCACGCTGAGCCTCGCGGCGGTGACCGGTCTGCCCCCCTCGCTTGCGGCCCGCTGGAACGACCTGCGGTACGACGCGGGCACAGCGCCCTCAGGCGCGGTGACGAGCCTCGACGTGACGTGGGACCCGCGGTGGCCCGTCGGCAACGGCGCGGCCGCGGCAGGCGGCGGCACACCCCAGGCCAGGTGGGTCATCGGCGCAGTGGCACCGCCCGCGCCCGGGGGAGGCGCCGACCTGCCGGGCGGCGTCGTGTCCGCCCCGATCGTGATCAAGGGGGAGGCCGTCGGCGCCCTCTCCGTCTTCGCCGGAGCCCTCCCGGACGCCAGGCAGCAGCGCTTCCTCACCCGCCTGGCCGCCTTCGTCGGCAGCCGGCTGCCGCGGGCCCGCCCCCGGGGTACCGGCACCGCGCCCTGGTGGCAGGAGCCGAGCGGCACGCGGGAGGTCATGCAGCAGATCAGCGTCGGCACCTGGACCTGGCACCTGGACAGCGGGCTGCTGGAGATCGACGAGGTCACCGAGGAGCTGATCAGAGCGGCCGGGCTCGACCCCGCCGCCTGGGACCACCGGATCGAGTCCTGGATGGCCCGCATCCACCCCGACGACCGGCCCGGCGTCCAGGGGGCCATCGAGAACTCGCTGGCGACCGGGGCCCCCTACGCCGTCGAATACCGCGTCCTCGACGCCCAGGGCATCGCCAGCTGGCTGGAGCTGCGGGCCGGCTTCGAGTACGACGACACCGGCCGGCCGGTGTGCATGGTGGGCACCGCCTGGAATGTCACCGACCGCCGCAGCGTACGCGCCTGGCTCGTCGGCCTGCTGGAGCAGCACCCGGACCCCATGCACGTGCTGACCGCCGAGGACCGCGTCGAATGGGCCAACCACGCCGCACGCGCGCTCGGTGACGGCCGGGGCGCCAAAGTGGTCGGCGAGATCCCCTGGGAGAAGCAGCCGGAGCTCGCCGGCCACGGCATCCCCGAGCTGCTGGCCAGGGCCAGGGCCGCCCCCGGGGCCCCGGTGAGCACCGAGCTGACCTTCCGCGACGAGTCCAGCGGGCGGATCGCCTGCTGGCGGGTGCGCGCCGTCGAGGTGGGCGGCTTCGTCGCCACCCAGATGGCCGACATCTCCGAGCAGAAGGCCACCGAGGCGGCCGAGGCCGAGCGCGGCCGCCGGGTGAGCGAGCTGAACCAGGCACTGATCGGCGCGGTCGACACCCGGGACGTGGTCGCGGCGATCACCGAGCACGTACTGCCGCTGGTCGCGGCCCAGGGCCTGATCGTGCACGACCTCACAGGCCCGGCGCCCCGGCTGGTGGCCGCCACCGGCTACTCGGCGGAATTCCGCGCGGAGCTGGAGGCGCCCGGCTGGCCGCAGCGGCTCGCCGACGCCACCGACATCACCGCGCCGCGGTATTTCTCCTCGATCGCCGAACTCGACGCGGACTCGCCCCGGCTCACGCCGCTCGCCCGGCACGGCGGCAAGGGCGCCTGGGCCGTGCTGCCGCTGATCGTCGGCGACCGCAGGGTCGGCTCCTGCATCATCAGCTGGCCCGCGGCCCGCCGCTTCACCGAGCAGGAGAAGACCTTGCTCGGCACCGCCGGTGTGATCATCGCCCAGGCGCTCGGCAAGGCGCGGCTCTACGAAGAGGCCAGGCACCGGGCCGAACGCCTGCAGAAGGAGCTGCTGCCCGGCGAGCTGCCCGACACCCTCGCCGTCAGCGGCGCCTCCCGCTACCGGCTGGCCGCGGGCGAGGACGTCGGCGGCGACTGGTTCGACACGGTCCCGATGCCCGGCGGCCGTACGCTCGCCGTCATCGGCGACGTCAAGGGCCACGGCCTCGAACAGGCCATCGCCATGGGCATCATGCGGCACGCGGTGCTCACCGTCGCCGCCCTCGACCTGCCCATCGACGAGATCATGGCCCACCTCAACGACGTCGCCGAGCGGGTCGGACCGCTCACCGCCAGCAGCATGCTGGTGCTCTACGACGCCACCACCGGCAGCTGCCGGATCGCCAGCGCGGGCCACCCGCCGCCGATCCTGGCCAAGCCCGGCGGCAAGGCCCACGAGGTGGACCTGCCCACGGGCGAGCCGCTCGGCAAGGCGCAGGTCCCGGCGCCGGTCGTCGAGATGGTGCTGCCCGAGGACAGCGTCCTGGTCCTCTACAGCGACGGTCTGGCCGGCGGCGGCGACGGCGCCGCCGAGCCGCTCGCCGACCTGCTCACCCGCTACGCGGCCGACGCCCCGCTCCCGTCCGCCCCCGACCGCCGCGGCCCGTGGCTCGACACGCTCTGCGACATGATCACCGAGCAGCTGCCGCCCGACCCGAGCCGGCAGGACGACGCGGTCCTGCTGGCGCTGGCCATGGGGCGGGTCCCCGAGGACCGCATCGCGGCCTGGGACCTGCCGTGGGCGCCCGAATCGGCCGGGCGCGGCCGTGACCTGGCCGCCGGGACCCTCGCCGACTGGGATCTCGCCGGCCTCACCGACACCGTCAGGCTGGTGGTGAGCGAACTCATCGGCAATGCGGTCAGGCACGCGGTCGGCATCGGCACGAACGTCGGCGACGACAGCGACGAAGCCGGGCTGCTGCGGCTGCGCCTCTTCCAGCACCCCGACGACACCGTCACCTGCGAGGTCTACGACGGCTCCCAGGCCACGCCGCGGGTGCGCCACCCGTTGCTCGACGACGAGTTCGGCCGCGGCCTGCAACTCGTCGCCGTCACCGCCCGCAGGTGGGGCACCCGCTACACCGAAGGCGGCAAGTGCATCTGGGCGGCGGTCGGCCTGTGACCGGCCCGGCGGGAGATCGACCTGTTCGGCGGGTGCCGGGCCGGCCGCGGCGCTCGTTGGTCCCGGCATGACGCACGCACCCATGCCCATCCCCGTCGCCGCGGCCCTGGAGGCCGCCAACGCCGGCGCCATCGAGGACTTCCTCGCCGCCTTCGGCGCCGACGGCGCCGTGGACGACTGGGGCCGCGAATTTCGTGGCCACGAGGCGATCCGCGGCTGGAGCGACGCCGAATTCATCGGCAAGCAGGTCCGGCTGGAGGTGACCGGTTGCCGCACCGACGGTGACACGACGACCGTGAGCGCGCAGGTCGGCGGCAACGGCTACAACGGCCCCTCCGACTTCGCCTTCACCGTACGAGACGACCGCGTCGCCTTGATGCGCATCACCGGCTGACCCCGGCCCGCACCCCCGGGGTGACTGCCCCTTGCGCCGCGTCGCCTGCCCCCGGCCCGGTGGGTGGCCTGTCGCCTGAAAAACCAGGGGCGAACGCTGGGCGCCGGAGGACGCAGGCCACAAGGGGCGCGGGGAACTGCGCGCCCCGCCGGAGAGGCGGGAAAGAAGGCAACGCCACAGCAAGGGGCAATCACCCAGGGGCGCGGGTGACTGCGCGACCAGCCACCCACCGGGGCGCGGGTGGGGACGCGACAGCACCCCGCAGGGGGTCAGTTGAGGTGGGCTCGGGCGGCGCGGGCGCGGGAGCGGATCGTGGACGCCGACTCGGGGTCGAACGCGCCGATCAACTCCGCGTAGGAGTCCATCTCCGCGGCCCCGCCAAGAAAGTCACCCATCGTGACAAGCAGCTGCGCCCGCTCGTAGCGCAACTTGGCGGGGTGCCGCGGAAGCAGCAGCGTGAGATCGAGCGTCCAGAGCTGGACGGCCCGGTGCTCGGGCCGCGGCGCGGCCCACGCGCGGATGTTGTTGAGGATGCGCTGGACGACGTCCAGCGGGTCGGCCGGGTGGAAGACGTCACCGCCCGCCGCGAGCAGCTCGGCGTCGGTGCGGGACATGAGGCGCCCGGCGTCGAAGGGGTCGACCAGGACATGCTCGCCGTCGGGGTCGCCGAGGCCGACGGCGAAGTGGCCGGGGAGGGCGACACCGTAGACGGGGGCGCCGGCGCGGCGGGCGACCTCGATCCAGACGACGGAGAGCAGGATGGGCAGGCCGCGGCGCCGCCGCAGCACCTCCTGGAGGAGGGAGGAGGACAGCCGCTGGTAGTCCTTGGGGGTGCCGTGGAAGCCGTGGCCGACGCCCAGGACGCGGTGCAGGGCGGCGGCCCAGTCCATCGGGGTGGCCAGGCCGTGCGGGAGCAGCCCGGCGAGCCGGTCGAGTTCGATCTGCGCGGTGTCGGCGGCGGCGCCGTCCAGCGCGGGGTCGGCGCGGGCGCCGATAAGCAGGCACATTTCGGCCAGGTCGGGCCGTTCCTCGCGGGCCGCCGCGGCGAACCGCGCGGCGGCCGGTTCGGGTTCGGGGTCGGGTGGCGGGGTCATGCCGCCGGTCGCCGGTAGTGGTAGCCGTGGTGGTCGCTGAAGCCGAGCCGGTCGTAGAGGGCGCGGGCGCCCTCGTTGTCGGCCTCGACCTGGAGATACGCGGCGGTGGCGCCCTCTTCCGCGGCCCGCCGGGCGAGCGCGCCCATGACGGCGGTGGCCAGGCCGCGCCGCCGGTGCGACGGTATGACCTCGACGGCCCCGAAGAGCGCCCAGGGCCCGTCGACCACGGCCCGCCCGATCGCGCCGGGCATGGTGGCGAACCATACGGACGGCCCACCGGTGACGACCCTGAGCGCCACCTCGGCCAGGTCCCCGGTGCGGTGGTAGGCGGCCAGCCATTCGGCGTCCGGTGTGCGGGACAGCGCGGCGGGCCCGTCGGGCAGCCGGGTGAGCGGGGCCAGCGGCGCGGTCCTGACCAGCGTGTCGGCCTCCCGCGACCAGCCGCGCTCCGCCGCAGGGGCGGCGTAGGGCGAGGAGTCGGGCACTTGCAGATACGGTGTCGCGCCGCGCTCGCCGTACCACCGCACGACCTCGGCCAGCGCCTCGTCCAGAGGCATCCCGGGGTCGCCGGCGACGAGCACCGAGTTGGCCCGCCGGGTGAAGCCGCCGGAATGGCGCAGCGTCCAGCCGCCGAGCGGGGCGGTCTCGGTGGCGGGCCACGCCCGCGCGGCGATGGCTTCCATCTCCTGGTCCGTCGCCCCGGGCACGGCCGGCGCCCGCCGCACCGGCGCGGGCGGGACAACCTTGCCCGCGACGAGGGCGGATTCCGCGATACGGACGGTTTCGCCGGTCCTGCGCGTGATGTGCACCACTCCCTCGTCCCAGGATGCGAGAACACCGACCGTATCGGTGAAGGTCGGACGCCCGTGAGTTACCTCGGCCAGCTGCCGTACGGATACGCGTTTTCCCACGTCAGCGGGGGTGATCCGGAGTTCGAGTCGAGCGCCGGCCGAGAAATCCGCTGGCATGCGTGCCCCTCCTGTTCGGTTCGTGCCCAGGAACGGAGATACTAGGTGCGGGCATCGACGACGCCGCGCTCCCGCGCGAGATGAGCCCTATCGAGGAGGAACGACAGCGTGACCTACGTCATCGCGCAGCCTTGTGTCGACGTCAAGGACAAGGCGTGCATCGAAGAGTGCCCGGTCGACTGCATCTACGAGGGCTCCCGGTCCTTGTACATCCACCCGGACGAATGTGTCGACTGCGGCGCGTGTGAGCCGGTCTGCCCGGTGGAGGCCATCTTCTACGAGGACGACACCCCGGAGGAGTGGAAGGACTACTACAAGGCGAATGTCGAGTTCTTCGACGAGCTGGGCTCGCCCGGCGGCGCGTCCAAGCTCGGCCTGATCGAGCGCGACCACCCCTTCATCGCCGAGCTGTCTCCGCAGAACCAGTAACGCAAGCCGTACGCACCAGGCAAGCAGCGGAGCGCGCCCCTGCCCAAGGCGTTCTCCGCCACGGCCCCGTACGCCGCAGCGCCGTACGGGGCCGTGGCGTACGGGCAGAGTGAGAGTGTGAGCACGTGAGTATTTCCGCCCGCCTGCCGGTCTTTCCCTGGGACCGCCTGGAGCCGTACAAGGCGGCGGCCGCCGCGCACCCCGAGGGCGTCGTCGACCTGTCGGTCGGCACCCCGGTGGACCCGGTGCCCGAGGTGATCAGGCAGGCGCTCACCGCCGCCGCCGACAGCCCCGGCTATCCGCTGACGTACGGCACCGCCGCGCTGCGGGAGGCCGCCGCGGGCTACCTGCGCACCTGGCACGGGGTCTCCGGCGCCGACCCGCGGCATGTGCTGCCGCTGATCGGCTCCAAGGAGCTGGTCGGCTGGCTGCCGACACTGCTCGACCTGCGCGAGGGCGACCAGGTCGGCTATCCGCGGCTGGCCTACCCGACGTACGAGATCGGCGCGCTGATGGCCCGCGCGGAGCCGGTCACCTACGACGACCCGGTCGCCGACCTGGACCCGGCGCGGGTGAAGCTGCTGTGGCTCAACAGCCCCTCCAACCCCACCGGGCGGGTGCTGGCCGCCGCCGAGCTGCGCCGGATCGTCGGCTGGGCGCGCGAGCACGGCATCCTCGTGGTGTCCGACGAGTGCTACATCGAGCTGGGCTGGGAGGGCGAGGAGCCGGTCTCGGTCCTGCACCCGGACGTGTCGGGCGACAGCCACGACGGACTGGTCGCCGTCCACTCGCTGTCCAAGCGGTCCAACTTCGCCGGCTACCGTGGCGCCTTCCTCGCCGGCGACCCCGCGGTCGTCGCGGAGCTGCTCGCGGTCCGCAAGCACGCCGGCATGATCGTGCCGCAGCCCGTCCAGGCCGCGATGGCCGCCGCCCTCGGCGACCGCGCCCACGCGGTCGAGCAGAAGGAGCGCTACGCCCGCCGCCGCACCGCCCTGCGCACCGCGCTGGAGGCGGCCGGCTTCCGCATCGAGCACAGCGAGGCCAGCCTCTACCTGTGGGCGACCCGCGGCGAGGGCTGCTGGGAGACGGTGGCCGACCTGGCCAAGCGCGGCATCCTCGTCGCCCCCGGCGACTTCTACGGCCCCGCGGGCGCCGACTTCGTCCGCGTCGCCCTGACGGCGACCGACGAGCGCGTCGCGGCGGCGGTGGGCAGGCTCGCCGCCTGACGGCCGCACACACCGAGGGGCCGGGAGCGCTGCGCTCCCGGCCCCTTTTGCTTCTGCGCGCCTCAGCCCAGGGGGAGGGCCTTCAGGGGGAGCTGGTCGGCGGGGAGGGCGCCCGTGTTGGGCAGGGCGCCGGCGACCGGGAGGGACTCGGCGGTCGCACCGACGATACTGCCGGCCGCGTCGGTGGCCTGTGCGGCGCTCTGCTGGGCCGGGGCCGCGGTCCTGCCCGCGGTGCCGGCGATACGCCCGGCCGCGGGGAGGGCGGTCCTGGCGGCCTGGGTGCCGCTCCGGGTGGCGAGCCCGGCGGCGTGCTGCGACGTGCCGTCGACGGTGGAGCCCAGCTCGGCGCCGTCCAGGGTGGTGAGTCCGCCCACGGCCTGCTGGGGCGCGGCGGCGTGCGCGGCGCCCGCACCGATCAGGGGCGCGGCGGCGGCACCGAGCAGCAGAGCGGCCTGGGCGAAGCGGCGCGTGAGGGTGAGGGACATGGTGCTCCTTGCGGCGAGTGTCTTCATGGGGTCTGCAACAACGCCGTGACTATCGGCGGACACGCCGGAAGGTTGCGGCCGCACGAGGTAAAGAATGGGCAATGCGTCGCATAATAGTCATCCGACACATCGGATATAACGGACAGCTGATATGACTGGCGATCACGCTGAAAAAACGTCACATCCCTGATGGCGCAAGGGAATCGCCTCCCGGTGGCGGTGCATTGCCACGCCGTTCGTCCATTGCCCCGGAAAACCCCGCCCGGGTGAGAACACGCACTACTGCGCGACGGTGATCCGTACGAATCCGCCGCCGGCGCCGTCGGCATCGCCGCCCGCGTCCTCGGCCGCCTTCCGCCAGCCGCTGCCGGAGTGCGCCGCCTGCCACTGCATGCCCGCGAAGGACACCGCCGAGACCTTCAGGTCGTGCGCGTGCGCCACCGACCACTGCGCCAGCTGCCAGCCCCGCCGCATCGTGTCGCCGGACGTCCCGCCGCCCGCGGGCGCCGCCGCCACGCTCACCGTGAGAGCCGGCTCCCCGGCCGTCTTCGGCCGCGTCCTCATACCGAACTCCCGCTTCAGCTCGGTGGCCACCAGCGCCGGGTCACCCGGCGCCCCGCCCGCGCTGTCCGCCTTGTCCGCGCCGGTCGTACAGCTCAGCGCACCGGCCTTGCGGCCGACCAGGGCCGCGGCCAGCATCGTGGCGTCCGCCTCGTGCTTGGCATACGCCTGCGGGTAGCCGCTCCGCTGCACCTTCTGGGCGGCGACGGTCAGGGGCAGCCGGGAGTAGCCGTCGATCTTGACCAGGCGGTCGTAGAAGGCGTTCGTCGAATACACCGGGTCGAGCACCTGCTGCCGGGTGCCCCAGCCCTGCGAGGGGCGCTGCTGGAAGAGGCCGAGCGAGTCGCGGTCGCCGTGGTCCAGGTTGTCGAGCCGCGACTCCTGCAAGGCGGTCGCCAGCGCTATCGTGACGGCCCGCTCCGGCAGGCCGCGCGCCGTCGCCACCGCGGCGATGGTCGCGGCGTTCGCCGCCTGGGACTGCGTCAGCTTGAGCGTGTCGTCGTCCGACCGCACCATGCAGGCGGCCGCCTGGGGTGACTTCCCACTCAGGTGGTACGCGACGAACGCGGCTGCCGCGAGCAGCAGCAGCGCGGTCAGCGCGCGGGCCGCGCGCCTCTTCCGCGGACGGTTCCTTTTGCCCCCGGAAGAGGCGCCTGACGTGGCCACCAGCCGAGCGTACCGGCTCCCCGCCGGGCCCTTGAGGTCCTGCCCCTTGCGGCTGGCGGTCCGCTTTCCCCCGGCGGGCGGCTTGCCGCTCCGTTCTCCCCCAGCGCTTCGCCTGGGGGTACCCCCCCACGCGCCCCTGGGGTGCCGCCCCTTGCGGTGCGTCACTTGCCTGCGCGTACGTCGTGGCTTGTTTCGCAGTTCCCCGAGCCCCTGGGCGGGTGCCCCCTGCGGTCGCGTTGCTTTCTTTCCCGCCTCTTCGGCGGGGCGCGCAGTTCCCCGCGCCCCTTTTGGCCTGCGTCCTCCTACGCCCAGCGTTCGCCCCTGCCAGGGGCCTCCCCCTCTGGGCGGAGGGTGACCGTTTTTCAGGGGCGCGTGGGGGTGCCCCCAGGCGGAGCGCTGGGGGAGAACGAAGCGCACCGCCACCGCGGACCGCAACTGTGAACGCAACAGGACGAGGCACCCACCCAGGGGGCGCGTGGGGGTACCCCCAGGCGGAGCGCTGGGGGAGAACGGAGCGGCAACCCGCCACCAGGTGGCAGCCGAGGGACGCACCGCAAGGGGCACGGGCCAACCCCGGGGCGCGGAGCGCCTAGAGTGCGGAGGTATGGGACGCGGACTTGACCTCAAGACAGATGTGGCCGTCCTGACGGCAACCCTCGTGGACGTGCCGTCGGTGAGCCGCACCGAAAAGCAGCTCGCCGACCTCATCGAGCACGCGCTGCAAGCGCACCCGCACCTGACCGTGGACCGCGACGGCGACGCGGTGGTCGCCAGAACGCGTTTCGGCCGGGCCGAGCGCGTCGTGCTGGCGGGCCACATCGACACCGTCCCGATCGCGGACAACCTGCCCTCCCGGCTGGACGCCGACGGCGTGCTGTGGGGCTGCGGCACCAGCGACATGAAGGCGGGCGTCGCGGTGCAGCTGCGGCTGGCCGCGGCCCTGGACGACGCCAACCGCGACCTCACCTTCGTCTTCTACGACGCCGAGGAGATCGCCGCCGACTTCAACGGGTTGAAGCGGCTGGTCGAGCGGCACCCGGACTGGCTCGCGGGCGACTTCGCCGTGCTGATGGAGCCGACCGGCGGCCGGGTGGACGGCGGCTGCCAGGGGACGCTGCGGGTGCGGGTCGAGACGACCGGGCGCCGGGCGCACTCCGCACGCAGCTGGCTGGGGGAGAACGCGATCCACAAGGCCGCCCCGATCCTGGCGCGGCTCGCCGCGTACGAACCGCGCCGGGTGGAGATCGACGGGCTGACGTATCCCGAGGGGCTGAACGCCGTCATGATCGAGGGCGGGCACGCGGGGAATGTGATTCCCGACACGTGCGCGGTCACCGTGAACTACCGCTTCTCGCCGGATCAGAGCGAAGCGGAGGCGCTGGACCGGGTGCGTGACGTCTTCGAGGGCTTCGACGTGGTGCTCACCGACAGCGCGCCCGGGGCGCTGCCGGGGCTGTCGCATCCGGCGGCCGCCGCCTTCGTGGCGGCGATCGGTACCGCCCCCGCGGCCAAGGAGGCGTGGACGGACGTGGCCCGCTTCTCCGCGCTGGGGATTCCCGCGGTCAACTACGGCCCCGGCGACCCGACGCTGGCGCACACCCGCGAGGAGCATGTGGAGGTCGAGGCGATCCGCGAGGCGGAACGCAAGCTGACCGCCTGGCTCACCGGCTGACGCGGATCACCCGTTCGGCAGGCAACCGAACTGGGGTGCGCACGGGTCCTTCCTCCCGGCATGGTTGATCGGATACGTCCGGTTCTGGATGGGGGAGGGACACCACGTCGTGGGACTGACCAGTGGCTGGTTCGCCGCACTGCTCGTCGCGGCCGCGGTGGCCTCGGTGGCCGGTGCGGTGCTGCTGTGGCCGCGGGTGCGCGGGCCGCGCCCGCTGCGGTCGGCCCTGCGGGTCGGCATGATCGTGGTGTGCCAGATCACCGCCATATTGGTGGTGATGGTGACGGTGAACAACGAGAACGGCTTCTACGCCTCGTGGGACGACCTGCTGGGCAATGCCAATTCCGGCGGCGCGAGCCGGCCCGGCGCCCAGGGCGGCCCCCCGGCGCCCGCGGTGCCGGACTACTCGGTGAAGTTCGCCTCGTATTCGCAGGGCTTCGAGCGGGCCACGGTCCACGGCTGGGACAGCGGCACGAAGGGCGATGTGATCGTCTGGCTGCCGCCGCAGTATGCGAAGCCGGAGTTCGCGCACACGCGCTTCCCGGTCATCGAGGTGCTGCACGGCATCCCCGGCACCCCGCACAGCTTCCTGCGCGGGATGCGGCTCGGCCGGATCATGCAGGACCAGATCAGCGCGGGCCGCGCGGAGCCGGCGATCCTGGTGCTGCCCACCATCACGCCCGACCGGGTCAACACCGGCTGCGCGGACGTCGAGGGCAGGAGCAAGGTCGAGACCTGGCTCACCGACGACGTGGTGCAGACGATCTCGCACAATTTCCGTACGCTGCCGGCGCCCCGCGGCTGGGCGGTGATGGGCATATCGACCGGCGGCTACTGCGCGGCCCGGCTGGCGCTGGAACACCCCGAGACCTTCGCCGCGGGCGCCGCGCTGGCGCCCGACGACCCGTCGAAGGGGGTGCGCTCACCGCTGTGGCTGGCCCGCAACACGCATCCGGACACGCGGCTGCTGGTGGAGTCGAGCCTGCAGGACCGGGAGAGCCCGCCGAAGTTCGCCGACTGGATCACCGGCGCCGCGCAGGCGCCCACGGAGGTCAGCACCCTGGAGCTGAACAACGGCGGGCACAACTGGAACACCTGGGGCCGGATGTTCCCTGACGCCTTCACCTGGGTGAGCGCCCGCCTCGAAGCACCGCGGGCGGTGCCTTTGGCGCCGTCGGCGGCACCCTGATGCGTAGGCTGCCGATATGACAGAAGCACGAGGCGTCCCGGGAGACGCCCAGGAGGCCGCGGCGGCGGCGAACGCGGCGGCGGAGGAGCTGCCGTACGGCAAGGGCTGGCCGGAGCGGCACACAGGACCGGTCGTGCGGCGGCGCGGGCAGGTGCTGACCGGCACCACCGACCAGCGGCTGCTGGACAGCCACGGCCCGTCCGACTGGGTCCACGGCGACCCGTGGCGGGTCATGCGCATCCAGTCCGAATTCGTCGAGGGCTTCGGCGCACTGGCCGAACTGGGCCCGGCGGTCAGCGTCTTCGGCTCCGCCCGCACCCCGGTGGACTCGCGCGAGTACGAAGCCGGCGTCCGTATCGGCCGGGCGTTGACCGAGGCCGGCTTCGCGGTGATCACCGGCGGCGGCCCCGGCGCGATGGAGGCCGCCAACAAGGGCGCGCTGGAGGCCGGCGGGGTGTCGGTGGGACTCGGCATCGAGCTGCCCTTCGAGCAGGGCCTCAACCCCTACGTCGACATCGGCGTGAACTTCCGCTACTTCTTCGTCCGCAAGACGATGTTCGTGAAGTACGCCCGCGGCTTCGTCGTGCTGCCCGGCGGCTTCGGCACCCTGGACGAGCTGTTCGAGGCGCTGACCCTCGTGCAGACCAAGAAGGTCACCCGCTTCCCGATCGTGCTGTTCGGCAGCGAATACTGGGGCGGCCTGATCCAGTGGATCCGCGGCAGCCTGGTCACCGAGGGCAAGGCGTCGGCGGCCGACCTGGAGCTCTTCCATGTCACCGACGACGTGGAGGAAGCGGTTGAGCGGGTCACGAAGGAGAGCGCCTGACCGGTCCGCCCGGACCGCTACGCCAGTCCGCGGCGGGCGACCGCCGGCGGGCGGTGGCCGGCGATGGAGGCCACCATCTCCAGCACCTGCCGGGTCTCGGCGACCTCGTGCACCCGGTAGACCTGGGCGCCGAGCCACGCCGAGACCGCCGTGGTCGCCAGTGTGCCGATGAGCCGCTCCTTGACCGGGCGGTCCAGCGTCTCGCCGACGAAGTCCTTGTTCGACAGCGACACCAGCACCGGCCAGCCCGTCGCCGCCATCTCCGGCAGACGGCGGGTCGCCTCCAGCGAATGCCGGGTGTTCTTGCCGAAGTCGTGCCCCGGGTCGATCATGATCGCGTCCCTGCGCACCCCGAGGCCCGCGGCCCGCTCGGCGAGCCCGCAGGTCACCCGCAGGATGTCGGCCATCACATCGTCGTAGCCGACCCGGTGCGGCCGGGTCCGCGGCCGCGCGCCGCCCGCGTGCGTGCAGACCAGGCCCACGCCGTGCCTGGCGGCCACCTCGGCGAGCTCGGGGTCGACCCCGCCCCACGCGTCGTTCAGCAGGTCCGCGCCGGCCGCGCACACCGCCTCGCCGACCTCGTGCCGCCAGGTGTCGACGCTGATCACCACGTCCGGGTGGCGGCGGCGCACCTCGCCGACGAAGGCGGCCGTGCGCCGGATCTCCTCGGCCGCCGACACCTCGGCGCCGGGGCCCGCCTTCACCCCGCCGATGTCGATGATCGCGGCCCCCTCGGCGACCGCGAGCGCGACCCGTTCCAGAGCGGGTTCGTCGGTGAAGGTGGCGCCCTGGTCGTAGAACGAATCGGGCGTACGGTTCACGATCGCCATGATCACCGGCTCCCTTTCGCCGAATTCCCGGGTGCCCAGCCGAAGTGCCACTGCCGCTCCTCATCTCAGACTCATGCGATCGTGGCACGATCGTGCCTGACATGGACGGCCTGACAATGTACGGCAGGCCCTGAGGCCGGACTCCGGGAGATCGACTTGTTCTGGTTCATGCTCATCGCGCTGGTCGCGGTGGTCGCCGCGGTGGCAATGGCCGTACTGGGCGAAGCCGGCCCGCTGCGGGACGCCGGCACCGACCGGCTGGACGACCGGCTGCCCGCCGACCGCCCGGTGATCCGCACGGACATCGACGCGGTGCGGCTGCCGACGGCGGTACGCGGCTACCGCATGCTCGACGTCGACGAGGTCCTCGACCGGCTCGGCGCGGAGCTGGCCGAGCGGGACGCGCGGATCGCCGAGCTGGAGTCGTCGCTTGCGGGCGCGCACGCGCACGACTCGACGATGTCCCTGGCCAAGGAGGAGCAGCCGCCGGGCACCTCCTCAGAGGACCCGGGCCGCGGGTACGCGGGCGGCGCGGGTGAGTGAGCCCGGCGGTGTCGTGATCGGCGAGGACGGGGTCGCCCGCTGCCCGTGGGGCCTGTCCACCCCGGACTACGTCGCCTATCACGACCAGGAGTGGGGCCGGCCCGTGCACGGCGACGACGCGCTCTTCGAGCGGGTGTGCCTTGAGGCCTTCCAGTCCGGCCTGTCCTGGATCACGATCCTGCGCCGCCGGGAGACCTTCAGGGCGGCCTTCAAGGGCTTCGCGATCGACGCGGTGGCGTCCTTCACGGACGCGGACCGGGAGCGGCTGCTGGCCGACCCCGGGATCATCCGCAACCGCGCCAAGGTCGACGCGTCGATCGCCAACGCGCTGGCCGCGCAGGCGCTGCGGGACGAGGGCGGCCTCGACGCCCTGGTCTGGTCCTTCGCCCCCGATCCCGCGACCAGGCCGGCCCCCCGCACCACCGCCGACGTCCCGCCGGTCTCCCCGGAGTCCGCGGCCCTTGCCAAGGCCCTCAAGTCCCACGGCTTCCGCTTCGTCGGCCCCACCACGGCCTACGCCCTGATGCAGGCCTGCGGCCTGGTCAACGACCACCTGGCGGACTGCTCGGCGCGCTGAGCAGTCCGGACAGGCCCGCAAGGGGCGTGCTCCTTGCGACCGGCGGATCAGCGGCCCGTATAAACAGCGGGTCGCTTGGCCAGGAAGGCGGAGACGGCCTCGCGGTGGTCCGCGGAGGCACCGGCGGCGACCTGGAGCTCCCCCTCCCGCTCCAGCGCCTCCGGCAGGGAGCGGGTCGCGGAGTGCGCGAGGGCCGCCTTGATCGAGGCGTAGGCCAGCGTCGGGCCCGCCGCCAGCCGCCGGGCGACGGCGAGCGCCTCGGCCGGCAGGTCGGCCGCCGGCACCACCCGGTTCGCGATGCCGAGGTCGGCCGCCTCGGCGGCCGGGATCGCCCGCGGGAAGAGCAGCAGGTCCGAGGCCCGCGAGTGCCCCACGAGCCGGGGGAGGGTCCAGGAGACCCCCGAGTCCGTGGACAGGGCCACGCCCGCGAAGGACGTGTTGAAGGACGCGGTGTCCGCGACCACCCGGAAGTCGGCGGCGAAGGCGAAGCCGGCACCGGCGCCCGCGGCGACCCCGTTCACCCCGGCGACCACCGGCTTCGGCATCGTCGCGATGGCCAGTGTGATGGGGTTGTAGTGCTCGGCGACCGTGGTCATGCCGCCGCCCGCCTCCAGGATCGCCACATGCTCCTTGAGGTCCTGGCCGACGCAGAAGGCCCGCCCGCCGCCGGTCAGCAGCACCGCCCTGACCGCCTCGTCGGCGCCCGCCGCCCGCAGGGCGTCCCGCAGTGCCGCCTTGGTGGCGGTGTCGAGCGCGTTCATCGCCTCGGGGCGGTTGAGGGTGACGGTGGCGAGCCCGTCGGACACCTCGTACAGCACGCTGTCGGCCATGGCGGTAACCCCTTCGTCGCGGCAATGGTCCTGGCCAGAATGCCGGACCCGCGGACCGGAGGTCATGTGACCTACGTCAAGTGTTTTCCCGTGCCGCCGAAGGCCCGGCGCCGTGCACCGCACGGCCCGCGCGGCGAATTGACAGGTTTTGCGGATGTCGATTGTGGAACGGAGTGCCACCGCTGTTGGTCATCGGGCAGGTGGATGCGGGATAATGGCCGAGAACCAATGTGTTCGAGTCCGAGCTGGTTTCAGGAAGGGGAACGAGCATGGCGGCCATGAAGCCGCGGACGGGTGACGGCCCGCTCGAGGTGACCAAGGAGGGGCGGAGCATTATTATGCGCGTTCCGCTTGAGGGCGGCGGGCGGCTTGTTGTCGAGCTGACCCCGGACGAGGCGGATGCCCTCGGCGATGCGCTGAAGAAGGCCATCGTCTGAGACCAGCGGTCCCCTGACATCGTCGCGGCCACGTGCTTCATGCGCGTGGCCGCGCACCTTTTTATGCCGCCGGCGAGTTACGGGGGCACTCCGGGCCGCCGGTGCTACGGCCGCCGGACCGCGCACAGCAGGCCGTCGTCGGTGGGGAGCAGCACCGGGGACAGGCGGGTGCTGTCGCGGACGGCCCGCAGCAGTTCGCGCAGGGTCTGCGACTCGGAGTCCTGGTGGTTGGCGTCCAGGGCCCGGCCCTGCGCGAAGGCGCCCTCGAAGCAGACGATCCCGCCGGGGCGCAGCAGCCGCAGCGACTCGTCCAGGTAGTCCAGGTACTCGAGCCGGTCGCCGTCGCAGAAGACCAGGTCGTAGGCGCCGTCGGTGAGGCGGGGCAGGACGTCGAGGGCGGCGCCGGGGATGAAGCGGGCGCGGTTCGCGGCGAAGCCGGCCTCGCGGTAGGCCTCGCGGGCCAGCTGCTGGCGGTCCGGCTCGGTGTCGACGGTGGTCAGCACCCCGTCGTGGCGCATCCCGCGCATCAGGTGGATGCCGGAGACGCCCGTGCCGGTGCCGATCTCGACCACGTATTTCGCGTTGCCCGCGGCGGTGAGCAGCCGCAGCGCCGCACCGGTGCCGGGGGAGACGGGCCGCAGTCCCGACGCGTGCGAGCGGGCCCTCGCGCGTATGAGGGCGTCGTCCTCGGCGACGAAAGCGTCGGCGAACGCCCAGCTCGCCTGCCGGTTGCCGGTAATGGCCCTCTCCTCGTAGCCGAATGTGCCCGATGACCGTTCGTTGACCGTGTGCGGCCCCGCCCGGCGACTGTATCCGTTGCGTCGGGGAACCTGCTGATGGGACCGCGCGTTAGGCACAGCGAAGGCAGACGGGCGGCAGTCCGCGGCGATGGCGCGGGTTCCCGGCCCAGGGGCGGCAGTGGTCTTATCCGGAGCTAACGGGCGAGGTGGATATGGTAGAGGCTCTACTGGACACCACCAGAGCCGACAGGGGAGGTGCGGCTGCGGCCGGTGACCGGAAGGTGCTCACGCGCTTTCGACGGTCGGCCGGACAGCCGAAATCCGTGACCAAGACTGCTGATGACAGTTCACGCGACAACAACTCCTCGACCGCGACATTCGCCACCGACGGGGACCCTCAGGCGTGGACGCCTCCCTCCTGGGAGGAGATCGTCAGTACGCACAGTGCCCGGGTGTACCGGCTGGCCTACCGGCTGACCGGCAACCAGCACGACGCGGAGGACCTCACCCAGGAGGTCTTCGTCCGGGTCTTCCGCTCCCTGTCCACCTACACGCCGGGCACCTTCGAGGGCTGGCTGCACCGCATCACCACCAACCTCTTCCTCGACATGGTGCGGCGGCGCCAGCGCATCCGCTTCGACGCCCTCGGGGACGACGCGGCAGAGCGGCTGCCCAGCCGCGAGCCGTCCCCCGCGCAGCACTTCAACGACACCCACTTCGACGCGGACGTCCAGCAGGCGCTGGACACCCTCGCCCCGGAGTTCAGGGCCGCCGTGGTGCTCTGCGACATCGAGGGGCTGTCGTACGAGGAGATCGCGGCGACGCTGGGCGTGAAGCTGGGCACGGTGCGGAGCCGGATCCACCGCGGCCGCTCCCACCTGCGCAAGGCTCTGGAGCACCGGGCGCCCGGCGCCCGGCAGGTCCCCGCGCTCGCTGCCGCCGTCATCGAACCTGGCCTGGAGGGCGGGAGAGCGTGAGCACCAGCGGTTCCGGCGCACAGCGAGCGCAGCGCACCGCGCCCGCCGAGCAGCACCTGGGCGACCGGCTCGCCGCGTTCGTCGACGGCGAGCTGGCCGACGACGCCCGCGAGCGGGTGCAGTCCCATCTGGCGACCTGTCCGCAGTGCAAGGCGGCCGCCACCGAGCAGCGGCGGCTCAAGAGCGTGGTGGCGGCCTCCGAGCTGCCCGCGATCTCCGCCGGGCTGCTGGCCAGGCTGCAAGGCCTGGCGGCCTGCGGCCCCAAGGACGGCGGTGACGACGGCACCGACGGCCGCGGCGCCCTCCTCGGCGGCCACGACGTCCACGAGGTCCCGCAGGACGGCCGGCGCGGCCCCTTCGACGGCGGCCTGCTCGGCTCGGGGGCCTTCGGCTCCGGCGGCCGGCGCCGTCCTTCCTATTTCGCCCCGGCCCCCGACCTGGTCGCCCCCGGCGACGGCAAGGGCGCCCGCGGCTTCCGTATCCACGAAGTGGCCCGCGGCCTCACCGGTGACCGGCCGGGCGCCGCGAGCCCGCTGGACGGCCCCGCAGACCCCCGTACGGGCGCCGTCACGGCCCCGGCAAGCGCCTCGGCAGCCGCCGCCCAGGCCTCTCGGGGCCGGCGGTTCGCCTTCGCCGCCGCGGGCGCCTTCTCGATGGCCGCCATCGCCATCGGCGGCGCCCTGCCGATGGAGGCCGGTGTCGACGGCAGCGCCCGCCCGGACGACGGGCCCGCGGTCACCCCCTTCAGCGCCGCCAACTCGGTCACCGACACCCACGGCACCACCCCGCGCGACCTGCTCGACGCCCGCGAGGAGCGGCGGCTGCGCCAGGTCAGCGTGGCGCTGCCCGGCGGTCTCGCGTCGGCGGCCTCCGTCGCGTCGGTCACGTCGGTGGCCCTGACCGGCGAGCCGCCCACCCCCGGCGCGTTCCCGGCCGGCGCCTTCGACGCGGGCCGCGCCCCCGCGCTGAACGGCCCCGCGCACGGCCCCGCAGCGGTGCGCTGAGACAGCGCACCGAGACGCGAGCTTCACCGTGCGGCGACGTAGTGTTGGCCGCAGCCACTCCCGCTACGCGCGCGGGGGCAGGTAACGTAAAGTCCGCCGGACTCAGCCCCCCCGGCTGCGGACGTCCCAAGGAGCTGCAAGGTGTTCTTCGACATAGGCCCGCTTGAGCTGGTCGCGCTCGTGGTCCTTGCCGTGCTCGTCTTCGGACCGGACAAGCTCCCGAAGGTCATCCAGGACACGATGGCCTTCATCCGCAAGGTGCGGGAGTTCTCCGACAGCGCCAAAGAGGACATCCGTCGGGAACTGGGCCCGGAGTTCAAGGACTTCGAATTCGAGGACCTCAACCCGAAGACGTTCATCCGCAAGAACCTGATGAGCGACGAGGACGAGTACGGCCTGAAGGAGCTGCGGGACCTGGGCAACAGCCTGGACCTGCGCAAGGAGATGGCCGAGGTCACGGACGCGGTCAACGGTGTGGACACCGCGGCGCCCGCCGCCCGCAAGGCCGGCACCGCCACCGCCGCGGCCGGCGCCGCCGGGTCCGGCACGCCCGACCTGCTGCGCAAGCGCGAGCAGTCGGACGACGACGAGCCGCCGCCGTACGACTCCGACGCGACCTGAGCCCGCGGCCCCTCATACGCCTTCCGAAGTCAACCGGATCAGGGTTTTTCGCCCGATCGGGTGATCATTGTCCATGTGTTCGCCGTCACCCCGCGCTGTTTCTGCCCCCTGACCCACCCAGGGTCGGGCAAGATGGCGAGTCGCCCAGAAGGGCAATGAGGAGGCGCGACCCACATGGAGACGAAGACCGGTTCGGCACAGGGGGCGCTCGACGGCTACTTGATGGCCGACTTCCCGTGGTACGGGCTGGACGAGGCGTTCACCGGACGCCGCTGGCTGCACACGGTCGGGGCGAGCGGAGACGGCACGGTCGAATACGGCTCGATAGGGCACGGTGACGAGCCCACGCTCAAAGCCGACCCTGCCGACGAGACGCTGCGCTTCGCCGTGGTCATGACGGTGGCCCAGCGCCCCGGGCGGCGCACCGCGGACGGCACCGGGCTGCTGGAGGCCACGTCGGTCTCCTCGGCCGCCTGGCTCGCGGGCTCGGGCCTGCTCGCCTGCACCTGGCCCACCACGATGGAGCGGGCGCTCCGCCAGGACTGGCTCGACCAGCAGACCGCGACGGCCTGGGAGCTCGCCGACGACCTCGACGGCTCCGGCTGGGCCGCGCTCACCCTTCCGGTGGACGGCGAGCCGACACCCTTCCACTACCGCGAGTCCGAATACGGCTGGGTCCTCGCGGGCTCGGCCCGCGGCGTCCACCTCGGTGTGTTCGGGCGCGGCATGAGTGCGTACGGGTTGGCCTTGGCGGCCATTCCCGATATCCGCGCGTACGACGGCGGCGCGTAGCGTCTCCCCGGGGGCCGCCCCGCCTGCCCGCGCGGGCCGCCCCCGGACCTTCCGCCGAAGAGGCGGGAAAGGAAGCGACGCACCGCGGGGGGCAGGGGGGAAGCCCCCGGGTCAGAACTTGTTGCGCGGGGTGATGCCCAAGGACAGGCCGGACAGGCCGCGCGCACGCGAGCTGAGCTTCGTGGCGATGGAGCGCAGGGCCACGCCCGCCGGTGAGTCGGGGTGCGCGACAGCGACGGGGCGGCCGTCGTCGCCGCCTTCGCGGAGGCGGACGTCGATCGGGATGCGGCCGAGGACCGGGACCGTGGTGCCCGTCGTGCGGGTGAGGCCCTCGGCGACGCTGTCGCCGCCACCCGTGCCGAAGACGTCGACGATCTCGTCGCAGTGCGGGCACGGCATGCCCGCCATGTTCTCGACGACGCCGACGATCTTCTGGTGGGTCTGGACCGCGATGGAGCCCGCGCGCTCGGCGACCTCCGCGGCGGCCTGCTGGGGGGTGGTCACGACCAGGATCTCCGCGTTGGGGACCAGCTGGGCCACCGAGATCGCGATGTCGCCGGTGCCGGGCGGCAGGTCGAGGAGCAGGACGTCGAGGTCGCCCCAGTAGACGTCGGCGAGGAATTGCTGGAGGGCGCGGTGGAGCATCGGGCCGCGCCAGACCACGGGGGCGTTGCCCGGGGTGAACATGCCGATCGAGATGACCTTCACGCCGTTCGCCGACGGCGGCATGATCATGTTCTCGACCTGCGTGGGGCGCCCTTCCGCGCCCAGCATGCGCGGCACGCTGTGGCCGTAGATGTCCGCGTCCACCACGCCGACCTTCAGGCCGTCCGCTGCCATCGCCGCGGCCAGGTTGACCGTCACCGAGGACTTGCCGACGCCGCCCTTGCCGGAGGCCACCGCGTAGACCCGCGTCAGCGAACCAGGCTGCGCGAAGGGGATCTCCTTCTCGGCCTGGCCGCCGCGCAGCGTGCTCGCCAGCTCGCGGCGCTGCTCGTCGCTCATCACGTCCAGCGTGACCGCGACCGAGGTGACCCCGGGAACGGCCGCCACGGCCGTCGTGACGAGCTCGGTGATGGTGTCCCGCATGGGACAGCCGGACACCGTCAGATAGACGGTGACGGCGACCGTGCCGTCCTCGGAGATGTCCACGGATTTGACCATGCCGAGGTCGGTGATCGGCTTGTGGATCTCCGGGTCGTTCACCGTGCCGAGCGCGGCGCGCACGGCCTCGTCGGTCGGTGTGGCGGTCGGCGTGGTGCCCGAGCCGTACGTGGTGGTAGCCATACGTTGATGGTACGGCGGTGCCGCGGAGCCGTTCAGCGCCCCCGGCCGTCGGCTTCGTCACCCCGCGCCGGGCGCCCCCGCGACGGATGCGCCGTGCGGCCCGGATGGGCCGCGCGGTCCTCGATCTCCTTGAGCAGGTCCTGCAGTTCCGACCTGATCCAGTCGCGGGTGGCGACCTCGCCCAGGTTCACCCGCAGCGCCGCGACCTCCCGGGTCAGGTACTCGGTGTCGGCGATGCTGCGTTCGTTCTGCTTGCGGTCCTGTTCGAGGTTGACCCGGTCGCGGTCGTCCTGCCTGTTCTGCGCCAGCAGGATCAGCGGGGCCGCGTAGGACGCCTGGAGCGACAGCATCAGGGTCAGGAAGATGAAGGGGTAGTTGTCGAAGCGCAGCGGCCGGGGCGCGAAGATGTTCCACAGCACCCACAGGATGATGATGATCGTCATCCACACGATGAAGCGCCCGGTGCCCAGGAAGCGGGCGATCCGCTCGGAGAACTTGCCGAAGGCCTCCGGGTCGTAGGCAGGCAGCAGCCTGCGGCGGGAGGCGCGCGGCTGGTCCAGGCGCACCCGGGGGCGGGGCGCGGCGGTGGCGCCCGAGGGGTGCCGGTTCGTCGCCGTGCGTTCGCGCTCGCGGTCGTCAGCGGCCATCGGCGGCCTTCGTCACGCGCCGGACGTGGTCCTCGCCGTACAGCTCGGTCTCCCGCCAGTCCTCGGGCAGCAGGTGGTCGAGGACGTCGTCCACGGTGACCGCGCCGAGCAGCGAGCCGCTCTCGTCGACGACGGGGGCGGAGATCATGTTGTACGTGGCCAGGAAGCTGGTCACCGACGGCAGCGCGGTGTCCGGGGCCAGCGGCTGGAGGTCGGTGTCCACGATGGAGCCCAGCAGGGTGAAGGGCGGGTCGCGCAGCAGCCGCTGGAAGTGCACCAGGCCCAGGTATTTGCCGGTGGGCGTCTCGTCGGGCGGCCGGCACACGTAGACCTGCGCGGCCAGCGCCGGCGACAGGTCCGGGTTGCGGATACGGGCCAGCGCGTCGGCGACGGTCGCGTCGGGCCGCAGCACGATCGGCTCGGTCGTCATCAGCCCGCCGGCCGTGCGCTCCTCGTAGGACAGCAGGCGGCGCACGCCGGCCGCGTCCTGCGGCTGCATCAGGGTGAGCAGCCGCTCCTGCTCGTCGGCGGGCAGCTCGGCCAGCAGGTCGGCGGCGTCGTCGGGGTCCATCGCCTCCAGGACGTCGGCGGCCCGCTCCTCCTTGAGCTTGCTGAGGATCTCCACCTGGTCGTCGTCGGGCAGCTCCTCAAGGACGTCGGCCAGCCGGTCGTCGTCCAGGGCGGCGGCGACCTCGCCGCGGCGCTTGGGCGACAGGTGGTGCAGCACGTTGGCCAGGTCGGCGGGGCGCAGCTGCTCGAAGGTCGCCACCAGGTTCTCGGCGCCCTGGCTGTCCTCGGCGAGGCGGAAGCCGGTGACCGCCGACCAGTCGACGGTCAGCGTCTCGCCCCCCCGTCGCCCGCCACCGCCCTTCCACGGAAGCGCTGCGCGCACCCCTCCCGATCGCCGCAGCGCGCCGCCCTTGCCGCGGCGGATGAAGACCTTGTCGATCTCCCAGTCGCGGCGGGCGGGCAGCTGCACCATCGACACGTCGAGCACGGTGACCTCCTCGCCCGCCTCCTCGCCGGTGGTGGCGCTGGTGGCGCCGCCGCCCTGCGGCAGCCAGCGCAGCCTGCGGTCGAGCAGCTCGCCCAGCACCAGGGTCTCGGTGGGGCGCTGCTCGAAGCGGCGCATGTTCACCACGCCGGTGGTGATCACCTGCCCCGATTCCACGCCGGTCACCCGGGTCATCGGCAGGAAGATCCGCCGCCGGCTGACCACCTCGACCACCAGGCCGAGGACCCGCGGCGGGCGGCCGCCGACCCGCAGCATCACCACGACGTCGCGGACCCGGCCGACCTGGTCGCCGTTGGGGTCGAAGACGGCGACACCGGACAGGTGCGAGACGAAGACCCGGGGGGCGCCTGCCACCATCGGGGCCTCCCTGGGCCTGTCGAACGTCTTCCCAGGCCAGGCTACTCCGGGCCGATCCCTGCTGCCCCGCGGGGTGCTCACCGAGGGTACGCTGCGGTAGCTTCTGCCACGCCAGCAGCCGCCAGCCTCCGAGGGGTCGACTCCACGTGTATCACGGTCGCAGGACCGCCGCCGCCGTCCTCACCGCCCTCGCCTCGGCCCCGCTGCTCAGCGGCTGCCTGGGCCTGGGCGGCGACCCGGACGCCGGTACGAACGGCGTCGCGAAGCTCCCCGCGAAGTCCATCGAGCAGAAGGCCAGTGCCGCCGCCAAGGCCGCGCCGACCGTACGGCTGACCGGCACCGTCGTCAGCAACGGGCAGACGTACCGCCTCGACATGCGGCTGCGCGCCGACGGCGGGGTCGGCGAGGTCACCACCAAGGGCGACACCTTCCAGCTGCTGCGGGTCGGCGACGACCTCTACCTCAAGGCGGCCGCCGACTTCTACGGCACCGGCGACGACAAGGACAGCCAGGCCGCCGCCGCGAAGCTCAACGGCAAATACGTCAAGGTGCCGCCCGGCGACCCGGCGTACAAGCAGTTCAGCGGCTTCACCGACAAGAAGGTGCTGCTCGCCGACCTCTTCGTGCTCGACGGCACCGTCGACGTCGGCGACCACCGCAAGGTCGGCACCACCAAGACCATCGAGCTGACCGGCTCCGCGGGCGGCAGCCTGGACGTCTCCCTCAGCGGCGCCCCCTACCCGCTGCGCTACCAGCGGGCCGGCAATGCGGGCACCCTCACGCTGGTCGACTGGGGCGAGGACTTCGCGCTGGCGGCGCCGGCGAAATCCGACGTCGTCGACTACGGCAGGACGGTCGGCGCCACGCCGACGCCGACGTCCACGCGCAAATAGCTCAGCGCTTGGCCTTGCGGCGGGCCAGCAGCCGGGGGAGTCCCGCCGGCATCGGCTCCCGGGTGGTGGCCGTCGTCGGCAGCGGCACCGCGGCGCCGGAGCCCGCGGGCATCGCGGCCGGGTGCTCGGCCGGGTCGCCCTCGGGGACCAGCCGGAAGAGCGAGCACTCCCGTGCCCAGCGCTCGGTGACCGTGTCGGCGTCCGCGGAGTTGAGCCGCTTCGTGCGCAGCTCGGCGACCGCCGCGGACCACGGCTCGGAGGAGGGGGCGAGCAGTTCCGCCCTGCCCTGCCAGCTGACCAGCCGGCCGCCCTTGTCCTTGCTGCGCACGGTCACCGACGCGGTGGCGCCGTCGGCAAGGCCGGTCGGCAGCGGCTGCTCGGTCAGGCCGCCGCAGAGCACGTACATCGCCCCGTCGATCCAGGCGTGCCACATCGCCAGGCCGTTCACCCAGACCAGGCCGGACTTCTTGGTGGCCTCCTCGATGAGGGCGCCGTGCTCGCTCGTCATGGGCCCAGCGTAGGGCGCCGGGTCCCGCCCAGGGAATGACAGGTGCTCGGGGCGCCCATGGGCCTTACTCTGGTGGGCGCCGCCCGCGCACCGACGCACAGACCCCCAGGAGCACCGTGACCGCCCCGCAGAGCACCTCCGCCGCGCTCCCGGGTGCCGGCCTCCCGGCCGCGGCCGAAGCGCCGGCCGCCGCCGCGGCCTCCCGCGGCACCGACTTCACGCTGCTCGCGGTCGCCATCGCGGGCGTGTCGATGTCGGCGCCGCTGATCGCCGCGACCACCGCGCCCGCGCTGGCCATCGCCTTCTGGCGCAATGCCATGGCCGTCGGGGTGCTCAGCCCCCTCGCCCTGTGGCGGCACCGCGGCGAACTGCGCCGGATGGGCCGCAGGGCGCTCACCTTGTCGGTGGGCGCCGGGGTGGTCCTGGCCCTGCACTTCGGGCTGTGGCTGCCCAGCCTCACCATGACGTCGGTCGCCACCTCGACCGCGCTGGTCACCACCACCCCGATCTGGACCACCCTGATCCTGCGGCTGCGCGGCCACCGACCGCCGGGACTCGTGTGGGCGGGCACCGCGCTCGCCGTCGTCGGCGTGCTGATCCTCACCGGCATCGACATGTCCACCGACACCCGCGCCCTGGCCGGCGACGCCCTCGCCCTGGCCGCGGGCCTCGCGGCGGCCGTCTACATGCTGCTGGGCGCGGAAGTGCGGCGTACCGCGACGACGACCGCGTACACCTACGTCTGCTACTCGACCACCGCCGTGGTGCTGCTCGGCGCCTGCCTGGTGTCGGGTTCCGCGCTCGGCGGCTACGACGGGAAGAGCTGGCTGAAGATCGCCGCCCTGACCGTCGTCGCCCAGCTGCTCGGGCACTCGCTGCTCAACCGCGTCGTACGCGGCCTCGGCCCGTCCACCACCTCGACCGCGATCCTGCTGGAGACCCCGGGCGCGGCCCTGATCGCCGCGCTCTGGCTCGGGCAGACACCGCCCGCCGCCGCGTATCCGGCGCTCGGCGTGATCCTCGCGGGCCTGGCCCTGGTGATCCTCGCCGACCGCAGGAAGCGCGCGTGAGCGTGAGCGCCGTCAGAGCCAGCCGTTGCGCCGGAAACCGCGGTGGATGGCGTAGCAGATGGCCAGGATGACGCCCAGCACCGCCGGGTAGCCGTACCGCCAGCGCAGCTCGGGCATGTGGTCGAAGTTCATGCCGTAGACGCCGGTGATCATCGTCGGGACCGCCAGGATCGCCGCCCACGCGGTGATCTTGCGCATGTCCTCGTTCTGCACGACGGTGGCCTGCGCCAGGTTGGCCTGCAGGATCGAGTTCAGCAGGTCGTCGAAGCCGGTGACCTGCTCGTGCACCCGGGCGACATGGTCGGCGACGTCGCGGAAATACTTCTGGATCTCCGGGTCGACCAGCCGCATCGGCCGCTCGCCGAGCATCTGCATCGGCCGCAGCAGCGGCGAGACCGCCCGCTTGAACTCCAGCACCTCCCGCTTGAGCTGGTAGATCCGCCCCGCGTCTCCGCCGCGCGAGGACTTGCCCGGCTCGGCGGAGAAGACGTCGATCTCGACCTCGTCGATGTCGTCCTGCACCGCGTCGGTCACCGCCAGGTAGTCGTCCACGACCTGGTCGGCGATGGCGTGCAGGACCGCGGACGGGCCCTTGGCCAGCAGCTCCGGGTCGTCCTCCAGGCGGTGCCGCAGCGCACGCAGCGAACCGTGGCCGCCGTGCCGCACGGTGATCACGAAATACCGGCCGGTGAAGACCATCACCTCGCCGGACTCCACCACCTCGCTGGTCGCGGTCAGCTCCGCGTGCTCGACGTAGCGGATCGTCTTGAAGACGGTGAAGAGCGAGTTGTCGTAGCGCTCCAGCTTGGGCCGCTGGTGGGCGTGCACCGCGTCCTCCACGGCCAGCGGGTGCAGCCCGAACTCCTCAGCGATGCCGGCGAACTCCTGCTCGGTCGGCTCGTGCAGGCCGATCCACACGAAGCCGTCACTGCCGTCGCACTGGTCCGACGCGCGCCCGGCCCGTACCGTTTCCAGCGCGTCCCGCAGCCCGATGCTGTCCGTGCACCGCACCCCGTCGCGGTAGACCGCGCAGTCCACCACCGCGCTCGTGCCGGTCACCGCGTCACGCGTCGGGCCGTAGTCGTACGACGCGGGGGACCTGCGCAGCGCGGGACGCACGACTGCGCGGAGATCACGGATCATCGACATGGCAAGCTCCTTCACGGACTGGCCGACGGCATGACGCCGCACTGAACTGAAAAGCTGATGCTGTTGATCAGAATTCGTTGATCACGAGGCAGTTCAGGGCGCTCTTCCGATGCGGGTTCGCTCCGCGGGCGGGCCGAGGCAGATCGCGTTTCACGGCATGGCAGCCGGGTAAGGAACGCGGGGGCTCAGCAGGTCACACGGCGTGCGGGACGGCAGCAAGGGAAGAGCGGCCGGTACTGCACGGTCGACTAGGATCCATGTCAGTCCCCACCTCCTCCGGCCGTTCCCCGCTGGGGGATGACGACGTCACGCGAACGCCCCACCATAGCAAGCCCGGGGGGCACCGATGTCGCGCTCGGCGTGATCCATACGCGTTCTATGCTCGCCGCATGGGTGAAATCCTGGCACTGGTCGAGGCGCGGCTGCGGTCCGCCTTCGGCGAGCCCGACGCCCGCGCGGCCGTCACCTTCGTCGGCGCCGAACGCATCGAGGTCCTCCGCTACACCAGTGATGACCTGGTGCGATACGCCACCCTCGGGATGTCCGCGCAACCCATGGCCGACCCGGTCGCCCCGCTCGCCGACCCGCTGGCCGGCCCGCGCGCCGAGATCGTCCTCACCGTCAGGGCCGGCCGCGCCGATACGTCGGCGGTCCTGCGCCCGCTGGCCGTCGTCGCCGCGTCCCCCCAGGTCGAGGGCGTCGTCCTGGCCCCGGGCAACGCGCTCGACCTGGGCGGACCGCTCTGGCCCGGCGCCCCCTTCACCTCGGTCCTGGTCGCCGAACCCGCCGGCCTCGTCGACGACCTCCCCCTCACCCCGCCCCGCGAGCCGGTCCGCTTCCACCCGCTCCTCCCGATGACCCCGAACGAGGCGGCGTACAAACGCGTCCACGGTGCCGATGCGCTGCGCGCGCTCTGGCTCACTCACGGCACCGACCTCCGCGACCCGCTGCGCGGTGCCGTCCCCCTCACGTAGGGCCCGCGCCCTCCTCACCCGCCGTGGTGGTGCGGCTCCCCTTCGGCAGGCGGCGCCCTTCCGCCGGCCGCGGTGGCTGTGCGGTTCCCTTCGGCAAGGGGGTGCCTCACAGGGGCGCGGGGAACTGCGCGACCAGCCGTCGACGGGCTGCACGTCGTCACCGTGAGGGGCTGTTCGGTCCGTGCCGGACCACCGGCCGGTGGTGGGCTGGTCGCGCAGTTCCCCGCGCCCTTATCAGGCACCCCCTTGCCGAAGAGGCACCCCACACCCACCGCGCCCGGGGACGATGTGCCCCCTGCCGAAGGGGGAACGCTGTAACCCCGGCGCCCGGGGGAGGCGACCCCCCTTGCGCAAGGGGACCGCGGGACCACCGCGCAAGGGGAGGGGCGCCGCCTGCCGAAGGGGAACCCCCCCTGGCCGCCGCGGCCAGCGGATGGTGGGCGCCGCCGGATGGGTGATCGTCCTTGACGAAGGCACCGTGTGGGAGGACCGTGGGGATTTATGAGGGGCGAACCCAGTTGCCCGAAGTGCGGTGGCAGGGTCAGGGCGCCCGGCCTCTTCGCCGACTCCTGGCAATGCGATGTGCACGGCACCGTGTACCCGCTGCAGCCCGTCGTCCCGCCGAGTGTCGAAGGCCTCGGCGTGGTCGTCCACCGGGCGCAGGTACCGGTGTGGATGCCGTGGCCGCTGCCCGTGGGCTGGCTGTTCTCCGGGATCGCCGCCGCCGGTGACGACCGCAGCGGCGGCCGGGCCACCGCCGTCGCCTGCTCGGGGCCCGGACCCTTCGGCGGCCCCGGCGAGCTGATGCTGATCGCCGAGGAGCTGGGCGTCGGCCTGGGCGCCCGCTATGCCGGGATCGACGGCCCCGACCCGGGCCCCAACATGTGCGTGGACAAGCCGCCGCACGCCAAGGTCCTCGCCGCCGGCCGCCCGACGGCCCTGTGGCATGTCAGCGGCGCCCCCGCCGACCGCGTCGTCTTCGCGGGCGAGGCCCGCGGGCTGTGGCTGTGGGCCATCGTCTGGCCCGAGGAGACCGGCCTGCTGATGTACGACGAGCTGGTCCTCACCGACCTGCGCGACGCCGGCGCCGAGGTCGACCTGCTGCCCTGCGGCGCGCTGACCCCCAGGCTGCTGGCCTGAGTCGCCCAAGTCCTGGGAATCGCAGGTCCGCAACGACGGTATCCTTGGCTTGGTCCTCCGTCCGCGCCGTCCCCGGGAGCCTGTGCCGTGCGTATCGACCTGCACACCCACTCCACGGCCTCCGACGGCACCGACACCCCCGCCGAGCTGGTACGCAACGCGGCAGCCGCCGGGCTCGACGTCGTCGCCCTCACCGACCACGACACGGTCGGCGGCTACGCGGAGGCGACCGCGGCCCTCGACGGCACGGCCCTGACACTTGTCACCGGCGCGGAGCTGTCCTGCCGTACGGCCGGCGGCATCAGCGTGCACATGCTGGCGTATCTCTTCGACCCCGCGGAGCCGCGGTTCCACGAGGCCCGCGAGCTGGTCCGGGACGGCCGGGTGCCGCGGGCCCGCGGCATGATCGACAAGCTCCAGGCCCTCGGCGTGCCCGTCACGTGGGAAGCGGTCCAGCGCATCGCCGGCGACGGCTCGGTCGGCCGCCCGCACATCGCCACCGCGATGGTCGAACTCGGCGTCGTCCCCACCGTCTCCGACGCCTTCACCGAGGAGTGGCTCGCCAACGACGGGCGGGCGTACGTCGAGAAGCACGGGTTCGACCCCTTCGAGGCGGTGCGCCTGGTCAAGGCGGCGGGCGGAGTCACGGTCTTCGCGCACCCGGGCGCGCACAAGCGCGGCGAGACGGTGCCGGACGACGTCATCGCGGAGCTGGGCGCCGCGGGCCTCGACGGCCTTGAGGTCGACCACGTCGACCACGACGCCCCCACCCGGCTCCGCCTGCGCGGGCTCGCGGGGGAGCTGGGGCTGCTGACCACCGGCTCCTCCGACTACCACGGCTCCCGTAAGACGGTCGCCCTGGGGGAGTGCGTCACCGACCCCGAGGTCTTCGCGCGGATCGCCGAGCGGGCCACCGGGGCGCTACCGATCTCCGCGGTCTGACCACCGCGGACCCGCCGGCCCCCGCGGGTCCGCGACGACCCGCGCCCCGGGTCGCGCACTTCCCGCGCATGAGCGCGCCGGAGCGTGCCTGGAACGTGCCCTCCGCGGCAGCGAAAGCCCCACGTCCGTCACGACAAGACGAAAGCTTGGCCATGTTCGACTTCACCCTGTTCGGATCCGTGTTCTTCACGCTGTTCGTGATCATGGATCCGCCCGGCATCACGCCGATCTTCCTGGCGCTGACGTCGGGCCGGGCCACCAAAGTGCAGCGGCGGATGGCGCTGCAGGCCGCGAGCGTCGCCTTCGGCGTGATCGCCGTCTTCGGGATCTGCGGGCAGCAGATCCTGGACTACCTGCACGTGTCGGTGCCCGCGCTGCGGATCGCCGGGGGCCTGCTGCTCCTGCTGATCGCCCTCGACCTGCTGACCGGCAAGGCGGACGAGCCGACGCAGACCAAGGACGTCAACGTGGCGCTGGTGCCGCTGGGGATGCCGCTGCTGGCCGGCCCCGGCGCCATCGTCACGGTGATCCTGGCCGTGCAGCACGCGCACGGCGTCGGCGAGCAGTCGTCCGTCTGGCTGGCCATCGTCGCGATGCACGCGGTGCTCTGGCTGACGATGCGCTACTCGCTGGCGATCATCCGGGTGATCAAGGAGGGCGGGGTCGTGCTGGTGACCCGGCTGTCCGGGATGCTGCTGTCGGCGATCGCCGTGCAGTCCATCGCGAACGGCGTCTTCGGCTTCATCCACGGCGAGGGCTGAGACCCGCCGGACCATGGGCCGGACATGCGAAAGCGCCCCGTACGGACCTGCTGTACGGGGCGCCGTTGCGTGAGCCTGCGATCAGTCCGCCGGGCGGATGTAGATGCGCTGGCCGATGGCAGCGGCCTGCTGCACGATCTTGTTGACGGCGGACGCCTCCACGACGGTGCTGTCCACGGCGTCGCCGGTCCTGTCGTCGAGTCGCATGATCTCGAAGCGCATGGGGCTTCTCCCTTCGTCCCTCGTTACATGTGTGGTCAACGAACACCCCCTTCAAAACATTCCCTACCCTAAATAAACTCTTTCGCGGGTGGACTACTTACTGCTGGTAGCACCCTCGCCGGCCCAGAACGCCACGAGCGCGGCAGCCGTCTCGGCCGGCCGTTCGGCGTTGGGGGAGTGCTCCGCGCCCTTGATCACGACGCGCCGGGCACCCAGCCGCTCCGCCATCGCGTCGAGCAGCGGGACCGGCCAGGCGTAGTCCACCTCACCGGACAGTACGAGCTTCGGCAGCGGTACGGCGGCAAGTTCGCCGACCCGGTCCGGTTCTGTCATCAACTGGCGTGCCGTGGCGATCAGTTGTGCGGGCACCGTATTCACCCAGCGGCGGTGCAGGAAGTCCTCGAGCCAGTCCGGGGTCACCGGGTCGGCCCCCGGGTCGGCGTCCAGCGCCCGCATCGCCCGCCAGGCCGTCTCCATGTCCATCGTCGGCAGGTGGTCGATCAGCAGCTGCGTCCTGATCTGCTGGGCCTCGTGGACCTCGGCGGGCCCCGAGCTCATCAGCGTCACCGACGCCCACGGCCCGGGACCGCCGGCGAGCACCGCCGCCCGCACGATGTGGCCGCCCAGCGAGTGGCCCAGCACGTGCGGCGGGCCGCCGCCCTCGGCGGCCAGCGCGGCGCCCTGCGCGGAGACGTCCGCGGCCAGCTCGCGCTGCGCGTAGGCGGCCTCGTCCCGCGGGCCCCCCGACTCGTGCTGGCCCCGGCCGTCGACCGCGACGACCCGGAAACCGGCCGCGGACAGCGGTTCCAGCAGGTCGAGGAAGTCCTCCTTGCTCCCGGTGAACCCGGGCACGAGCAGCGCGGTGCCCTGCCCCGAGGGCGCGTCGGGGGCGGGCGCGGTGTCCAGGACCGCGAACGACCCGCGTGAGGTGTCCAGCCGGCGGGCTGACGTGCGCTCAGGCAGGTCCAGGGAGGTCGGTCGGCTCATGCAGCGAGATTACGCGGTGCATATGTCCGACAGGTTGCCCCTCGGCATGAAACACCCCCGGCCACGTGGGCCGGGGGTGTCCTGTGGGTGACGTGTGGCGTCCGGTCTCAGCTCTCGTCGGCCACGGCGGCCGGCACCTCGGCGACGGCCTTGCGCGTACGCCGGCGCGGCGCCTTGGCCACGGCCTCCTCCGCACCGTCCGCGGGCGCGGGCATCTCGGCGACCGCCTTGCGGGTGGTCCTGCGGCGCTTCGGAGCCTCCTCGATCACCGCGTCCGCCTCGGGCGCGGCGGCCGGGGCCGGCACCTCCGCGGCGGCCTTGCGCGTCCTGCGGCGCTTGGGCGCGTCCTCGGCCACCGCGTCCGCCTCCGGCGCCACGGCCGGTGCGGGCACCTCGGCGACGGCCTTGCGCGTCCTGCGGCGCTTCGGGGCCTCCTCGGTCACCGCGGCGTCCGTGGCCTGCGCCTCCGCGACGATCTCGGCCGGGGCGGCGGCGGCCTTGCGGGTCCGCGGTTTGGCCACGACCGTCTCCGGGGCCTGCGCCTCGGCGACGATGTCGGCCGGGGCGGCTGCGGCCTTGCGCGTACGGCGGCGGGGCGTCTTCGGCGCGGCCTCGGCGGCCTCGGCGACCACCGCGGTGGCCTCGGCGACCACCGCGGCCGCTTCGGCGACGACCTCGACCACGGCCTCGGCGGCCTCCGCCACCGGAGCCACCGCACCCGCGGCACCGCTACGGGTCCTGCGGCGGCGGCGCGGCGTACGCGGACCGCTCTGGCCCTCGGTGTCGGGCGCGGACACCGCGGTCGCCGACTCGGCGGCCTCGGCCGGCGCCGGCACGGTCGGCGAGCCCTCGCCGCCGCGGGTCCTGCGGCGCTGCCGCGGGGTGCGGGTGCGCGCGGGGCGCTCCTCGGCCGGAGCCGCGGCGGGACCTGAACGCCCGCCGCCCGCGGGACGGCGGCCGCGGGCACCGCGCCCACCGGTCTCGCCGAGGTCCTCGACCTCTTCCGCGTCCAGCCCCGCACGGGTCCGGTCGGCCCTGGGCAGTATCCCCTTGGTGCCGGCCGGGATGCCGAGCAGCTCGAAAAGGTGCGGGGAGGTGGAGTAGGTCTCCTCCGGGTCGTTGAACGACAGGTCGAGCGCCTTGTTGATCAGCTGCCAGCGCGGGATGTCGTCCCAGTCGACCAGCGTGATCGCCGTGCCCGACGCGCCCGCGCGGCCGGTGCGGCCGATGCGGTGCAGATAGGTTTTCTCATCCTCGGGCGTCTGGTAGTTGATCACATGGGTGACGCCTTCGACGTCGATGCCGCGCGCGGCCACGTCGGTGCACACCAGCACGTCGACCTTGCCGTTGCGGAAGGCCCGCAGCGCCTGCTCGCGCGCGCCCTGGCCCAGGTCGCCGTGCACCGCGCCGGAGGCGAAGCCGCGCTTCTCCAGCTGCTCGGCCAGGTCGGCGGCGGTGCGCTTGGTGCGGCAGAAGATCATCGCGAGCCCGCGGCCGTCGGCCTGCAGGATGCGCGAGACCAGCTCCGGCTTGTCCATCGAGTGCGCGCGGAAGATGTGCTGCGTGGTGTTCCTGACCGTCGCGCCCTCGTCGTCGGGCGCGGTGGCGCGGATGTGGGTGGGCTGCGACATATACCGGCGGGCCAGGTTGATGACCGCGCCCGGCATGGTCGCCGAGAACAGCATCGTCTGCCGCTTCACCGGCAGCATGCCCATGATCTTCTCGACGTCGGGCAGGAAGCCCAGGTCGAGCATCTCGTCGGCCTCGTCGAGCACCAGGGTGCGGACATCGCGCAGGCTGATCTTCTTCTGCCCGGCCAGGTCGAGCAGCCGGCCCGGGGTGCCGACGACCACGTCGACGCCCTTCTTCAGCGCCTCGACCTGCGGTTCGTACGCCCGGCCGCCGTAGATCGCCAGCACGCGCACCGCGCGGACCTTGCCGGCGGTCAGCAGGTCGTTGGTGACCTGCTGGCACAGCTCGCGGGTGGGGACGACGACCAGCGCCTGCGGCGTGTCGGTCAGCTGCTCGGGCGTGGCGCGCCCGGCCTCGACGTCTGCGGGCACGGTGACCGACTCCAGCAGCGGCAGGCCGAAGCCCAGTGTCTTGCCGGTGCCGGTCTTGGCCTGGCCGATGACGTCGTTGCCCGCGAGGGCGACCGGGAGCGTCATCTCCTGGATCGGGAAGGGCGTGACGATGCCGACGGCCTCAAGGGCCTCGGCGGTCTCGGGAAGAATTCCGAGACTGCGGAAAGTGATGGTGGACAGGATGCTTGCCTCTTCTGTGAGACGCGGCACTGTGCGGCAAGGGGGGTCAAGCAACCGGACACGCCGCAACACGGCGTAGGTCACTGACCGCGCAGAGGTGTCGTACAGCCTTCGAGGGGCTGTGGAGCGCGGGACCGCTGCCCTCGCTCATGCCGCGAGTGGGCGCCCCTCCCGATGTCAGGAGGGCGGTCGGTTCGGAGCCGATCGGGCCACCGACCGGGCATCCAAGGTGTTGCATACGTCGCCCGCCGAGGATCGGAACCAGGCCGACTAACGGCGGGTGCATTACCACTCTACCCCGGAAACACGTAGCTGCACCCGATCAAATGTTTCGTTAGGGACATCATCGGGTCACGTGGAGGGTGTCGGCGGCGGCGCGGGACTTGGTTATTGTGCGCTCCATGGAGACGCCTGACGACACCACCAAGCCCGCCGCCGAGCCTGCCGGCGGGTCAGCGCCCGAGCCCGCGCGGGAGCCCGCCGCGCCGGCCACCGGGATCGCCGCACAGGACTGGACGTCCGCGTCCGCCGACCCCCGCTACCGGGCCGCGGTGGTCGACCTGCTCGGTGCGCTGGCGTACGGCGAGCTGGCCGCCTTCGAACGGCTCGCGGAGGACGCGAAACTCGCCCCCACCCTGGAGGACAAGGCGGAGCTCGCGGCGATGGCCACCGCCGAATTCCACCACTTCCAGCGGCTCCGCGACCGCCTCACCGAGGTCGGCGAGTCGGCCAACCACGCGATGGAGCCCTTCGGCGCGGCGCTGGACGAGTTCCACCGCCAGACGGCGCCCTCGGACTGGCTCGAAGGCCTGGTCAAGGCCTACGTCGGCGACTCGATCGCGTCCGACTTCTACCGCGAGGTCGCCGCCCGCCTGGACACCGACACCCGCACCCTGGTGCTCGCGGTGCTCGACGACACCGGCCATGCCAGCTTCGCGGTGGAGAAGGTGCGCGCCGCGATCGAGGCCGAGCCGCGGGTCGGCGGCCGGCTCGCGCTGTGGGCGCGGCGGCTGATGGGCGAGGCGCTGTCGCAGGCGCAGCGCGTCGTCGCCGACCGGGACGCGCTGTCCACGATGCTCGTCGGCGGTGTCGCCGACGGCTTCGACCTGGCCGAGGTCGGCCGGATGTTCTCCCGCATCACCGAGGCCCACACCAAGCGGATGGCGGCGCTGGGCCTGGCCGCGTAGCACCGCCCGCGCGGGCGGCGGACCCCGGGCCCCGCCCGGCGCCGCCGCCCACGTCGGTGGTGTGCGCCCCTGAGGTGCCCGGGGCCGGGCACCGCGGGATCGCCGGGTGTGCGTCAGGGGCGGCCCGCGTCACGCCCCGTGCGGGGTGACCTTCGCGTGGCGTCCCCGCTTCGGGGGCCTGGCCAGGACGCTCAGGCCCGCGGCCGCTGTCGCGAAGGCCGCCGCCAGGCTCGCCTCGGGGTGGCCGCCGCCGAAGACCGTGTAGGCCACCAGGCCGCCGGTCAGGCCGCCGACCGGGCCGGTGGCCAGCAGCAGGGCGGTCGCCGGCAGGCGGGCGGGGAAGAGGCGGGCCGCGGCGAAGGCCGCGAGCAGGCCGAGCGCGGCATAAGCGACGATCTGCCAGATCATGCGATCCCCTCCGGTGACGCGGCATTGCGGACCGTTCGGTAGACGTCCTACCCCTGGAGGGACCCGGGCGAAACGAAAGGGGCGGCAACCGGACCCAGCCGATTGCCGCCCCCGCTGACCGTTCGTCAGAGAGCGGCGCCGAATCCCACCCTGCGGGCGGCCGGCTCGCCGATCTCGACGTACGCCAGCCGGTCCGCGGGAATGAGCACCTTGCGGCCGTGCTCGTCCTCCAGGGACAGCAGCTTCGCGTCACCGCTCAACGCGTCGGCGACGGCCTTCTCGACTTCGGCCGCCGACTGCGCGCTCTCGATGCTGATCTCGCGCGGCGCGTGCTGCACGCCGATCTTGACCTCCACGGCTTGGATACCTCCGATGGTCTGGCGGTGTGCGCGGTTGGTCGCGCCGTACGCTGCCCAGACTAGCCCGCGGCGGCGGCCGTAAATCCGCGCCTCGTGCACGCCGTGAGCGAACACCGGAGTGCCGCCGTGCGGCGGGCGCCGGCGCCCTCAGCCGTGCTGCGGCCCCCCGGCGCCCTCGGCGCCGTGCAGCGGGAAACCGGCGATACCGCGCCACGCCAGCGACGTCAGCAGCTGCACGGCGGTCTCCCTGGGCACCTCGCTGCGGCTGGCCAGCCAGTAGCGGGCCACCACCTGCGAGACGCCGCCGAGGCCGACGGCCAGCAGCATCGACTGGTCGCGGGACAGGCCGGTGTCCTCCGCGATGACCTCGCTGATCGCCTCCGCGCACTGCATCGCGACCTTGTCGACCCGCTCCCTGACCGCCGGCTCGTTGGTCAGGTCGGACTCGAAGACCAGCCGGAAGGCGCCGCCCTCGTCCTCGACGTAGGCGAAATACGCGTCCATCGTCGCCTCGACGCGCTTCTTGTTGTCCGTGGTGGACGCCAGCGCCCCGCGCACCGACTGGAGCAGTGACTCGCAGTGCTGGTCGAGCAGCGCCAGATACAGCTCGAGCTTGCCGGGGAAGTGCTGGTAGAGCACCGGTTTGCTGACGCCGGCCCGCTCGGCGATGTCATCCATCGCGGCCGAGTGGTAGCCCTGCGCGACGAAGACTTCCTGGGCGGCCCCCAGCAGCTGCTCGCGTCGGGCCCTGCGGGGCAGGCGGGTGCCGCGTGGTCGTGCCTGAGTCTGCTCGATGGCTGTCACGCCGCCTCCCATTTCTGCGGAACGAACGAAGCAACGAACGGAGAAACGAACGAAAGAACGCTGCGCTGGCCATCGTACTTTTGAGTAACGACCTGTGCGCCGTACGGGCGCACATTCTCACGTTCTGGATAATCAGCGCGGAAGCGTCCCCGGCCGCTCAGCGGTAGTCGTCCTCGTCCACCGCGACCACCCGGCGCTGCTCCGCGGTGTCCGCCGGGTCCGCCTCGCCGTCCCGGTCCGCGGGCCGGGCGGTCACCGGGTCGTCGCGGTGCTGCAGCAGCTCGGTGTGCTGCTCCGCGCTGTCCGCCTCCGGCGCCTCCAGGTCCAGATCGTCGTCGAGCGCGCTCTGTACGGCGTCGTTGTCGTCCTCGTCGGCTTCCCGCTCGATATGCGCGATCTCGTCGGACATGGCGCCTCCCTTCCCTCGGTCCCCGCCCCTCCCCCTCCTGGACCCCCTCCTTGGAGCGTAGGAGCACGCGGCCGCGTGCGCAGCGCGTACGGGCGCTCCAAGGCCCCCGGGGCGTCGCCGGACGGCTGATTCTGTGCGGTTCTGTGCGGACGAAGACGCGGCCCCGCACGTGATCGTCTCGTAACATCGAGACATGCCCTCGACGGACTACTCCGAAGCCGCCGCGCCACCGGCGGCCGTGCCCCCGGCGGGCCCCGTGCTCGCCGACGGGGAGACGTCAAGGACGGTGCAGCTGCCCGGCCTGGGCCTGCTGGTTCGCTCCCGTACGCAGCAGGGTCCCGGGTCCGGAGCCGCCGACCTGGAGCCGGCGATGTTCGTGCACGGCCTCGGCGGCTCGTCGCAGAACTGGTCGGCGCTGATGGCCTCGCTCGCCGACAGTGTCGAAGGACACGCACTGGACCTGCCGGGTTTCGGCCATTCCCCACCACCCGACAACGGCGACTACTCGGTCGCCGCCCACGCCCGCGCGGTCGTCAGGCTGCTGGAGGCCGAGAACCGCGGCCCGGTCCACCTCTTCGGCAATTCGCTGGGCGGCGCCGTCACCGTCAAGGTCGCCGCCGCCCGCCCCGACCTGGTCCGCACCCTCACCCTGGTCTCACCGGCACTGCCCGAGCTGCCCCCGCAGACCAGCGCGCTGCCCACCGCGCTCGCCTCCGTCCCCGGCATGGCCGCGCTCTACGTACGCCTCACCCGCGACTGGGCGCCGCAGCGCCGCACCGAGGCGCTGCTGTCGCTCTGCTACGGCGACCCGTCCGTCGTCGGCGGGCCCGAGCGGGCCGCGGCCGCGGACGAATACCAGCGGCGGATCGACCTGCCGTACTTCTGGGACGTCATGATCCGCTCCACCCGCGGCATCGTGAACGCCTACACCCTCGGCGGCCAGCACTCCCTGTGGCGGCAGGCCGAGCGGGTGCTGGCGCCGACACTCCTGGTCTACGGCGTACGCGACAAGCTCGTCTCGGTGCGGATGGCCCGCAGGGCGTCGCGGGCCTTCCGCGACTCGCGGCTGCTGACCATCCCCGGTGGCGGCCACGTCGCGATGATGGAGCATCCTTACCTGGTCGACCGGGCCTTCCGCGACCTGCGCGACGAAATCGCGGCCCGCGCACGCAGTGGTGCCGCCGGGGGTACGGTCACGGCTACGACGGACATGAGCACTGCGGCGAGCGGGAGCTGATCGAGGGCGTGGGCAAACACAGCGCGCGGGACGGCCAGGACGGCCGCGACAACCGCATACCGCAGAGCGGCGGCAGCAGCAGCGGCACTTTCGCGCCGCCCGGCAGCGCACTGGGCACCCCCGGCAGCGGGCGCCGCAGGCGCGGCCCCAGCGGCCCGTACAGCGAGCCCTTCGACCCCTTCGGCGACAGCGGCGCCTTCGCCGCCGTACGCCCCCAGGACCTCGCCGGCCGCCCGCCCACGCACCCCGAGCACCGCGAACACGGGGCGTGGGGCACACCCGGCACGTGGACGGGCGGCGCCGCCCGCCCCCGCGACCTGCCCTTCGACGCGGCGGACGACGCCGCACCCAGGGACAGCACCCCCGCCCGGACCGGCTCGGGCACCCGCGGCCTGCCCTTCGACCCCGTCGAGGACTGGGCCGAGGGCTGGGCCGCGCACGACACCGCCACCGCCGCGGCCGCGTCGAGCCTGCGGACACCGCGGCCCCCGATGGAGACACCGGGCCGCGGGGTGCCGCGGCCGCGGCAGGAATTCCTCGACGCCTTCGAGACTCCGGCGCCGGCCCGCCCGCCCGCTCCCGCCCCGGCGGCCGAGCCCGCCGAGCCGGCCGCCCCCGCCTCGCCTGCCGGGGAGCCGGGGCCCGTCGGCGGCCGCCGCAAGCCCGGCAAGGCCACCTGGACGATCAGCGGCATCGCCGCGGCCGCGGTGGTCACCGTCGTCGCCGTCGCGGCCGGCAGCCAGCTCACCGGCACCGGCAGGGACGCCCCCGCGCCCGACCCCACGGACACGTCGGGCTCAGGCCCGAGCGCGACACCGTCCGCGACCCCGTCCGCGGCGCCCTCCACCACCCCGGCGGTCGCCCCGGCCGGCTACGACCAGCTGATGGACCGCCAGTATCCGCTGGAACCCGACCTCAAGCTGTCCGGCGCCTTCACCACCGTCCCCGGCAACCAGGCCGCGCCCGGCAAGGGCAAGGTGATGACCTTCCGGGTCGACGTCGAGAAGGGCCTCCCGCTGGACCCCGGGCTCTTCAGCGACACGGTCTACAAGACCCTCAACGACAGCCGCAGCTGGGGCCACGGCGGCACGATGACCTTCGAACGCGTCTCGACCGGCCACGCCGACATCGTCGTGACGCTGGCCAGCCCCGGCACGACGGCGAAATGGTGCGCCAAGTCCGGCCTCGACACGACGGTCCAGAACGTCTCGTGCGATGCCGCGTCGACGCCGCGCACCATGATCAACGCGTATCGCTGGGCGCAGGGGGCCGAGACGTACGGGCCGCACCTGATGCATGCGTATCGCCAGATGCTGATCAATCACGAGGTCGGGCATCGGTTGGGGCACAGCCACGTGGGCTGCCCCCGTGCCGGGGCCCCGGCTCCCGTGATGATGCAGCAGACCAAGTTCCTCTCCCTCAACGGCGGGCCGACCTGCAAGCCCAACGCCTGGCCGTTCCCGTAACGGTCGGCGTCTCCCCCCGGCCCTTGCGGTGCGTTGCCTGCCTGCGGCTGCGTGGTGGGTTCCGCGCGCAGTTCCCCGCGCCCCTGGGTGGGTGCCACTTGCTGTGGGGCTCACAGTTGCGGCCCGGTGGGGGCTTGTCGCGCAGTTCCCCGCGCCCCTTTGGGCTCGCGTCTTCCTGCGTCCGGCGTTTGCCCCTGGAGGGTGACCGTTTTTCAGGGGCGCGTGGGGGTGCCCCCAGGCGAAGCTCTGGCGGGGAACGGAGCGACCAGCCACCTACTCGGCGCAAGTGTGAGCCCGTAACCAGCCACCGCCGGTAGGCGGAGTGCGCGCTCGCCGCGGGGGGATGAATCCAACGCTCGGCGTTGGGAGAAGTTACGCGCGTTCACCCCTTCTGGTGGTGCCGCGGACAACCGTCCACCACACCGCCCGTACCGCGCAATACGGTCGTCCCGCCGGGCGGGACACCAGCTCGTCCGGGGGCCGGGGAAACGGCGCCAAGGACATGGTTGAGGACGAGGAGGGGCGGACCCGTGCGGATTGGATTACTTACCGAGGGTGGTTATCCGTACGTGAGAGGTGAGGGCGGCGCCTGGTGCGACCGCCTCGTCAGAGGCCTGCCGCACCACGACTTCGACGTCTACGCGCTGAGCCGGTCACCGCGGACCGAATCCGCGGGCGAGGTCGAGACGCCACCGCAGGTGCACCGCGTGAGCCGCGAGCGGCTCTGGGGCGCGGCCCCCGAGTCGCCGCGGGCGAGCCGCTCCGAGGCCAAGGCCCGGCGCGCGGCGTTCCGCACCGGCTTCCGGGACTTCGCCGCGGCCCTGGCCGGCGGTTCGGCCGTCGGCGCGGCCGAGCGGGCGGACCGTTTCGCCACCGGCCTGTACGCCCTCGCGGACCTGGCCGCGGACGCGCCCGGCGCGCTCCCCGCCCTGCTGCGGGGCGACGACGCGCTGGCGGAGCTGGAGGCGGCGTGCCGGGCCCCCGGCGTACGCCCGGTGCTCGCCGACCTCGTCGTGACCGAACTTCTCATCGCAGCCGACCTGCTGGAGCGCCAGCTGCGCCCGCTGTCGGCGCCCTGGTACGGCCCGGAGGAGCTGGGCGCGGCCGATGTGTGCCACGCGGTGTCCGGCGGGCCGGCCGCGCTTGCGGGCCTGCTGGGCAAACGGTTCTGCGGCACGCCGCTGATCGTCACCGAATACACCGTCCGCGCCCGGGAGGCGCTGCTCGCGCACCGGGCCGCCGGGCTGCCCCCGGCGGTACGCGTCCTGCTCGGCGACCACCACCGGCTGCTGGCCGGCGAGAGCTACCGGCAGGCCGCGCTGATCACCCCGGGGTCGACGCATGTGCGGCGCTGGCAGGAGCGGTGCGGTGCGCCCAAGGAGCGGATGACGACGATCCACCCGGGCATCGACGCGGGGCGTTTCGCAGGGGCCGGCGCGGCGGCGGAGGCCGCGGCCCAGGCGGACGAGCAGGCCGCGCACTCCGACCCGACCGTGGCGTGGGTCGGCCGCGCCGACCCGGCCAAGGACCTCATCGCGTTGCTGCACGCCTTCCACGCGATCCGGCGGGAGGAGCCGCAGGCGCGGCTGCGGGTCTTCCACCTGCCCGCCGCCGACGAGCGGTCGGCCGGGTATCTGGACCACTGCCGTACGCTCGCCGCCCAGCTCTTCCCCGACGAGGCGGCCGACGCGCACGCCGTCGGGGAGAACCCGGTCAGCTTCGAGGAGATCGGCTCGCCCGGGGCGCCGGAGCCGGCGGACGCCTATGCGGCGGGCGACGTGGTGGTGCTGTCCAGCAGCGCGGAGGGCTTTCCGCTGAGCCTGGTCGAGGCGATGTTCTGCGGGCGGCCCACGGTGTCCACGGATGTGGGCGCGGTGCGGGAGGTCATCGGCGGTACGGGTCTGGTCGTGCCGCCGCGGAATCCCAGGGCGCTGGCCGACGCGACGCTCGACCTGCTGCGCGGCCCCGGGCGGGCGGCCCGCCTCGGCGCTGCGGCAAGGGAGCGGGCGCTGGCCCTCTTCACGGTCACCACCTGCGTGGACGCCTTCCGCGACAGCTACCTCGACGTGGTGGCCCACCACCCCGTCCGCCGCCTCCCCCTGCTGGACGCCCAGGGCGCTCCCCGCCCCTTCACGACCCCCGCCGAATCCCTCTCCCCGTCCCGCCTGGCCCCCACCCCGCCCCACCCTTCCTGGACCCCCGTCCCCGCCGCCCGCCCCTGACCCCTCCCGGAGCCCCGCCCCATGCCCACAGACCCAACCCCCGCCGAATCCCTCCTGACCCGCCTGGCCCCCACCCCCACCCTCGACGACCCCCCGACCCTCGTCCCCATACCGGACCCGACTCCCCCGAGCGTGAGACGCCCTGACGCCGGTGCGGGCGGCGGCTCGGCCCCCACGCGCCACGACGCCGCCTCGGACGCAGGGATCGCCGGGGCCGGCGGCTCGTATCCCGCGCATCCCGGCGCGGAAGCGGATGCGCCGCGCCCCGACGCCGCCTCGGCCACGGGCACCCCAGGTGCGGCCCACCGCCCGGCCACCGCGCCCGCCGCAGGCGCCCCCCAGCGCCCCAGCGGGCCGGAGCGTCCCGCCCCCGCGACGCGCGGTGGCGAATCGATTTCGCAGGCGGGGCGCGTCCCGGTGGCCGGGGGGCCTCGGCGGCGGGGGCCCGCGGATCCGGTGCGGGCGGTGATGCACCGGCATCAGGCGATGGTCGCGGGGGCCGTGGACGCGTGGGAGATCGCGGCCGGGCTGGAGGCCTACGGGGTCAACGACGGGGAGGCGCGGCGGCTGCGGCACCGTGATGTCTTCGGGTTGGCCGAGGAGCTGTTCGCGCGGGTGCCGCGGGCCGTGCGGGTGGCCGCGGTGGGGGATCGCGGGGGTGGACGGGCGAAGCTCGGGGGGCGGGCGAGCGCGCTGCACCTGCTGCCGGGGGCCGGGTGCGTGCTGGCCGCGGGGCTGCCCGTCGCGGCCGCGCCGGTCGCGGTGGTGGTGGCCGTCGCGCTGTGGGCGGCGCTGCGCGGCGGGCCGCTGCGCGCGGCGCATGGCGCCGGCGCGGCCCTGTGGACGTACGGGCTGCTCGGCTTCGCGCTCTACGGCCCGCAGGCCGTCGCCGCGCTGGGCGGCCGGGGCCGGTTCGACACCGGCGCTGGCACGGCCGGCTTCGCCGCGCTCGCGCTGAGCCTGGCGCCGGCCGCCGTGCTGGCCGGCTGGTTCGCCGCGGCCGCCCGCGCCCAACTCGCCCCCAGCCACGGTCTCGCCGACTTCGCCGACGCCGTACGGCCCCGGCTGGCGGCCGCCCTCGCGGGATACGCGGCGGTGCTGGCCGCGCTGCTGCTGATCGCCGCAGCCATGGCGGGCTCCGCTCCTTTCGCCGGGCCCGGCGCGCTGGGCGTGCTGCTCTTCACCGCCCGGCTGCTGGCCGTGCACGGCCACCCCGCCACCGCCGCGGCGGGCCTGGCCGCGGCCTGCGCCGCCGAGGCGCTGACCCTCGTACTCGCCGCGGCCCCCGGCCACCTCGCGCCGTCCGGCGGCACCGCGGAGGCCGCCGTGTGCGGCACCGCGGCCGCCGTGCTGGCCGCCCAGGCCTTCCGCCGGCTCGCGCGGGCCGCCGCGCACCGGCGCCACTGACCTCCGTCACACCGACCAGGAGAAAGTCCCTTGATCACGCAACAAAGCACCACCGCACCGCTCGGAGGCACCCGATGAGAGTGCTGCTGCTCGGAGCCGACGGCTTCCTCGGCCGCCACGTCGCGGAGCGACTGCTCGCGGACCCCGCCGTCCAGCTCACCGCGCTGGGGCGCAGTGACGACGCCGACGTCAGGTTCGACCTGTCCAGCGGGGCGCCCGGCGTGCTCGCCCGCTTCCTCGACGCGGTCCATCCCGGCGTGGTGGTGAACTGCGCGGGCACCACCCGCGGTGCCGCCCGCGAGCTCATCCGGCAGAACATCGTGGCCGTGGCCACGGTGTGCGAGGCGATGCGCCGCAGCAGCATCGCCGCCCGGCTGGTGCAGCTGGGCTGCGGCTCGGAGTACGGCCCCTCACCGGTCGGCTCCTCCACCGGCGAGGACGCCCCGCCGCGGCCGGGCGGCCCGTACGGAGTGAGCAAGCTGGCCGCCACCGAGCTGGTGCTGGGCTCCGGCCTGGACGCGGTCGTGCTGCGGGTCTTCAGCCCGGTGGGGCCGGGCACCCCGACGGGCGCGCCGCTGGGCCGGGTCGCCGAGGCGCTGCGCCGGGCGATGCAGAACGGCGACGCCGAACTGCGGCTCGGCGGCCTGGCCGTGCAGCGGGACTTCATCGACGCCCGGGACGTGGCCAGGGCGGTGCACGCCGCTTCGCTGTCGGCCGCTCAGGGGGTGGTGAACATCGGCAGCGGGCGGGCGGTGCGGATGCGCGACATGGCCACCGCGCTGGCCCATGTCGCCGGCTACGAGGGCGCCGTGCGCGAGCTGGACGAGGCGCCCGCGTCCGGCGGCGCGATGATGCCGCCGTATCCCGACGGCTGCGGGTTGTGGCAGCAGGCCGATGTGCGTACCGCACGCGACCGGCTCGGCTGGCGGCCGCGGATCGGCCTGGAAGAGTCGCTGGCCGACGTGTGGATGGAGGCGGCATGCCGCGTCTGACCGGGTCGCCGCGCGGCACGGTGCGGCGCGGCGACCGTACGGGCTTCGGGGTGCCGGCCTTCGCGCACCCCCTGGTGGCACCGGGCGAGTGGGCCGCGATCGCCCGCCCGGACGCACCGCTGCACTGGGCCGCCTTCGACGTGGCCCGCGGTCCCGGCAGCCGCCCCGACCCGCTGTACACGGAGGTGACCGCCCGGGTGCGTGGGAACGGCGTCCCGCTCCTCGGACTGCTGGACGCCGAGCGGGGGCGGCGGCCTTTCGGCGAACTGGTCTCCGACGCCTCTCGCTACCTGGACTGGTACCACGTCGACGGCTTCTACCTGGACCGGGCGCCCAACGGCCGGGAGCAGGCCGCCGACTGCCACGGGGCGGTCACCACGCTGCGGGTGCTGCTCGACCGGGAGGGCAGGGGCGCCGGGCACATCGTGCTCGGCCACGGCAGCCACCCCGACCCCCGCTACGCCGATCTCGCCGACCAGTTGGTCACCTTCGCCGGGTCCTGGGACCGCTACCGCTGGTCGGAGGTGCCGCCGTGGACGGCGTACCACCCGCCGTCGCGTTTCGTGCACCTGGTGCACGGCGTCCCCGAACTGCACCTCGACGGCGCGCTGCGGGTCGCCCGCTGGCAGGGCGCCGCCACCGTGTGCCTGACCGACCGCACCGCGCGGGACGGGACCGACCCCTGGGCGGGCCTGCCCCGATACTGGGAGAGGGCGGTGGGCCTGGTCGGCGGCCCCCCGGCGGACGGGGTACCGCCCACGATGTGACCGCGGGACGTCTCGGCCCTCGGAACGGGTGTCTTGGAATGAAGACCGGCGTGGCAGTGTTGCAGGGACGTGCGTGTGCGAACACGCGCGCCCGTATCGTCTGAGACCGACCCAACCGTATTGCTGAGGTCCCTGTGTCGCTGCCACCGCTGGTCGAGCCGGCCGCCGAGCTCACCGTTGACGAGGTCCGCAGATATTCGCGTCACCTGATCATCCCCGATGTGGGCATGGACGGGCAGAAGCGGCTCAAGAACGCCAAGGTGCTGTGCGTCGGCGCCGGCGGTCTCGGCTCGCCGGCCCTGATGTACCTGGCCGCGGCCGGTGTCGGCACGCTCGGCATCGTCGAGTTCGACGAGGTCGACGAGTCGAACCTGCAGCGCCAGATCATCCACAGCCAGGCCGACATCGGCCGCTCCAAGGCCGAGTCGGCCCGCGACTCGGTCCTGGGCATCAACCCGCTGGTGAACGTCGTCCTGCACGAGACTCGGCTCGAAGCCGAGAACGTGATGGAGATCTTCTCCCAGTACGACCTGATCGTGGACGGCACCGACAACTTCGCGACCCGCTACCTGGTCAACGACGCGTGCGTGCTGCTCGACAAGCCGTACGTCTGGGGCTCCATCTACCGCTTCGACGGCCAGGCGTCGGTCTTCTGGTCCGAGCACGGCCCCTGCTACCGCTGCCTGTACCCGGAGCCCCCGCCGCCCGGCATGGTGCCGTCCTGCGCCGAGGGCGGCGTGCTCGGCGTGCTGTGCGCGTCGATCGGCTCGATCCAGGTCACCGAGGCCATCAAGCTGCTGGCCGGCATCGGCGAGCCGCTGGTCGGCCGGCTGATGATCTACGACGCCCTGGAGATGACGTACCGCACGGTCAAGGTCCGCAAGGACCCGGACTGCGCGGTCTGCGGCGACCACCCCACGGTCACCGAACTCATCGACTACGAGGCCTTCTGCGGTGTCGTCTCCGAGGAGGCGCAGGCCGCGGCGGCCGGGTCGACGATCACTCCCAAGCAGCTCAAGGAGTGGATCGACGACGGCGAGAACATCGAGATCATCGACGTCCGCGAGCCGAACGAGTACGAGATCGTGTCGATCCCGGGCGCGAAGCTGATCCCGAAGAACGAGTTCATCATGGGCAGCGCCCTGGCGACGCTGCCGCAGGACAAGCGGATCGTGCTGCACTGCAAGACCGGGGTGCGCAGCGCCGAGGTGCTCGCGGTGCTGAAGTCCGCGGGCTTCTCCGACGCCGTGCACGTCGGCGGCGGCGTGATCGGCTGGGTCAACACGGTCGAGCCGCACAAGCCGATCTACTAGACCGGCCCGGAAGGCGGGCCGCGGCGAACCGCTGCGGCCCGCCTTCGTGCTGCGCGCCTACGATCGGTCCCGGCCGAAAGGGGAGGCCGGATGGACCGGACCGTACGTACCGTCGAAGGCGTCCTCGCGCTCCTGGACGGGCTCTTCGCCTCCGGACCGGAGGCCGTCGCCCCCGGCGGGCCTCGCCTACACGCCGGAATCGCCGCGCCTGATCTCCTCCGACCTGGCAGAGGCCGAACTGCGCCGGATGCGGGAAGAGCCCCCCGAGTCGGCGCTGTTCGGCGTGGCCTTCCTGCGGACCGCGCTGTTCCGCCGGGATGCGGCCGCGGTCCGGCATCGATGACAGAACTGTGACACGGCGATGACGTTTCACCCGCGGTCCGGTGAACACGACGCGATAGCGTCAAGCGTCTTGTTCGGGAACTCCCGTATCAAGGCGCAGCACCGACATCACCTATTCCAAGGGGGACTACAGGTGAAAAGGCATGACCGTCGTGGCTCCGGACGCGGCATCAGAGCGAAGGCCGTGGCTGTGGCCGCGGGCGCGCTCGCGCTGACGCTCGGCACGACAGTGGCGGCAAGCGCGAGCGGCGGCGGCACCGGGACGCTCGCCGCGGGCAGCGGCGCCACTCTGAACTCCGCACCGCAGCACGGCAGAACCGCGTTCTCCACGGCGGACGACACCGCGGCCGCGGGCAGCACCTGGATGTTCGGCATCGACGGCCGCGACTCGGCCGGCAACATCTGGGACTACCCGCCGAACGCGAAGGGCGGCTTCGGCGCGAAGAAGAGGACCGGCACGGACCTGGGGGGCGCCACCGCGTTCTTCAAGATCAACTCGGCCAACACCGAGAAGGTCAACGTCTACGCCCGCTTCGGCACCCAACTGCGCATCTACGGCGGCTCGTCGAGCGCCGGCACCGTCGTCAGCAGCGGCTGGAAGGGCTACAACGCCTTCGTCACACCGGGCAACCTGGGCGGCGCCGCCAACCCCGATCTGCTCGCCCGCGACACCAGCGGCGTGCTGTGGGAGTACCTGTCGTACAGCAACGGCAGCTTCTCCTCCCGCGTCAGGGTCGGCGGCGGCTGGCAGATCTACGGTGACCTCGCCGGCTTCGGCGACCTCACCGGCGACGGCAAGGCCGACATCGTCGCGCGTGACTCCGCGGGCGGGCTGTACCTGTACAAGGGCACCGGCAACTACAAGGCGCCGTTCGCCTCCCGGGTGAAGATCGGCTCCGGCTGGAACGTCTACAACCGGATCATCGGCCTCGGCGACAACAACGCCGACGGGAAGTACGACCTGATCGCCCGCAGGACCGGTGGCGCTCTGTTCTTCTTCCCCGGTACGGGCAACGCCGCGGCGCCTTTCGGAGCGCGGCAGCAGATCGGCACCGGCTGGAGCGTCTTCAACTACCTGTTCTGACCGGCCCGATGCGGTGAGACACCCGGGCCCGGGGGCGTTTCGACGCCCCCGGGCCTCTTCCGTTCCTCCAGTGCCTCCGGCGCCTACAGCTCGCCGCGGCGGGAGAGCTGCGTGAAGGACAGCCAGCCGGGCAGCACCGGCAGCCAGAAGGTCAGCAGCCGGAAGAAGAGCACCGCCGGGGTGGCCACCTCCTTGGGCAGGCCCGCCGCGATCAGACCACCGGTCAGCGCCAGTTCGACCGCGCCGACACCGCCGGGGGTCGGGGCCGCCGAGCCCAGCGCATTGCCGGCGAGGAAGACGACGGCGACGGCCGCGTAGCTCAGATTCCCGCCGAAGGCCCGCACACAGCCGTCCAGGCAGATCACGAAGGTGACCGTCACCATCAGCGTGCCGCCGATGCCGGTGGCCAGCTTGCCGGGCCGCTGCAGGACGTCCAGCATGCGCGGCACCACGCCGGCGAACAGCGCCCGCACCCGGGTGGACACGAACTTCCGCAGCGCGGGCACCGCGGTGACCACCAGCACCAGCACACCCGCGGTCAGCAGCCCCGCCATGACCGTACGGGACGGGGACAGCGACGGCGTCTTCTCCGTACCGGTGATGAAGCCGAAGGTCATCAGCAGCAGGACGTGCATGCCCAGGCCCACCAGCTGCGAGGCGCCGACACTCGCCACGGCCAGGCCGGGGCGCACCCCGGCCTTCTGCAGATAGCGGGTGTTCAGCGCCACCCCGCCGACCGCGGCGGGCGCCACCAGCTTCACGAACGACCCGGCGATCTGCGCCTGCACCGTCCGCAGCAGCGACAGCCGCTCGGGCACGAAACCGGCCAGGGCGCACGCGGCCGCGACATAGCTCGCCGCGGACCCCGCCACCGCGATCGCCGCCCAGCGCCAGTCGGCATTGGCGATGGCATGCCCGATCGGCACCGAGCTGAGCTGCGACAGCAGGAAATACGCGGCAAAGGCGCCGGCGATGACCGTGATCAGGGTGCGCGGCTTGATGCGCTCCAGCCGGACCGGCTCGACCGGGGCCTGCGGGCGGATCAGCAGCACCTGCTGCCGGATACGCGACAGCAGGTCCTCCTCGCGGGCCTCCTCCAGCGCGTCCTCTATGGCCCGCTTCTCCGCCTTGCGCTCGGCCTTGGAGACGCCCTTCTCCTCGCCCTTCCCCTCGGCTCCCTCGGCGTCGGCGGGCACACCGTCCTCGTCGGCCGTCGCGCGGGCCGCCGAGTCCTGGGCCCGCTTCAGGTCGCGTGCGTGCTTCTCAGCGGCGGAAGCGGCGAGCACCGCCTCGCGCTCCCGCTGGGCGCGCTCCCTGGCCAGATGCTTGAGCTGCGCGCGGGTGGCGCGGCTGAGCGCGATCGGCTGGAGCAGCGGCAGCGAGTTGGCCACCGCGTCGGGGCCGAGCACCGCCACCGCGGACGCCACCGCCCGCTCCGGGCCGACCCGCAGCGCCATGGTCGTCAGCAGCTGCGCCACGTCCATCCGCAGCACGATGTCCCCCGCCGCGATCTCGCCGCCGCGCAGGTCGGTCAGGAAGACCCGCCCCGACCCGTCCACCAGCAGCGACTCGCCGACCAGCCGACGGTGCGCGATCCGCCGCGACTGGAGCGCCCGCACCTGCGTCCAGGACTCCCGCAGCAATGTGTCGGTGATCTCGTCGTCGGTCAGCGCGTCGAGACGCCGGCCGCCGATGTGCTCGTAGACCAGCATGACCGCGTCCGGGCCCAGCTCCGAGGTGGCGATGAGCTTCGGGGCGTTCGCGCCCGCGGCGATCGCCGCGTAGGCGAGCAGTGCCTCCTGCTCCAGCGCCTGGCGCAGCGACAGCAGGGAGCGCCGCTGGGTGATGCCGCCGACCAGGGACAGCCGCCGCCAGGCCCGGTAGAAGAAGCCCTGCGCCTGCTGCTCGCGGTCCACCACGGTGACGTCCAGCGGCGGCCCGTCCTCCAGGGTGACCAGATAGCCGCGCCCGCGGTCGGAGTCCGGGGTCTCCGGGCCGTCCTCCTGCACCCGGCGGGCGGTCTGCGCGCTGAAACCCACCCGGCGCAGCCCGGCGAGCAGCTGCCGCCCGGTGGGCCGCACGTTCGGCGAGCCCACCGCGTAGACCGTGCCGTAGGCGACGGTCCAGCCGATCAGCACGGTCACCGCGATCGAGAACGGCGTCGTGTAGCCCCCGACCAGCACCGCGAAGGCGTCGAGCAGCAGCACGAACCACAGCGCCACCCGCCAGCGCGGGCGCCGCGCCATGCCGACCGCCGTGACGTACGCGATGACCGGCGCCAGATACCCGTGCACGGGGTCGGTCATGCCGGTGCCGGACGGCGCGTTGTGGGTGAGCGCGTCGCGGATCGGTCCCGGCGCCGAATTGGTCACCCACAGGTCGGTGGCGAGGGCCGTGCCGTGCGCCAGGACGGCGGCGAGCACACCGTCGGCGATACGCAGCCCGTCCCGTTTGGCCAGCCGCTCGATCGCGAAGGCGACCGGCACGATCAGCACCGCGATGCTCGCCGTCAGGCCGGCGAACGACGCGAGCGCGTCGGGCGCGTGGTCGGTGCCCTTGGTGATGTCCGTTTCGAGGCCGGTCGTCGTGGCGTGCGCGAAGCCCGCGACGGCCAGCACGACGGCGATGCCGAGCAGCCCGAAGAGGAACCGCATCAGGTCGGCGGGCCGGTGCACCCGGGCGGCGAGCAGCGGTTCGTCGACGGCGACCGGGGTGGGGCCGGGCCCCGGCCCCGGCTCGGGTTCCGGTTCCGGTTCCGGGACGACGGTGTGGGTGTGCCCGTCGGCGGTCGTGTCGGCGTCCGGGCTCAGATGCGAGCCGGTGCGCGGCTCGCCGCCCTTCCCTTCGGGATACGCGGTGGCGGGCGGTTCGCCGCCGGTGCTCGGTGCGGCGGGGGGCGGTTCGCTGCCCTTCGCGCCGGGAGGCGGCTTGCCGCCGGTGTCCTGCGTGGCGGGAGGTGGTTTGCCGCCGTTCCCGCCGGTGGGCGGTTCGCCGTTCGCGCCGGGGCGCGCGCCGTCGGTCCCGCCCGTCCCGCCGTTCCTGCCGCCGGATCCGGCGGCGCCCCTGCCGCGGTCGTCCGCGTCGCCGTCGGCGTCGTTCATCGCGTCGGCCTTGCCCCTTGCGCCGTTCTTCGAGCTGCCCCTGGGACCGCCCGTCGTGCCGTCCTTGCCGCGGGCGGTGCGGTCCGCGGCGTCGCCGCCGGCGGGCGCGGGCAGCGCTTTACGGGCGCGGGAGGCCCCTCCGGCCTTGTCCGCGCCCGGCTGATCCGCTTCGGTCTCTTCTTGATCTCGTATCACCAGTCACCGCCGGGACGATGGTGGCACGAGCGCTGTCCGGATGGCACCGGAACCCCCCGGTGTCGGTGGTCTGCGGCAGGATGGGCCGGATGAGCGAGGAAGACGACCCCGGCGCACCCGGTGACTACGCGGAGCGCGTGCTCGACACGGTCGACCTGATCCCGGCCGGGCGGGTGATGAGCTACGGCGACATCGCCGAATGGCTCGGCGAGGGCGGCCCGCGGCAGGTCGGCCGGGTGCTCGCGCTGTACGGCAGCGGGGTGCCGTGGTGGCGCGTGGTGCGGGCCGACGGTGTCCTGCTGCCCGGCCACGAGCTGGGCGCGCTGGACGCCTACCGCGCCGAGGGCACACCGCTGCGGACCGCGGGACCCGCCACCGAGGGCCACATACCGCGGGTCGACATGCGCCTGGCGCGCTGGGACGGGCGCACGCCGGGCGCGGACGGCGCCGCCGACGGCTGAGGGCCGGAAAGTCATGCCCTCCAGCTTCCGCCATCCGGGGCCCGCGCACGGCATCCGCGCCCCGTACGGAGTGTCCGGCGTGTCCGGGGGGCGCCTGCGGCGCGCGGGGGGCACGGCGTAGCGTCGGGCGAGCCCCGCCCGGGGCCGAACCCGCCTCCGCGACCGCACCATCGCTCAAGCCTCCGAAGAACCGGCGAACCACGTGATCCTGTCTTCCCCTCCCGCCCCGGCGGCCTCCGCGGCCGTCGGCTACCGGCTGCTGCGGACGCCGCCCGCGCCCGTGGCGCCCCCTGTGCTGGACGCGGCACAGCGGGCGGTGGTTGAGCACCGGGACGGACCGCTGCTGGTGCTCGCGGGACCCGGCACCGGGAAGACGACCACGCTGATCGAATCGGTGCTGGCCAGGGTGCGGGGCGGCACCGCGCCGGAAAGGATCCTGGTCCTCACCTTCAGCCGCAGGGCCGCGGTCGACCTGCGCGACCGGATGGCCGCGCGCGGCCTCGGCGGGCTCACGGCGAGCACCTTCCACTCCTTCTGCTACGCCCTGGTCCGCGAGCACCAGCCCGCCGAGGACTTCCAGGAGCCGGTCAGGCTGCTGTCGGGACCCGAGCAGGACCTGCTGGTCCGCGAGCTGCTGGCCGGCCAGGCGGCGCTTGAGCGGGAAGGCCGCGGCCGGGTGCGCTGGCCCGACGACCTGCGGGCCGCGCTCACCACGAGGGGCTTCGCCGACGAGGTGCGCGCGGTGCTGGCCCGCAGCCGCGCACTGGGCCTCGGCCCGGCCGCGCTCGCCGACTTCGCCCACCGCATCGGCCGGCCCGACTGGACCGCGGCGGCCGCCTTCCTCGATGAATACCTGGAGGTCACGGAGCTGGGCGGGATGGTCGACTACACGGAGCTGGTGCATCGGGCCGTGCTGCTCGCCCGGCGGCCCGAGGTCCACCAGGAGCTGACCCGGCGCTACGACGCGGTCTACGTCGACGAGTACCAGGACACCGACCCGGCCCAGGTGCGGCTGCTGCGCGCCCTCGCCGGGCAGGGCCGCACCCTGGTCGCCTTCGGCGACCCCGACCAGTCCGTCTACGCCTTCCGCGGCGCCGACATCAACGGCATCCTCGGCTTCCCCGAGCAATTCCCCCGGCGGGACGGGACGGCGGCGGACGTCCGTGTCCTGCGCGTCTCCCGGCGGTCCCGCGCCGACCTGCTGGCCGCCACCCGCCAGCTCACCGCCCGCATGCCGCTGCCCCGGCTCCCCGCGGCCGCGGTCCGCGCCCACCGCGCCCTGACGGCGGAGGCCAAGGGCGGCACCGTCGCCGTCCGCACCTACCCGACCGCGGGCGCCGAGGTCGAGTCCATCGCCGACACCCTGCGCCGCGCCCACCTCGAAGACGGCCTCGCCTGGCACACGATTGCCGTCCTCACCCGCACGACCGCCGCCCTCGCCCCCCTCCGCCGCGCCCTGACCTCCGCCGGCGTCCCCACCGACCTCCCCCCGTCCACCACCCCCCTCCACACCGACCCGGCCCTGACCCCCCTCCTCCTGGCCCTCCACGTCTCGGCCACCTCCCTCCTCCCGCCCCCCGGGCCACCAGCCGAGCCCCCGGAGGGTCCAGGCCCGGACGAGCCAGCCCTGGGCGAGCAGCCCTCGGGCGAGGCGGCCTCGGCGCGGCTCGGTGGGTCAGCCGAGAATCTTTTCTCCGCGTCCTCCCGGGCACCCGGGAAGTCGTCTTCGCGGGGGCTCCCCGGTGCCGCGGGGTCGGAGGACGGCGGGCCGCCCGACGAGGCCTCGGGAGAGCCGGGCCCGGCAGGGCCGTTGGCGTCAGCCGAAGGACTTTCTTCCGCGTCCCCCCGGGCGCCCGGGGACGTGCAGGGCCTCCCCGGCGGCCCGGGGCCGGACTCGGCGGAGGTCAGGGTCAGCGTCGAGGAAGCGCTGACCCTGTTGGCGTCGCCCCTCGGCGGGATGGACGCCGCCGATCTGCGCCGCCTGGGCAGGGCACTGCGCGAGGAAGAGCGCGCGACGGGCGTGGCAGTGCCACGCCCGTCGGACGTGCTGATCGCGGAGGCCGTCTCCCAGCCGGAGCGGCTGGTGGCCCACGACCCGTCGTACTCCCGCGGCGCCCGCCGCGTGGGCGCGCTGCTGCGGGCGGCCCGCGACACCCTGGCGGGCGGCGGCACCGCGGAGGACGCCCTGTGGACGTTGTGGAACGGCACCCCGTGGTCGGCCCGCCTGGAGCGGGCCGCCCTGCGCGGCGGCGCGGCGGGCCGCAACGCGGACCGGGACCTCGACGCGGTGTGCGCGCTGTTCGAGACCGCCGCCCGCGCGGAGGAGCGCACCGGCGGCCGCGGCGCCCTGAACTTCCTGGAGGAGCTGTCCGCCCAGGACATCGCGGCGGACACGCTGGGCGGCAGGACCGTACGTCCTGACGCCGTGCAGCTGATGACCGCGCACCGCGCGAAGGGCCTGGAGTGGCGCCTGGTCGTGGTGGCGGGCGTGCAGGAAGGCGTATGGCCCGACCTGCGGCGCCGCGGCTCGCTCCTGGAGGCGGACCGGATCGGGCGGGACGGCATCGCCCCGCCGCTGAGCCAGGGCGCGCTGCTCGCCGAGGAGCGCCGGCTCTTCTACGTCGCCGCGACCCGCGCGAGCGAGCGCCTGCTGGTCACGGCCGTGAAGGCCGCGGCGGACGACGGCGACCAGCCGTCCCGCTTCCTGGCGGAGCTGGGGGTCGCGCCGCAGGACGTGTCGCACCGCCCCCGCCGCCCGCTGGCGGTCGCCGCACTGGTCGCGGAGCTGCGCGCGACCACCGTCGACCCGGCGGCCTCGCCGGCGCTGCGCGAGGCCGCGGCCCACCGGCTGGCCCGCCTCGCCGCGCTGAACGACGACGGCCACCCGCTGGTCCCGGCAGCGCACCCGGACCGCTGGTGGGGCCTGTACGAGCCGACCGCCTCCGCGGTGCCGCTGCGGGACCGCGACCAGCCGGTGGCGCTGTCGGGCAGCGCCCTGGACCAGCTCGCCAACACCTGCGCCCTCCAGTGGTTCCTGGGCCGCGAGGTCAAGGCGGAACCGCCCGCCACCGCCGCCCAGGGCTTCGGCAACGTCGTGCACGTACTGGCCGACGAGGTCGCCTCGGGCCGCGCCCCGGCCGATCTCGACGTGCTGATGGCCCGGCTGGACTCCGTATGGGACGCGCTCGCCTTCGACGCGCCCTGGAAGTCCCGGCAGGAGAAGGACAACGCGCGCGCCGCCCTGGAGCGCTTCCTGCGCTGGCATGTCATGGAGCGCGGCCGCACCCCGGTCGCCACCGAGCACGACTTCGACGTCACCCTTGCCGCGGGCGACGCCCGCATCCGCATCCGCGGCAGCATGGACCGGGTCGAGACGGACGCGCAGGGCGCGGCCTATGTCGTGGACTTCAAGACCGGCCGCAGCAAGCCCACCGCCGACCAGGTGGCCCACCACCCGCAGCTGGCGGTCTACCAGCTGGCCGTACGGGAGGGCGCCGTCGACCCGCTCTTCGGCGACCGGCCGCCGTCGCCTGGCGGTGCGGAGCTGGTGCAGCTGCGGCTGGGCGCGACCCGCCGCGAGGGCGGCGAGGCCCTGCCGGCGGTGCAGCGGCAGGAACCGCTGGCGGGGGAGTGGGCGGAGGAGCTGCTCGCCACCGCCGCCGGCCGGGTGCTGGACGAGCGCTTCACCCCGGCCGCCGGCCAGCACTGCACGCATTGCGCCTTCCGCGCCGCCTGCACGGCCCGGCCAGAGGGCCGGCACATCGTGGAGTGACACCGGCGTACGTCCTCCCGCCCGGTAATTCCCGGCGCCCGCCCAAGCGATTGCCGTACAACCAGGGGTGGGGGCCCGTGCGTCCAACGTGCGCGTACGTGCGAAATCGAGGGGGGACGGCCGATGTCGGCCAGAAGCAGAATCGTGGTGGCCCTATGCGCCGCCACCGCGGCGACCGCCGCACTCACCGGCTGCAACAGCGACGCCGACGACTCGTCGGCCCCGCTGGTCGTTCCGGCCGCCACCACGTCGGCGGCTCCGACGACACCGGCGGCCGCGGGGAAGGACGACCCGTTCTCGTCCATGACGGCGGAGGGCATAGTCGCCCTGGCGGAGGCCGACATGCGGGCTTCCAAAGCGATGACCGTGAGTGTGAACCTCGTGCAGGCGGGAAAGACCCTGCAGCTCAAGGTGGCTCTCACGGCCGGCGGCAAGTGCGCCGCCGCGATGCGCGTCAACGGCATGTCCATGCAGCTCATCACCACCGACGCGGGCCACGCCTACATCAGGGGGGACGCCGCCTACTGGCGGATCGCGGGCGGCTCCAAGGGCGTCAAGGTGGCCGCCGCCGTCGGCGACCGCTGGGTCAAGCTCAGCAAGAAGGTGCTCGATCGCGGCAGCATCCGCGGGTTCTGCTCGTTCAACGGGCTGATGGAGAGCATGCTGTCCGACGATGACGACAGCGACAGCGACGCCGTCGTCCGCAAGGGCACGCCGACGACACTGGACGGCCGGCAGGTCCTTCCCCTGACCGAGCGGCTCGCGGACGAGACCGACACCATGTACGTGTCCACGGGGAAGACGCCTTACGTCGTCAAGATCGAGGGCAAGGGCGGCAAGACGCCGGGCAGCGCGACCTTCGGCGACTTCGGCAAGAACCCGCACATCACGGCGCCGCCCGCCTCGCAGATCGTCGACATCGCCGCCCTCGGCATCGACCCGGGCAGCATCTCGGTCTGACCGGCTCGGCCGCGGACCCCGGTGGTCCACCGGTGTCCGCGGCTCCGGATAGCCTCCATGAGGTGGCAACCCGCATCCATTCGCCCGAGCAGCTCAAAGAGCTGCTGGGCATCCCGTTCACCCCGGAGCAGACGGCGTGCATCACCGCGCCGCTCGCCCCGGGTGTGATCGTGGCCGGAGCGGGTTCCGGCAAGACGACGGTGATGGCCGCGCGGGTCGTGTGGCTGGTCGGCACCGGGCAGGTCGAGCCCGACCAGGTGCTCGGGCTGACCTTCACCAACAAGGCGGCGGGCGAGCTGTCGGAGCGGGTGCGCAAGGCGCTGGCCCAGGCCGGCATCACCGACCCGGACCCGTACGACCCGAGGGTGCAGCCCGGGGAGGACGGCGAGCAGCCCGCGCCGGGCGACCCGCACATTGCCACGTATCACGCCTTCGCCGGGCAGCTGCTCAAGGACCACGGGATGCGGATCGGCCTGGAGCCCACCGCCAGGCTGCTGGCCGACGCGACGCGCTACCAGCTCGCCGCGAAGGTGCTGCGGGCCGCGCCCGGACCGTATCCGGCGCTCACCAAGGGGCTGCCGACCCTGGTCGGCGACCTGCTCGCGCTGGCCGGCGAGCTGGCCGAGCACCTGGTGCCCGCCGAGAAGCTGCGCGCCCACGACACCGGGCTGGCCGCCGAGCTGTCCGAGGTCGACCCGGCGAAGCGCGGCAATGCCTGGGTCAAGGACGTACGCCAGGCGGTCGCCGCCCGCCGCGACCTGGCCGAGCTGGCCGCGGCCTACCGCGACGACAAGCGGCGCCGCGACCTGCTGGACTTCGGCGACCAGATCGAGCTGTCGGCGCGGCTGGCGCAGACCAGGCCGGAGGTCGGGGCGCTGCTGCGCGAGCAGTACCGCGTGGTGCTGCTCGACGAGTACCAGGACACCTCGGTCGCCCAGCGGCTGCTGCTCGCCGGGCTGTTCGGCGGCCGCAGCGGGCACCCGGTGACCGCCGTCGGCGACCCCTGCCAGGCCATCTACGGCTGGCGCGGCGCCTCGGTGGCGAATCTCGACGACTTCCCGCGGCATTTCGCGCACCCCGACGGCAGCCCGGCCGCCCGCTACTCGCTCAGCGAGAACCGCCGCTCCGGCGGCCGGCTGCTCGACCTGGCCAACACCCTGGCCGCCGAGCTGCGCGCCCGCCATGAGGGCGTCGAGGCGCTGCGCCCGGCCCCCGGCGCCGAGCTGGCCGGGCAGGTGCGCTGCGCGCTGCTGCCGACCCAGCAGGACGAGACGGCCTGGCTCGCCGACTCCCTCGCCCACCTGGTGGCCACCGGCACACCACCGGGCGGCATCGCCGTGCTGTGCAGGACGGCCGCGCATTTCCCCGAGATCCATGCCGCGCTGGTCGCCCGGGACATCCCGGTCGAGGTGGTGGGCCTGTCCGGGCTGCTGCACCTGCCCGAGGTCGCCGACCTGGTCGCGGTGTGCGAGGTGCTGCACGACCCGACCGCGAACGCCGCGCTGGTCCGGCTGCTGACCGGGCCGCGCTGGCGGATCGGCCCCCGCGACCTGGCCCTGCTCGGCCGCCGCGCCCGGCTGCTCGTACGCTACGGGGCCGCAGGCGGGGACGGCCGCGACCCGCTGGCGGCCGCGGTGGAGGGCGTCGACCCGGCCGAGGTGATCTCGCTCGCGGACGCCCTGGAGACCTTCCTGGACGCCGACCCGGACGACGGGCTGCCCTTCTCGCCCGAGGCGCGGGTGCGGTTCGCGCGGCTGGCGGTGGAGATACGGGAGCTGCGCAGGGCGCTCGCCGACCCGCTGATGGACGTCCTGCACCGGGTGCTGGCCGTCACCGGCCTGGAGGTCGAGCTGTCCGCGTCCCCGCACGCGCTGGCCGCCCGCCGCCGCGAGACGCTGACGTCCTTCCTGGACATCGCGGCCGGTTTCGCGGCCCTGGACGGCGAGGCGACGCTGCTGGCCTTCCTCGGCTTCCTGCACACGGCCGCGCAGTACGAGAAGGGCCTGGACAGTTCGCTGCCGGGCGGCGAGAACACGGTGAAGGTGCTGACCGCGCACAAGTCCAAGGGCCTGGAGTGGGACGTGGTGGCGGTGCCCGGCCTGGTCGCCAAGGGCTTCCCGAGCGAGCGCGGGCGTGAGTTGTGGCCGGTCAACGCCAAGGTGCTGCCGCACGGGCTGCGCGGCGACGCGGCGACGCTGCCCGACGTGGCGGAGTGGACGCGCGCCGGGCTCGACGGCTTCCGCGGCGCCATGAAGGAGCACCAGCGCATCGAGGAGCTGCGGCTCGGCTATGTGACCTTCACCCGGCCGCGCTCCCTGCTGCTCGGCTCGGGGCACTGGTGGGGGCCGACGCAGAAGGCGCCCTTCGGCCCCTCGGTCTTCCTCGACGCCCTGCGCGAGCACTGCGAGGCGGGCCACGGCGAGATCGAGGTGTGGGCCGAGCCGCCCGCCGAGGACGCCACGAACCCGGCGCTGGACGACGTCAGGGACCACCCGTGGCCGCTGCCGCTCGACGGTACGGCTTTGCGCAGGCGGCGCTGGGCGGCGCGGACCGTGCTGGCCTACGCGGCCGCGGAGGAGGAGGCGGCGGAGAAGCCAGGGATTCCCGGTGCGCGGGGCGAATCCTCGGCCATTGCCGCGCCCGGCGGCGGCGCCGACGCACCGCCCGCCGGCCTCGATCCCGCGGAGGCCAGGCTCGTCGCGTCCTGGGACCGCGACCTGGACGCCCTGGCGGGCGAGCTGCGCCGGGCGCGGGCCACCGTGCGGGACGTGCCGCTGCCCGCGACGCTCACCGCGAGCCAGGTGATGCGGCTGGCCTCCGACCCCGAGGGGCTCGCCCGTGAACTGGCCCGCCCGCTGCCCCACCCCCCGGCCCCCGCGGCCCGGCGCGGCACCCGCTTCCACGCCTGGGTCGAGTCGCGCTTCGACGTCCGCCCGCTCTTCGGGCCCGAGGACCTGCCCGGGATCGAGGGCGGCGACGACATCGCGGACGAGGCCGACCTGACGGCGCTCAAGGAGGCGTTCCTGCGCAGCCCCTACGCCGACCGCACCCCGCACCGCGTCGAGGTCCCGGTGCACCTCACCCTGGGCGGCCGGGTCGTCAGGGGCCGGATCGACGCGGTCTACCGCGACGGCCGCCCACATGGCCGCGCCGCGGCAATGGGCCACGCCGAAGGCGGCGTCGACACGTACGAGATCGTCGACTGGAAGACCGGCCGCGTCCCGGCCGCGTCCGCCGACCCGCTGCAACTGGCGATCTACCGGCTGGCCTGGGCCGAGCAGCACGGCATCCCGCTGGAGCGGGTCCGCGCCGCCTTCCTCTTCGTCCGCAGCGGCGAGGTGGTCCGCCCCGCGGCCATGCCGGGACGGGCCGAGCTGGAGAGGCTGCTGGACGCGGACGGCTGACCGGGCGGCGCGGCAGGGCGCCGGGCGGACCCGTAAAGGTGCCGCGGGGGCCGCCGGGCTAGGCTGCTTGTGAAGCGCTCCACCAGGGACGACGCGGCGTGCCCATACCGTCACCGGGAATTTCCCTGCCGGCAGGCGGTTGGCAGCAAGTGGACGACAAGGTGGTGCGCCTGCGGTATGGCACACCACGTACTACGGGGAGATGGAAGCAGCCTTGACCGGACTCGACGCGACGGACCGCCCGCTGGCACTCACCTATTCGGGGGTGGACCGTGCCGCGCACCACCGCACGGACGAGGCGTGGCTCGCCGCGGCATGGAGCCACCCGACGACCCGGGTGTTCGTGGTGTCCGGCGGTCAGGTGATGGTCGAGGACGGGCCCGACGGACGGACCGAACTCGTCATGACCCCGGCCTTCGACGCGCCGGAGACCGAGATGCACCGCTACTTCCTCGGCATCGCGCCGGACGGGGTGCGCTACTTCGCGCTGCAGAAGGACGCGCTGCCCGGCCGGATGGACGGCGCGGCACGCGCCGCGGGCCTGCGCGAGGTCGGCGGGCTGCTGTCGCCCCTGGAAGCCGGGCTCATGGTGCACGCGGTGGCGCTGGAGAACTGGCAGCGCATGCACCGCTTCTGCTCCCGCTGCGGCGAACGCACCGTCATCGCCGCCGCGGGCCACATCCGCCGCTGTCCGGCCTGCCTGACCGAGCACTACCCGCGGACGGACCCCGCGGTGATCATGCTGGTCACCGACGACCAGGACCGCGCCCTGCTCGGCCGGCAGCTGCACTGGCCCGAGGGCCGCTTCTCGACGCTGGCCGGGTTCGTCGAACCCGGCGAGTCCATCGAGGCGGCGGTGCGCCGCGAGGTCGCCGAGGAGGTCGGTGTCACCGTCGGCGACGACGTGACCTACGTGGCCAGCCAGCCCTGGCCCTTCCCCTCCAGCCTGATGCTGGGCTTCAACGCCCGCGCGGTCTCCTCGACGATCACCGTCGACGGGGAGGAGATCCACGAGGCCCGCTGGTTCTCCCGCGAGGACCTGCGCGCGGCCTTCGCGTCGGGCGAGGTGCTGCCGCCCTTCGGCATCTCGATCGCGGCCCGCCTGATCGAGAGCTGGTACGGCGCCCCGCTGCCGCGTCAGTAGCGGCCGCGGGGCCTCCTCTGCGGCGGCTACGCGCCCAGGGCCTGCTTGACCTGCGCGAGGCTGGGGTTGGTCATGACGACCTCCGCGCCGCCCGCGGCGGGAACGATCTGCAGCGTCGGGACGGTCTGGTTGCCGCCGTTCGCCTCCTCGACGAACTTCGCCCACTCGGGGTGCTCTTCGATGTTGATCTCGGTGTACGGGATGCCCTCGCGCTCCATCTGGCCCTTGAGACGGCGGCAGTAGCCGCACCAGCTGGTGCTGTACATGGTCACGGTGCCCGGCATCGGTGTCGCTCCTCGTCGCGAGACAATCTGGCCTCTGCTGAACGCGCGCCCGCGGCCCGGCATTCCGGCACGGCCTGTGGATAACTTTTCCGGGCTGTCGGCGAGACCTGGCAGAGTGGCGGTTGTGACTGCGACAACCCACGACTCGCTCTTCCCCGCGGTGCCCGACTCCGCGGACGCGGTGCTCGACGGCCTGGACCCCGAGCAGCGCGCCGTCGCGACGGCGCTGCACGGCCCGGTGTGCGTGCTGGCCGGGGCCGGCACCGGCAAGACCCGGGCGATCACCCACCGGATCGCCTACGGGGTGCGGGCCGGCATCCTCCAGCCGGCCAGCGTGCTCGCGGTCACCTTCACCGCGCGGGCGGCCGGCGAGATGCGCGGGCGGCTGCGGCAGCTCGGCGCCGGGGGGGTGCAGGCGCGCACCTTCCACTCGGCGGCGCTGCGCCAGCTGCAGTATTTCTGGCCGCGCGCGATCGGCGGCGAGATGCCCCGGCTGCTCGAGCGCAAGGTCCAGCTGGTCGCGGAGGCCGGCGCGCGCAGCCGCATCCGGCTGGATCGCAACGAGCTGCGGGATGTCACCGGCGAGATCGAGTGGTGCAAGGTCACCCAGACGGTGCCCGAGGACTATCCGGCGGTCGCAGCGAAGACCGGGCGGGACGTGCCGCGCGACCCGGCCGAGATCGCCCGCATCTACACGACCTATGAGCAGCTCAAGCGGGACCGCGGGGTGATCGACTTCGAGGACGTGCTGCTGCTGACGGTCGGTGTGCTCCAGGACCGGCCGGACGTGGCGGACACGGTCCGCTCGCAATATCAGCATTTCGTGGTGGACGAGTATCAGGACGTCAGCCCGCTCCAGCAGCGGCTGCTCGACCTGTGGCTCGGCGGCAGGGACGACCTGTGCGTGGTCGGCGACGCCTCGCAGACCATCTACTCCTTCACCGGCGCCACCCCGGACTTCCTGCTGGGCTTCAGGACCCGCTATCCGGCGGCCACGGTGGTCAAGCTGGTCCGCGACTACCGCTCGACCCCGCAGGTGGTGGGCCTGGCCAACGGGCTGCTGGCCCAGGCCCGCGGCCAGGCCGCGGCGCACCGCCTGGAGCTGATCTCGCAGCGCGAGCCGGGCCCCGAGCCGGCCTATGCCGAGTATCCCGACGAGCCTGCCGAGGCCGAGGGCGCCGCCCGGCGCATCAAGGAGCTGGTCGCCTCCGGCGTGCGGCCCAGCGAGATCGCGGTGCTCTACCGCATCAATGCCCAGTCCGAGGTCTACGAGCAGGCGCTCGCCGACGCCGGGGTGCCCTACCAGCTGCGCGGCGCCGAGCGCTTCTTCGAGCGGCCCGAGGTGCGCGAGGCGGGGCTGCTGCTGCGCGGCGCGGCCCGCGCGTCGGCCGACCCGGACGACGCGGCGACCCTCCCCGAGCAGGTGCGGGCGGTGCTCAGCTCGCGCGGCTGGGCCTCGGAGCCGCCCTCCGGGTCCGGCGCGGTGCGGGACCGCTGGGAGTCGCTGGCCGCGCTGGTGCGGCTGTCGGAGGACTTCACCGCGGCCCGGCCCGAGGCGACCCTGGCCGACTTCGTCGCCGAGCTGGACGAGCGGGCGAACGCGCAGCACGCGCCGACCGTCGAGGGCGTCACCCTGGCGTCGCTGCACGCGGCCAAGGGCCTGGAATGGGACGCCGTCTTCGTGGTCGGCCTGACCGAGGGCACCTTGCCGATCACCTTCGCCAAGACCGACGAGCAGGTCGAGGAGGAGCGGCGGCTGCTCTACGTCGGAGTCACCCGGGCACGGCTGCACCTCGGGCTGTCATGGGCGCTGTCCCGGTCGCCCGGCGGGCGCGGCGGGCGGCGGCCTTCGCGGTTCCTCGACGGGCTGCGACCTGGTTCCGCGCCGCGCGGCGCCCGCGCGGCGGGGGGCGGCGCGGGCGGGGTGGAGCGCGGCTCCGGCGGCCGCAAGAAGCGCGGCCCGGTGCTGTGCCGGGTGTGCGGGCGGACACTGTCGGACCCGGGCGAGATCAAGCTGATGCGCTGCGAGGACTGCCCCTCGGACCTGGACGAGGCGCTGTACGACCGGCTGCGGGTCTGGCGCACGACCCAGGCCAAGGCCCTCGGCCAGCCCGCCTACTGCGTGTTCACCGACCGGACGCTGCTGGCCATCGCCGAGGTCAGGCCGGAGGGCGCGGCCGAGCTGTCGTCGATCCCCGGGGTCGGCGCCCGCAAGCTCGACAAGTTCGGCCCCGACGTGCTGGCGCTGTGCGCGGGCCAGGAGCCGGGCGGCGCAGCGCAGGACGGGACGGACGGCGCACCGCAGGAGGAGCCGGACAGCGGGACGGACGACGGTCCTGACGACGGCTCGGCGGAAGTTCTGGAATCTTCTTGAGAAGAAGCCGAAAAACAGTTTGCGCATCCCGCGGAGGTCCCCATAGCCTTCACGAGCGCGGTTGAGAACGGCTCTTCCAAGAGCCCACCCGATCGTGATGTACTAGGCAAGTACGGTCCTTCATCCTTACGAGACGCCGAGAGGAGGCGAGCCCAATGACCAGCCAGCTGATCACCACCAAACTGACCGATCGTTCGGTCATCGCCACCTGCCCGCTCGGCATCTCGCTGCCCGCCACCGGTCTCATGTCCGCCCTGCTCCCGGTTCTGCCGATCCGTGTGCGCAGTGAGCGACCGACCGAGGCGTCCGCGGTAGCGACGGCGGCGAAGGTGAAGGCGCATGCCTTTACCTCCGCGGCTGCGGCCAACGGCGCCGGCAATGGCATCGACGGCGGCGCTTATGGCGCCAACGGTCACGTGATCGGACGGCAGAAGACGCAGCAGTACGGCAAGTGGGCCTTCCGCGGGCTCGAACCCTGGAGTGATCCAGCCTGATAGCGCATCAGGTCGGCACCTCAGGGCCGCGGAATCCCAGACCGGGATCCGCGGCCCTTCTGTTTTCCCCAGAAGACAGCGTCTCCACGGAGACACCACAGAAGACCGGCCGACCAGGCCGACTCACAGACGAGGAACGAACCCACCGTGCATACCGCCCAGCACGCACCGTCCGGACCCACGCCAGACCTGAGCCGCCCTCCCGCACAGCCCCCGGAGACCACCTTGCTGCCCCTCACCGAGCTTGACGACGAGATCGAGCGCCTCGGCGTGCCCGTCCCCTGCCGTACCTACGACCCGGAGGTCTTCTTCGCCGAGTCGCCGGCGGACGTCGAGTACGCCAAGTCCCTCTGCCAGACCTGTCCGGTCCGCGAGGCCTGTCTCGCCGGCGCCAAGGACCGCCGCGAGCCCTGGGGTGTCTGGGGCGGCGAGCTGTTCATCCAGGGCGTCGTCGTACCCCGCAAGCGGCCCCGCGGCCGTCCGCGCAAGGACGCGGTTGCGGCATGAACGCCAAGAAGCTCAGGACACCGGGGACGATCGATCGCCCCCTCCACCACGACCCGATGAATCAGGCCCCGATGACACCCTCCCGCATCGAACAGACCGCACTTACCTCCGACGCCATGGCGTCGCACCAGAACAGGACCCACGAAATGCAACTCATGCCAGAAGCCCTGGCTCGTGCCCACATGCAACAGCGGCTCTACGAGGCCGAGCACGAACGCAGGGCATCCCGGCTGATCAACGCCCGGCGGCTGCAGCGGCGCGCGGAGCGCGCGTCCATGCGGGCCCGGCGGGCGCTCGCCCTGGCCGTGATGCAGTAGGCGTCAGGTCGCTACACAACAGAGCGCACAACCGAGCGCAGCACAGAGCACGGAACAGAGCGCACAACCGAGCGCAGTACAGAGCACGGAACAGAGCGCTGAACGGAGCGCAGCACCGAACGCGGCGCTGAGCACCACCGCACGTTCCCCGCGGGGCCGGTCCAAAAGGACCGGCCCCGCGGTGCGTTATGCCGACAAATACGGCAGGTGCGGAGGTATCGTCACCCAGTGGATCAGAAGAACGCATCGACCACGACCACATGTGCCCGCTGCGGGACCACTCGCGCCGGCCTGCCGCTGACGTGGACCTGCTCCGTCGAGAACAGCCGCCGCGTCTACTTCTGCGAGGACTGCGCCCGGCGCCACCTGCGCAGCATCGAGAGCCGGTTGGACTCCGCCTGGTGGTAGCCGGGTGAGCCCCCGGCGCTCAGGCCGACTCGGCGGCCCCGTCCGGGTCGAAGCCGGGCAGCCACTCGCGCAGCTCCGCCCGCAGGTGCACGGTCGCGCCCAGCTGGCAGAGCACCCCGACGGTGCTCAGCGTCACCCGGTGGATCAGCAGATACGACGGCGGCAGATTCAGCTGCTTGCCCAACTGGTGGGCCGGGGATCGCGGGTCGGCGATCCTGGCCGCCTGCGCCCGCATCCACGCCCGGTCGAAGGAGAACTCCTCGCGCCCGGCCGGCTCGATGATCGGCTTGAGATAGTCGAGCACCGCGTCGGAGTCCAGCTTGATCGTCGGCTTGACGAAGCCCTCCTCCCGCAGCATCGCGTGCACCTGCTCCGCGTCGCCGGCCAGCGCCAGCCGCAGCGCGGTGCCGATCGGCAGCGGCAGCCCCTCGGGCAGCCGGTCGACGGTGCCGAAGTCCAGCACCCCCAGGCGCCACCCCGAAGCGGGCCCGTCATCGGTCAGCAGCCGGAAATTCCCCGGGTGCGGGTCGGCGTGCAGCAGCCCGGTGCGGGCCGGGCCGGCGAAGAGGAAGTGTGCGAGCAGCTGGCCCGCCCGGTCGCGCATCTCCTCGCTGCCGCCGGAGATCACCTCCGACAGCGGCACCCCGTCCATCCACTCGGTGACCAGCACCTGGTCCGCCTGGTGCACCACGTCGGGCACCACGACATCGGGGTCTCCGGCGAATTCCACCGCGTGGGTGTGCTGGGCCTCGGCCTCCAGCGCGTAGTCCAGCTCCTCGGCGACCCGCTCGCGCAGCTCGGCCAGCAGCGGCTTGACGTCCATGCCGGGGATGAGCGGCCCGAACAGCCGGGCCACCCGGCCCAGCTGCGCCAGGTCCGACAGCAGGGCGTCCCCCGCGCCGGGATACTGCACCTTCACCGCGACCTTGCGCCCGTCGCTCCACACCGCCCGGTGCACCTGCCCGATCGATGCCGCCGCGGCCGGGACGTCCTCGAACTCGCTGAACAGCGAGCGCCAGCCCTTGCCGAGCCGCTCGGCCATCACCCGGTCGACGGTCCTGGCCGGCATCGGCGGCGCGGCTTCCTGGAGCCTGGTCAGCGCGGCCCGGTAAGGGCTCGCGACATCCTCGGGCAGGGCGGACTCGAAGACCGACAGGGCCTGGCCGAACTTCATGGCCCCGCCCTTCAGCTCGCCCAGCACCTTGAACAGCTGCTCGGCCGTGCGCTCCTGCAGCTCGACCGCCACCTCGTCGGCCGGTCTGCCCCCCAGCCGCTTTCCGAGTCCGAGTGTGGCCCTCCCGGCGAACCCCAGGGGGAGCGCTGCCAGCTTCGCGGTCCGGGTCACCGCCTTGCGCGGAAGATCAGACATGCGCCCCTCATTTCGCTTCGGTCACCTTCGCCATTGTGCCCCTCCCCATCTACGCCCCGGTCAACAGCGGGTCAGCATCCCTCGGCTGTCATCATTCGCACCTTTCTGTCCGGTTGCCCGTCTCGACCGGCGGACTGCCCCCCGCTGATCGTCACCCTGCGTGCGCGACTCCTCCAGAATGCCCCATTCCTTCGCATCGCCGACCTGGTTATCCACAGGCTGTGGGGAATAGTCGTTCAATATGCGTAAGAAGCGAGGTGATTCCGATGGGAACCGGCCTGGGTGCAGGACGTCCCCCGCGCCCAGCGGGTACGGTCGACAGCGTGTCCGCCGATCCAGCGCGAAATCTCGCGAGCCAGCCCGCCCGCGGCCACCGGACGAGCGCGGTCGAAGTACGCCGCAGCGCCCGGCGGCGGCGGACGGTGTCCGCGTACCGCGACGGCGACCGCACGGTCGTCCTCATCCCGGCCCGGATGTCGGCCGCGGAGGAGCAGCGCTGGGTCGCCGTGATGCTGGAGAAGCTGGCGGCCCAGGAGAGCCGCAGGATGCCGGGCGACGACGAGCTCGCGGCCCGCGCCGAGCGCCTCTCCGAGCAGTATCTGACCGGTCGGGCGGTGCCCGACACGGTCCGCTGGGTGACCAACCAGAATTCCCGCTGGGGCTCCTGCACCCCGTCCGAGGGCAGCATCCGGCTGTCGCACCGGCTGCAGGGCATGCCCGAGTACGTCATCGACTACGTGCTGCTGCACGAGCTGGCGCATCTGCTGGTGCCGGGCCACGGCCCCGCCTTCTGGAAACTGCTGGAGCGCTATCCGCGCACCGAGCGGGCCCGCGGCTTCCTCGAAGGGGTCGTCGCCGCCGACCGGCTGCCGCATCCGCCGGCCGGCCGGGAGGGCCGCGGCATCGGTGACGGCAGGGGCGACAGGGAGGGCCGGGAGAGCCGCGAGGGCCACGAGGTCCGGGGGGAATAGCCCCTGTCGGCGCGACCGGTTAGCCTGACGCAACGCAAAGAGCAGCGAGGACGGGATGGGGGCCGGTCGATCCATGGCCAGGGAATTCGAGCGTGGCCACAAGGCCAAGATCAGCGATCTGACCGCGGGGACGGATCTCTATGTCGGCGTGTCGATCGCGGGTCCCGGCCTGACGTTCGACATCAGCTGCTTCGGTCTGGACGCCAAGGAAGAGCTGTCCGACGACCGCTACTTCATCTTCTTCAACCAGCCGAAGTCCCCCGAGGAGTCCATCCAGCTGCTCGGGGCGCAGTCGGGTGACACCGAGTCCTTCCGGGTGACCCTCGACCGCATCCCGGCCGCCGTGCAGCGGCTGTCCTTCACCGCCACCATCGACGGCGGCGGCCAGATGTCCCAGGTCGGCCCCGGCTATCTGCGGATCGTCGCGGGGGGCGAGGAAGTCGCCCGATACGCCTTCACCGGCTCGGAATTCAGCACCGAGCGGGCGGTGATGCTCGCCGACATCTATCTCAAGGACGTCTGGCGCTTCGCCGCGGTCGGGCAGGGCTTCGACGGCGGGCTGGCCGCGCTGCTGCAGAATTTCGGCGGCGAGGTCGCCGAGGAGGAGCCGGCGCCGCAGCAGGCCGCGGCGCCGGGCTTCGCGCCCCCGGCGGGAGCCGCCCCCGGCTTCGCCCCGCCGCCCGGCGGCCCGGCCCCGTCCTTCGGCGCACCCCCGCCCGCCCCGGCTCCGGCCCCGCCCGCCTTCGGCACGCCGCCGCCCGCCCCGTCCTTCGGCGGGCCCCCGCCTGCTCCCGCCCCCGCGCCGCCCGGCTACGGCACGCCGCCCGGCGGCCCCGGGCTGCACCAGGCGCCGACGATCATCGCGCCGCTCGCACCCGCCCCCGGCCAGCCGGCCCCGCCGCCCTTCGGCCAGGTCCCGCCGCCCGGACCGACCCCGGGCCAGATCCCCGGCCAGCCCGCGCCGCCCGGACCGCCCGGATATGCCCAGCCGCCCTTCGGCCAGCAGCCGCCGCCCGGATACGGAGCGCAGCCTGCCTTCGGCCAGCAGCCCGCCGCCGGATATGCGCAGCCGCCGGCGCCCACGCAGGGCGCGGGCATGGCCGTGGCGATGCAGAAATACCGCGAGCTGCCCACCGGCCAGCGCTGGACGCAGCAGAATCCCAAGATGATGCGCGCCGACCTCAGCCAGGCCGGCGGCCAGCCGGTGCTCGCCCGGCAGGGCAGCATGGTGCTCTACCAGGGCAAGGTCGACTTCGGATACAAGGGCGCCGGCTTCACCGGCCGGATCGTCGGCAATATGACCGGCCAGGAGATGCAGCTGATGCGCTGCACCGGCGGCGGCCAGGTCTTCTTCGCCGAGAATGCCGCGTATCTGCACCCGATCGAGCTGCAGGGCGACGCCATCTGCGTGTCCGCGGAGAATGTCCTCGCCTTCGACGAGAGCCTGCAGCACGAGGTGCGCAGGATCGAGGGCCACGGCATCCCCGGCGGCGCGCTGTTCACCATGCAGTTCCAGGGCACGGGCACGGTGGTCGTGAAGACCCACGGCACCCCGGTCGTCCTGCCCGTCACCCCGACCACCTACGCCGACAGCAACGCCATCGTGGCGTGGTCGTCCGCCGCCCAGGTGATCGTCTCCAGCCAGGTGCGGCTGCGCAGGACCGCCTACCCCGGCCACAGCGGCGAGACCGTGAACCTCCAGTTCCGCGGCGCTCCCGGCAATTTCATCGTCGTCCAGCCCTACGAGGTGTGACCCGCCATGGACCAGCAGATGATCGCGGGCTACGCACCGGCACCGGTCGTCGCCCGGATGGAGAACCACGGCTCCTCGATGCTCAAGGTCGCCATGTCGACCGGCCAGGACCTCTTCGCGCGCACCGGTTCGATGGTCGCCTACGAGGGCTTCGTGCAGTACGAGCCGAATCCGCCCGCCGTACGGCAGATGGCGTCGGCCTGGCTGACCGGTGAGAGCACACCCATCATGAAGTGCAGCGGCGACGGACTGCTCTATCTCGCGGACTACGGCGCCGACGTGGTGTGCCTGAACCTGAACAACGAGTCGGTGTCGGTCAACGGCACCAATCTGCTCGCCTTCGACGCCCATCTGACCTGGGGCGTCGAGCGGGTCAAGGGCCTGGCCAAATTCGCCGGGCAGGGCCTCTTCAACGTCGGGGTGTCGGGCGCCGGCTGGGTGGCGGTGACCTCCCGCGGCACACCGATCGTGGTGGACTGCGGCAGGGGCGCCGACGAGACCTATGTCGATCCCGACGCGCTGGTGGCCTGGTCGTCGGGACTGAAGATGAAGGCCAAGCGGAGCTTCAAGGCGTCGTCGCTGATCGGGCGGGGCAGCGGGGAGGCCTTCCAGATCGCCTTCTCCGGGCAGGGCTTCGTGGTCGTACAGCCGAGCGAGGACAGCACCGACCGCCTGCGGGCGCGGGGCTGAGGGGGAGCGACACATCATGCAGAGTCCGCTTTTCGCGTTCACCGAGGTCCAGAACCAGGACCACTACAGCCTGCAGAATTCGTATCTGCTGCGGGTCCGCCTCGACGGCAGCACCGGGCCCGACTGCCTGGCCCGCAAGGGCTCGATGGTCGCCTACCAGGGCATGATCGAATTCGACGGCGAATACCAGTCGCGCCAGCAGCGCGGCGCCCGCGGCCACACGGGCGAGGGCCTCGACCTGATGCGCTGCTCGGGCCAGGGCACCGTCTACCTGGCCAACCTGGCCCAGCAGATCCACATCCTCGACGTCGACCACGACGGCCTGACCGTGGACAGCGCCTACGTCCTGGCGCTGGACTCCGGGCTGCACTGGGACGTCATCGCGGTCGACAGCCAGTTCGGCCTGTCGGGCACCGGGCAGTACAACCTGAACATCTCGGGCAGCGGCAAGGTCGCCCTGATGACGTCGGGCAAGCCGCTGCTGATGCCGGTCACCCCCGACAAGTACGTGTCCTGCGACGCGGACGCCGTCGTCGCCTGGTCCAGCAGCCTGCGGGTGCAGATGCAGGCGCAGACCAGCAGCAGCTCGGTCTTCCGCCGCCGCGGAAACACCGGGGAGGGCTGGGAGCTGAACTTCGTCGGCCAGGGCCACGTCCTGGTGCAGCCCAGCGAGCTGATGCCGCCGCAGAACATGCCGCTGGGCGGCGGCCTGCGCGCTCAGTACGGACTGGGCCCGCAGGGCTCGCACGCGCAGAACCAGGGCAACATCTGGTCGAACTGACCGCCCCGCCCGACCGCGGGCCGGGACCCGCTCAGAGCAGCGCGCGGGTCCTGGCCAGCAGCGAGCGCACCGAGCCGTCCGCGATCTCGGCCGCCTCGTCGTAACCGAACCACCGCAGGTCGAGCGACTCGTCGCTGATCGCCTCGACCGCGCCCTCCGGCGCGACCGCCGCATACTGCACGTCCAGATGCCAGGCGCACGGAGTCAGGTGCCGGTCGAGCTGCACCGGCTCGGGCACCAGCAGCCGCAGCCCCTCGATGCCGGACTCCTCGACGCCCTCGCGCAGCGCGGTCCCGGCGACCGTGGTGTCCTCGGGCTCGCAGTGGCCGCCCATCTGCAGCCACATCCGCAGCTTGGCGTGCAGCGTCAGCAGCACGCGCTCGCGCGGCGGGTCGATCACCAGCGCGCCGGCCGTGATGTGCCCGGAGGCACACGGCTTCCACATCCCGTCGGGGTGCGCGGCCAGATACGCCAGATAGTCCGTGCGCAGCGCCTCCTGGCCGGCGTCGGGCGCACTCCAGCCCTCCAGGACGCCCACCGCGTCCTTGTGCAGTGCGCTCACTTGCCGCTCTCGCCGCCCTTCCGGCCGGTGTCGCCGTCGTCGCCCGCGTCCTTGCCGGAGCCGGTGTCCTCGCCGGAGTCAGCGGAGGCGTCCTGGCCAGCGGAGGCGTCCTGGCCAGCGGAGGCGTCCTTGTCCGCGGCGGAGGACCCGGACTTCTCCGCGGCCTCGCCGAGCATCTTGTCCAGCTCGGAGAAGTCGAAGTCGGGGGAGTCCCGGTGGACGAAGCCGTCGGGGTCGTCGAGGTCGTCGGCGGTCGGCAGCATGTCCGGGTGCGCCCACAGGCCGTCGCGCCCGTCGACGCCGCGCGCGTCGGTCAGCGACGCCCACAGCCGGGCCGCGTCCCGCAGCCGCCTGGGCCGCAGTTCGAGCCCGATCAGGGTGGCGAAGGTCTGCTCCGCCGGGCCGCCGGACGCCCTGCGGCGGCGCAGCGTCTCGCGCAGCGCGCCCGCGGACGGCAGGTGCGGGGCGGCGGCCGCGTGCACCACCGCGTCCACCCAGCCCTCGACCAGCGCGAGCGCCGTCTCCAGACGGGCGAGCGCCGCCTTCTGCTCCGGGGTGTCCTCGGGCTGGAGCATGCCCTGCTGCAGGGCCTCCTGCAGCTGCTCGGGCTGCGTCGGGTCGAGCTGGCCCACCGCCTCTTCGAGCCGGGCGGTGTCCACCTTGATGCCGCGCGCATAGCTGGCGACCGCGCCGAACAGGTGCGCCCGCAGCCACGGCACGTGGGCGAAGAGCCGCTGGTGGGCGGCCTCGCGCAGGGCGAGATACAGCCGCACCTCCTCCTGCGGCACGCCGAGCCCGGCACCGAACGCCTCGATGTTCGCCGGCAGCAGCGCGGCCTTGCCCGCCGGACCCAGCGGCAGGCCGACGTCGGTGGAGCCGACGACCTCGCCGGCCAGGGTGCCCAGCGCCTGCCCGATCTGCGAGCCGAACATGGCCCCGCCCATCGAGCGCATCATGCCGAGCAGCGGCCCGGTCATGGCCTGCATCTCCTCGGGCAGCACATCGCCCATGGCGCCCGCCACCCGCTCGGCGACCGGGTCGACCAGTTCCTTCCACACCGGCAGGGTCGCCTCGACCCACTCCGCGCGGCTCCAGGCCACCGCGGTGCCGGACCCGGAGGGCAGCGAGGTCACACCGTCCAGCCACAGGTCGGCGAGGCGGACCGCCTCCTCGATCCAGGCGCGGTCGGCGCGGCCCACGGTGGCGTCCTTGACGCCGTCCGGGGTGCCCTGGGCGACGGTCTGCCGGGCGATGTCCTTGGCCATGTCCCAGTTCACCGGGCCGCCCTCGTAGGAGAGCATCTGGCCCAGCTGCTGGAAGGCGGCGCCCAGGTCGTTGGGGTTGATGGAGCCGAACATGGCCGCGAACGGGTTGTCGCCGCCTGGGCCGCCCGGTCCGAACGGGTTCCCGCCGCCGAATCCGAAGGGGTTCGCCGGCTGACCGCCGCCACTGCCGCCCTTGCGCTGCTTGCCTTCGTCGCCGTCTTCCGGCTCCTCGGGAGGGACGCCGAATCCGAATGGAGTGTCGCTCACGGGATTCCTCGGATCTGTGTCGTGGTGGGCTGTCGTGGTGGTCCGGGTGTGATGGGCTGTACCTCCAAGCCTAGACACCTGTCCGGCAGGATGGCTGCGTACGCCGTAGCAGGTACAGCTGAGTACGCAACTGAGACAACCGTGGGAGACACCCGGTGAGTTCCCCAGAAGCACACGTTCGCCCAGAGCGGAGCACCGCCAGAGGCGCCTCGGGACCGGTGGTCGCGATCACCGGTGCCGCCTCCGGCGTCGGCCTCGCGCTGGCCTCCAGGCTGGTCGAGTCCGACCAGGTCAGGAAGGTCGTGGCGATCGACGAGCGGCGCGGGGACCTGCCGGGGGCGGCCTGGCGGGTGCTCGACGTCAGGGACCCGGCGATCGCCGACAAGCTGCGCGGCGCGGACGTCGTGGTGCACCTGGCGATGGACCTGGATCTGGAGTCCGACGCCAAGGCGAGGTCCGCCTTCAACGTGCGCGGCACCCAGACCGTGCTGACGGCCGCCGCGGCGGCCGGGGTGCACCGGGTGGTGCTGTGCACGTCGGCGATGGTCTACGGGGCCCAGGCCGACAACGATGTGCCGCTGGCCGAGGACGCGCCGCTGCGCGCCACCTCGGAGGCCAGCTTCGTGGACGACCTGCTGGAGATCGAGCGGCTCGGCCGCCGGGCGCCGCGGGCCCACCCCGGGCTCAATGTGACGATACTGCGGCCCGCCGTGCTCGTCGGCGGCACCGACACCGCGCTGACCCGCTACTTCGAGTCGCCGCGGCTGCTGGTGGTCGCGGGCAGCCGGCCCTGCTGGCAGTTCTGCCATGTCGAGGACCTGGTCTCGGCGCTGGAATACGCCGTGCTGGAGAAGGTCGACGGCGAGATGGCGGTCGGCTGCGACGGCTGGCTGGAGCAGGAGGAGGTCGAGGAGCTGAGCGGCATCCGGCGCATGGAGCTGCCGCCGGCCATCGCCTTCGGCGCCGCGTCGAGGCTGCACCGGCTCGGCCTGACGCCGTCGCCGGCCGGCGACCTGGCGTACACCATGCACCCGTGGGTGGTGAGCGGCAGCCGGCTGCACGAGGCGGGCTGGCGGCCGCGCTGGACCAACGAGGAGGTGCTCGCCGAGCTGCTCGAAGAGGTCGCGGGCCGCAATTCGGTGGCCGGGCGGCGGCTGGGCCGCAAGGACGCCACCACGCTGGGCGCGGCGGGCGCCACGGTCGCCCTGGTCGGTACGGCGGCACTGGTGCGCAGGGCGAGGAAGCGGCGCGGCATCTGACCGGCGGCGCCGCGCCCGGCCGAGACCCGGCCCGGCGGAGACGTGCCCCGGCGGCGCCCTGGCACGGCAGCGACCCGGCCCGGTGCCAATGGAAGCCTCTTTCCGTATCGCGGGCAGATGAGGCAGCATGTCCCGCATGGCATCCTCCGACGACCCGATCCGGCTGCTGGCCGTCCGCGACACCCCGCTGTCGCTGGACGAGGTCTTCGCGGCGGTCGGCGACGACGCGGCGGGCGGCACGGCGATCTTCGTCGGGACGGTGCGGGACCACGACGGGCCGTCCGCTGCCGCGGTGACCGGCCTGTCGTACTCCGCGCACCCCTCGGCCGAGCAGGAGCTGCGCCGGGTCGCGGAGAAGGTCGCGGCGGACTTCCCGGTCCGCGCGCTGGCCGCCGTGCACCGGGTCGGCGACCTGCGGGTCGGCGACCTCGCGGTGATCGTGGCGGTGTCCTGCGCGCACCGCGGCGAGGCCTTCGCGGCGAGCCGCCGGCTGATCGACGACCTCAAGAGCCAGGTGCCGATCTGGAAGCACCAGAGCTTCGGCGACGGCACCGAGGAGTGGGTCGGCAGCTAGAGCCCGGCCCGGCCGGGCCGGTCGGCTGCCAGGGGGAATTCCGGTTGCGTAACCCCGTGGCCCGGCAGAACGTTGACCTGTTGAGTCGTTAATCTGCTCATAGGTCCGTTTTGCCGGTGTGTGGGGTCGGGAGTTCGCTGTGGCAGCAGTCGCTTGGTTGCTCATTCCGCTGGTCGGTTTCCTGGTCGCCGTGGTCTGGGCGCGCTGGGCCGCGCGCACCCGCAGCACCGCCGACGGGGCCTCCCTCGCGGGCTACGAGCGGTTCCGTACGGCCATGCAGCCCGGCGAGCCGCCCCCGATGGGGTCGCCGAAGGGCGAACCGGGCGAGAGTGACGCAACCGACGCCGAGCCTGTGTGAGGCCTGTGGGGCCGCTGTGCGCGCGGCCTGGCGGCGTCCCCGTCCGGAGTCACCCGGGGAGCCGAATCGCCGGCCGGTCACGTAATGTCGTTGCATGCCCAGCCGTACCGCGACGCTGCTCGCCTCGACACTGACGCTGATAGCGCTGCTGAGCGTGGCCCTGCTCGTGCCGTCCCCGTATTCGGAGATGTCGCCGGGCCCCACCGTGAACACCCTGGGCACCTACGACGGCGACACCGTGATCCAGATCGCCGGCCGGAAGACCTTCCCGGCGGACGGCCATCTGAACATGACGACGGTCCGGGTGACCGGCGCCGATTACCACATGAACCTGATCGAATCGGTCTTCGGCTGGCTGCGGCACGACGACAAGGTCGTCGAGCACGACACGCTCTACCCCAAGGGGCAGACCGCCGAACAGGCCGACCAGCAGAATGCCGAGGAATTCACCCAGTCCCAGGACAGCGCCAAGGTCGCGGCGCTGAACGAGCTGAAGATCCCGGTCCCCTCGCGGGTGATCGTGGGCGCGGTGGTCAGCGGCGGCGCCTCGCAGGGGCGGCTGCACGCGGGCGACGTGATCAAGGCGGTGGACGGCACCGCGATCAAGCAGCCCGACGACGTGGCCAAGCTGGTCACCGAGCACCAGCCGGGCCAGCAGGTGGTCTTCACGGTGGTGGACGCCGCCGACGCGAAGGGCAAGTCCGCCGACGGGCTGCCGACCCACCAGGTGACGATCACCACCAGGAAGTCCGACGACACCGGGCCGAGCCGGGCGGTCGTCGGCATCCAGGCCGGCGTCGAGCACCTCTTCCCGTTCAGCATCGACATCAAGCTCGCCGACGTCGGCGGCCCCAGCGCCGGCATGATGTTCGCGCTCGGCATTGTGGACAAGCTCACACCGGGCGACATGACCGGCGGCAAGTTCGTGGCGGGCACCGGCACGATAGACGACAGCGGGAATGTCGGGCCGATCGGCGGCATCAGCCTGAAGACGATCGGCGCCCGCGACAAGGGTGCCCAGTATTTCCTCACCCCGGCCGACAACTGCGGTGAGGCCGCCAAGGACATCCCGCACGGCCTCACCCTGGTCAAGGTGAAGACCCTGGACGACGCCATGTCCGCGCTGAAGGACATCAAGTCCGGCGACACCGCCGCGCTGCCCAGCTGCTCAACGAGCTGAACCCGGCGCGTCGGGCGCGGCACATTGCCACGCCCGACCCCCATTGCCGCGCCCGCGGCGGCACATTGCCGCCGGATTACGCCTCGAACGTCGCCGTCAGCGCCTGCGCCAGGCCCGGCACCAGGTCCGCGCCGGTCAGCACCTCGGTCGGGCTGTCCTTCTCCCGCAGCCGCACCGCGGACTCCCGGGCGCCGTCGCGCAGCACCGCGACCGTCATCCGCACCTCCTGCCGCTCCGGGTGGGCGGCCACCCAGGACGCCAGCGCCGCGTCGTCCAGGTCCTCGGGCAGCGCCGCCTCCGCGGACGGCGGCAGCATCAGCCGCTCCACGGTCAGCGCGCAGCCGGCGATCACGTCGGGCCACGCGATGGTGGCGAGGAAGTCGTCGAGCGCGGTGCCCGACGGCAGCTCCTCCTGCTCGATCGGGGTCAGGGAGCCCGCCTCGCCCTGCTCGCCGAGCCCGAGCTGGTCGGCGAGCCCCGGCTCCTGGCTGCGCAGCTGGTCGGTGTCGACAAGGGCGAACAGCCGTGCGGGCTGGTCCCAGCCCAGACCGGCCGCGTAGGCGTCGATCTCCAGTACGGCACGGGTCAGCGGGTTCGCCGCGAGGGGTGTTCCATCGGTCGCAATGTTGGACATGGTGCGTATCCTCCCCCCTTCCCCGCCGGAATCGGGAACCGGCCAAAGCGTGGTGAAGTTGCATCTGTGGGAGTCCGACCCGGGACGCCGCAGAAAACGCTGACATTCGAGGTGCGTCACCCTTGGTATTCCAGATGCCGGACCGCGGTGAAGGGGCGGCACGGCCCAGCGGCACGAGGGCCGTACGCCCGTCACGCAGGGCCGTCGCCCTGCTCATCGTGCTCGGTGTGCTGGCCGTCCTGCTGGTCGGGTTCGTGACCTTCGCCGGTATGTGGACGGACTGGCTCTGGTATCGCTCGGTGCGCTATTCCTCGGTCTTCTCCACCATGGCGTGGACCAAGATCGGACTCTTCCTCTCCTTCGGCCTGGTGATGGCCGGAAGCGTCGGTTCCTCCATCTACCTGGCGCACCGGCTGCGGCCGCCGCTGAGCGCGATGTCCAGCGAGCAGCAGAGCCTGGACCGTTACCGGATGGGCCTGGCGCCGTACAAGACCTGGGTGCTGCTCGGGGTCAGCGCGGTGGTCGGGCTGATCGCCGGCGGCTCGGCCGCGACCCAGTGGCGGCTGTGGCTGCTGATGGTCAATGCGACGCCCTTCCACACCAAGGACCCGCAGTTCCACAAGGACATCTCCTTCTACACCTTCGACCTGCCCTTCTACCGGTTCCTGCTGAGCTTCGGCTTCGCCGTGGTGATCCTGTCCCTGATCGCCGCCGCCGTCGTGCACTACCTCTACGGCGGCCTGCGGATCACCTCACCGGGGGCGAGGGCGACCTCGGCGGCCACCGGGCACCTGGCGGTGCTGCTGGGCCTCTTCGTGTCGCTCAAGGCCGCCGCCTACTGGCTGGACCGCTACTCGCTCGCGGTCCGCTCCAGCGGCTTCAAGACCACCGACAACTGGACCGGGCTGCGCTATGTCGACTCCAACGCGTATCTGCCGGCCAAGACGATCCTGTTCTTCATCGCGGTGATCTGCGCGCTGCTCTTCTTCGCCACCCTGTGGCGGCGCACGTGGTCGCTGCCCACCATCGGCTTCGGCCTGCTGGTGCTCTCGGCGATCCTGATCGGCGGCCTCTACCCGGCGATCGTGCAGAAATTCCAGGTGCTGCCGAACGAGGCGGCCAAAGAGGCGCCCTACATCCAGAAGAACATCGACGCGACCAGGGCCGCGTACGGCCTGACGAAGACCGAGGTGACGGCCTACCCGGGCAAGCCGGCCGCGAAGCCCTTGGCGGCGCCGGCCGGCACCCCGGCCGCCGCGGGTGCCACCACCCTGCGGGCCGACGCCGACGCCTCGGCGAGCCTGCGGGTGCTCGACCCCAACGTGGTCTCGCCGACCTTCCAGCAACTCCAGCAGAGCAGCGACTACTACCAGTTCCCGTCCACCCTGGACGTCGGCCGCGACGCGGGCGGCGGCCAGGACCAGGACACCGTCGTCGGCCTGCGCGAGCTGAACGTCAGCGGCATACCGAAGAACAACTGGATCAACGACCACTTCAAATACACCCACGGCTACGGCGTCGTCGCGGCCAAGGGCACCGAGGTCGACAGCCAGGGCGCACCCGACTTCACCGAGCAGGGCCTGCCCGGCGACGACACCGGCGGCGTCCAGCAGCGGATCTACTTCGGCGAGCAGACCCGGCAGTATTCGATCGTCGGCGGCCCGACCCCCGAGCTGGACTACGCCGACAAGGGCCACGAGACGACCACCGCCTACACGGGCAAGGACGGCGTGAGCCTCGGCAATCCGCTGACCCGTGCCGCCTACGCGGTGAGCCTCGGCGAGCCGAAGATCCTCTACTCGGGGGCGATCGGCAAGGACTCCAAGATCCTCTACAACCGCACGCCGAAGGAGCGGGTGGAGGCGGTGGCGCCCTGGCTCACCATCGACGGCGACCCTTATCCGGCGGTGGTCGGCAAGAAGGTGGAGTGGGTGGTGGACGCCTACACCACGAGCAACAGCTACCCGTACGCCTCGCGCACCACCCTCGGGGACACCACGGCGGACTCGCAGACCGACAGCCAGCGCTCGGTCGTCGCCCGGCAGAACCAGGTCAACTACATCCGCAACTCGGTCAAGGCCACCGTGGACGCCTACGACGGCACGGTGACGCTCTACCAGTGGGACACCGAGGACCCGGTGCTCATGACCTGGATGAAGGCCTTCCCGCACACGGTCAAGCCCAAGGCGGACATCCCGCGGGACCTGCTGGCGCACCTGCGCTACCCGGAGGACCTGTTCAAGGTGCAGCGGGAGATGCTGACGACCTACCACGTCACCAAGGCGTCGGACTTCTCCAGCAGCAGCCAGGCGTGGGCGGTGCCCGACGACCCGGCGGCCAAGGCGGGCAAGGCCGTGCCGCCGTACTACATGAGCCTGCGGATGCCCGGCCAGGACGCCAAGGCCTTCTCGCTGACCACCACCTTCACCCCCAGCGGGCGGCAGAACCTCAGCGCCTTCATGGCGGTCGACGCGGACGGGGCCAGCCCCGACTACGGCACCATCCGTCTGCTGCAACTGCCCACCAGCCCCACGGTCGCGGGGCCGAAACAGGTGCAGGCGAAGATCAACTCCAACAGCCAGTCGGCGCCCAAGATCAACGACCTGAAGCGCTCGGGCTCCGACTCCACGGTCGAGTACGGCAATCTGCTGACCGTGCCGCTGGACGGCGGACTGCTCTACATGGAGCCGGTCTACGTCCGCACCACCGGCGTCGACTATCCGGTGCTGACCAGCGTGGCGGTGCTCTACGGCGACGACATCACCTACCAGCCCACGCTGGCCGCGGCGCTGGACGACCTCTTCGGCCCGTCCGGCGGCAGTGCGGCCGCGGCCGATCCGCCCGCGTCGGCCACCGCACCGCCCGCCGCGGGCGGCCGGAAGGCGGCGCCCGGCGGCAGCTCCGCGCTGCGCCAGGCGCTGGCCGACGCGCAGAAGGCGTACGACGACGGGCAGGCGGCCATGAAGAAGGCCGACTGGGACGCCTACGGCGACGCCCAGCGGCGGCTCGGGGACGCGCTGAAACGGGCCCAGGAGGCCGAGCCGAGCGCTTCGCAGACCCCCGCGAAGAAGGGCTGAACGGGCGACACCCCGCGTCGTGGTACGGTTAGGACACAACGGCGCGGGGTGGAGCAGCTCGGTAGCTCGCTGGGCTCATAACCCAGAGGTCGCAGGTTCAAATCCTGTCCCCGCTACTGCATGAAGTAGGCCCGAAGTCAAGCGACTTCGGGCCTCTTCGCTTGTACGGGTGAACGTCGTGGAAATGGGTTTGACATGCCGTCTTGTCGGGAAGTCGACAAAACGCTGTAGAGACCAAGTGGGTTGCGGTATACCAGGTGTACGGCGGTAGCGGGTGGTGCGACGATGGGGCTTATGGGGGATGGTGCAAGGCTGCTGAACGCTCGTCAGAACCATGATCGTCATGGCGCGACGGGCGACTCGGAGCTGCCCGCCGTAGCTGTGACCGCGCCCGCGACCGCAACCGCGGCGGCGCCCACGACCGTGACCGATGATGTGACGAATGTGGCCGTGCTGCTGCCCGCGCCCCGGGAGGGCGACGCCCTCGCCGTGCCCGCGGCGGACGCGGCGCCCCCGGCGCTGCTCGCCGAACTGCCCGACGAGGACACCCTCGCGCTGCGCGAGGAGGCCGAGATCGAGGCCCGCCACCGGCGGGCCGCCGAGCACGGCGACCCCTTCGCGATGAGCGCGCTCGGCACCCTGCTGCTGCGCCGCGGCGACCTCGACGGCGCCGAGCCGTATCTGCGCGAGGCGGTCCAGCACGGGGACCGCGCCGCCGCCAACAACCTGGGCCTGCTGCTGCACCAGCGCGGTTACGCCGACGACGCGGCCGGCTGGTGGCGTATCGCCGCTGTCGCGGGCTCCGCACCCGCCGCGCACGCGCTCGGCCGCCACTACCGCGAGCGCGGCGACGAGCCCGGCGCCGAATACTGGCTGCGCCAGGCCGCCGAGTCCGGCCACGCGCTGGGCGCCTACGCGCTGGCCGACCTCCTCGACCACCGGCGGGACGCCGGCGCCGAGCGGTGGTTCCACGCCGCGGCGGAGCACGGCCACCGCGAGGCCGCCTACCGGCTCGCCCGCTACTGCGCCAAGCGCGGCGACAACCACGAGGCCGAGCAGTGGTATCGGCAGGCCGCCGCGCGCCGCCACCGGCGGGCCGCGCTGCGGCTCGGCACCCTGCTGGAGGAGCGCGGCGAGACCAAGGAGGCCGGGCACTGGTATCTGACCGCCGCCCGCGACGGCGAGGCGCGGGCCGCCTGCGCCCTGGCCTTCCTGCTGCGTGACGCCGGCGACCTCGACCAGGCCGCGACCTGGTGGCGCCGCGCCGCGCAGGCCGGCGACGGCAACGCGGCCAACGCGCTGGGCGCGCTGCACGCGCAGGAGGGCGAGACGCAGACCGCCGAGCGGTGGTATCGCGCCGCCCTGGAGGCCGGCGACGTCAACGGGGCGTACAACCTCGGGCTGCTCTGCGCAGGCCAGGGGCGTACGCCCCAGGCCGAGCAGTGGTATCGCAAGGCCGCCTACGCCGGGCACCGCGAGGCCGCCAACGCGCTCGCCGTGCTGCTGCTGCAGCACGGCGACGCCGACGGGGCCGAGCCGTGGTTCTCCAAGGCCGCCGAGTCCGGCAGCATCGACGCCGCCTTCAACCTCGGCATCCTGCACGCCGGGCGCGGCAACGAGGGGGCCGCCCGCGGCTGGTACGAACGTGCCGCCGCGGCCGGGCACGCCGGTGCCGCGCTCCAGGTGGCCCTCGCGCTCCAGCGCGAGGGCGACCACCACGGGGCCGAGCGCCACCTGCGCTGCGCGGCGGGCGGCGGCAGCCCCGAGGCGGCCTTCCGCCTCGGCGCGCTGCTCGACCGGCGGGACAGTTCCGCGGAGGCGGACGAGTGGTACGAGCGGGCGGCCCAGCAGGGCCACCGGCGCGCGCAGGTGCGCCTCGGTATGACCGCGGCGCAGCATGGCGACGTCGAGCAGGCGGCCCACTGGTACCGCCTGGCGGCGGAGGCCGGCTCCCGCAACGGTGCCTTCAACCTCGGGCTGCTGCTCGCCCGTGAGGGCAGTGAGCCCGAGGCCGCCCTCTGGTGGACCCGTGCGGCCGAGGCCGGCCATGGCCGTGCGGCGCTCCGCCTCGCCCTCCTCGCGGCCCGCCACGGGCGTCTCACCGACGCCCGCTCGTGGTGCGCCAAGGCTGTGGCCTACGGCCCCGCGGAAGTGGCCGAGCGCGCGGCCCGCCTCACGGCGGCGGTCAACCAGGAGCTATCCGCCTGACGGCGTGCTGTGACGACTCCACGCTTGCGCCGTGTGGGTGGCTTGTCGCGCATTCCCCGCGCCCCTGGGTGGTTGCCCCTGGAGGGTGACCGTTTTTCAGGGGCGCGGGGAACTGCGCGCGCAACCCACCACCGGCCGGGCCCCGGGGTGGGGCGGAGCTTGCGCAGAGGTAGGCGGGAGGAAGGCTCCCGGGAAGGGATTTGCGTTGATCGAAACGCGGGGGCTACAGTGAGGGCACAACGACGCGGGGTGGAGCAGCTCGGTAGCTCGCTGGGCTCATAACCCAGAGGTCGCAGGTTCAAATCCTGTCCCCGCTACTGGTGAAGTAGAAGAAGAAGGCCCAGAGGCTGCCGCCTCTGGGCCTTCTTCTTGTTCGGGCAAAGTCCGGCCGGATTCGGTCGGGGGTGGGGCGGGGCGCGGGATGCTGGAGGGAGGACGAGGTGACGGGTCCTCAGGAGGCGGGATTGTTGCGCAGGCGGCGGGGGCGGTGCCCCCAGGGCGGGGGAGCCGAGGTCAGCGGGCGCTGGGCCGAGTGGTGCGGGGCCGCGGGCCGCGGGCGGCCCACGGAGGTCGACGCCCTGCTCGGCCGCCTGCTGGCGCTGCCCGCCCAGGGCGCCGCGCATGAGCGGGCCGCCGCCCTGGCGGCGTTGACCGCGGCGCCGCCCCGGCTGCTGCTGCTCCTGGACCGCGCGGCGCGGACACCCGGCACACCCGCGGCGGGCGGCACCGATGTGCTCGGCCTGCTGCTGCGGTCCTTCGCACCCGACGGGCATGTGCGGGAGGCGGCCGTCGAGAGCCTGGCAGGTTGCGGCGGCCCGGCCGCGGTGGCGGGGCTGGCGCTGCGCAGTGCCGACTGGGTGGACGCGGTCAGGGCCAGGGCGACGGCGGCCCTGCTGGTGCGCAGCGCCCCCGAGGAGGTGGCCGCGGCCGTACGCGTGCTGCTGCGGCTGGCGGGCCGCAGCAGGACCGGCGGGCTGCTCACGGACTACCGCGGCCTGCTGTGCCGCCTGCCGCACCGCAGGGCCGTGCGGGCCCTGGTGGTGGACGCCGACTGCGCGGCCCGCCGTTTCGGTGTGGCACTGGCGCTGGAGCTGGGCGAATACGCCCGCGGCGACCTGCTGCGTACGGCGCTGCGCGACCGCGACCAGGTGTGCCGAACGCTGTGCGCGCAGCGGCTGCTCGACCTGGACGCTGACCAGGCGGGCCGGCTGTTGCTGGCCAGGGACGCGGCGGTGCGGGAGCTGGCGGTGGCGGCGCTGCCCGCGGATGTTCCGGCGACGCGCCTGGTGGCCCCGCTGGCGGACCGGGCGCGGATGGTGCGCGCGACGGCCCGTTGGCAGTTGTACGGCCGTGGAGAGCCGCCCGCGGCTGTTTACCGCAGGCAGCTCGGCCGGGCGGGCAGGTCGACGCCGGTACGGCTGGTCGCGGGGCTGGCGGCGGGGCTCGGGGAATGCGGCGACGCGGCTGACGTACCGGCCCTGATGCGGCTGCTCGACCAGCGCCGCTCGTCACCGCCGCTGGTGCGCAGGGCCGCGGTGCGGGCGGTGGGCCGCCTCGCCCCGCGGGACGACCTGGTCGGCCTGCTCGGGCCGCTGGCGATGGACCCGGATCCGGGCGCGGCTCGCGAGGTCTTCGAGGCCCTGGCCGCCCGCGCGCCCGCCGATGTCCCGGTGGAGATCCGCTGGATCGGCAGTGTCCGCCCGGAGGCCGCCGTCCGCCGGGCCGCGGCCCGTATCGCCACCGGCCGGCCGGGCGTGAAGGCCCGCTCCTAGGAGCAGTCCGGGCAGAGCCCCCGGTAGGTGACCTCGGCCGTGGCGACCGTGAAGCCGAAGCGTTCCGCGGCCGGGAGCGCGGCGAGGGGGTCGCCCTCCGGGTGGACGTCGCGGACGGTGCCGCAGTGCGTGCAGATCAGGTGCTGGTGGGGGTGGTGGGCGTTGGGGTCGTAGCGCTTGGCGCGGCCGTCCGTGGCGACCTCGGTGACCTCGCCGATCGTCACCATCTCGCCCAGCGTGTTGTAGACGGTGGCGCGGGAGATCTCCGGCAGCCGCGCTATGGCGCGGGCGTGCACCTCGTCGGCGGTGAGATGGACGTGCTCGCCGTCGAGGACCTCGGCGACGACCCGCCGCTGGGCGGTCAGCCGCCAGCCGCGTTCGCGCAGTCGTTCCAGCAGGTCACTCATAGGGGTCAGCTTATCAGCGGGGGTCCGGACTCCGAAGGTGTCCGTAAGTAGCCTTTTTCTTTGATTGGACAATGTCTACTGTAGGATCGAATCCGCGATGGTCGGAGAAGGCTCCACCGCGCGGACACCTGCTTCGGCGAGCGCCTGGCGGTCGCGGTCCAGGCCCTTCGCGGCTGACCGGGGGCGCTTGACCGAGAGGCCGGAGGGGCCGGACGCCATTGGGCTCCGGCCCCTTTGGCATGCCTTGGGCGGGGAACGCTAGGCCGGGATCGCCGACTTCAGCGGCGCCCAGCAGCGGATGATGTCGCGCACCGAGACCACGCCGACCGGATCGCGGCCGTCGAGGACGATCAGATGGCGGAAGCCGCCGTGCAGCATCGCGGTGGCCGCCTCCTCCAGGGTCCACTGGGGGGCGGCGAAGACCACGTCGGTGGTGGTGTGGGCGTCGGCCAGCTCCTGGTCGGGGCTGAGGCCCGCGCCGACGGCGTTCAGTACGTCGCGCTCGGTCAGAATGCCGAGGCCGCAGGTGTCGGCGTCGAGGACGATGGCCGCGCCGACGCGGCGGGCGGACATCAACTGGGCGGCCTGGCGGAGCGTGTGGGCGGGGCCGATGGTGAGCACCACTGTGCTCATCGCGTCGCGGACCAGCATGGGCAGGCACCTCCTGGTGGTGTGTGCAGCCGTCCGTGAACGGATTCACAATTTCACAAGCGGGAGTACCTTCATAATCACACGCGCACCAGCGGTGGGCAAGGGTACGTGCACGAGCCGCGGCCCGCGCGGCGTGGGGCGAGCCGGCCGCGCGGCAGCGGCCGACGCACCGTCATCAACCGCCGAGATAGCCCAGCAGGTCCTCGTGCAGCAGCCCGTTGGAGGCCGCCGCATTGCTGCCGAAGGGCCCCGCGACGCCGTCCAGCGAGGTGAAGCGCCCGCCCGCCTCGCGCACGATCACGTCGTTCGCCGCCATGTCCCACAGGCTCAACTCGGGCTCGGCGCAGATGTCGACCGAGCCCTCGGCCACCATCATGTACGGCCAGAAGTCGCCGTAGCCGCGGGTCCGCCAGCAGTTGCGCGACAGGTGCAGGAAACCGTCGAGGCGGCCCTGCTCCTCCCAGCCGCTCAGCGACGAGTACGCGAAGGACGCGTCCTCCAGGCGGCCGACCCGGGAGACATGCAGCCGGGTCGCCGACGACAGGCTGCGCCCGGTGTAGGCGCCGGTGCCCTTCGCCGCCCACCAGCGGCGGCCCAGCGCGGGCGCCGACACCACGCCGACGACGCCCTCGTCACCCTGCTCGCCGCGTACCACCAGCGCGATCAGCGTGGCCCACACCGGGACCCCGCGGACGTAGTTCTTGGTGCCGTCGATCGGGTCTACGATCCAGCGGCGCGGTCCGTTGCCGTGGCTCCCGTACTCCTCGCCGAGCACCGCGTCCCGCGGCCTGGCACGGCCCAACTGGCCGCGGATCAGCTCCTCGGCCTCCCTGTCCGCCTCGGTGACCGGGGTGAGGTCCGGTTTCGTCTCGACCTTGAGGTCGAGCGCCTTGAAGCGCGCCATGGTCGCGGCGTCGGCGGCGTCGGCCAGCACATGGGCCAGCCGCAGGTCGTCGTTGAAGTCGGGCATGGGCCGAACAGTAGCGCGGCGGTACGCGGGGCAGGGGCGACGCGGAAGCTTGACAGACCCCGGCGGCGCGTCAATTCTCCCTAGACGGCCGTCCGTCCGCCGCCACACCGCCACCCCCGCGGTGGCCCGGAGGCACCGCCTGGAGGCACTGATGCCTACCGTGCGAGACGCACTCATGGACGCCGCTTTCGCCGCGCTCGGCGAGCGGCCCTGGGAAGCGGTCAGGATGGCCGAGGTCGCGGCGGCCGCCGGGGTGTCGCGGCAGACCCTCTACAACGAGTTCAGCAGCAAGGACGGCCTGGCCCGAGCACTGGCCCGGCGGGAGGCGGACGGCTTCCTGGCCGGTGTCGACCGCGCACTGGCCGCCGCCCGCCACTCGGGCGCCGACGCGGGGGAGTGCTTCGCGGCGGCCGCGGCCTGGACGCTGCGGTCCGCCCGCCGCAGCCCGCTGATCCGCTCGGCTCTCACCGACTCCCCGCCGCCCCGGCCGCCTTTCGCCGAGCACCCGGAGCGGCCCGGAGATCCGGAGAAGCCCGAGAACCCTCCCCCAGCCGCCCCGCACCTGGCCGACGCCGTCCACGCCCGTGCGGTCCGCGCGCTGGTCCGCGGCTACCCGCGGCTGCGCCCCGACGACGTCGCCTGGGCCTGCGAGGCGGCGCTGCGGCTCACCCTGTCGTACGTGATCGCGCCGGGCGCCGACGAGCAGGAGTCGTGCCTGCGGATCGCCCAGCTCATCCGCGGCCTGCTGGCCTGGCCGGCGGGACCGGCGGGAACTGGCTGATCGGCCCGATCGGCTGAACGGGCCTCAGTGCGAGGAGCCGGAGATCTGCAGGCCGATGACGCCCACCACGACCAGCGAGATCGAGACGAGCTTGAGCGTGGAGACCAGGTCGCCGAGGAAGGCCATGCCGTAGATCGCGGTGCCCGCCGCGCCGATGCCGGTCCACACGGCATACGCAGGGCCGACGTCGAGCTTCTTGAGCGACAGGGTCAGCAGGCCGAAGGAGCCGAGGGCGAAGACGCAGAAGGCGACGGTGGGCCACAGCCGGCTGAAGCCGTGCGACAGCTTGAGGCAGACCGCGAAGCCGGTCTCGAAGAGACCCGCGACCACCACCAGGAGCCAGGGCATCCGGGCGCCTCCGTTCGGCTCGTTCGGCTCGATGCGCTGCTGCCCCGTCTGTCCCTCGGTCAGATGCACCGGCGGGGCGCGCTGTCGATCATCACACAGCACACCGCGCCATGAGCAGCACACAGCACACCGGGATGCGAGGCGGCCCAACCGTACCGGTCAGTCGCCCTCGCGCCGCTCGCGGGTGGCGAGCAGCCGGCGCAGCGAGTCCAGCCTCGCGGGCTCCGCATGACCGGCGGCTACCCAGGCGTCCAGCGCGCACTCCTTCTCGTCGTGCGAGCAGCCGCGCGGGCACTCCTCGGTGCCGGGCTCCAGGTCGGGGAAGGCGTGCAGGACCCGGGACGGGTCGATGTGGTGCAGCCCGAAGGAGCGCACGCCGGGGGTGTCGATCACCCAGCCGGCCGCGCCGTCGGGGCCGTCGCCCGGCAGCGGCAGCGCGAGGGCCGAAGTGGTGGTGTGCCGGCCGCGGCCGGTCACCGCGTTGACCACGCCGGTGGTCCGCTGACGCTCCACCAGCGCGTTGACCAGGGTGGTCTTGCCGACGCCGCTGTGGCCGACGAAGGCGGTGACCCGGCCCGCGAGCCGCTCGCGGATCTGGTCGACGCCGCCGGTCAGGAAGTCCTCCCGGTTGGTGACCACATAGGCCAGGTCGAGCGTGCCGTAGGTCTCGAGCAGCGGTTCTGCCGGCGCCAGGTCGGACTTGGTGAGCACCAGCAGCGGGTCGAGGCCGGCGTCGTAGGCCGCCACCAGGCAGCGGTCGATCATCCGGGGGCGCGGTTCGGGGTCGGCGAGCGCGGTGACGATGGCCAGCTGGTCGGCGTTGGCGACGACCACCCGCTCGAACGGGTCGTCGTCGTCCGCGGTCCGCCGCAGCACCGACCCGCGCTCCTCGACCCTGACTATCCGGGCCAGCGTGTCCTTGGCCCCCGACAGGTCGCCGACCACCGCGACCCGGTCGCCGACGACCGCGGACTTGCGGCCCAGCTCGCGGGCCTTCATCGCGGTGACCTCGCGGTCCCCGACCAGCACGGTCAGCCGGCCGCGGTCCACGGTGAGCACCATGCCCTCGGCCGCGTCCTCGTGCTTGGGCCTGATGGTCGTACGCGGGCGGGTGCCCTTGCTGTTGGGGCGGACCCTGATGTCGTCCTCGTCCGGGTTCTTGCCGTAGCGACGCAACTCTCAGCCCTGCCCTGCCGGTGTGCCCAGCATCTCGGTCCACAGCTCGGGGAAGTCCGGCAGTGTCTTCGCCGTGGTCGCCACGTTCTCCACCCGGACGCCGTCGACGGCCAGGCCCAGCACCGCGGCCGCGGTGGCCAGGCGGTGGTCCTCGTAGGTGTGGAAGTCGCCGCCGTGCAGCGGGCGCGGGCGGATGCGCAGGCCGTCGCCGGTCTCGGTCGCGTCGCAGCCCAGCTCGCCCAGCTCCTTGGCCAGCGCCGCGAGCCGGTCGGTCTCGTGCAGCCGCAGGTGCGCGATGCCGGACAGCACCGACTCGCCCTCGGCGAGCGCGGCGACGGCGGCGATCACCGGGGTCAGCTCGCCCACGTCGCGCAGGTCGGCGGTGATGCCGCGGATCCGGCCGGTGCCGCGGAAGGTCAGCGCCTGGTCGGTCTGCTCGTAGGAGCCGCCCATCCGGGTGAAGATGTCCCGCAGCGCGTCGCCGGGCTGGGCGGTGCGCCGCGGCCAGCCGGGAACGGTCACCCGGCCGCCGGTGACCAGGGCGGCCGCCAGGAAGGGCGCGGCATTGGACAGGTCGGGCTCCACCGTGAGGTCCCGGCCGAGCAGGGCGCCCGCGGTGACCCGCCACACATTGCGGGTGCCGCCGTCCTGCGGGGCGTCCACCCGGGCGCCGGCCTTGCGGAGCATGTCCACGGTCATCCGGATGTGCGGCACCGACGGCAGCGTACGTCCGGTGTGCCGGACTTCGAGGCCCTTGTTGAAGCGCGGTCCCGACAGCAGCAGGGCGCTGACGAACTGCGACGACGAGGACGCGTCGACGTCGACGGCCCCGCCGGTCAGCGATCCGGCGCCGTGCACGGTCAGCGGCAGCGACCCGCGGCCCTCGTCGTCTATCCGCGCCCCCAGGCTGCGCAGCGCGTCGATCACGCCGCCCAGCGGGCGCTCGTAGGCCCGCGCGTCGCCTTCGAAGCGGACCGGGCCGTCGGCGAGCGCGGCGACCGGCGGCAGGAAGCGCATCACCGTGCCCGCGTTGCCGACGTCGATGGTGGCGGGGCCGTAGAGCCCGGCCGGGATGATCCGCCAGGCCTCGCCGCCGTCCGGGTTGACCGTCTCGTCGATCTGCACGCCCATGGCCCGCAGGGCGTCCGCCATCAGGACGGTGTCCCGGCTGCGCAGCGGCCTGCGCACCCATCCGGGTTCCGAGGAGTGCGCGGCGAGCACCAGGGCGCGGTTGGTCACCGACTTCGATCCTGGCACCGTGACGGTCGCGTCCACGGCACCGGGCGCGGTGGGGGCGGCCCACCAGAGGGGGGAGTGCGCGGCGCTGTCGCTCATGAGGCCCAGCGTAGTGGCTCGGGTACGGGGAGATAAGTTGGCGAATGAGCCGAAACATCCCGGAAACCGCGGGTCATCTGGAGGTCATCAGGAGCGGAACCCCTGATTCCGGGGTGCGCGGGACCGGGCGGGGGCGCGGGCACGGCCGAAACGGCCGGTCAGCGGGCCAGCAGCCAGCGGCCGCCGCCGACCAGCGAGCAGATCGCGATCACGTAGAAGAAGAGCAGCCACAGCGCGGCCGGCGTCCTGGTCAGCCGGGCCAGCTGGTCGGCGTCCGAGGTGCCGCTGCGGTCCCTGCGCCGGCTGCGCTGGAGCTCGGCGACCGGCCTCGCGCCGCCGGCCAGCAGGAACCAGACGACCAGGTAGGCGAAGGCCGCCTGCACCTGGGCCTTGGTCAGCCAGGACACCAGCAGGAAGACCGCGCCGGTCAGCACCACGGTCAGGGCCCCGTACGCGTTGCGGATCATGACCAGCATCACCAGCAGCAGCGCGGTGGCCCCCCACAGCAGCGCGGTTATGTGCCCGGCCGCCAGCAGGGCCGCGCCCGCCAGGCCCAGCAGCGGCGGCGCCGAATAACCGGCCGCGGCGGTCAGGACCATGCCCAGGCCGTGCGGTTTGCCGCGGGAGACCGTCAACCCGGACGTGTCCGAATGCAGCCTTATGCCGTCGAGTCGCCGGCCGCTCAGCAGCGCCACCAGACCGTGCCCGCCCTCGTGCGCGATGGTCACCGCATTGCGCACGACCCGCCACACCCCGCCGGACAGCACCGCCGCGAGCGCCACCGCGGCGGTCGCCCCGATCAGCCAGCGCGGCGGGTCGGTCTGCGTCCCGGTCAGCCGGTCCCACATCTCGCTGAGGTTCGCGACGTTCATTCGGTGCCCATTCCCTTACGTCCTCCGCCGCGGCCTCGGCCGCGCCTTCTCCTCGTACGTCCTTGCGATCCGGCCGCCGCCGGGGCCGGTGATCGTGGCAGTCTGGCACCCATGTGCGGTCGATATGCGGCGAGCCGGAAACCGGAAGACCTGACGGGCCTCTTCGGAGTCACCCGATGGGAACCCACCGAGACCCTGGCGCCGGACTACAACGTGGCACCGACGAAGGACGTCTACGTCGTACTGGACCGTCCGGTGCGCGACTCCGGTTCCCCCGATCCGGTACGCCAGCTGCGCGTGCTGCGCTGGGGCCTGGTGCCGTCCTGGGCGAAGACGCCGGACGTGGGCGTGAAACTGATCAACGCGCGGGCCGAGACCGCGGCCGAGAAGCCGTCCTTCCGCCGGGCCCTGGCCGCCAGGCGCTGCCTGATCCCGGCCGACGGCTACTACGAGTGGGTCACCGCGGCGGGCGAGCGGCAGCTCGAAGAAGCGGGCAGGCGCAAGCGGGCCCGCAAGCAGCCCTATTTCGTGACGCCCGCCGACGGCTCGGTGATGGCGATGGCCGGGCTGTACGAGTTCTGGCGGGACGGCACCCTGCCCGACGACCACCCGCGCGCCTGGTGGACCACCTGCACGGTGATCACCACCGCCGCCGAGACCGGCGAACTGGCCGGCTACGAGGGCCGCGGGCCGCGCGCGCTGGCCGACATCCACCCCCGGATGCCGCTGATGATCACCCCGGACCGCTGGGAGGCCTGGCTCGACCCGGCCACCACCGGGCCCGACACGCTCCGCGACCTGCTCGCGCCGCCCCCCGAGGGCCTGATGCGGGCCTACCCGGTCGGCACCGCTGTGAGCAATGTCGCGAACAACGGGCCGGAACTGCTCGACGAGCTGCCCGCGCCGGAGGAGGAGACACTCTTCTGATGGACGCATCCTCCGCACCGCACCCCGCCACCCCGGCCACCCGCACCGAGCAGGCCGACACCCCGGCAGGACCGGCGCGGATCAGCTGGTACGGCGCGAGCAGGCCGCGCAGCGTGCTCGCGCTCGGCCACGGCGCGGGCGGCGGCATCGAGGCGGCCGACCTGGCGGCCCTGGCGGCCGCACTGCCCCCGGCCGGTGTGGTCGTCGCCCTGGTGGAGCAGCCCTGGCGGGTCGCCGGCCGCAAGCTCGCGCCCGCGCCCGCCACCCTGGACACCGCCTGGACCGCGCTGTGGCCGGCGCTCGCCGCGCCCGGCCTGCCGGTGGTCGCCGGCGGGCGCAGCGCCGGGGCCAGGGTCGCCTGCCGTACGGCCGAACGCCTCGGCGCCGCCGCCGTCCTGGCGCTGGCCTTCCCCCTGCACCCGCCGGGCCGCCCGGAGTCCTCCCGCGCCGCGGAGCTGACCGCGGCCGCCGCCGCCCTGCCGCTGCTGACCGTGCAGGGCGGCCACGACCCCTTCGGCCGACCTGGCGAATTCCCGTCTGGCCAGGAGCCGGTGGAGGTGCCGTACGCCGACCACGGCTTCGGGGTGCCCAAGCGGGCCGATATCACCCAGGAAGCGGCTCTCACCGTCCTGACCAGGGCTGTCGCCGACTGGCTGGCCGGCCTCGGCCATGCCGAGCCGCGTACCGCTGTCACGGCATCTCCACCCCGGGAATGACGACAGGGGCAGTGGCGTTGTGCGAGTCGAAAGACAGAACAGCACTGACGAAGCTTTGGTGAGAGAGGCATCCGCATGGTTTCAGCCGCATGCCGGCCCCGGGCCGAGGCCACCCCACAGGCGGCCATAGCGCCGTTCGTGAACTGGGCGGAGTGGTCCGCCGGCGGTGACGCCAAGGACGGGAGCAAGGGCGGATCAGGCGCCTCGCTCGCCAGTGCAATATCCTCCGAGACGAGCGTGTCCGCTTTGGGACTCGCTGGCGTTTCTGAGGAGGTGGGTCCGGTCACCGGCACCGACGACAGCACGGCGGAAAACGCGGGTGCGTCAGGTCTGGGGGTACCGCCCGAGCCGCAGGCCGCGGCGGAGGCACAGGAGAGCAGCGCGGAGCGCACCGAGCGCTTCGAGCGGGACGCCCTTGGGTTCCTCGACCAGATGTACTCGGCCGCGCTGCGGATGACCCGCAATCCGGCCGACGCGGAGGACCTGGTCCAGGAGACGTACGCGAAGGCGTACGCGTCCTTCCACCAGTTCCGTGAGGGCACCAATCTGAAGGCCTGGCTCTACCGCATCCTCACCAACAGCTTCATCAACTCCTACCGCAAGAAGCAGCGTGAGCCGCTGCGCAGCGGCTCAGAGGACATCGAGGACTGGCAGCTCGCTCGGGCCGAGTCCCACATGTCGACGGGTCTGCGCTCAGCCGAGGCGCAGGCGCTCGACCATCTGCCCGACTCCGACGTCAAGGCGGCGCTCCAGGCGATTCCGGAGGAATTCCGCATCGCGGTCTACCTCGCGGACGTCGAGGGCTTTGCCTACAAGGAGATCGCGGACATCATGGGAACGCCCATCGGCACGGTGATGTCCCGACTGCACCGCGGGCGCCGTCAGCTGCGCGAACTGCTCGAGGACTACGCCCGCGACCGCGGCCTGGTCCCGGCGGGCGCGGGAAATGAGAAGGGCGCGGATTCATGAGTTGCGGCAACGCGCATGAGACGGACTGCTCGGAGGTGCTCGACCACCTCTACGAATATCTCGACAACGAGATGTCGGACGACGCCTGCTCCAAATTCAGGCAGCACTTCGAGGAGTGCCACCCCTGCCTGGAGAAGTACGGGCTCGAACAGGCCGTGAAGAAGCTGGTCAAGCGGTGCTGCGGCTCCGACGACGTGCCGACCGACCTGCGGTCCAAGGTGATGATGCGGATCGAGATGATCCGCGCCGGCGAGTCCGCCACCGAGCCGGCGTCCTAGCCGGGGCGGCGTCAAGGCCGCAACCGCGGCGTCGCCCGTACGGGCGTAAAGCGAGCGTTCGGCAGTGCCACGGCGGGCGCGGTCCTATCGTCCTGAGTCCCGGCGGGAAATTCCCCGCCGGGCCCGGGGCCTCCGATGGGGCCGCGCCCGCCGCGTGCTTGCCGGAGGAGGCCGCTCGCCGTGCCGTTGCCCTACGCAGCCGGTCGTCGTCGCCTTTGCCGCACAGAAAGCTTTCTGCGCGTTCTGCCGCCCGTACCGGGCGCCGCCGGGGCGCGGCGGTGAGCCTCGTCCCGGCGCTGGTCGCCGCCATGCAGATCAAGGACCCCTACACGCGCGGCCACGGCGACCGCGTCGGCCAGGCCAGCGCGCTGATCGGGGTCGAACTGCGGGTCGCCGACGACCTGGTGGCCGCGCTGCGGCTGGCGGGCACCCTGCACGACATCGGCAAACTCGGCGTGCCCGGCGGACTGTTGCGCAAGACCGGGCCGCTCACCTCCGCCGAGCGGCAGACCGTGCAGTGCCACCCCGGCCACGGCTACGCCCTGGTGCGCGACACCGAAGTGCCCGCCGTGGCCCGGGTGGCCGTACTGCACCACCACGAACGCCTCGACGGCCGCGGCTACCCGCACGGCCTCGCGGGCCGTCACATCCCCTGGCCGGCCCGCGTCGTCGCCGTGGCCGACGCGCTGGACGCCATGACCTCCACCCGCAGTTACCGCCCGGCCAGGCCCGTCGCCACCGCCCTGGCCGAGCTGTGGCGGTGCGCGGGCAGCCAGTTCGACCCGTCCGTGGTCGAGGCGCTGACCCGCGCGCTGGCCCGGCACCCCTGGCCGCCGCCGGCGCCGTCACCCGCCCTTGGCGCGGCCCCCGGCGGTCACTGCGCGTACCTGTAGTCCAAACGGGTGAGTCGCTCTCACCCGGGTGCCCGTCACATGCCTCACCTGGGCATGGTTGGATGCCCCCGGGGATGGCAAGGAGCAGGGTGAGGGCCGTCGCCGGAGGGCAGCGGCCGAAGGGGACGGGGTCGGGCTGAGACAACGGCCAAAATGTGCGAGGTTGGTGTCGTACCCGCCTGTCCGACGACGCGCGGGCGGTACGAGAAGGGGCCGCACTCAGGTGGTGCGAGTCCCCCCGGGGGACGTGATCGTGGTGCGGGAAGGCGACGTCCTGGCAGTGATCGGCTGAGCGGGCAGGCGGGTAACGACGTTGAAGATCTTCGGCAGAGTGCGGCACCGGCCGTCGCCTACCTGGCGGCAGGCCACCGACCAGGCGTTCTCGCTGATCGACGACGGCCGCTACGACGACGCGGGCGCGCTGCTCACCCGGGCCGCCGATCTGGAGCCGTGGCTTTCCGAGTCCTGGTACAACCTGGCACTGCTGCACAAGTTCCGCCACGACTGGGCGCAGGCCAGGATCGCCGGCCTGCGCGCCGTGGCCCTGCTCGACCGGCCGGTCGGCGCCCCCGACTGGTGGAATCTGGGCATCGCCGCCACCGCGCTCCAGGACTGGCCGCTGGCCCGCCGCGCCTGGCAGGCGTACGGCCTGCGGATGCCGGCCGGCACCGGCTCGCGCACCGGCGAGGAGTCCGCGAGGCTGCCGCTGGGCAGCGCGACCGTGCGGCTCTCGCCGGAGGGCGAGGCCGAAGTCGTCTGGGGCCGCAGGCTCGACCCCGCGCGGGTCGAGGTGCTCTCCATCCCGCTGCCCTCCTCAGGGCGGCGCTGGGGCGAGGTCGTCCTGCACGACGGGGTGCCGCACGGCGAGCGCGACACCGCGGGCGGGGGCGGCGGGGCGGTCTACCCCGTCTTCGACGAGATCGAACTGTGGGCACCCTCACCCGTCCCGACCTGGCTGGTCCTGCTGGAGGCCGACGCGCCCGCCGACCGCGACGCGCTCGAACGGCTGGCCGCGGAGGCCGGCTACGCCGCCGAGGACTGGTCCTCGTCGGTGCGCCTGCTGTGCCGCACCTGCTCCGAGAGCCGCATGCCCACGGACGACGGGTCCGCTGCGCGGGATCCCCACGATCACGGTGAGCCGGGTCACCCCGGTCACCTCAGCCACCTCAGTGACCATGGGACCGGGCACCACTGGTCGCCCGAGCGCGAGTGCGGAATCGCCGCGCCTGTCGGGCTCGTCCGGGGGCTTCTCGACGGGTGGGTCGCCGATTCTCCCTCTACGAGGGCATGGCGCGACCTGGAAGAGGTCTGCTGACCGGGGTCCCCCCGACCTGCCCCTTCCCCCGGGCTACCGGGACCTTCCCCCGGTGGGGGCTGGTCGCGCAGTTCCCCGCGCCCCTAAAAACGGTCACTCTCCGCGCGGAGGGCAAGCCATCAGGGGCGCGGGGAACCGCACGACCAGCCACGACGGCGTCGCAGGTAAGCAACGCCACAGCAAGTGGCGCCCACCCGGGGAGTGCGGGTGGGAAGGGGGGACGGCACCCGAAGGGGGGCCTTACCCTGGACGGATTACTCACCCCCGCCTGGAAGGCGTACGGCTCAGATGTCCCAGCAGCACACCGAGACCCCCCCCACCCCTCCGGAGGAGCTGTTCCTCGACGACGTCACCGACGCGGAGGCCCGTGAGCTGGCTCACCGGGAGCGCGGCACCGTGCGTCCGATCACCGTCGTGGGCAATCCGGTGCTGCACCGGGAATGCCAGGACGTCACCGACTTCGGCGACGACCTGCTGGCCCTGGTGGACGACATGTTCGCCAGCCAGCGCGCGGCCGAGGGCGTAGGCCTCGCGGCGAACCAGATCGGCGTGGACCTGAAGGTTTTCGTCTACGACTGCCCCGACGACAACGACGCCCGCCATGTCGGCGTCGTGTGCAATCCGGTGCTCGAAGACCTGCCCGCGGACCAGCGGCACCTGGACGACTCCAACGAGGGGTGCCTGTCCGTGCCGGGCGCGTACATGGAGACCCCGCGCCCGGACTACGCGGTGGTCCGCGGCCAGGACCTGCACGGTGAGCCGATCGTCGTGCGCGGCAGCGGCTACTTCGCGCGCTGCCTGCAGCACGAGACCGACCACCTCTACGGGCGGCTGTACATCGACCGCCTCTCGAAGCGCGACCGCAAGGACGTCCTCCGCCAGATGGCGGAGGCCACCCCCAAGTTCGAGACCGTGCCCAACGACTAGCTAGAAGTCCTCGTCGAGTGCCACCGTGCCCTCCACCGCCACCTGGTAGGCGGAGGGGCGGCGCTCGAAGAAGTTGGTCAGCTCCTGGACGCCCTGCAACTCCATGAAGGAGAAGGGGTTCTGCGACCCGTAGAGGGGCGGGAAGCCCAGCCGGGCGAGCCGCTGGTCGGCGACGCACTCCAGATACGCCCGCATGGACTCGGTGTTCATGCCGGGCAGCCCGTCGCCGCACAGGTCGCGGCCGAACTGCAGCTCCGCGTCTACGGCTTCGCGCAGCATGTCGGTGACCTCCTGGCGCAGCGCGTCGTCGAAGAGCTCGGGGTCCTCCTTGCGCACGGTGTCGACCACGTCGAAGGCGAAGCTCATGTGCATCGTCTCGTCCCTGAACACCCAGTTGGTGCCGGTGGCGAGCCCGTGCAGCAGCCCGCGCGAGCGGAACCAGTAGACGTAGGCGAAGGCACCGTAGAAGAACAGGCCCTCGATGCAGGCCGCGAAGCAGATCAGGTTGAGCAGGAAGCGGCGGCGGTCCTCGCGGGATTCGAGGCGGTCGATCCGCTCGGCGCCCTGCCCGTCGAAGTTGGCCATCCAGCGGAAGCAGAACTGCGCCTTCTCGCGGATCGACGGGATCTCCTCGACGGCGTCGAAGGCGGCGGCCCGGTCGGCCGGATCGGGCAGGTAGGTGTCCAGCAGCGTCAGGTAGAACTGGACGTGCACGGCCTCCTCGAACAGCTGGCGGGAGAGGTACAGCCGCGCCTCGGGCGAGTTGATGTGCTTGTAGAGGGTCAGCACCAGGTTGTTGGAGACGATCGAGTCGCCGGTGGCGAAGAAGGCCACCAGGCGCCCGATCATGTGCTGCTCGCCCGGGGTGAGCTTGGCCAGGTCGGCGACGTCGGAGTGCAGATCGACCTCCTCCACCGTCCAGGTGTTCTTGATCGCGTCGCGGTAGCGCTCGTAGAAGTCCGGGTAGCGCATGGGCCGCAGGGTCAGTTCGAAGCCCGGGTCGAGCAGGTTCTTCACGGGTGTGGCGGTCATTACTGGCAGGCCTCGCAGGACTCGGGGTTTTCCAGGGAGCAGGCGATCGCGTCGGCGTCGGCGGTCGCGGGCACGGCTGCGGGGGCGGCCGCCTGGGCGGCGCGGGCGATCCGGGTGGCCGGGCGGGAGCGCAGGTAGTAGGTGGTCTTGAGGCCCTGCTTCCACGCGTAGGCGTACATCGAGGAGAGCTTGCCGATGGTGGGCGTCTCCAGGAACAGGTTCAGCGACTGGCTCTGGTCCAGATACGGCGTGCGGGCCGCGGCCATGTCGATCAGCGCGCGCTGCGGCAGCTCCCACGCGGTGCGGTAGAGCTCGCGCACCTCGGCGGGGATCCAGCTGAAGCCCTGCACCGAGCCGCTGGCGTCCCGCAGTGCTTCCCTGCTCTGCGCGTCCCACACCCCGAGCCGCTTGAGGTCGGCCACCAGGTAGGAGTTGACCTGGAGGAATTCGCCCGACAGCGTCTCGCGCTTGAAGAGGTTGGAGACCTGCGGCTCGATGCATTCGTAGGACCCGGCGATGGAGGCGATCGTCGCGGTCGGGGCGATGGCCAGCAGCAGCGCGTTGCGCATCCCGCCGGCCGCGACCCGCTCGCGCAGCGCCGCCCAGCGCTCCGGCCAGCTGGACTCGACGCCGTAGTGGTCGGGGTGCAGCACCCCGGTGGCGGTACGGGTCTGGTCCCAGGCGGGCAGCGGCCCGTAGCGCTCGGCCAGGTCGCAGGAGGCCTCGTAGGCGGCGAGCATCACGCGCTCGGCGATCTTCGTGGACAGCGCGCGGGCCTCGGCCGAGCCGAACGGCAGCCGCAGCTTGAAGAAGACGTCCTGCAGGCCCATCACGCCCAACCCGACGGGGCGCCAGCGGGAGTTGGAGCGGGCCGCCTGCTCGGTCGGGTAGAAGTTGATGTCCACGACCCGGTCCAGGAAGGTCACCGCGGTGTGCACGGTCTCGTCGAGCCGCCGCCAGTCGATGTCGCCGTCCGGGGTCACGAAGGCGCTCAGGTTGACCGAGCCGAGGTTGCAGACCGCGGTCTCGGAGTCGTCGGTGACCTCCAGGATCTCCGTGCACAGGTTGGAGGAGTGGACGGTGCGGCCGGGCAGCGCGGTCTGGTTGGCGGTGCGGTTGGCGGCGTCCTTGAAGGTCATCCAGCCGTTGCCGGTCTGTGCGAGGGTGCGCATCATCCGGCCGTACAGCTCGCGTGCCGGGATCGTGCGCTGCGCCAGGCCCGCCGCCTCGGCGGCGCGGTAGGCGGCGTCGAAGTCGTCGCCCCACAGGTCGACCAGGTCGGGCACGTCGGCGGGCGAGAACAGCGACCAGTCCGCGTCGGCGTCGACCCGGCGCATGAACTCGTCGGGCACCCAGTGCGCGAGGTTCAGGTTGTGGGTGCGGCGGGCGTCCTCGCCGGTGTTGTCCCGCAGTTCGAGGAATTCCTCGATGTCGGCGTGCCAGGTCTCCAGGTAGACGGCCGCGGCGCCCTTGCGCCTGCCGCCCTGGTTGACGGCCGCGACCGAGGCGTCCAGCGTCTTCAGGAAGGGCACGATGCCGTTGGAGTGCCCGTTGGTGCCGCGGATCAGCGAACCGCGGGCCCTGATGCGGGAGTAGGACAGGCCGATGCCGCCCGCGTGCTTGGAGAGCCGCGCCACCTGCTGGTAGCGCTCGTAGATCGAGTCCAGCTCGTCCAGCGGCGAGTCCAGCAGGTAGCAGGACGACATCTGCGGGTGCCGCGTACCGGAGTTGAAGAGGGTCGGGGAGCTGGGCAGGTAGTCCAGGGCGCTCATCAGCCGGTAGAGCGCGGCGACTTCGTCCACGGCGGCCGCCGAGCCGTCCTCGGCCAGGCCCGACGCGACCCGCAGCATGAAGTGCTGCGGGGTCTCGATCACCTTGCGGGTCAGCGGGTGCCGCAGCAGGTAGCGGCTGTAGAGGGTGCGCAGGCCGAAGTAGCCGAAGCGGTCGTCGGCGCCCTCCGCGAGCGCCCGGTCGACCAGCGCGTCCAGCCGGGCCGCGTGGCGTACGGCGAAGTCCGCCGTCCGGTCCGCGACCAGGCCTTCGCGGTGGCCCACCGCGATGGCGGTGGTGAAGGACACCGACCCCTGCGAGGCGGCCTCCTCGGCGATGGCCAGGGTGAGCAGCCGGGCGGCGAGCCGCGAGTAGGCCGGGTCCTCGGAGATCAGCCCCGCGGCCGCCTCGACGGCCAGCTCCCGCAGTTCGGCGGCGCCGGCGCCGCCGCTGCGCCCCCGCAGCGCCGCCGCGGCGACCCGCCCCGGATCGGTGTCCCGCAGGTCGGCGCAGAGTGCGACGAGGGTACGCAGCAGGCCGGCGCCGGCGCTGTCGGGCTCGGTGGCGGGCGATTCCCCGACGGTGGCGGGGGCTTCTGGCGCGATGGTCACGGTGGTGCGGTCTCCCTCGTACGCGGCGGCGGCCACGCGGGGGAGGAGCGGCGGCGGACGGGCGTGCGTATGGGCATGCCGGACCGCGTCCGCAGGCCCACTCCGCGAGGCCCGGACTCGTCGGCGCACAGCGGTCTGCCGACCGTACGGGCGCCGGCTGCCGGCAGGCGATCGGGCTGTGCGGCGGCGCGTGGGCGCAGCCGCTCACCGTTGCGGGGCAGCGCCGGATTCGCACCGGCTTCCCCTGCGGGCAGCGGACTTGAGCATACATCTTGTGCCGGGTCCCAGGGTGACACCCACATGTTGTGTCGCGGTGACGGGGGTTCAGTAGCGTACAGCCCGGTCCTTCCCGGCCGGAGCGGCCTTTTCCGGTGGGATTCCGGGCGCTTCGCCGCGCACCGGCGGCACACCGGCCTTGCTCGCCGCCCGCCACCCCGAGGCCCGGGTGGAGCTCGACGTCCTCTCCGTGGACGACAGCGGCGTCGTCACCTCGGCGGGCACCGCGGCCGGCATCGACGCCTGCCCGCACCTGGGGCGCAAGGAGCAGGGCGTCGCCGTCGCCAACGGCATCGCCCGCCGCATGGTCGTCCCCCCCCGCACCGCGGGGGCGGCCAGGCGCAATACGTGGCCCGGCCGCTGCCCCGCGCCACCAGCGACTCGGTCGCCGGCGTCCTGTCCTGGACGGAGCGCCAGGTCGGCCTTCCGCTCGGAGGGCAGGTCTGCGGAAGGCGGCGCCTTACAGGGGCGCGGGGAGTTGCGCGACCAGCCCACCACCGGCCGGTGGTCCGGCACGGACCGAACAGCCCCTCACGGCCGGTGACGACGTGCAGCCCGTCGACGGCTGGTCGCGCAGTCCCCGCGCCCTTAAAAAAAACCCGCTTGCCCGGGGGCGCGACATCCCCCGGGACAGCCCTTAGGCCCCTGCGGGCTCGGGCAGGCCCGGGGAGGTGCCCGGGGTCGGGTCGGCCGGGTCGGACGGGCCGACTGGGCTCGGGTCGGATTCGGTCGTGTAGTCCGACAGGACGGTCTCGTCCACCCCCGCCGGAGCCTTGAGCGCGCGCAGCGCCAAGGTGAGGACGAAGGCGACGCCGATGTTGAGGACGAAGGCGGTCAGGCCGATGTAGCCCTTCTCGCCGATCCACGGGATCATGTCCGAATTCCCGCCGAAGTGCGACTGCGCCGGGCTGGACTGCTCGTACGCCTTCCACGTGCCGTAGCCCATGCCGACGGCCCAGCCGGCCAGCAGGGCCCAGCGGTGGAACCAGCGGGTGAACAGGCCGCCGACTATGGCCGGGACGGTCTGCAGGATCCAGATGCCGCCCAGCAGCTGGAAGTTGATCGCCACGGTCTTGTCCATGGTGAGGACGAAGACCAGGGCGCCGACCTTCACCACCAGGGAGACGGCCTTGGAGACCGCGGTCTGCTGCGCGGGGGTGGCGTCCGGTTTGATCAGGTCCCGGTAGATGTTGCGGGTGAAGAGGTTGGCCGCCGCGATGGACATGATCGCGGCGGGGACGAGCGCCCCGATGCCGATCGCGGCGAAGGCGACGCCGGCGAACCACGAGGGGAACATGTTCTCGAACAGCTGGGGGATGGCGAGTTGGGCGTTGTAGCCCTTGCCGCCGACGTCGGCGGCGAGCGCCATGAAGCCGAGCATCGCCAGCAGGCCGAGCATCAGGGAGTACAGCGGCAGGATCGTGGTGTTGCGGCGGATGGTGTCGCGGCTCTTGCTGGACAGCACGGCCGTCACCGAGTGCGGGTAGAGGAAGAGCGCCATCGCCGAGCCCATCGCCAGCGTGGCGTAGGCCCATTGGGCCTGCGGTCCGGTCACCAGCGAGCCGCGGGCGACCCCGTCGGTCTTGACCGCGTAGGCGGCGCCCGCCTTGCTGAAGATGTCGTCGAAGCCGCCGAGCTTGTAGGGGATGTAGATGATCGCGACCGCGATGACGATGTAGATCAGCGCGTCCTTGACGAAGGCGATCAGCGCGGGCGCCCGCAGCCCGGAGGAGTAGGTGTACGCGGCGAGCACGCCGAAGGCGATCAGCAGCGGCAGGTCCTTCAGGAACCAGTTCGCGGAGTCGCTGCCGCCGACGCCCATCACGTCCAGGACGGCCTGGATGCCGACGAGTTGGAGCGCGATGTAGGGCATCGTGGCGATGATGCCGGTGATCGCGACGGCCACCGAGAGGCTCTTGGAGCCGAACCGCCCGCGGATGAAGTCCGAGGAGGTGACGTAGCCGTGCTTGTGCGAGACCGACCAGAGCCGGGGCAGGAAGAGGAAGACCAGCGGGTAGGTGATGATCGTGTACGGCACCGCGAAGAAGCCGCCCGCGCCGGCGCTGTAGATCGCGGCGGGCACCGCGACGAAGGTGTAGGCGGTGTAGAGGTCGCCGCCGAGCAGGAACCAGGTCACCCAGGTGCCGAAACTCCGGCCGCCCAGGCCCCATTCGTCCAGGTGCAGCGGGTCGGCGGCGCGCCGCCAGCGGGCGGCGAGGAAGCCGAGCACGGTGACGGCCAGGAAGAAGAAGATGAAGACGCCGAGTGCGACGCCGTTGACGCCGTCCTTCACCTGGCGTCACCCGCCTTGCGCGCCCGCTCCTCGCGGCGTACGAGCACGTACGCGACGTAGGTCAGCGCGGCGGTCACCGGCACCCAGGCCATCTGGTACCAGTAGAAGAACGGGATGCCGATGAAGGCCGGCGTCAGGCGCGAGTAGGAGTTCACCCACAGCAGGGCGACGAACGGTACGAGCAGGCACAGACCGGCCACCACCCTGGTGGGGGTGACGACCGGTGGCCTTGTGTCCGGTGGTGCTTCCGGCATGGGTGGTGCTCCCGTCCCCTAGAGCGACGTGTGTAATGCGCAGGAAATCTAGGGGAGGCTACCGGCGGTCGTCACTACCCGTGCACGGATCGATCGCCTTGTCAGCCGGTCGGGTTACGCGGTCAGTCGGTCGGCCTGCTGAGCCTGGCCACGAACTTGTAGCGGTCGCCGCGGTAGACGGAGCGCACCCACTCCACCGGTTCGCCGGTGGTGTCGATGGAGTGCCGCGAGAGCATCAGCATCGGCAGGCCGACGTCGGTGCCCAGCAGTCCGGCCTCGCGCGGGGTGGCCAGCGACGTCTCGATGGTCTCCTCCGCCTCGGCCAGCCGCACGTCGTAGACCTCGGCCAACGCGGTGTAGAGCGAGGTGTACTTGGCCAGGCTGCGGCGCAGCGCGGGGAAGCGCTTGGCGGACAGGTGGGTGGTCTCGATCGCCATCGGCTCGGAATTGGCCAGCCTGAGGCGTTCGATCCGCAGCACCCGGCCGCCGGCCTTCATGTCCAGCAGCCCGGCGAGCCGGTCGTCGGCGGTGATGTAGCCGATGTCCAGCAGCTGGGAGGTGGGTTCGAGCCCCTGGGCGCGCATGTCCTCGGTGTACGAGGTGAGTTGCAGTGCCTGGGAGACCTTGGGCTTGGCCACGAAGGTGCCCTTGCCCTGGATGCGCTCCAGGCGGCCCTCGACGACGAGTTCCTGGAGCGCCTGCCGGACGGTGGTGCGGGAGGTGTCGAACTCGGTGGCCAGGGTGCGTTCGGGCGGGACCGGGGTGCCGGGGGGCATCGTCTGCGTGATGTCCAGCAGATGGCGCTTGAGCCGGTAGTACTTTGGCACCCGGGCGGTGCGGCCCGCGGCGCCGCCCGCCGTGGTCTCCGCGCTGGTGGCCGCGTCGCTCTCCATGACGTTTACTCCCGACTGCTGTCGTGCTGCCGTCACCGGCTCCTCCGTTGATCGCGGCTCACATGGTGGCACGCGCGGCCCTGCCGGAGAGAGGCGGCGGGGGGTGTGGGTCCCCTCAGGTGTCGGTCCGATAACAGGTCCGACGGGTGTTCTTATACACCCTTGACACCCCTAAAGGTCTAGGCCAAGCTCCCGGTACTGGTCTAAACCATTAACGACCAATCCCAGACCCACGAGCAGGACTCGGCCGACGTGTTCTCGTACGGCGGCCGGCAATTCGGGCGGTGGGGGGAGTTTCGGGCATCCTGAGGAGGGTGGCGTGAAGCGCAAGCTCATCGCGGCGATCGGCGTCGCGACAATGATCGTCGGTATCGCGGCGTGTGGATCTGACAAGAAGGACGACGGCAAGAAGGCGGACGCCGGTTCGTCGTCGTCGGCCACCACGACTGACAAGACCATCACCGTCTGGCTCACCGTCGACGCGCAGCACAACTGGCCGGAGCTGGTGAAGGCCGCCGACGACGCGATCATCGCCAAGCACCCGGGCCTGAAGGTCAAGCACGAGTACTACGCGTGGCCGGACAAGAACGCCAAGCTCGACGCGGTGCTCGCCACCGACAAGGCGCCCGACGTCGTCGAGATGGGCAACACCGAGATGGTGCCCTACATGGCGGAGGGCGCCTTCGCCGAGCTGGACGCGTCGAAGTTCGACAACTCCGCCCAGTGGCTGGACGGCCTGAAGCAGTCGGTGAACTACGACGGCAAGACCTACGGCGTGCCGTACTACGCCGCCGCCCGTATCGCCACCTGGCGCAAGGACATCGCCGCCGCGGCCGGCGTCACCGCCACGCCCAAGTCGTGGGCCGAGCTGACCGGCGACCTGGACAAGATCCAGGCCAAGGAGGGCGCCAAGTTCAACGCCTGGTACCAGCCCTCGCGTGACTGGTACGCCGGCCTGTCCTTCGTCTACGACGCCGGCGGCGCCATCGCCACCAACGAGGGCGGCCAGTGGAAGGGCTCGCTGGAGTCCCCGGCGGCCATCCAGGGCCTGACCGCGTGGAAGGACGCCATCGGCAAGTACATGCACGGCGACCTCACCAAGGACGAGTCCGACCGCTACATCGTCTACGGCCAGGGCAAGTCGGCCATGATCTACGCCCCCGGCTGGGAGGCGCCGTCCGCCGCCGACCCGAAGTTCGACAAGACCGGCGGCAAGCTCAAGGACAACCTGGTCAACTTCGTGATGCCCGGCCCGTCCGGCAAGGCCCTCCCGGTCTTCCTCGGCGGCTCCGACCTGGCCGTCCCGTCCAAGTCGAAGAACACCGACCTGGCGTCCGAGTGGATCAACGACTTCACCAACACCCAGTCGCAGACCACCCTGATGAGCAAGGGCAACCTGCCGAACAACAACACGCAGCTGGCCACGCTCAAGGCCGACCCGGCGAACACGGTCACCGCGACCGCGGCCGAGAGCAGCTGGTTCGTCCCGACCGCACCCGGCTGGGGCAGCGTCGAGAAGGCCCAGACGATGCAGACCATGCTGCAGAACATCGCCACCGGCAAGCAGTCCGTCCAGGACGCCGCGAAGGCCGCTGACGCCGCGATGGACAAGGTTCTGAACGTCAAGAACTGACCAGTCCTCGCACAACAGGAGACCGGGACCGCTGAGGAGCACGTGATGAGTGCCGCCGATACCACCACCACCAAGGTGCCGCCGCCACGGCGGCACTCATCACCTCCCGGCCGACGGCCCGGGAGAGCCGGCGCCACCCGGCGCAGCAGGATCCGTCTCGGGCGGGCCGCCACACCGTGGCTGCTGCTGGCACCATGCATCCTGGTGCTGGTGCTCGTCCTGGGATACCCGCTGATCAAGCTGGGGACGCTGTCCTTCCAGGACTACAAGAAGCCGCAGCTGTGGGGCTTCAAACCGGCCACCTGGGTCGGCTTCGACAACTACCGGGCGATCCTCGGCGACCACGAGTTCTGGTCGGTGGTGATCAGGACCGTGCTGTTCGCGGGCAGCGCGGTGATCCTCACCATGGTCATCGGCATGCTGGTCGCCCTGCTGCTCCAACGGGTCTCCGGCTGGGTCCGCACCCTGGTGAACATCGCGCTGGTCGCCAGCTGGGCGATGCCCGTGGTCGTCGCCGTCACCGTCTTCAAGTGGATGTTCGACAGCGACTACGGCGTCGTCAACTGGACGCTGAGCCGGCTGCCCGGCGTCGACTACACCGGCCACAACTGGTTCGCCTCGGGGCCCGAGGGCCTGAGCGTGATCATGCTCCAGGTGGTGTGGGGCGCGATCCCCTTCGTGGTGATCACGCTCAGCGCCGGCCTCACCCAGGTCCCCAAGGAGCTGGAGGAGGCCGCCCGGCTGGACGGCGCCGACGCCTTCGGGGTCTTCCGCTACGTCACCTTCCCGATCATCAAGCCGCTGGTCGTGATGATGACGACCCTGTCGGTGATCTGGGACATGGGCGTCTTCGCCCAGGTGTGGCTGATGCGCGGCGGCCACCCGGAACCCGAGTTCCAGCTGCTCACCACCTACTCGTACGAAAAGGCGTTCGGTGTCAACGACTACGCCACCGGTTCCGCCATCGCACTGCTCACCGTGCTGCTGCTGCTCGGCGTGGTCGCGGTGTACATGCGGCAGATGCTGAAGATCGGAGAGGTGGAATGAGCGCGCTGACCTCGCGGCCGACCGCCGCCAAAGCCGACCCCCTGGCCGCGGTCACCCGCCGCCGGCGCAACGCCAAACTGGGCTGGAACATCCTGGGCCTGCTGGTCTTCGTCGTGGCCGCCTTCCCGGTCTACTGGATGATCAACACGGCGTTCAAGCCCGCCAAGGACGCCATCGACCCCAACCCGCACTTCTTCCCGCTGCCGGTGTCGCTGGAGAACTTCCACCGCGCCCTGAACATCAGCGACTTCTGGGGCCCGGTCGAGCGCAGCCTCATCGTCAGCGCGAGCACCGTGGTGGTCGGCTCGATCATCGGCCTGCTCGCGGCGCTGGCCATCTCCCGGTTCGCCTTCCGCGGCCGCAAGGTCGTCATCGTCGGCATCCTGACCGTGCAGATGGTGCCGCTGGTCGCGATGATCATCCCGGTCTTCCTGCTGCTCAACCAGATCCACCAGATCGACAAGCTCTCCGGCCTGGTGCTGACGTACCTGACCTTCGTGCTGCCCTTCACCGTCTGGACGCTGCGCGGCTTCATCGTCAACATCCCCAAGGAGCTGGAAGAAGCCGCCATGGTCGACGGCTGCAGCCGCACCGGCGCCTTCATCCGGGTGGTCTTCCCGCTGCTGGCCCCCGGCCTGGTCGCGACCTCCATCTACGGATTCATCCAGGCCTGGAACGAATTCCTCTACGCGCTGCTCGTGATGAGCCAGGACCACCAGACCGCGACCGTCTGGCTGGGGTCGTTCACCACCCAGCACGGAACCGAGTACGCGCCGATGATGGCCGGATCCACCATGATGGGTGTCCCCGTGGTGATCCTCTTCCTGCTCGTCCAGCGCAAGATGGCCGCCGGCCTCACGGCCGGGGCGGTGAAGGGATGACCGTCATTTCCACCGACACGCCTGCGGACCTCCTGGTCCGCGACGCGCTGACCGTCCTGCAGCCCGGCTTCGTCGGCACCACAGCGCCCGAGTGGCTGCTGCGGCAGCTCGCCGAAGGCCTCGGCGCGGTGGCGCTGTTCGCCCGCAACATCGAGTCGCCCGAGCAACTGGCCGCGCTCACCGCGCAGTTGCGGGCGGTGCGGCCGGACGTGCTGGTCGCCGCAGACGAGGAGGGCGGCGACGTCACCCGCCTTGAGGCACGCGGCGGTTCGTCCTTCCCCGGCAACCTCGCGCTCGGCGCAGTCGACGACGTGAAGCTCACCCGGGCGGTGGCCGCCGAACTCGGCCGCCGGCTCGCCGAATGCGGTGTCAACCTCAACTGGGCGCCGTCCGCCGACGTCAACTCCGACCCGGGCAACCCGGTCATCGGCGTACGCTCCTTCGGCGCCGACCCCGACCTGGTGGCCCGCAACACCGCCGCCTACGTCGAGGGCCTGCAGTCCGCCGGCGTCGCCGCCTGCGTCAAGCACTTCCCGGGCCACGGCGACACCGCCACCGACTCGCACCACGCGCTGCCGCGCATCGACGTCGACCTCGCGACCCTGCGGTCCCGTGAACTCGTGCCCTTCCGCGCCGCCCTGGCCGCCGGCACCAAGGTCGTGATGAGCGCGCACATCCTCGTGCCCGCGCTCGACCCCGAGCTGCCCGCGACCCTGAGCCCCGCCGCCCTCACCGGCCTGCTGCGCGCCCCGCGCGAAGCGGGCGGTCTCGGCTACGACGGCCTCATCGTCACCGACGGCATCGAGATGCAGGCCATCGCCGCCACGTACGGCATCGAACGCGGCACCGTCATGGCGCTGGCCGCCGGAGCCGACGCCATCTGCGTCGGCGGCGGGCTCGCCGACGAGCAGACCGTGCACGCCCTGCGGGACGCGATCGTCACCGCCGTCGAGTCCGGCGACCTGCCCAGGGAACGGCTCGCCGACGCGGCGGCCCGGGTCCGCGAGCTGGCCGCCTGGACGGCCGAGCAGGCGGGTGCCGCGGTGGGGACCGCACCCGCCGCCGAGGTCGGCCTCGAAGCGGCCAGGCGGGCACTGCGGGTCACCCGCGAGCCCGGCTTCGAGCCGCTCGACACGGCGCCCTACGTCGCCGCCTTCACGCCGGTGGCCAACATCGCCGTCGGCGAGGACACGCCGTGGGGCGTGGCCGCGGAGCTGGGCCGCCTGCTGCCCGGCACCGAGACAGCCACCTTCCGCGCGGCGGACGCGGGCGGTGCGTCCTTCGTCGAGGGCGTGCTCGGCGCCGCCGGTACACGGCGGATCGTCGCCGTCGTCCGCGACGTGCACCGGCACGCGTGGATGGCCGAGGCGCTCGGCGGCCTGGTGGCCGCCAGGCCCTCCACGATCGTCGTCGAGATGGGCGTCCCCCAGGCGCCGCCCTGCGGCGCCCTCCACGTCGCCACGCACGGCGCGGCGCGCGTATGCGGCGAAGCCGCGGCCGAGGTCATCGTGACCTCGCGCTGACCTCCTCCCCCCGGTCGCCCGGGGGCCGGCCGCCACCCCCTGCGGGGTGCCGCTATGGACTCCACGGTGCCCCTGCGCGGGGGCTGCTCGCGCCGTTCCGCGCCCCCTGGGTGGGTGCCACTTGCTGTGGCGTTCACAGTTGCGGTCCGTTGTGGCTGTGCGCGCAGTTCCCCCCCAGCGCTTCGCGTGGGGGTACCCCCACGCGCCCCTGGGTGGGTGCCTCGTTCTGTTGCGTTCACAGTTGCGGTGCGTCCTGGCTGGTCGCTCCGTTCTCCCCCAGAGCTTCGCGTGGGGGTACCCCCACGCGCCCCTTTTGGCCTGCGTCCTCCTGCGCCAAGCGTTCGCCCCTGCCAGGGGGCTGGGCCTCTTGCGCAGAGGGCAAGCGTTTTTCAGGGGCGCGGGGAACTGCGCGACCAGCCACGACGCAGCCGCAGGCAAGCAGCGCACCGCAAGGGGCAGGGCCTCAGGGGCGCGGGAGGGTACCCCCACGCGAAGCGCTGGGGGAGAACTGCGCGACAGGCCACCCACACAGCGCAACTGTGGAGTCCGCGACAGCGCGTCGCAGGGCGCGGCGAGCAGCCACGGGGACCGCAAGGTGCGGGTGCCGCCGCGAGGGGCAACCACGTGGGTGTGGCGGCTCCCCGCAAGGGGTGGGTGGGCCTACAGGCCCTGCCAGGAGGGCTTCGCGGCGTAGGTGGCGCGGAAGTACGGGGCCAGCTTGAGCTTCGCGGCAGCGGGCTCGTCGACGATGACCGTGGCGTGCGGGTGGAGCTGGAGCGCCGAGGCCGGGACGACCGCGGCGACGGGCCCTTCGACGGTGGCGGCGACCGCCTCCGCCTTGCCCTCGCCCGTGGCGAGCAGCACAAGGTGCCGCGCCTCAAGAATCGTGCCGATGCCCTGCGTGATGACATGGTGCGGCACGGCCGCGATGTCGCCGCCGAAGAAGCGGGCGTTGTCCACCCGGGTCTGCTCGGTGAGCGTCTTGATCCTGGTGCGGGAGGCGAGCGACGAGCACGGCTCGTTGAAGCCGATGTGCCCGTCCGTGCCGATGCCGAGCAGTTGGAGGTCCACCCCGCCGGCCGAGGCGAGCGCGTCGTCGTACGCCTCGCAGGCGGCCTGGACGTCCTCGGCGGCGCCGTCGGGGCCCATGAAGGCCTCGGGGGACAGCCCGAGCGGTTCCACGACCTCGCGCAGCACGACCGAGCGGTACGACTCGGGGTGCCCGGTGGGCAGCCCCACGTATTCGTCCAGTTGGCAGACCCTGGCGCGGGAGGCGTCCACCGCGCCGGCCCGCACCTTGGCGGCGAGCGCCTGGTAGACGGGCAGCGGGGTCGATCCGGTGGCCACGCCGAGGAGCGCGTCCGGCTTGCGGTGGAGCAGCGCGGCCATGGCATCCGCGATGAGGCCGCCGCCTGCCGCGGCGTCCGGGACGATGACAACTTCCACGCTGGGCCTGCCGTTCTGGAGAGGTGAGTGTGGTATAGACCAATCTATCAGGTGCCCGCCCCCCGGCCGAGGGCCCCCGGCCCCCCGTCCGCACCCGCTTCCGCGCGCGGTCCGCCGGGTCCTGTGGTCGACTGTTGGAATGCTCCGGGCCGCGGTTGCCGGCCGTACCCGGGCAGCGGGATGGAGGCGGTGGGCATGGCGGACAGCACGCGGTCCCCGGCGCCCGGCAGGAGCCGGCCGGGCCTGATCATGGCCGGCGAGATCGCCGAGCAGCCCGGGGTGATGCGGCGCGTGCTGGACCGCGCGGCCCCCGGGATCACCGCGACGGCCCGCCGCATCGCCGACCGCAAACCCCGCTTCGTGCTGCTCAGCGCCCGCGGCACGTCGGACCACGCGGCGCTCTACGCGAAGTACCTGATCGAGGTCGAGCTGGGCCTGCCCTGCGGGCTGACCTCGATGTCGACCACCACCGCCTACGGCGCCACTCCGCACTTGGACGACGTCCTGCTGATCACGGTGAGCCAGTCCGGCGGCTCGCCCGACCTGATCTCGTCCACCAGGGCGGCCAGGCAGGCCGGGGCGATCACCCTGGCGGTGACCAACAACCCGGACTCGCCGCTCGCCGAGGTCTCGGAATTCCACCTGGACCTCCAGGCGGGGCCGGAGAAGGCGCTGCCGGCCACGAAGACGTATACGGCCGAGCTGCTGGTCCTCTACCTCTTCGTGAAGGGCCTGGGCGGCCTCGACCCCACCGCCGCGCACCGCCTGCCGGGCCTGGCGGAACAGGTGCTGGCCCGCAGCGACGAGATAAGCGAGCTGGCCGGCCGCTACCGCTTCGCCGAGCGGATGGTGATGACCTCGCGCGGCTACGGCTACCCCACGGCCAAGGAGGGGGCGCTCAAGCTCATGGAGACCAGCTACATCCCGGCGCTCGCCTACTCCGGCGCCGACCTGCTGCACGGCCCGCTGGCCATGGTGGACAACATCTCGCCGGTCATCGCGATCGTCACCGAGGGGCGCGGCGGCGAGGCCCTCCAGCCGGTGCTCGACCGCCTCCGCGGCCGCGGCGCCGACCTCGTGGTGATCGGCCCCCGCCTCCAGGTCCGCGCGGCCTCCGGCGGCTTCGCGATGCCCACGACCGACGTCCCCGAGTGCCTCCAGCCCCTCCTGGAGATCCTCCCCTTGCAACGCCTGGCCTGGGAGATCGCCATGGCCCGCGGCCAGGACCCCGACTCCCCCCGCGCCATAGCCAAGGTCACCGAAACCCACTGACCCATGCCTTGCGTCTGCCTGGCGCCCGGGAGGGCGCCCCCTGGGGGCGCGTGGGGGCACCCCGGGAGAACTGCGCGACCAGCCGTCGGCAAGGTGCACGTCGCCACCGGCCGAAAGGGGCTGTCTCTGCCGCATCCGGACCACCGGCCGTCGACGGGCTGAGCGCGCAGTCCGGCACCGCCGGCGCCCCTGGGGCGCCCTCCGGGCGCAAGGGAGAGTCCTCTCCCGGCCACCGCGGCGGAAGCGTTTTCCGCCCAAGGGCGAGAAAACACTTCGGGCCGCGGTGCCGGGAGAGGACCCTCAGCCTCTCTTGGCACCGCAGCCCGGAGCAGACGTCGGCGCCGTGGCCGGCGGGGTGTGCGGTCCCCGCGGGCCCGATAGGGCCGACCACGAGGCGGGGGCGTAGTCAGGGCAGAGAACGCCGCGCCTCGATCCGCGCTCCTGTGCGGGGAGCCCGGAGGTCTTGTACATGGTGCTGTGCTGGAACATTGTGGACTAGACCATTGCGCGTTGTCCATGGGTACGCCATGGATTTCGTGCCCGGCCTGAACAAAGTGTGCCCGCAAACCGCGCCGAGCGCACCCCCCTCGCGCCGCCGGGTACGCTCGCAGGCGTGCCCTCCATGAACGACCTCGTACGCGAGCACACGGCGCTCGACGCCTCCGACCTCGAATGGCTCCACCTACTGGTCTCGGAGTGGCAGCTGCTGTCCGACCTGTCCTTCGCGGACCTGGTGCTCTGGGTGCCGACCAGGGACGGTTCGCGGTACGTCTCGGTGGCCCAGATGCGGCCCAACACCGGACCGACCTCGTATCAGGACGACATGGTCGGCCACCTGGTCCCGCGCGGACGGCGGCCGCTGCTGGACGCCGCCCTGGACGAGGGGCGGATCGTGCGGGAGGGCGACCCGGAGTGGCGCGAGGAGGTGCCGGTACGGGTCGAGTCCATCCCGGTGCGCCGGGACGGCCGGGTGCTCGGGGTGATCGCCCGCAACACCAACCTGCTGACCGTCCGCACGCCCAGCCGGCTGGAGCTCACCTACCTGCAGAGCGCCAGCGACCTGGCCCAGATGATCGCGGCCGGCGCCTTCCCCTTCCCGGCCGAGCAGGTCGACATGGACGCCTCGCCGCGGGCCGGCGACGGGCTGCTCAGGCTGGACGCCGACGGCATCGTCCAATACGCCAGCCCCAACGCGCTGTCCGCCTACCACCGGCTGGGGCTGGCCGCCGACCTGGTCGGCCTGCACCTCGGCAAGGCCACCGCCGAACTCGCCCCGGCCCGCGGGCCGGTGGACGAGGCGCTGGTCAAACTGGCCAGTGGCTGGGCGCCGCGCGAGTTCGAGGTGGAGGGCGGCGACGGCGTCATCCAGTTGCGCGCCATCCCGCTCAAGCCCAAGGGCGTCCACACCGGCTCCCTGGTGCTGCTCCGCGACGTCACCGAACTGCGGCGCCGCGAGCGCGAGTTGATGACCAAGGACGCGACCATCCGGGAGATCCACCACCGGGTGAAGAACAACCTCCAGACGGTCGCCGCCCTGTTGCGGCTGCAGGCCCGCCGGATGGACTCCGACAGCGCCCGTGAGGCGCTGGAGGAGGCGGTGCGCCGGGTCGGTTCGATCGCCATCGTGCATGAGACGCTGTCCCAGACCCTGGACGAGCGGGTCGAGTTCGACGAGATCGCCGACCGGGTGCTGGCGATGGTCGCCGAAATCTCACCCGGCCGGGTCACCGCCCGGCGCGGCGGCCGCTTCGGCATCCTCACCGCGGAGATCGCCACCCCGCTGTCCATGGTGCTCACCGAGTTGCTGCAGAACGCGCTCGAACACGGCTTCGGGCCGGGGGAGTCGGGCAGCGTCGACATCACCGCCACCCGTGGCCGTGAGCTGATCACCATCACCGTCCAGGACGACGGCCGCGGCCTGCCGCCGGGCTTCGACGCCCAGAAGGCCGGCAACCTCGGCCTGCAGATCGTCCGCACCCTGGTGGTCGGCGAGTTGGGCGGCACCTTCGACATGCTCCCCGCCCCGGTCCGCGGCACCCGGGTGATCCTCGAACTCCCCCTGGAAAGCTGACCCCTTCATCGCGTTCATCGCGGCAGGACAGACGAAAGCCCCCGTACCGACATCGGCACGGGGGCTTTCGGATGCTGCGTGCTGCGCGTGTGACAGGTGCTGCGCGCTGCGGCTCGGTGGGAAGCGCGTCAGGCGCTGGCGTTGCGGGCCCGGTTGCGGGCGGCGCGGCGCTTCATTGCGCGACGCTCGTCCTCGCTGAGGCCACCCCAGACACCGGCGTCCTGGCCGCTTTCCAGCGCCCACTGCAGGCACTGCTCCATGACGGGGCAGCGGCGGCAGACGGCCTTGGCTTCCTCGATCTGCAGCAGCGCAGGACCGGTGTTGCCGATGGGGAAGAAGAGCTCGGGGTCTTCCTCGCGGCAAACGGCGCGGTGACGCCAGTCCATGGCTGCTCCAACTCCTTGTGTGACAAGCACGTTGCTTGTGAATGTGAACGCTTTCACGAATCCCTTCACGGCGAACGGGACGCCACCCAGTCTTCACTGGTGCAGTCCCGCTGGTGTGAGGTGGAAGATTCGGGCTCTCAAGGGGGCCGGTTTGTCGGCCGTCCCGATCGCCACCTAGAGACTCGCAAACCTCGGCGGGAGATACAACCCCTTCAGGAAAGTTTTTTTTGATTCCTCGGTGTCGCCTCGATCACAGCCGTACTTCCATGGGGTGCAGGGCAGCCTAAACGTTCGAGTAAAAGGACTTTAGGCTCTTCGACTTACACAATCACACGCAGTGCACGGCGTACGCCTGTGAAGGTCGCGCTCGTACGCAGCCCGAGGTGGTCACCGTCCACCTGGAAGGGCAGTGCCGCCTGCGATTGCAAGGTGAAGTCCGTCAGATCGTGCAGCGCCAGGGTGTGCTTGCCCCGCGGGCCGCGCTCCGCGGTGGAGCGGAGCAGTTGCGCCGCGTAGCGCGTGCCGGACAAAGTGGACATCTTGTGGATGCCCAGCAGGTCAAGCGCGGTGTCGAAGGACGCCTCGGGAGAGGCGTAGACCGGCCGGTTGCCCAGATACGTCCACGGGGCGGTGTTGCACACTATCGCCGTCGTGAGACCCGCCACCGGCTCCGCGTCGGGGCGCTCCAGCGTGATCGTGCCGTGCCTGCGGTGCGGGTCGGCGACGAACTGCCGGGCCACCTGGCGCAGATACAGCGCATGCGTCGAACGCTTGCCCAACTCCCGCTGCTGCTCCACCCGCCCCACCACGCCGGCGTCGAAGCCGAGGCCCGCGCAGAAGGTGAACCAGCGGTCGGGCACCCCCTCGTCCTCGGTGCCGGGGGTGCCGCTCACCAGCCCCAGGCCCACCGTCCGCGAGGACCCGGCGCGCAGCGCGTCCAGCAGGGCGCCGGTCGCCTCCACCGCGTCATTGGGCAGGCCGAGCGCCCGCGCGAAGACATTGGTCGATCCGCCGGGGACCACCGCGAGCTGCGGCAGCGAGTCGGGGTCGGGGCCACGGTGCAGCAGGCCGTTGACGATCTCGTTGACGGTGCCGTCGCCGCCGAGCGACACCACCAGCTCGGTCTCGCCGCCCTCCACCGCCCGCCGGGCCAGGTCGCGCGCGTGTCCGCGGTATTCGGTGGTCGCGACCTCCAGCTTGAGATCACTGGCCAGTGCGGTGCTGATCACATCGCGCACCCGCGCGCTGGTGGTGGTCGCGGCGGGATTGACGACGAGAAGTGCGCGCATGCCCGATAGCGTACCTACGGTTTTTCGCATCGGGCTACGCTGAGTGGTGTGAGCCAGAGCCCCCACGACCCCGCGCCCGAGCCTTCCGAGGCCCCCGCGCCGCCGCCCGCGGCCCCGACCCCCCGGATTCGGGCGGCCGCCGCCGTCGCCGGACTCGAAGGGCTCGCGGTCGCCGCGTGGGGCGTGACGATGTTCTTCACCGACAGCGACAACGCGGTGCTCGCGGGGCTGACGGTGCTGCTCATGGCGGCGTTGCCGCTGGCCGCGGCGTACGGGCTCGGCAAGGTGCGGCGCTGGAGCCGGGGGCCGGCGCTGATCATGCAACTGCTGGCCCTGCCCATCGCCTGGACGATGCTGCACTCCTCCGGAGCGGTGGTGCCCGGGGGTGTGCTTCTCGGCGCCCTCGCCGTCGCCGGCCTGGTCTGCCTCGTCCACCCCTCCACGACCGACGCACTCGGCATCCGCCGCACCACGACGTAAGGGCCCCCTTTCGCCAGGGGGCGCCTCTCAGGGGCGCCCGTCAGCCACCGCGGCCGGCGGCAGGACGCCCCGGGGAGGGGCTACTCCTCGATGAGGAGTTTGTCGCGGAGTTGCGCGAGGGTACGGGCGAGGAGGCGTGAGACGTGCATCTGGGAGATGCCGACCTCCTGCGCGATCTGCGACTGCGTCATGTTCCCGAAGAACCGCAGCAGCAGGATCGTCTTCTCGCGGGGCGGCAGCTGTTCGAGCAGCGGCTTGAGTGACTCGCGGTATTCGACGCCCTCCAGGGCCTCGTCCTCGGAGCCGAGGGTGTCGGCGACCGCCGGCGACTCGTCGTCGGTGTCGGGGACGTCCAGCGACAGCGTGCTGTACGCGTTCGCCGACTCCAGGCCTTCGAGGACCTCCTCCTCGGAGATCTTCAGGTGCTCGGCCAGCTCGTGGACGGTCGGGGCGCGGCCGTGCCGCTGGGACAGCTCGCCGGTCGCGGTGGTGAGGGCGAGCCGCAGCTCCTGGAGGCGGCGCGGCACCCGTACCGCCCAGCCCTTGTCCCGGAAGTGGCGTTTGATCTCGCCGACCACCGTAGGCGTGGCATAGGTGGAGAATTCCACCCCGCGGTCCACGTCGAAGCGGTCCACCGACTTGATCAGGCCGATGGTGGCGACCTGGGTGAGGTCGTCGAGCGGCTCGCCGCGGTTGCGGAAGCGCCGGGCCAGGTGCTCGACCAGCGGCAGGTGCATGCGGACCAGCTGGTTGCGCAGCTCGGCCCGCTCCGGCGAGCCCTCGGGGAGCTTGCTCAGCTCCACGAAGAGCGCCCGGGCGCCGGCCCGGTCGTGCGGGTCGTGCGCCGCCGGCGGCTCCGTCGCGGGTTCCGCCGGCTGCGGCGACTGCTCCGCCGGCTGCGGCGACTCGCCCGGCTGCTGCTCGTCGTGCCGCGATTCCGCCGGCCGGCCCGGCTGCTGCTCCATCGTCCTCGCCTGCTCCGCCGCGTCCATTGCGTCCCTAGGGGTCTGCCCGCCCGCGGGCTCGGGATGGGGCCTGGCCGCGTCGCCAGCCGCCTGCGGCCGCCCGACCGGACCCGCGGGGTCCGGCTGCTGGGCGGGTACGGAGGCGCGACCGCGCACCGCGGGCAGGTCGTGCTCCGCGGGTGTGCCGGGGTTCTCCCCCCGGGACAGCTCAGCACTCATGGCGTTTCCCCGTCTTCCTGCACGGTTGTACCGTCACCGGCCCGCAGGGGGACCGGGACACGCTGACCCTGACGACGACGGCGGCGGCGCCGCCCTGTCCGCGATCTTCACGACCTTCACGACAGCCCTGGAACGGCGCCGCGCTTCTTGTGCAGACTGATGCTGACCGTCTTGTCCTCGGCGACGGTGGAGTCCACCTCGCCGGCCAGTGCGGAGAGCACCGTCCAGGCGAAGGTGTCGCGCTCCGGCGCCCTGCCGTCCGTGGTGGGTGCCGCTACCGTCACCCACAGCGAATCGCCGACCAGCCGGAAAACGCAGCTGAGGACGCTGCCCGGCACCGCCTGCTGCAAAAGGATCGCGCACGCCTCGTCCACGGCGATCCGCAGATCCTCGATCTCGTCAAGGGTGAAGTCCAGCCGGGCTGCGAGACCGGCCGTGGCCGTCCGCAAGACCGACAGATACGCACCCGCCGCGGGCAGCCGGACCTCTACGAAGTCCTTCGACCCGGGCTCGCCTGCGCTCTGGGACACCCTCACCTCCACGGTGGCACACAGTGATTGCTCTGGTTCGCAGCGACGCTATCGCGATCCGCGCCCTGATGTCGCCCGGACGGGGGACGGCCACCGCCATGGGCGAGCCGCTCCGCGGGGCGGTCAGGGGCGGTGAGCGATACCGTCCTGTCACCCATGGTAAGCGCTCAGGTACGGACGGTCGGTCTCCCCTCGGGGTCTCAATTCGCATGCGAATTCGTCCGGTTGTCCGACCGGGTGGCGGCCAGTGCGGCCAGCGCCGGTCCGGTGAGCCGCTGCACGGTCCACTCGTCCTGCGGCAGGGCGCCGATGGAGCGGTAGACGGCCAGCGCCTTCTCGTTCCAGTCGAGCACCGACCACTCGAAACGCGACCAGCCGCGCTCCACGCAGATCGCCGCGAGCGCCGCCAGCAGCGCCTTGCCGTGGCCGGCGCCGCGCGCCTGCGGGCGTACGTACAGATCCTCCAGGTACAGCCCGGCGGTGCCGGTCCAGGTGGAGAAGTTGCGGAACCACAGCGCGAAGCCGGCCGGCTCGCCGGTGGCGTCGTCGGCCGCGATCAGCGCGTGGGCGACCGGGTCGGGGCCGAAGAGCGCGGTGTGCAACTGCGACTCGGTGGCCTTCGCCTCGCTCAGCGCCCGCTCGTAGTCGGCGAGTTCACGGATCAGGGCGTGCAGGACCGGCAGGTCGGCGGGAGTCGCGGGGCGGATCATGCCACCAGGTTACGTTCGGCTGATGTGACCGGCGCAAGGGGCACACGGCCGTCCGTCATCCGGTGATCACCGCGGCGACCCGGGTGCCCGGCGGGAAGGCCCCTTCGCAGGCCAGCGTCACGACACCGTGCAGCATCTTCGCCACGTAGACCCGCTCCGGGTCCAGGCCGTGCCGCCGCCCGAAGTCCGCGGCGAATTCCTCCAGCGCGGGGCTGCTCCTGGCGAAGCCGCCGTGGTGGAAGCGGTCGTCCAGCCGCCAGCGCCCCCGGCGCCCACCGAACGCCTCCTGCTGCAACCGCAGCACGTCCCCGGCCAGGAAGCCGCCGCCGCGCAGCACGGGAAAGCCGATCGCCTCGGCACACTGCCGCGCCTCGGTACATTCCCCCGGCTCGGCAATATGCCCCGCCTCCAGTCCCGCGGCCAGTCCCGCGAGCGTGCCGCCCGTGCCGCACGGGACCGCCACCACATCGGCGGCGCCGCTCAGCTCCCTGCCCAGGTCCGCGCACCCGGCGGCCGCCAATGCGTTGGAGCCGCCCTCCGGCAGGACGCGGGCGCGGCCGTGCCGGGCGAGCAGCGCGGCGAGCACGTCCGGCTCCGCCTTGCGGCGGTACGTCGCCCGGTCGACGAAATCCAGCCGCATGCCGTCGGCCGCGGCCACCGCGAGCGACGCGTTGAGCGGGCGGCCCGCCAACTCCTCGCCCCGCACCACCCCGACGGTCCGCAGGCCGAGCAGCCGGCCGGCCGCCGCTACCGCCCGCAGATGGTTGGAGTAGGCGCCGCCGAAGGTCAGCAGGGTGTCGTGCCCGTCCGCGAGCGCGGCGGCCAGGTTCAGCCGCAGCTTGCGGAACTTGTTGCCCGGCAGATCCGGGTGGACCAGGTCGTCCCGCTTGAGCAGCAGCCGCACCCCGTGCCGCTCCAGCCGCTCGTCCGCCACCTCGGTCAGGGGCGACGGCGGTCGCGGTTCCAGGAGCGACGGCGCGGCACACACGCGGCCATTGTCACCCGGACGTGTGACAGCCGATACGTGGGGCGGCCGTATGGCGGCATTACGTCCAGACGCCGAGAATCTTCACCCGTGGGTCCCAGACGGGTGTTTCGCGGTGCATGCTTGCTGGCGTGCACCAAATAGTCCAGGAGTCACCGACCGACCGATCGTGGGACGCCACTGCGCCCAGTGACTCGGCCGACGCGCTCACCGCCATGGTGCGGGGGCTGCTGCCCTCGCTCACCCCAGCCGCCGCCCGTATCGCCTCCCTCATCGTGGAGGACCCGGCGCAGGTCGCCCGCAGCACCATCTCCGAGTTGAGCGCGCTCGCCGGGACGAGCGAGTCCTCGATCGTGCGGACCGCCCGCGCGCTCGGATTCGCCGGCTATCCCGAGCTGCGGCTCGCCCTGGCCGCTTCCGCCGCGCGGCAGGCGCCGCGCTCCACGCTCAGCGCCGGCATCACGCGGGAGGACTCGGCGGCCGAGGTCATCGCCAAGCTCGTCCACACCGAGTCGCAGGCCGTCCAGGAGACGGCCAGCCAGCTCGATCCCGCGGAGCTGGACCGGGCCGTCAGAGCGGTCTGCGGCGGCGGGCAGCTGCATATCGCCGGGGTCGGCGCGTCTGGCCTGGTCGCCCAGGACCTCCAGCAGAAGCTGGCCCGTATCGGCCGGCCCTGCCATGCGCACGGCGACTCGCAGTCCGCGCTCACCAGCGCGGTGCTGCTCGGTCCCGGGGACGTCTTCCTCGCGGTGTCGCACTCCGGTGAGAGCCGCGACGTGCTCGAACCGCTGCGGCGGGCCGCCGCGGAGGGCGCCACCACCGTGGTGATCACGAACCACCCGCTCTCCACGGCCGCGCGGCTGGCCGACCACGTGCTGGTGTCCGCGGGACGCGAGACCACGTTCAGGCCGGGGGCCATGGCCTCCCGGATCAGCCAGCTCGTCGTGGTCGACTGCCTCTTCGTCTGCGTGGCGCAACGGACCCCCGAGACGTCCAGCCGCGCCTTGCGCCTCACCCACGAGGCGCTCGAAAGCGACCGCACCACTTAACCCGGACCTCAGCCACTCGCTGCGCGGTGCTTGCCCGTGACCCTGCCCCTTGCGGTGGCCGTTCGCCTTTCCCGCCTCGCCGGCGGGGCGCTCCGTTCTCCCCCAGCGCTTCGTCTGGGGGTACCCCCACGCGCCCCTGGGTGGGTGCCCCTTGCGGTGGCCGTTCGCCTTTCCCGCCTTGTCGGCGGGCGCGCAGTTCTCCCCCAGAGCTTCGCCTGGGGGTACCCCCACGCGCCCCTTTTGGCCTGCGTCCTCCTGCGCCCAGGCGTTCGCCCCTGGCTGGGGGCGTTGCCCTCCGGGCGGAGGGTGAGCGTTTTTCAGGGGCGCGGGGAACTGCGCGCGCAACCACGCCGCCGCCGCAGTCAGGCAATGCACCCGCAAGGGGACGTGGCTCAGGTCAGGACGTTGATGTGACCACGTCCACGTCCGCGGCGTTCACGAACGCCATCCGGTGGTTGTAGACGATCTCGTACACCTTCGTCGCCCCGACGAAATCGTGCTGGTCGTACGGCGCCGAGCCGTCGTAGTAGATCGCGAAGTAGGAGTCGGTCGGGACCGCGGGGCCGGCGGCCACGTAGGACTGGCCGGCCGGGATGGAGTATTTGGCGCGGGCCAGCTGGGGGCGGGGGGCGGTGCCGCCCTCGAAGGCGACGAAGTCCGGGGGGTAGACGGAGGCTTCTGGGTAGGCCGTGGTGTAGACGGGGATGGACGTGGCGCCTGCCTTGGGGACGATGCGGGTGGCGCGGACGGGGACGGTCGCGGGGTGGGCGGGGGAGTCCTGGAGCCAGGCCTTCGTGCCGCCCCACCAGATGGCCGTCCAGCCGGGGACGCGGTCGGCGACGACGTACTGCTCGCCGGCGGGCGCCTTGTCGCCCCAGTCGTTCATGGCGCTGGTCCCGGCGGAGCCGTCGGGGTGCAGGTAGGGGTCGGCGACCAGCGGCGCGGTGGTGCTGGGCGCGGTGTGCAGCGGCACGAAGGACGCGGGGGCGTCCTGCGAGGTGACGGGGCAGTCGAAGCTGCGGTAAGGGCCGGGGAACCGCTTGTAGCCCTGCACGTCGTCGCAGTAGGTCGTGGACCGGGTGTTGCGGGCGTAACCGGGCTTGATGGCCACCACGGGGCTGCCCGCGGGCGCGGTGGCCCGGATCGGGGCGCCGAGCAGGTCGAAGAAGTGCTCCCAGTCCCAGCCCGGTCCCGGGTCCCAGTGCTGGGTGGCGACGCCGGCCTCGGTGCCGCCGGGGATGTTGTCGTGGCCGAGGATGTGGGCGCGGTCCAGCGGGATGTCGTACTTCGCGGCCAGGTAGCGGACCAGGGAGGCCGTGGAGCGGTAGAGGTCCTCGCTGAACCAGGCGGCGCCGTGGGTCGCCCAGCCCTCCTGCTCGATGGCGACGGAGTGCTGGTAGAAGGAGCGGTTGGCGCTGTCCCAGGCGATGTCCTTGGTCGGGATCATCTGGGTGACCTGGCCGTCCTGGGACCTGACGACGTAGTGGGCGCCGGCCGCGTAGGTCGGGTCGTTGAAGAGGTCGAGGGTGCCGTCGTAGGTCTCGTCGGTGCTGTGCAGGGTGATGTAGCGGATGTCGAGGCTGCCGTTCGGGCGGTCGGCGAGGTCGTGGCTGCCGTAGTCGGCGAGGTTCGACGGGTCGAGCAGGGTGTAGGCGCCCGGGATGACGTCGCAGTGCAGTGACGTGGGGCATTCCGCGGGGGTGCTGCTCCTGGGCGGGGTGACCTCGGTCAGGCCGAGTTTGCGCACGTCGGCGCGGTCCGGGTGCAGGCCGCGGACGGGTGCCAGGGTGACCAGCTGGCCGTCCGCGGTGGTGCGGGTGGCGCCGGCGGCCATGGTGGACCACACGCCGTCGGCGAAGGCCTGCGCGACCTTGTCCTCGGTGGACTGGCTGTAGCGGGCCGCGGCGGCGTACCACCCGTCGGTGCCGCGCGGCAGCCTGCCGTGGCCGTAGCCCTTGGCGTACGAGGCGAGCAGGGCGGCGCCGCCGCGGATGTTCTGCGCCTCGCCGCCGGTGACGTCCGCCGTGGCCGCGCCGAGCAGGTGGGCCGCGGCTGCCGCGGTGTGCTCGGCGGGGGCGGTGAGAAGCGGGGCGTAGCGCGGCGACTGGGTGCTCAGCCCGTCCGCGTCCAGCGTCGCCGCGGTCAGGTCGGTGAGGTTCATCGGGCCGTAGCCCGCCTCGGCGTTGGCCTGCCCGGCGTGCGCCTCCCAGCGGGTCTCGTAGTACGACACCGCTTCGAGTACGGGCAGTGGTACGCCGAACTCCCGCGCCGCCGCGGTGAATTCCGCCTGCCGTGCGGACTGCGGGTCGGCGGCCCGCGCCGCGCCGGTGGTGACGGCGGTCACCGACAGGCCGGCCAGCAGGGACAGGGCGGCGGCCAGCGTCAGGGTGCGGCGGCGGCGGGTGGGTCCGTTCGGGCGGTGCATTCAGGCTCCTCGCGTTGCGGGTGGTGCGTGCATGGAGAGAAGTGCTGGGCGCAGCCTGTCGAGACGGACTGGAAGTTAGCAACTCCCGGTGCGTAAATCCTGAAAGTTTTTGCCATCCGCTGGTCCCGGCCCCGGCCGGTGCGGAATCCGGGGCTGGCCATGACGCGTACGTCAAGGTCTACCGTCGTCCTCATGCGTATCGGCGAACTCGCGGAGCGCGCCGGCACCACGCCGCGAACGCTCCGCTACTACGAATCCCTCGGCCTGCTGCCGCCGGCCGACCGGGCGGGAAACGGCTACCGCAGCTACGGCGAGGAGCACCTGCGGATGCTGGAGCAGATCCGCACCCTCCAGGAGTACGGCTTCGGCCTGGAGGAGACCCGGCCCTTCGTGGAGTGCCTGCGCGCCGGGCACCCGGCGGGGGACACCTGTGCCGCCTCGCTCGCGGTCTACCGCAGCAAGCTCGCGGAGATCGACGCGTGGGTGGAGCGGCTGACCTCGGTGAGGGCCGAGGTCGCCGCCCAGCTGCTGCGCGCGGAGCGCGAGGCGCGCGCGGACGGCACCGCCGGCGGGACCGCTACCGGGACCGCCGACGCCGAACCGCTGTGCGAACTGACCGCCGTCCTGGCCGAGGCCGGGCGGCACGACGAGGGGAACCGACCGACATGAGCGCCACCGCACACGCCGTACCGACCGTCACCGACGCCACCTTCGCCGCGGAGGTGCTGGCAGGCGAGCTGCCCGTGCTGGTCGACTTCACCGCCGCCTGGTGCCCGCCCTGCCGCATGATCGCCCCGGTCCTCGAGGAGATCGCGGTGGAGGAGGCGCACCGGCTGCGAATCGTCCAGCTCGACGTGGACACCAACCCCGCCACCCAGGCCGCCTACGGCGTGATGTCGATGCCGACGCTGCTGCTCTTCCGCGCCGGCGAGCCGGTCAAGGTCATGGTGGGCGCCCGCCCGAAGCGCCGGCTGCTCCAGGAGCTGGCCGACGTGGTGTGAGCCCCGCAGGGCCCCCGGAGGCCCCCCATGGGCCCCGGGAGGCCCGGCGAAGAGGGGGAGCACCTCCGCTCGCCGGTACGGGGGGCCGGGCGAACGGAGGTGCTCAATGCCCGACGCCACGCCGGGCACTGTTATGAGGACTGGAGCGCCGAAAATGTGACGGCATTGGATGTGACGCTCGTCACATGAGCACGGAACGGCCGGTGCCCGCCAGGGCATCGGCCGTTCGCGCGGCTCAGCGGCGGGCGACACCCTCCGCGCGGGCGGCCGCCGCGACCGCGGCGGTCACGGCGGGGGCGACCCGCGCGTCGAAGGGCGACGGGATGACGCGGTCCGCGCTCAGCTCGTCGGCCACCACGCCGGCCAGCGCCTCGGCCGCCGCGAGCTTCATGCCCTCGGTGATGGCCGAGGCCCGCACCTGGAGGGCGCCGGCGAAGATGCCGGGGAAGGCCAGCACGTTGTTGATCTGGTTGGGGAAGTCGCTGCGGCCGGTGGCGACCACCGCCGCGTAGCGGTTCGCGACCTCGGGGTGGACCTCGGGGGTGGGGTTGGCCATCGCGAAGACGAAGGCGCCCTTGGCCATCGACGCGACCGCCGGCTCGGCGACCGTACCGCCGGACACGCCGATGAAGACGTCGGCGCCGGCCATCGCCGCCTCCAGCGAACCGGTCAGGCCGGCCCGGTTCGTATACGAAGCCAGCTCGCGCTTGACCGGGTTGAGGTCGTCGCGGCCCTGGTGGACCACGCCCTTGCGGTCGGTGACCGCGACATCGCCGATGCCCGCCTCGACCAGGATCTTCGCGATGGCGACACCGGCCGCGCCGGCGCCGGAGATGACCGCGCGCAGCTCGCCCAGCTCACGGCCCGTCAGCTTGGCCGCATTGCGCAGCGCGGCGAGTGTGACGACCGCGGTGCCGTGCTGGTCGTCGTGGAAGACCGGGATGTCCAGCCGTTCCACCAGGCGCCGTTCGATCTCGAAGCAGCGCGGCGCGGAGATGTCCTCCAGATTCACCCCGCCGAAGGACGGCGCGAGGCGGACCACGGTCTCCACGATCTCGTCCACGTCGGTGCAGGCCAGGGCGATCGGCACGGCGTCGACCCCGCCGAACTGCTTGAAGAGGATCGCCTTGCCCTCCATCACCGGCAGCGACGCCTCGGGGCCGATGTCGCCGAGCCCCAGCACCGCGGTGCCGTCGGTGACGACGGCGACGACCTGCGACTTCCAGGTGTAGTCGTGGACCAGCTCCGGCTTTTCCGCGATGGCGGTGCACACCTCGGCCACCCCCGGCGTGTACGCCAGCGACAGGTCGGCGGCGTCACGCACCGGAACGGTGGAATTCATCTCCATCTTGCCGCCGCGGTGCAGCGCGAACACCGGATCGAGGGGGATGTCTTCCGTGTCCCCGTCAGCGCCGGTGGTGCCGTCGATCCGCGGGTTGACGATCTCCGTTGCCACTTTGGACCCCTTTGTCATGATGAGGGAGATTACTCGCCCCAGGACGGGGAGAGCAGTTGGGCTCGGCGTCCGCGTCGCCCGAGACGAGTGAGCGAAAAGGCGGACAGGGACGCCTGATGCGCCGCACGCGCACCGGCCCCTGATGAGGGGTGGGGAATCCGTTCTACCGGATGGGTGTTCCAGGGCGTTTGATCGACTCGATCCGCCCTGCCGGGCATGGCCCCGTCGTGGTCCTGCCGTGGTGTGCCGGCCCGATGGGAGCCCGGGGATCGCCCGTTATCCGATTTTGACACAACGGGCACCCCGGTCGGCGCTGTCCGGATGGCAAGATGCACAGATCACACACGGTGGCGGCACTCGAAGGCGTGTGCCAGGCCACCAGCACGACACTTTCACCTCTTCAGGAGGACACAGCGATGACCGCACGCACGACCAGGCGTACCGCCGCCCTTTCCCGGCTCGCCGCGGTCGCCGCCGTCGCGGTCGCCGGCACCCTGGTGCTCACCGGGTGCGGCGACCAGACCAAGAAGGACGACGCGCCGCCGCCGAGCAGCAGTGCCGCGGGCGCCGGCAGCGCGACGACCAGCGGCGCACCCGGCTCGCTGTTCTCCAAGCTGCCGCAGAAGTACCAGGGCTCCAAGGTGATCCAGGTCGGCACGGACGCCTCGTACGCGCCGATGGAGCAGACCGTGGACGGCAAGATCGTCGGCATCGACCCGGACCTGGGCGCGGCGCTCGGCGAGAAGCTGGGGGTGACGTTCAAGTTCACCAACGGCAAGTTCGACGGGCTCATCACCTCGCTCCAGACCGGCCGCTCGGACATCGTGATGTCCGCTATGAGCGACACCAAGGCCCGCCAGGGCGGACTGGACGACAAGGGCAAGAAGATCGGCACCGGCGTCGACTTCGTGGACTACTACAACTCCGGCTCCTCGCTGCTGGTGGCGAAGGGCAACCCCAAGGGCGTCAAGACGCTCGACGACCTGTGCGGCCAGACCGTCGCCGTGCAGCGCGGCACGATCTACGAGGACGCCTTCAAGAAGCAGAAGACCGCCTGCGGCAGCAAGGGCCTGACGATCCAGGCGTTCGACACCGACGCCGAGGCGCAGACCCGCGTCAAGGCCGGCGGCGCGGTCGCCGACCTCAACGACACCCCGGTGGCCGCCTACATCGCCCAGACCTCCAACAAGGGCGCGGACTTCGAGGTGGCCGGCGCCCCCACGGACGCCGGACCGTTCGGTATCGCGGTGAGCAAGGACGACACCCAGCTGCGGGACGCGCTGAAGGCCGCCATGGACGCGATCGTCGCGGACGGCACCTACACCAAGATCCTGCAGAAGTGGAACGCCACCTCCGGCGCGCTCACCACCGTCGCGATCAACGGCGGCTCGTGACGTGAGCGGGACGTCCGCCGACCGCGCCCCTGAGGGCGCGGTCGGCCCTCTCCGCCGGCCCGGCCGTCACGACCAGCCCGTACGAAGCGATCCGGGCCGTTCCGGTACGCCACTACGGCCGGTGGGTCGCCGCCGCCGTCGTGGTGGTGCTGCTCGGCTGGCTGGCGTACGGCTTCTCGCAGGGCAAGATCATCTGGAGCACGGTCGGCGACAAGCTCTTCGACCACACCGTGATGACCGGCCTGTGGCACACCGTGCTCGTCTCGGTGTGCGCGATGGCCATGGGCCTGGTCCTCGGCGTGCTGTTCGCCGTCATGCGGCTGTCGAAGAACCCGGTGACCGGCGCCGTCTCCTGGCTGTACATCTGGTTCTTCCGCGGCACCCCGGTCTACGTCCAGCTGCTCATGTGGTTCAACCTCTCGCTGATCTTCCACACGATCAACCTGGGGCCGATCTACAAGAACGACACGGTCGCCGTGATGACCCCCTTCGTGGCCGCCCTGCTGGGCCTCGGCCTCAACGAGGGCGCCTACATGGCGGAGATCGTCAGGGCCGGCATCCAGTCGGTCGACGAGGGCCAGACCGAGGCGTCGCACGCGCTGGGCATGACCAGCGCCCGTACGATGCGCAGGATCGTGCTCCCGCAGGCGATGCGGGTGATCATCCCGCCGACCGGCAACGAGTTCATCAACATGCTCAAGACCTCGTCGCTGGTGTCGGTCGTGCAGTATTCGGAAGTGCTGCGCGCGACCTCGGACATCGGGATCACCGCCGGCGCGATCATGGAGATGTACTTCGTCGCCTCGATCTGGTACTTGGTGCTGACCAGCGTCTTCAGCGTCGGCCAGTTCTATCTGGAACGGCGGTACGCCCGCGGCTCGCTGCGGTCGCTGCCGCTGACCCCGTGGCAGAAGGTCAGGGCGAACCTGACCACCCTGCGCCGACCGAAGGCGGCCTGATCATGAGCATCCCCAGCACGACCCCCGAGTCCGAGGCCGGCGGCAGCGCCGAGCCGATGGTCAGGGCGGAGAACGTCCACAAGTCCTTCGGCGCCGCGCACATCCTCAAGGGCATCGACCTGGAGGTCGCCCCCCGCGAGGTGTGCTGCCTGATCGGCCCCTCGGGCTCGGGCAAGTCCACCTTCCTGCGCTGCATCAACCACCTGGAGCAGATCAACGCCGGGCGGCTGTGGGTCGACGGCGACCTGATCGGCTACCGGCAGCGCGGCGACCGGCTCCACGAGCTGCGCGACCGGGAGGTCGCCGCCAAGCGCCGGGACATCGGCATGGTCTTCCAGCGCTTCAACCTCTTCCCGCACATGACCGCGATCGAGAACGTCATGGAGGGCCCGGTCCAGGTCAAGCGGGAGACCAGGGCGGTCGCCCGGGAGCGGGCCGGGGCACTGCTGGAGCGGGTCGGCCTGGCGGACAAGGCCGCCAGCTACCCCTCCCAGCTGTCCGGCGGCCAGCAGCAGCGGGTGGCCATCGCCCGCGCGCTGGCCATGGAGCCCAAGCTGATGCTCTTCGACGAGCCGACCTCCGCGCTCGACCCCGAGCTGGTCGGCGACGTCCTCGACGTGATGCGCGGCCTCGCCGAGGACGGGATGACCATGATCGTGGTCACCCACGAGATGGGCTTCGCCCGCGAGGTCGGCGACGCGCTGGTCTTCATGGACGACGGCGTGGTGGTCGAGTCCGGCCACCCGCGGGAGGTGCTCACCAACCCGCGGCACGAGCGGACGCAGTCCTTCCTGTCGAAGGTGCTGTGACCGTGCCCGCCGGCCCCTCCCGGCTGCGCTGACCGTGCCCGCCCGCGCCGCCGTGCCCGCGAAGGCCGCCCCGGTAATAGCCTGGACGCAGATCCGGCTGTTACCGGGGCCGGGCCTACCCCCGTAAAGGACCAAGAGGACCACTGTGGATCTGGCCTACTACTCGGACTACGCCGTGCGCCTGGTCAACAGCGAGGAACCGCTGCGCGGCACCGACTCGCTGACCTCGGTCGAGGCGATACGGGAGCTGCTCGGCGCCTCGCACGCCGCGTCGCGCGCCGTCGACGCGGACGTGTCCAGGCTGCGCGCCGTACGCACCCGGTTGCGCGGGGTGTTCGAGGCGGCCGACGAGGGGGACGAGGTCCGGGCGGTCGACCTGCTGAACGCCCTGCTGCTGGAATTCCCGGTCAGCCCGCAGATCTCCGGGCACGACCACCTCGACGCGACCGGGCGCCCCGACTGGCACATGCACCTGGCCGACCAGGCGGTCACCGCCACCGCCGGCTACTCGGCCACCGCCTGCATGGGCCTGGCCTTCCAGCTGACCACGCTGGGCGTGGACCGGCTCGGCATCTGCGAGGCCGCCCCCTGCCGCAACGCCTACGTCGACACCTCGACCAACAGGTCCCGCCGCTACTGCTCCGACCGCTGCGCCACCCGCGCCAACGTGGCGGCCTACCGGGCCCGCAAGCGCCTTGAGAGCGACCGGTCGGGACGCAGCGGCCGCACGCAGGACGCAGCCCAGGACGCGACACCCGCCACCGACCGCTGAAGCTCCCTGGGCCGCCGGAAGCGGCCCTGAAGCTCGCTGGGCGGTCGGAAGCGGCCCCTGGCGCGCGCCAGCACCAGGTCGTCCGGCACGATGCCGAACTCCCTGCTGTCGTTCTCCACGAAGGTGTTGTCGCCCAGCACCCACCACCCGCCCTCGCGCCGCTCCACCGCCCGCTTCACGATCAGCAGATCCTGCTGCAGCGGATGTTTCAGGACCACGACGTCACCCTCGCGTACCAGCTCGGCGCCGCTGCTGATCTTCTGGATCAGCAGCCAGTCCCCGTTCAGCAGCGTGGGTGCCATCGAAGGACCAGTGACCTCGACAAGCTGCCACGACAGCCTGGACCCCTGCTCCCGCATGACCGCCTCCTGGTTCGTTCCTCCACCGGACCCAGAGTGACACCAGACTTTTGGCCCAAGCCACCTGGGGCACCCGAGAAAACGACTCCTCCAGGGAGTAATGTCCCACCTGAAAGACGATCACGAGGAAGGACAGCCATGTTCACTCGCCTGTTCGCGCCCAAGGTGAAGGTAAGCGCACACTGCGACCTGCCCTGCGGCGTGTACGACCCGGCCCAGGCCCGCATCGAGGCCGAGTCCGTCAAGGCGGTCCAGGAGAAGTACCAGGCCAACGAGGACGCGGACTTCCGCACGCGTGCCGTGCTCATCAAGGAGCAGCGCGCCGAGCTGGCCAAGCACCACGTCTCGGTGCTGTGGAGCGACTACTTCAAGCCTCCGCACTTCGAGAAGTACCCCCAGCTCCACCAGTTGGTGAACGACACGCTCAAGGCCCTCAGCGCCGCCAAGGCCTCGAACGACCCGGCCACCGGCCAGAAGGCCCTCGACCTGATCGCGGAGATCGACAAGATCTTCTGGGAGACCAAGAAGGCCTGACCGGCCTCCACCCGCTCCCTGGTCGACACCGCGCCCGGCACCTGCCCCTCGGGGCTGGTGCCGGGCGCGGTGCTTTCCCGCCGCCGCCGGCGAGGCGCCGGCCCCTCCCGGCTGACGCGGTCTCATATCCCGTGCCCCCGGCGGCCGTTAGCATGAGGTGGCTGATGCCCGCCATGTGATCACCGGGGGATGAGGACACGTGCTGAGCAGGTCGTCGGACGGTGTGCCCCGCGGATTGCGCAAGGCGCTGAAAGCCGTCGAGCAGCGTTTCAAGCCGGTCGTGCTCGGCGGCAAGGAGCTGGACGCCGCGGCGGCGGCCTACGGCAGGGCCCTGGTGCCGGCCCTCGCGCACGACCCCGCCCTCGCGCTCGGCCTGGTCCAGCGGTACGACGCGCGGCTGCCCGCCGAGGCCTATCCGCGGGCCTTCGGCCCGGCCGAGCTGGCGGCGCTGCACGGCCTCGCCGACCACCCCGACCGCTCCGCGCTCACGGTGGTCGTGACGGTCGCGGGCCGGCTGGGCGAGGACGGCCTCGAAAGGCGCGCGGCCGGGCGGCTCGCGGTGCGCACCGCCGAGCAGGCCGGCGCCGACGACCTCGTCTCGCTGCTGGGCCGCAGGCAGGAGGCCGGACTGCTCGACCTCGCCCTGACGACCGACGCCCTGCGCGCCTACACCGCCAGGACGGCGCTCGGCGCCGACACGGCCCTGTGGACGGCCTACTTCGACCACCTCCCCGAGCACCTGCTCCCCGACCTCTACGCGGTCCGGCTCTTCCTCGGCCGCGGCGGCGACGCCGTACGCCTCGCCGACAGCCCCGCCCGCCGGCGGCAGGCCCTGGAGTGCTGCACCGCCTCGCCGCGGCCCGACGACGCCCTGGCGGGCCTCGGGCTCGCCGACGCCGAAGGCCTGGCCGCCGAGGGCCGGGTGCTCGCCGAGCGGGCCGGCGCCCTGCTGCTCGCTGCCGGGAAGCCCGGCGACGCGCTGCCCTACTGCGAAAGGGCCGGGCGCCGCGACCTGGTCAGCCGCTGCCACGAGGAGCGCGGCGACCACCTCGCCGCGCTCGGCAGCTGCGCCGACGGCGACACCGGCCGCCTGGCCTCGCTCGCCGCCTTGTGCCGCGCCGAGGCCGACGCGCTCGTGGAGCGCGGCGAGCACACCGAGGCCCTGCGGCTCGCGTCGGCGATCCTGGGGCACCTCGACCGGGCCGCGGAGCAGACCGAGCCGGTGCTGCGCCGGCGCGCGGAGGTGCTCAGCGTGCGCGAGGCCGTCGTGGCGGTCGAGAGGCACCGCCTGGAGGCGGCGCTGCGCGCGGCGCCCGAGGACGGCCGGGCCGCCGTGCACCACGAGTGGAGCGCCTTCGAGGAGGCCGCGGGCGACCCCGCCGAGGCCGCCCGGCACGCCGCTGACGCCGGCGACCTCTACCGGGCGCACCGCCTCTACCGCGCCGCCGAGCGCTACGGCGAGGCCGACCGCGTCCTCCAGGGCGACGACTCGCCGCGCGGGCGGGCCGCCCGCGCCGAGGCGCGCGAGGCCGGCGGCGACCTGCTCGGCGCGGCCCGGGTCCACGAGCAGGCCGGCCGGCACGAGGAGGCCGCCGCCCTCTACGCCAGGGCCGACGACCCCGCCGCGGCGGCCCGCTGCCTGATCCTGGCCAAGGGCGACGAAGCCGTCGAGGACGAGCGGCTGCACGGATTCCTGCGCCAGGCCGGCGACATCGCCCAGCTCGTCCACCTGTGCCTGGACGCGGTCGACCGCCGCGGGCCCGCCACATCCGCGGCCGAGGCGCTGCGCCGGCTCGTCGCCGAGGACGACGCGGCCATACCCGAGCCGCTGCGCATGCGCGTACGGCAGGCGCTGGACGCGATCGGGGCGGTCGGCCGCGGCGCCTTCGAGGACCGGATCGCCGGCTGGGTGGAGCGCGCGCGGGCCGAGGTCGACAGCCGCTTCGCCCCGGTCTGGGGCCTCGATCTGGGCACGAGCACCTGCGTCGCCGCCGTCTACGACAGCGCCACGGGACGCCCGGCGATCTGCCCGGACGGCGGCAAGCCGCACTTCGCCTCGACGCTGACGGTGACCGAGCGCGGCGAGGAGATCGTCGGCCTGACCGGCGACCAGATCCTCGCCCCCTGGGTGATCGGCCACATCAGCGCCGCCAAGCGCCGGATGGGCGACGGCGTCGTCTTCAGGATCCGCGACCGCGAATACCGCCCGGAAGAGGTCGCCGCCCGGCTGATCCGGCACGCCAGGTCCCTGGTGGAGAAGCTGCTGCACGACCGGGTCGCCGAGGCGGTCGCCGCGCTGGCCCGCGCCGAGCTGGGGCAGGTCAGGGACGAGTGGCTGGTGTGGGCCGCGGGCAGGCACGACTTCTCGGTCCTGCGGCCCGAGGCCGTCCTCACCATCCCCGCCTACTTCCTGAACAATGCCAAGCAGGCCACCCGCAACGCGTGCGAGATCGCCGGCGTCACCCCCGTACGGCTGATCCACGAGCCCACCGCCGCCTGCATGGCGGCCGCGCAGCAGCGGCGCCTCGACGGGCAGATCGTCGTGGTGGACCTCGGAGCCGGCACCCTCGACGTCAGCTCGCTCGACGTCGACAGCAACGTCTACGACGTCGAGCAGGTCCTCGGCGACAACCAGTACGGCGGCCAGGACTTCGACGCCCTGATCGCCGACGAGCTCGCGGCCCGGCTGCGGACCCAGGGCCTGGACGTGCCCAGGACCGGACGGGCCAGGAAGCGCCTGGCGCTGGCCGCCGAGCACCTCAAGATCGCCCTGTCGTCGCAGGACGAGGCCGAGTACACCCTCAACGCCTTCCTCGACCGCCCCGAGGTCAGGCTCGAACTGAACCGCGAGGACCTCGCCCGGCTGCTGGCCGGCTCGCTGCGCACCCTGCGGGAGGTGTGCAAGCGGATGAAGGCCGAGATGACCGTGCCGGCCAGGCATCTGGTGCTGGTGGGCGGCCCGATGCTCTCGCCGCTGGTCAGCGGGGCCGTCGAGCGGGTCTTCGACCTCAAGCGCACCGTCCTGTCCGACGCCAGGGCCGCCGTCGCCTGCGGCGCCGCCCTCCAGGGCGCGGCACTGGCCGGGCGCCTGAAGGACACCCTGCTGCTGGACGTCACCCCCTTCCCGCTGGGCATCGCCGTCCGCGAGGAGAACGGCAACGAGGGCTTCTCCGTCCTGGTCGAGCGGAACACCAAGATCCCCACCAAGCGCTCCGACGTCTTCACCACCGTCAGGGACGAGCAGGACGAGGTGCTGATCGAGGTCTACAACGGGCAGATCGACCCCCGCTCCCGGATCGGCGTCGTCCCGCTGACCGGCATCCCGCCGCTGCCGGCGGGCGAACCGCAGATCGAGGTCATCTTCGAATTCGACGCCAGCTGCCTCCTGACGGTCACCGCGCGGGACAAGGGCACCGGCAACAGCAGGTCGGTCGACTTCACCGACACCACCCTGCTGTCACCGGGCGAGATCAGGACCATGTCGCAGCGGCACACCGACCAGCGGGAGCTGGAGCGCGTGCGGCACGAGCTGCGGGAGCTCACGGCCGGCGCGGACGTCGACTGCGAGCGGGTGTGCCGGGAGTTCAGGGAGCGGCTCGCCGCCCACCGGCCCTCCCGCGAACCGGTCGACGCCGCCACGCAGCGGCTGCTCGCCGAGATGTACGGCCCGGAGCCGGCCGAGCTGGAGAGCGAACTGCTCTCCCTGCGCGGCCCGTTGCTCGACCTGCTGACCACCGTGCGGGACTACCTCGCCCAGCCGCCCGCCGTGGACCGGCTCCCCGCGGGCAGGCACCTGGCCGACCAGCTCGGCGAGCGCCTCGGGCGGATGCGGCTCGGCACCGCCCGCATCGCCCGCTGGAACGACGTCCTGGCGTCGCTGGCAGCCGCCGACAGCGACCCGCTGCGCCGCTTCCGCTCGCTGCACGACGCCGGCGACCACAGCCGGGCGCTGCGCGCGCTCGCGGAGCTGACCGAGCCGCCCGCGCAGCCCGAGGACCTGCGGCGGCGGCTGCGCTGCCTGGCCGGCGTCGGCGACGTCGAGGGCTACCGGCGGTTCCTGCTCCAGGACGCCGACCGGCTGCCGGCCCTGGTCCGCGACCCGCGGCGGCCCGAGCTGTTCGCGGCGGCGGCCCATTCCGCGCTGGTCCGCGTCGGGGACGGCGGCGGCTTCCTGATCTCCGACCGGCACGTCCTGACCAGCCGCCGGTGGCTGGCCCAGGACGCCGCCGCGACCGAAGTGCGCCTGGCCGGCGGCGGGCAGGCCGTACGCCGGGCCTTCCTCCCCGACACCTCCGCCCTGGACACGGCGGTGCTGCTGCTGGCCGAACCCGTCCGGACCCGGCCGCTGCGGCTCGGCTTCCCCCGGCTCACCCACATCGGCGACCCGATACGGGCGGCGGCGCCGGGCGGGGCGCTGGTCCCGGGCATCATCGAGAAGTTCGAGGCCTTCCCCGAACAGGGCCTGCACCTCTACCGCACCGACCTGCGGCTGCCCGCCGCCGCCGCCGGCGGCCCGCTGCTCAACGAACTGGGCGAGGTGATCGGCGCGCTGGCACCGGGCGGCGAGACGCAGCCCGCCTTCGCGATCACGGCGGACTCGCTGGCGCCGCTGCTGGCCGGCGCGGGTTTCGGGTTGAGCGCCGAGGGCCTGTCCGGCAAATAGCGTCGTCCGCCCTTGGGGCGGGGCTGGCGGGGTCTGGTGCGTGCGATTGCAAGGCGGAGGGAGGAAGAGCGCAGCGGGCTGCGCCGACGACCGACAACGCAGCAAGCGTGCGTGCCGGACCCCGCCAGCCGGACGGGATTTGTCAGACAGGCCCTCGGGCGTCGGCGACGCGGGTTGAGCGGGTGCGTTAGCGTCGGGGCATGTTCGCCGTATACGCCGCAGGCATCGACGCAGAGCACCCGCTGAACGGACTCGAACTGGGGGAGCGCCCCGAGCCCGGCAAGCGGGAGGGCTGGAGCACCGTCACGGTCAGGGCCGCCTCGCTCAACCACCACGACCTGTGGTCGCTGCGCGGGGTGGGCCTGGGGCAGGAGAGCCTGCCGATGATCCTCGGCTGCGATGCCGCCGGGATCGACGAGGACGGCAACGAGGTCGTGCTGCACTCGGTGATCGGGCAGACCGGCCACGGGGTCGGCCCGCACGAGCGGCGCTCGCTGCTCACCGAGAAATACCAGGGCACCCTGGCCGAACGGGTCACCGTGCCCACCTGGAACGTACTGAAGAAACCGGCCGAGCTGAGCTTCGAGGAGGCGGCCTGCCTGCCGACGGCCTGGCTCACGGCCTACCGGATGCTCTTCACCAACGCGAACGTACGACCGGGGGACGCGGTCCTCGTGCAGGGGGCCGGCGGCGGAGTCGCCACGGCTGCCATCGTGCTGGGACAAGCGGCGGGACTGAGAGTCTACGCGACCAGTCGTGACGCGGGCAAGCGCCAACGGGCCCTGGAATTGGGGGCGCGGGCCGTCGTGGAGCCCGGCGGGCGGCTGCCCGAGCGGGTCGACGCGGTCATCGAGACGGTGGGCGCCGCCACCTGGTCGCATTCGGTCAAGTCACTGCGGCCCGGCGGCACCCTGGTCATCTCCGGCGCGACCAGCGGGCCCAACCCGCCCGCCGCCGAGCTGAACCGGATCTTCTTCCTCGAACTGCGGGTCGTCGGCTCGACCATGGGCACCAAGGACGAGCTGGAGGACCTGCTGAACTTCTGCGCGGCCACCGGTGTGCGCCCGGTCATCGACACCGTCCTGCCGATGGACCGGGCACGCGAGGCCTTCGAACAGCTGGAGCGCGGCGAGGTGTTCGGCAAGATCGTGCTCACCGGCAGCTGACCCGGCCCGCCTCCGTCAGGCTTCCGTCAGGGCTTCTGGCCGCCCAGGGCGGCCGTGATCTGCGCGGCCGCCGCCGACAGATGGCGCCGCACCTCGCGCAACTGGCCGTCGTCCACGCCCAGATCGCGTGCGGTGTCGCGGACGTCGTCACGGAAGCGGTCGAGCAGCCGCTCCAGGTCGCGCACCGGGTCCCGAGACGGCGGGGTGCCGTCGTCCGCCTCGTCCTCGTGCGGGTCGGGCGGCGCCGGTGCCTTCATCGACCCGGCGGTGGGGCCCGGCTCCGGCTCCGATGTCGCCTCCGACCACGGCTCCGGCCCGGGACCGGCCGGCCGGCCGCCGAACTGCCCGAGCTGCCTGGTCAGTTCCGCCAGGCCCTCGCGGACGCCCGCCTGCCAGTCGCCGCCGCGCGAATACGACTGGACCTGCTCCTGCACCTGCCGGACGATCTGCTGCACCTCGTCGCGCGCGCTGTCGACCGCGTCCCGGGCGTCCTTCGCCTGCCGGCGCGCGGCCCGCGCCTCCTCCTTGGCCCTGCGGCTCTCGTCCTTGGCGCGCTGCGCCCGCTCCCGCCACTCCTGCTTGACGTCCTTGTTCCTGAGCGGTGCGTCGTCCGGCCGGCTGCGCGCCTGCTGGGCCGCGGCCCGCACCTCCCGGCGCAGGTCGCCCGCGGCGCCGCGGACGTCCTCGCGGATCTCGGCGGCCAGCGCCGAGACGGACTCGCGGATCTCCGCTTCGAGCCCGGCGATCTCGTCGGACCGCGAGGCCAGTTCGGCCCGGCCCTCGTCGGTGAGGGCGTAGACCTTCCTGCCGCCCTCGGTGGAGTGGGTGACCAGGCCCTCCTTCTCCAGTTTCGCCAGCCGCGGGTAGACCGTGCCGGCCGAGGGCGCGTAGAGCCCCTGGAAGCGCTCCTCCAGCAGCCGGATCACCTCGTAGCCGTGCCGCGGTGACTCGTCGAGCAGCTTGAGCAGATACAGCCGCAGCCGGCCGTGTGCGAAGACGGGCGGCATGTCAGATGTCCTTCCTGAGGGAGGGTGCGTCCTCCAGCGGGGGCCTGCGCAGCAGGGCGATCGCGCCGGAGACGGTGGTCGCCCGCAGCCTGGCCCCGCCCGAGCCGACCCGGCCGGTGATGCGCTTCGCCCCCCACTGGCCGGTGACCTGCAACTCCTCGAAGGCGCAGGACACCCGGCCGCTGGTGGTGTTGGCGTCGACGTCGGCGTCGCCCGGCTCCGGGATGCGGATGGCGATCTCGCCGGACACGGTGGCCAGCCGGACGTCGGCGCCGCCCGACGGGTCCAGGTCGAGCACCATGCTGCCGCTGACCGAGTCCGCCCTGACCTCGGAGCCGCTGCCCTCCACGACGGTGAGGTGCCCGGAGACGGTGTTGACCCGCAGGTCGCCAGACACGGACTGGGCCTCGACATTCCCGGCGACGGTGTTGGCCTTCACCGGTCCCGTGAGCCCGACCAGCGTGGTGTCGCCGTTCACGCCCTGGACGACGGTGGGCCCGCTGATCCCGGAGATCACCGCTCCGGCGCCGACCACTCCGACCTCGACGGAGGTGTGCGCGGGCACCGCGAGCGAGATCACCGCGCGGCGCCGCCAGCCGTGGCGGTCGTGCCACTTGAGCAGGCCCTTCCAGCTGAGGTCCTCGTACGCGACGGTCAGCGTCGACCCGACCCGCTCGACCTTCAGCGGCGGCCCCTCCAGCTCGGTGACCTCCATCCGCGTCGGCCCCTCGTCGATCCCGACGACATTGACGTCGCCCCCGACGATCCGCACGCAGAGCGTGTCTATGGCGTCCTCGAACTCGAACTTCCCGGGTTCCGACACGGTCCGTTCCACGGTGGTCCTTCCTGAGCGCCGGCTCAACGCGGTATATCGCGTCCTCGTCCAACACACGATATATCGCGTCCGCGGGAAGTCAAGTAACACTGCGCGCCCGCCGGGCGGGGGTTGCCGCGTAGGTGCCGCGCCGTCGTGGCTGGTCGCGCAGTTCTCCCCCAGGCGAAGCTCTGGGGGAGAACTGCGCGACCAGCCCACCACCGGGGGAAGGTCCCGGGACCGGGGAAAGGGGCAGCTCGGGGGGACCCCCGGTTCAGACGTCCTCGTCGTCGAGGCGGGCGAGCCAGGTCGCCAAGCGCTCCACCGGGATCTCGAAATCCGGGTTGAGGTCGACGAATTCGCGCAGGCGGTCGGCGAGCCACTCCAGTGTGACCTCCTCCTCTCCGCGCCGGTCGGCGAGCTCCTCGATGCCGCGGTCGGTGAAGTACAAGTTCTGCTCCTGAAACAGGGGTGGGAGGGTCGCTGGGCGGGGAAGAACAGCGAAGGACGGGGACAGACTGGACAAGGATAGGAGTTGCCCGAAGGGCCTCGTGCGGGCGCCGGCAGGCGCTAGCCTTCGGGGATGATCGGCCAGTGGGGGGTGGCATGGGTGCGCTGACCGCTGTGACGGATGCGACAGGTGCGATCGACGGCGCGGGGGGAGCGGGGTGACGCCGCGGAGCGATGAGCTCGAGCCCATCGATCCGGCGGAATTCCTCGTCCCACTGGTCCGCGACGCGACCGTGAGCGTCCATGGCGCGACGCCCGGCCACCCGCTGTACGGCAGCGGCTTCTTTGTCGCGCCCAACTGGGTTCTGACCTGCGCCCATGTGGCGTGCCGGAGTTCGGAGGACGCGGAGGGGGCGGCAGGTGTGGGCCAGCCGGCGGCGCGCGCGGTCACGGTCGGCTGGGGCGACCGCATGCTCGACGGCGTGGTCGAGTGGGCACAGCCGGCCGAGCACGACGGCGGCATCTGGCCCGCCCCCGACCTCGCGCTGATCCGCTTGCTCGACCCGGTCGACCACCCCTGCGTGTGGCTGACCGAGCGCACCGCCAAGGCCTACACGACCAACCAGGTCGCCTTCTTCGGCTACACCCCGGGCGAGGCCGGACCTGAGTCGTACAACGGCAGGTGCACCATCAGCGGCCAGGTCGGCATCGGCGGTGTCCTCAAGCTCGGCAACGAGGACGAGATGCCGCACGGCGTGTCCGGCGGGCCGGTGGTCGACCTGGTGCGCGGCGAGGTCATCGGGGTGCTCAAGGCCCGCAGGCGCGGGCAGGACGGCGGGCAGGCCGTCGGCATCCAGCAGTTACGCCGGCTGCCCGCGGGCAACCCGGCGGACCCGTCGCTCGACCTCTACCACCGGGTGATGACCGCGCACGACCTCTACCACGCCGACCGGCACGCCTTCGTCCGCGACGACGGCGGCACGTGGACCGACGCGCACAGCGAGATCGGCGCCTGCGCGGGCCGCGCCCTCACCCCCGGCCAGCGCACCCGGCTGCTCGGCCTGCTGGCCGAACTGCCGCCGCCGGTCGACGCGAACAGCCTGAAGGGCGTCGTCGAGGCGGTGCGCGGCGGCCCCTCCCAGGGCCTGACGGTCGCCCCGCGCGGCTGGCGCGACGGCCTCGGGCTGCTGTACGACCTGCGGCGCGGCACCGCAGAGCTGGAGGCGGTGCTGCGGTACGCGGTGCACGCCGCCACCGCCGACCGGGTCGCCGCCGCCGACGAGTCGGCGGAGCGCACGCTGTGGGAGTGGGCCCAGCACACCGCGGCCGACGCCGAGGACACGCTGGGCAAGCTGTTCCGCCGTACTCTGGTGGACGAGCGCAGGAGCCGGCTGCGGGTCAGGGCCGCCCCGGGCGCGGACCGGGCACCGGCCGAATGGCACGGCACCGAGGCCCTGTTGCAGATTTCCCCGCGCGGCTGGGAGCCCGGCCGCTACGACTGGCGGGTGAGCGTGGTGCCGCAGAGCGGCGAAGTGGAGTGCGTGGACGAGCAGTTCGACCCGGGCACCGACCTGGAGGCGCTGGCGCCCCGGCTGCGCGAGCCGCTGCGCGAGGTCTTCCGCCGCTGCGACGGCCCGGACACCCTCGCCGTCATCCAACTCGCCGTCCCCGGCGCCCTGGTGGGCCGCTTCTCCGACGTGCGGCTGCTCGGCATCGAGCCGGACCGGCCGGTGGTGATCCGCCGCACCGACATGCCGGACGAGGACCGGCCGGAGGCGGACGAGCGCGCCGCCCGCTGGCGCACCCTGCACGAACAGCCGCCGCGTACGCACATCCTGGACTGCGACGAGGGCGCCGCGGGACCGCTGCCCGACGAGGCCGACCTGCGGGCCCGGCCCCGCGACACCCTGCCGGCGCTGTGCCGCAGCTCCGCCACCGCGCCCGAGGCGCTGGACCGTATCGTCCGCGGCGGCTACAGCATCGCCCTGTGGCGCCGGCGGCCGGTCGCCCAGGAGGCGGTCTGCGCGGACTTCCACCGCGGCATGGGCAGGGCGGTGCGCAATGCCAGGTCGGCCGCGTGGCTGCCGCGGCTGCTCGCCGAGCTGCGGGCCGAGGTGGACGACGGGGTGCCGGAGAAGTTCTGGTCCGCGGGACTCATGCTCTTCTACCACGATCCGACCCGGCCGCTGCCCGGGACCGACGAGCCGTTGGAGACCCCTTGACCAGGGACACGAGGTATCGAGGTGAGTGATATGACCGAGCCCGGCCCGTCCGGCGACTGGCTCATCTACCGCGGCACCGGGGAACCCCACACCCGCGTCGACGGGCTGCCCGAGCCGCCGCCCTGGCGGGACTTCGACGGCGGGCCGCTGGTCTCGCAGGGGCCGGGCCCCGACAGCTCCTCGGCCCGCAGGCTCGGCGCCTACCGGCACATGGCCGAAATGCACCGGCCCAGCCCGGAAGAGCTGGAGATGGTCAACGCGGCGCTGTATCTGCGCCGCCCGCTGCTGGTCACCGGCAGCCCCGGCGCGGGCAAGAGCACCCTCGCGCACGCGGTGGCGTACGAACTGGGCCTGGGCCGGGTGCTGCACTGGCCGATCGTCAGCCGCAGCACCCTGCAGGACGGCCTCTACCGCTACGACGCCATCGCCCGGCTCCAGGACAACCAGATCGCCGCCCACTCCGGCACCGCCCCGCCCGGCGGCATCGGCAGCTACATCCGGCTCGGCCCGCTCGGCACCGCGCTGCTGCCCACCGCCAAGCCGCGGGTGCTGCTCATCGACGAGCTGGACAAGAGCGACATCGACCTGCCCAACGACCTGCTGAACGTGATGGAGGAGGGCGAGTACGGCATCCCCGAACTCGAACGCCTCGCGGAGCGCGAACCCCAGGTCGACGTCCTCACCGACGACGGCGCGAAGGTCACCGTCCGGGAGGGCAGGGTCCGCTGCCGCGCCTTCCCCTTCGTGATCCTCACCAGCAACGGCGAGCGGGACTTCCCCGCGCCGCTGCTGCGCCGCTGCATCCACCTGGAGCTGGAGCGCCCCGACCACCAGCGGCTGTCCACCGTGGTGCGCGCCCACCTCGGCGACGAGGCGGCCTCCCTCGGCGAGGACCTGGTCGCCCGCTTCCTCGACCGCTCCCGCAGCGAACTGCTCGCCACCGACCAGCTGCTGAACGCGATCTACCTCACCCACCACGCGGCGCCGCCCACCCGTTCCCGACTCGCGGACATGCTCATCCAGCGGCTCGACCGGCCCAGGTGAGGCGGCTGTGGATGCCGAGCCGAACCGCAGACCCGAGCAGCCGGCGGTGCCGCCCGCGGAAGGCGCGACCGGCTGGCGGGCCGCGTCCGACCCGCTGGCCGAATTCGTCGGCAGGCTGAGCGGCGCCGGGCTCGAATCCGGCACCGACGAACTGGCCGACGCGCTCTGGCTGGCCCGCTGGTCCACACCCACCGCCCCGGAACCGCCGCCGGTGGGACGCCCGAGCGGGCCCGCCCACGACAGCGGCGGCGGCCAGGGCGGCGACCCCGGCGACCTGCCGCAGGTCCCCGCGGACGGCACCGACGGGCGCGGCAAGAGCCTGGTGCCGCCCGAGCCGGACGACCGCGGCATGGTCGACCTCTACCCCGGGGCGGCCCAGCCCGGCCGCGGCCGGCACGCGGGCGCGGTCGGCCTCACCGTCGCCGTGCCCGAGGCCACCGCACTGCCCCGGCTGCTCGAACTCCAGTCGGCGCTGCGCCCGTTGCAGCGCTACCGCAGCCCCGCCCGGCCGCTGCGGGAAGTCCTGGACGAATCCGCCACCGCCGAGCGCTCCGCCCTGGCCGGCGGGCTGCTGCTGCCGGTCTTCCGCCCGGTCGGCCGCGGCAACGCCGTCATGCAGCTGCTGATGGACGCCTCCTCCTCGATGTACGTGTGGGAGCTGATGCTGCGCGAGCTGGGCGGCGTCTTCGAACGCCTCGGCGCCTTCCACGAGGTGCAGGTCCGCCATCTGCACGCCACACCCGGGGGCGCCCCCGCCGTCAGCGGCCGCTTCGACCCCGAGCCGTCCGCGCTGCGCTCCGCCGACCAGCTGATCGACCCCACGGGCCGCCGCGTCACCCTGCTGGTCAGCGACTGCGCCGGGCCGCTGTGGCGCTCGGGCCAGGCGCACCGGCTGCTGCACCGGCTCGCCGGGCACGGCCCGGTGGCGGTCCTGCAACCGCTGCCCGCCCGGCTGTGGTCGCGCACCCGGCTGCCGGTCTCCTACGGGGTGCTGCACCGGGCCGACGGCCCGCTGCCCGCCGCGCCGCTGCGCTTCTCGGCCGGCGCGGGCGGCTTCACCACCCCGCCCGCGGGCGACGCGCTGCCGGTGCCCGTACTGCCGCCCACCGCACAGGCGCTGGGCGCCTGGTCGCGGCTGCTGGCCGGCCTCGGCGCGGGCGAGGTGCCCGCCGCCGTCGGCTGGGTGCGCTCCGACCAGCCGCCGAGCCCCGCCCGGCCGCGCCGCGCGGCCGCGCCGCCCACCGCCCTGGTCGGCCGCTTCCGCTCCGCCGCCTCGCCCGCCGCAGCCCAGCTCGCCGTCTACCTGTCGGCCGCGCCGCTCTTCCTGCCCGTCATGCAGCTCGTCCAGCGCACCATGCTGCCCGACTCGGGCCCCGCGGAACTGGCCGAAGTGCTGCTCAGCGGACTGGTGGTGAAAGCCGAGGGCAGCGACCACCGGTGGTACGAATTCGCGCCCGGCGTGCGGGACGTGCTGCTCGGCCCGCTCGGCATCGACGAGGCCCGCCTGGTGCTCAAGCACTGCTCCGAATACGTCGAGCAGCGCTTCGGCCGCAGCGGCCCCAACTTCCCCGCCCTGGCCATCAACCAGCTCGCCGACGGCCCCAGCGACGACGTCGCCGACGCGGCTGTCGCCTCCGCGGCCAGGGACACCGCCCGCGCCGAGAGCTCCGCGGTCGGCGCCGACTCCCAGCAGCCCTTCGCCGAGGTCGCCGCCCGCGTCCTGGAGCGCTTCGTGCCGCTCTCCGGCGCGGGCGGCATCCGCGGCGCCGGGGGAGGGACGCGGCACGGCGTCGCGGGCGGCACCTCGTCCGTCGTCCTGCGGGCCAGGGAACTCGTCGCCAGATTCCGCGACGAGGGCATGGTGCAGAACCTGATGGAGGCCGTGCAACTGCTGCGCCGCGCCGCCTCCGAGGAATTCCGGCACGGCACCGACCCCGAGCTGTGGAGCGAACTCGCCGAGCAGCTCATCAGGTTGTGGCGGCTGCGCGGCGGCGCCGGCCTGCTGCGCGAGGCCCAGGACGCCGCGGAGACCGCCGCCGCCCACCCCGGTTCCGTCAAGGCCCGCTCGGTGCGGGCCGAGGTGCTGCGCGCCTCCGCCGACGACCGGTCAGCGGTCGGCGACACCCGCGGCGCGCTGGACCTGCTGCGCCGCGCCGACCGCGAACTGACCGCCGTCTGCGCCTCGCCGGGCCTCGAACGCCGCGAGCTGCTCGCCGCCACCCTGGAGCGGGTCCAGATCCTTGAGGACCAGTGGCTCATCAGCGGCGACACCGTGCTGCTCGAAGAGACCGTCGGCTCGCTCGAAGCCTTCGCCGACGCCTGGCCGCCGACCGACGACCGCCCCAGCCAGCTCGCCCTGGCCCACGGCCGCGCCCTGCTGCGGCTGGCCGGCGCGGCCCCCGACCGGGAGCGCGAGCAGGTCTGCGCGCAGCAGGCCGCCGCGTCCTTCGAAGCGGGCGTGGACGCGCTGCAACGCGAGGACGCGGGCCCCGAGCAGCTGGTCCCCGCGCTCCTCGCCTTGGTCGACGCGCTGCTGGTGATGGGCGGCCAACTGGCCGACGCCCAGCGGCTGGTGGACCGCGCGCTCGGCGAGACCCGCGACCGGCTGCTGCGCGCCGCCATCCTCGCCAGGGCCGGCCGGATCAGGGCCGCCCGGCACTCCGAGGGCGGCCCGCCCGGTGAACTCGAAGCCGCCGCGGGGCGGTTCGCGGAGGCCTGCCGCCTCACCCCGCGCGACCGCCCCGAATACAGCAACCTCGTCGCCGAATGGGGCGCCGCCCTGCTCGACCGGGCCGCGCTCCCCGGCGGCGAGATGTTCGTCAACCGGGCGGTCCTGGTCCTTCGCGACTGCCGGATGGAGACCCCCACCGACGACCCCCGGCTGCCCGCCCGGCTGCTGATGCTCGGCCGCGCCCTCGTGCTGCGCTACACCGCGGAGGGCGACCTGGTCGACCTGCGCGAGGCGGAGCACGTCCTGGGCCGGGCCGTGCAGCCCGCGGTCGATCCCGCGCAGATCGCCAGGATCTCCTACGAACTGGGGGAGGTGCACCGGCTCGGATACCACCACACCCAGCGCGCCGAGCGCCTCGACCGCGCGGCCGACGCCTACCGGCGGGCGGCGGACGCCGCGGACACCGCCGCCGCCCGCGCCTCCGACCCGCGCCCCATGGTGCGACTCGCCGCACAGGCGCATCATTGGCGTGGCGAGGTCTACACCTCCGCCCACCGCAAACGTGCCGCGGCCGAGGCGTACCGCTCGGCGCTGGCCGGCTGGCGCCAGCTCCCGGACGAGGGCGGCGAAGCCGGCCGCCGCACCGCCGAGCGCCTGGCCGCGCTCGCCGCACCCTGACACGGAGGTCCGTGATGGAAGCAGAGCCGCCCGCCGGCGCGACCGCGCCGGATGTACTGACCCTCGACCTGGAGAGCCTGCGAACAGTCGAACACCCGGTGCTCGCCGCCCTGTTGACCGACCTGCGGGAGCGGGTCGCCACCCCCGGCGGCGAGACGCTCTGGGGCTTCGACAACTCGATGTAGCGGCGGCCGTCCACCGCCGGGGAGCGTCCCGTCCCGCCCGCCGGGCGGCCGGGGCGCGGAGGGCACGATTACGGCCAAAACGAACGCCGTGCGTTTGCAGTGGGCTGTGCGGCGGGAAAAACGCGAGGGACGACGGGGCGGCCCCGGACACGGGGAGGCGATGTGGCCCAGCAGTGGCAGCCGCAGGAGCAGCACACCGCGCGGAGCGCAGAGCCCATAAGGCAGTTCATACTCAAAACGCACAGCCGGTGCAACCTCGCGTGCACATATTGCTACCTCTACGCCGGCCAGGACGACGGCTGGCGCCACCGCCCCCGTACGGTCGCGGCCCGCGTCGCCGAGCGCACCGCGCACCGCATCGCCGAGCACGCCGCCGCGCACCGGCTGCGCGAGGTCGCCGTCGTCCTGCACGGCGGCGAACCCCTGCTGGCCGGCGCCGACCGGCTGGCCGCCGACGTCGAGCGGCTCCGGCGGACCGTCCCGTGCACCGTGCACGCCTCCGTGCAGACCAATGCCACGCTGCTCACCCGGGACCGCGTCGCCCGGCTGCGCGACGCGCGTATACGGATCGGCGTCAGCCTCGACGGCGGCCGCCCCGGGCACAACACGGCCCGGGTGGACCACGCGGGCCGCCCCGGGTGGCCCGCCGCCGCGGCCGGGCTGCGGCTGCTCGCCGCCACCGCGCCCGAGGCCTACGCCGGGGTCCTGTGCGTGGTGGACCTGCGGCACGACCCCGTCGAGGTCTACGAGTCGCTGCTGGCCTTCGCGCCGCCCGCGATCGACCTGCTGCTGCCGCACGGCAACTGGACGGTGCCGCCGCCCGGACTGCCCGCCAGGCCCGCCGACCCGGCACCCTACGGCCGCTGGCTGACCGCTGTCTTCGACCGCTGGTGGCAGGCCGACCGCCGCGAGACCAGGGTCCGGCTCTTCGAGGAGTGCGTCGCGCTGCTGCTCGGGGTGCCCGCGGCCACCGAACGCCTCGGGCTCCAGCCTTTCACCGCCGCCGTCGTCGAGACCGACGGCAGCATCGAGCAGGTCGACTCGCTGAAATCCGCCTACGAAGGCGCCGCCGCCACCGGCATGGACGTCTTCCGCCACAGCTTCGACGAGGTCCTCGCGCACCCCGGCGTCGCCGCCCGCCAGGCGGGCCTGGCCGGGCTCGGCGCCGAATGCGCGGCCTGCGCGCTGGTCACGGTCTGCGGCGGCGGCCACTACGCCCACCGCTACCTGGCGGGCGTCGGCTTCCGCAACCGGTCCGTCTACTGCGCCGACCTGGCCCATCTGATCCGCCACATCGGCTCCCGACTCGCCGCGGCGGCAGGTGCCGGACCCGCACCACGGGAGAGCGTCCCGTGACCGTATCCGACGACATGCTGCGCGCCCTCGGCGGCACCGGCGGCGACGCCCGCGCGCTCGACCTGCTGGTCACCCAGCAGCGCCGCCGCCGGCTGCTGGTCCTGCGCGCGCTGCTCGACGCCGTCGCCGAGGCGCCGCCCTCCGTGCTGCCCCCGGCCGCCGCCGCCCGCGCGCTCGCCGACTGGCGGCTGCTGGCCGCGGCGGAGAGCGCCGACCCGGCCGCCGCCCACCGCGTCGTCCACTACCCGATGACCGGGGCGTGGGCGGACCTCGCGCTGCGCGCCCTCACCGTGCCCGACCCGCCGCTGCCGCCCGCGGTGACGCTCGCCCACCTCGGCGCCCTCGCGGCGGCCGCGGCGGCCTGCGCGGGCCTGCGCTTCAGCGCCGACGTCACCGTGCGGGGCGGCCTGCTGACCCTGCCCACCGTCGGCGCCTGCACGGTCGGCCCCGGCGTCGCCGCGGCAAAGGTGGTCGGCGAGGGCAGGACCCTGTGGCTGCACGTGCAGACGGGCGGCGGCACCCCGGCGCGCAAGGTCGAGGTCCGGCGCGGGCCCGACGGGACATGGCGCTCGGCGGCGGCCGGGTGGCGGCCCATCAGGGCGCTGCGCGCCGACGGCGGGCCGCCGGTGCTGCTCGACGACGTCGACCCCTACCGCGAAGGGCGCCGGGCCGGCCCCTACGGGCTGCCCGTGTCCGGCGCCCTGGAGCCCGGCCAGCACGCCCGCTGGCGCAGCGCCTGGCAGGACGCCCAGCCGTGGACGCGGCTCGGCGGCGCCGGGCGCACCCAGGAGGCCGGCGCGCTGCTCGGCTGCTTCGTGCCGCTCGCCGGCTCGACCACGGCGCAATACAGCGCCACCCGCGGCGACGCCTTCGGCGCCCTGCTGAGCAGCACCCCGCGCAGCGGCCTCGAACTGGCCGCGACCCTGGTGCACGAGCTCCAGCACGCCAAGCTGTACGCGCTGTCCGCGCTGACCGTCCTGCACACCGCGGACGGCAGCCCCCGCTACTGGGCGCCCTGGCGCCCCGACCCCCGGCCCCTGGACGGCCTCTTCCAGGGGGCCTACGCGCATATCGCGCTGGCCGACTTCCACCTGCGGGTCGCGCTCAGCGGCGCCGCGCCCGCCGTCAGGGACGCCGCCTGGGCCGACCACTGCCGGTGCCGCCAGCAGGTCGACGTGGCGCTTCCGCAGCTGCTCGGCTCCAACTGCCTCACCCCGCAGGGCCGCACCCTGGTCACCGCGATGGCGGCGCACCAGGCCGGGCTCAAGGCCCACGCGCCACCCGACGGGCACCTCGCACGGGCCACCGCCTACGTCGAGACCGCCCGCGTCATGTGGCGCCGCGGGCAGGGGTGACACCGCGGACCAGCCTGATCGGAAGTCGCCGGAAGCGCGCGTGAGGCCACGTCACGGGGGGATCAATCAGTAGAGTTTCTGGCACAGGCGACCTGTTGGTCCGTCAGGACACCGCACGGAGACGAGGGAGACGGTCGAATGGCCGGAGGGCGCAGCACGGCGGCGGCAATCGCACGCGGCCCGGTGACCATCAGCTTCGCTGGCTACAACAGGGCCTGGGCCACCTGGATCGCCAGCAGGCTGGAGAAATACGGCGTCCAGGTGGTGCTCCAGCGGCTGGACATCACCCCTGACAGCCACATCGACAGCGACCTCGAAGACCTGCTGCTGTCCGAGGGCCGCGTGCTGATCGTGCTCTCCGAGTGGTATTTCCGGCTCGGCCCGCGCACCCACGAGGAGTGGAATGCCGCGCTGCGCCGGATCGTGCCGCCCAACAGCGAGCGCTTCGCCGCCGTCTCGGTGACGCCCGCCGCCCTGCCCAGCGCCGTCGCCTCCCTCGCCGCCGCCGACCTGTGGGGCCTGGGCGCCGCCGAGGCCGAGCGCCGGCTGCTCAACCGGCTCGGCATCAACCCCTCGCGCGGCTCCACGGGCGACACCCTCGGAGGTGGCGGCGGACCCCGCTTCCCCCTGGAGCAGCCCGACGTGTGGGGCGGCATGCCGCGCCGCAACACCCGCTTCACCGGCCGCGAGGAACTGCTCGGCGAGATGCACCAGCAGTTCCAGCAGGCCGAGCCGGGCGCGGGCGTCGTCACCCTGTTCGGCCTGTCAGGGGTCGGCAAGACGCATATCGCGACCGAGTACGTCTACCGCTTCCTGCCCGAATACGACGTGGTGTGGTGGGTCCGCGCCGCCGAGCGCGGCACCCTGCGCGAGAAGCTCGCCGGGCTCGCACCGGCGCTCGGCCTGGTCACCGGGCGCGAGTACGGCGAGCGGCTGCGCGCGGTGCGCGACGCCCTGCGCCGGGGCGAGCCGTACGGGCGCTGGCTGGTGATCCTCGACGGCGCCGACCAGCCCGACGACATCCACGACCTCGTCCCGAACGGCCCCGGGCACGTCCTGATCACCTCGCAGAACCGCGAGTGGAGCGAGCACAACAGCGTCCTGATCGAGGTCCCGGTCTACGACCGCGTCGAGTCGGTCGCCTTCGTCCGCCGCCGCGCGCCCCGCCTGGACGAGGCCGACGCCGACAAGCTGGCCGAGGCGCTCGGCGACCTGGCCCTGGCCCTGGACCAGAACGCCGGGGCGCTCAACGACTCCAACACCCCGGTGGACGAATACATCGAACTGCTGCGGCACGGGGCCGACATCGAACCCGGCCTCAAGGTCGCAGCCGACTTCCAGATGACGTACTACACCGCCTTCTCGATACTGCTCAACCGGCTCCGCGAGGACAAGCCGGAAGCCGTCGACCTGCTGCGGCTGTGCGTCTTCTTCGCACCGGGGCCGATCCCGGTCCGGCTGCTGCGCGACCTCCAGATCCGCGATGTGCCCGAGCAGCTCATCGGGCTCATGGAGGACCCGCTGCTGTGGAATTCGGCGATCAGCAAGCTCGCCCAGTGGTCGGTCATCCAGTCCGACCCGCAGGAGACCACCGCGGAGGAGTCGGTCGGCTCCACCGAGGTCGTCCAGATGCACCGGCTGGTCTACCAGGCGGTCCGCGCCGACATGCCGGAGGAGGAGTTGAACACCTACTCCCGGGTGGTGCGCAAGATCCTCGCCGCCGCCGACCCCGGACGCCCCAGCGACACCCGGCTGTGGCCGCGCTACGCCGAGATCGTGCCGCACCTGGCGTCGTCCGGGGCGCTGGAGAGCACCAACCCCGAGATCCAGGTCATGGTGCTCAACTGCCTGCGCTACCTCTACCTGTCCGGGGAATACGGGGCGGGCCTGGAGATCGCCGTCGGCGCGGCCGAGCACTGGCCGCGGCTGCTGGACGCCGGGCATCCCCGGCTGTGGGACCTGATCCACCACCGCGCCAACCTGATGCGCGCCACCGGCGACTACCTGGCCACCGAGTCCCTCGACCGCACCGCCTACGACCAGTTGCGCGCCGACCGCGGCGACCGCGACCTGCTGGTCATGCGGGCCGGCGGCGGCCTGGCCGCCGACCTGCGCAACCTCGGCCGCTACGAGGAGGCCCTCGACCTCTCGCAGTTCGTCCGCGACGGCTACGCGGAACTGGTCGGGGCCCAGGACTCCCGCACCCTCAGCGCCCAGCACAACATCGCCGTCACCTACCGGCTGCTCGGCCGCTACCAGGAGGCGATGGAGCTGGACCAGGTCACCATGGAGGCCCGCCGCGAACTGCTGCGCGACCGCCACAACTGGACGCTGTCGTCGGAGAACTCCTTCGGCCACGACCTGCGGCTGCTGGGCCGCTACGAGCAGGCCATCTCCGTCCAGGAGCGCAACTGCGAGGTCCACAGGACCGTCCTGGGCGCCGACAACCCGCAGACGCTGCGCGCCGAGCACAATCTCGCGCTGTGCTACTACCGCGGCGGCGACCGCTCGCAGGCGGCGAACCTCCAGGCCAGGCTGTTGGAGCGCTGCCAGCGGGTGCTCGGCGACCTCGACCCGCTGACCGTGCGGGTCGCGGTGACCTTCGCCAGCTTCGAGCGCCAGCACGGCGACCTCGACCGGGCCCGCGACCTGGGCGAGTTCGCGCTGCACGAATACCGCAGGCAGTTCGGCGACGACCACCCGTACACCGCCGGTGTGCTCGGCAACCACGGCCTGATCCTGCGGGCCGCCGGTGAGCGCCAGCAGTCGCAGATCGAGATCGAGAGCTCCCTGGTCGCCATGACCCGCGCGGTCGGCGACGACCATCCCTGGACCCTGGGATGCGCGCTGAACGCCTCGGGCGCCCGCAATTTCGCCGGCGACCCGGAGAGCGCCGCCGACCTGAGCCGCGCCACCGCCGAGCGCGCCACCGCCACCCTGGGCAAGGAGCACCCGCTGACCCTGTCCTGCCGTATCGCCCTGGCCACCGACCTGCGCAACCTCCGCAAGCGCCCGGAGGCCGACAAGGTCGAGGAGGAGGCCCTCGCCACGCTGGCCGCCACCCTCGGCCCCCAGCACCCGCACACCGTCGCGGCCCGCTCCCGGACCCGCCCGCACTGGGACTTCGAGCCGATCGCCCCCTGACCGGCCCCGTCACGCGAAACGGCGGGTGGCCCGTACCTGAGAGGTGCGGGCCACCCGCCGTCGTGCGCGGTGCGAAGCCGTCAGATGTCGAAGACCTCGTTGATCAGCTCTTCCTGCTGCGCCTGGTGCCGCTTGGCGGAGCCGACGGCGGGCGAGGAGGAGGCCGGGCGGGAGACGCGGCGGAGGCGGTCCGCGTTGTCGGGGGCCGCGCCCAGGAGCAGGTCGAGGTGGTCGATCAGATTGAGGGCGATGAAGGGCCAGGCGCCCTGGTTGGCCGGCTCGTCCTGCGCCCAGACGAACTTCTGCGCCTTGGTGTAGGGCGCGATGGCCGCCTGGATCTCCACACCGGGCAGCGGGTAGAGCCGCTCGACGCGGATGAAGGCCACGTCGCCGGCGCCGCGGCGCTCCCGCTCGGCGACCAGGTCGTAGTAGACCTTGCCGGAGCAGAAGACGACCTTGCGGACCGCGTCGGCCTCGACCGAGTGGTCGGCGATGACCGGCTGGAAGGCGCCCGAGGTGAAGTCCTCGGCCTTGGAGGCCGCCGCCTTGAGCCGGAGCATCGACTTCGGGGTGAAGACGATCAGCGGCTTGTGGTGCGGGTTGTGGACCTGCCAGCGCAGCAGGTGGAAGTAGTTCGCCGGGGTGGTCGGGACCGCCACCGTCATGTTGTTCTGCGCGCACAGCTGGAGGAAGCGCTCGATCCGGGCCGAGGAGTGGTCCGGGCCCTGGCCCTCGTAGCCGTGCGGCAGCAGCAGCGTGACGCCGGAGGTCTGGCCCCACTTCTGCTCGGCCGAGGAGATGAACTCGTCGACGATGGTGGCCGCCCCGTTGACGAAGTCGCCGAACTGCGCCTCCCACATCACCAGCGCGTCCGGGCGGGCCAGCGAGTAGCCGTACTCGAAGCCCATCGCCGCGTACTCGCTGAGCAGCGAGTCGTAGACGTTGTAGCGGGCCTGGTCCTCGGACAGGTAGAGCAGCGGGGTGTAGTCCTCGCCGGTCTCCCGGTCGATGAGCACCGCGTGCCGCTGGCCGAAGGTGCCGCGGCGGGAGTCCTGGCCGGCCAGCCGGACGGTGGTGCCTTCGAGCAGCAGCGAACCGATGGCCAGCGTCTCGCCCATGCCCCAGTCGATCGTGCCGTCCTCGACCATCGCCGCACGGCGCTGGAGCTGCGGCAGCAGCCGCGGGTGGACGGTGACGTGCTCGGGGATGTCGACCTGGGAGGCGGCGATCCGCTTGACGACCTCGGCGGACACCGCGGTCGGCACGGCGACCGGGAATTCCGACTGGGAGCCGGACGCCTCGTGCTCGACGGGCGCCGCGGTGGCCTCGCGGACCTCGGTGAAGACCTTCTCCAGCTGGCCCTGGTAGTCCTGAAGGGCCTGCTCGGCCTCCTCCAGGGTGATGTCGCCCCGGCCGATCAGCGACTCGGTGTAGAGCTTGCGCACCGAGCGCTTCTTGTCGATCAGGTCGTACATCAGCGGCTGGGTGAAGGCCGGGTTGTCCGACTCGTTGTGCCCGCGGCGGCGGTAGCAGATCAGGTCGATCACGACGTCCTTGTTGAACGCCTGCCGGTATTCGAAGGCCAGCCTGGCCACCCGGACCACGGCCTCCGGGTCGTCGCCGTTGACGTGGAAGATCGGCGCCTCGATCATGCGGGCCACGTCGGTGGCGTACATCGACGAGCGCGCGGACTCCGGGGCGGCCGTGAAGCCGACCTGGTTGTTGATCACCACGTGCACGGTGCCGCCGGTGCGGTAGCCGCGCAGCTGCGACATGTTCAGCGTCTCGGCGACGACGCCCTGGCCTGCGAAGGCCGCGTCGCCGTGCAGCGCGATCGGCAGGACGGTGAAGTCCGTGCCGGCCTTGTTGATGATGTCCTGCTTGGCGCGCGCGATGCCTTCGAGCACCGGGTCGACCGCTTCGAGGTGCGAGGGGTTCGCCGCCAGCGAGACGGTGATCTGCTCACCGTCCAGGCCGGTGAAGGTGCCCTGCGCGCCCAGGTGGTACTTGACGTCGCCGGAGCCGTGCATCGACTTCGGGTCGAGGTTGCCCTCGAACTCGCGGAAGATCTGGGCGTAGGACTTGCCGACGATGTTCGCCAGCACATTGAGCCGGCCGCGGTGGGCCATGCCGATCACGGCCTCGTCGAGCCGGGACTCGGCCGCCGCGTCGATGACCGCGTCCAGCAGCGGGATGACGGACTCGCCGCCCTCCAGCGAGAAGCGCTTCTGGCCGACGTACTTCGTCTGCAGGAAGGTCTCGAAGGCCTCGGCCGCGTTGAGCCGGCGCAGGATGCGCAGCTGCTCCTCGCGCTCGGGCTTGGCGTGCGGGCGCTCGATGCGGTCCTGGATCCACTTGCGCTGCTTGGGGTCCTGGATGTGCATGAACTCGACGCCGACGGTCCGGCAGTACGAGTCGCGCAGCACACCGAGGATGTCGCGCAGCTTCATCAGCGACTTGCCGGCGAAACCGCCGACCGCGAACTCCCGCTCCAGGTCCCACAGGGTGAGCCCGTGCTCCAGCACGTCCAGGTCGGGGTGCTTGCGCTGGCGGTACTCCAGCGGGTCGGTGTCGGCCATGACGTGGCCGCGGACCCGGTAGGAGTGGATCAGCTCGAAGACCCGGGCGGCCTTGGTGACGTCGTCGTCGTGCGCGGTGTCGATGTCGGTGCGCCACCGGACCGGCTCGTACGGGATGCGCAGCGCGGCGAAGATGTCGTCGAAGAAGTCGTTCTCGCCGAGCAGCAGCTGGTTCATGATCCGCAGGAACTCGCCGGAGGCGGCGCCCTGGATCACCCGGTGGTCGTAGGTGCTGGTCAGCGTCATGATCTTGGAGATGCCGAGCTTGTTCAGGGTGTCCTGCGAGGTGCCCTGGAATTCCGCCGGGTAGTCCATCGAGCCGACGCCGAGGATCATGCTCTGGCCGGGCATCAGCCGCGGCACCGAGTGGACGGTGCCGAGCCCGCCGGGGTTGGTCAGCGAGGCGGTGACGCCCTGGAAGTCGTCCATCGTGAGCTTGCCGGACCTGGCCCGGCGGACGATGTCCTCGTAGGCCTGCCAGAACTCGAAGAAGTTCAGCGTCTCGGCCTTCTTGATGGCCGCGACGACCAGCTGGCGGTCGCCGTTGGCCTTCACCAGGTCGATGGCCAGGCCCAGGTTGACGTGGTCGGGCTTGACCAGCGTCGGCTTGCCGTCCTTCACCGCGAAGGAGTGGTTCATCGACGGCATCGCCTTGAGCGCCTGCACCATGGCGTAGCCGATGAGGTGGGTGAAGGAGACCTTCCCGCCCCGGGCGCGCTTGAGGTGGTTGTTGATGACGATGCGGTTGTCGAACAGCAGCTTCACCGGAATGGCCCGCACCGAGGTGGCGGTCGGCAGTTCGAGTGAGGCGCTCATGTTCTTGGCCACGGCGGCGGCCGGGCCGCGCAGGGTCACGAACTCGGGCCCGGCCGCCGCGGCAGGGGCCGCGGCGGGAGCTGCGGCCGGGGCAGGTGCCGCGGCGGCGGGCGCCGGAGCCGGCGCCGCGGGTGCGGCGGGCTGGGGCGCGGGGGCCGCAGGTGCGGGCGCGGGCGCTGCGGGTGCGGGTGCGGCCGGCGCGGGAGCCGGGGCCGCCGGGGCCGGCGGCGCCGGGATAGTGGCCGCGGGGGCCGCGGGCGCGGCAGCCGACGGCACCGGCTGGCCGGAAGTCACCGGTGCGGAGGTCGCGCGTGCCGCGGCACCCGACGCCCCGCCCTGGCCCGAGGGGGCCGCCGTGGCGGCGGAGCCGTCCGGCTTGTAGTCGGCGAAGAAGTCCCACCAGGCTCGGTCTACCGAGTTCGGATCCTGGAGGTACTGCTGGTAGATCTCATCGACAAGCCACTCGTTCGGGCCGAAACCCGCTGCGGGGCCTTCGCCCTGCGCTTCGTGGTCGGTCGTGACACTAGAGCTATTGGGGGACTGTGGCGACACGGCGGTAACCGCCCTCTTCCGCTTCACAAGATGGTGGACAGCGGAAATACAGGCTACGCCTACCGGAGCCTCCGCCGCAGGCCCGGGGCCCAGTCGTCGCGCAAGTCACACCCGAAATCTGGTTTCGGAGCGGTTCCTGGCGGGAAATTGGTCCCTCTTGAGGGTTCCCCGGCCGGAAGTCGTCGTCACGCTGCACGTGCACGACCGGCACTTTGCGTCAAAGCGCGGCCGGGACGGCACCCGGAAGGGTGACGTGAATCCGGCAGCCCCGAGGAGATTCGGCCACCTCTATCCGTCCGCCGTGCAGATCCACCGCCCAGCGGGCGATCGCGAGACCCAGCCCCGTACCGCCGTCGCCGCCCGGATGGGAGCCGCGGTGGAAGCGCTCGAAGACCCGTACGCGGTCGGCCTCCGGGATGCCGGGGCCCTCGTCGACGACGTCGATCTCCAGGCTGCCGGGCGCCGTGCCGCCACGCGCCCGTACGGTCACCCGGCCGCCAGGGGGGCTGTGCTTGACGGCGTTGTCCACCAGGTTGGCCACCACCTGGTGCAGCCGCTCGCCGTCGGCGAAGGCCGTCAGCTCCAGCGGCGAGACGTCCAGGTGCAGCGGGACGTCGGCGCGCGCCCGGGACCGCGACCCGCCGCCGGAGCCCATGCCCAGGCTCGCCGTCTTCAGCACCGCCGACAGGTAGGGCCACACCTCGAACCGCTTGGCGTCGAGCCGCGCCGCCCCGCTGTCAAGACGCGACAGGTCGAGCAGCTGGCTGACCAGCTTGCCCAGCCGCTCGGTCTGCTGGAGCGCGATCCGCATCGTCTCGGGGTCGGCGGCCGACACCCCGTCCACCACGTTCTCCAGCACCGCGCGCAGCGCCGCGATCGGGGTCCGCAGCTCATGTGAGACGTTCGCCACCAGCTCCTTGCGGTGCCGGTCGGCGGCCGCCAGGTCGGCGGCCATCCGGTTGAAGGTCTCGGCCAGCTCGCCGACCTCGTCCCTGCGCACCCGCGCCACCCGGCGGCTGTAGTCGCCGCCCGCCATGGCCCTGGCGACCGCCGTCATCTCCCGCAGCGGCGCCGTCAGGCCGTTCGCCACGATCTGGGTGATCAGCAGCGACGCGATCGCCGAGAAGATGGTGATCACCCGCAGCTCGGTCGCCGAGTGGATCGCCAGGATCACCAGACCCGTGGTGATCAGCACCGACACCAGCACCAGCGCCTGCAGCGCGGCCTTGATCGACCGGTACGGATCCCACGGCCGCAGCGCCGCCCACACCCACCGCCAGATGCGCCTCACTTCGCGGGCATCTCCAGCGCGTACCCGACGCCGTGCACCGTACGGATACGGTCGGCGCCGATCTTCCGGCGCAGCGCCTTCACATGGCTGTCCACGGTCCTGGTGCCCGACGCGTCCGCCCAGTCCCACACCTCGGCCAGCAACTGCTCGCGGGAGAGCACCGCCCTGGGCTGCTGCGCCAGGCACACCAGCAGCTCGAACTCGGTCGGCGTCAGGTGCACGTCCGCGCCGCCGACCCTGACCCGCCGCTGGGCGTGGTCGATCTCCAGGTCGCCGAGGTGGATCGCGGCACCACGCGGGCTGTGCGCGGCCGTCGCGGCCCGCTCCACCCTGCGCAGCAGCACATGCACCCGGGCGGCCAGCTCCCGCATGGAGAAGGGCTTGGTCATGTAGTCGTCCGCGCCGACCCCGAGGCCGACCAGCATGTCGGTCTCGTCGTCCCTGGCGGTCAGCATCAGCACCGGCACCGGCCGGTCCGCCTGCACCCTGCGGCACACCTCAAGGCCGTCATAGCCGGGCAGCATGACGTCGAGGACCAGCAGGTCGGGCGACCACGAGTGCGCGGCCTCCACCGCCGCCGGGCCGTCGCCGGCGGTCCGTACCGCGAAGCCCTCGGCCTGCAGCCGCGCCGCGATGGCCTGAGTTATCGTCTGGTCGTCCTCGACCACCAGCACCCGGCGCTGAGCGCCCGTCATCTGCGTGCCGTCCAATTCCGCCCCACAAAATCGTCCTGGAATACCCGGCAGCGTACGGGGCGGGCCGCTGCCGTGACCATCACGCCTTACGACGCCCGGTGTGCCAGGTGCACGACATCCGGCACCCCGCGGATCACCGGGATCTCCAGGGTGTGCACCCGTTCGAACCCCGCGGACCGCAGTGCCGCCTCGAAAGCGGCCGACGGCTGCGCCGACCACACTGCGAGGACGCCGCCCGGCGTGAGCCGGTTCCGGCAGGCGTCGAGGCCGCTGGGACTGTAGAGACTGCCGTTGTTCTCGGTCACTGTCCAGTCCGGACCGTTGTCGATGTCCAGGCACAGCGCGTCGTACCCGGCGGTGCTCGTCCGCAGGTACGCCAGCAGGTCGTCCTCGACGAGCGTCACCCTCGGATCGTCCAGGGCGCCCGCGGAATACGCCCCCAGCGGCCCCTCGCGGTGCCACCCCACGACCGCGGCCTCCCGCTCCACGACCTCGATCCGCCCCCACGGCTGGGCCGCCGCCCGGGCCAGCGAGAATCCGATTCCCAGGCCGCCGAGCAGGACGCTGGGCGCGTCCCTTCCCAGCGCTTCCAGCGCTTCCAGCGCGGCGTCGACCAGGAGCCTTTCCGACCTGCCGTCGGAGGTGTCCATCAGGAAGCAGCCGTTGGCGATGATCTCGTACTCGCGTCGGCGTCTGCGGAGCACGATTTCCCCGGCAGGGCCGTTTTGCCGGTCCACCACGACCGGCGCGTCGTCTTGCGCGAACATCGCCCCATTTTAGGCCGCGGCCGCGCCCTGGCTCGTCGCGCCGCGTCCTGCCTGCGGCCCGGTGGGGGCTGGCCGCGCAGTTCCCCGCGCCCCTTTTGGCCTGCGCCCTCCGCCGACCTGCTGTTGCCCCTGGCAGGGGCTGGGCTCTGCCGCAGAGGGCACGCGTTTTTCAGGGGCGCGTGGGGGTCCCCCCAGGCGAAGCTCTGGGGGAGAACTGCGCGCGCAACCACGACGGACCGTCGTGTGGAGACCGGCAGCCACCGACCAAGGCGCGGGTCAGGACGCGGGGCGGGGAGTTTTCGGGCCGTGGACGGCGAGATAGGTGGCGGTCAGCCAAGGGGCGAGCTCGCCGAGGAGAAGGCTGAGAGCCGCCGGATCGGCGGTGGGAGTACGGGCCCAGACGGCGGCCCGTCGCATGTCCACCCCCCGGGAGGGGTAATAGGTCGCGAAAACCTCGGCCTGGAGGGCAAGTTCGCTGGTCCACCCACCCCACCGCGGCATGACCAGCGTGAAGCCGGTCCGTACGATCCGCCGGGCCGCGCCCCGGCACAGCGCCGAGCGCTCCGCCTCGGTACGTGCCGCGGCGGCCCGCTCGACCCACCGGGCCAGGGCGAGCCCGAGGTCCCCGTTGGTCTCCCGGGCGAGCAGCCCGTCCGGGACGTACCGCGGCAAGGCACCCGCCAGATCCTCACCCAGCAGCGGCGTGCAGAGGCACGCCACGAAGAATCCCAGGTCGAACCGCTCCAGCTCGCTGAGCAGCGTGCCGACGTCGGAGAGCAGCAGCCCGACGCCGTCGATGACGTCGAAGTCCGCGTCGAGGCCGGCTTCGACGCGGTCCGCGGTGGAGCGGTCGGCGGCGGTCGGCGGCTCCCGCAGCACGACCAGCAGATCGAGGTCGGACCGCCCGGCGCGAGCCGTACCGCGCGGGATGCTGCCGTAGACGTACGCGCTGTGCAGCCGCTCGGCGGGGAAGGCGGCGCGGATACGGTCCCGCGTCTCGTCCAGCAGCCGGGCGTAGGCGGCGGGGACCTTCGACAGCGCGCCCTCGCGGACGATCGTGCCGTCCGGGGCGAGTCCCGGCCTCATGCGGGGGGCGTCCATACGTAGGGCGTGGTCGTCGTGATGGCGCTGAAGCCGAGCCGCCGCAGGATGGGCGCGCTGTCGTCGGACGCGTCGACCTGGAGATAGGTGACACCGCGGTCGGCGGCGAGCCGGGCGCGGGCGGCGACGAGGGCGTGGTAAATACCGCGGCCGCGGTATCCGGCCAGGGTGGAGCCGCCCCACAGGCCGGCGAACTGCGTGCCGGGGCGGTGGACCAGCCAGGCGGCCGAGACGATCCCGCCGTCGGCCTCGGCGACGAGGACGGCGATCTGGTCGGGCGCCGCCTCGATCCTGGCGGCCAGGTCGTCGCCGAGCCAGCGCATGTCGATGCCCCAGACGGTGCTGAGCATCGCGCCGATGCCCCGCAGGTCCGCCGCGGCGGTGGCCTCCCGCAGGGTGACGCCGTCGGGGAGCGGCCGGCCCGCGGTGGCCTGGGCCAGTTCGGCGGCGCGGGCGACGAGCACGGTCTCGCGGTCCTCGGCGGCGAAGCCGGCCGCGCGCAGCCGCTCGGTCAGGTCGGCGGGCACGTCATGCCCGCGCACCTTCCACTCGACGGCCTCACCGCGCGCGGCGAAGTAGTCCCGCTGCCGGGCGATCAGCGCGTCCAGCTCGGCCCCCCGCACGCCGACATCCCGCGGCGCCGTCACGAGCCCCCGGAACTGCCCGACGACCCGCACGAGCCCCCCGTCCTCCTCATACCGCGTCCCCGCGGGCCGCACCGCCGGCACCCCGCGCATCTGCGCGTCATACGCGGCCAACAACATCACGTCGTCCTCACTCACCCTTCCGACGTTACGTCCCCCGGCAACCGGTTTTCCCGGCCCACGGCCAGGACGCCCGTGGGCGGGCCCGGTCGCCGGCGGTCGGCGGTCGGGGGCCGTCACGCGCGCCGCGGAGGTGATCGCTCAGAGCGAACACTCATCCGGGAACACCGGCGGAGCGCCTTGCATTGAGTCAGGTGTACTCAACTTGCTTGCACGAGGAGCGATCATGCCGATTGAGTCCATCCCCTCCAACCCGCTGACCCTGCCCGTGCTTCCGCTGGACGGGGAAGTCGTGCTGCCCGGCATGGTCGTGCCGCTCGACCTGTCGGATTCCGAGGTACGTGCCGCCGTGGAGGCCGCGCAGGCCGCGCATCCCGCCGGGAGTGGCGGGAAGCCGCGGGTGCTGCTGGTGCCGCGGATCGACGGGAAGTACGCCGCCGCCGGCACGCTCGGCACCGTGGAGCAGGTCGGGCGGCTGTCCGACGGCGACCCCGGGGCCGTGATCAAGGGGCGTACGCGGATCAGGATCGGCGCGGGCACCACCGGGCCCGGGGCCGCGCTGTGGGTCGAGGGCACCGTCATGGAGGAGCCCGCGGTCGCGGAGTCGCCCGGCGCGGTGGCCGAGCTGATGAAGGAGTACAAGGCGCTGGCCACCAGCTGGCTGCGCAAGCGCGGTGCCTGGCAGGTGGTGGACCGCGTCCAGCAGATCGACGACGTGAGCCTGCTCGCCGACAATTCCGGCTACAGCCCCTTCCTGAGCGCCGAGCAGCGCGTGGAGCTGCTGGAGACCGTGGACCCGGTGGCCCGGCTGAAGCTGGCCACGCAGTGGCTGCGCGACCACCTGGCCGAGCAGGACGTGGCCGACACGATCCGCAAGGACGTCCAGGAGGGCATGGAGAAGCAGCAGCGCGAGTTCCTGCTGCGCCAGCAGCTCGACGCGGTCCGCAAGGAGCTGTCCGAGCTGAACGGCGACCCGGAGGACGAGGCCGACGACTACCGCGCCCGCGTCGAGGCCGCCGACCTGCCCGAGAAGGTGCGCGAGGCGGCGCTGAAGGAGGTCGAGAAGCTGGAGCGGTCCTCCGACGCCTCACCCGAGGGCAGCTGGATCCGCACCTGGCTGGACACCGTCCTGGAACTGCCGTGGCAGACGACCACCGAGGACACCTACGACGTCGCCGGCGCCCGCGCGGTGCTGGACGCCGACCACTCCGGCCTCGACGACGTCAAGGAGCGCATCACCGAATACCTGGCGGTGCGCAAGCGCCGGGCCGACCGCGGCCTGGGCGTGGTGGGCGGCCGCCGCGGCGGCGCGGTGCTGGCGCTGGTCGGGCCGCCCGGCGTCGGGAAGACGTCGCTGGGCGAGTCCGTGGCGCGGGCGATGGGGCGCAAGTTCGTCCGGGTCGCGCTCGGCGGTGTGCGGGACGAGGCCGAGATCCGCGGCCACCGCAGGACGTATGTCGGCGCGCTGCCCGGCCGGGTCGTCCGGGCCATCAAGGAGGCCGGGTCGATGAACCCGGTGGTGCTGCTCGACGAGATCGACAAGGTCGGCTCCGACTACCGCGGCGACCCCGCCGCGGCCCTGCTCGAAGTCCTGGACCCGGCGCAGAACCACACCTTCCGCGACCACTACCTGGAAGTCGAGCTCGACCTGTCCGACGTGGTCTTCCTGGCCACGGCGAATGTCCTGGAGTCCATCCCCGAGCCGCTGCTCGACCGGATGGAGCTGGTCAGGCTGGACGGCTACACCGAGGACGAGAAGGTCGTCATCGCCCGCGACCACCTGCTGCCGCGCCAGCTGGAGCGGGCCGGCCTGGACACCGGCGAGGTGACCCTGGAGGAGGACGCGCTGCGCCGGCTGGCCGGCGAATACACCCGGGAGGCCGGGGTGCGGGCGCTGGAGCGTACGGTCGCGCGCATCCTGCGCAAGATCGCCGCGCGGCACGAGCTGGGCGACCAGAAGCTGCCCTTCGCCGTCGGCCCCGACGACCTGCGCGGCCTGATCGGCCGGCCGCACCATGTGCCGGAGTCCGCGCAGGACCCGGAGGAGCGGCGTACGGCGGTGCCCGGGGTCGCGACCGGGCTCGCGGTGACCGGCGCGGGCGGTGACGTCCTCTACATCGAGGCGTCGCTGGCCGACCCGGAGACCGGCGGGTCGGGGCTGCAGCTCACCGGGCAGCTGGGCGACGTGATGAAGGAGTCCGCGCAGATCGCGCTGTCCTTCCTGCGGTCGCGCGGCGCCGAGCTGGAGCTGCCGGTCGGCGACCTCAAGGAGCGGGGCGTGCACATCCACGTGCCGGCCGGGGCGGTGCCCAAGGACGGGCCGAGCGCCGGTGTCACGATGACGACCGCGCTGGCGTCGCTGCTGTCGGGGCGCCGGGTGCGCACCGACGTGGCGATGACCGGTGAGGTCTCGCTGACCGGGCGGGTGCTGCCGATCGGCGGGGTCAAGCAGAAGCTGCTGGCCGCGCACCGGGCCGGGATCACCACCGTGGTGATCCCCAAGCGGAACGAGGCGGACCTGGACGACGTCCCCGCCGAGATCCTGGACGCCCTCGACGTCCACCCGGTCGGCGACGTCCGCCAGGTGCTGGCGCTGGCCCTGGAGCCGGCCGAGGCCGACGCCGCCCTCCGCGAGGTAGCGGTGGCCGCCTGACGGTCGGTACGGTCCCGTGCCGTGGACGCCGAGCGGCCCCTCCCCCCGCGCCAGGGGGAAGGGGCCGCTCTTCGCTGTCGGCGGCGGTCAGCCGTTGGCGTAGGCCTTGACGCGGTCCAGCGCGCCGTTGAAGCGGTCCTGGTCACCGGGGAAGGTGCCGGAGTCGGCCCACTGCCAGAAGGTCTGGTAGCCCCAGTTGGCCGGGAGGGTGCCGACGGTGCCGGCGTAGCGGGCGACCCAGAGCGCGTTGCCGGCGCTGAAGGCGCCGCTGTTGCCCGTGCAGGTGCTCCACCAGCTGGTGGAGGTGTAGATCGTCGGGTAGCGGCCGGTCTTGGCGTGGTATTCGTTCGAGAACGACGTGATCCAGCTGACCATTCCGCCGGCCGTCTTGCCGTAGCAGGTGGCGCCGTAGGGGTTGTACTCCATGTCCAGCGCGCCGGGGAGCGTCTTGCCGTCCTTGGACCAGCCGCCGCCGTGCGCCACGAAGTAGTCGGCCTGCGCCGCGCCTGTCGACACGTCGGGCAGGGCGAAGTGGTAGGAGCCGCGGATCATGCCGACGTTGTATGAGCCGTTGTACTGCTGCGTGAAGTTGGGGTTGGTGTAGGAGGTGCCCTCGGTCGCCTTGACGTACGCGAACTTCGCGCCGTTGGACCAGGCACCCGCCCAGTTCACGTTGCCCTGGTAGCTGGAGACGTCCATCCCGGGGGTCTGGGTGACCGCCGCGGTGACGACCTTGGAGTCCCCGGGGGCGCTCCTGCCCTCGTGGATCTGGATCTGGGAGCCCAGCCAGTCGAGGTCGGGGTGGGTCATGTGACCGGAATTCGCCGCGTGCGCGGTGCCGGGTGCGGCGAGCGCCATCGCGAGCATCGTGACGAGAGAACCGGCCAGCAGCGCGAGCCTGGTCCGGACCGAGCCGTTGCCGTGCACGACGGAGATAGCTCCGTGGGACATGCGTGCCTCCAGGTGGGGGACTCGGCATGACCTTGGGATGGTCATGACATGGGGACGGTACGTGGGACGCTACGCGCGTGGAAAGAGGGTCCTGTAACCGCCGTTGGTCTACTCCTGCGAAATACTTGGCGTACTGCGGATACCACCGTGTGTGAAGACAACTTTCAGGCGTTGAAAGCGGGAATGCTGTGACCGACGCGCGCAATGCGGCAGATGCGGCAGGAGCTGACCCGTCGATGGACGCGCTGGAGCGGGAGCTGACGGTGCTTTTCCGCCGCGCCCGGGCGGCCTCCGGCGAGCTGGCCCGAGCGGTGCATCCGGAGCTGGAACCCGCGGCGTACGGACTCCTGGTCCGGCTCCAGGAGGTCGAGCCGGAGCGGGCCACCGACCTGGCGTCCTACTTCGGCGTCGGCAAGGCGACGATGAGCCGCCAGCTGCGGGCACTTGAGGTCCTCGGGCTGGTCACCCGGGAGCCCGATCCGGCGGACGGCCGCGCCTTCCTGATCCGCCTCACCCCCGACGGCCGCAACCGCTTCAACCACGTCCGCCACGCCCGCCGCGCGGCCTACCTCCGCCAGCTCTCCTCCTGGCCCCACCCCGACCTCGCGGACCTCGCCCGGCTCCTGCACAACCTGAACGAATCCACGGCGGAAATCCTGTGACCGGCGGTCACCCACCCGGGTGACCCGGCCCGGTGGGGACCCTAGAGCTCCACCAGGACGGCGGTCGCGTCGTCGAACGGCTTGCCCCGCGGCACCGCCGCCCCCGCCGGATCGGCCAGCTCCTGGTCGCGCACCCGGGTGAGGAGGGCCTCGGGCCCGGCCTTGCGCAGGAAGGCGAAGGTCGACGCCCAGTCGTCGGAGCCGAAGACCTCGACGCCCCGCGCGGCACCGTCCGTGAGGGCCGCGAAACCGCGAAGGGACGCGACCGGGGTGCGGCCGGTGACCGCCTTCGAGGCCACCGTGGGATCGGCGGCGGCGGTGAAGAAGCCGCCGGGCAGGTTCCGCAGCGGGCCGACCCGGGTGCCCGCCGCCCGCAGCCGGTCGATGCGGTCGTCGAGGACCGCGGTCACGGCCCCGCCCGCGCCCTCAAGGAGCAGCACGGAGTCGGAGAGCACGAGGTGCTCCACCTCGTCGGCACCCCAGCGCACCGCCACGACGGTGGCCTGCGGGGTCAGCGGGTGAGAAAGGTCACACGTGCCCCGGTGCGCCTCCGCCGTCGCGGCGATCGCGGCCGACAGGCAGTCGGCAAGGGTGATGTCCGGCCGCGAGACGGACAGTTCGAGCAGCGCCCCGCCCAGCCGCGAGGTGAACCAAGGCACCGAGTGGACGCAGTCCCCGTTGTCCGGCGGCGGTGTCACGCCGTCCAGCAGCACCAGTGACCCGCCGTGTCCCCCGGCGGGCAGCGCCACCGCCGCGAAGTCCTCGTTGGGCGCCCCCGGCATCCCGGGCGCCGTCGCCGTCTCGATACGCATGGACTCAGTGTGCGGCAGGCCCCGTTCGAACCGTTCGACCGGACGCTCGGTCGGCGCGGCTGTGGGCGGGCATCCTGCCAAACGCGGCGCGGCGGCGCCAGTGTGCCCCCGATCCGCCGAACCCCTGTCCGGTCTACTCGGCTTGTCCGGTGTGTCGCCAGTGCGATTCACTCGTTCGAGTGTCCGGAGGAGGGAGGGATGGCCCCCTTCCTGGCGGGACTGCAAGGGTCGTGTCAGCCCCTGCATATTCCTCGGGAATCCCCGCCGGCGATACGTGATTGCGAGCCAGAAGTGCGTGAACGACGTCAACCGCGTGAGCGTCGGGTCGGACAGCGCATGCTCGCCGCCCTCCTGGTGTGCGCGGCCGCGGTGGTGGCCGCCGCCGCACCCGGGGTCGCACTCGGCATAGGCGATCTGACGGCGGCGCAGGACCGGGCCGCCGCCGCGGCCCTGGACACCCGCACCACCGTCCTGGCGCACGACCTGGCCGACGAGCGGGACGACGTGGCCGCGCTGGTCGCCGCGGGCGCCAAGGCGCCGAAGCTGCCCGCCGCCGACGGCACCCGGACCGACCGGCAGCTGGCGGACGTCCTCGCGGCGGGACCGCCGGCCGAGCTGCGTACCGCGCTCGCCGCCCTGCCCGGCGTCCGCAAGGCGGCGCTCGCCGCGCGCGCGGACCGCGACGGGGTGCAGGCGGCCGTGACCGCGTATCAGCCGCTGATCGACGCGCTCGGGCGTGCCGGGGACGCGCCGGGCGCCGGCCCGCTCACCCGGCTGGCGGGCGCCGCCTCGGTGCAGCGCGGGCTGCTGGTGGGCGCGCTGACCCAGGGAGGGACGCAGCCGGCGCTGGTGGCCGCCGCGCAGGCGGCCAGGCTCCAGGAGCGCTCCGCGCTCGCCGACTTCCGCGGCACCGCGCCCGCCGACCTGCGCGACCGCTACGCCAGGACGGTCACCGGCGCCGACGTCGCCAAGGCCGACCAGGACACCGCCGCGCTCCTCGACGGGGCGGAACTGACCCGCACCGACCGCGCCCTGGGCGCCGCCGCGGTCAGGTCCGCGCTCACCGCCCGCATCGGCCTGCTCCGCAGCGTCGAGGCGTCCGCCGCCGCCGACCGGGCCGCGGCCGCCACCCACCACCGCGACCACACCGTCACCGTCCTCGAACTGCGGTGCGCACTGGCCGCGTTGTGCCTGCTGCTGCTCGTCGCGGTGCTGGTCGCCCTCTTCCGCAGCCTGACCCGCCCGCTGGCGGCCCTGCACCGCTGGTCGCGCTCCGACGCGCAGGGCGGCCAGGGCGTCGAGGTGATCGGCCAGGACGAATACGCAGCCGTCGCCCGCCGCGCCAACGCGCTGACCCACGAGGCGCAGGCACTGCGGGCCCGCGCCGCCGAGCTGGGCACCGAGCTGACCGCGCAGCGCGGCGCCACCCAGGGCACCAGGGGCGCGCTGGCCGGGGCCGTCGCCGAGAAGGACGCCCTGCGTCGCGCCCACGACGAGCTGGTCGCCCATGTCACCCAGCTGGACCGCGAGTTGAGCGCGGCGGCGGCCCGCAATGCCGCCCACATGACCCATGTCAGCCTCAGCCTGCGCACCTTGGGCCTGGTCGAGCGGCAACTGGCCCTGATCGAGGGCATGGAGGAGCAGGAGCAGGATCCCGACCGGCTCGCGACGCTCTTCCAGCTCGACCACCTCGCCACCCGCATGCGCCGCAACAGCGAGAATCTGCTGGTGCTGGGCGGCACCGAGCACAGCCACGGCGCCACCGCCCGCCCGGTCCCGCTGATCGACGTGGTGCGCGGCGCGATCTCCGAGGTCGAGCGCTACGAGCGGGTGCGCATCGAGGTGCTGCCCGGCGTCAGGGTCGCCGGCCGGGCGTCCGACGACGTGGCGCACCTGCTCGCCGAACTCCTCGACAATGCCACCGGCTTCTCCGCGCCGACCACCGAAGTCCTGCTGTCGGGGCAGCTGCTGGAGACCGGCGAGGTGGTCGTCGCGGTCGCGGACTCCGGTATCGGCGTGCCGGCGGAGCGGATCGACGAGCTGAACGCGCTGCTCGCCGACCCCGATCCGTCGCCGCCCGGCGCGGTCGCCGGCATGGGCCTCTACGTGGCCTCGCGGCTGGCCCGCAGGCACGGCGTCCGGGTGCGGCTGCACCCGCTGGGCAACGGCGGCACCCAGGCCGTGGTGGTGCTGCCCGGCCTGCTGGTGCCCCCGGTCGGGCCCGACGAGCCGCCGGTCACCCCGCTCGACCCGGCCGCCTTCACCGGCGGCGACCCGCGCCGCTATTCCGCGGCCGGACCCGTGCGCCTGCCGGCGCAGGCGACGGGCCCCGACGAGATCCACGGCTTCGCGCCGCCCGCCGACTCGGCGTCGGACCTGCCCGCCGATCTGCCGTCGGACCTGCCCGTGGCCCCGCCGTCCGACCCGCCGGCCGAACCGTCCCCGGCCCTGCCGTTCGTGCCCGCGCCCGCGTCGTTCGTGCCCGCGCCCATCCGCGCCATTCTCCTACCAGCGCCACTGCCCGCCGCGAGACTTGCGCCTTCCCCGGAACCCGGCCCCGCCGCCTACCCGATAGCCCGCCCCGCCGGCGGCAGCGCCGGGCAGGGGCTGCCGCAGCGGGTGCGCGGGGCCGCGGGCACCCGGCGGGCCGCGCCGCCCGTCGCGGCGCCGCCCGTGGACGCGGCCGAACTGCGGCGCAGGCTCGAAGGCTTGCAGCGCGGCCTGCGGGCGGGCCGGGCCGAGGCCGTACGCGAACGTGACGAGGCGCCCGCAGGGTCGCGGGAGCCGGCAGATCCGGCAGGAAACGTTGAGGAGGCGACCCGTTGAACGCGGTCGGCACGCATCCCGGGGCGCTCAGCCAAGAGGCCCGCGGATTCCAGTGGTTGCTGCACAATTTCGTGGCGGAGGTGCACGGCGTCCACTCGGTCGCCGTAGTCTCCTCCGACGGCCTGCTGCTGCTCGGTTCCGAACCTGACGACGGTTCCGACGGCAAGAGCGGGCAGAATATGACGGAGGCGCCCGCGCATCCGGGTCTGGCCGGCCAGAGCAGGATGGATCTCGCCGCGGTCGTGTCGGGCCTGGCCTCGCTCACCGTGGGCGCCGCCCGGCTGATGGACGGCGGACGGGTCAGGCAGACCACCGTGGCGATGGCGGACGGAGTGCTCGTGGTGATGTCGATCAGCGACGGGTCGCTGCTGGGCGTGCACGCGACCGCCGACTGCGACCTGAGCGTGATCGCGTATCACATGGCCCTGTTCGTGGGCCGCGCCGGACATGTACTGACCCCCGCGCTCCGCAGCGAGTTGCGCCAGGCCACCGGGAGAGCCGACTGATGTCGTCCATGTCCGCACTGCCCAGGCGCGGAGCGCCGCAGCGAGGTGCCGACCGCAGGACGGACCGGGTCCGTCCGTATTCGCTGACCGGCGGCCGGACGCGGGTCGGCCACGTGCTGCTGGTCGAGACCTTCGTGGCCACTGTGGAGGGCCCGGAGGAGCCTTACGCCCCCGCCAGGGGTGGTTGGGCGGAACGCGTGCTGCCCGAGAGGCGGGCGATCGTGGAGTTGTGCAGGAGAATGCGGTCGGTGGCCGAAATCTCCGCGCTGCTCAGGATGCCGCTCGGCGTCGTCCGGGTGCTGCTCAGCGATCTCGCCGACCAGGGAAGAATTCGTGTGTACGGCACCGGGCACGGGTCCGGCAGCCCCGACCGCGCGCTGCTCGAAAGGGTGCTCAGTGGACTTCGCAGGCTCTGACCGGCCGGACGGCCTGCAGGACTGGCAGAACGAGCGCGGCCGCGCGCCGGTCTCCACGAAGATCGTGGTGGCCGGCGGTTTCGGCGTGGGCAAGACCACCTTCGTGGGCGCGGTGTCCGAGATCACCCCGCTGACCACCGAGGCGGTGATGACCCAGGCCAGCGAGGCGCTCGACGACCTGGCCGCCACCCCCGACAAGGTCACCACCACGGTGGCCATGGACTTCGGCCGGATCACCCTGGAGAAGGACCTCGTCCTCTATGTCTTCGGCACACCGGGGCAGCAGCGCTTCTGGTTCATGTGGGACGACCTGGTGCGCGGTGCCATAGGCGCGGTCGTGCTCGCCGACACGCGCAGGCTCGCCGACTGCTTCCCCGCGCTCGACTACTTCGAGGGCACCGGCCTGCCCTACACGGTCGCGGTCAACCAGTTCGAGGGCACCGCCGCCTACACCGGCGAGGACGTACGCGAGGCGCTCGCGGTGCCCTCGCACATCCCGGTGCAGATCATCGACGCGCGGAAACGGTCCTCCGTGGTCGAGGCACTGCTCTCGCTCGTCACCCACGCGCTGGCCGAACAGCCCTTCTAGCCCGGCCGCTTGGGCCGACGACATCACCAGAGCCGAACGAAGCGGGGCGCCGTGCGCAAGATCCTCATCGTCGGAGCCGGGCAGGCCGGCCTCCAACTGGCCCTCGGCCTCCAGGCCCGCGACTACGACGTCACCGTGATGTCCAACCGCACCGCCGACGAGATACGCACCGGCCGGGTCACCTCCACCCAGTGCATGTTCGGCGCCGCCCTGGCCCACGAGCGGGCGGCCGGCCTGGACTTCTGGACGGACCTCGCGCCGCGCATAACCGGCCTCGGCATATCCGTCGCCGCGGCCCCCGCGGCCGGCTCCGCCGCCGGACCCGGGTCCGCGGCCGGACCCGGCTCCGCCGCCGGACCCCGGTCCGCCCGCGCCGTCGACTGGCTCGGCCGCCTGGACGCCCCCGCGCAGTCCGTCGACCAGCGGGTGAAGATGGCCGGCTGGCTGGAGACCTTCGCCGAGCGCGGCGGCAAGGTCGTCGTCCACGCCGCGACCGCCGCCGACCTCGACTACTTCTCGCTCGCCTACGACCTGGTCCTGGTCGCGGCGGGCAAGGGCGAGACCGTCTCGATGTTCCGCCCCGACGCGGCCCGCTCGCCGTACGGCACCCCGCGGCGCGCACTGGCCGTCGCCTACGTCCACGGCCTCCGCCCGCGCCCCGAGCACCCCGACGTCCACGCGGTCCGCTGCAACCTGGTCCCCGGCGTCGGCGAACTCATCGTCATCCCGGCCCTGACCACCTCGGGCCCCTGCGACATCCTCTTCTGGGAGGGCGTCCCCGGCGGCCCGGTCGACGCCTTCGAGTCCGTCAAGGACCCCGCGGACCACCTGCGCCTGACGCTGGACCTGATGCGCCGCTTCACCCCGTGGGAGTACGAGCGCGCGTCCGCGGTCGAGTTGACCGATCCCCACGCCACGCTCGTCGGCGGCTTCACCCCGACCGTACGCGAACCGGTCGCCGAACTCCCCGGCGGCGGGCTGGTGCTGGGCGTCGCGGACGTGGTCGTCGCCAACGACCCGCTCACCGGCCAGGGGTCCAACAACGCGGCCAAATGCGCGGCCGCCTACCTGGCGAGCATCGCCGGGCACGGCGAACTGCCCTTCGACCGCCCGTGGATGGAGACCGCCTTCGACCGCTTCTGGTCCGAGGCGGGCCCCTCCTCCCGCTGGACCAACGCGATGCTGGCGTCCCCGCAGCCCGACCACGTCCACGCCCTGCTGGCCGCCGCCGAGAGCCGCCCGCCGGTCGCCGACCGTATCGCCAACGGCTTCGACACCCCGGCCGGCTTCGACCCCTGGTTCTACGAGCCCGGAGCGGCAGCGGACTATCTGGCGGCCACCGCTCCCTAGGCGGGGTCTAGGGCTGGTCGGCCTGTGGCCGGGCCGTCTGCGGCTGGTCTTTCTGCTGCGGGATCGGGCGCGGCTGGTAGTCCGCGACCGGCTGGGCGCCCAGGTCGGGGCGGACCGCGCCGAGGATCGGGTTGGCGGCGATCGGGGAGACCTGCACCACCGTGCCGGTGTGCGGGGCCTGGACGACCAGGCCGTCGCCGATGTAAAGGGCCACGTGGGTCGCGCCGGGGAAGTAGACGACCAGGTCGCCGGGGCGCAGCAGCGACAGCGGCACGTGCGGCAGCCGCGCCCACTGCTCCTCCGCGGTGCGCGGGATCGGGATTCCGGCGTGCGACCAGGCCTGCGAGGTCAGGCCCGAGCAGTCGAAGGACCCGGGGCCCTCGGCGCCCCACACGTAGGGCTTGCCGAGCTGCTCGAAGGCGTAGCCGATGGCACGGTCGCCGGCCGCCGAGGGCGCGCGCTCGGCAGCGTCGGGGCCGAGCGCCTTGGAGTCCATGAATTCCTGCTGGGCCTTGTCCGCGCCCTGCTTCTCCAGCGCCTGCAGCTCGCTTATCTGCACCCCGCTGAGCCCGGCGAGCAGCGCCTCGACCTGCCGCAGATGCGTCTCGACCTGCGTCTTCTGCGCGGCCTGCCTGTTCTGCGCGACCTGGGCCGCGTCCAGTGCCCGCTGCGCCTGCGCGTTCAGCGCGGCCAGCCGCTGCTCGTCCGCGGTCAGGCCGGCCACGACGTCCTGCTGGTGCCCGACGGCACGCTGGGCGATGTGCAGACTCCCGAAGAAGTCCTGCGGCGTCTCGCCGCCCAGCATCGACAGATACGGGGACACCCCGCCGCTGCGGTACAGCTGCCTGGCCATCAGCCCGACCTGGTCCCGCCCGGCGACGACCTGCGACCGCTGCGCGGCGAGCCGCGTGTCCAGCGCCCGCGCCTTGACGCGCTGCTGGTCGGCGGTCTCCTTCGCCTTGTTGTACGACTCGGTGGCCGTCTCCGTCTGCTGGTAGAGGGTCTGGAGCTGGTGCAGCAGGTCGGGCAGCGAGGCCGGGTCCGCGGTCCCGGTGGGCGCGGGCACCGCGGCGGCCGGGCCGGTCGGGTCCGGGTCCTGCGGCGCGGGCGCGGTGGCCGAGGGCGACGGGATCGGCGGCTCGTACGGCCGCGCCGCGGCCCGCTGCGCGGCGGGCAGCGAGAGGGCGGCGGAGGCGAGCAGCGCCCCGCACACGACGGCGGCGCGAAGCCGGCTCCTGGTCGTCCTGGCCACCTGCATCCCGTTTGTCCTCCCTGTGACGATCACTCAAGATCGTGTCATAGGTTGTCATATCTTCGACAGCAGGAATGGGCAATTCCGCCCAAGTGGGTCACTCCGACGAGTGATCGTCTCCTCTTGCTTCTCCGCCCTTCCCCACCCGTTCACTGTCACACCGCCACCACAGAACCCCGAAGCACCGACGCACCGACGCACCGATGAGTTTCCGCGCCCCGTGTCGTTACACCGGCAACCGAGCAGCACGACCACAGCACGGCCACACGGAAACACCCACTGGAGGCGGACATGAGCAGCGGCATCCTCGAAGGCAAGACCGCGGTCATCTACGGCGGCGGCGGCAGCATCGGCGGCGCGGTGGCCGCGGAATTCGCGCGGCAGGGCGCCAGGGTCTTCGTGACCGGGCGCACCCGGGCGAGCCTGGACGCCGTGGCCGAGGCGGTCACGGCCGCGGGCGGCCAGGCCGAGGCCGCGGTGGTCGACGCCCTGGACCAGGCGGCCGTCGAGGCGCACCTGGACCACGTCGTGGCGACCGCGGGGGCCGTCGACGTGTCGTTCAACCTCGCCAGCCGCGGCGACGTCCAGGGCGTCCCGCTGACCGCGATGCCCGCGGCCGACCTGCTGCGCGCCGTCGACAACGGCCTGCTCACCGCCCTGCACACGGCGGGCGGGGCGGCCCGCCGGATGGCGGTCAGGGGCTCGGGGGTGATCCTGCACCTCAACAGCGGCTCCGGCGCCGGCGCGATGCCCGGCATGGGCAGTACGGGTCCGGCCGACGCCGCCACCGAGGCCTTCATGCGCTACCTTGCCGCGGAGAACGGCCCGCAGGGCGTCAGGGTCTGCGGCATCTGGACCGCGGGCGTCGCCGAGACGCTGACCAAGGAGAAGCTGGCCGCGGTCGCCGGCGACCATGCCCCCGACCCGCAGACCGCGCTCGACGGCATCGCCGCCATGTCGGTGCTGCGCCGCAACGTCCGGCTCGCGGACGTCGCGTCCACCGCCGCCTTCCTGGCCTCGGACGGCGCGGCGGGGATGACCGGCGGCATGGTCAACGTGTCCTCCGGACTCGTTCTGCGGTAGACGACGGCACGACGAGCACACAGGAGGCGACACCATGACCCCCGCGACCCGGCAGGCCGATCCGGTGACCGACGACGACAGCGGATTCGCCGGGCGCGCCGAGCGCCACCGGCGCGAACTGCACGTCCACTGCTACCGGATGCTCGCCTCGTACGACGAGGCCGAGGACGCCGTCCAGGAGGCGCTGCTGCGGGCCTGGAAGGCCCGCGACACCCTCACCGACGACGCCGGGCTGCGGCCCTGGCTCTACAAGATCGCCACCAACGTCTGCCTCGACCTGCTGCGGCGCAGCTCGCGCCGGCTGACCACGGTGGCGTCCTTCGCCGAGGTGCCCTGGCTCCAGCCCTACCCCGACGGGCAGTTGGACGAGGTCGCCCCGGTCGCGGAGTCGCCGGACGCGGTCGTGGTCGACCGGGAGACCATCGAACTGGCCTTCCTGGCCGCGCTCCAGGTGCTCCCGCCGCGCCAGCGGGCCGCCTTCGTGGCGCGCGACGTGCTCGGCTGGCCCGCGGGGGAGTCGGCCGAGCTGCTGGGGACGAGCGTGGCGGCCGCCAACAGCGCGCTGCAGAGGGCCAGGGCCGCCATGCGGCTCCAACTGCCGTCCCGGCGCGGCGACTGGACCGCGGGGGAGACCAGCGCGGTCGAACGCGACCTGCTCGACCGCTTCATAGCCGCCCACGAGAGCGGTGACGCGGCGGCCGCGATAGCGATCTCGGCGCAGGACCTGCGCGTCACGATGCCGCCCTTCCCGATGTGCTACGACGGCCGCGACGCCATCGCCCCGCTGCTGGCCCAGGCCTTCGGCCCCGAACTGGGCGGCGACTGGCGCCTGGTGCCGACCCGCGCCAACCGCATGCCCACGGCGGCCAGCTACCTGCGCCGTCCGGGCGACACCGCCTACCGCGCCTTCAAATTCGACGTCCTGCGGATCACCGGCGACACGATCGCCGAGATCACCACCTTCGGCCCCGACCTCTTCCCGTCGTTCGGCCTGCCCTTGGTGCTGCCGGACGCCTAGCGGCCGCACCCCGCCGCGGACACGCGAGCGTACGGCCCGGTCACCGCCCTCGGGACCGAGCCGTACGCGTCTGCGGGGTGCTGCCCGGGGGTCAGCCGAAGTAGTGGTGGAAGTTGCTGCTGAACTCCCAGCCGCCGAAGCGGTCCCAGTTGACCGACCAGGTCATCAGGCCGCGCAGGGCGGGCCATTGGCCGTGGGTGGTGTAGCCGCCGCAGCTGGTCCTCTTCGTCAGGCAGTCGAGGGCCTGGTCGACGGTGGCGGGGGCGGTGTAGCCGTTGCCGGCGGTGGTGGTCGCGGGCAGGCCGATGGCCACCTGGGAGGGGGACAGGGCGGGGAACATGTGGGCGGTGTTGCCCGCCACCGGGAAGCCGGTGAGGAGCATGTCGGTCATCGCGATGTGGAAGTCCGCGCCGCCCATGGTGTGGTACTGGTTGTCCAGGCCCATGATCGGGCCCGAGTTGTAGTCCTGGACGTGCAGCAGCGTCAGGTCGCCGCGCATCGCGTAGATCACCGGCAGGTAGGCGCCCGCCCGCGGGTCCTGGCCGCCGAAGGGGCCCGAGCCGTAGAACTGGTAGCCGAGCTGCACGAAGAAGGTCTCCGGCGCCATCGTCAGCACGAAGCCGCTGCCGTAGCGGGACTTGAGGGTCTTCAGCGCCGAGACCAGGTTGACGATCACCGGGGTCGTGGGGTTCTTGAAGTCGGTGTCACCGGTGTTCAGCGACAGCGAGTGGCCCTCGAAGTCGATGTCGATGCCGTTCAGGCCCCAGGTGTCGATGATGCCGCTCACCGAGGAGACGAAGGCGTCCCGCGCGGCGGTGGTGGTCAGCTGCACCTCGCCGTTGGCGCCGCCGATGGAGAGCAGCACCTTCTTGCCCTTGGCCTGCTTGGCCTTGATCGCGGCCTTGAAGTCGGCGTCCGACTCGACCGAGGGGCACTCGGCGACCGGGCACCGGTTGAAGTGGATGCTGCCCGAGGTCGGCGAGCCGGTCTCGCCGAAGGCCAGGTCGATGACGTCCCAGCTGTCGGGGACGTCGGCGAGGCGGGTGTAGCCGGAGCCGTTGGCGAAGGTCTCGTGCAGGTAGCCGACCAGGGCGTGGGCCGGCAGTCCGCCGGACGGCGGCGGCGACGACGTCGGGGGAGTGGTCGGCGGGGTGGTGGGCGGCGTCGTGGGAGGTGTCGTCGGCGGGGTCGTGGGGGGTGTGGTGGTGCCGCCCCCCGGGCCCTGGAGCGAGATGTCGTCGGCCAGGTAGGCGGGCTGCCCGTACCAGCCGTGGACGTAGACCGCCGCGCTGGTCTGGCCCGCGGCGGTGGTGAACGACACGCTCAGCGGGGCGTATCCGCTGCCGGTGCCGGGTGTCCAGGTGCTGGTGCCGCCGTCCACGCCGATGTAGACGTAGCTGCCCTTGACCTGCGCGGTCAGCGTGTATGTGGTGTTGGGCGCGACGCTCACGGTCTGCTTGCACTGGCCGGTGGCGGAGGAGGACGGCACGCCCTGGAGTGCGTAGGTCCCGCTGTGCGCCTGCCCGCTGACGGCGGTGGCGCCCGCGTCGCAGCTCCAGCCGCTCAGATTCCCGCTCTCGAAGCCGCCGTTGGCCAGGAATTCCCCGGCGCTCGCGGTCGGGGCGAGGGCGACGAGGCCGCCGACGGCCACGGCGCCGGCGAGGGCCGCGGAGGCGGCGGCGAGCGATCTTCTGCGGCTTCTCCTGCGGGGCGTGGCGAGCATGGCGGCTGCTCCTTCTGTGGGGGGCGGGGCGCTCACCGCGCAGCAAACAGGTTTAGACCAATCGTGTCAATGGTCCGGACCAAAGTCCCGCCGCCGCGTCAGCCGCGCTTCGACCAGGGCCACTTCGGCCCCGCCGGGGGCTTCCCGTCCGGCGCGTAGACGAACACCCACGGGGTGCGGTTCTTGCCGCGCTCCCCGTGCGCCCGGTGGTAGACGTACGTCAGCTCCCCGGCCGGCACGGTGTACGCCTTGGGCGGCTGGCCCGTCATCCCCACGATGACCTCGATGCTCCGCCCGTCGAGCGGGCCCCCGACGAATTCGCACTCCTCATGCCTCACCGGGCCACTTTCCCACGCGCTCGCGCGCGGCGCCGCCCTGCGCGGGGGGCGCCGTACCCTGGGGCCATGGGCAGTGCGGCGCCGGCCTACCGCCGGATGAGTGTGGAGGAGCGCCGCGCGCAGCTGTTGAGGTCCGCGGTGGACCTCTTCGGGCACCGCAGGCCGGAGGACGTGTCGATCGACGACGTCGCCGCGGCCGCGGGCGTGTCGAGGCCGCTGGTCTACCGCTACTTCCCCGGGGGCAAGCAGCAGCTCTACGAGGCCGCGGTGCACGGCGCGGCCGAGGAGCTGATCGGGCGGTTCGCGGTGCCGTCGGAGGGCCCGCCCACCGGGCGGCTTGCGGCGGCGCTCGACCGCTACCTGGCCTACGTGGACGAGCACGCGCCGGCCTACGCCGCGCTGCTGGGCGGTGGCGGCGTCGCCGAGACCAGCCGCACCGGCGCGATCGTGGACGGCGTACGCCGCCGCGCCGGCGAGCAGGTGCTGCACCACCTCGGTGTGACCGAGCCGGGGCCGCGGCTGGCGATGATGGTGCGGTCCTGGATCGCCTCGGTCGAGGCGGTCTCGCTGATCTGGATCGACGAGGGCCGCCGCCCGCCGGTGGAGGAGCTGCGGGACTGGCTGGTCGACCACTTCATCGGGCTGCTGCTGGTGACCGCGACCACCGACCCGGAGGCGGCGGAGGCCGCGGCCCGCGCGCTCCCGCAGGAGACCCGCGACAGCCCGGCGGGCGCCCTGCTGGCCCGCCTGGCCCCGCTGGCGCCGGCTGCGGCGCACCTGCTCGCCTCCGGCGAGGTGGCCCCGTAGGCGGGTGCCCCGTGCGGTGCGCTGCCTGTCCGCGGCCGCCGTTGTGGCCGGCCGCGCGGTTCTCCCCCAGAGCTTCGCCTGGGGGTACCCCCACACGCTCCTTCGGCCCGCGTCCTCCGCCGCCAGGCGCCGGTCCCTGCCAGGCCCCGCCAGCCAGACGGGATTTGCCAGACAGGCCCGAGGGGCCCGGTCCTCGCGCGGAGGGGCACACGCCGTCAGGCGGCTGTTCAGGCGACCAGGCCGGAGGCCCGCCACATGCGCTTGCTCGGGCCGCGTATCAGCCCGATCTCGTCGAAGAAGTCCATGAGCCGTTTCGCGGACTGCCGCATCACGTCCTGCCGGTGCGGGCTGGCCGCCGCCAGGTGCGCGGCGTACCGCGGGTCGAGGCCGACGGACGCGTAGACCCGCGGGCTGATCAGGGAGCGGGCGATGACGCGGGCGGCCTGGGCCGAGGACAGGCGGGTGAGCTCGATCTCCCAGCGCGGCGCGGTGGCCATCTGGCGGCGCAGTTCCTCGCGGGCGTAGCGGATGTGGCGGGCCTCCTCCACGACGTGGATGCGGGTGATGCCCCGCACCAGCGGCTGGATCCGCTCGTCGGGGAAGGTCAGCCGCTGCATCCAGTCGAGGATCTCCTCGGCCAGCAGGGTGCCGGTGAAGGAGCCGGGGGTCGTGGACACCGTCTTGAGGACCCGGCCGAGCCGCACGTCGAGCCGCGAGGGCCGGTAGGCGGGTGTCCCCATCTTCGTGACCGCGCGGGCGAACATCTTCGAGTGGCGGCACTCGTCGGCGATCTCGGTGAGGGCGTAGCGGACATGGCCGCTGGTGGGGTCGAGGTCGTAGGTGTGGCGGAGCAGCAGCTGCATCAGGATCGTCTCGAACCAGACGCCGATCGAGCACAGGGACGCGGCCTCGTGGCGGCTCAGCGCGATGCGCTGCTCCTCGGACATGCGGGTCCACAGCGGGGTGTCGTAGAGCGAGACCAGCTCGGGGGGCCAGAACCACCGGCCGTCCTCGAAGGGCGCGTCCCAGTCCAGCTCGGTGTCGGGGTCGAAGGAGTGTTTCGCGGACGCCGCGAGGAGGCGTTCCGCGGTCTTCTCGCGGTCGGTCAGTGTGGCGTCCATGCCGAACGGGCCTCCGGTGCACGAGGGTTACCTGCGGTACGGGTCTTATGAGACTCTGTGTCAACAAGGCCGTCAAGACCCCGCGCACGATCCGGCCGGGGTCGGCAACCGCAGTGAACGAGCCAAAGGGCGCGCCGGTGTCGAAAGGGATGGGGGTACCTCCCGGGCGAAGCTCTGGGGGAGCGCGGAGGTCCTGAGGAACGAAGGACCGAGCACGATCGACCGTCGACACCGGATCGAAAGCGCCCGGAGGCGAGTGAGCGAAAGAAGAGGAGCCATCGATGTCGACGCAGGGCCGCTACACCGCACCGCCCGCCGAGTGGACCTGGCAGGTGCCCGCGCACGGCTCGGCCCGCTTCACCTGGGAGTACGACGACGGCCGCGACCGGCTGCTGGCGCTCTACCAGAAGGGCAAGGACAAGCAGTGGGACGCGGTCCGCCGGATCGACTGGGACCTGGAGGTCGACCCGTACGACCCGCTGGGCACCCCGGACGAGGCGATGTCGCTCTACGGCACCCGCTACTGGGACGCGATGTCGGACCGGGACCGCGGGCTGCTGCGGCAGCACTACACCTCCTGGCAGTTCAGCCAGTTCCTGCACGGCGAGCAGGGCGCCATGGTGTGCGCGGCCCGCATCGTGGAGTCGGTGCCCGACCTGGACGCGAAGTTCTACTCCGCCACCCAGACCATGGACGAGGCCCGGCACGCCGAAATCTACGGCCGCTTCCTGCACGAGAAGATCGGCATGCTCTACCCGATCAACGACAACCTCCAGGCGCTGCTCGGCGACACCTTGCGCGACTCACGCTGGGACATGCCCTACCTCGGCATGCAGGTGCTCATCGAGGGCCTGGCGCTGGCCGCCTTCGGCATGATCCGCGACACCACGAACAAGCCGCTGCCCAAGCAGATCCTGGCCTACGTCATGCAGGACGAGGCCCGCCACGTGGCCTTCGGGCGGATGGCGCTGCGCGACTACTACCAGCAGCTCACCGACGCCGAGCTGCGCGAGCGCGAGGAGTTCGTGATCGAGGGCTGCTACCTGATGCGGGACCGGCTGCGGGGCGTGGAAGTGCTGGAGAACTTCGGCATCCCCGCGGCGGAGGCGGCCGAGCTGACCGAGAAGTCGGAATTCCTGCACCTGTTCAGGAAGCTGCTCTTCTCCCGGATCGTGCCGTGCGTGAAGGACATCGGGCTGTGGGGGCCGCGGCTCCAGCAGGCGTACGTCGACCTGGGGGTCTTCGACCTCGGCGACTCCGACCTGGACCTGCTGATGACCGAGGACGAGGAGATCGCGGAGCGGCTGGACGCCGAGCGCTTCGCCGCCGAGGAGGACGCGCGGGTCGCGGAGGTCAGGGAAACCATCGACCGGGGCGCCGACAGCGCCACATAGGATCGTACGCTTGTCCGATGACGGACACCGGACCGATATCGCGGCGCGCGCAACGCCGGGCCAAGGCGCGTCGCCGCCGCCGAAGAAACGCGGCAGTCGGCGCGTCCGTCCTGCTCATCGCCGCCCTGGCGACCGGCTGGGCGGTCTACGGCCGCGGCGGCAGCCCCGCCGACGCCGCCGCCCACCAGGCCGCGGACCCGGCGACGGCCCCGGCGGCGACGCCCACCGCGAAGTCCGCCACCAAGGCGCCCGCGGAACCCGCGGGCACCGTCACCCTCGCCTTCGCCGGCGACGTCCACTTCACCGAGCGCACCGCGAACCGGCTCGGCGTGGACCCCGCGCTCGGCCCGATGTCCACCGCCCTGTCCGCCGCCGACTTCGCGATGGTCAACCTGGAGAGCGCGATCACCTCCCGCGGCACCGCGCAGCCGAAGAAATACCACTTCCGCACCACCCCGGCCGCGCTCGGCGCGCTCCAGCGCTCGGGCATCGACGCGGTGACGATGGCCAACAACCACGCCGTCGACTACGGCGCCCAGGGCTTGCAGGACAGCCTCGCCGCCCAGGCGTCCTCGCCCATCCCGGTGCTCGGCATCGGCGCCGACGAGGCCGCCGCCTACCGGCCCTACGTGACCACGATCAACGGCGTACGCCTCGCGGTGGTCGCCGCGAGCCAGGTCCAGGACTACACCAACCAGACCTTCAGGGCCGGCCCCGACCGCCCCGGCATCGCCTCCGCGCTGGACCGGCCGCGGCTGCTCCAGGCCGTGCGGGACGCGAAGCGGCGGGCCGACGTGGTCGTGGTCTACCTGCACTGGGGCACCGAGGGGCAGAACTGCCCGGGACCCGAGCAGAAGTCGATCGCCGCCGACCTCTCGCAGGCCGGCGCCACCGCGGTCGTCGGCACCCACGCCCATGTGATGCTCGGCTCCGGCATGCTCGGGCCGACCTATGTCGCCTACGGCTTCGGCAACTTCCTCTGGTACGGCTCCTCGCCCTACCCGCACTCCGACCAGACCGGGGTGACCACCCTGACCGTCACCAAGGGCAAGGTCGCCAAGGCGGTCTTCACCCCCGCCCTGGTCGACGGCAACGGGGTGCCGCAGCCGCAGACCGGCGGCGCGGCCACCGCCGTCACCGACCGGTACGCGCAACTGCGCGGCTGTACCGGCCTGGCGACCGCTCCGCACTGATACGTCCTGATCGTGTAACGACCCCCTGGCGGCGGGACGGTGGCGGAACCGTACCCTGGGCGACCGCATCTATCCGTGCGCAGGCCGCACCGGACGCGGATCTGCGGGAACGGGACGGGCGACGACGTGGGCGGGCGGTCACACATCATGGCGGGACGGCGGATATCCCTGGGGCGCTTCGCGCCCGCACGGTTCAAGAGCGCACCGCAGGCGGCGGTGATAGGCGTCGCGGTGGCGGTGGTGCTGATCGCCGCGCTCGTCTCGGCGCTGCTGGCCCCCGGCGGCGGTGGCGGCGACGCGGCGGCCGCCTCGCCCACCGGCGACCAGAAGGGCGGCACCCAGCACGCCCCCGTGCCGCCCGACTCGTCCGGCACGCACACCCCGGCGAGCACCCCGCCCAGCACCGTCGCCGCGGTGCCCGACTCGATCCAGCACCAGGCCGAGGCGCCCGGCAAGGCCGTCAACATCACCATCGACGACGGCCCCGACCCGCAGTGGACCCCGCAGGTCCTCGCGATCCTCAAGAAGCACCACGTGCACGCGACCTTCTGCATGATCGGCCCGCAGGCCAAGGCCAACCCCGCCCTGGTCCGCCGGGTCGTCGCCGAGGGCCACCGGCTGTGCGACCACACCGTCACCCACGACGAGTCGATGGACCACAAGTCCTTCGCGTACCAGCAGAAGGAGATCATGGACGCCCTCGCCATGATCGAGGCGGCGTCCGGCGGCGCCCCCGTGCAGTACTACCGGGCGCCCGGCGGCGCCTTCACCCCGGCCAGCCGCGCGCTCGCCGCGCAGCACGGGATGCGGCCGCTGGGCTGGAACGTCGACACCAAGGACTTCGCCCGGCCCGGCGTCGGCGCCATCGTGGCCACCGTCAAGAACGAGATCGGCAACGGCCCGACGATCCTCTTCCACGACGGCGGCGGCAACCGCAGCCAGACCGTGGCGGCACTGGACCAGACGCTGACCTGGCTGGCCAAGCGGGGCTACGCCTTCAGCTTCCCCAAGGTGCGCTGAGACAGCCCCGGGCCGCCGGCCGCTAGCCGGCGAAGGGCCGCCGCGGCGACGCCAGCACCGACTGCATGACCGCCCGTGCGATCGGCGCCGCGCTGCCGCCGCCGGAGATGTCCGCCCTGGCCGCCTCGGCGTCCTCCACCACCACGGCCACCGCCACCGCCGCCCGGTTCGCGCCGGGCGGTTTGGCGTAGCTGATGAACCACGCATAAGGCGTGCCCTTGTTGCCGACGCCGTGCTGCGCGGTGCCGGTCTTGCCGCCGACCACCGCGCCCGGGATCGCCGCGTTGGTGCCGGTGCCGTCGCTGACCACCGCCTCCATCAGCTCCTGCAACTGCTCGGCGGTGCCCGCGCCGACCGCCCGGTGCAGCCGTACGGGGGTGGTGTGCGACACGACCGCGCCGCCGTGGTTGGTGACCCGGTCCACCAGATACGGCGTCATCAGCTCGCCGCCGTTGCCGACCGCTGCGGCCACCATCGCCATCTGCAAGGGCGTCGCGGTGGTGTCGAACTGCCCGATCGAGGACAGCGCCACCTGGTCGGGGCTCATCTTCGTGTCGAAGTTGCTGGCCGCCACCCCCGGGGGGATGCGCAGCCTGGTGTCGTTGAAGCCGAAGGCCTCCGCCTGCCGGACCATCGCGGTCAGGCCGACGTCCGCGCCCAGCTTGGCGAAGACGGTGTTGCAGGACACCCGGAAGGCGTCGTAGACGCTCGCGTCGGCGCAGCCGCGGCCCTCGTTGGTCAGCGACCAGGTGGTGCCGGGCAGCCGGTAGGGGTCGGGGGAGTCGGTCGGCGCGTCCAGGTCGCCCACCGCCCCGCTCTCCAGCGCCGCCGCCGCGGTCACCACCTTGAAGGTCGAACCCGGCGGGTACGTCTGCCGGATGGCCCGGTCCAGCATCGGCTGCGCCGGGTCGTCGTTGAGCCGCTGCCACTGGTCGGTGACGGCCGGTCCGGTGCCGGCCAGCTGCGCCGGGTCGTAGGACGGCGAGGAGACCAGCGCCAGGATGCGCCCGGTCGCCGGGTCCAGCGCGGCGACCGCGCCCCGCCGCCCGGCGAGCCCGCCGTAGGCCGCCTTCTGGGCCGCCGGGTCGATCGTGGTGTGGATGTCGCCGGGGCGCTGCCGGTTGCGGGTGATCTCGTTCCACAGCGGCACCGACGCCAGCCGCGAGCTGGTGCCCGACAGCAGCCCGTCCTCGGTGCCTTCGAGCAGCGAGGTGCCGTACGTCTGGGAGGCGAAGCCGGTCACCGGCGCGTAGAGCGGCCCGGCGCGGTAGGTACGGGCGTACGCCAGCTGGCCGCCGGTGTCCTGCGAGCCGGTGACCGGCGAGCCGCCGACCAGGATGCCGCCGCGCGGGTGCTGGTAGCGGGCGATGGCGATCCGCCGGTTGGCCGGGTCGCCGGCATAGGAGCCGGCGTCGACGACCATCACCCGGACCGCGTTGACCGCGAGGGCCAGCAGCAGCACCAGGCCCAGGGCGGCGCAGCGGCGGATGCAGCGGATCACGGGGACTCCTCCGGCGGCTCCGGTGACGGGCGGCGGGCGCTGTCGCTGACCCGGATCAGCAGCGCCACGATGATCCAGTTGGTGACGACCGACGAGCCGCCCTGCGCGAGGAAGGGCATCGCCATACCGGTCAGCGGGATCAGGTCGGTCACCCCGCCGGTGATCACGAACACCTGGAGCGCCAGGATCGTCGCGAGCCCCACCGCGAGCAGCCGCCCGAAGGGGTCGCGCAGGGCGAGGCCGGCCCGCATGCCGCGGGCCACCAGCAGGGCGTAGAGGGCCAGCAGCGCGCACAGCCCGGCCAGGCCCAGCTCCTCGCCCGCGGTGGCCAGGATGAAGTCGGACTTGGCGGCGAAGCCGATCAGCTCCGAGTGCCCCTGCCCCAGGCCCGTACCGAGGACGGCGCCGTTGCCGAAGGCGAAGAGCGACTGGGCGAGCTGGCCGGGGCCCAGGCCCGCGTGGATGCTGGCGAAGGGGTGCAGCCAGTCCTCGACCCTGCTGTGCACATGGGGCTCCAGCGAGCCCACCGCGACCGCGCCGGCCGCGCTCAGCAGCAGCCCCACCGCGACCCAGCCGGTGCGGCCGGTCGCCACGTAGAGCAGCACCACGAAGAGGCCGAAGAAGAGCAGCGAGGTGCCCAGGTCGCGCTCCAGGACCAGCACCCCGACGCTGACCAGCCAGATCGCCAGCACCGGGCCGAGCACCCGCCCGGTCGGCAGCTGGAGCCGGCGCAGCCCGAAGACCCGCCGCCCGGTGTAGGCCAGCGCCGCCCGGTTCGCCGACAGGTAGGCCGCGAAGAAGACCGCGAGCAGCACCTTCGCGAACTCGCCGGGCTGGATGGAGAATCCGGCGGCCCTGATCCAGATCTTCGCCCCGTTGACCGCCGGGAAGAAGATCGGCGCCGCCATCAGCGCCAGCGCGGCCGTCATCCCGACGTAGGAGTAGCGGGCCAGCACCCGGTGGTCGTCCAGCGCCAGCACCACCAGCACGAAGAGGGTGATGCCCAGCGTCGACCAGACCAGCTGGGTCGGCGCGGCCCGCGGCCCGAGCGACGGCTCCAGGTCGAGGCGGTAGATCAGCACCAGCCCGAAGCCGTTCAGCAGCACCGCGATGGGCAGCAGCAGCGGGTCGGCGTAGGGCGCCCTGGCCCTGACCGCCAGATGCGCCAGCACCGCGAGCAGCGCGAGCCCGGCGCCGTAGCCGGCCGCGTCGCCCGGCACCGCGCCGTGGGTGGCCAGGCCCACCTCCGCGTAGCCGTACACCGACACCAGCACCGCCGCGACCGTCAGCGACAGCTCCACCCCGCGGCGGCGGGACCGGGGCGGTGCCACCGGGCGGGCCGCGGCCGGGGGTGCCTTCGGTGGCGGAGCGGCAGCCGACGTTGCGCTCATGGGCTGCAACCTAGCAAGGCGGTGCCGACATGTCCGTCATGTCACCCGCGAGGCGGCGGTGCCGGTCCCCCCTGGGGGCTGTCGGAGGCCGCGCGTAGGGTTTCCGGTGTGACCGCAAAGGACGCTCGTGCCGCCGTGCCCGAGGACCTCGCCGACCTGCCGTATGCCGCGCTGCTGAGCCCGCACACCGGCCCGCTGGCCGTCGAGGAGGACTACGACACCGTCCACCTCGACCGGCTCGACGTGGCCCCGGGCACCCGCGCGGCCGGCGCGCGCTTCCTGGAGTCCGCGATCACCGACTGCGTCCTGGACGGCACCGACCTGCGCGGCGCCCGCTTCAACGACGCGTGGGCCTCCGGCACCCGCTTCACCGGATGCACCCTGGCCTCCAGCCAGTGGCTGGACACCGCGCTGGTCGGCTGCTCGCTGGCCGGCGTCGAGCTCTACGACGCGGTGCTGCGCCGCGTCACCTTCGTCCGCTGCAAGCTCGACTCGGTCAACCTGCGCTCGGCCGCGCTGTACGACGTCGTCTTCGAGGACTGCGTGCTGCGCGACGTCGATCTCGGCGAGGCCCGGCTCGACGGGGTGACCTTCCCCGGCAGCCGGATCGAGCAGGCCAGATTCGGCCGCGCCAAGCTGAAGAACGCCGACCTGCGCGGCGCCCTGGGCATCGACCTCGCCGACGGCTGCGAATCGCTGCGCGGCGCCGTGATCACCCCGGCCCAGCTGCTCGACCTCGCCCCCGCACTCGCCCAGACCCTCGGCCTCACCGTGGCCGAGCCCGCCCTCACGTCCCACCCCGACAGGAGCATCAAGCGATGAGCCCCCTTCACGACATCCCGCTGCAGACCCTCGACGGCGCCCCCACCACGCTGGCCGACCACCGCGGCAAGGCCGTCCTGGTGGTCAACGTGGCGTCCAAGTGCGGGCTGACCCCGCAGTACGAAGGCCTGGAGCGGCTCCAGCAGACGTATGCCGCGCGCGGCTTCACGGTGCTCGGCGTGCCCTGCAACCAGTTCGGCGGCCAGGAGCCCGGCACCGCCGAGGAGATCCAGACCTTCTGCTCCACCACCTACGGCGTCAGCTTCCCGCTGCTGGCGAAGGCCGACGTCAACGGTGCGAACCGCCACCCGCTCTATGCCGAGCTGGCCCAGCTGCCCGACGCGGCGGGCGAAGCGGGAGATATCACCTGGAATTTCGAGAAGTTCCTGCTCAACGGGTCGGGTGAGGCCGTCGCCCGATTCCGCCCCGCCGTAGCCCCGGAGGCGTCCGAGGTCACTGTGGCGATCGAGGCGCTGCTGGCGTCCTGACCCACTCTCCGGGGTGGCACTCCCCGCCTGACCTGGGACGGAGATGCCTAGATGCGCGTATGCGCCATGGCAGAATCCGGCCGGTCGGCGGGCGTTGTCGGGACGCGGCGGTCCTGGAAGTCTTTAACCACCGCCCCCGGCGACGAGAAGGGACAGGGGAAGTGCAGGACTACGAATTCCGGACCGGCCACCTGTGTGTCGAGACGGATCCTGCGCTCTGCCTGCCCTGCCAGGAGCGGTTGGATCGGCAACTCGCCTTGCTTCCCCGGGTATACGGCGAGTTGGAGGTTGTACTCGTAGCAGCGCAGGACCCCGGCGACAGACTGTCCGGCACTGACCGGCCCGGCATCCCCCTGAACGGGCCGGCAGTCGAGGCGCGCGCAGCTATTCGAGACACCTTGGCCTCCTGGGCCGATCTCATAGTCGAGGGCCGCACCGTCCGCCTCCCCCTGCGGACGGTGCCGGCCCTCGCCGCATTCTTGCGTCGCCACCTCGGCTGGCTGGCCGTTCATCCGGCAGCCGACGACGCGGCGACCGACATCGACACCGTCCTGCGACACGCGCTGACGGTGGCCAGGCCACGTCAGGCCCTGCTGGCCATGGCGGTCTCGGTCGGGCCCTGACCCGAGCCCCGACCGGGCCGCCGGCCCCCCCGAGGATCCCCCCACAAAATGCAAGAAGCACCGTGCGGTCCGCGAATCATCACGGACCGCACAGTGCTTTCGGCTGCGGTGTCGGTATCGGCTGTCGGGTGCTCACACGTCGACGGAGGCGGGGAACCAGCCGGCGGGGGCAACAGTCGTGGTGCTCGCCGGGAACCAACCGTCAGGAGCGACCGCGGGGAACCATCCGGCAGGGGCGACCTCGGGGGCCGACGCGGGGAACCAGCCGGCAGGAGTGGCATTCGGGAACCAGCCGTCGGGGTCCGACGCGGGGAACCATCCGGCGGGGGTGACCGTCGTGGTGCTCGCCGGGAACCAACCGTCAGGAACCGCGGCCGGGAACCAACCTGCGGGAACCGCGGCCGGGAACCAGCCGTCAGGAGTCGCGGCCGGGAACCAGCCGTCGGGGGAGACGGTGCCGGTCGAGACGGCCGGAGCCGGAGCGGCGGAAGAGGCAGTGTCGGCAGCAACGGCTGTACCGGCAGCCGAGGACGCAACGAGCACCAGTGCTGCGACAGCGGAGACATGGGTCGAACGTCGGATCCGCGACATCGTAATCCTTAGGTGGGCAGGGAGTGGGTGCTCACAATGGGTGTGGCGACACGTAACTTTGCCAATGATGGCAAATGTACACAGGCGGAGCCCAGGTTCCGCTTGTGCGTATATCTGCCATGGCGTAAATGCGCGGCTCTGATCGTCCTCAGATCAGGCCGTGCGCTGCCGCGAGAACCCCTGCCTGGAATCGGCTGTCGGCTTCAAGATACCGCATGATCTCAGAAACCAGGCGGCTCACCGTCCTCAGTGATACCCCGAGTTTTCGCGCGATCCGCTCGTCCGTCAAGCCGTTGGCCAGCAGTCGCATCGTCGTGCGGTGCTGCTCAGTCAGCTCGTTGTCCGCGTCGATGCCGTTCGCCACGTTCGCAGAGTAAGGGACCGAACGCAGCCAGCAATCCTCGTACATTGCCACGTACGAACGTACGAGAGCGGGTCCGCGCACCACTACCGCGGGACCGGAAGGATCTTCCGGATTAGCCAGGACCAGCGCACTGTGTGTATCGGCCATCAGGAGGTCGAAAGGCACCTGCGGCGCCAATCGCACATCCACTCCCGCGGCTGTCAGATCGGACAGGTATTTCCGTTGCCTTGGTGCTGAATTAATGCTCTGGCCATAAATGGCGCGCACCTTTATGCCGCGGGCTATGAGTGCGTTGTCCGCGGTCAGCGAGCCCGCGAGGACCTCGCTGGACGGCAGTGGCCCCGGGTGCATCCAGCTGGCCGACTCGGTGATCGTCGCGTCGAAGTCGCGCAGGAACTGCCGCCGCCGGTGGTCCTTGGTGACCAGCTCGACCTCGATCTCGGCGTTCTCCCGCATCACCGCGGGGCGGTACCGCTCCATCAGCGACTCGGCGGCGGTGACCATCGAGGTCAGCTCGTCGCGCTGGCGGCGCAGCGACGTCCGCTGCCTGGCCAGCAGCTCGATCAGCGCGGTGTCCGGTTCGACCGGGTCCACCACGTCCGCGGTGTCGCCGGGGCGGATCAGCCCCAGCTCCTCCAGCTCCCGCCAGCCCGCCTCGGCCTCCGCCTCGGTCAGCCCGAGCGCGGCCGCGGCCTTGGCCGGGACGGAGGAGCCGTTGGTGCGCAGTGTCTGATAAAGGGCGAGCCCGATGTCGGCCGCATTCGACCCACCACCCCTCACCGAATTGGCCACGGATTCCCTCTTTCGTCGCCGGGTGCGCCGAAACGTGCAGGTGCCTGCAAGGCGGCAACCGCGCCCCTATACCGACTCTAGCAATGGATGGCCCTCACGCCATGGGTGAGATCACGGTTCGGACACCCCGGCGTCGCGGTCGCGCCACTTTTCCTGGTAGGAACGGGAGCCGGTCGCCGAAAGGATGAGCACGATGCGTCACGCGGGGCAGCAGGGACCGACCGGGGTGTCGGACCCCGTCAGCACAGGACAGGGCCCGTGGGCGGCAGGTGACCCCGGTCCCGGCGACGAGCCGGAGTCCGTACCGGCACCAGTACGGGTGGTCATCATCGGTGCGGGCAAGGTCGCGCACGCCGCGCATCTGCGCGAGATCCGCGATCTGCCGCAGTTGATCAGGCCGGTCGCCGTGATCGATCCCGATCCCCGGCAGCGCGCCGCACTGATGGCCGGTTTTCCCCGCCTCACGGTGTGCGGCACACCGGAGGAGTCGGTGTGGGCGGGGGCGACGGCCGCGCTCGTCCTGTCGCCGTGGTGGACCCACCGGGACGCGGTGCTCGGCTGCCTGGACGCCGGGCTGCCGGTGCTGTGCGAGAAGCCGGTCAGCCTGGACCCGGCCGAGATCGACGAGCTGATCGCGGCCGAGGTGCGCACCGGGGTCCCGGTCACCGCCGGCTACATGAAGCGGCACGACCCGGTGGTGCAGCTCTTCATCGACCACTGCCGCGAGCACGCGGCCACCGCCCGCAGGATCACCGTCGACATCCACGACCCCAACGCCCCGCACCTGGTCGACCACCTGGTGCCGTATCCGCCGCCGCCCTTCGGCCCGCAGTCGCCGCCCGCCGAGGCCGCGCTGGTCCGCGCGCTCGGCGAGGACGCCTCGGCGACCCAGCGCGAGGTCTACGCCCGCGGCCTGGGCGGTTCGCTGATCCACCAGGTCAACATCGTGCACGCGGCGCTCGAAGGCACCGGGCGCGAGCTGTACGGCAGCCTGGAGCACAGCATGCAGTGGGCCGGCGGCAGCGCGGTCAGCTGCCGCTGGCGGCCCGACGGCGACCTCGTGGTCGAGGCGAGCCACCTGCGGCTGCCCGCCCACCGGCGCTACCGCGAGACGCTGGAATTCACCGGCACCGACTCGGTCGCCACCCTCACCCTGCCCTCGCCCTACGCCCGTGACGAGGGCGCGACCCTGCACATCGACACCTGGGACGCCGACGGCATGTCCACCCGCCGCACCCACCGGGCGGGCCCGGCAAGGATCGGCTTCCGCGAGCAGTTGCGGGCCTGGACTCGCAGCGTGTCCTGGGTACCGAACCCCGGGCCGCGCCCGGCCCCCCGCCCCGGCATCTGGCCGCTGCCCGGCCTGCGCGAGGTGCGGGCGGACGCGCTGGCCGTACGGGAGGCGGCGCTGCGGCTGACCTGAGGCGCCGCCGCTACTCGGGCTCGGGCACCAGCGCGTTCGGGTCCGGTATGCGCGGCAGGACGTCGGAGAGGTAGTCGGCCACCGCCTCGTCGAAGCCGACGTCGTGGCCGGCGGCCTCCGACAGGTACCAGCGGTGTTCGAGCAGCTCGTGGTAGATCTGCGCGGGCTCCATGCTGCGGCGCAGGTCGGCCGGGATCAGCCGGACCGCGGGCCGGAAGACCTGCCGCACCCAGCGGTGCGCGAGCACCTCGGGGCGGGCGCCCAGGCCCATGGGGTCGCCGGGGGCGTAGTCGTCCTGGGTGGTCATCCAGGAGTCCAGGTCGTTGAGCAGGCTGCGGGCCTGGTTCTCCTCGGTGTCCATGCCGGTCAGCCGCAGCAGCTGGCGCTGGTGGTGCCCGGCGTCCACCACCTTCGGCAGGAAGGTCACGGTGTCGCCGCTCGGCGAGCGCTGGATCTGCATCTCGGCGACGTCGAAGCCGAGGTCGTTGAGGCGGCGGATGCGGCGGTCGATGTAGTGCCGCTTGTCCGCCGGGTAGACCGACTCGCGGGTCAGCTCGTGCCACAGGTCGGTGTAGCGGGAGCAGATCGCCTCGGCGAAGGTCACCGGGTCCACCGAGGGGTGCAGCGAGCCGCCGGCCTCCAGGTCCATCAGCTCACCGGCGATGTTCACCCGGGCCAGCTCGATGTCGTAGTCCCGCTGCCCGGCGGTCAGCTCCGGCTGGATCTGCCCGGTCTCGGCGTCCACCAGATACGCGGCATAGGCGCCGGCGTCGCGCCGGAAGAGGGTGTTGGACAGCGAGCAGTCGCCCCACGCGAAGCCCACCAGGTGCAGCCGCACCAGCAGCACCGCGAGCGCGTCGAGCAGCCGGTTGACCGTCCCGGGGCGCATCGTCGTCTCGAACATCGAGCGGTAGGGCAGCGAGCCGTTCAGGTGCCGGGTGATCAGCGCCGGCTCCAGCGGCGTGCCGTCGGCGGCGACCCGCCCGGTGACCACGGCGATCGGGTCGACCGCGGGTATGGAGAGCCGGTCGAGGTCCCGCAGCAGCCCGTATTCGCGTACGGCCGCCCACTCGCTGACCTCCTTGATCGCCACGACCTCGTCGCCGGCCCGCGCGAAGCGCACGACGTGCCGCGAGATGCCGCGCGGCAGCGCGACCAGGTTCTCGTCCGACCACTCCTCGAGCGGCAGGTGCCATTCGAGGTCGAGCAGCTGGGAGGGGTGGCCGGCGTCGAAGGCCCTGATCTGCAGCGGCATGGCGCGTCTCGTCTCTGTCGTCCGCGGCGTCGGCGGGCGCCCGGGGTGGCGGCTCCGATGCTGTCATGCGCCTGCCGCCGGCCGAAGGGGCGGGGGCCCGCCTGCGAGGGGACCGCGGCTCACGCGGGGATCGGGGCCTTCGCGGTCGCGGGACGGGAGGTGATCAGCACGTCCACCAGCCGGCGTACGGCCGTCACGTCGCCGCCGACCGCCAGCGCGCCGCTCTGCGCGGCCTCGGCGATGGCGCGGCGCCCCTGGAGCACCTCCGTCAACGTGACGAGGTCACCCGCGAGGGTGGCGTCGGGCCGGTCGGGCACCCCGCGCTCCACCGTGAGCCGGTCGCCGACGCGTACGGCGAAGCGGTCGTCCCCGATCCGCACCGCGAGGAGCGCCGCCAGGCCCGCGCCGGCCGCCGGGTCGTAGCGCGAGCACAGCCAGAGCAGCAGCGAGTCGGCGCTGCGGTAGGGGTCCGCGGTCGGCTCGGGGGCGCGGCCGCCCCAGCGGTCGAGCCCGATCAGCAGCGGGCGCAATTCCTGGCCCCACTCGGTGAGTTCGTAGACCCGCGCACCGGCCGGCGGCCCCAGGACGCGGCGCCGCAGCACCCCGGCCGCCTCCAGGTCGCGCAGCCGCTGCGCCAGGACGTTCGGGCTCACGCCCGGCAGTCCCGCGTGCAGCCCGGAGAAGCGCTTCGGCCCGAGCAGCAGCTCGCGTACGACCAGCAGCGCCCACCGCTCCCCGACCAGGTCCAGGGCGCGCGCGATGCCGCACCCGTCGCCGTAGGTGCGCTTCGACGCCATGGCGACCACCTCCCGCGGACGAGGAGAGCTGTGACAAGAGCTTATGAATCAAGACTAGCCGCTGGCTTTTCAGGAGCCCCGCCCGCGGCGGCCCTTTATCTGTTCGACAAGGCGTGGCCGATGGAAGACGATGCGGCCTCATGACCACGACAGCACGGACCGATGTCCCGCCCACCGGCGACGAGCGCGCCTCCCTCGTCACCTTCCTCGACTACGTACGCGACACCGCCCTGGTGAAATGCGAGGGCCTCTCCGCCGCGGGCGCGGCCGGCGCCCCGCTGCCCGGCTCCCCGCTGATGACGGTGGGCGGCCTGATCAGCCACCTGCGCTGGGTGGAGCACTGGTGGTTCGACGTGGTCTTCCTCGGCGGCGAGGACCGCGGGCCGTGGACCGAGGAGGACCCCGACCGCGAGATGCGTGTGGGAGCCGAGACCCCGCTGGCCGACCTGCTCGCCGACTACGCCGCCGACGCGGCCCGCCACCGCGAGCTGGTCGCCGGCCGCTCCCTGGACGACCTGGCCGAGCGCACCATCCGCGACGGCCGCCGGATGAACCTGCGCTGGATCCTGCTGCACCTGATCGAGGAGACCGCCCGCCACAACGGCCACCTCGACATCCTGCGCGAGATGGCCGACGGCACGACGGGCGACTGACCCGGCGGCCCGGCGCCCACCCGTGTCTCTACCGTTCCGACTGTATATAGTGTTCATGTACAGTCGAGGAAGAACGACGAGGAGGGGAGGTCCGTCGTGCGGGTGGTCCTGTCGAACAGTTCCGGCCTACCGCTCTACCAGCAGATCAAGGAGCAGGTCGGTGCGGCGATCCTGTCCGGGGAGGTCGCCGAGGGCACCGCCCTGCCGTCCGTGCGCGCCCTCGCGCGGGACCTGCGGATCAGCATCATCACCACGAACCGCGCCTACACCGAGCTGGCCGCCGAGGGCTTCATCGCCACGGTCCCCGGCAAGGGCGCCTACGTCCTGCCGCTGGACTCGGCGCTGGTGCGCGAGCAGCTGCTGCGCCAGGTCGAGGACGGCCTGCAGTCCGCCCTCGACGCCGCAGGGCGGGCAGGACTGGACCGGGAGGACCTCATCGAGATCCTGGACGGGCTGCTGCGGGCCGAGCGCGAACATGCCTGAGACCGGGGGGACCGGCCGGTGAGCGGCGATCTGGCCTTCGCCCTGCGGGGCGTGGGCGCGGCGGCGGGCGACACCTTCGCCCTGCGCGATGTGAGCTTCGAGCTGCCGACCGGCTACGTGATGGGGCTCATCGGCGCGAACGGGGCGGGCAAGACCACGGCGATCCGCTGCCTGCTGGGCATGCGCGGGATCGACACCGGCGAGATCGAGCTGCTCGGCCACCGGGTGCCGGGACCGGTCGCGCTGCGCCAGGACGTCGGAGTGGTGCTCGACCACACCTACCTGGTGGGCGACTGGCGGCTGACCGAGGTCGAACGCACGCTGCGCCCCTTCTACGACCGCTGGGACAGCGCGCGCTACCGGCTGCTGCTGGACGAATTCGGCCTGGACGCGCGGGCGAAGGTCAAGGACCTGTCCCGCGGCATGGCGATGAAGCTGATGATCGCGGTGGCCCTCTCGCACCGGGCGCGGTTGCTGGTACTCGACGAGCCGACCAGCGGCCTGGACCCCGTCGCCCGCGACGAACTCGCCGGCATCATCGGGGACTTCCTGCAGGACGAGGACCACAGCGTGCTCTTCTCCACGCACATCACCTCCGACCTGGACCGCATCGGCGACTACGTCACCCTCATCCACGACGGCCGCGTCGTGCGGACCGGCCCCAAGGACGACATCCTGGCCGCCTACCGCGTCGTACGCGGCGGCCCCGACGACCTGACCGACCTCGTCGGTGTCGAACTGATCGGCCCCCGGCGGACACCGGCCGGCGTGGAAGCCCTCGTCAGCACCGAGGAGGCCGGACTCCTCGGCGCGCGGGTGCTCATCGAGGCGCCCACCCTGGAGGAGATCGCCGTGCACGTCGGATCGCGCCCGAAGCACCCGGCGCGGCCCGCGGGCGACGGCGTCGACCGGCGCGGGGCCGCCGCATGAGCGCCGTCGCCCGCGTGGCCGTGCTGCACCTGCGCACCGTCGCGCCCTACAAGGCGCAGGGCCTGATGGTGTTCGCCCTGCTGGTCGCGGTCCTCTCCCGCAATCCCGTCGGGCTCGTGCCCGCCCTCGCGCTGCTGCTCACCCCGCTGATCGCCGTCCACCCCTTCGTGGTCGCCGACAAGGCGGGCCTCGGCACCCTCTACGCCGTCCTGCCGCTGTCCCGCCGCACGGTCGTCCTCGGCCACTACGCCTGGGCCCTCGGCAGCTTCCTCGCCACCGTCGCCGCCGGCACCGCACCGGCCCTCCTCCTCGCCCGGGGCGAGGGCGCCCCCCTCGACGGCCGCACCCTGGTGACGCTGCTGACCGTGTCCTGGGCGCTTTTCGCCGTCAACATCGCGATCCAGCTCCCGCTGCTGATCCGCTTCGGATACGCCCGCAGCAGCGTCCTTGGCACCAACATGCCGGTGGCGCTGATCATGCTGGCCGTCTACCGGCTGCATCTGTCCCTGTCGTCGGTCCAGGTCTGGCTGCCCCTCCTGTGGGCGGCCGGGGCGGCCGCCGTCGCCACGTCCGCGGCTCTGACCTCACGGACACCGGGCGCACGGGCCTGACGTGCGGTGGGGCGGACGAACGCAGCTTTCTCGCCAGCTGTCGTAGGCAGGCGGGGGCTGGTCGGGCCGGGCGGGGACGGCGTCCACGTCGGTGCGTGCGGTCAGGGCGTCGATCGCCGTGGCGCTCGCGCCGATGCCCGCCCAGTGCGGGTCGACGTCGCTGGTGAAGCACCAGCGGTGGTCGGCGGGCCAGGCGAAGGCGGGCGGCGGGCAGGGGCGCCCGCCGCCGAAGTGGCCTTCCCATGCGGCGATTTCGCCCAGGGCGCCGGCGAAGAGCACGTAGCGCCGGTGCGGCAGCTCGACCAGGGGGCCGCGCAGCAGGTCCGGGGCGAGGAAGGACCCTTCGTAGCCCTCCCACACGCAGAAGAAGCAGGGCTCGGCGCCGTCGCCCAGTGCCAGCAGCACGGTCCGCGACTGCTCGATCTCGGACGGGTGGTCGTCGGGCAGCACGGCGTCGGCCTCGGACATCCCGGGTCCGGCCGGGTCCGGGATGAAGCGCAGCCGCGCGTAGGCCGGGAAACCGGCGGGGCCGAAGGTGATGAGGCGCATCGGGTCCGCGTCCGCGGCGGTGAGCCAGGACGCGGCCGAGAGATCCGTCAGGCGGTGCAAGTCGACCTCCTCGCGGGCGAGTCTGGCATACGGATACGCCTCAGGTCGTCGTTGGCGCCGGCTCCGGACCGGTCACCCGCGGTGTGCGCAGCAGGCGTAGGCCGGCCACGGCCTGGAGGGTCATCGCGGCGGCGGCCGTAGCGGCGATGGCGAAGCCGCCGCGTGCCCCGAGGGCGTCGATCGCCCACCCGGCGACCGCCGCGGCGGCGGCCGAGCCCGCCTGGCTCGCCGAACCGAGCCAGGAGAAGGCCTGGGTCAGGACGGACCGGTGGACGGCGGACTCGGCGAGCACGGGGAAGAGGACGAGGAGGGGCGAGACCGTGGCCCCGGTCACGACCACGGCCAGGCCGAGCGCCAGCGGTGAGCCGACCATGAGCAGCAGCACGGTCCCGAACGTCAACACTCCTGTCGCCAAGAGCAGTTGGACCGGGGGAGCGGCGCGCCACCGGCGCAGCCCGTAGAGCCAGCCGGCCAGCAGGCCGCTGCAACTGGTCACGGCGAAGATCGGGACGGCGGCACCCGGCGCACCGTGCTCGACCACGAAGGCGGTCACCGACACCTGCATGGCGCCGAAGAAGACGCCGATGGCGAGGTTGAGGCCCATCAGCACGAAGACCGGGCCGCGCAGCAGCGACCGTTCCCGGTGCGCGTGCGGGCCGCTGTCGGCCGTCGTGGCAGGCGGGGGCGCGGTGCCGCGCTGGGCCGCGAAGACCAGGCCGCCGCCGACCGTGAGGGTGGCGGCCAGCAGTGTCCCGAGCACGGGGTGTCCGGCGGCGGCCAGCGCGCTGACGACCGTTGGGCCGACGAGGTAGCCCACCGCATTGCCCATGGACTCCAGGGCGAAGGCGGTGGGCAGTTCGGCCGCCCGGTCGGTACGCAGCAGCGCCGCCCAGCGTGCGGCGGACAGCCCGGCGAGCTGCGGAAAGCTCGCCCCGACCAGCGCACCGCCGAGGGCCAGCAGCGGGTCGGGCGCGTCGGCGGCGACCAGCGCCACCAGGACGCCCACCGCCGCCCCGTGCCCGAGCAGCGCGGGCGGCAGCACTCGTGTCTGCCCGAACCGGTCCATGAGCCGGGCCACTTGGGGCGCCGCGAGCGCGTCGGTCACCGCGAACGCACCGCTGACCAGGCCCGCCGAGGCGAAGGAGCCGGTGTGGCTGTGCACGAGCCAGACGATGCTGAGGCTGGTCATCGCGAGGCCGACGCGTCCGAGCGACGCGGGGAGGAAGAAAGCCGCGGCCCCAGGGGTACGCAGCAGGGCGCGGTAGTTCGCCGAGAGCACGGCGAGTCCATTCCGCTGCCCGGCGGGACGGCATCCCGTGGGCCGTCGGTGCCCTGATGAACCGACCCGGGATCGCCGCCTGGAACCGTCCAGTGGTGGCGCGGAGAGGGGGCACGCCCCCGCACCGACTCCATCACCGGGCAGAATTCTCGATCTGTTGGTGGTGGTGCTGGTGAATCGCGCCCATTGTCACCGCCGGGGCCGGCGGTGTCCACTTGATGCGGACGCTGCACCTCCGCCTCAGTCCCGCAGCCGGGGCCGTGTCGTTCCTCACGCCCACGCGATGTTTGAGGCGCGGCAAACGAGACTCGGCCATCGGCGCGTATGGACTAATCACTTTATGTGGGCCTTACGTAACTTAGCGGAATCGGTGCTTCATTTACCCATCCCATGCTCTTTTTTTACTTATGAGAACGGGGCCTTTTGTCCTGTTCCCCTGGAGTGGCGGCCGTGTGACGATCCCTCGGTTGCTGAGCCGCAAGGGACAAGCCCGCGGCTCAGTTCTCATGAGGAGTGGCTAGTGCGGACACATTGGGGGGGTGCTCGGCGTTCCGCGTCGAGCAGTCCGAGAAAGTCGTATTCGCCGCCGGGGCTGCGCCGGGTGTCGGTGCTGGCCGTGATGGCACTGGCGGTGGGGGCGGCGTCCGTGGCGGGGGACACGGGAGTGGCTTTGGCCGCGCCCCGTTCGGCGCCGGAGAGCACCGACGCGCCGGCGCCGTCGTACGGTCCGGCGCAGGCGCAGGACCTGCCGTCGGCGCGGCTGATGGCGCGGCTCCAGCACCGCCGGATCGAGGTGCTGGGCGAGCGGACGGACGCGTCGCAGACGTTCGTGAACGCCGACGGGACGTTGACGTACACGGCCTACGCGGAGCCGAAGTGGACGCTGCGCGGCGGGTCGTGGGTCGACCTGGACGCCACGCTGCGCTCGGGCGCCGACGGCGGTGTGGCGCCGGTGGCGTCGGAGAGCGGCCTGGTGCTGTCGGGCGGTGGCGCGGGGGCGCTGGCGTCGATGACGGTCGACGGCAGGAAGGTGGTGCTGACCTGGCCGTCGCGGCTTCCCGTACCGACGCTTTCCGGGGCGACGGCGACCTACGAGAACGTCCTGGACGGGGTGGACCTCCAGGTCACCGCCGGGTCCACCGGCGGGGTGGAGGAGACGCTCGTGGTCAGGACCGCCGCGGCGGCCGTCGACCCCGCGCTGTCGGACCTGGCGCAGGGCCTCGCCACCAGCGACGGGGCGACCGCGGCGACGGACGCGGGCGGCAACCTGACAGTGAAGGACGGCAGCGGCCGTTTGCTGGTCAATTCCCCGGCGCCCGTGATGTGGGACTCCGCCACCGGCTCCGCGAGCAGTTCCCCAGCCGCGTCCGGCGAGACGAGCGCCACCGCGACCGATGACGTCAAGCAGGCCCAGGCCCAGTCCGGCGCCGCCACCCGCTCGACGGCGAAGGGCCCGGGCTTGAACGCCCACCAGGCGCGGGTGCAGATGACGCTGTCCGGCCACAAGCTGCATCTGGCCGCGGACCAGGCGTTGCTGTCGGCGAAGACCACGGTCTTCCCGGTCTACATCGATCCGGCCTATGTGCCGCATCCGGCCAGTGGCAGCACGATGCACTGGGACCAGGTGCAGCAGGGCTACCCGACGACGTCGAATTACGACACGACGCCCGAGGGGGGCAACGGGGTCGGCTACCAGGGCTTCTCCTCGCCGACGGGCATCGAGCGCACCTACTACCAGGTGGGCATTCCGTCGGCGATCTGGGGCGGGCAGGTACTGAGCGCCTCCATGAAGCTCACCGAGAGCAAGTCGTCCAGTTGCGGGACCACGGCCTACGGTGTGCAGGCGTGGTCGTCCAACGGGATCGGTGCCTCGACGACGTGGAGCAACGCGCCGGCGAAGGTGACGCAGCAGGACTCGGTGAACTTCGGCCCGGCCTGCACCTCCACCCCCAGCGGGAACTTCGACTTCCTCAACCAGGTCACCAACGCTGCGGCCAACCACTGGGCGAATATCACCTTCGTGATGGTCAACAGCAGCGAGACCAACGACGTCCAGCTCAAGCGGTTCTCCAGCGCCGCGTCGCTGTCGATCACCTACGACTCCCCGCCGGGCACCCCGTTCGGCCTGGCGGTCTCGCCGAGCCCGTATCTCGGTGGCGCTCTGGCGACGGTGACCAGCAGCGGTACCCCTACTCTCGCTGCCAGTTCCCACGACCCCGACTCCGACACGGTGCGCCTGGACTTCCAGGTGCTGGCCGGGACCACGGTGAAGGCGTCCGGCAGTTCGCCGTTCGTCAACTCCAGCCTCGTCACGGGTGCCGGCGGATCGTGGAAACCGACGACAGCCCTGGCCGACGGCGCCTACACCTGGAAGGTCCGCGCCTACGACGGCAAGGCCTACTCGGGCTGGACCACGGCACAGCCGCTGACCGTCGACACCCACGCCCCGGGGACCACGTCGGTGGTTTCCTCGGCCTTCCCCGCCGGTGCCTGGTCCGGCACGGCGGACGCGAACGGCAACTTCTCCGGCGCCTTCACCTTCACCCCGCCGACCACGGACGTAACAGGGGTCTGGTACAAGCTCGATGGATCTTTCGGGTCCACCCTCGCCACCACCGGCGCACCGGTCACCTCCACCCTCAACTTCCGGGCGGGCCAGCACACCCTCAACCTCCACACGGTGGACGCCGCCGGAAACAGCTCGGCCAACACGGCCTACGTCTTCTACGCGGGCTCCGGAGCGGCCCTGCTGACTCCTGCCCAGGGCGACCGGCCCGCGCGGCGGGTGGGCCTGACCGGCCAGGGCAAGTCCACTGACACCGGGGTGACGTACCAGTACCGGATCGGTGAGACCGACACCTGGCACAACGTGCCGACCGCCGACGCCGCCGTCCGCTCCTCCGGCGCGCCCGTCGCGTCGTGGCCGCTGGCCGCTCCCGGGGGCCTACCGGCGGCTTTGACGTGGAACATCACCGACAGCCTCGCCCAGGACGGCCCGGTCGACGTCCGAGCGGTCTTCACCGACGGCACCGCCACCGACAACTCGCCCGCCAACAGCGTCACCGTCGACCGCAACGCCGACACGGCAGCGGGCGAGCCTGTCGGACCCGGCACCGTCAACCTCGTCACCGGCGACTACGCCCTCGTCGGCCGCGACGCTGCCGCCTTCTCCCAGACCTTCTCCCGCACGGCCTCCTCGGCGCACCCGGACGCCGGCGGTACGCAGGACGGCCAGGCCTCGATCTTCGGTCCCCAGTGGCTGGCCGACGCCAGCGCGGCCACCAACAGCACGAACTGGTCCTTCCTTCGGCGGACCTCGACCACCTCTGTCGCCGTGGTCGACAGCGCCGGTGCGGAAACCGGCTTCACCGCCGTCGTCGGCGGCGGCTGGCAGGCGGAGCCCGGCGCCGGGGACCTCGCCCTGACAGGCTCACCCACCGGTTCGTTCACCCTCACCGACGGCGGCGGCGTCACCACCACCTTCAGCAAGGTGGCTGCGGGCGGCACCACATGGCAGGTCGCCTCCAGCACCGACCCGGTCGGCAACGCCACCACCACCGTGGTGTGGGAGAGCGTCACCTCCGGGACGAAGATCCTGGCACGACCGAAGTACGTCATCGCCGCCACCAGTGCTGTCAGCGCCACGGCCTGTGCCAGTACGCCCGCGACGCGGGGGTGCCGCGTTCTGCAGTACGACTACGCGGCCACGACCACGGCGACCGGCGCCGGATTCGGTGACTTCTCCGGGCAGGTCAGCCAACTCGTCGTATGGGCGACGAATCCCGGCGCCACCACGGCCACCGCGACGGCCGTGGCACAGTACGCGTACGACGACGCCGGACGACTGCGGCAAGTATGGGATCCACGGATCAGCCCCGCGCTCAAGACCAGCTACGGCTACGACAGCGACGGCCGGGTCATCACCCTGACGCCTCCCGGTGAACTGCCGTGGGCCTTCACCTACGGCAAAGCGGGCAGCGCGGCCACCGCGAGCGGCGGGATGCTCCTTGCCGCCTCCCGTTCCGCCTTGCAGGCGGGGACTCCCAGCACCGTCAACGGCACGGCGACCACCCGGGTGGTCTACTCCGTACCTCTGAGCGGCACCGCCGCGCCGTACCCGATGGACACCACTACGGTGGCGACCTGGGGACAGGCACCGGCCCCCGACCAGGCCGCCGCCCTCTTCCCCGCCGGCACCTCACCCGGTTCCAACGACGGAGCCGCCCTGGCCGCCGGCGACTACGACGGTGCCGCTGTCTTCTATCTGGACGGCAACGGGCGCCTGGTCAACACCGCGCTGCCCGGAGGCGCGATCGACGCGACCGCGTACGACCGGTTCGGCAACACCACGCGCACGCTGACGGCCGCCAACCGAGCCCTGGCACTCGGCCAGGGGGCCGGTGCCGCTGCCCGACTGTCCGAACTCGGACTGTCCGACGCGAGCACCGCCGACCGTGCGCAGGCGCTGAGCGACACCACCACCTACGGTGCTGACGGCTCACAGGAGATGGAGAGCCTCGGCTCGCTCAACACCGTCGTCCTCGGCAACCCTGTCGCCGCCGACGGCTCTCTGCCGGCGCTGCCGGCGGGATCCGCGGTCGCCGCCCGCACGCGCACGGTGGTCAGCGTCAGCACCGACACCGCCGCGGGCACCGTGACGACCACGTCGACCAGCAGTGCCGCCATTCCCGGATACACCGCGGCGGCCGACAGCCAGACCACTGTCGAGGTCGACGACCTGGCCACGGGCCAAGGCCTCAAGTCCTCCACCGGCACGCTGCTGACGACCACCGCGTACAGCGCCAACACCCACCTGCCGATCTCGCACTCCGGCAGCGCGTCCAACGGCTCCGACGCCTCCACCTACCTGACCACGTACTACACGGCCACCGGAACCGGAACCTGCGGCGGCCATCCCGAGTGGGCCGACTGGACGTGCCAGAGTGTGCCGGCAGCCCCAGCCACCGGCAGCAACGGCAACCCGACGCAGTTGCCGACCACCACCTACACCTACAACCGCTACGGCGACCCGGCTGTCACGACCGTCACGGCAAACGGCTCCACGCGCACCACCACCGACAACTACGACTCCGCCGGACGCGCCACCAGCACCTCCGTGACCGCCGATCTCGGCAGTGCCGTCGCGACGCGGACCACCGGTTACGACGCGTCGACAGGCCGTCAGACCAGCGTCACCGCCGACGGGCAGAGCACCTCCACCGTCTACGACCAACTGGGCCGAGTCCTCACCTTCGCCGACGCCACCGGCGCCGTCACCACCAACAGCTACGACATCCTCGACCGGGTCACCCGGCGCGACACTCCCGTCGGCTACCTGAGCTACGGCTACGACAGCCACGGCAGGGCGACCCAGGTCACTGACAGCGTCGCCGGCACTTTCGGCGTGAGCTACGACGACGACGGCCAGGTCATCGGCCAGACGCTGCCCGGCGGCATCACCATGACGCAGACCTGGAACACCGACGGAACCGCGTCCTCACGCAGCTACGACCTGAACGGCACCACACTGCTGTCCGATCAGACGGGCAACACCGTCCGTGGCGACACCGCCGAGGACAGCGCCCTCTCCGACATCGTCCGCAGTTACAACCCGGCCGGGCTGCTGACCGACGCCACCGTGCGAGGCGCTGACGGCGACTGCACCGCTTACCACTTCACCCTCAACGCCAACGGCAGTCGGCTGACCGAAGGTTCAGCGACATCAGCCGACGGCGCACCCTGCCCGACCACGATCACCCAGACGGGGACACACACCTACGACTCGGCCGGCCGGATCGTCGACGCCGGATACGCCTACGACAATCTCGACCAGCTCACCGCAACCCCCGACGGACTGAGCCAGACCTACTTCGCCGAGGGGACCCTGGCCTCACAGACCCTGGCAACCGGTCGGCAGACGTGGACGCTGGACCCGCAGGGACGCAACCTCACGGCTACGGTGCAGTCCCATGCCTCCGGCGCCTGGACCACCACCGCCACCAATACCTTTCACTACTCCGCCGACGGTGACGACGCCGTCGCGTGGAGCGCCGACGCGTCCGGCGATGTCATCAGGACCCTCCAAGCTGACGCGGGTGACCTCGACGGCATCGCAACCGTCAACGGCACAGCTGTGACACTGAACCTCGGAACAGCTTCCGGCGCCACGGTCCAGTTCGACGTCAGCAGCCAGGCCGTCACCGTGATCGACACCGCCGGCAGCGACCTGAGCCAGACCGCCACCAATCCCATCGACGCCGTCGGCATCCAGGTCGCGGGAACATCCACCCAACTGACAGCCTGCCCCGGTTGCACCGGGACCGGCCTCACCATCGAGCCGATGTCCCGCCCTTCCGAGGGCGGAGGCATGACAGTGGCGCAGGAGACCGACTACTGGCTGCTCCACGTCTCCCTGGAGACCTTCCTCTCCGCGCGGAGCGACAAACTCGGCAAGTCGCGAGGAATCGTGTGGGACAGCGACGGATGCTCGAACCCGTACTCGTACATCTACAGCCGGAACAGCCCAGGTGGCTACCACTTCCTGCACGCCTGCCAGCGCCACGACTTCGGCTACCGCAACTACAAGAAGCAGCGCCGGTTCACCAAGGCAGGCAAGGCAAGGATCGACAACAACTTCCACAAGGACATGAACCACATCTGCAGCAAGGCGTTCCTCGGCGGTCATCCGTGGTGCCAGATGTGGGCCAACATCTACTACCAGGCGGTAAAGCGCTACGGCCATTGACCGCCGAGGGGCGGTAGCCACACGGCGGAGCGAGCCATGAGGGAGTCCGGGCGGCGGGACATCGGTCCTGCCGCCCGGACTCCCGCAGCCATTGAGTATCCGTACTCATGCGCGTGCGACGGGTGCGGGTCACCATGAGAACTCAACGATCAGCCGACCGGAGGGCCGCAGGACATGCGGAAGACCACCGTCCCATTCGCGACTCGCGGTTCACGGTTCACGGCGCTGGCTGCCACGGGTCTCGCCGTGCTGGTCCTCAACGCCTGCGCCGGCAGCGACCCGGGTGCCTCAGCCGCCGATTGGCGGCGCTCCCACGTTGCCGTCGACCGCTCCCTCCTGCGGACGGTCAACTGGCCGGGAACCAAGGTGAGCAGGGTCGAAGGGGACGCGCACGGATTCCGTACGGTGCTGAAATTCCCCGGTGACGACTCCGACATGGGTGCCATCGCGCTCGTGGTACCGGCGGGAACCAGCCCCTGCGCGGCAGTGCCCTATCTGATATCGGACACCGGCGGATACCACCCGGACCCCAGCACCTACGGCGGCACCGATTTCGCACCAGCCACCTGCACGCCGGCCGGCACAGGGGCATGGCGCTTCGTCTCCCACCCGCACGAGGGCGACCCCTGGACAGGCTACGCCGAGCGCCGCGACGGGGTCATGCTGGTCCTGACGACCTACGACGACTGGACCGACCCGGACTTCAAAGCCATCGCGGCGACCATGCACCCCCTTGATGACCAGCAGCTCGGCGCCATGCTGTAGGTGCGACCCGGGTGTCGTGGCCGCACGTGGACGGGTGCCCCCGGCCCCCGGCCCGGGAGGTGCCCCGGGTGGCCGGTGGCGGCTGGGGGATCACGAACCTGGACAGCGGCAAGTGCTTGGACGCGCAGTGGAGCCACAGCAACAGCACCACGCTGGTGCGGTACGACTGCTACGCCGGTGCTACGCAGCAGTGGCACGGCTGAGCACCGTGCCCTGCCGGGATCAGAGCGCGCTGGCGTAGGCGATGAAGGTCGACCACTCGGTGGGGGAGAAGGCCAGCTGGGGGCCTTCCTTGTCCTTGGAGTCGCGGACGTGGACGACCTCGGGGCACGTCGCGACCTCGACGCAGTCGTCGCCCTGGCCGCTGCTGTGGCTGGACTTGTGCCAGGAGAGGGCGACCTCGATGCAGTTGTCACCGGAGCTGCCGCTGTAGCTGCTCTTGAACCAGGCCAGTTCGGGGGTGCTCATAGCTCTCCTCGCAGTCGCAACAGCAGGCTCCTGGACTCCTCGGGGGTGAGGGCCTGCGAGCGCAGTTTTGCATACCGCTGTTGGAGCACGCTGACGACTTTGGCATCGGAGATGAGCTGGCCGGTCTCCTGGCCCTCGCCATAGGCGAACCACCGGTTCTCGGGAGTCTCCTGCAACACGACAGGTCCGTCGAGTCCAGGATGTACGCCGCTGGTCAAGGGCAGGATCTGGATCTCGACGTTCCGCCGCTCGCCGACCTCAAGCACATGCTCGATCAGCTCTAGCGTGATCTCGCGCCCGCCCGTCCGGCGGAGAAACAGGTGCTCATCGAGTACGAAACTGAACGCCGTGTTCGGGCGTTCCCGGAGCAGTTGCTGTCGCTTGGCACGCGCCGCCCATTGATCCTCGATCTCCTCGTCGCTCAGCGGCGGCAGACGCCTCTCGAACAACGCGCGAGCGTACGCCTCCGTCTGGAGGAGGCCCGGGATCACGCGGCACTCGTACGTGCACAAGGTGATTGCCGTCTTCTCCTTCTTCGCCCACTGGCGGAACCAGGTGGCCAACCCCGGGCTGCGGGCAATGTGCCGTACCGCGTTCCGCAACGCCCCCGTGTTGCCGAGCAACGGCTCGGCCCGCTCCACGAAGTCCGGGTCCGGCATGCGGCGGCCGACCTCGATCGAGGTCACCGTGTGTTTGGACAGGCCGACGAGGCCGCCGAACTCCTCCCGGCTCAAGCCGGCGTGCTCGCGTAAGGCCTGGACGAACGCGCCGAACGTCCGCAAACTGTCGGAGGGCTCGGGCTCGCCGCCCGCGCCCGTACCGCCGCCGCCCGTACCGTTGGCCGTCATCGGCCACCTCCCGCGCACTCGCCCTGGGTGTTACTACCGCCGTAGTACATGCTCACCCTCGGTGATGTGTACTGTCCACCCTTGGTGTGTGTACGCTCGCGCAGCGTACAAAGCGCGGTGCTGGCAGGAGGGTGTTCGCGCAGGTCAGATTGGGCAGCATGACAACTCCTGCCACCCAGCAACTGCCGTGTGCCGAGGGTGAGTTCCGCCAGCAGTTCAGTTCCACTCGGCGTGGTGCCCGGCTCGCGCGGCACCTGGCGCTGCACCAGTTGAGCACCTGGGGAATCCCGTACGGGACCTCCGCCTTCGACGCCGCCGAGACGGTCGTGGCCGAGTTGGCGGCCAACGCCGTGACCCATGGCTGCGTGTCCGGGCGGGACTTCGAGCTGCGGCTCGTGCTCCGCCGGGCGACGCTGCGTATCGAGGTCTCCGACACCCGGACCGAACGCCGTCCCCCCGGCCCCGGCGACCTGGCACCGCCCGGGGCGCTCGCGGAGTCCGGGCGGGGACTGCTGCTGGTCGAGGCGGTGGCGGACCGCTGGGCGGTGCTCGACCGCGACCCGGTCGGCAAGACCGTCAGGGCCGAACTCGACCTGCCCGCGCGCCTGGACGGAGGCCGCGCCTGATGCCCGAGCCCGACTCGGCCCTGCGCCGCCGTATCGACACCTTCCTGCGCACCGCTGACGCGGCCATGGTCTGGCTCTCTCCCGCCGAGCGGCGCCTGACCCTCGACGGGTCCGACTCGACCCCGAGGGCCTTCGCCGACTGCGACAGCGCGGCCGACTGGTCGGAGCGCGAACAGCACACCTTCGACCCCCTCGTCCGTGAGGCCGTGTCCGGTGGACTCGACCGGCTCGCCTGGCAGTTGGCCGAGACTGTGTGGCATGCCTGGCCGCGGTCCACCTCCCGCGCCGACTGGGTGAACATCGGCCGGGTCGGCTTGGCGGCGGCCGAGCGCGAGGGCGACACGGGCGGCCGGATACGGCTGCTGATCAGCCTGGGCACGGCCTATCGCGCCGCGAACCGGCTGGACGACGGCCTGCGCAGCCTCGCACGGGCGCTTGAACTCTGCCGGGACTCGGGCAACGCCCTGGACGAGGCCCATGCCCTCAACCTCATCGGCCTGCTCCACCTGCGCGCACGCCGGTTGGACAGCGCCACCTCGTGCTTCGACTCGGCACTGGCCACCTTCCGCGAGCTGGGTGAGGAGCACTGGACGGCTGTCGTGCTGTCCAACATCGCCTCGACCTGCCTGAACGCGGGCCCGGCGGCCGACGCGCGCGAAGCGGTCGAGCAGGCACTCACCGCCCACCGGGCGCTCGGCAACAGGCAGAGCGAGGGCAACGCCCTGCGGATCGCGGCCGCGATGCACATCGAGTGCGGCGAACCCGACGAAGCCGAACAGGCCGTGCGCGACGCCCTGGTGATCGCGGCGGACCTCCGCGACCGCACCCTGGAGGCGTACTGGCTGATCACCCTCGGCGACGTCCAGCGCGTCACGGCCGCGTACGGCGACGCCCTGATCGCCTACCAGCGTTCTGCCGACCTCCACCGCCGCTTGGGCGACCGCCACCGCGAGGCCCTCGCCTGGCGAGGCGCCGGCCTGACGTACGAAGCCCTCGACCGCCTCACCGAGGCCGCCGCCTTCCACCGCCGCGCCGCCGCCGTGCACGCCGACCTGGGCGACGCCTGGGAACACGCCCTCGACCTCGCCCACTTGGCTGATGCCCTCCACTCCCGCGACCCCGAACCGGCCCGCACCCACTGGACCCAGTCCCTCGCCTGCCTCACCCCCTTCACCGACCCCCGCGCCGACGCGGTCCGCGCCCGCATCGAGCACCACCTCGCCCGGACCCGCTGACGGCAACGGCCGATTCCGCCCCCGCTCCCGTACCGCCACTCCGGGGAGCGTGGCCACGCACAATCTGTGGCATCAGGATCGCTGGGAGGCAGCCATGGCCCGCGCGCGGGAGGAGCCCTCCGTGCCCGAGTTGGACACGAGGTCCATCCTCCATGGACGTCGGGGCCGGAGATCACGCGACCGAGTCACCGCACTCGAACTGGCGCCCAAAGGGATCGCTGCGGACGACGGCTTCTCGCGCCTGCTGTCTGTAGTCGGTCAGAGGAAGTAGTGGCCTTGTTCGATGTCCTCGATGAGGCCGGGGTGGATGGGCTTCCATCCCAGGAGTTGCTGGGTGATGGTGCTGGAGGCGGGCATGTCGGTGCTGAGGAGGCGCACGAGCATCCCGCTGAACTCCTCGGCGGGCAGAGAGTGCGCGGGTAGGTCAAGGTGTCGGCCGATGGCTTCGGCGATCTCGCGGACCGGCACGCCGTCGTCGCCGACGGCGTTGAGGACGGAGCCGGCGGGTGCCTGCTCGACGGCCAGTCGGTAGAGGGTCGCGGCGTCCTTGACGTGGACGGCGGGCCAGCGGCTGGTGCCGTCGCCGATGTAGCCGCAGACGCCCTTGGTCCGGGCCGTGGCGATGAGTTGGGGGACGAAGCCGTGACGCTCCCCCTCGCCGTGGACCGAGCGGGGCAGCATGACCAGGGAGGTGCGCACGCCCGTTTCTGCAGCTGCGAGCGCTGCCCGCATGGTGGCGACGCGGGCGGCGACGGGTCCTGCCGCGACGAGTTCGTCGTGCTCGGTCGCGGGCCGGCCGGGTGTCACGAGCGTGGCGCCGGAGATCACCAGGGGCTTGCCGGAGCCGGCGAGGGCGGCGGCGAACGTCTCGACGGCCTTGGCGTCCGTCCGCGTCGCGGCCTCGCTCATGCTGGGAGTGACGAAGGCCAGGTGGATGACGCCGTCGCTGCCCAGGGCGCCCGCGCGCAGCACATCGGTGTCGTTCAGGTCGCCGCGCAGCACCTCCGCTCCCCTCGCGGCGACCGTATGCGCGGAGGCGTCCGAGCGGGCCAGGCCGAGGACCTGGTGCCCGGTGTTGACGAGTTCGGGGACGACGGCTGAGCCGATCCAGCCGGAAGCACCGGTGACGAAGATACGCATGAAACGGACTCCTTGGTGACGGCGCGGCCGAGGACGCGCAGCTCGGATTCGCTCGCGGGAGAATGATGCGACCCTGTTGCATCAACGGTACCGCAGTCATGCGACTGAGTCGCATGATTCGGCGGGATGATGCGACCTGGTCGCTTCGCATAGACTCCGACGGTGAGCAGATGGGCACCGGACGCACGTGAGCGCCTGGAGAGCGCGGCGTTGGACCTGTTCGTGGAGAACGGGTTCGACGAGACGACCGTCGCGCAGATCGCGGATCGCGCCGGCTTGAACCGCGCCACGTTCTTCCGCCACTTCACCGACAAGCGCGAGGTCCTGTTCGGCGGCGAGGACGTACTGGCCGGCCTGTTCGCCGACGGCATCCGCGCCGCTGCCGCGGACGCGACGCTCGCGCAGTGCCTGCGGGCGGCGTTCGCGGCCACCGACCCGGTCATGACCCCGCAGCGGCGGGCCAAGGCCGTCCAGCGCAGGCGGGTGGTCGCGGCCAACAGCGACCTGCAGGAGCGGGGACTGCTCAAGCACGCCCGCATCGCCGCGTCGATCAGTACCGCCCTGCGCGAACGCGGCACGGACGAGCTGACCGCCCGACTGGGCGCGGAAGTGGCGATGCTCGCCTTCGCCATCGCCGCCGAGCGCTGGATGAAGGCGGACGGCGACGAACCCTTCCCGCCCCTCGCCCAAGCAGCCCTGGGCGACCTTCAGGTGCGCGCCGCCGAGCTCGACACCCGACCCCGCCCCTCCAGCGGCCCGCCGCCGAACGGGCGGCGAGCCAACCGCACATGAGGATCGACGAGCCGATCGCGGAACTGCGGGACGGCGTACGGGCCCGTACCGAGGGGCAGTCGGCGGGCTGAGACACCCTGGCAGGGGTGGCGCGGGGCCCCGTGAGGCGGGTGCCGCGGGGCGGAAGTGGCCCTCGGGGCGCGGTCGACGGTGTGACCGGGTCGGGCAATATGGCCCCGCCAGACCGCTCGGTCGGGCACAGTCTGTGTATGAGCGGTTACGAGGATGACGTCCCCGCCTATCTGACGGTACGGATGACGCAGCAGGAAGGGCCGATCGCGGCCTTCGCCGATCAGGAGGCGTGGCAGGCCAGGGAGCGGTATCCGATGCTGCACGGGGCCGGGCTCGCCGAGTTCTTCTGGGCGCGGGAGTTGGAGACCGGGGGCTGGGAGCTGTCGGGATCCGGGGCCTGCTGGCCGCAGCACGCCCGCGATTCGCTCGGGTCGCACTTCCGGCGGCGGGCGGAGAAGGCCGAGGACGCGGGGGACGCGGGGGACGCGGCGGGCACGAGGAGGTGGATGGCGGCGGCGCTGCGGATGGACCGGGCGGTCGTGGACGAAGTCCGGGTGCTGGGGGAGCGGTTCAGGATCGTGCGGGCCTCGCACTTCATCCGCTCCGGCCGGGCCGGACCCGAACCGCCGCGCCCCTCCGACCCCGACCCGGCGGAGCCCGGCGAGGCCCACCAGGTGCGGTCGCGCACCAAGGGCTTCGTGGTGGACCCGCACACCGGCACCGGGCTGTCCGAGGGCATCCTGAAGCTCGACCTGCTGCCGCTGGTGACGGTCATGGCGGGGGCGCCCGACGGGATCAACGACGACGCCCGGCGGGCCGTCCGCCGCCATCCCGGCGGTGTGCTGCTGCCCGCGGCCTTCCTCGTCTCCGACCGGGTGGACGGGAAATGGGGCTTCCACGACCCCGGTTCGACCTTCTCCACGCCACAGGGCGCCCGCGACGCGCTCGCCTGCTGGCTGCGGGTGTCGGGCCCGTTCGACCTGCGGCTCGGCGAGGAGAAGCGGGCGCAGTACGCGGCCGCCGCCGACCGGCTGGACGAGCGGCGCGGCAACGCGGTGAGCGTCGACGGCCACCGCTTCCGGGTGACCCGGGTGGAGCGGCTGATCCGCATCGGCCCGGACGGCCCCGAGCGGCCGCGCCCCTCGGACTACGACCCCGAGCCGCCGGTCGAGATCCAGACCAGGCAGTTGCGCGAGAAGGGCGTCATCGACGAGGAGGGCAACGAGTTGAACCCGCGCGAACCCGACGCGCGCGCAATGGAGTTGACGCGGCTGTGGCGGGATGAGGAGGCCAGGCGGCTCGCCGCGAAGTCCCGCCGGAAGCGGGACGGCGGGGCTACGGACGGTCGGTCGCCCCGTTCCCCGCGGTGAGGCGCACCGCCTGGCGCGGACGACCGCGCGCGCAACCCGCAACCGGCCGGTGGTCCGGGGCGGACCGGGCAGCCCCTCTCGGTCTGTGGCGGCCCGCGCGCGGGTGGTGGGGAGGGGATCGGAGCCCCGCGGGCAGGTGGTGGAGGGTGTGCCCCCGGAGTGGATGGTCTTGACTGAGTGGGCTGTGAGCGCTAACAATGGTCGTTCACGGATCGGAGACCCATGTCGCAGACAGGAGCCCACCCCCGCCGGGCCCCCACGATGGCGGACGTCGCCCAGTTGGCAGGCGTGTCGCATCAGACCGTCTCGCGTGTCCTGAGCAACCATCCCAACGTCCGTGACACCACGCGCGCCGAGGTGCAGCGGGCCATCGAGCAGCTCGGCTACCGGCGGAATTCCTCGGCCAGGGCGCTGGTGACCCGGCGCACCCTGACGCTGGGGGTGGTGGCGTGCAATCCGACGCTGTTCGGCCCGGCCAGCACCTTGTTCGGGCTGGAGGAAGCCGCCCGCGACGAGGGCTACATGGTCTCGGCGGTCACTTTGCGGCGGTACACGGCGAAGGCGCTGGAGGAGGCCATCGACCACCTCAGCGACTGGGGCGTCGAGGGCATCGTCGTGATAGTGCCGCACCGCGAGGCGGTTGTGGCGCTGGCCGAGCTGCGGCTGCCCTTCCCGGTCGTGACCGTCGAGGGCGGGCACTCGCTGCCCATAGCGGGTGTGTCGGTCGACCAGGAGCTGGGTGCGCGGCTGGCGACCAGCCATCTGCTGGGAGCCGGGCACCGTACGGTGTGGCATGTCGCGGGACCGCCGGACTGGCTGGAGGCCGAGGCCCGGGTCAAGGGATGGCGGGACACCCTGGCGGAGGCGGGCGCCGAGGTGCCGCCGCCGCTGGTGGGGGACTGGACGCCGCTGTCGGGCTACCGCGCCGGCCAGGAGCTGGCGGGGCGCGTCGCGGCGGGTTCGGCCCGCAGGACGTCCGCGGAGGTCACCGCGGTCTTCGTGGCCAACGACCAGATGGCGCTGGGGATGATGCGGGCCTTCCGCGAGGCCGGGCTGTCGGTACCCGGGCAGGTCGCGATCGCCGGGTTCGACGACATCCCCGAGGCCGAGTTCTTCGCCCCGCCGCTGACGACCGTCCGGCAGGACTTCGGTGCGGTCGGGCAAGCCAGTATCCGCCTGCTCGTCTCCCAGTTGGAGTCCGGTTCGACCAGCCGTGACGGTGAGCGCGTGGTGATCGAACCCCGGCTGATCGTCCGGCGCAGCAGCACGGGGTCCTGAAGCCCGGTCCGCCGCGGGGCGGACCGCACGAAGGTTCCGGCACGCCACGGGCGTCGCCGGGACCTCCTGCATATCTGGAGATCACATATGACCACCCATTCGCCCGCGGTGACCGTGGGTGTGGATTTCGGGACCTTGTCCGGGCGTGCGTTGGTTGTCGCGGTCGAGGACGGGGCTGAGTTGGGTAGTGCGGTGCATGAGTACACCCATGGTGTGGTGGAGGGTGTGCTGCCTGGTGGTGGGGGGGTGTTGCCGCCGGATTGGGCTTTGCAGGTGCCGCAGGACTGGCGTGATGTGTTGCGTTTCGCGGTGCCGCGGGCGTTGGCGGCGGCGGGGGTGCGGGCGGAGCAGGTGGTGGGGATCGCGACGGATTTCACTGCTTGTACGGTGTTGCCGGTGTTGGCGGATGGTACGCCGTTGAGTGAGGTGGCGGAGTTCGCGGGGCGTGCGCATGCGTTTGCGAAGTTGTGGCGGCATCATGCGGCGCAGCCGGAGGCGGACGATATCGTGGCGGCGGCTGTGGGGTCGGGGCAGGGGTGGCTGGCTCGTTATGGGGGGAAGATTTCCAGTGAGTGGCAGTTCGCGAAGGCGTTGCAGGTGCTGCGGGAGGATCCGGGGGTTTATGCGGCGGCTGAGCGGTGGATCGAGGCGGCCGACTGGATCGTGTGGGAGTTGACGGGCGCGGAGAATCGTAATCTGTGTACGGCGGGTTACAAGGGGATTCATCAGGACGGTGTTTATCCGGATGCGGAGTTCCTTGCGTCGTTGCATCCGGATTTCGCGGATTTCACGAAGAAGCTGGATTTTCCGTTGTCGCAGTTGGGTTCGCCCGCGGGGGTGTTGAGTGCGCGGGCGGCGGCGTTGACGGGGTTGCGTGAGGGGACGGTCGTGGCGGTGGGCAATGTGGATGCTCATGTCACGAGTGCGGCGGCGCGGGCGTTGGAGCCGGGTCACATGTTGGCGATCATGGGGACGTCGACGTGTCACATCATGAATTCCGATGTGCTGGCCGAGGTGCCGGGTATGTGCGGGGTGGTGCGGGACGGTGTGGTGCCGGGGTTGTGGGGTTATGAGGCGGGGCAGAGCGGGGTGGGGGACATCCTGGCGTGGGCGGTGCGTACGGCGGCGCCGCACGGGTATGTGGCCGAGGCGCGGCGTGAGGGTGTGTCGGTGCATGAGCTGTTGACGCGCAGGGCGGCGTCGCAGCCGGTGGGGGGGCATGGGCTGGTGGCGTTGGACTGGCACAGCGGGAATCGTTCGGTGCTGGTCGACCACCATCTGTCGGGTTTGATCGTGGGGTTGACGTTGGACACCCGGCCGGAGGACATCTATCGGGCGCTGGTCGAGGCGACGGCGTTCGGGACGCGTACGATCATCGAGGCGTTCGAGGGGTCGGGGGTGGCGGTGGGGGAGTTCACCGCGGCCGGGGGGCTGCTGAAGAACACCTTTTTGATGCAGACCTACAGTGATGTGCTGAACCGCCCGGTGAATGTGCTGGCCTCGGAGCAGGGGCCGGCGTTGGGGGCTGCGATCCATGCGGCGGTCGCGGCGGGGGTGTATCCGGACATTCGTACGGCTTCGGCGGCGATGGGGCGGATCGAGCGGGCCGTTTATGTCCCGGATCCGGAGCGGGCGGCCGCCTACGACGGGCTCTATGCCGAGTACCGGACTCTGCACGACTATTTCGGCCGTGGCGGCAATGACGTCATGCACCGGCTCCGCGCCTTGCGTACTGCGCGGGCGGCGTGAGGCGGGGTCGTCGGGGGGTGGTTGCCGGTGATCGCTCCTTCCGGGCGGCCGCTCTTGTTGTTAGCGCTCACTATGAGAGACGAGACCGAGGTTCTTCGCCATGAGCAGCAGTTCTCCCGCGTCGCCGGGCGCTGTCGCGCGTCTGCGGGCGCAGGTCAGTGATTTGCATCAGGAGTTGGTTCGGTATCAGTTGGTGGTGTGGACGGCTGGGAATGTGTCGGCTCGGGTGCCGGGTGCGGATCTGTTCGTGATCAAGCCGAGTGGTGTGGATTATGAGCGGTTGTCGCCGTCGAACATGATCGTGTGTGATCTGGACGGTGGGGTGGTGGAGGGTGGTGGGTTGGCGCCGTCGTCGGACACGGCGGCGCATGCGTATGTGTATCGGCATATGCCGGAGGTGGGGGGTGTGGTGCACACCCATTCGACGTATGCGTGTGCGTGGGCGGCGCGTGGTGAGGCGGTGCCGTGTGTTCTGACGGCGATGGCGGACGAGTTCGGGGCGGAGATCCCGGTGGGGCCGTTCGCGTTGATCGGGGACGACTCGATCGGGCGGGGCATCGTGGAGACGCTGCGGGGGCATCGCTCGCCGGCGGTGCTGATGCGCAACCACGGGGTCTTCACCGTGGGCGGGGACGCGCGGGCGGCGGTGAAGGCGGCGGTGATGTGCGAGGACGTGGCGCGGACGGTGCACATCTCCCGGCAGTTGGGTGAGCCGGTGCCGATCGCGGGGGCCGATATCGACCGGCTCTACGACCGCTACCAGAACGTCTACGGCCAGCCCGCACCCGCACCCGCACCTGTATCCGTTTCCGAGGCCGCCCCCGCACCCGTGCCCGTGCCTGTTTCCGAGGCGGCGCCCGCGCCCATCGCCGGCGAGCCTGTCCCTGCTTCTGATGTGTCTTCCGGTATCGATCGAGGAGCCAGTGCATGAATGCCGTTCCCACTGCCGAGGTGTGGTTCCTGACGGGTAGTCAGGGTTTGTACGGGCCGGAGACGTTGGCGCAGGTGGCTGAGCAGTCGCGGGAGATAGCGGGGCGGCTTGCGGGGTTGGCGGGTGGTCCGGTGCGGGTGGTGTGGAAGCCGGTGCTGACCGATGCCTCGGCGATCACCGGTACGGTGCTGGCGGCGAATGCCGATGAGGGGTGTGTGGGGCTGATCGCGTGGATGCACACCTTCTCGCCGGCGAAGATGTGGATCGGTGGGCTGGATCTGCTGCGCAAGCCGCTGCTGCACCTGCATACGCAGGCCAATGTCGAGTTGCCGTGGTCGACGATCGACATGGACTTCATGAACCTCAACCAGGCCGCGCACGGCGACCGGGAGTTCGGGTATGTCCAGTCCCGGGTCGGGGTGGTCCGCAAGACCGTTGCGGGGCATGTCTCGGATCCGCAGGTCGGGGCGCGGATCCATGCGTGGATGCGGGCGGCGCTGGGGCGGGCGGCGTTGCGCGGGCTGCGGCTGGCGCGTTTCGGGGACAACATGCGCGATGTCGCGGTCACCGAGGGCGACAAGGTCGAGGCGCAGCTCCGCTTCGGGGTGTCGGTCAACACCTACGGCGTCAACGACCTCGTCGAGGCGGTCGACGCGGCCTCCGAGGCGGAGGTGGGCGCCCTGGTCGAGGAGTACGCGGGCACCTACCGCCTGGCACCGGAGCTGGCATCGGGCGGGGACCGGCACGGCTCGCTGCGCTATGCCGCCCGGATCGAGCTGGGCCTTCGGGCGTTCCTCGGCGGCGGCGGCTTCGGGGCGTTCACCACCAACTTCGAGGACCTCGGCGGGCTGCGGCAGCTGCCGGGCCTGGCGGTGCAGCGGCTGATGGCCGACGGCTACGGCTTCGGCGGCGAGGGCGACTGGAAGACCGCGACCCTGGTCCACACGGTCAAGGCGATGGGCGCGGGGCTGCCGGGCGGCACGTCGTTCATGGAGGACTACACCTACCACCTCGCGCCGGGGAACGAGTTGATCCTGGGCGCCCACATGCTGGAGGTCTGCCCCACCATCGCGGGCGGGCGGCCCAGTTGCGAGATCCACCCGCTGGGCATCGGCGGACGCGAGGACCCCGTCCGGCTGGTCTTCGACGCAGCCCCCGGCCCGGCGGTCGTGGTCGGGCTGGCCGACATGGGCGACCGCTTCCGCCTGGTCGCCAACCGCATCGAGATCGTCGCCCCCCTCGAACCCCTGCCCGCACTCCCGGTCGCCCGCGCGGTCTGGCGCCCCGAACCCGACCTGCGCACCTCCACCGAGGCATGGCTGACCGCCGGCGGCCCCCACCACACCGTGCTGTCCACCGCGATCGGCACCGAAGAACTCACCGACCTCGCCGACCTCCTCGGCACCGAACTCCTCATGATCGACGCCGACACCGACCTCCGCCAATTCACCAAGGAAATCCGCTGGAACCAGGCCTACTACCACCTCGCCAGAGGCCTATAGCCTGCGGCCTGTGGGACGGGATACGGTCCCTGTTACACTACGCGGGCTCTGTCACACGGAGCGTCACGATCACCCAGAGAGCTTGGAGAGCGACATGAGTAGGCCGAGTGTCCTGTTAGTCGGGGCCGACCAGTATGTGCTGAGGGCCTGCGAGCGCCATCAGGTCGATGCCGTCGTGATCGCCAACTCCGGCTCGTACGACTCGGGTCGGGTGCGGCTCCCCACCGGCGGCCGGCTCATACGGGTCGACGACGTGACCAACGTCGAGGACATACTCGGCGCCCTGTACCGCGAGGGCCTGGGCGACCTGAAGTTCGACGCGGTGCAGACCACCTGGGAATACGCCGCCGTGACCACCGCCGTCCTGGCCCGCGCCCTCGGCTGTCGGACCATAGACCCGGTCACCGCCCTGCACTTCCGCGACAAGTCCCTCCAGAAGGCCCGCCTCCGAGACGCCGGCGTCCCGGTCACGCGGGCCGTCGTCGTTCCTGACGTCTTCGATGTCTCCGACGTCGCCTTCGACTTCGAGCGCGCCGTCCTCAAGCCCATCGCCGGCGGCGGCACCACCTCCACCAGTGTGGTCTCCTCCCGCAAGGACCTCGAAGACGCCAGCCGCGCCTTCCGCGAGCAGAAGGAGACCAACCGGACCTTCCTGCTGGAGGAGTTCGTCGAGGGTGACGAGTGGATGGCCGAAGGCATCGTCTTCGGCGGCGAGGTCATCTTCTTCGGCCTCGGCGCCTACACCGAGCCCTGCCTCGAAGCCGTCACCGGGCAGGTGCCGATCTCGCTGCGCCGCCTGGACCCCACGCAGGAGGCCGAGGCCTACGCGAGCGCCGAGCCCGTGGTGCGCGCGGCCATCGAGGCGCTCGGCCTGCGCGACAGCGTCTTCCACATGGAGCTCTTCCGTGAGCCCGGCACCGGCCGCATCGTCTTCAGCGAGTGCGCCGCCCGCCGCGGTGGAGCGCTCACCCAGGAGCAGGTGCTCGCGAAGTTCAACGTGGACCTCGCCGAGGCCGCCCTGCTGTGCGCGCTGGGCCGCCGCCCCGAGCTGAAGGTCGTCGTCACTCCCGACGTCATCGGCTGCGTCGGCTTCTACGGCAGCGCGGGGACGGTGATCAGCTACCCCAGCCCGGACGAGCTGATCGCCGAGCCCAACGTGGAATTCGCCCAGACGTACGTGCCGCCGGGCGCCACGCTGTCCACGAAGTTCTCCGCCTCCGCCGACATGCTCGGCGCGATCCTGCTGGCCACCGAGACCGTCGAGGACTTCGACAAGCGGGTGGTGGAGCTGCGCAGTTGGATCGGCGACCGGCTGGTCGTCGCGGAGCCGAACCTCAACAGCGGCCAGCGGTGGGCCTGGCAGCGCGCCAACTGGCCCGACCGCGAATACCGCGACTGGCTCTACGAGGGACGGTGAAGCGTGCGGACGCCTCCGGTGGTACGACCGGAGGCGGGGCCGCCGCAGACCCGTCAGGCCCGCAGCCCCGATTAGCCGGCCCCGCGCCGGGCCTGCTGCGGGCGGCGGTCCGCCGTACCCTGCCCGACCCCGGGCCGCAACGCCTGCTCGCCGGGGCTTCGTTCGCCGTCACGGTGGGCGGCGGCATGCTGGCGGGGACGAGCACGCTGTATCTGACCCGGATCGTCGGCATGTCGGCGGTCCGGGTCGGGCTCGGCCTGACCGTCGGCGCCGTGCTGGGGCTGGTCTTCGGGCCCTACATCGGGCACCTGGCCGACCGGCGCGGCCCGCGCGAGGTGCACGTCGTGACGATGCTGTGCGGGGTGGTGGCCACCGCGGGATTCGTGGTGGCCCGCTCCTTCTGGCTGCTCGCGCTGGTCTCGCTGCTGGTCACCGCCGTCGGCACCGGCGCCACGGCCAGCCGGGCGCCGCTGATCCGCGCGCTGGCCGGGGTGAACGCGACGGCGTATCTGGCCTACCAGCGGGCCATCACCAACGCGGCGATCATGCTGGGCGTCCTCATCGGCACCGTGGGCATCCAACTCGACTCGGGCCCGGTCTACGTCGGCCTGATCCTGGCCGCCGCGGGCACCTTCCTGGCCGCGGCGGCGATCCTCACCCGGCTGCCGCACGTGCCGCCGCTGCCCGCCGACCGCGCGCGCAGCAAATGGGCGGCGATGACCGACCGCCCCTATCTGGCCGTCATGTTGATCAACGGCGGGATGTCGCTGCACCTGGCGATACCGACCTTCGCGCTGCCGCTGTGGATCGTGGACAGCACCTCGGCGCCCCGCGCGGCGATCACCGGGATCATGCTCGTCAACGGTGTGCTGGTGGTCGCGCTCCAGGTGCGGGTCAGCCGCGGGGTCACCGATCCGCGTACCGCGGGCCTGCGGATGCGGTGGGCCGGGGCCGCGCTGATGGTCTCCACGGTGCTCATCGGCGCGATGTCCGGGATGCCGTGGTGGTCGGCGCTGCTGGTGCTGCTGGTCGCGACCGTCGTCTACACCTTCGGCGAACTGTGGCAGTCCGCCGCTTCGTTCGAGCTCGCCTTCGGGCTGGCAAGACCGGACCTCCAGGGTCAGTACGCCGGGGTCTTCGGCCTCGGCGCCGGGGGCGCGAACGCCGCGGCACCGGCCGTCCTGGCGGCGATCTGCCTCGACCACGGCGCCGCGGGCTGGATGACGCTCGGAGTGCTGCTGCTCGGCTTCGGCGCGCTGACACCGCGCGCGGTGCACTGGGCGGAACGGACCAGGACAGCAGCCCCGTTGCCCGCCTGACGCCATGTCGGATCGGGTATGCTCAACAACTCCGCAAGCAGGCACGCCGCGATTTCCCGCACAGCATTCCGTGCGCCGGAAATCCCCCCGGCGGGCACACATTCTCCCGTCAGAAAGCAGTGGCACCGATGGCCTCCGAGGACGTGTACGGCAAGCTGATCACCCTTCTCGACGAGCGGGGCGCCAGCTATCGGGTCATCGAGCACGAGCCCGAAGGCGTGACCGAGGCGGTGAGCCGGCTGCGCGGCCACGACCCGCGCCAGGCGGCGAAGTGCATCGTCATCATGGTGAAGGTCGGCAAGAAGGAGAAGCGCTATGCGGCGGCGGTCCTTCCCGGTGACCGCCGGGTCGACTTCAACCGTATGAAGGCGCTGTGCAATGGCACATACGCCTCCTTCGCCACGCCGGAGGTCGCCGAGGAGCTGGCGGGCACCCCCGTGGGGACCATCCCGCCCTTCTCCTTCGACGAGCGGATGGGCCTGTTCATGGACCCTGAACTGCTGGAATTCCCCGAGGTGTTCTTCAACGCGGGCCGCCTCGACCGCACCATCGCGCTGTCCACCAAGGACTACCTGGCCATCGCGAACCCGCAGATCGAGCCGATCACCCAGGCCTGAAAGCCGATCATCCGGGCTCGAAATGACGATCACCGGTCCGAAGGGACGATCTTCCCGGCTGGAATGAACGATCATCCACGGCCCGGAATGGACGATCATCCACGCCGAAATAGACGATCTTCCGGGCCGGAATAGACGATCATCCGGCCGGGAAAGGACGATCACTCGCGCCCCGAAAGGGTGATCACGCCGGTCCGAATGGACGATCTTCCCGGCCGGGGAGGATGATCGCTGTGGCCCGAAATGATCTGTTCAATTGCGGTCTTGACGACGAGTGCCGGCCGCTGTAAAAATATCGCCAGTTTTCAGCGTGCAGCGCGGGAGCCCCCTCCGGGTCCTGACGGTTTCTGCTCTCCTGTACTTCCGGCGCCGTCGCTTATGGCACACGCATAGCCGAGGGCTTGGCAAGGTTGCACCGTATTGATAGGTCAGGGGAAAGCGCTGTGCTGCGTTCCACGAAATCCAAGGGTCCGGCGGGCCGTGTCGAGCCTGTCGTCCTCGCACCCCGCGAGGACGTGGCCTTGCGCCTGTTCGCCTTTCCGCATGCAGGCGGAAACCACACGGCCTTCCAGGACTGGCCGGCCGGACTGCCGGACGACGTGGAGATCGTCAGCTACACGCTGCCCGGCCGCGGCCGCCGCCACGGGGAGGCCCCCCACGAGCGGCTGGCCGACCTCGTGGACGACCTGGTCGAGATGGTCGAACTCCACGACGACGGCGCCCCCTTCGCCTTCTTCGGCCACAGCTTCGGAGCCCTCGCCGCCTACGAGGTCTGTCGCCGCCTTGTCGACCTGCGCCGCCGATGTCCGGGCCTGCTGATGGTCTCGGCGCACCGGGCGCCCCACCTCCCGCCGGACCGACCCGCGCACGCGCTGCCCCACGAGGACTTCCTCGAAAGGGTGCGCTCATGGGGCCTGATCCCCGAGGAACTCCTGGTCGATGACGAACTGCTCGACCTCGTCCTCCCCCCGCTGCGGGCCGACTTGCGGCTCGACGAGGACTATGCCCCGCCCGCCGGCGGCCGGATCCCCGTCCCCTGCGTGGTCTACGGCGGCAGCGAGGACCGCACGGTGGCCCGGGAAGACCTGCTGGCCTGGCGGGACCACGTCGAGGACGGCGCCCCGGTGGAGATCCTCCCCGGCGGCCACTTCTACACCGTCGACTCCAGGACCGCCCTCCTGGCCGACCTCACACGGCAGTTGGACCGGTTGCGTACGACAGCGGGCCCGTCCGTCAGCACCCCGGGCAGCCCGTACCCGCCGCCGGACCGCAGCTTATGGGCCCGGTTCAGCGAGCAGGCCGACGCCGACCCCGACGCCCCCGCCCTCAGCGACGGCCCCCGCTCCTGGACTTACCGCGAACTGCGGGACAGCGCGCTCGGCCTCGCCGCCGAACTGGCCGCGCGCGGCGCCGCGAAGGGCGACGTCGTCGGCCTGCTCCTGCCGCACTCCGCCGAATACTGCGTCGCCCTGCTGGCCTGCTTCGCCGCGGGCACCCCCGCGTGCCTGCTGGAGAAGAACTGGCCGCCGTCGCTGCTGGCCGGCTTCCTCGCCAACGCGGGTGTGACCACCGTCGTGACCACCCCCGAGCTGGTCGGGCTGCTCCCCGACAGCCACACCACCGCCGAGCGGCTGCTCGTCCTGTCCCCGGACCGGGACGGCACCGCAGCCGCCTTCGAACCGCCCGACGTCGAGCCGTCCGCCTTCGAACCGCCCGACGTCGAGCCGTCCGACATCGCCCTGATCTCGATGACGTCCGGCACCTCCGGCACACCCAAGGCCGTGCTCAACACCCATCTGGGCTGCCTCTACTGCTTCGACGCCCGCTACGCGCTCTACCCGTACGAGGAGTCCTCGCGCGACGGCCTCAACGTCTTCTTCGCCTGGGAGTGCCTGCGCCCGCTGCTCCAGGGCCGCCCCGCCACCGTCGTGCCCGACGACCACGTCTTCGACCCCGTACGGCTGGTCGGCACCCTCCGACAGGAGCGCATCACCCGGATCGTGGTGCCGCCGTCGCTCTTCGAGAGCGTCCTCGACCACCCCGCCGCCGGACCCGGGCTCGCGGAGAGCCTCGCCCACATGGAGATCGTCTTCCTCATGGGCGAGGTCGTCCCCGCCCGGGTGGTCGACAAGGCGGCCGCGCTGCTGCCGCCGCACGTGCGGGTCGTCAACGCCTACAGCACCTGGGAGAGCCTCGACGTCTCCTTCGCCGACCTGCTGCCGCGCCCGCCCGGAGCGCCCCCCGCGGGCGGCTCGTCCTGCGCGCCGGTCGGCCGGGTCATCGACGGCACCGCCGCCGCCCTCCTCGACGCCGACGGCTCGGCGGTGCCCTACGGGGGAGTGGGCGAGCTGTACGTCGCCGGGCCCGGCGTCGCCACCGGCTACCTGGACGACCCGGCCAAGACCGCGGAGCGCTTCGTGCCCTGCCCGCCCGTGCTGGCCGGCTCGCGCTTCGCCGACCAGGTCTTCTACCGCACCGGCGACCGGGCCAGGTTCCTGCCCGGCGGCGCGCTCGAACTCCTCGGCCGAACGGGCGATGTGGTCAAGGTGCGCGGCTTCAAGGTCTCACTGCGGGCCGTCGAGGCGGCACTTGAGGACCAGGAGGGCGTGGCCCGGGTGATCGTCCGACCGGTGCCCGACCCGCGCACCGGCCAACCCGCCCACCTGCTGGCGTACTTGCTCGGCGACGACGGCATGCCCTCCTCGACGCTGCTCGCCCGCACCCGCCTCAAGAGCGCCCGCGACCTGCCCGACTACGCCAGGCCCCGGCATGTCATCGGCCTCGACGCGCTGCCCTTCACCCGCAGCGACTCCCGCAAACTCGACCTGTCCGCGCTGCCCGCACCGCCCGAGGAGCCCGCGCCCTCCGCCGCCGGGCCGCTCACCACCGCGGAAGAGCGCGTCGCCGAGGCGTGGAAGGAAGTCCTCGGCCTGCGCGCCGCCGCCCCCGACGACAACTTCTTCGACGTCGGCGGCGACTCCCTCAGCGCCGCCCGGCTGTCCGGGCTCCTCGCCGAGCGGTACGGCATCGCACTGCCGGTGGTCGACGTCTTCCAATACGCCACGCTGCGCGACCTCGCGGCCCGCTGCTCCGGCGCCGCGGCTGACGCGGAGCCCGCCGCCTCGCGCCCGCGCCCGACCGGCGACGGCGGCACCCGTATCGCCGTCGTCGGCATGGCAGGCCGCTTCCCCGGCGCCCCCGACATCGACGCCTTCTGGGCGAACCTCACCGCAGGCACCGACTCGCTGACCAACTTCACCGCCGAGGAATTACGGGCCAAGGGCGTCCCCGAGGAGGTCGTCTTCCACCCGCAGTGGGTGCCCGCCGCCCAACTCCTCGACGACGCGGACGCCTTCGACGCCGAGATGTGGGGCATCGGGCAGCGCGAGGCCCTGCTCATGGACCCGCAGCACCGGCTCTTCATCGAGGTCGCCGCCACCGCCCTGGAACAGGCCGGCTACGCCCGCCGCGACAACCCCTACCGCCGCCGCACCGGCGTCTTCGCCGCCTGCGGCATCGACGGCTACCTCATCCACCACCTCGAAGGCGGCGGCCTGCGGGCGCCGTTGGACCCCGCCGCCGTCTTCCTCACCGAGATCGGCAACGAGAAGGACTACATCGCCACCCGCGTCGCCTACCTCCTCGACCTCGGCGGCCCCGCCGCCACCGTCACCTCGGCGTGCAGCAGCGCCCTGGTCGCCATCGCCCAGGCCGCCCAGTCCCTCACGACCGGCCAGTGCGACATGGCCCTCGCGGGCGCCGCGTCCCTCAACTTCCCCAACTTCGGCTACCGCTACGAGGACGGCCTCGTCGGCAGCACGGACGGCCGGGTGCGCCCCTTCGACGAGGCCGCGAGCGGCACGCTCTTCGGCGACGCGGTCGCCGCGGTGGTACTCAAGCGCTTAGATGACGCCCTCGCCGACGGCGATCACGTCTGGGCCGTCCTGTCCGGCTACGGCGTCTCCAACGACGGCCGCATGAAGGCCGGTTACACCGCCCCGAGCGCGCGGGCCCAGGAGCAGTGCATCTCCGACGCCATCGCGATGGCGGGCATCGGCTCCGAGCAGGTCTCGTACGTCGAATGCCACGCGACGGCGACGCACGTCGGCGACGCGATCGAGATCAAGGGCCTGTCCGACGCGTTCGCGCGGTGGCGCGGGTCCTCCGACGCGGTGACGGGCGGCTGCGCCCTCGGCAGTGTGAAGGGCAACATCGGCCACGCCAACTGCGCGGCGGGCATCACCGGCTTCGTCAAGACGGTGCTGTGCCTGCACCACGGCGAACTCGTCCCGACGGTGAACTACCGCACGATGAACCCGAAACTGGTCGACCTGATCGACCGCGACGGCTCGCCCTTCACCGTCCAGACCCGCCACGAGCCCTGGTCGGTGACGAACCCGACCACGCAGCTCCCCCGCCGAGCCGGCGTCTCCAGCTTCGGTATCGGCGGCACGAACGCCCACGTGGTGCTTGAGGAGGCCCCGCCAGTCCAAGAGGCCGCGCTTGGGGGGCGCGGGTTGTCGTCGGCGGAGGACGGTGGCCCCGTCCGGCCGGGCCCGGAGGGCGTTGTTGAGGGGCGCGGGGAACTGCGCGACCAGCCCCCACCGGGCCGCGGGTCGGCGGCGGCAGAGGGGGGCACCCCGGAGCGTCCTGGGCCGCCGTCACGTGCGCGGGCGTTACACCTCGTCACGGCCTCCGCGCGGAGCGAAACCGCGCTGCGCCGCGGAACCGACGCGCTGACCGCCCTCTTCGCGGACCTGCCCGCCGAGCAGACCGCCGACGCGGTACGCGCGTGGCACCTGACCCGGGAGGCTCACCCTCTGCGGCGGGCCGCCGTGCTGAGCGCCGCAGGCGGGCCGCGGGAGTGGCTGCCCAGGACAAACCCCCTCGGCGCCCGCGGCGCCACCGTCGCCTTCACCTTCTCCGGGCAGGGCTCGCAGACCCCCGGCATGGCGCGCGACCTCTACCAGGGCCGGGCCGACGGCGGCCGCTTCAGGCGGCACTTCGACGCCGCCTGCGCCGCCCTCGCCGTGCACCTCGGCACGGACCCCGCGCCGCTCGTCCTCGGGGCGGACGCCACGTCCGTGCGGCGTCCGATCGTCACGCAGTGCGGGCTCTTCGCCGTCGAATACGCGCTCGCCGGCACCCTTGTGGACCTCGGTGTGCGACCGGTCGCCGTCGCCGGGCACAGCATCGGCGAATACGCGGCCGCCGCGCTGTCCGGGCTGCTCACCCTCGACGAGGCGGCGCTGCTCGTCGCCGTACGGGCCCGTGCGACCGAGGAGTTGGCGGGCGCGGACGGGGGCCGCCTCGGCGGCATGCTCAGCGTCGTAGGCGACGAGGACCGGCTTGAGGAGTGGCTCGCCGACAGGCCTGGGCTGTGGACCGCCGCGCTCAACGCCCCCGGCCGCACCGTGGTTTCCGGCGCCCCGGACGCCCTGCGCGCGGCAGCCGCCGAACTGCCGCCGCTCGGCTTCACCTGCCGGGCCGTCCCGGTGTCCCACCCTTTCCACAGCGCCCTGATGGCGCCGGTCGCCGCCCGAATCGACGCCGTCGCCGCGGACCTGCCCGCCCGCGCGCCCGACATCCCGACCGCGAGCAACCTCACCGGCAAGTGGATCGACGCCCGCCACCGCCCGGAGACGTACTGGGGCGAGCACGTGACGACGACCGTGCGGTGGCGCGAGGACGTGGCGACGCTGCTCAAGTGGTCACCCGACGTCATCCTTGAGGTCGGGCCCGGGGGCGTCCTGACCGCGCTCACCGCCAAGTGTCTGGACGCCGGCACGGATTCGGCGCCTCTCGCACTCGCTTCCCTGCCGCATGCCGCCGACCCCGCCGAGGACGACGAGGAGGCGCTGCTGTCCGTGCTGGGCGAGTTGTGGTGCCACGGCGTGGACCTGGACTTCGCCGCCCTGCACGAGGGCGAGCCGGCCGGCAGCCCCGCTGTACGGCTGCTGCTGCCGACGTACTCCTTCGACCGCACCCGCTACTGGACGAAGCCGGAAGCCTCGCCTTACGTCGGACGCGGCGCCGCGAAGCCGCCGACCGCCGGGCCGCTGGTGCGGCATGTGGACAAGCCCGCCGCCCACACCCGGCTCTACTGCTTCCCCTACGCGGGCGGCGACAGCACCGCGATCCGATCCTGGGCGCACGCGGCGCCCCCGTGGCTCGACATCGTGGCGGTCGAACCGCCGGGCCGGGGAGGCCGGTCGGCGCTTCCCGTCCCCACGGACGACAGCGAGGACATCGCGCTGCTCGAAGTCCTCGCCGACGCGTTGCGTGCTGACGCGGGGGAGGCCGCCGTCGCCTTCTGCGGGCTGAGCTTCGGCGCCGCGCTCGCCCTCGACCTGCTCGGCGGGCCGCTCGCCGACTGGTCGGCGGCAGGCCGCCTCACCGCCTTCTGCGCGGTGGGCCGCGCCCCGCTCGGCCCGGTCACGGCGGGACCCGAAGTCCCCGTCGACTCCTACCTGATGGCCCCCGACGAGCTGCGCGCCGACCCGAACTGGCAGCGGACCGTCCTCCCCCTGCTCCGCGCCGACCTCGCGTGGGACGCCCGCACCGAACACCGCGTCGCCACCCGCGACGTACCGCTCCGCGCCCCCCTCCAGGTCCACTGCGGCACCCTCGACCCGTCCTTCCCGCCGGAGGCGGCCCCGCTGTGGTCCGCGGCCACGTCAAGCCCCCTGGTCGACATCGAGATCCACCCGGGCGAGCACGACTTCATGCTGCGCGAACGGGACGCGATCCTCACCCGCCTCACCTCCTTCCTCACCCGGCTGGCCCCCCGCGACCCGGGGGAGGGCGCGGGCGCCTGGGACGGCCGCCTGCACGAAGTACGCTGGGCGCCACTGGGGCCCGCGCGGCCGCGCGTCGCGGTTCAGGAGTACGCGCCTGCCGGCCCGGCAGACGGGCCCGCGGCCTCCGCGCCGGACGGCACCGCTCCGGCGGACGTTCCTGCCCGTGCGGACCGCCACGCCCCGCCGACAGGCGGTGTCCCGTGGGCTGTTCATGACGACGCGCATCCCGCCGGGTCCGCACGGTTCCTGCGGGGGGTCCTCACCGGGCCCGACCGTCATGCGGCTCTGGTCTGCCCGCCGCCCGGCGGGGTCGACGCGCAGGCGTACTGCGCCGGGTTCCTCGACGTCCTGAAAGCCGTCGCCTCCGCGGAAGCCCGTGGCGCGCTGACCCTGCTGCTGCCCGCGCTCGGCAGCAGCGGCCTGGTCGCGGGGCTGACGCGTTCGCTCGAACTGGAGGAGCCGGGGCTGCGGGTGCGGCGGGTGTTCGTCGACCGGTGGCCCGCGGCCGGGTTGGACGGCACGGCCGCCGGGCGGCTGCTGGACGCGGCGTCCGCGCACCCGGCGGAGCCGGATCTGCTGCTACGGGGCGGGCATCTGCTGGGCCGCCGGTTGGCGCCCGCCGTCCTCCCCGCGCTGCCGCCGGGGGCCCTGGGGGGCGGGGCCGAGGGCGCGTACCTGGTCACCGGTGGGACGGGCGGGATCGGGCGGGTCGTGACCGACTGGCTGATCCACACCCAAGGGGTCGCCCCGGAGCGGGTGATCGTCACCGGACGGACCGCGCCCGTAGCACGGACCGGGCACGTAGAGCTGCGCAGGGGCGTGCGCTTCCTGGAGTTGGACCTCTCGGAGCCCTTCGAGGCGGACGCGGTCGCCGCCCTGACGGGACCGCTCGCCGGTGTCTTCCACCTGGCCGGGGCCCTGGACGACGGGGTGCTGCGCAACCTGGACGCCGACCGGCTCGGCGCCGTGCTCGCGCCCAAGCTCGCGCTGCCGCGCGTCATGGAGCTGGCCGGGCGGGGCGGGGCCGGCTGGGTCGCCGCCTTCTCGTCCACCAGCTCCCTGCTCGGCGCCGCCGGGCAGGCCAACTACGCGGCCGCCAACGGCTGGGCCGACGCGCACGCGGTGTGGGGGCGGGGCGAGCCGGGACCGGACCTGGCCATCGTCAACTGGGGGACCTGGGAGGGCACCGGGATGGCCGCGGGCCACGCGAAGGCGGGCGAGGCGGCCCGCGGCGGCGGCGAGACACCGCTGCCCGCAGGGACGGCACTCGCGCTGCTCGGGAAGGTCGTCGCGGGCCTGCTCTCGGGCGGTGCCCCCGCCCGCGGTCTCGCCGTCTGCGACATCGACTGGCCCGACTCGCCCTGGGCCGGCAGCCCCCTGGTGGCCGCGCTGCCCGGCGGCGGCCGACCCGTTCCCGTCGAGGCCGCAGGCGGGAGCGCTGCCGCTGCCGCCGCCGACGGAGACGACGACGCCGTCCGCGCTTTCCTCCGCGCCTACGTCCACCGCTGGGACGAGTCGCGCGGGCTGGGCGAACTCGGCCTGGACTCACTGGACTTCGCCCGCATCCGCGGTGACTTCGCCCGGCTCTTCGGAAAGGACGTGCCCTTGTCCGCCATCGCCAAGCCCGATCAGCGGCTCGGCCAGCTCTACGCCTTCCTGTCCGAGTGCTGACCGCAAGCGAACGTCCTCATCCCGCGGGAGGCCGCCGATGTCCGTGACCGAAGGAACCCCGGCCGCCCCCGCCGCGTCGGCCGACCAGCCCGCCCCCGTCGCGGCAAGCGCCGAGTCCGTCCGTGACGGCATCGACCGCCGCCTCGCGCCCGTCCTCCGCGACCTCGCCGCCGGGCGCCGGCCCCGGCCCTCCCAGCTGGCCGACCTGGCCGCGGCGGCCCGAGCCGACGCCGTACAGCCCGCGTTCGCGCCCCGCGGAGCCGAAAGCGGGGCCGAGAGCCCCGAAACCCTCCTCGCGGAGCGCGTCGCGCTGATGCCGCGGGTGTGGGAGCCCTTCGCCGCCTGGTGGCGCGGGTATTTCCCCGGCAGCGACCCCGCCGGCGCCGCGCTCGCCGACCTGTGGCGGCTCTACCTCCCGCTCGCCCAGTGGATCACCCGCGAGAAACGGGCCCGCCGCCCCGGCGAGTTGTTCATGGCCGGCTTCAACGGCAGCCCCGGCGCAGGGAAGACGGTGCTGACCAGTGCCGTGGCCGTCGTGCTCGACCAGCTGCTCGACCCGCGCACCGAGGGGCGGGCGCTGGCCCGCAGCGGTGACGACTGGTATCTGCCCAAGGCCGACCGCGAGCCGCTGCGCGCCCTCGGCTGGGACCCGGGGCCGCCCGGGGTGTCCAACCGGTCGCTGCCCGGCACCCACGACATGGACTGGCTGCTGCGCAATCTGCGCGAGATGGAGCACAGCACACCGGACAGCACCCTCGCGCTGGGCAATTTCGACAAGAAGGCCGACGACCAGCCCAGCGGCCCCGACGCGGCGTTCACCGTGCGGGGCAAGGTCGGCGTCCTCCTGTTCGACCTGTGGTTCGCGGGCGCCGAGACGGCCGTGGACCCGCTCGCGCTGCCCGACGGGCTTCAGCGCAGGGTCGCCGAGCACCTGCCGCGGTGGCGCCCGGTGTTCGAGCGGATGGACGCCCTGTGGGCCTACGACTGGCCGTCGTTCGAGCAGATGGCGCGGGAGCGCGAGGCCCAGGAGCGGCTGGTCGAGGCCCGGCACGGGCGGCGCGGCATGTCGCCCGAGCACATCCGCGCCTTCATGGCGTACATGACGGAGCAGAGCTGGGATTGGCGTACGACCTCGCCGATCCCCCCGGACCGGGTGGTCACCTTCCGCGCTTGGCGGGACGCCGGCCACCGAGTGATCGCCGTACGAAAAGGAGCCCGAGCAGCGTGAGTCAGGCGCGAGGATCGTCTTCCCCCACCCAGCCGGCGGAACACCGGCCCACGGACTGGGCGTTCGCCATGTCCGACGTCGTCCGGCAGTACCGCGAACTCGTCGACGAGCAGCACAGCGACCCCGGTCTCGTGCACGACACGCTGGTGATCGGCGGCGGGGCCGCCGGCGCCGGGGTGCTGCGCGACCTGGCCTCGCGCGGCAATGCCAGCGCGCTGCTGGTCGACCGCGGGCCCTTCGGCGGGCAGACGTCCAGCAAGACCGGCAAGGCGATCCACCCGGGCATCCGCTATCTGCGGATGGCCTTCCACCGCGGGCTGCTCGCCTTCCACCTGCGCAAGGACCCGAAGATCAGGCAGACCATGGCGCAGAACCTGCGCGGAGCGTGGCTCGACCTCCAACTGGTCTGGTACGGCACGCGGGAGCGGAAGATCCTCATCGAGACCGCCGACCAGACGGTCGAGGAGATCCCCAACATCGTCTTCGTGCTGCCCGACAGCCCGGAGAAGAAGTGGGCGGTCTTCTTCGGGATCTCGCTCTACGACCTCTTCACCACCGTGTGGGCGTGGTGCGGCCTGGTGCCGCGGTTCAGCCGGGTGAAGCTGTTCTTCAACGGCAAGGCCCTGCACCGCGAACTGCCCAACCTGGACGCCCCGGACGTGGTCGGCGGCATCCTCTACTGGGACGGCAAGGCCAACAACGACAAGATCCTGGTCCTCAAGGCGATCAGGGACGCCTACTACCGGCGGACCGCCGCCCACCCCATCCGGGCGCTGAGCCATGTCGAGGTCGAGCACTACGAGTGGCGCGAGCAGGCCGGCGCCCCCGGCGGCGGCCACTTCCTGGTCACGCTGGCCCGCCGCTTCGACCACGACGAGCTGCCCGAGCGGGTCACCGTCAAGGCGCACACCCTGACGAACGCGGCTGGACCGTGGGTGGACCAGGTGCGCAACCGCACCGAGCAGCCCGACGGCAGGCAGTCGGTGGTCTACTCGCGCGGCACCCACCTGGAGGCCACCAACCGCTTCATCCACGAGAGCCTGGCCGCCGACCCGAGGCTGCAGGTCGGCCTGGTGCCGCTGAACGCCGAACGCCAGCACTATCTGCGGCCGTTCAGGCAGCACGGCATGTGGTACGTGCAGTGCACCACCACCGACCGGGCGCACACCGACCCGGACCTGGTGGTGCCGGAGAAGGACGAGATCGAGGAGCTGCTGCACTCCTACAACGCCCTGGTGGACGACCGCTGGAAGATCACCCGGCGGGACATCTTCAACGTCTTCTGCGGCATCCGCCCGCTGGCCTCCGGCGACGGCGGGAAGATCGCCGTCCAGGACATCTCCCGGATGTTCCGGATCACCCGCAGGGAGCAGGGCGGCGGCCCTGTCTTCGACATGGTCAATGTCAAGCTCACCGAATTCCGCTGGGCGGGCCGCGAGGTGGGCGAGCTGATCGCCAAGGAGGTCCGGCGCAGGACGTCCAAGGTGCTCGGCCGCTCCAGCACCCGCCGGCTGCCCTTCCTGAGCGTCCCCGGCGAGCAGCGCTTCACTCCCGGCGGGTCGGAAGGGCAGTTCGGCGGGCGGGAGTTCGTGTCGCAGAAGGTCGAGCACTACGTACGGCACCAGATGGCCGGCGGCTACGAGGACTACCTGCTGAATTCCGGCGGCATCAGGGAGGCCGTCGTCTTCGACGACGACGGGCGCTGCGACCTCGACCTGGCGGTGCTCGACCTGGTGCTGGACGAGATGACGACGCTGCTGGGCTGGGACGCCGACAGGCGCCGGGCCGAGTGGGAGCGCTTCGCCGAGGTCTACGGCCGGAACATGGCGTGGGCCGACCTCGGCGAGAGGGTCCGCGGCCACCAGCCGGCCGGACCGCTGAGCGTGCCCGGAGCCGCCGCCGGCGGTCCGGAGTGAGAGCCGCGGCACCCGCGGCCCGAACAGGGCCGCCGCCGCGAGCACTTGCACCATCTCCCAGGTGAGAGGGGTCAGGCGTGTACTTCGAGAAGGACGCAAGTCTGCACGACATCGAGGGTGAGGTCGTGGCCGTCGTCGGCTACGGAATCCAGGGCAAGGCCTTCGCCGCGAACCTGCGCGACAGCGGTGTGCCCGTCGTCGTCGGCAACATCGACGACTCCTACCGCGAGGCCGCCGTCGCCGACGGCTTCGACACCCGGACGATCGCCGAGGCGGTCGAGGCCGCCTCGATCGTGCTGCTGCTCATCCCGGACGAGGCCCACCAGGAGGTCTACGACACGCAGATCGCCCCCGGCCTGCGGGACGGCGACCTGTTCGTGCTGGCGCACGGCTTCTCGCTTCTCTACGAGCGCATCACACCGCCCCCAGGCACCGACGTGGCGCTGCTGGCGCCGAAGATGTTCGGCAAGCCGATCAGGCAGCGCTACAAGGACGGTTCCGGGGTGCTGGCCTTCCTCGACGTGGTCGAGGACCGCACCGGGCGGGCGCTGGCCCGCATCCTCGCCGTCGCCAAGGCGGTGGGCTTCACGCGCTACGGGGTGCTGCCGGTGCCGCTCGCGACCGAGACGGAACTCGACCTCTTCCAGGAGCAGTTCCTCACCCCGCTGCTGCTCGACGCCTTCCGCACGGCCTTCGAGGTGCTGGTCGACGCGGGTTGCGACCCGGTCCCCGCGCTGCTGGACATGCACGCCTCGGGGGAGATGGCCGAGATGATGGTCGAGGCGGCCACCACCGGGATCTACGAGGTGATCGAGGAACAGGGCTCGCCCACCTGCCGCTTCGGCGTCCAGAAGTACCTGGGCACGCTGATGGGCCCCGAAGTGCGGGCCAAGGGGATACGGATACTCGCCGAGATCAGGAACGGCGGCTTCGTCGCGGAGCTGAGCCGGGAGGCGCAGGCCGGATACCCCAGCCTCGACGACTACGAGGCGGCGTACAAGGCGGCCGCCATGACCCGGGCCCACGACCGCTACCGGGCCATCCTCGGCAAGCCGTGACCACGCCGGCCGGCCGGGTCCGCCCCGGCCGGCCACCGGCGCAACGGACCACGGCCGGCCACCGGCGGCAGCGGCGCAACAGACCACGGACGACAAGGAGCGGCAGTGACCGTAGAGCAGCACAGCGCACCCGCCGGGCAGGACGGCGCACCAGCCGGGCACGACCGCACGGCATCGGCGCACGGCCAGCTCCTGGCGAAGGACGCCCGCCATGTCCTGCACCCCTGGGCGGACCTGAGCACCCTGGGCAAGGAGGACTCGCTGGTCATCAGCGGCGCCCAGGGCGTCGAGGTGGTCGACAGCCAGGGGCGGCGCTACCTCGACGCGATCGGCGGCATGTGGTGCGTGACCGTCGGCTACGGGCGCGAGGAGCTGGTCGAGGCGATGGCCGCCCAGGCGCGCAGGATGCCGTACTTCACGCCGTTCGGCGATGTCGCCAACGAGCCCGCCATCGAACTGGCCGCGCAGCTCGCCGCGTTGGCGCCCGGCGACCTGAACCGGGTGCACTTCACGACCGGCGGCTCCACCGCCGTCGAGTCAGCGGTGCGCATCGCCCACCTCTACAACGCGGCAAGGGGGCTGCCGGACAAGCGCCATGTGCTGTCCCGGGTCGACGCCTACCACGGCAGCACCTACCTGGCAGCGTCGCTGTCCGGCAAGGAGGCCGACCGGGTCCGCTTCCACTACGAGGACCGGTGGGTGCACCACCTGGAGAGCCCCGGCTACGACCCCGACAACTCCCCGCTGTCCGCCGCCGACCGCCTCGCCGGGCTGATCGCCGGGATGGAGGCGGCGATCACCGGGATCGGCCCGGAGAATCTCGCGTGCTTCATCGCCGAACCCGTGCTGGCCTCCGGCGGAGTGCTCGTCCCGCCGCCCGGATACCACCAGGCCACCCGGGAGTTGTGCCGCAGGCACGACATCCTCTACATCAGCGACGAGGTCGTCACCGGCTTCGGGCGGCTCGGCCACTTCTTCGCCTCCCAGGACAAGTTCGGCATCGTCCCGGACATGATCACCACCGCCAAGGGCCTCACCTCCGGCTACCAGCCGCTGGGCGCCGTCCTGATCTCCGACCGCGTCGCTGACGTGCTCACCGAGACCGCCGACCCGGGGAAGCCGGTCTTCTCCAACGGCTTCACCTACTCCGGGCACCCGGTCGCCTGCGCCACCGCGCTCGCCAACATCGAGGTGATGCGCCGCGAGGACATCTGCGGCCACGTCCGCGAGGTCGGCCCCTACTTCGTCAACCGGCTCCGGGAGCTGCGCAGTTCGCCGATCGTGCACGCGGTGCGCGGCGACCACCTGATGGCCTGCGTCGAATGCCACGTCCCCGGCGAGACCGGGCCCACCCCGCGCAACATGGCGCTCGCCCACCGGGTCGACACGTACTGCGAGGCCGGCGGCCTGCTCGTGCGGCCCTACGAGAACCTCTGCATCATGTCGCCGCCGCTGGTCGTCGGCAAGGACGAGATCGACCGGATCGTCGACATCATGGCCGCCGCCCTCGCCCGAGCCGAAGAAGACCTGCGGGCGGGGACCGTCGACGCCGGCTAGTTCCGCGCACCGAATCCACGTGGAGATGACCTATGGAAGCACTCCGGACCGTCCTGGACTGTCGCGGACTGACGACCGCGCTGACGGTGTTACGGGTCAAGCAGGCCGTGAGCGCCGGCAAGGCCGCCGACGCCCCGCTGCAGGTGCTGCTGGGAGCGCAGTGCCGCCGTGAGGAGGTCTCGCGCGCGCTCGGCGCGACCGCCGCCCGCGTACGTTACGTCGGCGAGTCGGACGCCGGGCCCGGCGAGACCGCCGAGCGGCCGCAGCACCCGCCGGAGGACCCCTGGTGGAAGCGCGGCGACCTGCGCTACGACCAGGGCAGGCTGCACCTCGGCGGAGTCGACATGGACCAACTGGCCCGCCAGATCGGCACACCCGCCTACGTCTGCCGGGCAGGACGGGTGCGGGAGAACATCGAGCGGCTGTCCGCCGCGATGGCGGGCGCGGGCCTGGACCACCGGATCTACTTCGCCATCAAGGCCAACCGGTCTCCGGCACTGCTGACCTACCTGCGCACCCACGGCCTGTGCGGCGTCGACGTCTGCTCCACCGGCGAGTTGACGCACGCCGTGGGCTGCGGCTTCCCGCCCGACGCCATCTCCTTCACCGGCACCTCCCTCTCCCGCCGCGACATCGAGGTGCTGTCCCGCTTCACCGACCTGCGGATCAACTTCGACTCGGTCTCCGCCCTCGACCGCTTCGGCCGCGTCTGTCCCGGCCGCGACGTCGGCCTGCGGATCAACCCGGCCGCCGGCGTGGGCTACCAGGGCGACGAGCGGCTCAGCTACAGCGGCGCCGCCACCACGAAGTTCGGCATCTACCGCGAGCACCTCGCGGACGCCAAGGCGGTCGCCGAGCGGTGGGGCCTGCGGATCGTACGCCTGCACCTGCACGCGGGATGCGGCTACCTCGACGGCGAACTGAGCGAGCTGGAGGCGGCCTTCGACTCGGCCGACGGCTTCACCGCGGAGCTGCCCGACCTCGCCGAGATCAACATCGGCGGCGGCCTCGGGGTGCCGCACACCTCCCACGACACGTCCCTGGACCTCGACCGCTGGGCCGCCGCCGTCGCCCGCCGCTTCGCGGGCCGCGGCCTGGTCGTGGCCGTCGAACCCGGCGACTACCTCGTCAAGGACGCCGGGCTGCTGCTCGCCACCGCGACCTATGTCGAGCGGCGCCGCGAGGTGCTCTTCGCCGGCCTCGACGCGGGCTTCAACCTCGCCGTGGAGCCCGCCTTCTACGGGCTGCCCTGCGAGCCCGTCGCGGTCGCCCCGCGCTGGGAGGAGGGCACCGAGACCTACACGGTCGTCGGCAACATCAACGAGGCCCTCGACCAGTGGGCGGTGGACCACCGCATGACCCGGCTGCGTGAAGGCGACCGCGTCGCCCTCATCAACTCCGGCGGCTACGCGTCCTCGATGCGCTCCGACCACTGCATGCGCGGGGCGGCGGGCGAGGTGCTGCTCATCGACGAGCAGCAGCCGCGCTGATCCGCCGCCCTGACCCGCCGCGCCGACCCGGCCCGCTCACGGCCCCCGAACCCCCGCAGGACCCCCGCCGATCTCACTCACGCCACAACCGCGCGGCCGACCGCGCCCACACGGAGGAATCCCGGACATGCATCTGGTCAACGACCGCCCCGCCACGGGGCCCTTGCAGCTCGACGCCCCCGAGGCGGTGCCCGACTACGCCTTCGACCCCACCGACCCCTGGACGCTGGCCTTCCAGGCCGGGCTGGAAAGGGCCGGGCTCAGCGGCCGCCGGGTCTACGAAGTGGGCGTCGGCAGCGGCGCCAACGTGCTGTTCATGCTGCGGGACTGCGCCGCGGCACTGGTGGCGGGCAGCGACCTGGACCCCAGGCTGCCGGTGGTGGCGCACGCGCTGCTCACCGCCGCCGCGCCCGAACTCGCCGACCGCTTCCGGCCGGTGCACGGCCCGGTGAGCCTGCTCGACGTCCACGAGGCCGTCACCGAGGCCGCCGCGGCCGACGTGGTGGTGGCGTGCCTGCCACAGGTGCCCGACCCCTACGACCCGATGTACGCGCAATTCCGCACCGCCCAGTTGAAGACGGCGGCCCACGCCGGCGACCGCGGCGAGGACCACGTCGCCCACTACTACCCCTGGGCCGCCTTCGACGACCACCCCTTCAACTCGGTAGGCATGGGCCTGATCGAGGCGCTGCTCACCCGGCTCAAGGCGGTCGCGCCGCGCGCGGAGGTGGTGCTCAACCTCGGCTGCCGGATCGGCAAGGCGACCCTGGTGCAGGTCTTCCGCTCCTACGGCTACCGGACCGAGGAACTCGCCTCGCGCATCGTGCGCCAGCACGCGGGCACCGATATCTCCTTCTTCGTCGCCCTGGAGGCCGCGATGCGCGGCACCGGCTACGAGCAGGACGTCCGCTGCGAGTTCTACGCCGACCCCGCGGGCCGCTGCCGGCTGTCCGCCCGGCAGGCCAAGGCGCTGCTGGACACCGACCCGTCCGCGCCGGTCTACCACGAGATATGCGTCCTGCGCGGCCACCCCCAGGCGACCGGGGACGTACGGTGAGCGCCCGCACCGGCGCCCCGCGCTTCCGACTCGCCGACCCCTGCACCCCCTTCAGCCTGCCGATCAGGAACCGCCCCTTCCTGGCCGGCTCCGCCCACCCCAGCTTCCCCGAGCGGATAGCCGACGCCGGCGGGATGATCCCGGTCCTGGAGGCCGACGCCCCCGACGACGTCGCCGACGACCTGCTCGCGGGCGCGGTCCGCGAGGTCGTGGACGCGGAACTCCCGCTCAGCGGCGGCGTATTGGTACGCGGCCTGCCGCTCACCGACCGGCCGGGCTTCGAGCGGCTCGTCACCGGCCTGGGCTACGAGGGCCTGGGCTACCGCGGCGGCATCGCCGTACGCAAGAACGACTCCGACGTGGCCCTCAAGGCGAGCGAGGAGGACTCCCGGATCACCCTGTCGCCGCACAACGAGATGGCCTACCTGCCCCACTTCCCGCGCCGCATCTTCTTCTTCTGCGAGGCCGCCGCCCCCAGCGGCGGCGAGGTCCCCGTCAACGACATCCGCGAGACCGCCGCGGCCATCCCGCCGGACATCAAAGAGGCCTTCCGCGCACGCGGAGTGCGCTACCACCGCACCCTCGCCAAGGAGTCCGGCCCCGGCGCCACGGGTTGGGCCGACACCTTCGGCACGACCGACCGCGCCGAACTGGCGGACCACCTCGCGGAGTCCGGCTACGCCTTCGAGTGGGGCGTCGACGACGTCCTGCGCTACCACTACCGCCGCGAGGCCTTCGCCGCGCACCCCGAGACCGGCGAGGAGCTGTGGTTCAACCAGGTGACCGAACTGCACTGCTCCTACTGGCGCTCCCACCCCGACTTCGCCGCCGACCTGCCCGCGCGGGACTACCCGGCGACGACCACGTACGGTGACGGGATGCCCTTCGAGGAGGACGAGGTCTCCTTCCTGCGCGGGGCGCTGTGGCGTACCACCAAGGCGGTACGGATGATCCCCGGCGACCTGCTGGTGCTGGACAACCAGGTCGTGCAGCACGGCCGGATGGCGTACCGGGGCACGCGCCGCCACTACGTCAGCCTCAGCCGCTGAGCAGCGGCACGACAGCCAGGGAAGGGCCACCATTGCGTGCGCGGAAGCCCCAACTCAAGCCCGAGCGGCCATGGTTCTCGTCCGGGCCGTGCGCCAAACGACCCGGGTGGGACCCCGGCGACCTCAAAGGCGCCTTCGTCGGGCGCTCCCACCGCCACCCCGAAGGGCGGGCGCGGCTGCGGGAGGTGATCGCGCGCTCCGCGCAGGTGCTCGGGCTGCCGCCCGGCTACCGGCTGGCGGTCGTGCCCGGCTCCGACACCGGCGCGATCGAGACCGCGATGTGGAATCTGCTCGGCCACAAAGCGGTCGACGTGTGCTGCTGGGAGAACTTCGGCTACACCTGGCTGACCGACGTGGCCGAGCAGTTGGGCCTGCCGGAGGTGACCGTCCACCTGGCCGACTACGGGCGCCTGCCCGACCTGCGGCGGGTCGACTTCGGCCACGACGTCGTCTTCCCCTGGAACGGCACCACGTCGGGCGTCCGCGTGCCCGACGCCCAGTGGATCCCGCAGGTCCGCGACGGGCTGACCCTGTGCGACGCGACCTCGGCGGTCTTCGGCATGGACGTCGACTTCACGAAGCTCGACGCGGTCACCTGGTCCTGGCAGAAGGCGCTCGGCGGCGAAGGCGCCCACGGGATGCTCGCCCTGTCCCCGGCGGCCGTCGAACGCCTCGCGGTCTACCGGCCCGACCGCCCGATGCCGAAGCTCTTCCGTATCGCCCGCGAAGGGCGGCTGCTGGACGACGTCTTCGACGGCTTCTTCATCAACTCGCCCTCGATGCTCGCCGTCGAGGACGTCCTGGCGTCACTGGACTGGTGCGAACGCATCGGCGGGCTGCCGGAGATGCTGGCCCGCTCCCGGCGGAATCTGGACGCGGTCGCCGCGTGGGTGGTCGACCACCCCTACGTACGCTTCCTCGCCGCCGACCCGGCGACCGTCTCCTCGACCAGCATCTGCCTGACCTTCACCCACCCGGAGTTGGACAAGCTGCCCCGGCAGGAGCGCATGCGCTTCACCACCCGGCTCTGCGAGCGGATCGAGGCCGAGGGCGCCGGATACGACATCGCCGGGCACCGCGAGGCGCCGCCCGGAGTCCGCATCTGGGGCGGCCCCACCGTCGACACCGACGACATCGCCCTGCTGCTGCCCTGGATCGACTGGGCCTTCGCCGAGACCCTGGAGGAATACGTATGAGCGGCGCGGAGGATGCGTACGCCGGCGAGTTGCTGGCCTTCGCCGAACGCCTCGCCGACGAGGCCCGCAAGCTGCTGGCCGCGGCGGCGCTTGAGGCGATACGCCCCGACGTGAAAGCCGACAACAGCTACGTCACCGCCACCGACCGCCTCATCGAGTCCCGGCTGCGCGAACTCATCGCCGACGCGTATCCCGAACACGGGGTGCTGGGCGAGGAATTCGGCGCCCACGGGCTGGACTCCGAGCACGTGTGGGTGCTCGACCCGCTCGACGGGACCGCCCCCTTCGTCGCCGGGATTCCCGTCTACGGCACGCTCATCGGCCTTGCCCGCGGGGGAAGTCCGTGGATCGGCGTCATGGACTACCCGGCCACCTCCGACCGCTGGACCGGCCTGGCCGGCGCCTTCGCCCGCCGCAACGGCACTTTTGTCCGCACGAGGCGTTGCGCGGACCTGTCCGCCGCGCTGGTCACCTGCTCCAACCCCGACTTCTTCGCCGCCCCCGACCGGGCCCGCCTCGCCCGGGTGCGCACCCGGACCCAGTACACCCTCTACGGCGCCAGCTCCTACGCCTTCGGCCTCCTCGCCGCCGGCCGCACCGACCTGGCCGTCGACGCCGGCCTCAAGCCATATGACGTCTTCGCCCCCGCGGCCGTCCTCGCCGGCGCCGGGGGCGACATGACCCAGTGGTCAGGCGCCCCTCTCAGCCTCACCACCCCCGGCCAGTTCCTCGCCACGGGCGACGCGGCGCTCCACGCGGAAGTCCTCACGCTGCTGGCGTGACGCCACCGTCCGGGGCGGGCCGCCCGGCCCGCCCCGGACCACCGGCGGGTGGGTGGTTGAGCGCGCCGTTCCCCGCGCCCCTGGGGGGTTGCCCTCTGCGGCGGGCGGCGCCCCTTCGGGGGCGCAGGGAACGGCGCGGCCAGCCCCCACCGGGGGCGCGGGTCGTCACCGACCCCGAGGGGCTGTTCGGCCCGTCCCGGACCACCGGCGGGTGGGTGGTTGCGCGCGCCGTTCCCCGCGCCCCTGGAGGGCTCGGCTCTGCGCGTAGGGTGCACCCCCGGGTGGGTGCCCTCCGCGGCAGAGGGCAAGCCGAAAGGGGCGCGGGAAACGGCGCGGCCAGGCGTCGACAAGCTGCACGTCGCCACCCTGCGAAGGGGCTGTTCGGGCCGCCCCGGACCACCGGCGGGGAGCCGCGTCGGAGGGTGGTGGGCGCGCCAAGTTCCTCACCCCGGGCTGGGAAGCCCATTTGTGCGCGAGGTCTTGACGGGTAATCAGTGAACGCTAACATTCTCGGGAGGCGACGGAGTCCAGGAGCGGTGCGCACGCTCGCTGCTCCTGCGGCACCGCAGCGGTGCCGTGTCGCTTCTGGTTACGCACGGGCGTCAGTGGGACGCGGGAGAAGGGTATGCCGCCTGGCGGCAGGGAGTTCTTCCGGTCGTGGTCAGCGTGGGCGCCCGCTCGTCGGCGGGATACGGGTAGCGCAGACCCGTGAACCTGTACGGCGGGAGGACGTGAACGGGATTTTCTGCGCGAGCGATATGTGAGCGCTAACAAATGGCTGGAAAGCCTTTCCGGACGGGATGTTTGGTCATGGGTGCAGTGCGGAGTGGGCGGGTCGGACGAGCCGGGCTGAGGATGGGACGCAGGTGCGGCGCCGCGGCCGTCGTGCTCGCGGTGGTGGCCGGCGCGGCGGCGTGCAGCAAGAGCGGGGCGGGCGACTCCGGCTCGGGTTCGGACTCGACTTCCGCCGCCGGTGGCGCGAGCGCGCCCGCCGTGACGATCAAGGGCGACATCACCTTCAATGACGCCAACCTCGCGAAGCTGGACGACGCCCTGAAGGCGGCGCTGGCCGGCAAGGACCTGTCGAAGCTGGACGAGGCGATGGTCGTGAACGTCGCCGTCGACTACTGGAACGCCGGCAAGATCGGCTTCAACAAGGGCCTCAAGGACCTCGGCGTCAAGGGCACCTACCAGGCCCCGGCGAACGGCCGGCTCGACCAGCAGCTGTCGATCATCCAGACGCTGCGCGGCCAGGGCATCACGGGCCTGAGCGTCTCGGCGATCGACCCGACCGCCATCAAGGCCCCGATCGCGTCGGCGAACAAGGCCGGCATCCCGGTGCTGGCGATCGACTCGCCGCTGCCGAAGGAGGACGGTGCCGCCCTCTACCTCGGCACCCCGAACTACCAGGCGGGGCAGAAGGCCGGCGAGGCGATGAAGCAGGCGCTCGGCGGTAAGGGCCAGGTCGTGGTCCTGGTCGGATCGCTGACCACGTCCAACGCGGTCGAGCGCATCCAGGGCTTCGAGGACGCCCTCAAGGGCACGGACATCAAGGTCGCGCAGAAGCTCAGCGACGGCATGGACGCGGCCAAGGCGCTCACCAACGCGCAGACCGCGATCCAGACCAACCCGAACATCAACGGCCTCTACGGGGTGTACTCCTACGACGGCCCGTCCGCGGGCCAGGCCGTGCAGGCGGCGGGCAAGACCGGCCGGGTCAAGATCATCTCGGACGACAGCGACCCGCAGACCCTGAAGTTCGTGCAGTCGGGCGTCATCCAGGCCACCGTCCTCCAGGAGCCCTACCAGCAGGGCTACACCGGCGCGTACCTGCTCGCGGCGCTCAAGGTGCTGGGCAAGCAGGCCACCCTGGACCTGGTCAAGCCCTACCTGGAGTCCGACGGCAGCACGATCAGCTCCGGTGTGGGCCTCGTGACGCAGGCCAACCTCAGCGACTACCAGGCCAAGCTCAACGAACTGGGCATCGGCTGATGGGCACGCCGCTCGGCGAGCGGACGAGCGCGCCCACCGACATCGCCGTCTCGCTCCGCGACGTGAGCAAGGTCTACGGGCCGGTGAAGGTGCTCGACATCCCCCGACTCGACCTGGCCCGCGGTCAGATCGTGGCGGTGGTCGGCGAGAACGGGGCGGGCAAGTCCACCCTGATGGGCGTGCTGTCCGGCACCGTCACGCCCACCACGGGCGCCATCAGCATCGCCGGGCGGCAGTTGCAGCCGGGCCGCCCCGACCACTCCCGCGACATGGGGGTGGCCATGGTGGCCCAGGAATTCCCGCTGGTCGGCCAACTCAGCGTGGCGGAGAACCTGTTGCTCGGCCGCCGCCCGCAGCGGGCCGACAGCCGCCCGCTCGGCAAGGTGGTGGTCGACCGGGCGGGCACCAGGGCGGAGGCCAGGACGCTGCTGGCCGAGGTCGGGGTGACCGGTGTCGACGTCGACCGCCCGGTCGGCCGATTCCCGGTCCCCGTACGGCAGATGATCGAGATCGCCAAGGCCTGGGGCCACCGCCCCGTCGTGCTGATCCTGGACGAGCCGACCTCCTCCCTCGGCCCGGTCGAGGCCGAACGCGTCCTGGACCTGGCGCGTGCGCATGCCGCCGCCGGGGGAGCGGTGCTCTTCATCGGGCACCGGCTGGACGAAGTGCGGTCGGTGGCCGACCGGGTGGTGGTGCTGCGCACCGGCCGGCTGGTCGCGGACCTGACGCCGGCGGAGGCGACCGAGGAGCGGATGATCCGCGAGATGGTCGGCAGCGAGCTGGCCCGCGCGGACCTGGCGCCGCCGCCGTCGGTGGAGCGTACGGCGACGCTGAGCGTACGAGGCCTGACCGCGGACGGCCTCGGCCCGGTCGACCTGGACGTACGGGCCGGCGAGATCGTCGGCGTGGCAGGCCTGATGGGCTCGGGGCGCAGCCGGCTGCTGCACACCGTCATGGGTGCCCAGCCCCGCACCGGCGGCTCGGTGGCCTTCGACGGCGCCGACTTCCACCCGCGGCACCCGGCCGAGTCGGTCGCGGCCGGCATCGGCCTGGTGCCCGAGGACCGCAAGGTCCAGTCGCTGCTCCCCGCGCACTCGGTGCGCTGGAATGTCACGCTCACCACGCTGCGCCAGATCAGCCGCCGCGGTGTGCTGCGCCCCCGGCACGACAAGGAGCACGCGGCGGGCATCGTCAAGGACCTCGGTGTGCGGCTGCACAGCCAGGAGCAGCCGATCAGCTCGCTGTCCGGCGGGAACCAGCAGAAGGCGGTCTTCGGCCGCTGGCTCGCCGCGAAGCCCAAGCTGCTGCTGCTCGACGAGCCGACCCGCGGGGTCGACGTCGGCGCCAAGGCGGAGATCTACAGCCTCATCGACACGGCCGCGCAGGACGGCCTCGCCGTCCTGGTCGCCTCCTCCGAACTGGAGGAGCTGCTCTGGATCTGCCACCGCATCGTGGTGATGGCCCGCGGCCGGATCGTCGCGGACATCCCGCGGGAGCGGTTCGGCAAGGAAGTGATCATGACGGCGGCGGCCGGTTCGCGAACGGGTGTGCCGCCCGGCCCCACTGAGGACGCCGGCAGGTCCGGCGAAGGGAAGGCTCACGCATGAAGACCAGCACCGCCCCGGCTCTGGCGGACCTGGACGACGGTTCGTCGCCGCGTACATCCCTGGTCCGGCGGCTGGCCGAGACCCCGGAAGTCGGCGTCGTCGCGGCCTGCGTCATCGTCTTCACGGCGCTCGCGATCGACAAGTCCACCTTCGCCAGCGCCGTCAACCTCCAGGGCATGGGCTTCGACCTGGCGCAGTACGGCCTCATCGCGATCGGCGAGTCGCTGGTGATCCTCACCGGCGGGATCGACCTGTCGGTCGGGGCGCTGCTGGGCACCAGCGTCATCCTGATGTCCTGGTTCAACGTGCGGGCCGGGCTGCCACCCGTCCTCGCGGTTCTGGTCACCCTCGTCATCGCCGGCACGGTCGGCCTCATCCACGGACTCGCCGTCACCCGGCTGAAGATGCCGCCCTTCGTCGTCACCCTGGTCACCTACACCGTCGCCCAGGGCGTCACGCTCGCCATCACCTCCGGTACCTCGATCACCGGCATCGGCGGCTTCTTCGGCGATGTCGGGCAGACGTACGTGGCCCAAGTCCCGCTGCCGCTGATCCTGTTCGTGATCGTCGCCATCGCCGCCTGGTTCTTCCTGGAGCGCACCTACGCGGGCCGCCAGGTCTACGCGGTCGGCGGCAATGCGGAGGCGGCCCGGCTCGCGGGCATCCGCGGCGACCGCCGCGTCATCTCGATGTACGTGACCAGTTCGCTGCTGTCCGCCTTCGCCGGGATCATGGTGCTGGGCCGGATGGGCGTCGGCTCGGCCAGCGGCGTCGGCGTCGGCTGGGAGCTGTCGGCGATCGCCGCGGCCGTCATCGGCGGGGTGAGCCTGGTCGGCGGCCAGGGCCGCATCGTCGGCATCGTGGCGGGCACCATCCTGCTCGAACTGATCAACAACGGGCTCACCACGCTCCAGATCAACTCCAACTACACCAACATCGTGCTCGGTTGCGTTCTCGGCGTCGCCATCACCGCCGACCGGCTGCGCGCCAGAAGCGTCGCCCGCCGCACCTGAGCCCCGCCGCACCGGAATCGCCGCCCCACCTGAACCGCCGCACCACCTGGAGCCCCCACACTGCTCCACCCACACGGTTCCCGGCGCCCCCTCCCACGGGCGCCGGGCCGCCCTTCGGCCTGCCCGCGGACAGCCCGCGCCCCATGCCGTGCGTCTCCCCACCCCCCACACCGGAGGAGGACTCCGTGTCCGTACCCGTGGCAGCACATCTCCAGCGGCACGTCAGAAAGTGGGCGTTGGCGGTCACCGCCGTCGTCGCGCTGATCGCCGGCGTCCTGGCCGGCACGTCCCCCGCCTCGCAGGCGGCCGGCTCGCTGCCCTGCGACATCTACCAGTCCGGCGGTACGCCCTGCGTCGCGGCGCACAGCACCACCCGCGCGCTGTACTCCTCCTACAACGGCTCGCTCTACCAGGTCCGGCGCTCCTCGGACAACGCCACGCAGAACATCGGCGTCCTGAGCGCCGGCGGCTACGCCAACGCCGCCGCGCAGGACTCCTTCTGCTCCGGCACCTCGTGCGTGATCACCGTGATCTACGACCAGTCCGGCCGCGGCAACAACCTCACCCAGGCCCCCGGCGGCGGCGCGGCCGGCGGCCCGGACAACCTCGCGAACGCCACCGCGGCCCCCACCATGGTCGGCGGCCACAAGGCCTACGGCGTCTTCGTCGCCCCCGGCACCGGCTACCGCAACGACCACACCAGCGGCATCGCGACGGGTGACAACCCGGAGGGCATGTACGCGATCTTCGACGGCACCCACTACAACGGCGGCTGCTGCTTCGACTACGGCAACGCCGAGACGAACAACAACGACGACGGCAACGGCACGATGGAAGCCATCTACTTCGGCAACATCAAGGTCTGGGGCTACGGTTCCGGGAACGGCCCGTGGATCATGGCCGACCTGGAGAACGGCCTGTTCTCCGGCGTCAACCAGCACCTCAACTCCGGTGACCCGACGATCAACTACCGCTACACCACCGCCATCGTGAAGGGCGGCCCGAACCACTGGGCCATCCGCGGCGGCAACGCCCAGTCCGGCGGCCTGTCCACCTTCTACGACGGGGTCCGGCCCAACGTCTCGGGCTACAACCCGATGAAGAAGCAGGGCGCGATCATCCTCGGCATCGGCGGCGACAACAGCAAGGGAGCCCAGGGCACCTTCTACGAGGGCGTGATGACCTCGGGCTACCCGTCCGACGCCACCGAGAACTCCGTCCAGGCCAACATCAACTCGGTCGGCTACGGCAACGGCTCCTCCGGGGGCGGCTCGGGCTTCCCGGCCGCCGGCAGCAGGTTGTCCCTGCGGGCGACGACCTCGTGCTGCACCGGCGACTACATCACGCACGACGACAACGACACCAACGTCGTCATCTCCCCGGTCACCTCGTCCAGTACGTCCACCGCCAAGGCCGACGCCACCTGGATCGTGCGCGCGGGCCTCGCCAACAGCTCCTGCGTGTCCTTCGAGTCCGCGAACAAGTCGGGCCAGTACCTGCGCCACTACAACTACAAGCTCCAACTGGCCGCGAGCGACGGCAGCTCGATCTTCCAGCAGGACGCGACCTTCTGCCCGCAGAGCGGCCAGAACGGGCAGGGCTTCTCGCTCCAGTCCGTCAACTTCCCCGACAAGTACCTGCGCCACTTCAACTACAACGTCTACATCGCCTCGAACGGCGGCTCGAACACCTGGGACTCCGCCACGTCCTGGGCCGACGACGTGAGCTGGGCGACCGCGTCCCCCTGGACGCCGTAGACCCCCACGCGAGGGGCCGTACCACCGGCGCCACCGGTGGTGCGGCCCCGCCGCGAGCGGAGCACCGCGGCGCGGCGGATTCAGGCCACGAGCAGGCGAAGGCCCAACTCGGCGGAGTCGAGGGCGACGAGGTCCCGGTTGCGTTCGGCCCACCTGCCGGAGGCGAGGTCGGCGCGGAGCGCGTCCACGGCCCGCTTCTCGGCCCGCGTCCCGACCCTGGTCCACACCGACACCGCGCGGCGCACATCCTCGTCCAGATACGCCTCGGGCCGGCGCCAATAGGCCTCGAAGAAGCCGTCGGCGCAGTCCCACGGGACGAGCACCGGCTCGGCGCGGCCCCCGATCGCGCGGGTCAGGTCGGCCAGCGAGGGCCAGTCGGTGAGCAGTCCGGCGAATTCCGGCAGGTAGTCGCGGGTGAGCCAGAACCGCTCCAGCCAGCCGGTCGTGCCGGCGTCATAGGTGAAGACCACCACGCGGCGGGCCACCCGGCGCAATTCGCGCAGCCCGGCGATCGGGTCCTGCCAGTGGTGAACGGTGCTGAAGGCCATCGCGGCGTCGAAGGACTGGTCCGCGAAGGGCAGGCTCTCCGCGGCGGCCGCCACGCACGGCGCCGCGCCCGCGGGACGCTGCGCGCGCATCACCGCGGACGGCTCCACCGCCGTGACCTCGCGGTCCGGCGGCTCGTACGAGCCGGTGCCGGCCCCGACGTTCAGCACCGTCCGCGCGTCCCCGAGCGCCTCCCAGACCTTCGCGGCGATCCGCGGCTCGGTGCGCCGCGTCGCCGGGTAGGCCGACCCGATGGCCTCGTACAACTGCGCCCCGAATATCCTCAGTTGCTCCTCCGGTGGCGTGCTGATCCCCATGGCGCGTGCCTCCAACTCCCTGTCGATGGCCGACACCATGGCCGCGGCGCGGTCCCGCTGCTCCAGCAGCAGGCCGCGCAGCCGGCGCAGGTGCGCGACCGCGTCGGTGGCCGGGTCGTCCACCAGATCCGCGATCTCGCGCAGTCCGAAGCCCAGCCGCCGGTAGGCGAGCACCTCCCGCAGCCGCACCACGTCCCCCGCGGCGTAGGCCCGGTAGCCGCCCGCGGTCCGCGCGGACGGCCGTACGAGCCCGATCTCGTCGTAGTGGTGCAGGGTGCGCACGGTCACGCCGGCCAGTTCGGCCACGCGTCCCACGGTCAGGTGCTCTTCCACGCCACCGACAATGCGGCATGACGCGACGTGAGGGTCAAGCAGGCCGCTTCGGGCCGTGACGGCACGGCCGCGCCCCGCAGCCGGGGTGATCCGGTGCGGGGCGCGTGGCGGAACGGTTCAGAGGGCGCGGGCGTAGGCGATGAAGTCGGCCCAGGCGGCGGGGGAGAAGGCGAGCTGCGGCCCCTCCTTGTCCTTGGAGTCCCGTACGTGGACGGTGCCGGGGCACTCGGCGACCTCGACGCAGTCGCCTTCACTGCCGCTGCTGTGGCTGGACTTGTGCCAGCCGAGGGCGACCTCCAGGCAGTTGTCGCCCTCGGAACCGCTGTAGCTGGACTTCTGCCAGCCGACGGCGACCTCGATGCAGTCGTCACCCTGCGAGCCGCTGTAGCTGCTCTTGAACCAGACCAGGCCGGGCTTGGTCATAGTGCTCCTCGCATTCGCTCCAGCAGGCCCCTGGAGTCGTCGGGGGTGAGGGCCTGTGAGCGCAGTTTTGCATACCGTTGCTGAAGGATGCTGATTGCTTTCTGGTCAGCGATCAGCCGCCCGTTCTCCTGCCCTTCTGAGTATGCGAACCAGCGGTTCTCGGGCGTCTCCAGCAGGCGCATCGGCCCGTCATGGCCCGCGTGTACGGGCTGTCGCAGCGGCATGATCTGCAACTCGACGTTCCAGTGCCGTTCACTGACGTCCAGCAGGTGGTCGTACAACTCCCGTGTGACGTCCGGTCCGCCCGTCCACCTCTCCAGGACGGCCTGTTCCAGGATGAAGCTGAACGCGCAGGGCCGTTCGCGGTCCGTCGAGAGCAGCTTCTGCCGGTCGAGCCGCTTGGCCACCCGCTGTCCTACCGCGGCCTCACCGGCGAGCGGCGGCACACTCAGTGACACCGCCCGCGCATAGGCCTCGGTCTGCAACAGGCCCGGGATCACGCGGCATTCGTACGTGTACAAGCTGATCGCCGTCAGCTCCAGACGCGCCCACCGCCGGAACCAGGCGGCAAGCCCCTGCTCCCGGGTGAGGTGCTTGTAGGCCGCCTTTAAGGCACCGGTGTTGCCGAGCGCCGCCTCGCCGAGGTCGATGAAGTCCACGTCCGGCATGCGGCGGCCCACCTCGACGGAGGCGACCGTGTGCTTCGAATACCCGACCTCGCGCCCCAACTCCTCCCGGCTGAGCCCGGAGTGGTTGCGCAGCGCCTGCACGACCGCCCCGAAGGTCCGCAGGCTGTCGGACGACTCGGGTTCGCCTCCGGCTTTGCCGCCCTCGTCCTCGTCTTCCGTCCCGCCCGTACCATCGGCCATCTCCGGCCTCCTCCCTGGGTGCCGCGCATCGGCACTCTCCGGAAGCAAGCCTCACTGACGGTGATGCGTACTGTCCACAATCTGTGCGCGTACGCTGCCGCAGCGTACGCGTACTACGCGGCTCGCGCCGCCACCGGCAGGCACTCGGCGAGCAGGTTGACCACGTCGTCCCAGGCTCGCCGCGCGTGCAGTTCGTGGTAGGCGACGCCGGGGACGACGGCGTGGGCCACGGACGGGTGGTGGAAGGCGTGGGCGGCGCCGCCGTAGACCACGAGGCGCCAGTCGACGCCCGCGGCCTGCATCTCGGCGGTGAAGGCGTCGCGTTGGGCGGGCGGCATGATCGGGTCCTCGGAGCCGACCCCGACCCAGACCGGGCAGCGGATGCGCGCCGACTCGCCGGGGCGGCCCGTCATCAGCGCGTTGACCGTCGCGATCACCCGCAGGTCGACGCCGTCCCGCCCGAGCTCCAGCGCGATGGCGCCCCCGGTGCCGTATCCGACAGCGCCGATGCGGTCGGGGTCGGTGCGCGGTTCCGCCCGCAGGACGTCGAGCGCCGCGTGCCCGATGCCGCGCATCCGCTCGGGGTCGGCGAGGATCGGGGTCACGTACGCGAGCATCTCCTGCGGGTCGCTCATCCAGCGGCCGCCGTTGATGTCGAAGGCCATCGCCACGTAGCCGAGTTCGGCGAGGGCGTCGGCCCGCCGCCGCTGGAAGTCGTTCAGCCCCGGCCCCTCGGGCCCGACCAGAACCGCAGGCCGGCGGCCGCTCCCGGCCGGGAGCGCGAGGTGCCCGACCATCGTGAGGCCATCGGCGGCGTATTCGACCGTGTGCGTGGTCACCGTTGTCATGGGACCCGACGCTAGCGACCGCGGCGGCCGTCCGGACCGGAGTTCACCCCCGGCGGAACCGCCGGCCCTACGCCTGCCCGGCCTCCCCCTCCGCCTCCGCGGCCTGCGACGGGCCCTAGCGGACCGTCCAGCGGAAGTACGCGCCACGGGAGCCGTCGGCGGTGGCGGCGCTGCCCAGGACATCGCCCTGTTCGGTGATCGCGGAGGCGGCCGTGGTGGCGTATCCCGACGGCGGGGTGATCGCGATCATCTCGCCGGCGCGCCAGAGGAAGGCGCGGTAGGAGCCGTCCGCGAGCTGTGAACCTCCGGCGATCTGACGGCTGTTGTTGATGCCGACCGGGTCGGTGCGCGTGCCTCCGAGGGTGCCGAGGTCGGTGGCGCCGCCGCCGCTCCACACGAAGGCACGGTGGCCGGCGGAGCTGTTGCCGTAGCCGAGGACGTCCCCGGCGTCGTTCAGCGCCCGCCATATGGAGGGGTCCGACACCGAGGCGGCGCCGCCGCGCGGGCCGGTGAAGGTGGTCAGCGTGCCGCCGGACCACCTGAACGCGCGTGCGTCGGGCGAGTAGTAGTCGCCGGCGACGTCACCGCGCGCGTTGAGGCCGCCGACGCCCTGCAAGCTCCATGCTCCGCCCACGTCGGTGAAGTCGGCGACGACGGAGCCGTCCCGCCACAGGAAGGCGGAGTGCCACGAACTCTGCGGCAGGCTGCCGAGCATCAGGACATCGCCCCGGTCGTTGACCGCGCGCGCGGTGAAGGTCATGCCGCTCCTTGACGGCGGCGGGTCGACCGTGGTCATCGTGCCCTCACCGACCAGGCAGACGGTGCTCCACGTGGCGGTCTCCCCACTCGGCACGTCATAGCCGAACACCGTGACCTGCCCGAGGTTGTTCAGGGCGGTGGCTCGGCTGTAGACGGTGCCGATGTCCAGCACGCGCGGCACCCCGCCGGTCCACACCGTGGCGTGGCTTCGGCCGTTGACGGTGTAGTAGCCGGCGGCCTGACCCCGGTCGTTGAGGCGGGTCGCGCCGCAGTCCGAGGCGCCCGCCACCGGCGAAGGCAGCACGGTGACACGGCCGTTCGACCAGATCGCCGAGGGCCACCGCGGCATGGCGCTCTCGCCGGCGTCGATCATTCCCAGCACTTGGCCGTAGCGGTTGACGTCCCTGATCTGGATCAGCGGGTTCGAGCCGTCGGGGTTCGCCAGCGGTCGGGCGAGGACGGTGTGCCCGGCCGCCGCGCGCGACCGGACCGACGCCGCCGGCCGCCTCTTGGGGGGCGCGCCCGTCCCCACCGCCGTCAGGGCGTGGGCCGGGCTCCCCGACAGCGCCGTGACACCGAGCACCGTCCCCGCCAATATCCCGCGCCTGCTGACGCCCCGCCCGCCGTCGCTCATCGCGTTCCTCTCCGTGCCGCGCCGCCACGTACGCCCCCGCGCACGCGTCCGGCGTACCCACTGAGGCTGATGATGCGTCAGGGAGAGCGGCTCCGCCACCCTCATGCGCACGGGCGGCTCAGAAACGACGGCGGACCGCATGCCCCAGGCATGAGCTGCCCGGCAGGAATGGGCGGCACAGCGGACGACGGGACTTTGCGGACGCAGCTCAGCGGGAGAAGCGGACGCCGACGCCCGTGCCCTGCGCGTCCAGCTCCAACACCCCGCCGTCGGGCGTCACATACACCGTGCCCGCGGTGAAGCGCTGCTTGCCGGTGGCGGCGGGGGGCAGTTCGGCCACCGGGGTGGCCTGGCCGGTGCGCGGGTCGAGCCGCACCAGTTGGGGGGACGCGGGCGGGCCCGCGAGGGCGTAGACGTGGTCGTCGCCCGGGGCGGCCGCGGCCAGTGCGACGGCCGGGTAAGCCCAGAGCCTGGCCCCGGTGGCGGTGTCGAACGCGTCGACCTCGCTGCCCGCGGCCGTCGTCGCCGGAGTGACCAGGACGGAGCCGACGAGCCGGGCGGAATGGTCGGCGTCGCTGTCGTTCCCCGGCACCAACTCGGTATTGCCCACGGCCAGTTTGCGGCTGCTCCCGGACGGGGCGAAGACCCGCACGCTGTCCTCGCCCGCCTTGTGCACCCCCGCGATCAGCGGCGAGCCGGAGAAGACGTGCGCGATGTCGGTGTGGGCGTCCTGGGTCTGGGTCCAGAGCGTCCCGCCGGTCCTGCCGTCGTAGGCGGTGAGGGTGAACGGCTTCTTGTTGTCGGCGCAGTAGTCGTCGACGAGTACGGTGCCGACGCCGCCCCAGGTGTAGGCGTTGCAGTAGTAGCCGCGGGGCTTGAAGCCCCAGACCCGGCGGCCGGTGCGGATGTCGAGGCCGCCGAGGAAGTTCTCGCTGACGATCGTGGCGACGCCGCCCTGGAGGTACGTCGCCGCGCCCATCGCGGTCGGGTGGGCCGCGTCGACCAGCGGCACCGTCCACAGGACCGTGCCCGTCGCGGTGTCGACACCGGCCAGGTCGGTGCAGGAATTGCCGTCCTTGCCGAAGGCGACCGTGCCGAGGCCGCCGGCGGTGAGGGTGGGGGACATCGCGCACGGCCGGGTGCCGCTGCCGGCCGCGGTCGGCGGCAGCGCGGCCGTCCACCGGGTGCTGCCGTCGGCCAGGTCGTACGCGGTCAGGCCGCCGCGGGTGCTGGCGCGTATCAGCAGCTTCTGCGTGAGCCAGCTCCCGATCAACTCGTCGTCCGCGGCGGGCGCCCGCACCTCCCACACCGGGGCCAGGTGCTTCGACGCCGAGGGTGCCGCCTCCTCCCGGTGCAGCACCACGCCCGCGGCGGTGCCGCCCGCGGCGAGCAGCGCGAGCACGAGCAGCACGGGCCCGCGCCTGCGCCCGCCCTGGCGCCCGGCCCGCCGATCGACGCGAGCGCCTGCGGCGGGCGTCACGGTTGCCTGCGGCGCTGGTGCTGGCGCCCGGGGGGCCGGCGTTGCTGTTGCGCGCGGCGCTGTTGCCTGCGGCGCTGTTGCCTGCGGCGCGACAGGTGCGGGGGAGGCCGCCGCGGGCGGCTGCGCGGCCGCGCGCGCGTATCCGGCCGGGCGGCCGGTCACGCGCTCCGGCGCGGGCATGGGCGCGGACACTCGCTCGGGCGCGTGCCCGGCCGCGTACTCGGGTGGCGGCTCGGGCTTGCGCCGCTGCCCGGTGCCGCGCCCAGGCAGGCGCTCGGGGGACGGGGCGTGCGGGGACGGCTGTCCGCTGCCGCGTTCGGGGGACTGGGCGCGCGCGGGCCCCTGTTCGCTGCCGCGCTCGGGGGACCAGGCGTCCGGGGGCCGCTGCCCGCTCCCGCGCTCGGGCGTGTGCTCGGGGGGCGAGGTGCGCGGGGGTGTCTGTTCGCTGCCGTGCTCGGAGGTCGAGGGGCCCGAAGGCGCCTGCCCATTCCCGCGTCCGGGGGCCGGGGTGTTCGAGGGCTCCTGCCCGCTGCCGCGCTCGGTTTCAGGCTCGGGCTTGCGCCGCTGCCCGGTACCGCGCTCGGGGGTCGAGGTGCGCGGGGACGGCCGGCCGCCCCCGCCCCCGCCCCCGCTCCCGCGCTCGGGCGTGTGCTCGGGGGTCGGGTTGAAGGGGCGGCGGGGGGCGAACGCCCAGCCTGCGTCAGGCTGTTGTGGCGCAGCTTGCTCCGGCGACGGTTCCGTCGTCATCCCCCGCACTTCCGCTCTACTGGTGCTCGGCCCATGGTCTGTTCTGCTGCTGCCTTCGGCGGCGTCAGCCGCCACCCGTGCCGAAGGGGTGGCCGAAGCCGTGGCGCGCGGACTCGGCGCGGAAGGCGGCCCTGGCCCCGAGCGATGTGTCGATGCGCCAGTCCATCATCTGGGTGCTGCCCGGCCAGTCCTTGCGCTGGTCGTACCAGACCAGGCCGATCACGCCCGCCGCCGCCGCGCCCTGGAAGAGGTCGCGGACCTGGGCCTCCTTGCGGTCGCTCTGGGCGACCCCGGTCTCGGTGATGAGAACCGGCTTGCCGGAGAAGGGGGCGATCTCCTTCAGAGTCGGCGTGAAGAGGCCGGAGAAGGCGGTGCCGTCGATCGGGCCGTAGTAGCCGATCAGGCCGACCCAGTCGACGTACGCGTCCCCCGGGTAGTACGGGCGCAGCTTCGCCGTGGTGCCGGAGTCGACGACGTGCGGGCTCCAGGTCCAGATGACGTTCTTGACGCCGGCCTCGTGGAAGACGTCGTGCACGTGCTTCCAGGCGGCGACGAAGTCGGCGGGCTTGCTGTGGCCGGGGCCCCAGGAATTCCAGGGGCCGTTCATCTCGCCGGCGAAGGACAGGACCAGCGGGCCGTGGTAGCCGGCGATCTGCTGCGCGAGCCGGTGGACGTACGCGTCGTCGTAGCCGCCGCCGATGTCGGCGAGCGAGGTCTCGGACGGTACGAGCGCGAGCATCGGCAACTGCCCGTGCTGCCAGAGGAAGGTGTTGCCCTCGGGGTCGAAGTCGTCGCCCCAGGAGCTGTAGTACTCGCGGATGTCCGGTGCGCGGCCGGCCTGCCGGCCGAAGGTCTTGACGATGTCGTACTGCCAGGGCGACTTGTCGTCCACGACGCCGAGCATCCGCCCGGCGGGGTGCAGCATCGACGAGACGTCGTAGGGCCCGGCGGACGTACGGGAGGCGCTGGGGGCCGCCGCCTCCGACGACTCCTTGCCGGAACCGTGTCCCGTACACGCGTAGGCCGTGAGCAGCACGACCACGGTGAGCACGACGGCAGCCGCGTAGCCGGAGCGGCGGGTTCTGGCCATGTGACGGGTCCGATCGGGCGGGTGGCGAGCTTCGCGACCAGGATCCTATGCGTCACACCTCGGCCCGGCATATTTTCATCTCAATATGGTCACGTAGGGCAGGTAAATCGGGATAAGTAGGTCAACCGTTCGGACATGTACCGCTTACGGCGCTATTTTCGAGTCCCGGAGCAGTGGCGGCACGATCCAAGGAAAGCCCGAGGCCCTCGGTGAGCAGCACTCTGACGGAGGTCGAGACCTCACCGGTCTTCGTGGACGAGACGGGCAGGCGCGGCCGCAGGATGCGCGGCGCCGGCTGGGTCGTCGGCGTCGGCTTCGTCGGCGTCACCCTGGCGATGATCTCAGGCCTGCTCGGCACCCAGTCCGACGCCCCCTCATTCGACGTTCCGGGCACCGCGAACACCCTGCCGCCCGGCCAGTACGTCAACGCCCCGCTGCCGTCGCCGCCCGGCAAGGCCGACCGCAGCAAGGGCGCACCGCACACCGCGTCCGCGACGCCGACCGGCAGCGTGACGCCGACCGCCTCGGACACCGCGGACCCGGCGGACAGCGCGAGCGCGACGGTCACCCCCAAGGCGTCGGACAGCGTCAAGCCGCACGCCACCGACGACCCGCCGGCCAGCGCCCCCGTCAAGAACAGCGCAGGGAAGCCTTCCGCGCCGCCGCACACCGCCCCTCCGGCGAGCACGACGCCCCCGCCGCCGCCGAGCGGCACCAGCTCTCCCCCCGCGTCGGCCCCCGCGCCGTAACCGCACAGCGCACCCCGCAAGCCCAAGCCGCCCGTCGCTCCGCTCCGCAGCCGCGCAAGGACCAGGAAGACATGTCCCGCCACCAACGCCCTCGGCAGTCCCTGCTGCGCCCGCGCAGACTCGCGGCACCGCCGCTGCGCTTCTTCCTGCCGCTGACCGTGCTGGTCACCCTGCTGGCGCTGATGGTGCTGCGGGGCATGGCCAACAACGAGGTCTTCCACGACGAGAAGGTCGCGGTGTCGGTCGACAAGGGCACCGTGCCGAAGAGCGTCCTGGAGGGCGGCCCGGTCGTGGACAGCCGGGGCGACCGGCAGGACCAGCCGGTGAGCTACTCCGTGCCCGACAAGACCATCGTGCTGACCTTCGACGACGGCCCGTCGCCCGAGTGGACGCCGAAGATCCTCGACGTGCTCGCCAAGGAGCACGTACAGGCCGACTTCTTCGTCACCGGCTCCATGACGACCCGCAATCCGGCGCTGATCCGGCGGATCGTCGCCGCAGGGCACGAGATCGGCGTCCACACCTACACCCACCCCGACCTGGCCCTGCACAACAACATGCGGCTCGACTGGGAGCTGGGCGAGACGCAGCTGGCGCTGGCCGGCGTCGCGGGCATCCACAGCAGCCTCTTCCGGCCGCCGTACTCCTCCACCGCGGACGCGCTGGACGACTGGTCGTGGCCGGTCACCAAGGAAGTGGGCGCCAACGGCTACCTGGTGGCCTTCATCGACAAGGACACCGACGACTGGAAGCGTCCGGGCGTCAACGCCATCGTCCAGGCCGCGATGCCGGACCTGGCCGGGCAGGGCGAGATGATCCTGCTGCACGACGCCGGCGGCAACCGGTCGCAGACGCTCGCCGCGCTGCCGATCATCATCGACAAGCTCAAGGCCGAGGGCTACTCCTTCAAGACCATCGGCCAGGCCCTCGGCGCCGGTTCGGCGAACACCAAGGTCAGCGGCTCGACCCTGTGGGCGGGCAAGGCCTTCCTGTGGGCCACCACCTTCTCCGTCGGCCTGATGCCGTGGCTGGTGGCGCTGCTGGCGGTCGTCGGTGTGCTGGTCTTCACCCGGTTCGCGCTGATGCTGGTGCTGTCGCTGATCCACGTACGCCGTACGCGCAAGCCCGGCTTCTCCTGGGGGCCGCCGGTCACCGAACCGGTCAGCGTGATCGTGCCCGCCTACAACGAGCAGGAGTGCATCGCCAACACCCTGCTGTCGCTGGCCGCCAGCGACCACCCGATCGAGGTGATCGTGGTGGACGACGGGTCGAGCGACGACACCGCGGCCCTGGTCGAGGGCATGAAGCTGCCGATGGTCCGGCTGATCAGGCAGTCGAACAGCGGCAAGCCCGCCGCGCTCAACACCGGCGTGGAGGCGGCCTCCTACGACCTGATCGTGATGATGGACGGCGACACCGTCTTCGAACCGGCCACCGTACGCGAGCTGGTGCAGCCCTTCGCCGACGCCCGGATCGGCGCTGTCGCCGGCAATGCCAAGGTCGGCAACCGGGACACCCTGATCGGTGCCTGGCAGCACATCGAGTACGTCATGGGCTTCAACCTCGACCGCCGGATGTACGACGTCCTGGACTGCATGCCGACCATCCCCGGCGCGGTCGGCGCCTTCCGCCGCGAGGCGCTGCACCAGGTCGGCGGCATGAGCGACGACACCCTCGCCGAGGACACCGACGTGACGATGGCCCTGCACCGCGCCGGCTGGAAGATCGTCTACGCCGAGAACGCCCGCGCGTGGACCGAGGCGCCCGGCAGCATGAGCCAGCTGTGGTCGCAGCGCTACCGCTGGAGCTACGGCACCATGCAGGCGATGTGGAAGCACCGGCACGCGGTCATGGAACGCGGGCCCGGCGGCCGCTTCGGGCGGATCGGGCTGCCCTTCGTGGCGCTCTTCATGGTCTTCACCCCGCTGCTCGCCCCGGCCATCGACATCGCCATGGTCTACGGCGTCTTCTTCGTCGACCCGTACAAGAGCCTCGTCGCCTGGTTCGCGGTGCTGGCGCTCCAGGGCTTCTGCGCCTGGTGGTCCTTCCGCCTCGACCGCGAGAAGTCCTGGTATCTGATCACGCTGCCGGTCCAGCAGGTCGTCTACCGGGTGCTCATGTACATGGTGCTGCTCCAGTCCTGGATCACCGCGCTGACCGGCGGCCGGCTGCGCTGGCAGAAGCTGCGCCGCACCGGCGAGGTCGGCCTCGACGTCACCACCACGGAGGCGGTGCGGCCATGACCAGCACGACGGAGCACGAGCCCTACGCGTCGGGCCCCGACCCGACAGCGACACTGAAGCTGCGGACCATCACCGTCCCGGCGCCCTTCATCCACGAACCCGAGCCCGAACCGGAGCCCGCGCCCGCCGCCCGCCGCGGCGTGCGCGACCGCTACCTGGACCTGCTGCGCGCCCTGGCGCTGGTCCGGGTGGTGATCTACCACAACTTCGGCTGGACCTGGCTGCCGCTGCTCTTCCCCTCCATGGGCGTGATGTTCGCGCTGGCGGGCTCGCTGATGGCCCGGTCGCTGAGCCGGCCCGCGTGGAGCGTCATCCGTGCGCGGCTGCGCCGGCTGCTGCCGCCGATGTGGATGTTCGGCGCGGTCGTGGTGACCGCGATGGTCCTCGACGGATGGGGCCCGCAATCCGAGGGCCACCCCAACTGGTGGTGGGGCAAGCTCGCCTTCTGGGTGCTGCCGCTGAGCACCCCGCCCTTCGCGGAGACCGTCCACGGCTTCGGCGGCCACCTGCCGACCAGTTGGGCCGAGCAGATCGTCGTCCCGCTGTGGTATCTGCGCGCCTACCTCTGGTACGTGCTGCTGTCGCCACTGATGCTCAAGGCGATGCGCCGGCTGCCCTGGGTGACGCTGCTGGTGCCGCTGGTGCTGTCCGCGATCCTCAACTCCGGGCTCCTCGACCAGTCGGGCCGGATCATGGAGACCGCCACCGACTTCACCACCTTCGGCTCCTGCTGGCTGCTCGGCATGGCCCACCAGGAGGGCCTGCTGCGCCGCATCCCGCAGTACGTCATCCCGTCGCTGGCACCGCTGGTGCTCGCGGCCGGCTTCTGGTGGCTGCAACAGGCGCCGGTCGACGACCCCAGGATCGGCCCCGACCTGGAGGCGGTGCCGCTGGCCCAGGCGATCTGGTCCTTCGGCTGCGTGATGCTGCTGCTGCACCTGAGCCCGTCCTGGGAGCGGTGGCCCAAACCGCTGGAGAGATTCAACGGGATCATCACCCTGCTCAACTCCCGCGCGGTCACCGTCTACCTGTGGCACTGCGTGGCCCTGGTGCTGACCGAGCCGCTGATCAACCCGCTGTGGGACAACCCGTTCTGCTACGCCCACCTGCGCTGGCTGCTGTCCAGCCAGTGGCTGCCGCTGCTGGTCGCGGTGCCGCTGATCGCCCTCGCGCTGCTGCTGTTCGGCTGGGTGGAGGACGCGGCCGCCAAGCGCCGCCCCCGGCTCTTCCCGTACCCGACGCGGACCAAGGGGCGGCGGCGGGCGTAACCCGCGGCCAGGGCTTACTCGTCGTCGCCGCCCAGCGGCCGGGACTTCGGCAGCGGGCGGCCCGCCTCCCAGCTGCGCCGCCACGACCCGGCGGCGGGCGGGCCCGCCGGGCGCGCGACGGCCGCGTCCTTCGGGTCGCGCAGGGCGGCGTACCAGCCGAGGTCCTCCTCGTTCCACAGCCGGGCCACGGCAGTGGACAGCCGGGAGTTGAAGTCCCAGGCGTTCTCGCCGGCCTCCGGGTGCAGCGGGTCGCCGTAGCGTACGGACACCCGCGGGCGGCCCGGGATCGGCCAGCCGCGGCCGCGCGGCATGGCGGCGTAGGAGCCGCGGACCGCGATCGGGACCGCGGGGATGCCGAAGCCGCAGCACAGGTGCGCGCTGCCGGCCCGTACCCGGTTCATCCAGCCGTCCTCCGAGCGGGTGCCCTCCGGGAAGAGCAGCAGATTCCAGCGCTCCGCCACGAGTTGCGGCGCCAGGCTCTTCAGCCGGTGGGAGCCCTTGCGCTCGATGGGGAAGCCGTTGATGGCCAGCGCGGTCAGCACGGCACGCCAGGGGGTGTCGAAGAAGTAGTCGGCCGCCGCGCCGACCGCGATCCTGCGGGCGAACCTGGGCGGCAGCGAGCCCAGGATCAGCGGGGTGTCCAGATGGCTGGCGTGGTTGGCGACGAAGACCACCGGGCCGCGCAGCCCTTCGAGCCGCTCCAGGCCCTCCACGTCGGGGGCGCACACCGACCAGGCGGTGGGCTTGAGCAGCCCGCGCTGCAAGCCGTAGCGGACCGCGCCGGCCACCGGGGTGCGGGCCCACCCGGTCGGGAAGCGCGTACGCTCCGGCGTCTCCTCCCACTCCTGCGCCGACCGCGGCACGGTGGCCCTGCCGCGCAGGTCCCTGCCCTGCGCGAGCAGCCGCAGGGACCCCACGACACTCGTCTCCGCCTTCCCGCGGCGCCTCATCGGACGTCCGCCAGGGCCAGCGGCGGGCTGTGGTGGTAGGTGATCGACGGGCTCGATCCGACCGTCTCGCGGGCCATCTCCAGCGCGTCGCCCAGCGTGCTCGCGGTGCGGAAGCCCAGCCGGGAGGCGGTGCCGCGCTCGGCGCCGACGAAGATGACGTCGCCCAGGTGCTGGAGGGCGTGCGCGCCCCAGTACCACATGTAGAGCGGGTGGACCCCGTGGTAGGCGTGGCTGGTGCGGTAGAGGTGGGTGTACCAGGGGTCGGTGGCGAACTGCTCCTCGTACTTCTCCTCGATCAGCGCCGGGTCCTTCGTCCTGGACAGCACCGACTCGTAGAAGTCGATGTAGCTGGGGTGGTGCACCGGATGGAATTCCTCCGGCATCGGGTGGTAGAAGATCCCGACCCCGCCCTGCCGCACGATCGGCTTGTTGCGGTAGAGGTTGAAGAAGTAGCCGAGGCCCAGCGACATCACCAGGATCGGGTTCATGATCGAGTTGACGTTGTAGGGGCAGATGAAGGGCAGGCCCCACACCCCGATGTCGCTCTGCCCGTCGATCTCGGTGAGCTGCTGGCGGTGCACGTTGGCCAGGGTGTGCGGGTGGACCTCGGCGGGCGCGCCCGCGTGGACCCCGGTGATGCCGTAAGGGGCGTAACTGCGCTGCCACATCTGCCGGCGCACCTTGGCCGGCGCCATCGCGTTGAGCTTCCTGAAGGCCAGATACGACGCCTGGTCGGCCGCCGACCACTCCCACTCGCGCTTGTTCATGAAGCCGACCTGCGGCGGGTACGAGTCGCCGTTCACCGTCGACTCGATCGTGAACACCCGCACATGCCCCGCCAGTACGGCGGCCATCCGGTCGTAGGAGTGGTGCATCGCCGACTGCGGCGGGTCGTTGAAGGACCGCGAGTGCCGCAGCGTGTGCACATTGTGGTGGTGCCGCAGGCTGCGGTACGAGGCGAGCCCCACCGCGACGGACTTGCTGCCGCCGCTCATACCGGTCAGCGTGATGTTGACGTAGACGATCAGGTCGCTCTCGGCGGCCCGCCGGTTGATCTCCACGACCTCGCCGTGCCGGGTGGTGCCGACCTCGGTCAGATTGGCCCGGTCCTCGGCGTCGTGGTTGTTGAGGTGGCCGGGGAAGAAGGACCTGAACACCCGGTCGCCGACGGTCCTCTTCAGCTCCGCCGGGGTCATCCGCCGGTGCAGCGCGTTCGCGGCGAGCAGCTCGACGTCGTCCACACCCGCGGCCGCCGCCATCTCCAGCACCTGCTCGATGATCCGCTGCCGCATGTCGGGGGCGCGCATCTGCGGCAGCGGCAGCGAGATGTCGTCGAAGACGATCGTCAGCCGCATCCCCGCGCGCAGCAGCGCAGGCAGCGGGTCCTCGCCGTGCGGGTGCAGCAGGGCCTGCCGGATCGCGCCCCCGACATCCCTGATGCCGGGCAGCGAGTCCGGCGGATAGATCACCCTGGTGCCCAGCGGAAAGCGCTCAAGCCGGGCCGCCTCGCCCTCGTTGACCAGCAACGCCGGTGTCCGCTCGTCGACTTCGAGCACAAAACCCGGTCTGCCCACGTGGTGCTCCTAGCTCCGGTTCGGATCAAAAGCGACTTTGACGCTGCCCAGGCGGCCCGCCGAGAGCGCGTGCCCGATCGCCTCGCGCCAGCGGGCCAGCGGGTAGACCGCGTCCACGAAACCCGCCAGCGGCGCCACCCGCCCCGCCAGCCGTACGGCCTCGGCGAAGTCCGGCGCCTGCCCCTCGGCGGGCTCGGCCCGCTCGGGACCGCCCGCCGACGCGTAGGAGCCGATCAGGTGCAACTCCCTGAACCACACCGGCGCCAGGTCCACCGACCCCGACGGCATCCCCGACATCACCACCGTGCCGCCGGCCCGTACCGTGCGCAGCGCCGTGTCCAGGCCGCCCGCGCCGCCCGTGCAGTCGAAGGCCACATCGACCCCGCCGAGCAGGAACTCCGCCCCCAGGTCCGGGTGTTCGAGGGTGCCGCCGGTCAGCATCCGCAAGCTCCGGGCCAGCCGCCGCACCCCGAAGGTCTCGGTCGCGCCCAGCGCCTCCGCCAGCGCCCGCTGGTGCGGGTGCTTGGCCACCGCGTAGACCGGCCCGGCCGCGGTGAACTCCCGCAGGGCCAGGATCGTCAGCAGCCCGACCGTGCCCGTGCCGACCACCAGCACCGAGGCGCCCGGGGCGATCGCCGCCCGCCGCACCGAGTGGACCGCGCAGGCCAGCGGCTCCACCAGGACCGCGGTGCGGTCGTCCAACTGGTCCGGGACCCGGTGCAGTTGGGAGACGTGCGCGACCACAGAGCGGGACCAGCCGCCCCCGGTGTCCGCGCAGAAACCCGTCTGGAGACCGGCCTTGAGCGCGCCGGTGGTGATGTGCCCGCAGCGGTTCCGCCGCCCCGCCCGGCATTCGGGGCAGGGCCGGGTGCCGCGCGCCACGCACGGCAGCACCGGGTCCACCACCACCCGGCTGCCCGCGGGCAGACCGGGCGCGGCCCCCACCGTCTCGGCGACGATCTCGTGCCCCGGCACGAACGGCAGCGAGGCCAGCGCCGTCAGATACGGCGACGAGTGGCCGCCGAGCAGCGCCAGATCGGACCCGCAGATCCCGGACAGCAGCGGCCGCAGCCGCACCCAGCCCGGCTCGTCCCGCCGCTCCGCGGGCCGCTCCACCAGCCGCAGCGGCGACACGGACCCCGCCACCGCACCGGCGAGCCGCCCGCCCGCCCCCGTCGCGGCGATACCGCGGGCCGCCAGATAGCGGGCCGGCGAGCGGTAGAACTCCAGCGCCTGGCTCACCGCAGCACCTCCGCCGGGCCCGACATCGCGGTCAGTGCCGCGTCGATCCGGCCGCCGGTGTGCGCGCCCCACTCCTCGACCCGCCAGGCCCGCCGTGCCGCGTGCCGGTGCAGCCGGTGGTCGGGATTGACCGCGACCGGGTTGCCGACCAGGTCGAGCAGCGCGCTGTCGGAGAAGCTGTCGCCGTACGCGTAGGACCGCTTCAGGTCGACGCCCGCCGTCTCGGCGTAGCGCCGCGCCCACGCCGCCCGCGCCTCGCCCACCACCGGGGGCCGTTCGAGCCGCCCGGTCAGGACGCCGCCGCGGACCTGGAGGCGGGTGGCGGCGATCTCGTCGAAGAGCGGGCCGAGCGGCTGCACGAACAGGTCGGCGGTGCCCGTGATCAGCACCGTGCGGTGGCCCGCCGCCCGGTGCGCCCGGACGCGGCGGATCGCCTCGGGGAAGGACCGGTGCAGCAGCGCGTCCCCGATCCTGTGCCGCACCACGGCCCGCAACTCCGCCTCCGAGCAGCCCGCGTAGCGCCGCATGAAGGCCCGCACGAAATCGCCCCGGTCGCGCCGCTCGGCCTGCAGATACCCGGGCACCGCCAGCGCCAGCGAGGCGATCTCGCCCGCCCACGACGAGCGCGGGCCGCCGACCAGCCGCGTCCACACGAAGACCTCGACCAGGTTCGAGGCGAGCACCGTGCCCTCCAGGTCGAAGACCGCCATGATGTCCCGCCCCTGCGGCAGCACGTCGGAGGCGGCGGCCCGCTTCCTGCGCGGTGCCGCGGTGCGCCGGGCCACCGCCGTGACCGCCGGGCAGTAGACGTCGGCCACATAATGCGGCCAGGAGATCCCGGCCACGTCGAAGCCGGGGCTGCCCGCGGGGCGGGCGCGGTGCAGCGCGATGACATTGCCGTCGCCGTAGACCGCCTCCACCCCGCCGTAGCCGCCGTAGAGGTCGAGCAGCCTGCGCAGGGTGCGGGTGCGCTGGGTGTCGGCGCGGGCCCTGTCGACCCGGTCCCTGATCCCCGCTGTGGCGGGCAGCAGCGGCAGCGCCCGGTCGACCAGGCCCGCCGCCCGCTCCCCGGCCTTCAGCGTCCGCTCCACCCGGGCCGCGCCGGGGAAGCGCCACGGCGGCACCTTGACGTGGCCGCGCCCGGCGTCGGGCAGCGGGTGCTCGGTGAAGTAGCGCGACACATGGCGGTGCAAGTCCGCCTGCGTCAGCGGATTGCGGGCGCCGGTGCCCACGTGGAAATACGCCGGCTCGCCCGGCGGGGGCGGCGCGGCGGCCACCGCGAGGGCGGCGGAGGTGACGAAGTCCACCGGCACGATGTCGACCACGCTCTCGGCGTGGACCGGGAATTCCGGGATCTCCCCGCGGCCGTAGGCCAGCGTGATCGGGTCCATCATCTTGTACGACTCGAACCAGCCCGGATACGGCCGCTCCAGCGCGGCCTGCACGATCGTCGGCCGCACGACGGACAGCCGCAGGCCCGCCTCGCGGGCGTACTCCTCGGCGACCCGCTCGCCCAGCGCCTTGGTGAAGGTGTAGACGTCCGTCCACCCCAGGCTCTGCCCGCGCAGCCGCCCGGCCGCGACCAGCCGGTCGTGCACCCAGTCCCCGCGGGCCCGCTCCGCGGCCGCCGCCGTCGCCGTGGACCCCGCCTTGCCGTGCTCCGCGCGGGCCGCGTCCAGCAGCGGCCGCAGCACCTCCGCCGTACGCGACAGCTGCTCGGCCTCCTCCCGCGCGGCCAGCGCGTGCCGCAACTCGGCCCGCCAGTCCACCTCGTGGTCCAGCGCCCGCTCGGCGACGGTGCCGCGGTGCAGCGCCGAGACGTACGCCGTGGACACGTGCACCACATGCGGCCGGTTCGCGGACGCCAGGACCGCCTCGTAGAGGTCGCGGGCACCCTGCACGTTGATCCGGAAGGCCTCGTCCACCGGGGGGTCGAAGGACACGGTGGAGGCGCAGTGCAGCACCGTCGTCACCGTGCCCGGCAGCGGCGGCATGCCGCTGCCCAGGTCGCCCTCCAGGCTGTCCACCCGCTCGGCCAGCGCCGCCTGGACCCCGGCGTAGCCGATACGTTCGCGCAGCGTGCGGAAGACCGGCTTGCGGGCCAGGCCCGCCAGGCGGTCGGCGGCCGAGGCGTCGCCCCGCCGCCTGGCCAGCACGGTGACCCGGACGCCCGGGTGCGCGACGACCAGCCGCTCCAGCATCGCCTGCCCGAGGAAACCGGTCGCGCCGGTGAGCAGCACATGCCCGCCCGGTCCAGCCGGGTCCGCTGCCGGCGGCGGTACTGATGGCGCCACGGCAGAACCTCCGTACGGATTCCGTGAGTTGGTGAGCAGGCGGCTGCGGCCCGGAATGCGTGAGGAAGTGTGCCGCCCCGTCGACGCGGCTCAGGTTAGGTCACCCCTCGGGGGCGCACAATGCCCGCCGCTCGCACGGGAGTTGGCATTGCCGCAGGTCAGGGCGGCTTTGGCGGGTGTGCACGGAGGCCGACCTGAACACCTCGGCGGTGAGGCACGCCGGCCGCGGCGCGCGGTGCTGCAGCGGCACGGCGGGGCTTGCCGGTCGCCCGCATCGTGCGCACGACGCCCGAGGCCCCGGCGGTCTCCGAGGCGTCCGCGGCCGCCGCGGGGCGGGGTGCCCTCAGCGGGCGTTCATCGAGCCCGACCTGAACACCTCGACGCTGACCGGGGCTTCGGCGAAGCCCGCCAGGCGCACCGCCTCCACCAGCGGCGGGTGGGCCGTTCGGTCGGCCGCGACCCCCGGGTCGACCTCGACCCGCACCCCCGCCTCGCCCAGGTCCCTGACCCTTACGTCCGTACGGTCCGCGCCCTGCCCCAGCGCCGCGCGCACCAGCACCTCAGCCCGCTCCACCCGCGCCAGCCTGCCCGGAGTGATCTGCAGGCCGTAGGCGATCCGGCTCGACAGGCACGCCATCGCCGGCTTGTCCCACGTCGGCAGCGACCACAACCGGGCCACCGCGCGTACCGCCGCCTTGTCGAGCCCCGCGTCGGCCAGCGGCGTACGCGCCCCCCGCTGGGCCGCCGCCGCGATGCCGGGGCGGAAGCGGTCGGCGACGTCGGTGGCGTTCGTGCCCGTCGCCACGCACCCGAAGTCCAGCCGCGCCGCCACCTCCAGGGCGGCGTCCAGCAAGGTGCTCTTGCAGAAGAAGCAGCGCTGCGTGCCGTTGTCGCGATAGCCCGCGACGTCGAGTTCGCCGGTCTCCACGAGGTGGTGGACCACCCCGAGGTCCGCGCAGAAGCGGCGGGCCGCCGCCAACTCCGCGGCGGGCAGCGCCGGGGAGACCGCCGTCACCGCCGCCATGCCGCCCGTGCCGAGCGCCCGCGCGGCCGCCGCCACCACCACACTGGAGTCGACGCCACCGGAGAATGCGACCAGAGTGCCGCCGGTGCCGCCGTAGGCGGCGGTCTCGGCGAGCAGCGCGCGCGCCGCGTCCGCCGCCGAATCGAACGCCGCCACGTGCGCCACCTCCGGGGAGTCGGAAGGCCGGCCGTCAGGCCGGTCAGAAGGAAGGGTCGGAACACGATGGATCAGAAGTCGCCCGAAGTCGACCTCGGCTACGCCAGGCTCGACGTCGACCGCGCCGCCCGCACGGGTGACCCCGAGGTCGTCTACGGCGCGGGCAAGACCCCCGAGCAGATCGTCGGCGCCATGCGCGCGCTGTCGCTGGCGCACGCCGGCCGGCCCGTCCTCGCGACCCGGCTGTCGCCCGAGGCCCGCGAGCTGTGCCGCCGCGACCTGCCCGGGGTCGCGGTGGACGACGTCGGCCGCACCGCGACCCTCGGCCCGCCGGCGCCGCGCTCCGGCAGCGTCGCCGTCGTGTGCGCCGGCACCGCGGACCTGCCGGTGCTGCGGGAGTGCGCGACCACGGTCAACGTCTTCGGCGCCCACACCGACGAGATCGTCGACGTCGGCGTCGCCGGCCTCCACCGGCTGCTCGCGCAGCGCGACCGCATCGCCGCATCCGACGTCATCGTCGCCGTCGCCGGCATGGAGGCCGCCCTCCCCTCCGTCCTCGGCGGCCTCACCGGCCTCCCCCTCATCGCCGTCCCCACCAGCATCGGCTACGGCTGGCACATGGACGGCCTGACGGCCTGGCTCGCGACCCTCAACACCTGCGCGCCCGGCGTACTGACCGTGAACGTCGACAACGGCTTCGGAGCCGGGGTTGCGGCGGCGCGCATCGCCCGCCAGTCCCGCCGGGGGGACGCGTGAGCACCACCCCCCGCCCTCGGCCCCCGGTGCGTGGGTGGTTGCGCGCGCAGTTCCTCGCGCCCCAGGGGGGTGCCCTCTGCGGCGGGGGCCGCGTCTTGGGGGCGCGGGGAACGGCGTGACTAGCCGTCGATGGGCTGCACGTTGTTACCGGCCGTGAGGGGCCGTTCGGTTCGTTCCGGGCCCCCGGTGGGTGGGTGGTTGCGCGCGCAGTTCCTCGCGCCCCTTGGGGGTGCCCTCTGCGGCAGGGCCGCGTCTCGGGGGCGCGGGGAACGGTGCGGCTTCGGTGGGGGTGGGCGCCGCCAGTGGTGGGAAGGGGCTGTTCGGTGCGGGACGGACGTCAGAGCGGGGGAGGAGCCGGTGAAGGTCGTGTGGGTTGATCCCGGGAACGGGGCCGCCGGGGACATGGTGATGGCCGCGTTGCTCGACGCGGGGGCCGAAGAAGACGCCGTCGAGGCAGCCCTGCGAGAGCTGGACGTCGAAGGGATCGGGCTCACCCGACGGGAGGTCAGACGGCATGGGTTCCGCGCCGTCCACGTGAGCGTGGAGACGGGTGAGACCGAGGTCCGGCGGGGGCTGGCGGACGTCCTGGGGGTCGTCGACAGGGCGGAACTGCCGCAGGAGGTGGCGGAGTTCGCCGAGGCGGTGTTCCGGCGGCTGGCCGCCGCCGAGGCGAAGGTGCACGGGATCGCCCCGGCGGACGTCCACTTCCACGAGGTCGGCGCCCTCGACGCCATCGCCGACGTCGTGGGCTGCGCGACCGCCCTGCACAGCCTCGGCCTGCTCGGGCCCGGCGTGCGGCGGGTCGTCGGGCCCGTCGCGGTGGGGTCGGGGACGGTCGCGGGGGCGCACGGGGCGATCCCGATACCCGGGCCCGCCGTACTGGAGCTGCTCACCGCCGCCCGCGCCCCGATCGCCGCGCACCCGGCGGCGATGGAGCTGTGCACACCCACCGGCGCCGCCCTGCTGTGCGCTCTCGCGACCGAGTGGGGCCCGCCGCCCGCGATGACGCCGCGAGCCGTCGGGGTCGGCGCGGGCACCGCGGACCCGCGCACGCACCCCAACGTGCTGCGCGTCGTGCTCGGCGAGAGCGCCGGCGAGCCCGCGCGCTGGGCGACCTCCGCCCTGCACCGCGTGGACACCACCGTGGACGACCTCGACCCGCGCGTGTGGCCCGACCTGCTGAACGCCCTTCGGGAGGCTGGCGCCGCCGACGCCTGGTGCGTGCCGGCGCTGACCAGGAAGGGCCGCCCGGCCCAGCTGCTCAGCGTCCTCGTGGACGACGAACGGCTCGACCTGGTCTGCGGGTTGGTCTTCGAGCAGACGACCACGCTGGGCGTACGCGTCTCCCCGGTCGCCCGCCGCTCGCTGCCGCGCGACCGCGTCGAGGTGACCGTCGCGGGCAGCACGGTCGGGGTGAAGCGGGGCTATCTGGGCGGCCGGATCGTCACGGTCCAGCCGGAGTACGACGAGGCCGCCGCGGTGGCCCGCCGCACCGGCACGCCGCTCGCGGACGTACTGGACCAGGCCCGCGCCCTCGGCGCGAAAGCCGGGCCCGCGTAAGGGCGGCGCCACCGGGAGATCCGTGCAACCTCGGATTCTCCGAGGTCGCACAGCCGCCCCGTGTGCAACCCGGCCACCGCGTGCCTTCGGGGCGCACCCCATGCCAGGGTGACAGCCGGTGAGGGACCTGCGTAGAGGCATGGCACGCGGTGGCCAGGAATCAGGAGTCGGTGTGTTCGAGACGATACGAGACGCGGTCAAGACGGCCCTGACCGAGATGGACTACGACGTCAGCGAGTTGACGGACACCACGGTGCTCGGCCCGGCCGGGCTCGACCTGGAGTCGCTCGCCGTCGCGGAACTCGCGGTCCGCATCGAGGACGACTTCGGCGTGAAGTTCGCCGACGAGGAACTGCCCGGGATGGCGGACCTCACCCTCGACGAATTCGCCTCGCTGGTGGTCGAGCGGATGGGCACCACCTCGGCCGCCGGTCCCGCGGCCTGAAACGGAAGGCGGCCGGGCAGTGAACAGCACAGCACCGCGGGCGGTGGTGACCGGCATCGGCCTGGTCACCCCCCTGGGCACGGACGTGGCGGAATTCTTCGAGGCGCTGTGCGAGCCGCGCTCCGGACTCGTACGCCCCCCGGAAGGCCATGTGGCGCACGGCATCATCGACTCGGCGGGCATCGCCCCCGACCTCGACCCCGCAGCCCTGGTGCCGCGGCACGACCGCAGCGTCGCCGACCGCTTCACGCTGATGGCCGTCGCCGCGGCGGACGCGGCGCTCGCCGACGCGGGCATCACGATCGGCGAGGACGTGGACCCCTACCGGGTCGCCGTCATCGCCGCCACCGGCGCCGGCGGCATGATCACCTTCGAGCGGCAGGCCCGCGCGTCCGGCGAGCGCGGCGCCCCCGGTGTCAGCTCGTACCTCTACTCGGCCTTCCTGCCGAACATGGCGACCGCGCGCATCGCGCTCAAGCACGGTATCCGCGGCTTCAGTTCGACCGTCACCACCGCCTGCGCGGCGAGCGCGCACGCCATCGCGGAGGCCTTCCGGCTGATCTCCGCCGGTGACGCCGACGTCGTGGTGTGCGGCGGCACCGAGGCCACCCTCGGCGGCCTCACCGGCATCGCCGGCTTCCGCAACGCCCGTGCGCTGGCCACCGGTTGGGAGGACGACCCGACCGCGGCCAGCCGCCCCTTCGACTCCCGGCGCAACGGCTTCGTGCTCGGCGAGGGCGGCGGCATGCTGGTCGTGGAGCGCGCCGACTTCGCCGACGCGCGCGGCGCCGCCGGATACGCCGACCTGGTCGGCTGGGGCTCCACCACCGACGCCTTCCACCTGATCATGCCCAACCCGGACGGCTCCGGCGTCGCCGCCTGCCTGCGCAGCGCGATCGCCCGTGCCGGGCTCGACCTCGCCGACATCGGCTACGTCAACGCGCACGGCACCGGCACGAAGATCGGCGACATGGCGGAAGCCGCCGCGATCCAGCAGGTGTTCGGGCCCGACCAGCCCGCGGTCAGCTCGACCAAGGGCGTCACCGGGCACCTGCTCGGCGGCTCCGGCGCGGTGGAGGCGGCGGCCACCGTCCTGGCGCTGGCCGGCGGCACACTGCCGCCGACCCACAACCTGGACGACCCGGACCCGAAGTGCGACCTCGACCACGTCAGGGGCGGCGCCCGCACCGCGCCGGTCAGGGCCGCCCTGTCGACGTCCTCCGCCTTCGGCGGCCACAACGTCGCCCTGGTCTTCCAGCCGCCCAGCACCCGCCTCGCCAGGACCGCCGCCCGTGCCGCCGGCGGTACGGACCATGCCGGGTGAGCCGCTTTCCGCCGTCATGGCCGGCGAGCACGCGCTGCTCGCCGAGTGCGCCGCCCTGTGGCTGGCGCGCGGCCACCGCCTCTCGCTACTGGTGTCCCCCGACCCGGACCTGAGGAACTGGGCCCGGACGCGCGGCATCCCGGCCATCGCGAGCCTCGACGGCGTCGAAACCGCGCTGAACGGGGAGCCGTTCGACTACCTCTTCAGCATCACCAACATGCGGATCGTGCCCCAACGGCTCCTCGACCTGCCGCGCCGGCTGCCGATCAACTTCCACGACGCGCTCCTGCCGCGGCACGCCGGTGTGTACGCCACGAGTTGGGCGCTGCTGGAGTCCCCCGCCGAACACGGCGTGACCTGGCACGTGATGACCGCGGGCGCCGACGAGGGCGACATCCTGCTCCGACGCCGCTTCCCGGTCGGGCCCGACGACACCGCCTACGACCTCAACACCGCCTGCTTCCAGGCCGGCATGGACTCCTTCGCCGACCTGGCCGACCTGCTGGCCGCCGGGGGCGCCCGGCCCGAGCCGCAGGACATGCTGCTGCGCACCTACCACGCCCGCGGCGACGTCCTGCCGGACGGCGGCCTGCTCCGCTGGACGCGCCGGGGGCGCCAGTTGCACGCGCTGGTCCGCGCGGCGGGGCTGGGCCGGGGGGACAACGGCTTCGGCACGGCCAAGCTCCTCGTCCCCGGCGGGTACGTCGTCGTCGGCGCGTCCCGCCTTGCGCCGCCGCCTCCCGTGCCGTCGCCGCCGGGCACGCTGCTGGCCGCCGACGCGGCCGGGCTCACGGTCGCCACCGCGGACTCGTCCCTCACGATCACCGACCTCCGCACCCCCGACGGCATCCCCGTCCCGCCCCCCGCCCTCCGCCCGGGTACCCTCCTCCCCCTCCCGACCCCAGCCGCCGTGTCCACCCTCGTGACCCGCATGACGTCCACCCGCCCGTCCGAGCCCCGCTGGACCCACCGCCTCGCGAACATCCGCCCGTACGACCTCCCCTGGACACAAGCCACCACTCCCGCCCGCTCCGACCCCCCGCCCGGTGATGGGCTGAGCGCGCCGTTCCCCGCGCCCCTGGGGTCGCCCTCCGCGGCGGGCGGTGCCCCTCAGGGGCGCGACCAGCCGTCGGCGGGGTGCACGTCGTCACCGTCCGAAAGTGGCTCTTCGGGGCGCTCCGGCCCACCGGCCGGGACGGAGTACGTGCTGGCCGCCCCGGCGACCCTCGCCGAAGCAGGTCGGGCCGAGCCGCAAGTGGCCGTCCTGGCCGCCGCGTTGTTGTTCTGGGCCCGCACCGCGGAGGACCCGGAGGTCGACGTCGCGTATCGGCCGGCCGCGCCGCAAGGCGACTTCTTCGCGCCCACCGTGCCGCTGCGGCTGCCGGCGCCCGCGTCCGGGCGGACGTTCGCCGGGTATTGCGCCGAGGTCGCGGTGAAGACGGCGGAGGCGGAAGCCGGCTCGTATCTGACCGATCTCGCCGCCCGCTGTCCGGCGGTCGCGGCCGGGAGCGGGGGGCTGCGCGTCGAGGTGGGCGTCGGAGGGGAGGGTGAGCCGGGGACCGGGACCGTGGCGCGGGTTGTCGTCGAGCCCGGGGGCTGCCGGGTGTGGCTGGCCGGGGACCGGGTCGGGCCCGAGGCGGCGGAAGCGCTCATCGCGGACTTCGAGGGCTTCCTCCGGGCGCTGTGCGACGCCCCCGGCGACGTCGCGGAGGTGCCGCTGCTGTCCGGGGCGCGGCGGGCGCGGGTCGTGGAGGAGTGGAACGCCACCGCGACCGCCCCCGGGCCCGACGCGTGCCTGCCGGCGCTGTTCGCCGAGCAGGCGGCGCGGCGGCCCGCCGCCGTGGCGGTGGTCTCGGACCGCGAGACGCTCACCTACGCCCAACTCGACGCCCGAGCACAGCGGTTGGCCGCGGCCATGACCGCCGCCGGTGTCGGGCGCGGCGACCTGGTCGGCGTCTACCTCGGCCGTTCCGCCGACCTGGTCGCGGCGCTGCTCGGCGTCATGCGGGCCGGGGCCGCGTACGTACCGCTGGACCCCGTCTACCCGCCGGACCGCGTCCGGACGATGCTGGAGGACGCGGGCGTACGCCTGCTGCTGACGGGCGGCGGCCTGCCGCTGCCGGATGCCGTGCGGCAGCTGGACGTACCGGAGTTGGACGTCACGAAGGCGTCCGGCCCGGACCCGGCGGGTCTCGCCGTGGCCGCGCCGCCCGAGCCCGGCGACCTCGCCTACGTCATCTACACCTCGGGCTCGACCGGCCGGCCGAAGGGCGTACGCATCGCGCACCGCGCCCTCGCGAACTTCCTGCGCTCGATGGCCGCGGAGCCGGGCTGCACGGAGCAGGACCGGCTGCTGGCCGTCACCACCGTGTGCTTCGACATCGCGGGCCTTGAGCTGTTCCTGCCGCTGGTCACGGGCGGGTGCGTGGAGCTGGTGCCGGAGGAGGCCGCCTCCGACGGCTTCGCGCTGCGCGCGCGGCTCGAACGGTCGCGGCCGACGCTGATGCAGGCCACCCCGGCGACCTGGCGGCTGCTCGTCGCAGCCGGGTGGGACGGCGACCCGGCGCTGCGCGCCCTGTGCGGGGGCGAGGCCCTGCCGTCCGACCTTGCAGGCGAACTGCTGGGCCGGGTCGGGGCGTTGTGGAATCTCTACGGTCCGACCGAGACCACCGTCTGGTCGGCGGCCGTCCGGGTCGGGCCCGGCGAGAGGGTCACCCTGGGCCGGCCCATCGCCAACACCCGCTGCTACGTGATGGACCGGCGCGGGCGGCCACTTCCGCCGTACGTGCCGGGAGAGCTGTACATCGGCGGCGCCGGTGTGGCCGACGGCTACCACGGGCGGCCCGAGCTGACCGCGGAGAAGTTCGTCCCCGACGGGCTCGGCGGGACCGGCCGCCTGTACCGCACGGGCGACCTCGTGCGGTGGCTGGCGGACGGCAGGCTCGACTACCTCGGCCGGATCGACGACCAGGTGAAGATCGACGGCTTCCGCATCGAACTCGGCGAGATCGAGGCGGTGTTGCGGCGGCATCCCGGGGTGCGGCGGGCCGTGGTGACGGCCCGCGAGGACACGGCGGGAACGAAGCGGCTGGTCGCCTACCTGGTGCCCACGGCCGCCGCCGCACCCTCGCTTCCGCCCCCCGCGGACCTGCGGCGCCACCTCGCGCGCGACCTCCCCGCCTACATGATCCCGGCGGTCTTCGTGCCGCTGGCCGAGATCCCGCTGACGCGCAACGGCAAGGTCGACCGCCGAGCCCTGCCGCCCCCGCCGCGCACCTCTCCGCTGCCCCTGCCCCCGGCCGCCCGCCCCCGGCCCGGCCCCGAGGAGGCCGTCGCCTCGGTCTGGCGGGCGATCCTCGCCCGCGACGACATCGGCGTCGACGACAACTTCTTCGACGCGGGCGGCAACTCACTCCTCCTGGTGGAGGCGGTCAAGCGCCTGAACGCCGCCCTCGCGCTCCACCTGACCTCCGTCGACATGTTCCGCCACCCCACCGTCCGCACGATGGCAGCCAGCCTCGCCTCCCGGACGCCCGCGCCCCCCGCGGCCCCCCGCATCGACCGCACGCTGCTGCACCGCCGCCGCCGGCGCGGCTGACCACCGCCGAGCGGGCGGGCTGGGCCCGCCCGGGGCGGCTGCCGGCGGGCGCACCGCATCGACCGCACGTCGCCCACCGCCGCCGGAGCGGCAGATGCCTTGGGCGCTGCCGCGAGCGGGGCGTCCCGGCTCGCCCGCGCGGGCTGTGCGGCCGACGGAGTCGGCGCGTTCGCCCCGCGGGCGGCGGGGAGGTGGGCGGGGGCTGCGCGTGGGGTCGGCCGGGAGCCCGGCGACGGCTCAGGACGGCGCACCGCGGTGGACGCGTGACCGGCCGGCGCGGGGGCCTCGCCGGCACCCGCCCCGCAGCCGGCGCCTGCCGACCCGCGAAGACCTGCGCCAACTGCTCATGACGACGCGCCAGCAGATTCACCGCGAACCGTGAATGCACAGGCGCGGTCGCGCGGTGGCCGCGTCGGCGCGTAGCTTGTTCCGCCGGAGCGGCCGCGGCCCGCAGGTGAGGGTGTCGCGGCGGTGACAGCGCCGGAGTGCGCCGGGCGGATGGACGGTCGGTGCGGGCGCTGGGGTGGTGCCACCCGGCGGGGGTCGGGTGGCACCGCGTCAGGCGGGCTGATCCAGGGTCGCGCCCGCCGAGCGCATCTCCTCGAAGAGGTTCTCGACGAACGAGTCGATCGTCGGGTAGTCGATGAAGCCGGTCGCCGGGACCGGGTAGGACAGTTCGTCGCTGAGCTTCGCCGTCAGCTCGATCAGCATCAGCGACTCCGCGTTGAGGTCGAACAGTTCGGCCGTCGGGTCGGGGAGGCCGTCCTCCGTGGGCTGCGGGCCGAGGGCACGGCCGATCTCGTCGCGGAGGTATTCGGTGAGGAGGGACACCTGGACGACGAGCGGGCGGCCCGCCAACTGGACGCGGAGCGAGGTGCGTTCGGGTCCGGACGCGGCCGGGTCGGGCGCCGGGTCGTACCAGAAGCGCTCGCGTTGGAAGGGGTAGGTCGGCAGGGAGGTGCGGAGGAAGGGGCGGTCGGCGTAGAAGGCCGACCAGTCGACGGCGAGTCCCGCGAGCCAGGCCTGCCCGAGCGTGGTGAGCAGGGTGCTCGTACCCGGGGCCAGGGCGAGCCGGGCCCAGCCGGTGCCGTCCAGGGCCGCGTCCACGTCGGCCGCGTCGGCGGGCGTACCGCCGGACGTACCGGCCCACGCTCCCGCCACCCACAGCGGCAGCCCCGCCGCAGGCAAGGGCGGGCAGGTAGCCGCCGGGTCGAGCATCGTCGCCGGGGGGAAAGCGCCCGCAAGGCAGCCCGCCGCGCGCCAGCCGGACGGGGTCGTGGCGAGGAGGGCGGCGGGCGGGACGCCCCAGGCCCGTAGCAGCTGCGCCGTCGCGTATTCGGCCAGCGCCGCGGAGACGGCGTCGCCCGCGCTCAGCGCGGCCACGGCGTCACCGTCGGCGCCCGCCGCCGCCAGGCAGTCGTCCACCGCCGCGCGGAAGGCGGGGGAGTGGGCGTAGAGGGCGGCCGCCTCGGGGGCGGGCTCGCCGGTACAGAGGAAGGCGGCGCCGTGCGCCGGGGAGGCGGCCTCCGCCGAGGGGACCCGGGCGGGGTCCGCCACCGCGAGGGCCATGGCGGCGTCGCGGGTGTCCGCCGCGACGACGAAGCGGCGGTGGGGGTGGGTGCGGCGGCCGAGGGCGAGGGTGGCGGCGACGTCGCGGAGGGGGGTGGCGGCGTGGCGGCGGAGGTGGCGGGAGAGGTCGGCGGTGGCGCGGTCGGCGGCCTCCGGGGTGGCGGCGGAGACCAGCAGCAGCTCGGGTCCGGTGGGGAGGTCTTCGAGCCGCCGGGCGGCGGGCGGCGCCTCTTCGAGGACGACGTGGGCGTTGGTCCCGCCGATGCCGAAGGCGCTGACGCCCGCCCGCCGGGGGGAGCCGTCCGGCGCCGGCCAGTCGCACAGCTCGGTGGCGACCTCGAACGGCCCCTCCGCGAAGGGGATCTCGGGGTTCGGCGCCTCGAAGTCCAGGGTCGGCACCAGCGTCGCGTGCCGCAGCATCAGCGACGTCTTGATCAGCCCTGCCATGCCCGCGGCGGTGTCCAGGTGGCCGACGTTGGACTTCACCGAGCCGAGCGCGCACGAGTGCGTCGGTCCCGCCGCGGCGAACGCCTCGTTCAGCGCGGCCACTTCGATGGGGTCGCCGAGCGCCGTGCCGGTGCCGTGCGCCTCGACGTAGCCGATCGTCTGCGGGGGGCACTGCGCCACGGCCAGCGCGTCGGCGATGACGGACGCCTGGCCCTGGACGCTGGGCGCGGTGTAACTGGCCTTCAGTGCGCCGTCGTTGTTGATCGCCGAGCCCTTGATGACCGCGTGCACCCGGTCGCCGGCGGCCAGCGCGTCGGTGAGCCGCTTGAGGAGCACCACGCCGACGCCGCTGCCGATGACCGTGCCCTGGGCCTTGGAGTCGAAGGCGCGGCAGTGGCCGTCGGGGGAGAAGATCATGCCGGGCTGGTGCAAGTAGCCCTGGTCCTGCGGGAATCGGATGTGCGCGCTGCCGGCGAGCGCCGCGTCGCACTCGCCGCCGAGCAGCGCCAGGCACGCCAGGTGGACAGCGACGAGCGAGGTGGAGCAGGCGGTGCCGACGTTCACGCTGGGCCCGCGCAGGCCGAGCTTGTAGGAGACCCGGGTGGCCAGGAAGTCCTTGTCGACGGCGATCATCAGCCGGTAGCGCTCGACCTCGGAGGCGTCCCGGTACCGCTGCGCCAGCCGGTGCAGCGCGTAGGCGTTGAGGCCGACGCCCGCGTAGACCCCGATGGGGCCCGCGTGCCGGTCAGGGTCGCAGCCGGCGTCCTCCAGGGCGGTGAGCGCGCATTCCAGGAAGATCCGCTGCTGCGGGTCGAGGATCTCGGCCTCGTCGCGGGGGATGCGGAAGAGCCCGGCGTCGAAGCGGTCGATCCCCGGCAGGATCTGGCCGGCCTTCACATACTGCGGGTCGGCCAGGTCGCGCGGGCCGACGCCCGCCGCGAGCAGCTCCTCGTCGGTGAAGTAGGTCGTCGTCCTGGTGCCGTCGCGGAGGTTCTGCCAGAAGCGCTCGGTGTTCTCCGCTCCGGGGAAGCGGCAGGCCATGCCGACGATGGCCACGTCCGACTCGCGGACGTCGTCTGAAAGATCCACTGGAGCCACGGATTTGCGTCCTTACGTCCTCGGCCTTACGCGGCCGTCCTCTTACGTCCTCGGCCCTGCGCGGCCGGCCGTCAGCTGTCGGGCGGCCCGGTCAGGGCAGCCGGATGCCCACGTCGGCGGCGACCTCGGGCATGTCGACGAAGCTCTTGGCGACGAAGCGCGCCGCGTCCTCGTCGGCGTCGAGGTCGCGGAAGATCGCGGTCACCTCGCGCAGCTGCGCCTCGCGGTCGCCCCCGCCCGCGGCGATCTCCAGGGTCACCTCCCGCAGCCGTTCCTCGATGCCGGTGATGTCCAGGACCTGCGGGAATTTGATGCTGAAGGTCGAGCGCTCGTTCCCGGTGCCGTTGCGCCGGACCGCCCGCGCGTGGCTGGCCGCGTTGAGCTTGTAGAACATGCAGTTCCAGTGCTTGAAGGCGTAGTAGTTCAGCAGCGGGAAGAGCGTGCAGTGGGTCTCCAGCGGCGAGGACTCGTAGAGCCCCTTGGCCTTCAGCTCGGCCACGATCGCGTCCGGGTCGTAGTCGTGCCGCATGGCGATGAAGGGGAAGACGATGCGCGGCAGTTCGTCGTCCTCGGCGAAGAGGATCTGTTCCAGCTCGCCGCGGAAGACCTCGTCGGTGAGCCGGTCGCCGAAGCGCTGGTAGAAGCCGCGGACGATCTCCCTGACGTTGGACTCCATGGTGAGGATCTGCTGCGGGTCGGCGCACATGGCGATGTATTTGATGCCGCCGCGGTAGGCGTGCAGCACGGCCCGCAGCACGAAGAAGGTCCGGCAGGAGGCGCAGGGCAGCTTCTCGTCCAGGTACGAGCCGGGCTTGGCGGGCGCGGGGCGGTTGAAGACCTCCCGCATCACCTTCTTGATGTTCTCGTCGTCGGCGTCGAGCACGAAGTCGGCGTCGATCCGATCCCGGGCGAGCCTGATGTTGTCGGCGGCGTGCGCGCTCTCGAAGGGGACGTCGAAGGTGTAGGCGAGGACCCGCTTGCCGTATTCGTTGACGAACTTGTCCAGCATGTAGGTGCTGTCCTTGCCGCCGCTGTACATGAACAGGCAGTCGTAGCGCGCCGCGGGATCCCGCGGGGCCCGCTGGAATTCGTCGAACACCCCGCTGGTGTAGCGGAAGTTCACCAGCAGGTCGCCCGCGATATCGAGGCGGCAGAGATTGCACAGGCCGGTCGCGTCGACGCTGATCCCGGGGTGCTCGCCGCTGAGCGAGCAGACATTGCAGTTCGTCACGTTCGCTCCAGTCGGGCGACGGGAAGTCTGGTGAGTGCCGGTCCGCCGACGGCGCGCACCAGACTAACCACGGTCACCGCGGGTCCCGGGAGGTTCAACTGCGGAGGCCGGCGCGGCGGCCGCGCAGTCAAACGCCGCGGTCAGCCGCCGCCGCCCAAACGCGGCTGGCGATAGGGGGGTTGGCAGAGGCGGCGGCTCGCGAGGTGTGCACGGCGAGGCGCCGGGATGGGTTGCCGCGGACAACCCTCTTTGGGTATTCTCCCTCCGAGGGTTGCGACGTACAACTACGGGAGTGCTCATGTTAACGACCTGGGGCCGTCTCCTGGTCAGGTTCCGCTGGGCGGCGATCGCCGCCGGCATCGCGGTCGTCCTGATCGGCGGAGCCTGGGGCGGGGGCGTGTTCAACACCCTGAAGTCCGGCGGCTTCGACGACCCCAGCAGCGAGTCGGGGCGCGCCTCGGCCCGTATCGCCGCCGACCTCGGCGCGCGCGACGTCGACGTGGTGGTGCTGTACTCCAGCCCCACCGCCACGGTGGACGACCCCGCCTTCGCCGGCGCGGTGCGATCCACCGTCGCCCGCCTGCACGCCCGCCCGGAGATCGCGAACATCGCGACCTACGCCGACACGCACCTGCCGTCGCTGCGCTCCAGGGACGGGCACTCCACCGGCGTCCTGATCACCCTGAAGTCGCAGGACCAGGACATCAAGAGCAAGCAGTACAAGGACATCAGGGACGACCTGGCCGCACCAGGGCTGACCAAGCAGGTCGGCGGCGTCGTCCCGCTCGCCGTCGTCACCGACGACATGGCCAAGAAGGACATCAGCAAGGGCGAGATGATCGCCTTCCCCGCCCTGCTGGTGCTGCTGACCATCATCTTCGGCGGCGTGGTCGCGGCCGGAATGCCGCTGCTCGTCGGCATCCTGGCCATCCTGGGCGCCTTCACCGCGACCCGGGTGATCACCGAGTTCACCGACGTGTCCACCTTCGCGGTGAACACCATCACCCTGCTCGGGCTCGGCCTGGCCATCGACTACTCGCTGCTCATCGTCAGCCGCTACCGCAAGGAGCTGCTGGAGCACGAGCCCGCCGAGGCCATCGCCCGCACCATGGCCACCGCGGGACGCACCGTCCTGGTCTCCGGGCTGACCGTGGTGCTCGCGCTGTCCAGCCTGCTGATCTTCCCGCTGGTCTTCCTGCGCTCGATCGGCTTCGGCGGCATGTCCGCGGTCTTCGTCGCCATGCTCAGCGCGCTGACCGTGCTGCCCGCGATGCTCGCGGTGCTCGGCCGCCGGATCAACTCCTGGCGCGTCCCGCTGCCCGGGAGGCGGCGCCGCGAGGCCGCGGCCGCCGAAGGCGGCGGCGGCAGCTGGGAGCGGATCGCGCACACCGTGATGCGCCGCCCGGTCGTCTACACCGTCGGCGTCCTGGTCATCCTCGGCGTCTTCGCCGCGCCCTTCATGAAGGTGCACTTCGCCGGCAGCGACGAGCGGGTGCTGCCCAAGTCCACCGAGGCGCGGATCGTCTCCGAGCGGCTCGCCGCCGACTTCCCCGGCGGCTCGGAAGCACCGCTGGAGATATACGTCGCCCACGCCACCGCCGCCCAACTCCAGGACATCGGCGCCAAGATCGACAAGGTCGCCGGAATCACCGACGTCAAGGTCGAGGCCCAGCGCGGCACTTCGGCGATGCTCACCGCCGGCTACCAGGGCGACCGGACCGGCGACACCGCCTACGACGCGGTGCGCGGCATCAGGGCGCTGGACGAACCCGCCGGTGTGCAGGTGCTGGTGGGCGGCAGGCCCGCGATGGACGTGGACCGGCTCGCGACGCTCGGCGACGGGCTGCCCTGGATGCTCGGCATCATGGCGGCGGCCACCTTTGTGCTGCTCTTCCTGGCCTTCGGCTCGGTCGTGCTGCCGCTGGTCGCCGTGGTGATGAACCTGGTGTCGATCGGCGCCTCCTTCGGCGTCATCATCTGGATCTTCCAGCAGGGCCACCTGTCGGGGATGCTGCACTTCACCCCGACCGGCTTCCTCGAACCGACCGTCCCGGTGCTGATCCTCGCCACGCTGTACGGCCTCGCCACCGACTACGAGCTCTTCCTCGTCTCCGCGATCCGCGAGGCATGGCCCGCCGGAGCCGAGGGCGAGGGCGCGGCCGGCGCGAAGAAGGCCATCGCGGGCGGACTCCAGCGCACCGGGCGGATCATCACCGCGGCCGCCCTGCTGCTGGGCGTGGTCGACGCAGGCTTCTCCACCAGCGGCATCGTCTTCACCAAGATGATCGGCATCGGCATGGTCATCGCGCTGATCGTGGACGCCACCCTGGTCCGCGTGGTGCTGATGCCCGCGGTGCTGCGGCTGCTCGGCCGCTCGGCCTGGTGGGCGCCCGGCCCGCTGGCCAAGCTGCACGGCCGGGTCGGCATCAGCGAGACCGACGGGCCCGAGCCGCGCGTGGAGGAGCCCGATCTGGTGTGACCCCATGAACCGACAGCGGCCGGCCCCTTCCCCCGGGGGGTCGGCTGCTGTCCCTTGTACCTCCCCGGTGCGTCCCGGCCATCTCCCGGGCACGTCCCGGCCGTTCGGGGGAACGGCGTACGACGAGGTCGCAGCCGTTTTACAAGATCACAGGCACGTTCCAATGTCCCGAAAACATTCGGACACGAGGGGTTGGGAACATGTTGGATCTGGTCCGGATACCGGACGAGGGCTACGTCGGAGCCATGACCGGGCGCAAGGATGCCGCGCCCGCGATTTCCGTGGAAAGTTACCCGATCCGCATCATAGAAATCAGACATCTGGTACTGGTCGGCTCACCGCGGTCGGGCGGTGAGAACCCGGCGCACACAAGGACGCTGGCCGATATCGCCGACCTGCCGCCGATCCTCGTGCACCGCGCCACGATGCAGGTGATCGACGGGATGCACCGGGTGCGGGCGGCGCTGCTCAACGGCCGCTCCGTCATCAAGGCCCGGCTTGTCGACTGCGATTCGGCCACCGCCTTCGTGCTCGCGGTGCGGGCGAATGTCACGCACGGCCTGCCGCTTTCGCCGCAGGACCGCAGGACCGCAGCCGAGTTCATCATCGCCCTGCACCCCAACTGGTCGGACCGCGCGGTCGCGGCGGCCGCCGGGCTCTCCGACAAGACCGTCTCCGGCCTGCGCAGCCGCCCCGCGGCGGAGTCCTCGCAGCCGCGCGACCGCATCGGCAGGGACGGCCGGGTCAGGCCGCTCAACAGCGCGGCCAAACGCCGCCAGGCGGCCGTGCTGATCGCCGAGCGCCCCGAGGCGGGCCTGCGGGAGATCGCCAGGGCGACCGGTCTGTCGCCCGCCACCGTCAGGGACGTACGGCTGCGGACCGACCGCGGCGAGGACCCGGTCCCGGCCAAATACCGCAAGGCGCCGGACCCGGCGGGCCCCGTGTCGCGGCCCTGCCCGCCCGCGGCGGAGCCGGTGCGGGAGCAGGCGCCCGACACGGCGCCGGTACGCCGCCAGGCCGGCGGGCCCGGCATGGACGGCAGGGCGCTGCTGTCCAAGTTGATGAGCGACCCGTCGCTGCGCTTCAGTGAGGCCGGCCGGGTGGCGCTGCGCTGGCTGCACCACCACGCGGTGGACCTCGACGCCTGCCGCGGTGTCGGCGGCACCATCCCCGACCACTGGTCCGCCCCCGTCGCCGACCTGGCCCGCGCCTGTGCGACGGCGTGGCTGACGCTGGCCGACGAGCTGGACGAGCGCCGCTGAGGCCCGGGGGCCGCCGCCTCGACGCGCCGCCCGCCCGACGACGGGTATGGGCCGATGTGTATTGACAGCGACAGAGTGTTTCGAAAGAGTGCGCACGAGTTCGGCGAGACCGGCACGGCAGCCGCCGGGGCCGGTCAAGGAGAGGAGCCACCATGGCCGTTGTCCCGGACCCGGCGGACCGCCCGGCCCCGATGGGCAGAACGGCCCTGGCGGCGTCGCTCGAACAGGCCCACGAGGAAGCCCACGAGCGGGCCGGGGAACCGGCCCCCCAGGGCGACCCGGGGGGTGACGGTCCCGCCGCGCCGGCCCGGACCCCGCCGGACGCGGTGACCGTCGCCATGGAACTGCTCTCACCCGAGGGCAGGGCCGACCCCTACCCGCTCTACGCGGCCGCCCACCGGCTCGGCCCGGTCTCCGAGATCGGCGGCGGCTGGTTCGTGGTGGCCGGCTACGACGCCGTCAACCAGGTGCTGCGGCGCACCGACTTCGGCGTCACCGGGGCGCAGATCAGCCCGGAGCGGCTCGCCGAGCACGCCTCGCTCGGGCTGCTCGCCCCGTCGATCCTGGAGAGCGACCCGCCCGAGCACACCCGGATGCGCTCGCTGATCGGCTCGGTCTTCACCCAGCGCCGCATCACCGCGCTCGAACCGATGATCGCGGCGGCCGTGGACGCGCTGCTCGACCGCCTCGCCGAGACCGGCGCGCGGGGCGCGGACGGCGGCACCGTCGACTTCATGGCGGAATTCGCCTTCCCGCTCCCGGTCACCGTCATCTGCGAGATGCTCGGCGTGCCGCACGCCGACCGGCACCGCTTCCGTACGCTGGCCGCCGGGCTGACGACCGCGCTGGAATTCATGTCCGACCCGGCGGGACTCGCGCCCGCCGACGCGGCCGCCGCCGAACTGGCCGACTACTTCTCGGCGTTGATCGCCGACCGGCGCGGCGCCCGCGGGAAGGACGGCGAGGACGACCTCGTCGGCGCGCTGCTCGCGGCCCGCGACGCCGAGGACGCCCGGCTCTCCGAGGCCGAACTGCTGGCCAACCTCACCCTGTTGCTCGTCGCCGGCTTCGAGACGACGACGGACCTGCTGGGCAACGGACTCGGCGTGCTCTTCGACCATCCGGGCACCGCCCGCCGGCTCGGCTCACCGGACGGCGACGTGGCGGCTTTCGTCGAGGAGGTGCTGCGCTACGAGTCCCCGGTCCAGCTGACCTCGCGGATCGCGCTGGCGGACGGCCTCGAAGTGGCCGGTGTGGCGGTCCCGTCCGGTTCGCGGCTGATCCTGCTGCTGGGCGCCGCCAACCGCGACCCCTCCCGCTACCGGGACCCCGACGTCTTCGACCCGTCCCGTACCGCGATCAAGCCGCTCAGCTTCGGCGTCGGCGCCCACGTCTGCCTCGGCAACGGCCTCGCCCGCCTGGAGGCCGCCGTCGCCTTCCCCCGCCTGCTCGCCCGCTTCCCCGACCTCGCCCCGGCCGCAGCCCCCACCCGCCGCGACCGGTCGGTGCTGCGCGGCTACCAGACCTTCCCGGTGCGCCTGCGCAAGGACTAGAGGCCGAGGAGGAGGCCGTCGGGGGGACAGGTGTGCCCGCCGGGGGTTCGAGCGGCCAGGGGGCTGTCCGGGGTGCGGGCCCGGCGCCTGGGTGTGGGGCACGTCGGAGACCGTCCTGCTCATCGGCCTGATGGTCGCCGGCTACCTGATATCGGGGCGCCTCGCCCGCCGACGCGTCGCCGCCGCCGGCCGGGCCGAAGTCCCCGCCCCGGCCGCCGAGTCCAGCATGGTGCAGAGCTGACCGCACGGCAGGTCAGGGCCGGTACCAGACCTGCCCCGCCTTGGCGCTGTCGCACGGGTCGGTCACCGCGCTCCCGAGCGACGAGGCCGCGAGGCAGCGGCCGCTCGACACGTTCTGATACGTGCTTCCGTGGGCGGCCGCCGCCCCGATCCGCCACTGCTGGCCCGCGGAGCCGTCGCACTTGCCGAGGGTCGCGGCGCCGGTGAGCGCGTTCACGCCGAGGCAGGTGCCGCCGGTCTCGCTGACCAGCCGGAAGGCGCTGCCCGGCTCGGCGGCGAAGGTCCAGCCGTACGTCGCCGGGCCGCCGTAGGGGCTCTTCGAGCCGCACACCGCGACCTGCGGGGCGTGGCCGGTGAGGAAGGACACGTCGGCCAGGCACTTCGCGCCGGCGTAACTGCGCACCTGGCCCTTCCCGGTGGGCGGGCCGGTGGTCGCCGTCGGCGCCGGGGCCACGGCGCTCCCCGTCGCACCCGGGGCCGTCGCCGTGGCCGCGGGCTCGCCGGACACGCCCGGCCTACCGCTCGTCCGGGCGCCGCCGTCCTGGTGCGCTGGGCCGGCGGCGGCCGGGCCGTCCGCGGACGGCGGCGAGGCTGTACCGCCCGAGGTGTGCGGGGCGGGTGCCGCGGGGCCGGCGGGGGCCGAGGCGGAGGAGCCGGGAGCCGCCGAGCCCTGGGCGGAACCGCTGTCGGGGACGAGCACGAAGGACAGGGTCGCGGCGGCGACCACCACCACGGGCAGCGCCAGGAGCAGGGCCTTCGTACGGCGCTTGCGGCGCTTCTCCGCCTCGGGCCCGGCGGCGGGCGTGCCCGGCGGCTCGTGCGGGTCGCCCGGCGCGGTGAGCGCGGCGGGGTCGGGAGCCGTCGAGGCGAAGGCCGCCCGCAGCGCTATCCGGTCCCGTACGGACGCCGGCCACGGCCCGGCGGACTCGGCGCCCTCGCCCGCGTGCTCACCGGCCGCCTCCGCCACCTCGGCCGCGGCGGGCCGGGCCCCGGGGTCCTTGGCCAGGCACTTCGCCAGGAGGTCGGCCAGGGCGGCGTCCACCGCGCGCACCGGGCCCAACTCCGGCTCGCCGTGCGCGATGCGGTCGAGCACGTCGGGCCCGGCGCCCTCGCCGAAGGGCGGTGCGCCGATCGCCGCGTAGGACAGCACCGCGGCCAGCGCGAAGACGTCCGCCGCACCGGTCACGTCCCCTTCGGCCGAGGCCTGTTCGGGGGCCGTGTAGGCCGGGCTGCCGATGGCCGCGCCGGTCCTGGCCGGCCTGCCGCGGTCCGCCTCGCGCGCGACGCCGAAGTCGATGAGGGTGACGCCGCCCTCCGTCAGCAGGACGTTGGACGGCTTGACGCCCCGGTGCACCATGTCCGCCGCGTGCAGGTCCGCCAGCCCGCGGGCCGCGTCCCGCAGCAGCGCCCACAGCGCGCCGACCGGCAGCGGCCCGCCGTGCGCCCGCAGCGCGTCGGCCAGCGTCAGCCCCGGTATGTAGGCGGTGGCGAACCAGGGCGGGCGCGCGTCACGGTCGCTGTCCAGCAGCGCGGCGCCGGCACCGGCGGGCAGCCGGGCCAGGCTGTCCAACTCCGCGCCGAAGTCCCGCAGGAGGCCGTCGTCCCCGGCGAGCGCCGGCAGCACCTGCTTCACCGCCGCATAGCGTCCGGGCGCGGACACCCCGAGGTAGACCCGCCCCATCCCGCCGGAACCCAGGACCCCGACCACCGGAAACCGCCCGATAAGCCGCGGATCACGCTCGCCGAGCGGGAGGGCGCCACTGCCGCCCAGATCGATGTCGGTGCCCCAACCGCCGTGCATGCGCGCCAGGTTACCCCCATGCGGCCGCAGCACCGGGGGGACACCGCACCGCGCGGGGGCGCGGCCCGTATCGTCGGCGGTGTGGTGAGCGGACCCCCGGGTGACGGGTGTGGCAGCCGGCGAATCGTCCGCCCGTCACATCGGCGGGCTCCTGGGCGTCATTACTTCGCAGGCACCGGTGAGAGAATGTGACGAGATGAACGAACACGACTGGCTGGTCGAACGCTTCGAGACCGACCGACCCCGTTTGCGTGCGGTCGCCTACCGGATGCTCGGCTCACTCGCCGAGGCGGACGACGCCGTCCAGGAGGCCTGGATCCGGACGAGTCGCGCGGACGTCGACGCCGTGGAGAATCTGAGCGGCTGGCTCACCACGATCGTCGCCCGGGTGTCGCTGAACATGCTCAAGTCCCGCAGATCCCGCCGCGAGGACCTGGTGGACGCCCCGGAGCCGGGCACCGCCGCGCACGGCGCCGACGCGACCGCCGACCCGGAGCAGGAGGCGCTGCTCGCCGACTCCGTCGGCCTCGCCCTGCTCGTCGTCCTCGACACCCTGACCCCCGCCGAGCGGCTCGCCTTCGTCCTGCACGACATGTTCGCCGTCCCCTACGAGGACATCGCGCCCATCGTGGACCGCACCCCGGCCGCCGCCCGCCAGCTGGCCAGCCGCGCCCGCCGCCGTGTCCAGCAGGCGGGCTCCGACTCGGCCGCGGAGGGCGGCGCCGGGGCCAAGGCACTCGACGACGCCGGCGACGCCGTCGCCCAGGCGGGCCGGGCCGACCTGGTCCGCGCCTTCCTGGCCGCCTCCCGCGAGGGCGAGTTCGAGGCGCTGCTCGCGGTGCTCGACCCGGACATCGTCGTCCGCACCGACCAGGCCGCCATCAACATGAGCGCCCAGGCCAACGTGGGCGGCTTCGCCCCCGAGCTCCACGGCGCCGACGCCGTCACCCGCGCCTTCCTCAACCGCGTCTGGTCCCCGGTCCCCGCGCTCGTCAACGGCTCCGCGGGCCTGGTCTGGGTGCAGAACGGCACACCGCGGGCCGTCTTCCGCTTCACCATCGAGGACGACAGGATCAGCGCCATCACCATCCAGGCCGAGCTGGCCGGCCTCGACATCGTCATGTCCTGAGCACGCGTCGAGGGGCGGCCTCCAGGGAGGCCGCCCCTCGACCACCGCGCGCCCGCCAAGGGCTGTCCCGCTAATCCCCGGCGGGCGCGCGACGACAGCTACGGCACCTCGCTGCGTTGTCGGGCTCGCCCGAACACGACCCGGTATGAGGGCGGCCCTTCGCCTTGCGGTGTACCGCGTCTGACGCCGCGCGCTGGTCCACCGCGGATTACAGGACAGCCCTCAGTCCGTCAGCGCGTCGAAGGCCTTCAGCAGTGTCCGCTGGATATCGGTGATCTGGTAGTACGAGCCGAGCTTGTAGTATTCCTCGGTCGGCGAGAGCGTGAGACCGTAGACGAGCGTGCGCTTCTCACCGGCGTACGCGTAAGGCGCGTTGTTCGCGTAGGTCGCGAAGAGCTCGCGGTCCGCCTCGTCCTGCGCGGGCACCAGAGTGGGGTCGGTCGATATCACGGCGAAGCAGAGCCGCTCGATCTTCCCGGACTCCCAACTGAGCGTCGGGTAAATGGCGAACGACCGGCGGGCGAACTTCAGCCCCTTCTCACCCGGCAGTTCGAGCCCCAGCTCGCGGACCAACGACAGGACGGGCTCCGGCTCCAGGAATTCCGGCTGGAGATCGCTGAAGTAGAGATTGACCTGTTTGCGCTTGTAGTCGAGCGACGTCATCTGCACTTTGTCGAGGCCGTAGCGGGCGAAGAGTTCGGCGTTCTCCGCGACGCTCGGCGGCATCGACGGGATGTCCCTCAGCTGCGCGACACCCGGCATGTCGTCGGTGGGGAAGAATGCGTAGGTCTTCTTGAAGCCGCTGGTGACTTCACCGTCCACGGCGAACATCGAGACCGGCAGCGCCTTCTGGGTGTCGGCGAGCAGATTGCCGACCGGGTGGTCCGTCTCCGCGATGAGCCCGTTCGCCAGCGCGGCGGTATACGGGTCGCCGTGGCCGGCCGGCACCGAGATGCTGAAGTCCAGCTCCGTCGCGTGCCGGCCGCTCGCCATCGAGTAGACGATCACGCCGTCGGAGAGCACGTCCTTGAACGCGGTCAGAATCGGCCGGACCTTCTCGGGTGAGCAGGCGACATCGAGCAGTCCGGCCGCTTCCTCCATGGCCGAATACACGCGCTCGACTTCAGCGGCTCCGGACATCGCATCCTCCACGCGTCGATCGTGACGGTCTGTCGCGCTCCAGCATTCGTCACCCGCCTTGGGCCGGACTGTGCGGCCGGTTGGCGCCGGCTTGGCGGCCCCTTGCGGGATCCGGATCGCGCCGCACCCCGCCCGAGACCGCCTCGGTGACCGACCTGGCGATGTCCCGGCCGGTCAGCCCGGCCCGCTCCAGGATGTCCCGCCGGGTGTCGTGGGTGAGGAACTCCTGCGGCAGCCCGAAGGGCAGCACGGGAGTGTCGACGCCTGCCTCGCGCAGCGCGCGGGCCACCGCGTCGCCGAAGCCGCCCGCGATGCCGTTGTCCTCGACGGTGACCACCAGCCGCGCCTCGCGCGCCGCCGGGGCCAGCGCCGGGTCCACCGGCTTGACCCAGCGCGGGTCGACGGCCAGCGCGCCGATGCCCTGGTCGGCCAGCCGGCCCGCCGCCTCCGCGCAGACGCCGGCCATCACCCCGGCGCCGACGAGCAGCACGTCCACGGCCGCCCCCTCCTGCGGGCGGGCCACGACGTCCATGCCGCCCAGCCTGCCGTGGCCGGGGACCTCGTCGCCGGCCGGCGCCTTCGGGAAGCGCAGCAGGGTCGGGCCCGAGTCGTCGTCCAGCGCCTCGGCGAGCAGCTCGGCCAGCCGTGCCGCGTCCCGCGGCGCTGCGATCCGCAGGCCGGGCACGAGCTGGCTGATCGAGCCGTCCCACATGCCGTTGTGGCTCGCCCCGTCGGGGCCCGTCACCCCGGCGCGGTCCAGCACGAAGGTGACCGGCAGCCGGTGCAGGGCCACGTCCATCAGCAGCTGGTCGAAGGCCCGGTTGAGGAAGGTCGAGTAGAGCGCCACCACCGGGTGCAGGCCGCCCATGGCGAGGCCGGCCGCGCTGGTCACCGCGTGCTGCTCGGCGATCCCGACGTCGAAGACCCGGTCGGGGAAGGCGGCCGCGAAGGGCCCCAGACCCGTCGGGTGCAGCATCGCCGCGGTGATCGCCACCACGTCCTCGCGCCGGGCCCCGATCCGCAGGATCTCGTCGGCGAAGACATGCGACCAGGTGCGAGCGGCCGCCTTCGCGGTCGTACCCGTCAGCGGGTCGGTGCCCGCCGCGACCTGGTGCAGGCGGTCCTCGTCGTTGTTCTCCGCGGGCGCGTAGCCGTGGCCCTTGCGGGTCAGGACGTGCACGATCACCGGCCCGCCGAAGCCCCGGGCGTGCGCCAGCGCCCGCTCCAGCGCGGCCTGGTCGTGGCCGTCGATCGGGCCGACGTACTTCAGGCCCAGGTCCTCGAACATCACCTGCGGCTGGAGTACGTCCTTGATCCCCTTCTTGATCCCGTGCAGCGTCTCGTAGAGCGGGGCACCGACCAGCGGGGCCCGCGGCAGCGTCGACTTGACCGAGTCCAGCACGCTCTCGTAGCGCCGCGTGGTGCGCACATGGGCCAGGTGCGTCGCGATGGCGCCGTGGGTGGGGGAGTACGAGCGGCCGTTGTCGTTGACGACGACGACCACCCGGTTGGTGCGGTCCGCCGCGATGTTGTTGAGCGCTTCCCAGGCCATGCCGCCGGTCAGGGCCCCGTCGCCGATGATCGCCACCGCCGTGCGGTCCCGCTCCCCGCGCAGCCGGAAGGCCTTCGCGAGGCCGTCGGCGTACGACATCGAGGTCGACGCGTGCGAATTCTCCACGTGGTCGTGCGGCGACTCGGCCCGGCTCGGGTAGCCCGACATGCCGCCGGGCTGCCGCAGCGTGTCGAAGTCCGCCTGCCGGCCGGTGAGCAGCTTGTGCACGTACGACTGGTGGCCGGTGTCGAAGACCAGCGGGTCGCGCGGCGACTCGAAGACCCGGTGCAGGGCGATGGTCAGCTCCACCACACCGAGGTTGGGGCCCAGGTGCCCGCTGTTCGCGGACACCGTGGAGATCAAGCGGCTCCTGATCTCCGCGGCCAGCGACGTCAGCTCATTCGGCCCGAGATCCTGCAGATCCCGCGGGCCGCGGATCGAATCGAGGAGTGTCATACGGCTACACTCCTGGCGCCGGTGAAATACCGTCAACCCAGCGCCGGGGGCAACATATTGCCGTCACCGAGCCGCATGACAGTTTCCTGTCACTGTACGTGCCACGGCTCCTGCTCCGGCCCGTCTCCCGCACCGCGGCGGGCGGCCGGCAGGGGGGCGGGCAAGTGATTCTTCATTGCACCGGATTAGTGCCTATTTGGCGCACTGCCGCGCATTGTTGACACTCTTGACTGGCTATCACTTCGCGGCTACACTCTCCGGGGTTGACTGGGTGATTTAGCGCAGCGGGGGCGCGAAGTGCAGTTATTGGATAGAGAAAGCAGCACAACTCCAATCACCGTTGCCGTATCGGGCGACACATCATGTCCAAGGTCACGCATCCTATGTGGGGATGCGTGACCTCTTGCTTGCCCGGCATGTGGTGAGTGCACTCTGAAATGTCGTCTCATGTGGACCGTTCGCCCACGCTGTACGGAGCGTTCGGTGATCGGATACTGCCTGGCCGAGGTGCCCGGCAGCCTGCCAGGCCGCAACCCGGTCCTGGTCGGGCGCCCGGACCGGGCGGTGAGATATTGGGAGTTCGGGATGGCGAACGAGGAAATCCACGGGAATACCCCTGTCATCGGCGCCGAGTTAGCCGGCGGCCGCCCTTCGCAGACCGATGACGGGCGGTCCTCAGATACCGGCAGCGTGGACGCGCGCCGCATCGCGGAGCTGGAACGCGAAGTGTGGGAGCTGCGGCGCACCAACGAGTTCTTGAAAGAGCATTTCGGTTCCGGGACGGACGTCGACCTCACACCAGCGCCCCCGCCCCGTGTGGTGAGCGACAGAAGCCCGCAACCCATGGCCGAGTTCCGGGCGCTCGGCCCGATCGAAGCGGTCGTCGGCGGCCGCCTGGTGGACCCCGGGGCGCCCAAGCAGCGGGCACTCCTTGCGCTGCTGGTCAGCAAGGTGGGCCAGCCGGTGGCCGTCGACATGATCGTCGAGGAGCTGTGGACCGGGAAGCCGCCGCCGTCGGCGATCACCTCGCTGCAGGCCTATGTGGCCAATCTGCGGCGGGTGCTCGAACCCGGCCGCGCCCCGCGGACCCCGGCGTCGGTGTTACGGACCTACGGCCGCGGCTACCTGCTGGACAGCCGGGTCGTCGAGGTCGACGTCCACCGCTTCAGCGAGCGCGCCACCGCCGGCTGGCAGGCGCTGGACTGGGGCGAACCGCAGCAGGCGGTGCGGGAGTTCGAGGCGGGCCTCGCCCTGTGGCGCGGGCAGGCCTACGCGGAGGTCGCCGACACCACCTATGTGCGGCCGGACGTGGCCCGGCTCGAAGAGCTGCGGCTCTCCGTGGTCGAGGGGCGCTGCGCCGCGCTGCTGGCCGTCGGCGCCCACGAGATGGCGGTGGCGGAGCTGGAGGCCTTCACCCGGGCCCACCCCTTGCGCGAATACGGCTGCGAGCTGCTGAGCCTGGCGCTCTACCGGGCCGGCCGGCAGGCCGACGCGCTGGGGGTGCTGCGGACCAACCAGAAGCGGCTGGCGGAGGAGCTGGGCATCGACCCCAGACCGGCGCTCCAGCACCTGGAGAACGAGATACTGAACCACGCCCCGGCCCTGGACTGGCGCCCGCATCCGCGGGTGATCGCCAAGTCGGCCTGAGCCCCCTCTCCCACCCGCGGCGAACCGTTCCTCCTGCCGTGCCGACCTGCCCTCCCGACACCAAGCCGGCGCCAACCCGCCGACCAGTGCCGCCCAACTCCCGCGGCCGATGCTGGGTGCCCCTGGGGCCTGTCTGACAAATCCCGCGAGCCAGACGGGATCTGTCAGACAGGCCCCAGCACCGGCCGTGACACGTCGGCCCGGGCCGTTCGGCTCGGGCCGCCATGCGAGGGAAGGCAGACCATGGCGGCTATCGAGGTTCCGGTCCTGATCGTCGGCGGCGGCGGATGCGGGCTGTCCGCGTCCGTCTTCCTGTCCGACCACGGGGTCGACCACCTGCTGGTGGAAAGGCACTCGGACACGTCGAAGCTGCCGAAGGCGCACTATCTCAACCAGCGCACGATGGAGATCTTCCGCCAGCACGGCCTCCACGAGGCGGTCGTCGAGCGGGCGGCGCCGCCGGAGAAATTCGGCCGGGTCCGCTGGCAGACCACCCTCACCGGCGACGGGCCCCTGGACCGGCGGGTCATCCACGAGATGGACGCCTTCGGCGGCGGCGCGCTCACCGGGACCTACGCGGCGGCCGGCCCCGTCCTGCCCATCAAGCTGCCGCAGCTGCGCCTCGAACCGATCCTGCGCGCCCAGGCCGAGCGGCGCAATCCGGGCCGGGTGCGATTAGGCAGCGAGCTGGTGTCCTTCACCGAGGACGCCGGCGCCGGCCGCGTCGTCGCCGAGATCCGCGACACCGCGACCGGCGGGACCACCACGGTCGTCGCGCGCTACGTCATCGCGGCCGACGGCGGCCGCACCCTCGGCCCCGCGCTGGGCGTCCGGATGGAGGGCGTGTCCGCGATGGCCGACGTCACCACCGCGTACTTCTCCGCCGACCTGTCGCGCTGGTGGCACGAGGGCACGATCATCACCTGGTTCCTCAACCCCTACCGCCCCGACCTGTCGAGCACGCTGCTGGAGATGGGCCCCAGCTGGGGCAGGGACTGCGAGGAGTGGGGCCTGCACTTCGCGCCCGGCGGCGCCGACCGCGCCGACCACCCGGCCGTCACCGCCAGGATCCGCGAGGTCCTCGGCCTGCCGGACCTGGACCTGACGTTGCACAAGGTGTCGCACTGGAGCGTCGAGGGCGTGCTCGCCGACCGCTACCGCGACGGCCGGGTGCTGATCGTCGGCGACGCCGCGCACCGCCAGCCGCCCACCACCGGCCTCGGCCTGAACGGCGGCATCCAGGACGTGCACAACCTCGCCTGGAAGCTCGCCGCCGTCGTCTCGGGCCGCGCGCACGACAGCCTGCTCGACACCTACGAGGCGGAGCGGCGCCCGCTGGGCCGGCGCAATGTCGAGTGGGGGCTGTCCACCTGGTTCCACCACCGGCTGATGACCGAGGCCGCGGTGGGCCTGGGCGCGCACATCCCGCCGCAGCGCCGGCCGTCGGCCTTCACCTCGTACTTCGACCCGTCACCGGTCGGCGACGTCGTCAGGGCGCGGGCGGCGGAGATATTCGCCACGCACCGCGCCGAATGCCAGGCGCACGACCTGGAGATCGGCTTCGCCTACGAGGACGGCGCCGTCCTGCCCGACGGCACCCCGCCGCCCGCCCGCTCGCCGATGGGCGACACCTACCGCCCCACCACCCGTCCCGGGCACCTGCTGGCGCACGCCTGGATCGAGCACGGGGGCCGCCGCCTGTCGACCCACGACCTGACGGGCTCCGGGACCGGCTTCGCCCTCATCACCGGCCCCGAGGGCGCCCCCTGGTGCGAGGCGGCCGCGCAGGTCGCGGAGAAGTTCGCGATCCCGATCACCACCGCCCTCATCGGCACTTCCGCGGACGGGGCGGACTACGCCGACACCGACGGCGGCTGGGCGGCCGTACGGGAGATCAGCGACGCGGGCGCCGTCCTCGTACGGCCCGACAACCACGTGGCCTGGCGCTCCATGGGCGCGGCCGACACCCCCGCGGACGACCTGGGCCAGGCGCTCTCGTACCTGCTGGACCACGAAGCCGCCGAATGACCCGGCCGGTTCCGCCCCGCAAAGGCCCGGTCACATCCTGTCGCCGGGGTCTGTCATACGAGCGGAGCCTGTCCGTCAACTGCGAGTAGGAGACGATCATGTCAGCACGGAGCGCCGCCCCCGCGGCCGGACCGGGTGCGGGGGCGGCCGGGTCAGCGGCCGGCGATTCCCGGCGGTGGCTGATCCTCACCGTCATATGCACCGCCTATCTGATGATCACCCTCGACGTGACGGTGATGAACCTCGCGCTGCCGTCGGCCCAGGACGCCCTGCACTTCTCGAACGCCGACAAGCAGTGGATCCTGACCGCCTACGCCCTGTGCTTCGGCAGCCTGCTGCTCTTCTGCGGGCGGCTGGCCGACCTGGTCGGCCGCAAGGAGACCTTCCTCATCGGGCTGAGCGGCTTCGCGCTCTCCTCCGCCGTCGGCGGCGCCGCGAACAGCTTCGGCATGCTGGTGGCCGCCCGCGCCTGCCAGGGCGTCTTCGCCGCCCTGCTGGCGCCGACCGCCCTGTCGCTGCTGTCCACGACCTTCACCGACCCCAAGGAGCGCGGCAAGGCCTTCGGCGTCTTCAGCGCGGTCGCGGCCAGCGGCGGCGGCCTCGGCCTGCTGCTCGGCGGCGCGCTGACCTCCGGCCTCAACTGGCGCTGGTGCATGTACGTCAACCTGGTCTTCGCCGCCTTCTCGCTGATCGGCGGCCTCACGCTGCTGCCCAGGCAGCCCAGGACCGGCGCCAAGATGGACGTCCCCGGCGTGATCGTGGCCTCCGCCGGGATGTTCTGCCTGGTCTACGGCTTCTCCAACGCCGCCACCCACAGCTGGCACGCGGCCACCACCTGGGGCGTCCTGGCGACCGGCGGCGTCCTGCTGCTGATCTTCACCTTCTGGCAGACCCGCGCCCCGCACCCGCTGCTGCCGCCCCGCGTCGTCCTTGACCGCAACCGCGGCGGCGCCTACCTGACCGCGCTGATCGTCGGCGTCGGCGCCTTCGGCGTCCTGCTCTTCCTCATCTACTACATGCAGACCGACCTCGGCTACTCGGCCATCACCTCCGGCGTCGCCCTGCTGCCGATGGTCGTGGTCACCGCCGTCGCGACCAACGTCGGCAACATCATGGTGATGCCGAAGGTCGGCCCGCGCCCGCTGATCGGCGTCGGCATGCTGCTCAACGCGGGCGGCATGGCCTGGCTGACCAGGATCGGCCCCGACTCGGGTTACGCCGGGGCCCTGCTCGGCCCGACCATGGTGATCGGCCTCGGCATGGGCCTGATCTACGCGGCGGCCCTGCGTACCGGCACGGCAGGCGTCGCGCCGCACGACGCGGGCATCGCCTCGGCGTCCATCAGCACCGGGCAGCAGCTCGGCGGCGCGATCGGCACCGCGCTGCTCAACACGATCGCGGCCAGCTCCGCCGGCGACTACCTGAGCAGCCACGTGCACGGCAAACCCGCCGCCGCGCAGATCCACCTCGCGACGATCCACGGCTACAGCACCGTCTTCTGGTGGTGCACCGCCATCTTCGGGGTCGGCGCGGTCGTCTGCGCCGCCCTGCTGCGCAGCGGCCCGCTGCCCGCGCCCGCCTTCGGGCCCGCGGCCAAGCCCGCGGCACCGGCCGAAAAGGCGCACTCCTGACGGCTTCCCCCTCTCGCACGGACATCGGCGGGCCCGGCATTATGCCGGGCCCGCCGCCCCTTTGCGGCCGCCGCCAAGTCGGAGCCAAGTTGCCCAACAGTGCGGACCAAGCGGCTTGATCAATGCTGAGGCGCCCGGAGCAGCGGGAAACGGCCGATCACCACGGTGACGGGGTTTTCCGCGCGACTCGGCGTGCACGGGGTCACGCGCGGCCACGGAGGTCACGTGCCGCAGGACCACGTGCCGCAGGACCACCCAGATCATCCGAACCCGGAGGAGATGAGGCCAAGATGTGGCGTCTCAAAACGAGCCGGTTGCTGTTCGCCGGCGTGGCGGCGGCGACAGCGCTCGTCGGCGTGGGCGCAGGACCGTCGGGGCAGGAGGCCCAGGCGGCCGCCCGTCCCGCCCATCCCGCCCATCTGACCGGAAACGCGCCGGTCACCGTCGTGGCGAGCGGCCTGAACTCGCCGCGGAGCCTGGTCTGGGGGCCGCGCGGACACCTCATCGTCTCCGAGGTCGGCGAGACACCGCCGACCTGTGTCGGCACCGGCTTCCCCACCCGGTGCTTCGGCTTCACCGGGTCCCTCGCCGACGTCTCCTCCGGCACCCCGGTGCGGATCGTGGACGGCCTGGCGTCGAACTTCAACCAGGAGGAGGTGGTCGGCGCCAACGGCCTGGCCTACTCCGACGGCCACCTCTACGTCCTGGAGACCGGCTCCGCGCAGCAGACCCCGGACACGATCCCCGCCGACCTGAAGGCGGCGCTCGTCACGCAGTACGGCGCCCTGCTCAAGGTCAGCGGCCACTCCGTGAAGGCCGTCGCGAACCCCGGCTACGTCGACTACGAGTGGACGAACGCGCACAAGGACCAGGGCACCAGCTATCCCGAGTCCAATCCGTACGCGCTGACCACCAAGCCCGGCGGCGGCTTCTACCTCGTCGACGCGGCGTCCAACGTCCTCGACTCGGTGGACCGACGGGGCAACGTCCACATCCTCGCGTTCATCCCCAAGACCTCGACCGGAGTCGACGCCGTACCGTCCTGCGTCGCCGTCGGCCCCGACGACTCGGTCTACGTCGGTGAGATCACCGGCAAGCCCAGCTCGTCCACCGAGGCCAAGGTCTACAAGTACAACCCGCACAACGGGAAGCTGGCGGTCTGGCAGAGCGGCTTCAGCGCCATCAGCGGCTGCGGCTTCGGCGCCAACGGCGACTTCTACGTCACCGAGTTCGACACCACCGGCTTCCTGCCGACCGGCGACCCGATCGGCGACGTCGTCCAGATCAACCACCGCACCAACGAGCGGACCGTCCTCGCGGCGGGCAAGCTCTTCGCGCCCACCGGCTTCCTCGCCGGCCGCGACGGCTCCATCTACGTCGCCAACAAGACCATGATGTGGCCCGCCTGCGACGACGCCCCGGCCTGCACCACCGCCTCGGACGTCACCGCGCACGACGGGGAGATCGTCAGGATCGGCTGACCCCGCCCGCCAGGTCACCCCGTCGCGGGAGGCGCGCCCTCGGGCCCGCGGCCCGCGACGGGAGCCCCGCAGATCGGTTCGCTGTGTCCGCTGTGCCCGCTGTGTTCGTGATCGGAGGACAAGAACGTGCGTGCTGGCATCTGGTTCATCGGCGCCCGCGGATCCGTCGCCACCACCAGCGTGGTCGGCGCGCTCGCGCTGCGCGCCGGGCTGACGGAACCCGTGGGCTGCGTGACCGCCCACCCCGAACTCGACAGCGCTGCCCTGCCCGGCTTCGGCGACCTCTACTTCGGCGGCCACGACCTGGCCACCGGCCCGCTGGTCAAGAAGGCCGAGCAGCTCGCCGCCGCCGGAGTCGTGCCGGCCCGGCTGGTCCAGGCCCTGGCCGCGGACCTCGACGCGGTCGACGCCGACCTGCGGCACGCCCCCGAGGGCGCCACGCAGGGCCTGACCGCCGCGGCCGTCGCCCGCGACCTCACCGAATTCCGCGCCCGCCACCGCCTCGACCGGGTCGTCGTCGTCAACGTCGCCTCCACCGAGGCCGCCGCCCCGCCGCACCCCGCCCACGCCGAACTCGCCTCCCTCACCGAAGCTTTGGACGCGCCGGGCAGTGTGCTGCCGCCCAGCTCGCTCTACGCCTACGCGGCCTTCTCCGCGGACTGCCCCTACGTCGACTTCACCCCCTCCACCGGGGCCCGGCTGCCCGCGCTGGCCGAACTCGCCGCCCGGCGCGGCCTGCCCTACGCCGGACACGACGGCAAGACCGGCGAGACGCTGCTGAAGTCGGTGCTCGCCCCGATGTTCGCGATGCGCAACCTCGCCGTCCGCTCCTGGTCCGGCGTCAACCTGCTCGGCGGCGGCGACGGCGCCAACCTCGTGGACCCGGGCGCGAACGCCGCCAAGTCGGTCAGCAAGCAGCGGGTGCTGCGCGAGACCCTCGGCTACGCGCCCGCCGGCGACACCCGTATCGACTACGTGGCCGACATCGGCGACTTCAAGACCGCCTGGGACCTGATCACCTTCGAGGGCTTCCTCGGCACCGGCATGTGCCTGCAATTCACCTGGCAGGGCTGCGACTCGGCCCTCGCCGCCCCCCTGGTGCTCGACCTGGCCAGGATCACCCTGGCCGCACAGGAAGCGGGCCGAAGCGGCCCGCTGGAGGCGCTGGCCTACTTCTTCAAGGACCCGCTCGGCGACGTGGACCACGCGCTGCACGCCCAGTGGGCCGCGCTGCGGGCGTACGTGGCGGGGCTGGGTGCGGGTTCCAGCGCCGGGTCCGGCGGCGCGCCGGGTGCCGGGTCCGGTGCCGGGCTGGGCGCCGGGTCCGGGGGCGGGCTGGGCGCCGGGTCCGGGGGCGGGCGATGACCGGGCTGCGGGACCTCGCCGAGCTGGTCAGGGCCCCCGCCGCCCTGTCCGTGCCCGGCGACGCCGTCGCGGGGGCCGCGGCGGCCGGCGGGCTCGGGGCCAGGACCGTCGGGCTGTCCGCGTCGGCCGTGTGCCTGTACTGGTCGGGCATGGCCGCCAACGACTGGGCCGACCGCGAGTTGGACGCCAAGGAGCGCCCCGAGCGGCCGATCCCGTCCGGCCGCGTGCCGGCCGCCGCCGCGCTGGGCGTCGCGGCCGGCCTCAGCGCCGCGGGCCTCACCCTCGCCTGGCTCACCGGCGGCCCGCGCGCGCTCGCCGTGGCGGTCCCGCTGACGGCGGCGGTGTGGGCGTACGACCTCAAGCTGAAGGGCACCCCCGCGGGTCCCGCCGCGATGGCCGCCTGCCGCGGGCTCGACGTGCTGCTCGGCGCGACCACCCGCCCCGGCAGGTGGCGGCCCGCGGTGCTGCCCGCGCTCACTATCGCCGCGCACACCTATACGGTGACCGCCCTGTCCCGCCGCGAGGTCACCGGCGGCGGCCGCCTGCTGCCCGCCGCGACACTGGCCGGCACCGCGGGCATCGCGCTCGCCGCCGCCGAGCTCCCGGCCGCGCCCGCCCAGCCGCAGCGGACGTGGCCGGCCCGCGGCCTCGCCGGATGGTATGCCGCCGGTTACGGGGCGCCGCAGGCGCGGGCCGTCGCCACGCCGGACGCGGGTCATGTCCGGGCCGCGGTCGGCGCCGGGATCACCGGACTGCCCGCGCTCCAGGGCTCGCTGATCGCCCGGTCGGCGGGACCGCTGCCGGCCGCGCTCGTCGCCGTATGCGCCCCGCTCGGCCGGGCCCTGGCCAGGAAGGTGTCCCCGACGTGAGCGTCCGCTTCGGCTACGGCACCAACGGCTTCGCCAACCACCGCCTCGAAGACGCGCTCGCCGTCATCGCCGACCTGGGCTACGAGGGCGTCGCGCTGACCCTGGACCACCAGCACCTCGACCCCTTCGGCCCCGACCTGCCCCGCAGGACGGCCGCGCTGGCGGCCCGGCTCGACCGGCTCGGGCTCGCCGTCGTCATCGAGACCGGCGCCCGCTACCTGCTCGACCCGTGGCGCAAGCACGCGCCGACCCTGCTGGACGACGAGCCCGGCCCGCGGCTGGACTTCCTGCGCCGGGCGATCCGCGTCGGCGCCGACCTGGGGGCCGAGGCCGTCTCCTTCTGGGCCGGGATACGCCCCGCCGCGCTGCCGGCCCCCGCCGCGTGGGACCGGCTCCTACGGGGCTGCGACGAGGCCGCGGCCGTCGCGGACGCCGCCGGGGTGCGGCTCGGCTTCGAACCCGAACCCGGCATGCTCGTGCAGACCATCGACGACTGGTTCACCCTGCACGCCAGGCTCGGCGGCCCCGACTGCTTCGGCCTCACCCTCGACATCGGCCACTGCCGCTGCATCGAGCCGTGGCCGGTCGCGGAATGCGTCGCCAAGGCGGGCCCGCACCTGGTCAACGTCCAGATCGACGACATGGTCCGCGACGTCCACGAGCACCTGGAATTCGGCCGGGGCGAGGTCGACTTCCCCGCGGCCCTGGCCGCGCTCGCCTCCACCGGATACACCGGCCTGACCGCGGTGGAACTACCCCGCCACTCCCACGCCGCACCCGAGGTGGCGCGGTCGTCCCTGGCCTTCCTCGCGGCGGCACTCGCCTCGGCCGGACCCCGCCAAGCCCAGGCGGCAGGCGGCCGGCGTGGCGCCGAGGAGGTCGGGCGATGACCGGCGGGCAGCTCGCGGAGGTGCTCGAAGGGCGGGTCGCCGACCCGGGGTGGCTGGCCGACGCGGTGGACCGGGTGGCGCGGGACCCGGACGCGGTCGGCGTGCTCTTCCCCGCGGCGGGCCGCCGCTGCGGACGCGGGCCGCTGCCCGGGTCCGACTCCCCGGAGGGCAAGGCGGGGTGGACCGTGGACGACGCGGCCCGCGTCCTGCTGCTGACCGCGCTGCCGCTGCGCGGGCCCGCGCTGGCCGCGCAGGTGGACGCCCTCTACCGCTACGGCAGCGCCGACGAGAAGCGTGCCGTCCTGCGCGCCCTGCCGCTGCTGGACCTCGGGGCGGCCTGCGCGGAGATCCTGCACGACGCGATCCGTACCAACGACACCCGGCTGGTCGCCGCCGCCGTCGGGCCCTACGCCCGCCACCTCGACGACGCGATGTGGCGGCAGGCCGTGCTCAAGTGCGTCTTCATGGACATCCCGCTGACCGCGGTCGCCGACCTGGACCGGCGGGCCGACGGCGAACTCGGCCGCATGCTCGCCGACCTGGCCGCCGAGCGGCACGCCGCGGGACGGTCGATGCCCGAGGACGCCGACGTCCTGCTGGCGCTCATCGGCGACCTGCCGCGCGGCGGCGACACGGCGGACCGGCAGGACGAACGCGAGGGGAAGGCAGGCTGATGCGCATCTTCGACCCGCACATCCACATGACCTCACGGACCACCGACGACTACGAGCGGATGGCCGCCGCCGGCGTCAGAGCACTGGTCGAACCGGCCTTCTGGCTCGGCCAGCCGCGCACCAACGCCGGCTCCTTCACCGACTACTTCGACGCGCTGATCGGCTGGGAGCCCTACCGTGCCGCCCAGTTCGGCATCCGGCACCACTGCGCCATCGGCCTGAACCCCAAGGAGGCCAACGACCCGCGCTGCCGCGAGGTGCTCGGCCTGCTGCCCCGCTACCTGGCCAAGGACGGCGTCGTCGCGGTGGGCGAACTCGGCTACGACTCCATGACCCCGCGGGAGGACGAGGTCTTCGCCGCCCAACTCGCCCTGGCCGTGGCGCACGAACTGCCCGCGCTGGTGCACACCCCGCACCGCGACAAGCAGCGCGGCACCCTGCGCACCCTGGACGTCGTCAAGGAGTCCGGCATCGACCCGGCGCATGTCGTCGTGGACCACCTCAACGAGGTGACGGTCGGCTCGGTGGCCGGCAGCGGCTGCTGGATGGGCTTCTCCATCTACCCCGGCACCAAGATGTCGCCCGACCGGATGGCCGCGGTGCTGCGCGAGTACGGTCCTGAGCGCATCCTCGTCAACTCCGCGGCCGACTGGGGCCGCAGCGACCCGCTGCTGACGCTCGCCACCGGGCACGCCATGCTGGCGGCCGGCTTCACCGAGGACGACGTGGACCGGGTGCTGTGGCGCAATCCCGCCGACTTCTACGGCCAGTCCGGCCGGCTCGACCTGTCCCCGGCGCAGGAGCAGCCCGCGGCCTTCGCCGGCAACACCCTGGCCCGCGGGGGCAGCTGATGCGGCTGCGGCACCGCGACGGGCAGACCGTCCACCTCGGCTACTGCACCAACGTGCACGCGGGCGAGGAACTCCCCGAGATCATCGCCCAGTTGGACACCTACGCGGTCCCCGCCAGGAAGCTGCTCGGCGCCGACCGGCTCGGCGTCGGCCTGTGGCTGACCGCCCCCGTCGCCGCCCGACTCGCCGCCAACCCGCGCGCGGTGGCCCGGCTGCGGCACGACCTGGACCTGCGCGGCCTCGACGTCGTCACCTGCAACGGCTTCCCCTACCGGGCCTTCCACGCCCCGGTCGTGAAGCACGCCGTCTACCGACCCGACTGGCTCACCGACGCACGGCTGGACTACACCGCCGACCTGGCCCTGGTGCTCGCCGGGCTGCTCCCCGACGACGCCGCCCGCGGCTCGGTCTCCACCCTGCCGCTCGCCTGGCGCACCCCCTGGACCGGCGCGGACCAGGCCGCGGCGCGGCGGCGGCTCGCCGAACTCGCCGACCGGCTCGCCGCCGTGCACGAGCGGACCGGCCGGCTGGTCAGGGTCGGCTTCGAGGCGGAACCCGGCTGCGTCCTGGAGACCACCGAGCAGGTCGCCGCGGGACTGGCCGGCGTCGACACCCGCTACCTCGGGGTGTGCCTGGACCTGGCCCATCTGGCCTGCGCCTGGGAGGAACCCGCCGACGCGCTCGCCCGGCTGGCGGCGGCCGGCCTGCCCGTGGTCAAGGTCCAGGTGTCCGCGGCCCTCGCCGCCGAGCACCCGCAGGACCCGGCCACCGCCGCGGCGCTGCGCTCGTACGCCGAGCCGCGCTTCCTGCACCAGACCCGCTCGGCCGCCGGTCCCGCCGCCGACGACCTCCCCGAGGCACTCGACGCGGGCCTCCCGGGACCCTGGCGGGTCCACTACCACGTGCCGCTGCACGCCGACCCGCAGCCGCCGCTGCGCTCCACCGTCGACGTGCTGCGCGCCGCGCTCGCCGAACTCGTCGGCGGCGAGCAGGCCGTGTGCGACCACCTGGAGGTGGAGACGTACACCTGGAACGTCCTGCCGCCCGACCGGCGCCCCACCGGGCCCGCGGAGCTGGCCGAGGGCATCGCGGCCGAACTGGCCTTCACCCGCGGCGAACTGCTCGCCCTGGGCCTGCACGACCGACCCGTGAGGGAGATGACCCGGTGACCCCGCCGCCGACCCCGCTCGTCGTCCTCGACATCGTCGGCCTCACCCCGCGGCTGCTGCGGCACATGCCGCGCCTCGCCGCCGTCGCCGACACCGGCTGGCAGGCCGCGCTCACCCCCGTGCTGCCCGCCGTCACCTGCTCGGTGCAGGCCACCCTCCTCACCGGCGCGATGCCGCGCGAGCACGGCATCGTGGGCAACGGCTGGTATTTCCGCGACCTCGGCGAAGTCCTGCTGTGGCGCCAGCACAACGGACTCATGGGCGGCGACAAGCTCTGGGACGCCGCCCGCCGCCTGCACCCCGGCTACACGGTCGCCAACATCTGCTGGTGGTACGCGATGGGCGCCGACACCGACTGGACGGTCACCCCCCGCCCGATCTACCACGCCGACGGCCGCAAGGAACCCGACTGCTACACCGACCCGCCCGAGCTGCACGACGAACTCACCTCGGCACTCGGCACGTTCCCGCTCTTCAGCTACTGGGGCCCCGGCGCCGGGCTGCCGTCCTCGGCATGGATCTGCGCCGCCGCCCAGCAGATCATGGCGCGGCACGAACCCGACCTGACACTGGTCTACGTCCCGCACCTCGACTACGACCTCCAGCGATTCGGCCCCTCGGGCCCGCAGGCCGCCGCGGCGGCGGCCGAGCTGGACGCGGTGCTCGGCCCGCTCCTGGACCTGGCGCGCGACCGCGGTGCCACCGTCGTGGCGCTGTCCGAATACGGCATCACCGAGGCGAAGCGCCCGGTCGACGTCAACCGCCTGCTGCGCCGCGAGAACCTGCTGCGCGTCCACACCCAGGCCGGCATGGAATACCTCGACCCCTGGACGTCCCGCGCCTTCGCCGTCGCCGACCACCAGATCGCACACGTCTACGTGCCCGACCCGGCCGACCTCCCCCTGGTCCGCAAACTCTGCGCCGAACTGCCCGGCGTGGCCGAGGTGCTCGGCGGGCCGGAGAAGGCGGCGTTCGGCCTCGACCACCCGCGGGCCGGCGACCTCGTCCTGGTCGCCGAACCCGACGCCTGGTTCACCTACTACTACTGGCTCGACGACGCCCGCGCCCCCGACTTCGCCCGCCTGGTGGAAATCCACCGCAAGCCCGGCTACGACCCGGCCGAGCTGTTCTTCGACCCGGCCGCGCCGGGCGCCGCCAAGCGCCGGGCCGGCGTGGCGCTGGCCCGCAAGAAGCTGGGCTTGCGCTATCTGATGACGGCCATCGGACTCGACGCGGGCGCGGCCGCCGTGCGCGGTACGCACGGGCGGCTGCCCCTTGACCCGCAGGACGGGCCGGTGCTCCTCTGCTCCCACCCTCGCGGTGCGCGCGCCCACTACGAAGCCACGGAGGTCAAGCCGCTCCTCCTCTCCCTGACCACGCCATAGCCCGGCGGGGGCTTGTCGCGCAGTTCCCCGCCACTCCCTGCGGGGTGCTGTCACGGATTCCACAGTTGCTCTGTGTGGGTGGCTGTGCGCGCAGTTCCCCGCGCCCCTGGGTGGGTGCCACTTGCTGTGGCGTTGCTTGCCTGCGGCCCGGTGGGGGCTGTGCGCGCAGTTCCCCGCGCCCCTTTGGGCCTGCGTCCTCCTGCGTCCGACGTTCGCCCCTGGTTTTTCAGGGGGCCGTAGGTGGGATGTAAGCGCACCCCGCACGGGGTCAGGCCGTGATGACCTCGGGCTTGCCCGTGAGGCCCTGGGCGGTGGCCTCCTCGGCCAGACGCATGGCCTCATCGATGAGCGTCTCGACGATCTTCGACTCCGGCACGGTCGCAACGACCTTGCCCTTGACGAAGATCTGCCCCTTCCCATTCCCCGAGGCAACGCCGAGGTCCGCCTCGCGGGCCTCGCCAGGACCGTTGACGACGCAGCCCATCACAGCGACGCGCAACGGCACTTCCATGCCCTCAAGGCCGGCGGTGACCTGGTCGGCGAGCTTGTAGACGTCGACCTGGGCGCGGCCGCAGGAGGGGCAGGAGACGATCTCCAGGCGGCGCTGGCGCAGGTTCAGCGACTCCAGGATCGCGATACCGACCTTGGCCTCCTCCGCCGGAGGGGCCGACAGCGACACCCGGATGGTGTCGCCGATGCCCTCGGCGAGCAGCGCGCCGAAGGCGACCGCCGACTTCACCGTGCCCTGGAAGGAGGGGCCGGCCTCGGTCACCCCGAGGTGCAGGGGGTAGTCGCAGGCCGCCGCGAGCTTGCGGTAGGCGGCGATCATCACGACCGGGTCGTGGTGCTTGACGGAGATCTTGATGTCCTGGAAGCCGTGCTCCTCGAAGAGCGAGCACTCCCACAGCGCCGACTCCACGAGCGCGTCCGGCGTGGCGCTGCCGTGCTTGGCCAGCAGCCGCTTGTCCAGCGAACCCGCGTTGACCCCGATCCTGATGGGCACCCGCGCGTCGGCCGCGGCCTTGGCGATCTGGGCGACCTTGTCGTCGAACTCCTTGATGTTGCCCGGGTTCACCCGCACCGCGGCGCACCCGGCGTCGATCGCGGCGAAGACGTACCGCGGCTGGAAGTGGATGTCGGCGATCACCGGGATCTGCGACTTGCGGGCGATCTCCGGCAGCGCTTCCGCGTCGTCGGCGGACGGCACCGCCACCCGTACGATCTGGCAGCCGGACGCGGTCAGTTCGGCGATCTGCTGGAGCGTGGCGTTGACGTCCGCGGTCACCGTGGTCGTCATGGACTGGACGCTCACCGGCGCCCCGCCGCCGACCAGTACGGCTCTGTCGTCGTGGCCGAGTCTGAGCTGCCTGCTCACCCGGCGCGGGCCGAGGGACAGCGGTATCTGCGGTATGCCGAGATCCACCATGTGCGGTCATCCTCTCCGTTCGGTCGTGCCGGGCCGGCACATCGGGTGCTCCGCCCGTCGCCTTCTCCCGGGGGCCGTCGGCCGGCCCCCGGGTGGGGCACCTCAGCGGTCCCGGTAGGCCACCTGCGCGGCCATCTCGCCCAGCCGCTCCCGCCAGCCGTCCGCCAGCGGCGCCGTGTCGAGCGCGGTGCGGGCGGTCGTCACCAGCGCGTCGATCCGCTTCTCGATCTCCTCGCGCACCCCGGAGGCCAGCAGCGCGGCGCGCAGCCCGGCCGGGTCGAAGTCGCCCTGCCTGCCCGCCTCCAGCAGCCTGGCCACCTCGGCGTCGCCGGTGGCCGCCAGCGCCAGCAGCAGGTTCATCTTGTGCTCGCTGACGTCGAGTCCGGCGGGCTTGCCGGTCGCCGCCGCGTCGCCGAAGGCGTCCAGCAGGTCGTCGCGCAACTGGAAGGCCTCACCGGCGGCGAGGCCGTACACCTCGAAGGCCTCCTGCAGGTCGGGCCGCCCCGCCAGGGACGCGCCGAGCGAGAGCGGGCGGTGGATGGTGTAGCGGCCGGACTTGCACACCGCGATCCAGCGGGCCAGGGCCGGGTCGGGCGCGGCCTCCGCGGCGAGCGCGATGTCCAGGTGCTGGCCGACCAGCATCTCGGTGCCCAGCCGCATCCAGATGTCCCTGGCCTGCGCGGGCAGGCCGCCGGCCAGTTGGTGGGCGTAGCCGAAGGCCAGGTCGCCGGCGAGGATCGCGACGCCTTCGCCGTACCGCCGCGCCTCGCCGGTCCAGCCCAGCTCCGCGTGGATTCCGGCGTGTTTGGCGTGCACCGTCGGGACGCCGCGCCGGGTGGGGGAGTTGTCCAGCACGTCGTCGTGGATGAGGGCGTGGGCGTGCAGCAGTTCCAGGCCCGCCGCCGCCGCGACGACCGCGTCGGCGCCCGCCGTGTCGTCGAGGGTGCCGCCGGCCGCCAGGTAGCCGCTGACGCAGAAGGTGGGGCGCAGCCGCTTGCCGCCCGCGGCGACCAGCTCCCCGACCGCCTCGACCGGCACCGCCGCCCGCGCGTCGACCGAACCCCATTGCGCTGCCTCGGCGTTCAGCAAATCCGTAATCCTGGCGCTGACCCGGTCGAGCAGTTCGGCGCCGGCGTCGCGGGTGTCCGCGCGCCGCGGCGAAGCGGGCTCCAGGCCCAACGGCGGCCGGAAGACCACGGTTTCCGTCGCGGTGACCTCGGTCTCGGTGTCGGTGTAGCCCAGTTCGGCGAGCCGCGCGACGACCTGCTCGACCAGCACCTCGGGTGCGCTGGCCCCGGCGCTCAGGCCCACGGTGGCCACGCCGTCGAGCCATGCGGGGTCCAGGTGCCCGGCGTCGGGCAGCAGATGGGCCCGGGTGCCGGCGTCCTGGGCGACCTCCACCATCCGCACGGAGTTGCTGGAGTTGGCCGAGCCGACGACCAGCACCAGGTCGCTGCGCCCGGCGATCGACTTCACGGAATTCTGCCGGTTCTGGCTGGCGTAGCAGACGTCGTCGGTGCCCGGCCCGGTCAGTCCGGGGAAGCGCTCCTGGAGGATCGACACGATCTCCTCGGTGTCGTCCAGCGACAGCGTGGTCTGGGTGAGATAGCTGACCGGTGCCCCCGGCGGCAGGTCGAGCCGCCTGGCCTCCTCGGCGTCCTGCACGATGACCGTACGGTCCGGCGCCTCGCCGAAGGTGCCCTCGATCTCCTCGTGGTCGGCGTGCCCGACGAGGATCAGCGTCCGCCCGTCGCGGGCGTATCTGCGGGCCTCCTGGTGCACCTTGGCGACCAGCGGGCAGGTGGCGTCGATGACGGTGAGGTCCCGCTCGGCGGCGTTGTCCCGCACCTGCGGGGACACGCCGTGCGCGGAGAAGATGCACACCGCCCCGTCCGGCACCTCGGTCTCGGAGTCGACGAACCTGGCGCCGCGCTCCTCCAGATCCCGCACCACGTGTTCGTTGTGCACGATCTGCTTGCGTACGTAGACGGGGGCGCCGTGCAGTTCGAGAGCACGCTCCACGATCTCGATGGCCCTGCGCACACCGGCGCAGAAGCCGCGCGGCTCCGCCAGAATGACCTTCTTGCCGCCCGATTGCCGCTCGTTGTCCAGTGTGGTAGCCATATGGAAAAGGGTGCTTGAGCCGCGGAGCCGAACACAAGCTTCCCGGTGGGGCAGATTATTGTCACCCCGTCACAAAGAGCCGGCCGGTAAGTCGGGGCCGGGTAACCCGTGCCGACTGTCCGGTGAGTTGGCGGCGGCTTGGCGGCATGCGCGAACGATGATCGAAGTGCCTCGCGACAGGGTGTGAGATACCTGCTGTCAGGGCTGTGACCTGCGATGACACCATCCTGCGGGCCTTTCCGTACCCTGCCAAGCCGCCGCCAAGTCGATCGCAAGTTAAATGGGGAACGATAAGACGTACCGTGTCGGGAGACTTCGGGGAAATCTCTACCCACAGAAGGCGGATGCGAGGTATGGCAACTCTGTGCAAGCCAGCGGTGAGCGTGCCGGAAAACGTCATCACCATGGAAGACACCCTTGAATTCGCTAAGAAGGTGCACAAGGGAAAGCCTCAGCTTCCGTTGGCTCTTCGGCTGATCGAGAAGACCGGGGTAAGAAAGCGGCATATCGTCCAGCCCATCGAGCAGACACTCCGGCACCCGGGCTTCGAGGAGCGCAACCGGGTCTACGAGCTGGAGTCCAAGAAGCTGTGCCCGCCGGTCATCGAGCGGGCCCTGGCCAACGCGGGCGTCAAGGCGCAGGACATCGACGCCATCATCTACGTGTCCTGCACCGGTTTCATGATGCCGTCGCTGACGGCATGGCTCATCAATGCCATGGGCTTCCGCTACGACACCCGGCAGATCCCCATAGCGCAGCTCGGCTGCGCGGCGGGCGGCGCGGCGATCAACCGCGCCAACGACTTCTGCGAGGCGCACCCGGACTCCAACGTCCTGATCGTCTCCTGCGAGCTGTGCTCGCTGTGCTACCAGCCGGTCGACGACAACGTCGGATCGCTGCTGTCCGACGGCCTGTTCGGCGACGCGGTGGCGGCAGCCGTCGTCCGCGGCAACGGCGGCACGGGGGTGCGGTTGGAGCGCAACGCCTCCTACCTCATCCCGAACACCGAGGACTGGATCTCCTACGCGGTGCGCTCCACCGGCTTCCACTTCCAGCTCGACCGACGGGTGCCGGGCACGATGGAGCCGCTCGCGCCCATCCTGCGGCAACTCGCCGCGAGTCACGGGTGGAACGTCGCCAACCTGGACTTCTACATCATCCACGCCGGCGGCCCGCGCATCCTGGACGACCTGTGCAAGTACCTGAACGTCGACCGCGACATGTTCCGGCACAGCTGGTCGACGCTGAGCGACTACGGCAACATCGCCAGCGCCGTCGTCCTCGAAGCGCTGCGCAGGCTGTTCGAGGAGGACGAGATGCTGCCCGGCGGCACCGGGATCATCGCCGGCTTCGGCCCGGGTATCACCGCCGAGATGGCGGTGGGCAGTTGGGTCGCCGACGTACCGCGCCCCCGGCTCGCCACGCCGGTCGCCGCAGCCGCGACCCCCGTGGTGTGACCCGCGGGGTGTGACCCGACGGGTGGCACCCGAGGCGTGACCCGCGCGGCGTCGACCCGCGCGGTGTGACCCGCGCACACCGCACCGGGCCGTCGTCCGCGCGGCCCAGGAAAACCGCATGACCCAACCACCGGAAGTCCGCACGCGGGCCGCCGGTCTCCCCCAAGTGTCGCCGGAGGTGGCCACGTTGGACCCGATCCCCTTGGTTCACGCGAGTCTGGGCAAGCTGGAACTCGCAGCCGTCGAGGAGGTGTTCGCCTCGGACTGGACGGCAGGCCAGGGCCCGCGCGGCAAGGCGCTGGAGAAGGAGCTTGCCGAGCGCTACGGCGTCGGTGACGCCGTCACGCTCAGCAGCTGCGCCGCGGCGCTGCACCTGGCGCTGCTCGCGCTGAACGTCCAGCCGGGCGACGAGATCATCGTCGCCGACTACACCTTCCCCGCGCCCGCCCACGCGGCGCGCTACGTCGGCGCCGTCCCGGTCTTCGCCGACGCCCGGCCCGACACCGGCACGATCGACCCGCAGGCGGTGGCCGACCTGATCGGCCCGCGTACCGTCGGCGTGATCGCCGTCGACACCGTCGGCCTGCCCGCCGACTACGCCGAACTGCAGGCGCTCACCGGCCGCCACGGCCTCTTCCTCATCGAGGACGCGGCCTGCGCGGTGGGCGCCACCTACCGTGGCGCGCCGGCCGGCGCGCTGGCCCCGATCGCCTGCCTGTCCTTCCACGGGCGCAAGGGCATCACCAGCGGCGAGGGCGGCGCGCTGCTCGCCGCCGACCCGGCGATCGGCGCCGACGTACGGCTGCGGTCGTCCTTCGGCATCGGCAGCATCTTCGACAAGTCGCAGCTGATCGGCCTGCCCATCCCGGAATTCACCGAGATCGGCTACAACTACAAGCTGTCCGACATCGCCGCCGCGATCCTCCAGGTGCAGCTCGGCCGCATCGGCGAACTGCTGGAGCGGCGCAACACGGTGGCGGCCCGCTACGCCGAACTGCTCGCCGGCGAGGAGCTGCTGACGCTGCCGCACGTGCCGGCCGACCGCACCCACGCCTGGCAGTCCTACCTGGTCGCGCTCGACCCGGCCGTGGACCGTGCCGCCGTCGCCGCCGACCTGCGGGCCCAGGGCATCGGCTGCGGCCACGGCACGTGGGCGAGCCACACGCAGCCGGTCTACGACTCCAAGCAGACCTGCCCGGTCTCCGCGGACCTCTTCGCCCGCCAACTCGCCATCCCCATGCACGCGGAGCTGACCGTCGACCAGGCGGAGAGGGTCGCGCACGCCCTGCGCACCGCCCTGCGCGCCCACGCGAAGCCGCGGCCGCGCACGGCCGTGGCGGCGTCCGCCACCACCGCGAGCCCGCACGAGAACCAGGAAGGTACGTCATGACCAGCACCCAGCCGTCGTCCGATCGGATCATGGGGCTCATCACCGGCTACTGGGCCACCGGCATCGTCGGTGCGGCGGCGACCCACTCGGTCTTCACCCACCTGGAGGACGGCGCCACCACCGCCGACGACGTCGCCGCCCGTGCCGCGATATCGTCGCGCGGCGCCCAGGCCCTGCTCGACGGCCTGGTCAGCGTCGGCCTGGTCGAGGTGGGCGACGGCCGCTACCGCAACACCGCGGAGGCCTCCACCTTCCTGGTGGAGGGCCGCCCCACCTGCCTGAGCGGCTTCGCGAAGCTCAAGGCCGGCCACATGGCCTCGCTCGCGGGGCTGCCCGACGTCGTCAGGGCCGGCGGGCCGCTCACCGACGCGGTGGTCGAGGTCGCCGACAACCCGCACTGGGAGGAGCTGGTCCAGGCGCTCGCCGCCCAGTCCGTCCCGGTGGCGCACACCGCCGCGGACACCCTGCGGATCGCCGAAGCCGGCGAGGTGTCGATCCTCGACATCGGCGGCGGCTCCGGCGTCTACTCGGCCGCCTGGCTGGAGCGCAACCCCGCCGCCCGCTCCACCCAGCTCGACTGGGCGCCCATCAACGCGATCGCCCGCCGGCTGCTCGCCGAGCGGGGCCTGGCCGACCGCGTCGACTACGTCGACGGCGACTTCCACACCGCCGACCTCGGCGCCGCCGGCGCGTACGACATCGTCGTCTACTCCAACATCGCGCACCAGGAGGGCCCCGAGGACAACATGGCGCTCTTCGCCCGGGTGCGGAACGTCCTCAAGCCCGGCGGGACGCTGGTCGTCTCCGACTACGTCGTGGACGACGACCGCAGCGGGCCGAAGTACCCGCTGACCTTCGCCTCGGAGATGCTGCTCAAGAGCCGGCACGGCAGCAGTTGGCGGCGGGCCGACTACCAGGCCTGGCTCGGCAAGACCGGCTACGACGACATCACCTTCCAGACCACGCTGTCGCCGACCACGCTGATCTTCGCCCGGTAGCGGTAGCGGTGACCGGCGCCGCCGCAGCTCCGACGAGCACGAGTACGGGTATGAGCACCTTTACGAGTACAAGTACGAGTACGGCTACGGGCACGGGCGCCAAGGGCCACGAGGGGACATCCGGCCTGGGCGACCTGCTGCTCAACCGGATGACCACCCCGGCCGGCTACATCGGCACCACCCCGACCGGGCTGATCGGCCGCTCCGCCGACCTGGCGCGGCTCGCCGCGGTGACCACCGCCCCGGACGCCGGCCTGGTCACCGTGACCGGGCCGGCCGGGGTCGGCAAGAGCCGGCTGGTGATGGAGTTCTTCCGGCACCGCGGCACCGGTCCGGGCGGCGGCGTCGAGGTCTTCGACTTCGCCCAGGTGACCGACACCTCGGTGGCAGGACTCATGCTGCGCCAGCTCAGGGAGCAGTGCTACGAGGGCTCGCCCGCCGTCAGAAAGGCCCTGGAAAGGGTGGCGGCGGGCAAGCACACCCTGCTGTTCGACCACTACGAGGACGTCGCCGACGACCTCGCGCCGCTGCTCGCCGAATTCCGCCGGTCCTGCCCGCAGGTCCGTATCGTCTGCGTCGGCACGACCCGGCTCGGGCTCTACGGCGAGCGCGTCGTACGGCTCGGCCCGCTGCCGACCGGCGACCCGGCGCAGGACTCACCGCTGTCCGCCGTTCCCGCGGTGGAGCTGTTCGTGCAGTGCGCGCGGGCCGTACGTCCCGAGTTCGCGCTGACCGCGGAGAACTCGCGCTTCGTGCTGGCCCTCTGCCGGCAGGCCGGCGGCCTGCCGCTGGCCATCGAACTGGCCGCCTCCCAGATCACCCTGGCCGAACCCGACCTGATCCTGGAGCGGTTCGCCCACGACCCCGGCGCCCTGCACCGGCCCGACCACCACCCCTACTCACGGCATTCCAGCGTCGGCGGCATGGTCTCCTGGGTGCTGGCCAGGCTCCGTCCCGAGGAGCGCGCACAGCTCGTCCAACTCGCCGTCTTCGAGGGCCCTTTCACCATGCGCGCGGCCGCCGGGGTGCTGGACGGCTGCCACGGCGCCGACCTGCGGACCATGGAAGGGCTCATCGACAAGAGCGTCCTGGTCCCCGACGAAGGCCACGGCGGCGAGGTGCGGTTGGCCATCCCGCACGCCGTACGGCTCGCCGCCGCGGGCCTGCTGGCCCGGCTGCCCGCCCACGCGGCTCTGCGGCGTGCCCACGCCGAGCACTTCCGCCGCGCCGCTGCCGCCGGGGCGGGCATCGGCCCCGAGACCCGGGCGGACCTGCTCGCCGCCTTCGAGCACTGGCGGGAGGCGGGTGACGGCCGCGCCATGGCGGTCATCGCGCAGGCCCTGCGGGAGCAGTCGCCGACCCCGGCGCAGGCCTTGAACTGCCTGCGGCTGACCGAGGAGGCGCTACGGGCCCGGGTCGACGACCCCCGGCTGCACGCCCGCACCCTGGAGGCGGCCGGCGAACTGGCGCTGCGCCTGGGCACCCCGACCGCCCGCGCGCACCTCACCCGGGCCCGCGAAGCCCACCGCGCCGCGCACGACGAGCAGGGCGCGGTGCGCTGCCTCGCGCTGCTCGGCGAGGAGGCCTACGCGGCGGGGGAGTTGGACCGGGCACGACGGCTCTTCGAGGAGGCGCACGCGGCCGGGGCGGGCCTCTCCCCGCCCGCCGGGGGGCAGCTGACCCTGCGCCTCGCGGCCGTCCTGCGCGACGCGGGCGACCTGCCCAGGGCCGGCGAACTGGCCCTGGCCGCGCTGGCGGCGGAGCTGGGGCAGTCACCCGACGGCGGCCCCGGCGCACTGCTCGCGCGATACGTCCTGGCGACGGTCCGCTGGTCGGAGCACGATTCGGCGCAGGCCCGCGCCCTCTTCGCCGACGCGGCCGAGCAGATCGGCACCCTGCCCGAGGCGGCGCCCGAGCGGGCGGAGTGCCTGGAATTCCTGGCCGTCACCCTGGTCAAGTGGGGCCGCACCGCGGACTGGCAGCGTGTCGCCGCGGCCCTGGCACTGGCCGATCACCTGCGGCGCCGCGGTGGCCGGGCCCGCCCGAGGCATCTGCACGGGCGGGTGGCCCCGGTCCTGGCGGCCGCGGCCCTGGAACTGACCGCGGCCGAATACGCCCGTGCCCGCAGGTCGGGCCCCGACCTCGGCTGGGCCGTTGCCCTGCGCTTGATCCCCGCGGAGTCGCCGGCGGCGGCTCCGGCCCCGGCTCCTGCGACGTCCCCCGACGTCGCGGCGACCCTCACCAAGCGCGAGCTGGAAGTCGCCCTGCTCGTGGCCGAGGGCCTGACCAACCGCATCATCGCCCGGGAACTCGGCATCGCCGAGTGGACCGTGGTGAACCACCTCCGCAAGGTGATGCGGAAGCTCGGCTGCCAGTCCCGTGTCCAGGTCACCCGCCGCCTGTCCGCCTGACCCCGCGCGGCCGAGCACCGCACCCCGCAGCTGATCCTGCCCCACCCGTACCGCCCCGGGCGCGCGATCCTCCGCCGCCCGGGGCGGTCGCGCGTCCCGGGCCGTACGCCCGGCGCGGCCGCGGTCGGCCATGCGGGCGAATTCCCCGGACGCATTCGTGTGACGGCGCGGCCGGGGCGCCGCCGCCGCGGCGCGGGCCGCCCGTAGCGTCGCCGGGGTCGGCTCGTCCTCCCGCGGGCCGTGCGCCAGGGCCGCCACCGGAACGGCGCAGTCCGATGTCACACCGTCCGGCCCCTGCCAGAACAGTGGTGTCTGACGTGCGGGTCCTCGCCCTGTCGCCCGCGCCCAGAGGAGGAATTCCCCATGACGACCTCATCACCGGCCGCGCAGGCCCCGGCGCCCGAGCAGCAGGAGGACAAGCCGATCCACATCCTCTGGATCAACGCCGGGCTGAGCTGCGACGGCGACTCGGTGTCGCTGACCGCGGCCACCCAGCCGAGCATCGAGGAGATCGCGCTGAGCGTGCTGCCCGGTCTGCCGAAGATCGAGGTGCACTGGCCGCTGATCGACTTCGAGTGCGGCCCGGTGCAGGGCGCGGACACCTTCATCGAGTGGTTCTTCAAGGGCGAGCGGGGCGAGATCGACCCGTTCGTGCTGGTCGTGGAGGGGTCGATCCCCAACGAGGCGATCAAGCCCGAGGGCTACTGGTGCGGTTTCGGCGACGACCCGGAGACCGGCCAGCCGATCACCACCAGCGAGTGGCTCGACCGGCTCGCACCCAAGGCGCTGGCCGTCGTCGCGATCGGCACCTGCGCCGCCTACGGCGGCATCCACGCGATGGCCGGCAACCCCACCGGGGCGATGGGCGTACCCGACTACCTGGGCTGGGACTGGAAGTCCCACGCGGGCATCCCGCTGGTGTGCGTGCCCGGCTGCCCCATCCAGCCGGACAACTTCGCGGAGACGCTGGTCTACCTGCTGCACCAGGCGTCGGGGGCGGCCCCGATGATCCCGCTGGACGAGCAGCTGCGGCCCGCCTGGCTGTTCGGCGCCACCGTCCACGAGGGCTGCGACCGCGCCGGCTACTACGAGCAGGGGCAGTTCGCCGACACGTACGACTCGCCCAAGTGCCTGGTCAAGCTGGGCTGCTGGGGGCCGGTCGTGAAGTGCAACGTGCCCAAGCGCGGGTGGATGAACGGCATCGGCGGCTGCCCGAACGTCGGCGGCATCTGCATCGCCTGCACGATGCCGGGCTTTCCCGACAAGTTCATGCCGTTCATGGACGAGCCGCCCGGCGGCAAGGTGTCGAGCGCCGCGAGCACCGTCTACGGCTCGGTGGTCCGCAGGCTGCGGGCGGTGACCATGCACACCGTGGACGCGGAGCCCAAGTGGCGCACCCGCGGCGACACCCTCACCACCGGCTACCGGCCCCCGTGGTGACCCGCCGGCCGGCACCCCGCCGGCCGCGGCACCACCGGGCCGATCCGACCTGCTTCCACTGAAGGGCATGGCACAAGCGATGGCATCACCGACGACGAAGACGGCCGGGGACGGCAGCGGCCTGGTGGAGATGTCCTGGGACCCGATCACCCGGATCGTGGGCAGCCTCGGCATCCACACGAAGATCGACTTCAAGCAGAAGAAGGTCGCCGAGTGCTACAGCACCTCGTCGGTCTTCCGCGGCTACAGCGTCTTCATGCGCGGCAAGGACCCGCGGGACGCGCACTTCATCACCAGCCGCATCTGCGGCATCTGCGGCGACAACCACGCCACCTGCTCGGTCTACGCGCAGAACATGGCCTACGGGGTGAAGCCGCCGCCCCTGGCCGAGTGGATCATCAACCTGGGCGAGTCCGCCGAGTACATGTTCGACCACAACATCTTCCAGGAGAACCTGGTCGGGGTCGACTACTGCGAGCGGATGGTCAAGGAGACCAACCCCGGGGTCCTCGAACTGGCCGAGCGGACCGAGGCGCCGCACGCCGGCGAGCACGGCTACCGCACCATCGCCGACATCATGCGCTCCCTCAACCCCATCGAGGGCGAGTTCTACCGCGAGGCGCTCCAGGTGAGCCGCTACACGCGGGAGATGTTCTGCCTGATGGAGGGGCGGCACGTGCACCCCTCCACGCTCTACCCCGGCGGTGTCGGCACGATCGCCTCGGTCCAGCTCTTCACCGACTACCTGAGCCGGCTGATGCGCTACGTGGAATTCATGAAGCGGGTCGTGCCGCTGCACGACGACCTCTTCGACTTCTTCTACGAGGCGCTGCCCGGTTACGAGGAGGTCGGCCGGCGGCGGATCCTGCTGGGCTGCTGGGGCGCGCTGAACGACCCCGACCACTGCGACTTCACCTACCGCAACATGACCGACTGGGGCCGGCGGATGTTCGTCACGCCCGGCGTGGTCGTGGACGGCAAGCTGGTCACCAACGACCTCACCGAGATCAACCTCGGCATCCGCATCCTGCTCGGCAGCTCCTACTACAAGGACTGGGAGGGCCAGGAGCAGTTCGTCACCCACGACCCGCTCGGCAACCCGGTCGACCCGCGGCACCCGTGGAACCAGCACACCATTCCCGCGCCGCAGAAGCGGAACTTCGACGACAAGTACAGCTGGGTGATGTCGCCGCGCTGGTTCGACGGCAAGGACCACCTGGCGCTGGACACCGGCGGCGGCCCGATCGCCCGCCTGTGGTCCACCGCCCTGTCGGGCCTGGTCGACATCGGCTACGTCAAGGCGACCGGGCACAGCGTCGTCATCAACCTGCCCAGGACGATGACGAAGCCGGAGACCAGCTTCGAGTGGAAGATCCCCAAGTGGAGCAACGCGCTGGAGCGCAACCGCGCCCGCACCTACTTCCAGGCCTACGCGGCGGCCGTCGCCCTGCACTTCGCCGAGAAGGGCCTCGCCGAGGTCCGCGCGGGACGCACCCAGACCTGGGAGAAGTTCGAGGTGCCCGACGAGGGCCTGGGCGTCGGCTTCACCGAGGCCGTACGCGGTGTGCTGTCCCACCACATGGTGATCAGGGACGGCAAGATCGCCAACTACCACCCCTATCCGCCGACACCGTGGAACGCCAGCACCCGCGACTCCTTCGGCACCCCGGGGCCCTACGAGGACGCCGTGCAGAACACGCCGATCTTCGAGGAGAACCCGCCGGAGAACTTCAAGGGCATCGACATCATGCGCGCGGTGCGCAGCTTCGACCCCTGCCTGCCCTGCGGGGTGCACATGTACGTCGGCGGCGGCAAGACCGTGCAGACCATGCACGTGCCGACCGGCCTGAGCGGGATGGGCGGATGACCGCGCAGGCACCGGCGCGGGACGCGGAGAGGGCCGGGCGGCGCGTCGAGGAGGTGCTCGACCGGCTCGCCGCGACCGGCGACCGCGCCGCCTGCGCCGCCGCCGAGGACCTGGTGCGGGCGCTGATGGACTTCTACGGCGCCGGTCTCGCCAGGGTGCTGGCCCTGACCGGGCAGGCCGGGCCGCGGGCGCTGGAGAGGCTGCTGGGCGACGACCTGGTGTCGGGGATGCTGGTGCTGCACGACCTGCACCCCGAAGGCGTCGAGGCGAGGATCGGCCGCGCCCTGCGCGACCTGCCGGGCGGACCGGCCGAGCTGGTGGGCTTCGACCAGGACACCGGTGTGCTGCGGCTGCGGTCCGCGCCGGCCGGCGGCTGCGGCTGCGGGAGCACCCCGGCGGCGTCCGGCCAGGCCGTGGAGGACGCGCTGGCGTGCTTCGCCGGCGAGGTGACCCGGGTGGAGTTCGAGCCGGCCGCCGCGGCGGACGGACCCGTGCTGCTCCAGATCACCCCGCGCCCCGGCCTGGTGAGCCCATGACCCTGCAACAGGCCGCGGAAGGCCGCCTGCCGGGCCTGCGGCGCTTCACCGCGCCCGCCCCGCCGCGCCCCGAGCGGTGCGAGCTGTGCGGGGTGGAGGTCGCGGACGGCCACCGGCACCTGGTCGACACCGACAAGCGGGCCCTGGCCTGCGCCTGCACGGCCTGCGCGCTGCTCTTCGACAACCCCGGCACGACCGGCGGCCGCTTCCGTACCGTGCCCGACCGCTGGCTGGCCGACCCCGGCCACACCGTCGACGACGGCGCCTGGGAGGCCCTGCAGATCCCGGTCGGCGTCGTCTTCTTCTTCCGCAACTCCGAACTCGGCCGCTATGCCGCGCTCTACCCGAGCCCCGCGGGCGCCACCGAGAGCGAGCTGGACCCGGCCCACTGGCAGCAGGTGCTCGACCGCACCCGCCTCGCCGCGCTGCTCGAACCCGACGTGGAGGCGCTGCTGCTGCGCCGCGGCGACACCGGATGCGACTGCTACCTGGTGCCGATCGACGTCTGCTACGAACTGGTGGGCCGCATGCGGCTGCTCTGGCAGGGCTTCGACGGCGGCGCCGAGGCGCGGGCGGCGCTCGGCGAGTTCTTCGCCCGCGCCGCCGCCCGTGCCCGGCCGCTGCGGGAGGGGGACCGGTGACGCGGTTCTCCTTCGCCTGCACCGGTGTGCGCTCCGACCGCTATGCCGCGGGCCCGACCCTGGTCTTCCGGCTGCGGATCACCGCCACACCCGGCACCCGCGTGCACGCCATGGCGCTGCGCTGCCAGTTCCGCATCGAGCCGGCCCGCCGCGGCTACGGCGCCGGGGAGGCGGCCGGGCTCGCCGACCTGTTCGGCGAGCGGTCCCGCTGGGGCAGCACGCTGCTGCCGGTGCAGTTCGCGCAGGTCTCGCTCGTGGTCCCCGGCTTCACCGGCGAGACCGAGGTGGACCTGCCCGTACCGTGCACGTACGACATGGACGTGGCCGCGACGCGCTACCTCCGCGCGCTGGAAGGCGGCACGGTGCCGCTGCTCGTGCTGTTCTCCGGCACGGCCTTCGCCGGGCCCGGCGGCTTCCAGGTGGAGCCGGTGCCGTGGGACCGGGAGGCCTCGTACGCGATGCCCGTCGAGGTGTGGCAGGAGATGGTCGAGCACCACTTCCCCGGCTGCGGATGGCTGCGGCTGCCGCGCTCGACGATGGACGCGCTGCTCGCCTACCGCTCGCGGCAGGCCCTGCCGTCGTGGGAGGCGACCGTGGAGGCGCTGCTCGGCGCGGCGTCCCGGCCCGCGGACACCGCGCCGCTCGTCACCGGCGGAGCCGCGTCGTGAGCGCGGCGACGGCGGGGGCGGCGGACGTGGGCAGCCGTTTCGACGCGGCGCGGGCGGTCGCGGACGCGGTGCTCTTCGAGGGCTACGTCCTCTACCCCTATCGGGCCTCGGCCGCGAAGAACCGGCTGCGCTGGCAGTTCGGCGTGCTGGTGCCGCCGCGGTGGGGCCAGGACAGCGGCGAGTCGTCCTTCCAGCGCACCGAGTGCCTGATGGAGCCGCGCGGCGGCGACCGGCTCTTCGCCGAGCTGCGCTTCCTGCACGCGCGGCGGCGTACGGTCCAGCGGGCGCTGCCCGGCGGCGGATTCGCCCCGGCCGCGGAACTGGAGCTGGCCGACCGGGTGCTCACGCCCTGGGACGAAGGCGTCGAGGAGCGCGTCGCCTTCACCGTCCCCGTGGCGGCGGTCGGCGAAGGCCACACCGTCCCCTTCACCGTCCCTGCCCGCGAGGAGACCGAGGACGTCACCGAGGACGGCCGGCTCGTGGGCCGGCTGGTCCACACCCGCGAGGAGCTGAACGGCCGGATCGTGCTGTCGGCGGCCGACCTGCCGGGCCCCTACGCGGTGCGGCGGCTGACCGCGGTGGTGGACAACACCGCCGACTGGCCACCCGCCGGCACCGGCCAGGGCCGGGACGGCGCCGACCGTACGGCGGCGCTGCCCCGCTCGCTGATCTCCGCGCACCTGATGCTGGGTCTGGACGCGGGCCGCTTCCTGTCGCTGACGGACCCGCCGCAGTGGGCGGCGGCCGCCTCGCAGGCCTGCGAGAACGTCCGCTCCTGGCCCGTGCTCGCCGGGTGCGACGGCCGCGCGGACGTGGTGCTCGCCTCGCCGATCATCCTTGAGGACCATCCGGCGATCGCCCCGGAGAGCCCCGGCGCGCTCTACGACGGCCTGGAGATCGACGAGATCCTCGCGCTGCGCACCGCGACGCTGACCGACCGGGAGAAGCGGGAGGCCCGCGGCACCGACCCGCGGGCCGCCGCCGTCATCGACCTGGCCGACACCATGCCGCCCGAGGTGCTCGAACGGCTGCACGGCGCGGTGCGGTCGCTGCGCGAGATCACCGGCTCGGGCACACCCGCGGGCGACGCCGACCCGCTGCTGGAGCCCGGCACCCCGTGGTGGGACCCGGGCGGCGACCGCACGGTGGACCCCGACACCGACCGGGTCGTCATCGACGGCCGCCAGGTCGGCGCCGGCTGCCGGGTCGCGCTGCGCCCCGGCCTGCGGCGCACCGACGCGCAGGACCTCTTCCTGGTCGGCCGCGGCGCCCTGGTGGAGGCGGTGCTGCACGACGTGGACGGCGGGGTGCACCTGGCGGTCACCGTGGAGGGCGACCCGGGCGCCGACATCCGCCGCGAGCAGGGCAGATTCCTCTACTTCCAGCCCGACGAGGTCACTCCGCTGGGGGACGCGTGAGCGCCGCCGCCGGCCGGACCCTGGTGGCCGGCGTCGGCAACATCTTCCTCGGCGACGACGGCTTCGGCGTGGAGGCCGTACGGCGGCTGTCCGCCGAGGACCTGCCCGCAGGCGTCGAGGTGCTGGACGCCGGGGTGCGCGGGGTCGACCTCGCCTACCGGCTGCTGGACGGCTACGACACCTTCGTCCTGGTCGACGCCACCGCCCGGGGCGGCGTGCCCGGCACGCTGTACGTCCTGGACGCGGGGGAGTGCGGCGCGGTGGAGAACCCCGACGCGGTCCTCGACGGCCACCGGATGACGCCCGACGCCGTCCTGGCGCTGCTGGGCACGCTGTGCGCGGGCACCGGCGGCACACCCCCGCGCCGGATCATGGTCGTCGGGTGCGAGCCGGCCGGCGTCGACGAGGGCATGGGCCTGAGCCCCGCCGTCGAGGCGGCGGTGCCCGCCGCGGTCGGGCTGGTCCTCGGCCTGGTCGGCGCGCGGGACGGGGAGGGACGGCCCGGCGGGGACGACGGGGTCAGCTGCGAGAGGGACCACGAGAGCGACTACGAGAGGAACCCATCTCCATGGTGAAGAAGATCCTGGCTGTCGGCGTCGTCGGCGCGGCAGTCGGCGCGGCGCTCGTCCAGGTGCTCCCGGACATCAGGCGCTACCTGCGGATGCGGGCGATGTGAGCCCGTACGCCGCTGCGCCGAACGGGTCACCTGCCGGCGCGGCGGCGGAGTGGCGGCGGCCGGCCGCCGCCCCCGGGTCCTTTAGTGGTGCCGGCGGCAAGTCGGCAGCGGAGGACGGCGATGCATGAGTTGTCCATCGCGATGGCGGTGATCGGACAGGTGGAGGAGGCGGCGCGGACCGCCGGGGCCACCGCCGTGCACACCGTGCACCTCCAGGTCGGCGAGCTGGCCGGAGTCGTCCCCGACGCGCTGGAGTTCGGCTTCGGGCTGGCCTGCGCGGGCACCGTGCTCGAAGGCGCCCGGCTCGTCACCGAGACCGTGCCGGGCCGCGCCAGATGCCGGCCCTGCGCGGACGAGTGGGCGGTGGGGATGCCGCCCGACCTGTGCTGCCCGCTGTGCGGCACGGCCGCGGACGAGCTGCTGTCCGGCCGCGAACTCCAGATCACCGGAGTGCGGTTCGCCGACGGCACCGCCGGCGGGCCTGTTCTCGAACCGACCGGCGGGGAGCGCTGAAAGATGTGCCGAGTGGTGGACCTCCAGCAGGCCGTACTGGCCGGGAACGACCTCCGGGCGCGGCAGCTGCGCGCCGACCTCGCGGCCCGCGGCACCACCGTGGTCAACCTGCTGTCCAGCCCCGGCAGCGGCAAGACCGCACTGCTCGAACAGGAACTGGCGCTGGCCCGCGAGCGCGGCACGCGGATCGCCGCGCTGACCGCTGACCTGGCCACCGAGAACGACGCCATCCGCCTCGCCAGGTCCGGCGCCCCCGTCAAGCAGGTGCTGACGGACGGGCTGTGCCACCTGGAGGCCGGGATGCTCGCCCGCCACCTGGACGGCTGGCTGCCCGACGCCACGGAGCTGCTCTTCGTGGAGAACGTCGGGAATCTGGTGTGCCCGGCCTCCTACGACCTCGGCGAGACGCTGCGCGTGGTGCTCGCCTCGGTGACCGAGGGCGAGGACAAGCCGCTGAAGTATCCGACCGCCTTCGGCCTGGCGAACCTGGTCGTGGTGACCAAGATGGACCTCGCCGGTCCCGCGGCCTTCGACGAGGCGGCCTTCCGCTCCCACGTGGCGCAGGTCAACCCGGGCGTCGAGGTGCTGCTGACGTCGGTACGCGGCGGCCTGGGAGCCGGCGAGCTGCTCGCCCGCGCGACCGCGGCGGCCGCCGGCGGCCCCGTGCACACCCCGGTCATGTCCCGCACCGGGACCGCGCAGGGCCACCTGCACGGCCACGGCCACGTGCACGACCACGAGCACCCGTACGGTCACGGCGCCCACCTCGACGGCTGCGACGGCGCGGACCACCCGCACGGCCACGGGCAGTCGGCGGCCGACCGGCTCGCCGCGGTCACCGCGGAGTCATGATCCGGGTCGCGACGCGGGCGGCCGCCGGACCGCCGCGGCGCAGCAGGGTGACGGTGCGGGGCGTGGTGCAGGGCGTCGGCTTCCGGCCGTACGTCCACGCGCTCGCCACCGGCCTGGGACTCGCCGGACACGTGACCAACACCCCGGACGGTGTCGTCGCCGAAGTGGAGGGCGGCGCCGACGCGGTGGCCGCATTCTGCGCCCGCATCGGCCCCGGCGCCCCGCCGCTGGCCTGGGTGGAGTCGGTGGACCACCAGACCCTGGCCGTCACCGGCGGCTCCGGCTTCGCCATCGTGCAGTCCCTGACGGAGGGCCAGGTCCGCACCCTCGTGCCGCCCGACACGGCGACCTGCGCGGACTGCCTGGCCGAACTGGCCGACCCGGGCGACCGGCGGCACCGCCACCCCTTCATCAGCTGCACCAACTGCGGGCCGCGGCTGACCATCGTCACCGGACTGCCCTACGACCGCGCGCACACCACGATGGCCGGCTTCCCGATGTGCGGGGCCTGCGCGGAGGAGTACGCGGACCCGGCCGACCGGCGCTTCCACGCCCAGCCGATCGCCTGCCACGCCTGCGGCCCCCGCCTGCGCTTCCTCGTACCGGACGGCGCCCGCCTGGACGGCGCTCGCCTGGACGGCGCTCGCCTGGACGGCGCCCGTCCGGAGGGCTCTCGTGTGGACGGCGCCCGTCCAGGCGGCACCCGCCCCGACCGCACCGCCCCCGGCGGCGACCCGATCGCCGCCGCCCGCGCGCTGCTGGCCGCCGGAGGCGTCGTGGCCGTCAAGGGGCTCGGCGGCTACCACCTGGCCTGTGACGCCGACAATGCCGACGCGGTGGCGCTGCTGCGGCGGCGCAAGGCGCGCGGGGACAAACCGTTCGCGGTGATGGTGCGTGACCTGGCCGCCGTCGAGCGGCTGGCGCGGACCTGCCCGCAGGAGCGGGCACTGCTCGCCGGGCCGGTGCGCCCCGTCGTGCTGCTGCGGGGGCGCCGCCGGGCGCTCGGCGGCGCGGTGGCGCCCGGTGCGCCCGACATCGGCGTGATGCTCCCCTACACGCCCGTGCACCACCTGCTGCTCGGGCTGCCCGGCGACCCGCCGGGCCCCTCGGTGCTGGTGATGACCAGCGGCAACGTGTCGGGCGAACCCATCGTCACCGACGACGGGGAGGCGCTGGAGAAGCTGGCACCGCTGGCGGACGCCCTCCTCGTCCACGACCGGCCCGTCCGGGTGCCCTGCGACGACTCCGTGGTGCGGGTGCTCGACGGCTCGGTGTCGATGGTGCGCCGCTCGCGCGGCTACGCCCCGCTGCCGATCGCGCTGCCCGTCGAGGTGCGGCCGGCGCTGGCGGTGGGCGGGGACCTGAAGAACACCTTCTGCCTGGGCGAGGGCCGGCGCGGCTGGCTGTCCGCGCACATCGGCGACATGGACGCGCCGGCCGCGGTGGCGGCCTTCGAGCGCGCGCGGGAACAGCTCTCCGCGGTCACCGCGGTCCGGCCCGAGGTGCTGGCCGCCGACCGCCACCCGCGCTACCGCTCGGCGGCGTGGGCGCAACGGAACAGTGCGGAGCGCCCGTTGGTGCGGGTGCAGCACCATCACGCCCACCTGGCCGCGGCGATGGCCGAGCACGGCCTGGACGGCACCCGGCGGGTCGTCGGGGTGGCCTTCGACGGCACCGGCTACGGCGACGACGGGGCCGTGTGGGGCGGTGAGTTCCTGCTCGGCGACTACGCGGGCTTCACGCGTTTCTGCCGGCTGGCCTATGTGCCGCTGCCGGGCGGCGACGCGGCCGTACGCCGCCCCTACCGGATGGCGCTGGCCCACCTGTGGGCCGCGGGCATCGCCTGGGACCCCGGGCTGCCGCCCGTCGCGGCCTGCCCGCCCGACGAACTGCGGGTGCTGGCCCGGCTGGTGGAGCGCGGGGTGAACTGCGTGCCCACGTCGAGCATGGGGCGGCTCTTCGACGCGGTGTCGTCGCTCGCCGGGGTGTGCCATCTCGCGGGGTACGAGGCGCAGGCCGCCGTGGAGCTGGAGGCGGCGGCACTCGGCGCGGGCGGCGGCACCGGCCCCGGTTACGCCTTCGGGCTGGCCCCCGGCGCGGCTGGGGACGCCGAACTGGTCGCGGCACCCGGACCCGTGCTGGCCTCGGTCGTCGCCGATCTGCGGGCGGGCACCGGTGTCCGTACGGTCGCCGCCCGCTTCCACGCGGCGGTGGCGGACCTCGTCCTGCGCGGCTGCACCGCGGCGCGCGACCGGCACGGGCTTGAGACCGTCGCGCTGACCGGCGGGGTCTTCGGCAATGCCCTGCTCTCCCGGCTGTGCGCCGACGCCCTGCGCGCCGCCGGCTTCACCGTACTTGTCCACCGGCTGGTGCCGCCCAACGACGGCGGGCTGGCCCTCGGCCAGCTGATGGTCGCCGCCCGGCGCGCCGACAGCGGGTGACCGGCACCGGCCGCACGCCCGGACGTATCGCGGCCCCGCGACGTATCGCATCCCCCCACAGCGAGGAGAACCCATGTGCCTGGCGGTACCCGGCAGAGTGCTGAAGATCGAGGAGCGGGACGGCACCCGGATGGCCGACGTCGACTTCGGCGGCGTCGTCAAGGAGGTGTGCCTGGAGTATCTGCCCGACTTGCAGGTCGGTGAATACGCCATCGTGCACGTCGGTTTCGCCTTGCAGCGGCTCGACGAGGAGTCGGCGCTGCAAACGCTGGAGCTTTTCGCCGAACTCGGCATGCTCCAGGAGGAGTTCGGCGATCCATGGGAGATCGCCGCACAGGCGGGCGGCGCCCCGTGGCAGGAATGGGACGGCCAGGACGGAACACGGGAGGCGCTGCGGTGAAATACCTCGAGGAATTCCAGGACCCCGGTCTGGCGCGGCGGCTGCTGGACAGCATCCACTCCACCGTGACCAGGCCGTGGGCGCTGATGGAGGTGTGCGGCGGCCAGACCCACACCATCATCAGGCACGGCATCGACCAGTTGCTGCCCGAGCAGGTCGAGCTGATCCACGGCCCCGGCTGCCCGGTGTGCGTCACACCGCTCGAAGTCATCGACAAGGCGCTGGAGATCGCGTCCAGGCCCGACGTGATCTTCTGCTCGTTCGGCGACATGCTGAGGGTGCCCGGCACCGGTCGCGACCTGTTCGGGGTGCGCAGCGAAGGCGGTGACGTACGAGTGGTGTACTCGCCGCTCGACGCGCTGCGCATCGCCGAGCGGAATCCCGACCGGCAGGTCGTCTTCTTCGGCATCGGGTTCGAGACGACCGCCCCGCCCAACGCCATGACGGTCCACCAGGCGCGCAAGCTCGGCATCCGCAACTTCAGCCTGCTGGTCTCGCACGTGCGGGTGCCCCCGGCGATCGACGCGATCATGCGGTCCCCGAGCTGCCGGGTGCAGGCCTTCCTGGCCGCCGGGCACGTGTGCAGCGTGATGGGCACCGGCGAATACCCGCGGCTCGCCGAGCAGTACCAGGTCCCCATCGTGGTCACCGGGTTCGAGCCGCTGGACATCCTGGAGGGCGTTCGGCGGACCGTGCTGCAACTGGAGCGCGGCGAGCACACCGTCGACAACGCCTACCAGCGGGCGGTGCGCCCCGAGGGCAACCCGGCGGCCCTGGCGATGCTCGACGACGTCTTCGAGGTCACCGACCGGGCGTGGCGCGGCATCGGGGTGATCCCGGACAGCGGATGGCGGCTGTCGGAGCGCTACCGGGACTTCGACGCGGAGCACCGCTTCGAGGTGTCCGGCATCGACACCGCGGAGCCCGCGGCCTGCCGCGCGGGCGAGGTGCTCCAGGGCCTGCTCAAACCGGACCGCTGCGAGGCGTTCGGGACCGTGTGCACCCCGCGCACACCGCTGGGCGCCACGATGGTCTCCAGCGAGGGCGCCTGCGCCGCCTACTACCTCTACCGGCGGCTCGGCGCCGCCCCCGCGCGCCAGGAGGCGACCCCCGTTGTCTGACACCCTTCCCGCCCCCGCGAGGCCCGCGCCGGTCGACATGCTGTCGTGGACGTGCCCGGCCCCGCTGCGCCACCAGCCGCGGGTGGTCATGGGCCACGGCGGCGGCGGCGCGATGTCCGCGGAGCTGGTCGAGCACATCTTCGCCCCCGCCTTCGGCGGCGAGGTGCTCGCCCAGCTCGGCGACGCGGCGGCCGTCACGCTCGGCGGCGCCCGGCTGGCCTTCTCCACCGACTCCTACGTGGTGCGGCCGCTGTTCTTCCCCGGCGGCGGCATCGGCGACCTCGCGGTCAACGGCACCGTCAACGACCTGGCCATGAGCGGCGCCCGTGCCGCGTACCTGTCCTGCGCCTTCATCCTGGAGGAAGGCGTGGAGATGCCGGTGCTCGCCCGGGTCGCCGAGGCGATCGGCGCGGCCGCGCGGGCCGCGGGCGTCGAGGTGGCCACCGGCGACACCAAGGTCGTCGAGTCCGGCCACGGCGACGGGATCTACGTCAACACCGCGGGCATCGGCCTGATCCCGGCCGGCGTCGACCTGCGCCCGCAGCGGGTGGTGCCCGGGGACGTGGTGATCGTCAGCGGCGCGATCGGCGCCCACGGGGTCGCCGTGATGAGCGTCCGCGAGGGCCTGGAATTCGAGGCGGAGATCGAGAGCGACACCGCGCCGCTCGGCGGCCTGGTGGCGGCGATGCTCGCGGTGACCCCGGACCTGCACGTGCTGCGCGACCCCACCAGGGGCGGCCTGGCGGCCTCGCTCAACGAGATCGCCGCGGCGGCCCGGGTCGGCGTGGTCGTACGGGAGCGCGCCGTCCCGGTGCCGCCGGCCGTCGCCAACGCCTGCTCGGTGCTGGGCCTCGACCCGATGTACGTGGCCAACGAGGGCAAGCTCGTCGCCTTCGTCCCGCCCGAGCACGCCGACGCGGTACTGGCCGCGATGCGCGCCCACCCGCTGGGCGCGGGCGCCGTGGTGATCGGCGAGGCGGTCGCGGACCACCCGGGCACCGTCGTGGCCCGCACGGGCCTCGGCGGCACCCGCGTGGTCGACCTGCCGATCGGCGAGCAGCTGCCCCGCATCTGCTGACGGACCCCTTTTCGGGCGGGGCTTTTCCGTCCTGACCGTCCGCGCGAAATGCCGGGGCGTCCGAATATCACGGGGGTATAGCGGAATTCTATATGCGGCCGCAGAATGCATGCGGGGCGACCGCCGGGCCGCCGTCGTCACCATGCCGCGGAGAAGCCGGGAGAAGCGGCCGTAAAACCAAGCCGGCCCCAAGCTCTTGGGGCCGGCTTGGTTGAGTGCGACGACTCCACGCGCACTCGCCGAGGGGCTGGTATTGTCGCCAGCGCCGGGGATCCCTGGGTATGGCGATGTGAATTCGCAATCAATTCAAATGACGCCGTCGTGATCGGCCGCGCCCCGAAATCGGGGGGTGAGCCGTCCCGTCGGGACAGCGTCAGCGATTCGCCGCCAGGTGGTCGTCCGGCCGTGTGCGAGTCCTAGATCGGGGGCGGTCTGCCTTGCTGAGGCAAGAGAATTTCACCGAGATCGTGCTGCGCCATGCCGCAGACCTGTCGGACAAAGAAGCGTTCTTCTTCCTGCCGGACAGCGCGCCCGGCGCCGTCGCGCGGCGGCTGACCTACGGGGCGCTGGACACCGAGGCCAAGCGGATCGCCTCGTGGCTCCAGCGGCACAGCGCGGTCGGCGACCGGGTGCTGCTGCTCTATCCCTCAGGCCTGGACTTCGTGAAGGCCTTCGTCGGCTGCCTCTACGCCGGAGTGGTCGCGGTCCCCGCGCCGCTGCCCGCCGACCAGGACAACCAGTCGGCCCGGCTCACCGGCATCCTGCGCGACGCGGATGTGCGCGCGGTGCTCACCGACTCCGCCGACGAGCCGGGCGTCCGCGCCTGGCTGCGCGAGTCCGGCGCCACCGGTATCCCGGTCCTGGCCGGCGACGACCCCGCCCAGGGCGACGCGGCGGCGTGGACGCGGCCGCGGCTCACCGGCGACTCGCTGGCCTTCCTCCAGTACACCTCGGGTTCCACCAGCGAGCCCAAGGGCGTGATGGTCTCGCACCGGAATCTGATCGCCAACGAGCTGGCCATCTCCCACGCGCTCGGCACCCACCAGGGCACCCGCATGGGCTGCTGGCTGCCCGCCTACCACGACATGGGCCTGATCGGGCACATACTCAACCCGCTCTACGTCGGCGGCTCGGCCGCCCTGATGTCCCCGGTCTCCTTCCTCATGCGGCCGGTGCGCTGGCTCCAGATGATCACCGACTACCGGGTCACCATCAGCGGCAGCCCCAACTTCGGCTACGACCTGTGCCTGCGCCGGGTCACCGACGAGCAGCTGGCCACGCTGGACCTGAGCGGCTGGGAGCACGCCTGCAACGGGGCGGAGCCGGTGCGCTCGGAGACGGTGCGCGCCTTCACCGAGCGGTTCGCCCAGGTCGGCTTCCGCGCCGAGAGCTTCTGCCCCTGCTACGGCATGGCCGAGACGACCCTGCTGATCTCCGGTGTGAAGGCGGGTCAGGCCCCCGTCCACCGCACGGTCGACGCGGCGGCGCTGGAGAAGGGCCGCCTCGACGACGCCCCGCCGGGCGGCGGCACCCGGGCGCTGGTCGGCAGCGGCGAGGTCGACCCGGGCGACTTCACCGTGCGGATCGTCGACCCGGACAGCCGCGCCGAGCAGCCCGAGGCCCACGTCGGCGAGATATGGGTCAAGGGCGCCAGCGTCTCCACGGGCTACTGGAACCGCCCCGAGACCAATGCAGAGGTCTTCGACGCCGGGATCGTGTCGCCCGCGGGCACCGACCCGGGCTGGCTGCGCACCGGCGACCTCGGCGTGATGGACGCCGGGCAGCTCTACGTGACCGGCCGCCTCAAGGAGATGATCCTGATCAACGGGCGGAACATCTACCCGCACGACGTCGAGCGCGACGTGCAGTCCCTGCACCCCGCCTTCCGCGGCGGCGCCGGCGCGGCCTTCTCGGTGGACGACGGCGAGGAACACCTCGTCCTGGTGCAGGAATTCCGCCGCAGCGCCGCGCAGGACCCGGCCGCGCTGTGCGCCGAGGTGCGCGCCCGCGTCCGCCAGGAGTTCCAGGCCAGCTGCAGCGTCGTCCTGGTGCGCCCGGCCACCGTCCGCAAGACCACCAGCGGCAAGATCCAGCGCACCCTGATGCGGCGGCTGCTGCTGGAGGACCGGCTGCCCGTGGTGCACCAGGACCTGGACCGGCGGGTGGCGAACCTCGCCGCCGGACCGATAGCCACCCCGGTGGGCTGAGCCGTGGACCACACGCCCTACTGCCGCACCCCGTACCGCCACATGCCCTACCGCCTCGCCGAGCAGCTGGAGTGGAACCTCGGCGACCCGGACGACCCGGGCACGCTGTTCAGCCACGCCCGCAGCCTCGCGCTGGACGAGCGGGAGGAATTCCCGGCCGCCCTGTGCGCGGTGCTCGACCAGCTCGGCCTGTACGAGTTCTACATCCCCGCCGCCCACGGCGGCCGGCTGACGGACTACGAGCAGCTGGTGCAGCTGGTCCGCACGGTGGCCCGCCGCGACCTGACGGTGGCGATCGCGCACGGCAAGACGTATCTGGGCGCCGTCTGCGTCTGGGTGGACGGCTCGGCGGAGCAGGGCCGCCGGCTCGGTGAGGCCATCGCCTCCCGGCTGCCGGTCAGCCTCGCGCTGACGGAGAGCGCCCACGGCAGCGACCTGCTGGCCGGCGACGTCGTCGCGGAGCCCGCCGCGGACGGGGCCGACGGCTACCTGGTCAGCGGGGAGAAGTGGCTGATCAACAACGCCACCCGCGGCAGCCTGCTGTCCGTGCTCTCCCGCACCGACCCGGCCGGCGGCCCGCGCGGCTACTCCGTGCTGCTGGTGGACAAGCGCACCCTGCCGGCCGGCACGTACCGCCACCTCGACAAGGTCCGCACGCACGGCATACGCGGCGCGGACATCTCCGGGATCGCCTTCGACCGGGCCCCGGTCCCCGCGGGCGCCGTGGTCGGCGAGGTGGGGCACGGCCTGGAGACCGTGCTCAAGGCGCTCCAGCTGACCCGCACCATGTGCGCGGCGCTCTCCCTGGGCGCCGCCGACCACGCGCTCGCCCTCGGCCTCGACTTCGCCGCGGAGCGCAGCCTCTACGGCCGGTCGCTGATCGACCTGCCGCAGGCACGCAGGACCCTGGCCGAGAGCGCCGCCGACGTGCTCGCCGGCGAGGCGCTCGCGCTGGTCGCGGCCCGCGCGGTGCAGACCGCCCCGGCGGAGCTGTCGGTCGTCGCCGCCGTCACCAAGTACCTGGTGCCGACCCGGACCGAGGCCGTCGTCACCGCGCTGACCCGGCTGCTCGGCGCCCGCGCCTTCCTCAAGGACGTCTACGCCGGCGGCCGGTTCCAGAAGGTGGACAGGGACCACCGGATCGTCGGCCTCTTCGACGGCAACACCCTGGTCAACCTCAACTCGCTGATCAGCCAGTTCCGTACGCTGGCCAGGGCCCACGAGCGCGGCACCGGGGACGTCGCGGGAGCGGCCGCCGCCTTCCGCCTCACCGCGCCGCTGCCGCCCGCCGCCCTCGACCGGCTCTCGCTGCTCGCCCGCCACGGCAGCGGTGTGCTGGCCGCGCTGCCCGGCTGCGTCGGGCTGCTGCGCGACGCAGCCGCCCGCAATCCGGCGGTCGAGCCCGCCCTGCGCGCCGCGGAAAGGCTGTCGGCCGTGGTCGACGACGTGCACGCCGAGATGGCCGCGTTCCGGGACGCGCGGACCGACGTGCCGCCCGCCGCCTTCGAGACCGCCCGCCGCTTCACGCTGTGCTTCGCCGCGGCGGCCTGCGTCGGCCTGTGGACGCACAGCCACCGCGACGCGGAGGCGGGCGCGACCGGACCCCTGTGGCGGGACGCCCTGTGGCTGCGGGCCGCGCTCGCCCGGCTGCTGACCGCGCTCGGCCTGCCCGACGCGGCGGACCCCGAGGCCTTGGACGGCGTGCTCGACGCGTCCATCGCCCTGCATGCCCAGGGCCGGCTGGTCTCGCTGCTGCCGCTGTCGCTGCGCCCCGCCGGTCCCGCGCAGGACGTGCGGGACCGGCCGCCGGTCCGGGTCCCCGCGCACGCGGCGGGAGGCGCGTCATGACAGGCGGTCAGGAAGCGCGCACGGCGGCCCGCGTCGCCGAGCTGAACGCCGCCTTCGGCGACCCCGGCGACCCCGTCAACCCGGTCGGCAACGACCGGCTGCTGGAGGCCGACGAGGCCGGGGAGCTGTCCGCGGCCGGCGAGAAGCTGCTGGACGCCTACGGCCTCAACGCGGAATTCGTACCGGCCGCGCTCGGCGGCCGGCTGGAGCGCCTCGACTCCCTGGCACGCGTCCTGCGCGAGGTCTTCCGGCGGGACGTGGCGCTCGGGCTCGGCTACGGCGTCACCTCCTTCATGGCCGCGGTCAACGTGTGGACCGGGGGCGACGAGCGGCAGCGGACCCGGCTGGCGGAGATCCTGCTGGGCGGCGGCCGGGTCTCCGTGGCCTACCACGAACTGGCGCACGGCAACGACTTCCTGCGCAACGACTTCGAGGCCCGCGTACAGCCGGACGGCTCCTTCCGGCTGCACGGCACCAAGCAGGTCATCAACAACGCGGCGCGGGCCGACGCCTGGCTGCTCTTCAGCCGCACCGACCCGGCACCGGGCCCGCGCAGCCACTCGGTCCTGATGGTCGAGCGCGCCCAGGTGGCACCCGGGCGGCTGGCCGTCCTGCCCCGCTACGGCACGGTCGGCGTACGCGGCTGCCTCCTGTCCGGCCTGGACTTCGACGGCGCCCCGGTCCCCGCGCAGGCACTCGTGGGCGAGCTGGGCCACGGCGCCGACCTGGCCCTGCGCTCCTTCCAGCTCACCCGCAGCGCCCTCCCGGGCATGGCGCTGGGCGCCGCAGACACGGCGCTGCGCACCGTGGTGTCCTTCGCCCGGGGCCGGCACCTCTACAAGCGGACCGTGGCCGAGATACCCCAGGCCCGCGCCACCCTCGGCGACGCCTTCCTCGACCTGCTCATCAGCGACTGCCTCTGCCTGGCCGGCACCCGCGCGGTGCACCTGCTGCCCGACGAGGCGAGCGTCTACGCCTCCGCGGTGAAATACCTGGTGCCCGCGCTGCTGCAAGGGGCGATGCACGACCTGTCCGTCGTGCTGGGCGCCCGGTTCTACCTGCGCGAGGGCGACTTCGGCATCTTCCAGAAGCACCTGCGCGACCTGCCGGTGCTCAGCCTGGGCCATGCGGGCGCCGCCGCCTGCCAGGCGACGATCATCCCGCAGCTGCCGCGGCTGGCCAGGCGCTCCTGGTTCCGCGCGGAAGCGGCCCCCGACGCGCTGTTCGACCCGCGCGCCGACCTGCCGGAGGCACCCTTCCGGCGGCTCGCCCTGACCGGCGACCGGGACGGCCTGAGCGCCTCGCTGGTCGCCGCCGCCGACACGCTGCCGGACGGCACCCCGCCCGAGGCGGCCGTACAGGCGCTGGCGCGGCAACTCACCGGCGAGCTGCGGCTGATCCAGCGGGAGAGCCTCGCGCTGCCGCCGCTGGACCGCACCGCGCTGGCCTCCCCGGCGGGTTTCGCCCTGTCCGACCGCTACGCCGTGCTGCTCGCGGGTGCCGCGGTGCTCGGCGTGTGGCGCGGGGCGCGGGCCCGGGGCGACGACCCCTTCCTCGCCGACCCGGCCTGGGCCGCCGCGGCCCTGCACCGGCTCGTGCGGCGCCTCGGCCGCAGGCCCGCCGACCTGCCCGCGGGCTGCACCGGGCGGGTCCAGGAGGAATTACTGCGCCGCCACGCGGAGCGCCGCAGCTTCGATCTCTACGACACCGCCCTGGCCGGCTGACGGCGCCCCCACCGCCCGTCGCCCCGCGCCGAGAACCCTCGTTCGGACCATCCGGAGGAACCCGTGACCGACACCGCCACCGGCAGCACTCCCCAGCCCGCCCCCGACCTTGCCCCCGACCTCGCCCCGCAGCCGCACACCGCCGAGTCGCTGGCCGGATGGCTCGTCCGGCACGTCGCCGACTACACCCGGCTGTCCACCGAAGAGATCGACCGGACGGCGCCGCTGACCGGCTACGGCCTCGACTCCGTGGCGGCGCTCAGCCTCTGCGGCGACATCGAGGACGAGTTCGACCTGGTCGTCGAGCCCACCGTCGCCTGGGACCACCCCACCGTCGACGCGCTCGTCGCCTACCTGCTCAAGGAACTCGCACCGCTGCCCGAAGGCGCGTGACGAGGCTCCCCCCCTCAGCGGCGGACGCCGACCGGACACCGGGCCGGCGGCAGCCGCCGACCGAACACAAAGGACGAAGACCATGCACCTCATCCCCAGCCCGTCGTGGCCGCAGATCGTGCTCGCGGCATTCCTGGCCTCGGACGTCCTGATGTCCGTCCGCCCGCTCAAATTCATCCAGGTCTGCCTCGACGGCGTCAAACTGCCCCGGGAGTGGTGGTGGGTGCTGCTCGTCGTGAAGACCCTCGCCGTCGTGGGCCTTCTGGTGGGCATCAAGCACGCCGGCATCGGCTTCAGCGCGAACGTCGGCGTGATCGTCTACTTCCTGTGCGCCTCCTACGCGCACATACGGGCCCGTTTCCTGCGGATGGAATTCTGGGTGAACTGCCTCGGATTCCTGGCGACCGCCGTCGCCGCCTTCATCATCTCCTTCGCGGTCTGAGGAAGTGCCCCTGTGAAGAAACCACCCAAGAACCTCGGCCTGCTCTTCGACTGGCACGCCGAGCAGTCGCGCACCACGAAACTGGTCCTCGACCGCCCCTTCGACATCGCCCCCGCGGCCGGCTCCGACTACGACGCCGCGGCGCTGGCCGGCCTGGTGCGGGAGGCGTCGGCCTGGCTGTACGCGGCCGGCGCGCGCAAGGGCGACCGGATCGCCGTCGTCAAGCGCAACCACTTCGACATGATCCTGCTGGCCGCGGCCGCCGCCCGGATCGGCGCCACCGCCGCGACCATCTCGGGCGCCAACTACCCCGAGCACCTCGCGGAGATGCTCAAGCGCCTCGACCCCTCCGTCACCCTGATCGGCTCCGAGGTGCTGGAGCGGGCCGAGGGCGTCGGGGCGGACCTGACGGCGTACGGCAGGACGGTGCTGATCGACGGTCCGGCCGCGGACCCGGGAGCCGGCCTGCTGACGATCGACGGGCTGCGGGGCAGCGCCGCGCCGGCCCTCGACCTGCGCGCGGACTCCGACCTGATGATGATCACGCACACCTCGGGGACGACGAACACCCCGAAGCTCGTCGCGCACACCGCGGACTCCTGCCGGGCCGGCACCCGGCTGGAGCTGCTGCCGATGCCGATCGCCGTCAACGGGCCGAAGGACGTGGCCCTCAGCTCGATATCCTTCGCGCACTCCCGGGCCTACGCCTGGGCCATGGCGCAGCTGCGGTGGGCCCCGAAGGCCCTGGTCATCGCCAGCAGCCACGAGGCCGACGACGTCGAGCGGGCGCTCGACCGCGTCCGGCCGACCACGATCGAGGCCACCCCGAACGTCTTCCAGTGCTGGGTGCCGCTCGTACGCCGCAGGCCGGAGCTCTTCGCCCAGGTCCGCTACTACATGAACACCTTCGACCTCATGCACCCCTCGATCGCCCGGCCCTTCGTGGAGGCCTCCCGGCGCCGGTTCGTGCTGTGGGGGCACAGCTGGGGCCAGAGCGAGGTCGGTCCGATGGCCGGCTTCGGCTACACCCGCGGCCAGATCAAGCGCCGTGCGGCCGCCGGCGGGAACATGAACATGATGGGCAACCCCTGGCCCGGCCTGGTGGGCGTCAAGGCCGCCGACCCGGAGACCGGCGCCCCGGTCAAGCGCGGCCAGGTCGGCGTCCTGTTCGCGAAGGGCAAGTCGATCTGCGTCGACTACGTCGGCGAGACCGACCGCTACACGGAGAAGTGGAAGGGCTCCTGGTGGAACACCGGCGACGTCGGCTACAAGGACGCCCTCGGCCGTATCCACTTCGTCGACCGCGCGGTCGACGCCATTCCCGGCGGCAGCGCGACCGAGCTGGAGAGCGAGCTGCTCGACCGGATCGGCAGCGCCGTCGAGGTGATCGTCCTGACCCGCGGCGACCGCAAGCCCGTCCCCGTCATCAGCCTGGACGGCCCCGACCTCAGCGAGGCGGCATGGGCCGAGGTGGCCCGCGGCCTGCCGCCGCTGGAGGCACCGGTGTTCATCCCCTGGAACCGCCTCCCGAGGACGTCCACCTGGAAGGTGCGCCGCAAGGAGCTGCGGGAGACGGTGTTCGCGGAGAGCCCCGACGACACCGTCCTTGAGGAGCGATTCACGTGACCGGGACCCCCGATCCTTACACCGCCGCCCTGGACTCGGTGCTGCGGGACGTCCCCTACAACAGCGCGACGGAATACCTGCGCTGGTACAACGGGAGCGAGCCCGATCCGCGGCACGGAGTGGCGTGCATCTACCAGACGCTCTACGTGGCGGAGCGCGCGGCGGCGCTGGGCGCACCGAAAGCCGCCGTCCTGCAGGACCTCCGGCACATCGCGGCGGTCTTCGAGACCGGCGGCGACGTCGTGGTCCTCGACCCCTACCTGCTGCACCTGACCCCGATCCGCTTCCCGGCGGACGAGGTCCGGCGCGGCCACTCCTCCGTCGAGGTCGACGCGGCGCCCGTCCGGCTGGACGCGCGGGGCGGGGCGCACCCCGCCCGGCTCGCCGCCCAATACCGCTCCACCGGCGAGGGCTACCGCATCCGGCTGAGCTACTCGAAATACAGCGTGAAGAACGGCGCGCACTTCCTGACCCGCCACTTCACGCTCCGCTCGGAGAACGAGTTCTCGCTGGCCGCCTTCTCCGCCGACATGGCGTCGCTGCTCACCCACCCGGAGCAGAACAGCGTGTCCGTCCGCGCGCTGGTGGCCGGCACGGCGGTGACCGCGGAGGCGATCATCCCGCTGAAGGGCTTCGCGGAACGCGACTTCTCGCCCGCGGACGTCTGGCTCCGCTCGGGCCAGGGCGTCGCGTCCCGCAACGGCGCCGACGCCCACGCGGCCGCGGTCTGGGCGGACCTCCGGCGCACCACAGGGCTGGAACGGGCCGACATGGAGGACCACCTGGTGGCGGCCGCGCGGGTCTACCAGAAGATCGCCGACCCCGGGACGGACCTCGCCGACTACTCCTTGCAGGACGCATGACGAATCGAGCGCACATGAACATCCAGCGGGTCTTCATCGCCGGCACCATCCAGGGGTCCAACGCCGGCCTGCGGATCGACGACCAGGGCTACCGCGAACAGATCGCCACCGCGGTGCGCTCGCGCTTCCCCGACGCGGAGTGCTTCGACCCGAGCGCCGACGTCACCCGCCAACTGGCCGACCCGGCCACGCTGTCGGTCATCGCCGCCCTGACCGGCTCCGCCCCCCGCGTCCTCCACCTCGCGTCCCTCCCCGCCGAGCTGGCGTCGCTGCGGCGGACCTTCAACGAGATGACCCAGGAGGCGGCGAAATGCGACCTGTGCGTCGCCTTCCTCCCCGACCGCACCCTCAGCATGGGCACGGCGATGGAGATGCAGTCGGCCTACGCGGCCGGCGTCCCGATCGTCACCGTGACCTCCCTGGTGGACAACCTCGCGGTGATGTCCGTCTCGTCGTGGGTCGTCCGCGACCTGGACGCACTGGCCGAACTGCTCGACGAGCTGGGCTGACCCGGACGCCGCCCGGCCCCGGGCGGCGTCCGGGCGGCCCGGCGCGGGCCGCTACGCCCTCCGCGAAGCGGGGTCTCGCGGGCTCGCGGACCGTGTTTGAGTGAACCGATGGAGATACTGGTACTGGGCGGAACAGCGTGGGTGGGCCGCGAAATCTCGCGGCAGGCACTGGAGCGCGGGCACCGGGTGACCTGCCTGGCCCGCGGCGAGAGCGGCGGCGCGGCCGAGGGCGCGGCACTGGTCGCCGCGGACCGGCGCGACCCGTCGGCGTACGCGAGCCTCGCGGGCCGGGACTGGGACGCCGTGGTCGAGGTGTCGTGGCAGCCCGCCTTCGTCCGCGGCGCACTGGCGGCCCTCGGCGAGCGGGCGGCCCACTGGGCCTACGTGTCCTCGATCAGTGCCTACGCCTCGCACGCGCGGCCGGACGCCGACGAGTCGGCGGAACTGCTCCCCGCGACCGGGCGGGACGAGGTCGGCAGCGAGGAATACGGCGAGGCCAAGGTGGCCTGCGAGCAGGCCGCGTCGGCCGCGGTGGGCGACCGGCTCCTCATCGCGCGGGCCGGGCTGATCGGCGGCCCCGGCGACCACAGCGGCCGCACCGGTTACTGGGTCGCCCGCGCGGCCCGCGACCCCCTGGCGCCGCTGCTGGTCCCCGCCTCACCCGGCATCACGACGCAGGCGGTCGACGCGCGGGACCTCGCGGCCTGGCTGCTCGACAGCGCCGAGAAGGGCACGACAGGAACGTACGACGCCGTCGGCCCGATCGTCCCCTTCGCCGAGTGGGTGGCCCTGTCCCGCGAGATCGGCGGCCACACCGGCCCGGTGGTGCAGCCCGGCGCCGACTGGCTGCTCGCCCAGGAGGTGGGCCAGTTCATGGGCCCCGAGTCCCTCGCGATGTGGATGTCCGACCCGGAATGGTCCGGCTTCAGCGCCCGCAGCGGCTCCGCGGCCCGCACCTCCGGCCTGCGCCACCGCCCCCGGGCGGAGCTGCTGGCGGACACCCTCCACTGGGAGCGGACCCAGGGCCTGGACCGCCCCCGCCGCGCCGGCCTCAGCGGCGACCGCGAGCGGGAACTGCTGTCGGCGTGGGACCGATCGCAGGGCCGCTGAGCGGGTCCTCCCCGGCACGCGTGCCGTGAGCTGCCGGCCGCGCGGCCGTCCGGCCGCGCGGCGCACCGCCGCGCTCGGCGGCGGGCGCGGCTCACACCATGATGCCGCCGCGGCTCCAGCGGGTGACCCGGTAGGGCGCCCACCAGTTCAGCGGGCCGAAGGGGAGGACCAGCCGCTCGCCGAGGAAGTCGGACAGCGCGTCGTCCGGCACGTCCTCGGCGGGGGCGCCGTAGGAGAGCCGGACGATCGCCTCCTGGTAGTGCGGCTCGTCCACGGTGAACCGCGCCAGGCCGCCCCAACGCCGGTCGCGGATCTGGACGAAGCCGGGGCCCTGGCGCCACAGGCACAGCCCGACATAGTGGCCTTCGCGCCAGGCGCGGAGCTGGTCGGCGGCAGCTTCGGCGGGCAGACCGAGCAGCTGCTGGGGCGGCTGGAGGTGGCCCAGCGCCCGCCAGCCCTCCGGGTCGTCCGCGGCCGTGCGCAGCGTCCATTCCACCAGCACCGCACGGGCCGTCAGGTCCCGGACCAGGCTCAGCTCGCGCACCGTCCGCAGCGCGCCGTCCGCGCTGCCCGCGTCGGTGAGGTCGACGGTCTCCGCCAGGCGTACCCGCCGTGCGCCGTCCGCCCACAGCAGGGCCGCCTCCTCGGCGACGGGCCCGGTCAGCAGGCGCTCGCCCAGCCCCATGCCGGGAAGGGCGCAGACCTCGGGGTCGTAGTCGCGCCACGCGGTGACAGCCAGTACGCCGGAGTCCGCAGCGGCGGGCGCGCCGTCGGTCGGGGCGGTGCTCGTGGTCATCGGGCTGAACCTCCTGGGACGGGGACGGGGACTGCTCCGGCGGTGTACGGGTGGGTCACAGGCGGGCGAGCGGCTGGGGCTCGGCGGCGACCGCTGCGGGCACGGGCGCCTCGGCCGGCTCCGGGGCCTCCTCGGGCATGAGGTCGTGGGCTCGCCGCATGAACTCCAGGTGCAGCAGCGCCTGGTTGACCGCGGGCGGCGCAATCTGCACCCAGTGGCCGCTGTCGGTGAAGACCAGTCCGAGGCCGAGCCAGCTGTCGAGCAGCGCGCGGACGCGCTCCTCCGCCGCCGCCGCGTCGAGGCCCGTCTCGCCCGCGGCCTTGCGGGCGAGCACCGCGGGGGTGTGCGGCTGGTCCAGCAGCCGGAAGACGGCCAGCTCGAACGGGTCGGTCAGCTCCATCCGCCGCCATGCGAAGCCGGGCCGGTCGCTGACCAGCACGACCCGGTCGCCGAGGTCGGTGTGGGTAAGCCGCGCCCCCGGGTGCGCGGCCAGCCAGGCGGCGAGGGCCGCGTCCAGCGACGCTGCCGTCTCCTTGCCGATGCCGCGGTTGGGGGAGGCGAAGACATACGCCAGGTCGTAGAGCTCCGCCTCCGGCAGGTCGTAGATCAGCGAGTAGAAGCCGGCCGGGCGCAGGCCGGAGAAGCCCAGCTCCGGGCGGTTGAAATAGGGGCTGAAGCGCTCGATGGCGATACGGCTGGCCTCGTCGGCCGGCGGGTCGAGGTGCGCCAGCGCCGGGAGCTGGGTGATCACCGGGTCGTAGTCCTCGGCGGACTCGCCGGGGAAGCCGTAGAGGTAGTTCCACGACACCGACAGGCCGAACTCGGCGGCGTCCCGCAGCATGCGGACGTTCTGGCAGCCGGTGACGCCCTTGTCCATCAGGCCGAGCACCCGGCTGTTGAGGCTCTCGATGCCCGGCTGCACGTAGATCAGGCCGGCCTCGGCGAGCGTACGCAGCTGGTGGCGCCGCATGTTGGCCTTGATCTCGATGTGCAGCCGCAGATCGTTGCCGCTGTCCGCCATCCGCGGCAGCACCGTGGTGAGGTAGCCCATGTCGAGGATGTTGTCGACGACGTACATGTCGAGCACCCGGTGCCGGGCGGCGAGCGAGGTGATCTCGTCGTAGAAGGTCTCCGGGGGCTTGCTGCGGAATTCCATGAACGAGCCGTTGAGGCCGCAGAAGGTGCAGTGGTGCTTCTGCCCCCACCAGCAGCCCCGCGCCCCCTCGACCACGAGCTTGGGCTCGACCCAGTTGCGGGCCACCGAGCTGGCCAGCCGCTCGAAGTAGCCGGTGTAGTCCGGGGAGGGGATGGCCGCCGGCGGCAGCGGGCGGGCGGCGATCGGGTTGACGACGCTCGTGCCGTCGGCGGCACGGTGGCACAGCCCCGGCACCTCGGACAGGTCGGTCTCGCCGCGCACCAGCGCGTTCAGCAGCGCCGGGAAAGCGGCTTCGCCCTCGCCGCGCACCACGTGGTCGACGAACGGGAAGTTGCGGTGCAGCGCCGAGCCCTGCTCCCCGTCGCAGTTGGCGCCGCCCATCGCCGTGACGATGCGCGGGTCGAGCTGCTTGATCCGGCGGGCGGCGGCGAGCACGGCGGTGTTCTGCTGGAAGGTGGAGGTGAAGCCCACGAAGTCGGGCTCCATCGCGACCACCTTGCGGGCGATCTCGTCCACGAACTCCGGCGCGAGGCGGTGCAGTTCGCGGGTGATGCGCATCCGCTCCGGGTCGAGCCTCGACTCCATCGCGGTGGTGAACTCGGCGTCGCGCCACTGCGGGTCGTCGTAGAGCGCCGAGGAGAAGACCCAGTCGCCGCATCCGAGGAAGTACGAGGACAGGGAGTAGTACTCGTAGTCGCGGGCGGTGAAGGTGGCGCGCTCGGTGATCCAGTCGGCGAACTCCAGCTGGGCCTGGAGGACTTCGGCGTCGGCACCCGGCACGTGCTCGTCCACGGTGCGCTTGAGGATGCCGAGCGCGAGCGAGGGGACGTCGATCGGGGACCACGGCATGTTGATCAGCAGGACGCGCAAGACGACTCCTCGTGGACGGCCGGGCCGGGCGGGCGCACGGACTTGGTTGGCGCGCGGACTTGTCGGGCACACGGACTTGTCGGGCAAAGGGGGCTGCGGGAGGTACGGGCTCCGCGACTCGACGGGCCTGCGGACCGGGCCGCCCGGTCCGCAGACCCGCCAGACGGGTCGCCCGATCACACCGGCCGGGCCGACGGGCGGTCGGCCCGGCCGGACCGGTCAGATCTCCGGCTGGTCGTCGGGCTGAGCGACGCTGATCCTGACCGTCACACCGACGGAGACCGAGCGGTTCTCCTCCTCGTCGGTGAGCGGGTCGTTGTGAATGAGGTCCTTCTGCATGGCCTACTCCTCGTCTCGACGTACACGGGTGGTGCCTGACGGTGCGGACGTCGCAGGACCGGGGTCCTGCGGGCTGTCCGCGGCCTTCCGCCGTTCGGCGGAAGGAGCAGGGGGCGCGGCGGCGGGGCCGCGCAGTTCGCGGAGCAGGAAGAGCACGGCGCGGCGCAGCAGGGCCGCGTGATCGGCCCCGGTGTAGCCGTTGTGCCCGGTGTCCAGCCACATCGACTCGTGGCGCACCCCGGCCGCGTCCAGCGCCGCCAGGTAGCCGCGCACCTGGCCGGGCGGGCATTTGACGTCCCGGGTCGCCGCGATCACCAGCAGCGGGGCGCGGACCTCGGCCGCGTAATGCAGCGGGGAGCTGCGCCGGTAGGCCTCGGGCACCTCGTCCGGGGTGCCGCCGAACAGCCGCTCGTCCAGGGCGCGCAGGGCGCCGGTCGTGGTGCGGTAGGCGGTCACGCTGTCGGCGACGGGCTTGACGGCGACGCCGGCCTGCCACAGGTCGGGACGCGTGCCGAGCGCCAGCAGCGTGAGGTAGCCGCCCCACGAGGTGCCCCACAGGGCGACCGCGTCGGGCCGGACCAGGCCACGGCCGACGAGATCCGCGCGGACGGCGGCCAGGTCCTCCACCTGGGTCAGCCCCACACCGGACTCGAACGCCCGCCGCCAGCGGGGGCCGTAGCCGGTCGACCCGCGGTAGTTGACCCGGGCCACCGCCAGCCCCGCGCCGACCAGCGAGTGCACCACGCCGTCGTACGCGTCCCGGTCGTGGTCCGCCGGGCCTCCGTGGACGAGGAAGACCACCGGGGGTGCGGTGGCGCCGTGCGGTTCCGGCAGGCTCAGCCAGGTGTGTACGGGCCCGCCGGGGCCCTGCGTCCACAGGTCGCGGTGGGTGCCGGGGATGACGTCGAAGAAGCCGTCGCCGTCCGTGCCGCCGTCCTCGGAGCCGTCGTCCTCGCCGCCGGCCGGCGGCAGCGGCGTGCCGGCGGTGGAGTGCGCCCGGGGCGGGTGCGCGGTGTCCGTCCACAGCCAGTGCAGATCACCGCCCGCACGGGGTGCGGCGTCGAGCAGCGTCCCGGGCGGTACCGGCAGTCGGGTGAGCGTGCCGGAGTCGAGGTCCGCGCGGTGCAGCCGGCTGCGGCCGTGCCGCTCCTGGCGGACGAGCACGGACCGGGCGGACGGGCCCGCCGGATACCAGCGGGCGGTGATCTCGGTGTCGAAGGACCACGAGTAGGCCCGCAGGCCGGTGTCCGGACGCCAACCGGCCAGCTGGTAGCCGCCGTCGGCCTCCCTCACCAGCAGCAGCTCGGGGTGCGGGCAGCCCGGCGCGGGGACCGCGGAGAAGCCGCGGCACCACAGGGCGCCGCCGGTTCCGGGCAGGACCGCGCGGACGGCGCCGGCCGCGCCTTCGGCGCCGAGGTCGGTCACGGGGTGCTGGCGGACGCCGCCGTCCGTGCTGTACGCGCTGCCCGCAGCCGCCGCGCCGCGTGCGCCCTCCGTACCGCTCGCGCCCTCCGTACCGCCCGCGCCTTCGGCGCATTCCGCGCTGAGGATGGTCACCGCGTGCTCGGACCGGGCCGAGCCGGTGACCGCCACCAGCAGAGTCCCTCCGGTGGCGGCGGCGCCGGAGACGGAGGCGAAGCGGTCCAGCCGGGCGATCTGCCGGGCCGGGCCGCCGCGCGTGCCGCGCAGGACGGCGGTGCTGTCGCCGTAGCCGATGCCCATGACGACGGTGCCGTCGTCGCCCACCCACAGGCCGCGCGGCGTACCGGGGGCCACGCCGGAAAGGCCGTGGCGGTCCGGGCCGCCCGCGAAGGGCTGGAAGCACCAGCGGCCCAGCCCGTCGGCGTCCTCGTCGAACCACCAGACGTGGTCGCCCGGGTCGATCGTCGCGCGGAGCGTGCCGAGCGGCCGGTCGGTGACCTGCCGTGCCTGTCCGGTGGCCGCGTCCCAGGTGAAGACCTCGCAGCGGCCGCCCGCGTCGGCGGTGAAGACCATGTGCGCCGGGTCGTTCGCGCACGGGTCGGGCAGCGCCGGGACGAACAGCCGGTAGCGGGCGCGCCGGCCGCCGGGGGCGGCCGTGGTAGTGCCGGAGCGGGTCGGGCCGGGGGCGGTGGCCCTGACGGTGTGCGCGGGCCCGGGGGCGGTGGCGGGCCTCATGCGGGGTCCTCCAGCGGCAGGGGGCGGGGCCCGCCCAGGGTGGTGCGCAGCGCCAGGGCGGCCAGCAGGGCCGCGCAGGCCAGGGGAGGCGCGGCGGTGCCGACCCGCCCGGCGAGCGTGCCCGTCAGCGCCGGGGCCAGCGCGGCGGCCAGGCCCGCGCACACCGTCAGGGCGGCCGCCACCCGGGCCTGGGCCCCGGGCGGCACCGCCCGGACCGCGCACGCCTGGAGCACCACGGAGGTCAGCGGAAGCAGCAGGCAGATGGAGGCGAACAGCGCGCCGAAGGCCCAGGCGCTGCCGGCCGTCGCGAGGCCGGCGACCGGCGGCAGCAGCAGCCAGGTGACCGCCACCAGCACCCGGCGGGCGCCCAGCCGGGCCACCAGCGAGGGCGCCGCCAGCGCGCCGACCAGCCCCGCCGTGCCGGACACCCCGAGCACCAGGCCCATCGGGGCGGCGCCGTGCCCGTGCCGGCTGAGCGCGAAGACCGTCTGGTAGGTCAGCGCGGCCAGCACACCGTTGACGGTGGTGGCCCACAGCAGGACCAGCCGCAGGAGCGGCGAGGAGCGGACCATGCGCAGCCCGGCGCGCAGGCCGTCCTCCTTCGCCTTGCCGCGCCGCCCTCCCGAGGGCGCCGGGGCCGGCGCGTCGGCCGCCCGCAGGTCCGAGGCCATGGACCGTACGCACACGGCCGTCACCGCGTAGGAGACCGCGTCCACGACGAAGGGCAGGACCCGGGAGACCTGGTAGAGCGCACCGCCCAGGGCCGGCCCCAGGATCAGCGCCCCCTGCTCGCCGGCCTCGACGCCGGCCACCACGTGCGGGACCTCCGCCGGCGCGGCGAGCAGGGCCACCGTGCCCGGTGCCGCGGCCTTGTAGCAGGCGGCGGCGACGCACTCCACCAGCACCGCGCCGAGCAGCAGGGTGAGCGGGGGGTGCCCGCCGGCCAGCGCCATCGCCAGGACGCCCATGGCCAGCGCCGCGACGACGGCCGACCAGAACATCACCGCCTTCCGGGCGCCCCGGTCGGCCGGCCACGCCACAAGCGGCGCCACCAGCAGTCCCGTCGCGGTGCAGGCACTGGCGACGACGCCCACGACGGCGGGGGAGTAGCCCAGCCCCAGCAGCACCAGCGGCAGCACGATGCCGGAGGCGTTGCTGCCGATCGCGTCCGTCGCGCAGGCGACCCACAGGAGGACGACGTCCCGGCCCGGCCGGAAGCGCCCGGACGCTGCCGCCTTCGCGCTCCCCTCCGGGCCACCGGGGCGCGCGGCGCCCGCTGTCCCCGTCTCGGAAGTCGCCTGTGACACGCGTAGTCCCCGCTCTCGCTCGCGCCCTCGTACGAGGGGCGCCACCTGTCCGATGCCGTTCGCAAACCATGAGCCAGTCGTGCGTGATCGGTAGGACGTGACGAGCAGAGGCGGGCGTTGAACCGGGCACGCCGTGAAACGAGGCGCCAGCGTAGGCAGCGCGTATCGGCTGGGACAAGAAACCCGATCCGGCAAGAGGGCGATTTTGCACTGCTGTTCGACCGGCGGGGTACGGGGCCGGTCCTGACCGGAGGACTTACGGCTGCCCGGCGCAGGGGTGCCCCCGGCAGGGCGCCGCCCGTACGCGACCGGGCACGACGCCCCTTGCCCCGGGCCGCCACCGACCGCCGCGTCCCGCCCTGCCCGGCCGCACCCGGGCCGCGCGCGGCGCCGGCGAATGACCGGAACCGGCCGTTCCCTCGCCTGGCGACAGCTTCCCCGCGAGTCGGGCACGCGGTGGCGGGTACGTCGTCGCACCGGCGGCGTACCGCTTGGCCCTGCCTCGCCACCCTCGGCATGTCGGCCCCACACGCCGTCGATCGCGCGAAACCGGGACTCGACCCCGACGGGGATAGCCTGGGGCGACCTGTCACGAATTGAGGCGAATGACGATGGAGCCGGAATCCGGGTCGCCGAATCCGCGGACTCCTTCTCAGGGGGAGGCTTCACCGCGACTGACGGACGAGCAGCAGGCCCGGCTCGCCTCGTACGGGAGCGCCCAGGACGTGCGGCGCGGCGACGTGGTCTTCCGCCCCGGTGAACCGGCCTACGACCTGATCGTGATGGAGTCCGGGACCATCGAGCTGGTGTCGCCGCCGGGCCCGGGTGGCGAAGAGGTGGTCATCGCGACCTACCGGCGCGGCGGCTTCATCGGCGAACTGAACCTGCTGACCGGGCAGACGGTGGGCATGGCCGCCCGGGTGGTGGAGCCGGGACGCGTCCACCGCATCCCCCCGGACCGGTTCCGGCGCCTGATGGCCGACGAGGCGGACCTCTCCGACGTGCTGCTGCGCGCCTTCCTCGCCCGACGGGACCGGCTCCGGGAGAGTGTGGTGGCGCGCAGGCTGGAGATCGTCGGCGTCAGCGCTTCCGCGGAGGGGCTCGCCCTGCGCACCTATGCCGCACGTCAGCGCCTGCCGCACCTCTGGACCGAGGCGGGCAGCCCCGCAGGCCGGCGAATTCTCAGCTCGACAGGGCTCGCCACGGCTGATCTGCCCGTCGTCGTCGCCCAGGACGAGGTGCTGCGCCGGGCCACTCCCGCCGAACTCGCCTCGACGCTCGGCCTGGCCTATCGGGCCGCGGAGGGAGGCCCCGCCGACCTCGTCGTGGTGGGCGCGGGTCCCGCGGGCCTGGCGGCCGCCGTCTACGGCGCCTCCGAGGGGCTCGACACCGTCGTCCTCGACAGGGTCGGGACGGGGGGCCAGGCGGCGGCGAGCTCGCGGATCGAGAACTACCTCGGCTTCCCCTCCGGGCTGAGCGGCGGGGATCTCATGCTGCGGGCCACCTTGCAGGCGCTGAAGTTCGGCGCCCGCCTGTCCAGCCCCTGCCAGGTGGCGGCACTGGAGACCGGCCACCACTACCTGCGCGTCGTCCTGACGGACGGCACCGCCATCGACAGCCGCGCCGTCCTCGTCGCCACCGGCGCCCGCTACCGCACGCTGCCCCTCCCGTCGTGGGAGCGGTTCGAGGGCGCCGGGATCTACTACGCCGCCACCAACCTCGAAGCCCAGGTGTGCGCCGGTCAGCCGGTCTGCGTCGTGGGCGGCGCCAACTCCGCGGGGCAGGCGGCGTTGTACCTGGCCTCACGCGGCTGCGCCGTCACCTTGGCCGTCCGGGGCGCGGACGTCGCCTCGCGGATGTCGTCCTACCTCCTCGACCGGCTTCGCACCGATCCGCGGGTGACCGTACGCCCTTCCACCGAGGTGACCGAACTGCACGGCGGGGAGGGGCTGGAGCGGATCGCCCTGACCGACCGCGTGTCAGGGAAGCGCGCGGAGCAGCCGTGCCGCGGCCTGTTCTGCTTCATCGGCGCGTCCGCGGCCACCGACTGGCTGCCCGATCTGGCCACGGACGCCCGTGGCTTCCTGTGCACCGACGTGCGGTTGGACCCCTACCCGCTCAGCCCGGTGTGGTCGGGGCTCGGGCGTGGCCCGCTCCCTTACGAGACCAGCGAACCAGGCGTCTTCGCCGCGGGCGACGTCCGCTCCGGGTCCGTGAAGCGGGTGGCCGCCGCCGTGGGAGAAGGCGCCGGCGCCGTCCACTCCGTCCACGCCGCCATCGGTACGCCCGTCTGAGCCGTCATCCCTCGGCCGCCTCGGCTCAGCCCGCGGGCAGTTCGGCCCAGACCGTCTTCCCCTTCGTGTGGTACCGCGCGCCCCACTGGTCCGCGAGAGTGGCCAGGATGAACAGCCCGCGACCGGTCTCGTCGACCGTACGGGCGTGTTGCACGTGGGGAGCGCTGCTCGCGGCGTCGCTGACCTCGCAGGTCAGCGTCTGCCCGAGGATCAGGCGCAGCCGCAGGGGCGGTGTCCCGTGCCGGACGGCGTTTCCGACGAGTTCGCTGACGACGAGTTCGGCGGTGAAGGCCGTGTCCCCGCCCGCTCCCCATACGTCCAGCTGGCGGCGGGTCGCCTCCCGGGCGATCGGTGCCGCCTCGGAGCCCGGGGGGAGGTCGAGGGTCAGCACGCGGTCGCGGGGGAGCGCTCTCGTGCGGGCGAGGAGCACCAGCGGCTCACCGGCGCCTTGGCCGGCGCTCTGGCCGGCGTCGATCTCGGCGGCGATGTCGTCGCGGAGGTCCCGCAGCGGCCTGGCCCCCGCGCTGTCCAGAATCCGGCGCAAGGGACCGGACGGCGCCGGTGCCTCGCCGGCGACGGCGGCCGTGCCCATCGCGAGGATGCTCCCCTCCGGGAGGTCGACGGTCTCGGCGGGGAAGGGGGCCGTGCCGGGTCCGGCGAGCGGGGGGCCCGGGGCTACGGACAGGTCGGCGGAGGTCCCGTCGGGAAGGACGGCGAGCGGCTCGGGAAGTCCCGCGCAGGCGACGGTGCAGGTGCGGTCGACCGGGTCGTAGAGCGCGACGGTGCAGTCGGCGGTCAGCGGCCCGTGCTCCGGGAGGTCCGCGGGTGTGTAGCCGGCGGCGAGGCGGGTCGCGGTGTCGTTGAGGCGGGCCAGCAGCTCGTCGGGCCGCAGGTCCATGGCGGCGAGGGTCTGGACGGCCGTACGCAGGAGTCCCACGGTGATCGCGGTGGTGATGCCCTGCCCTGTGACGTCGCCGACGACCAGGAGGGTCCGTTCGCCCGGCAGTTCGATGACGTCGAACCAGGCGCCGCCGCCCGAGGGACTCGGCTGGTGCAGGTGCGCGATCTCCAGGGCCGTCGGCGCGGCCGCCTCCTGGGGGAGCAGCCGTCGCTGCACGGTCTGGGCGAGGACCCACTCGCGCATGTAGCGGCTGACATTGTCCAGGCACAGGGCGGCGTGCGTGCACACGCCGGACGCGACCGTGAGGTCGTCCTCCTCGAAGGGATCCGCATGGCGGTCGCGGGAGAAGCTGACCAGGCCCAGCGCCCGGCCGTGCAGGACGAGCGGCGCCACGATCAGGGAGTGCGCACCGGACTCCCCGACGAGCGCGGCGCGGACCGGATCGGCCCGGAGCCACGCGGTGCCGTCCTCGACCGCGAGCAGCCGGGGCCGGAGGTCGGCCAGGACGTCGGAGAACGGTGTGCCGGCCGGGATCGGGCCCACCTCCGGGCCCGCGAAGGCCGGGTCGGTGCCGCTGACGGCCGCCCGCCGCAGGGGGACACCCGGGCGCACCGGTACGTGCGGCGCCCCCTGCCCGCGGACGATGTCCTCGATCATCTCGACGACGGCGCCGCTCGCGAAGGCGGGCACCACCGCCTCCACCAGCTCCCGGCAGACGGCTCCCAGGTTCAGCCCGTGCCCGACCCGGGCGTGCACCGCCTCCAGCAGCGCCAGGCGGCCCCGGACCTTCTCGCGGTCGGTGACGTCGGTCTCGTACGCCACCAGTCCGAGGACCTCGCCGTCGCCGCCCTCCAGGCGGAAGTAGGAGACCGAGTGCGTACGGTGCCCGGCCTCGCCGGGTACCTGGACGAGCCGGTTCACCGCCGGCCTCCCGTTCCGCAGGACCCGCCGTGCGGCGTCGGCCTCCGCCTCGGACCCCTCCCGCTCGAACACGTCGAAGGGGCGCCCGCCCGCCGGCAGACCGGGGCGGGCGGCGCCCGGACGCACCACCCGCAGCTGATCGTCAAGGACGTGGAGTCCCACCGGGGGCGGCGCGAAGAGGGACGTCAGGACCGCCACGTCCCGCCCGGGAAGGGCGTCCCCGGCCGCAAGGACCCGCCACACCACGGAGGACCCCCGCATCACCGGCTTGACCAGCACCGAGGTGAACTCCGGGAAGTCCTCCCGCCGCAGCTCGTCATTGGCCGCGACCTCCGGCAGGACAGCGGCCACCTCCTGCCCCACGGCGTCCTCGGCGGCCCACCCGAACAGCTCCTCGGCCCGGCGCCCCCACTCGACCACCCGGCCGCCCTCGTCGATGACCACCAGCACGTCACCGCTCCTCGGCCGCGTCACGGCGTGTCCTTCCCGGGCCGGCTCGGGCGTCGGCGGGCCCGCAGGACGCGGAGGCCCAACAGCGCGGCGGACGCGGCGAAGAGGGCGGCGGTGATGAGCAGCCACCGTCCGAGGAAGACGCCCTCGGACAGTCCGGTGTCGCCGGTGTAGGGCCTGGCGAGGTTGAAGACCAGCGGGAACCACACCAGCAGCAGCAGTCCTGACAGGACCACCGGCACCCGCAGGTGGTTGAGATAGGGCGGTCGCGGCTTTCCCGCAGGACCGGTGGCGAGTGCCTGCTGTGCCGCGCGGTCGGCGCCCGAGTAGACGGGTACGAGGACCAGGTCGTGGACGAGCGCGGCGCCGACGACCCAGGCCGCCACCGCGAGCGGGCGGTCGGCCAGCAGCTGCACGGCGGCGTATGCGGCCAGCGCGAGGCAGCCCGCCATGGCGAGCACGTGCAGGGGGCCGGCACCGTAGGCGCGCAGGAGGTGTTTCATCGGGGCACGTCCGTCGGTCGTCGGGTCAGGTCCTGAAGGTGAGGCTGCCGACCCATTTGGTGTTGTTCACCCCGGGGTTGGCCGGGACGATCACCCGGGCGGGAAAGCCGTGGTCCGCGGACAGGTCGGCTCCGTTGACGTGCAGGGCCAGCAGCGACAGCGGGTTGCGGATCTGGTTGCCGGCCAGCAGCACCCGGCTGAAGGCGCCGCCGCGCTGCACCGACTCCACCAGCACGCTGCCCGCCCCTGGCAGGCCGGCGAGAGCCGCCAGATCGGCCAGGCGAAGCCCCGACCAGTGCTGGTCGTCGGTGGACCAGCCCTCCACGCAGGCGATCGGCAGCGCGGCCCGGTGCTGCGGCATCGCGAGCAGGTCGCCGCGGGTGAAGGTCCTGGTGCCGGCGGGGCCGTGCAGACGCAGCCGCCAACCGGGTCCGATGTCCGCGGCGGTGATCCCCACGAAGGCGGCCGTCTTGTTGACCTGGAAGCCGTTGGGCCCGCCGCCGGGGTTGCGTCCGTGCGGGGCCAGCAGCGCGGTGTGGCGCCATGCGCCGCCGATGCTCTGCCCCGCGGTCACCGCCAGCAGCGCCAGCGAGCCGGCGCCGGTCAGCGCGAGAGCCCCGCGCCGGCTCATGGTCGGCGCGGCGGGTGCCGCCGCCACGAGGCCTGCCGCGTCGGCGGCCTCGGGTTCGGTGTGCGCGGTGTCCGTACGCAACACCGTGGACAGCCGCCGCGACCGCAGCGCCCGCCACATCCGGCCCAGCCGCAGGGCCACATGGGCGACGAAGGCGGCGATGAAGACCCATGCGCCGTAGAAGTGCAGCGGGTAGAAGGACCCGGGGAAGATGTAGTGGAGCTGGATGTCCAGGATGCCGGTGGCGAATTCGAAGAGCGCGCCGCCGACCAGCAGGATCAGCGTCAGCCGCTCGACGGCCTGCGCCGGTTTCCGGGCGGGCGGCCAGGTGAAGAGCCGCGGGATCACCGACCACAGTTTGGCCAGCAGCACGGGGACCAAAACCAGCCCGAGGGTCACGTGAACGCCTTGGGTGAGGCGGTAGAGCCAGTAAGGGTGGGTGGGCCACGTGAAGAGGTAGAAGCCCAGGATTCCCCTTTCGGGGGTCGGGTCGTTGAGCCTGCCCAGACGCGGGTTGTACGCCGCGTACGACAGGAGCCCGGTCACGAACACGATGATGATGCCCACCAGCAGCACCAGGCCGAACACCGCGGTCAGCCACGGCCCCCGGATCGGGCTGCGCCAGAAATCAGCGCGGAAGGGACCTGGAGGCGGGGCCCCCGCGAGTCGGGCGGCGCGCTCCCGCAGCCGGCCGACCGTGTCGCGGTACGGAGCCCTTCCGCCGCGACCGCGCTCCTGCCCGGCGGACGCGTCACCGCGCGAAGCGTCCCCGTACGGGCCGCCCTCCTGATTTCCGCCTGCCATCTCGGGCCCTCTGTTCATGAATTGGATGCTCCGGCGATGCTGGGCCCGTCCCCCGCGGGAGGGTTCGGACGCCCTCTGCATCCTGTGGCAGCCGCGCCGGGGAGAAAGGTGCCGCGGGTCTGCGCGGCGGAAGTTTCCACCGGGTGGCCCAATTCCCTTATCCGTACGCCGCTCCGGCGGACGCGCCGCCACGGCGGGCGTGAACGCCGCGAAAGCGCGGGCCGGTTCGAGAACGGAACCCATCGGCTCACCAGTTGGTGAAGAGCAGGTGGTTCACGAGAAGGCCGAGCACGGCCTGCAGGGCGAGCCACCGCCTGTGGTCGCGTCCCGGGAGCAGTGCGGCGGAAGGCAGGAGCCAGGCGGCGAAAGGCAGCCAGATACGTTCCGTCTCGGCCTTGCTCATGCCCGACAGGTCGGCGACCACCATCACGAGCACCGCGGCGCAGGCGAGGAGCACCACGACGTCCGTGTCCGCGGACCTGGCGATGCGCAGCCTGCCGGTGGCGGCAGGCAGTGCCGACAGGGCCCGCCGGGCACCCGCGACGGAGGCGAGTCCGGCGCTGAAGACCACGCAGGCGAAGTCGGCCCAGATCCAGTAACCGTAGGGCCGGACACCGCCGATGCCCTGGTAGTAGCGCTCGACCAGCAGCGGATAGGCCTGCCACCAGGAGAAGCCCGACAGGGTGAAACCCGCGATCACCACCGCGACACCGGGCAGGGCCCAGGCCAGCGGCCTGGCGGTCCTGGCGACGGCCAGTACGGCTGCCGCCAGGACCGCGACGAGGACGAGCCCGTAGGAGAGGTAGGCGCACAGGCCGAGGAGCAGGCCCGCGGCCAGGGCGCCCCCCGCCGGGAAGCGGACCTTTCGGGTGGCGGCCAGGGCCAGGAGGGCCAGGCCCCAGGCGGCGACGGCGCAGAAGTAGCCGTCGGCGGAGGCCCCCACCCAGACCGCGCCGGGCGACAGGGCGAGGAAGGGCGCGGCACGGCGCGCGACGTCCCGGCCGGCCAGTGCGCCGACGGCCACCAGCACCGCGACCGCGGCCGAACCGCCGGTGGTGATGCACCAGGCGGAGGCCCAGCCCCCGCCGCCGAGCCCGAGCCGGTCGAGGCCGACGAAGGTCAGTACGGCACCCGGCGGGTGGCCGGCGATGTGGACGGTCCAGGGCTGCGGCTGCGTCTCCAGGATGTGGTGGGTGAAGTCCCGCAGGGCGGCGTGGACATGGGCGAAGCGGTCGAGCTGCGAGAGGTATTCGAAGGTCGTGGTGAGGCGCCCCGAGACACCGAGCTGCCACCCGTCGACGAGTGCCAGTGACCAGGTCCAGGCCATCGCTGTGGCCCATGCCGCCAGGAGCAGCGCCCGCCACCCCATGCGTACGGCGAGTCGGGGCCCGTAGGCCACCACCGCGACGGCGACGGCCGCCGCAGCGGGCGTGCCGGGGCCGAAGTGCGGCTGCCAGAAGGCCTGCAAGGGTGGCCAGGGCACATGCAGGGTCCCGTCGGACCGCTCGATCGCCGCCCCGACGCCCGCGGCCGCCGCCATCAGCAGGACACCGGCGCAGGCGGCTGCGGCGTCCCGGCGCCGGCCCCGCCGCTCGCGGGACGGGGGCTTCTCCCGCGGGGCCGGGACGGGACGGGGGGCGGCGTAGGGCCCGGGAGGGGAGGGGGCGGGCGCTACGGCGGCGTGCGGTGCGGCGACGGGGTCGGCGGCGTCGGTCATCGCGCGACTGCCTTCCTGAGGGCCAGGAAGCGCCGACCCGACCGGGTCCAGCGGTCCTCCACAGCCAGGCCGTTGGCGCGCGCCACCCTGTCCACGGCCGCGGCGCCCGACCTCGCCCAGGGGAAGGGCGGACCGCCGCGGCCCTCGGCGTCCTCGAAGCGGGCGACGAACCGCTCGTGGACCTCTTCGCGTTCGACCTCGACGACGACGACGCCCCGCGGGTCGATGAGGCGGCCGCACCGGCGCAGGAGCCGCGCGGGGTCGCCGCCGATGCCGATGTTCCCGTCCGCCAGCAGGACGGTGTTCCACCGCCCCTCCACCGGCAGGCGCTCGAAAACCGAGCGGCACAGCGCGGTGCCGCCTGCGGCGGCGGTGAGCGCGGCAGCGGACGGGGCGATGTCCACACCGAGGGACAGCACCCCGCGCCGGCCGAGGGCCGCGGTCAGGCGTCCGGGGCCGCACCCCACGTCGAGGGTCAGCCCCCGGCACCTCTCCAGCATGCTCTCGTCGGCGGCGTCGGGCAGCGCGCACCACCGCTCCACCGGGACCCGGACGCGGTCGCCGCCGCCCCGCAGATACAGCGGCCCGCGCCCGTTCTGCACGGCCAGCGCGTACGGGTCGCGAAGGGCGCCGGGGACCGGCGGCGCGGTGAGGGAGAGCAAGGCGGCGCTCATCCGACGCCTCCCTGCGCCAGGGGCGCTTCGGCGCGTTCGCCATGCGCGAGCCCGGCGCGCTGGGCGGGCAGGAGCGCGGCGAGCCGGGCGGCGAAACGAGTGCCAGGGGCCTGCGCGGCCACCACCGCGGCGTCCTCGGCGGTGTCCACGTCGGTCAGCGCGGCCAGGTCCCGTACGCGCAGGCCGGCGTCCGTCAGCCGGCGCCGCTGGACCTCTCCGGTGCGGGGGTCGGACATGGGCACGCCCAGCACCAGCGCGGGGTCGGGTGCGGCCAGCCCGAGCGCCCAGAAGCCGCCGTCCGTCGCCGGCCCGAACCACGCGTCGACCTCCGGCCGCGTACCGCCGGCCAGGGCCGGTGCCAGCAGCGCAGGCGTGAGCTGGGGGGTGTCCATGCCGACCAGCAGCGCGGGTCCCGTGCAGTCGGCGAAGGCGGCGGCGATGCGGACGTCGAGAGATCCCCGTACCTGCGGACGCACGTCGAAGCCGGACGGCAGCCAGTCGCCCGCCTCGCCGTCGAGGACCAGGACCCGGCGATCCGCGGGAGCGGCGGCCACCGCGGCAAGGGTGTCGGCCAGCGCGGCCTCCGCCAGCCAGGCCGCCTGCCGGGGGCTGTACGGCGGCGACAGCCGGGTCTTCACCCGCCCGGGAACGGGGGCCTTCGCGATGACCAGGACGGTGGTCGGGCGCGACGTCAACGCCTCACCGCCGCATCGGTGGCGTCGCAGGCGTTCAGCAGTGCCCGCATGTCGCGGACCGCGCCGAGGCTCCCGCGCAGGGTGCCGGTGACCTTGGAACGCCCCGTCCTGGGCAGGTAGTCGACGTCCGTCTCCCCCACACGCCACCCGGCCTCGGCGGCCCGCAGGAGCGTCTCCAGCGGGTATCCGGACCGCCGGTCGCGCACCTGAAGGGCGATCAGGGCACTCCGGGACGCCGCACGCATGGGCCCGAGATCGCGCAGGGCGAGGCCGGTGCGGCCGCGCACCCGGCGGAGCAGCTCCCGGTTGGCCAGGCGCGCGGGCGCCGGCCACACCCGCCATCCGACCGGCCTGCGACGCCCCATGACCAGGTCGGCCGTCCCTGCCACGACCGGAGCGACCACGCGCGGCAGTTGCCGGGGGTCCAGCGTGGTGTCGCAGTCGCAGAAGCACACGACGTCGGCGGTCGCCGCGCGCAGCCCGGCATGGCAGGCGGCACCGAACCCGCGCGTCGGCTCCTCGACCACCGTCGCGCCCAGGTCGCGCGCCAGGTCCGCCGACCCGTCGGTGGACCCGTTGTCGACCACCAGGGCGCGGTATCCGGCCGGGATGCGGTCCAGCACCCACGCGAGGGCTCCGGCCTCGTCCAGGCACGGCAGGACGACGTCGACCGACACGGCGGGCTCGGACCCGCTGGTCAACGGGGTGGGGTCATCAGGCATGGTGCCGCCAGGGGAGTAGAGGGTCGGGGCTGGGCCGGGAGCCCGCGGGGAGCGTGCTGCTCCCGCGTGCGGTGCCCGACCGTGGACGTGGAGCTGTGCCGTCGGGCCGGCGAAGCGGCGCGGCGCCGGCGAATTCCGCTATCCCGGCGTCGAACCCCACGGCCGGCCGCCAGCCCAGCTCGGCTCGGGCGCGGTCGGCGGAGGCGGTGATGTGGCGTACGTCCCCCAGCCGGTACTGACCGGTGACGGTGGGACGCGGACCGCGGTGCGCGAGGGCGAGGGCTTCGGCCAGCTCACCGATGGTGTGCGCGGTGCCACTGGCGATGTTGAAGGCGCGCAGCCGCGACGAGGGCGCCCGCGCGGTCCATTCCAGCGCCGCCGCGTTGGCGGCCGCCACGTCCCTCACGTGGACGAAGTCGCGGCGCTGCCCGCCGTCCTCGAAGACCCGCGGCGCCTGGCCGCGGGCCAGGGCCGACAGGAAGAGCGACGCGACACCGGCGTACGGCGTGTCCCGGGGCATCCGCGGGCCGTAGACGTTGTGGTAGCGCAGCGCCGCCGCCCGCCCCCCGGTGATCCGCGCCCACGAGGCGGCCAGGTGCTCCTGCGCCAGCTTGGTCGCCGCGTAGACGTTCCGGGGGTCCGTCCCGGCGTCCTCGGCCACCACTCCGGGCGACAGCGGTGCACCGCAGTCCGGGCACGGCGGCTCGAACCGGCCGGAGTCCAGCGCGGCCGGGTCGCGCGGCCCGGCCGCGACCGCCCCGTGCACCGCACACGTGTAGCGGCCCTCGCCGTAGACGACCATGGAACTCGCCAACACCAGCCTGCCGACACCGGCTTGCCCCATGGCCGCCAGCAGGACCGCCGTACCCAGGTCGTTGCACCCCGCGTAGGCCGGGGCGTCGTCGAGATCCAGGCCGAGCCCCACCATGGCGGCCTGATGGCACACCGCGTCCACGCCGTCCAGAGCCTCGGCCACGGCGACCGGATCCCGCACGTCCCCGTGCAGGAACTCGACCCCGGCAGGCAGCCGCACGGGCGCCCCGGCCGGGTGGACCCCGGGCAGCAACGCGTCCAACACCCGCACCACGGCGCCGGACTCCCGCAGGACCTCCACGACATGGGATCCGATGAAACCGGCGCCGCCAGTGACAAGTACCCGCATATCGCCAAAAGGTACAAGTCATCACCCTGAACTCCCCCCGGACACGCCAGCGACACGCCGCACACCCGCGCCCCTGGCGCCGGCGCCCGCGGCCGCTCCCGCGACTCGGACCGCGCTTTGCGAGGCGCAACAGCCCCGGCCGGCACCGGTGCCCGATGTCCCCGGGGGCTGTCCGTCAGCGGAATTGCTGCGGGGAGGGACCGAGTTGGTCCCGCAGGGTCCTACCGGGACTCCGAGCCGGCTGCCTCTGGAGTCCTGATCCCTCAAGACACCGGACGTCCGGGGCGGATCAGACCTTGATGACGGTGGCGTGCCGACCGCACGGGGCGGTGACGTCTTCCGGGTCGGAGGCCGGAATCGTGACGGGGCCGGGGCCGGGGCCGGGGCCGGGGGCGGCGAGGGCGGTGGCGCCGAGCATGGCGTCGATGGCGTACTCGTGGCCGTGCAGGCGGGAGTGTCATGACTCAGGTAGGGATCTCCTCGAAGGAGTCAGCCGATCGACGGGTAGGCCATGCCCTCACCGGTGTCCTTGTCGTTCACGATGCCGACGTAGGCGTCGACCATGTCGGGAACGATGGTGAGCGCGGTCGATCTGTCGTGGCCGGTGCGGGCGTCGACGATGACGGGTCCGTTGGCGGTCCGCCCGTAGACGGCCCCGTGCCAGACCGCCGTCACGGTGGGGGGTATGCGCGAGCCCTTGGTGGTGGACAGCCACCAGAGATCGTTGGCGGTCTTCGCGTCGAAGGAGATCAGATAGTCGTCGTTGTCGATCGACGTGCATATCGTGGCGCTGCGGTCGTCGTAGCGGCACGAGCCCCATCCGGCCGGCAGCTTCTTCAGTACCACGCCGGTGGTGGCGTTCAGGATGTGGAAGAACCCCTCGCCGCCGGACAAGCCGCTGTCGGAGACCGACAGGCGGTCCGGGGCGAAGTACGCCACGGCTGGGTCGTACTCGTTCCTGTATTTGATCCAGGCTCTCGTCCCGTTCGCGAGGGACAGGGCGGACACGGCCGGTTCGATGCCCTCGTCGGTGCCCACGACCACACCCGTGCCGGTCATGAACGGATGGAAATCATTGCCCCGATGCCACAACGGCCGGCGGGCAACCAGGTCGACGGCGTACGTGGTGGGGGTGCCGTACCCGTCCTCGGCGACAACGACCGCGATGCCGTCCTGGACGCCGATCAGGCTGACCGCGCGGGGCGGGTTTCCGGATTTGCCCCAGTCGGGCAGGTCGGCGAACCGCAGGGTCCACGCGGTCCTGTTGGTCAGGGTGTCCACCGCGGTCAGCTCGATGATCCTCTTACCCCGGGTCGTCCCGTGTCCGGGGACGTCCAGTACGAACATGACCAGCACGAGTGTGCTGCCCCCCACGTCGGCGAGCGACGGTGTGTCCATGATGCCCCTCACCACCGTTTCACCCGGGCCCGGATTCGGGCGGACGGTGTTCAGGGTCGTACCGGTTATGGCGTCGATGATCCGCAGCTCACTCGATTCCGACGTGCCCAGCAGACCCGAGTCCTTCGGCGGAGCCACGTAGACCGCCTGACCATGGAGCAGCTTCAGCCCGTCGGGTATGACGGCACTGGACTCGGTGGCGAATTTCGTCGGCGGATCGAAGGATTTGCGGCTCTGTGTGGGGGGCGCCGACGGCTTCGACGACGCTGAAGAGCCTGACGCGCTCGGCTCGGCGCCGGATTTCGGCGAGCCGGAGTGGCAGGCGCTCACCAAGGCCAAGGAGACAGCGACGGCTGTCAGGCCGGCGGCGAGCCGGCGTGTGGATTTACCCAGGGACCTCATACAGACACTTCCTGTCTTCTGGCTGACGCTTCGAATGGGTCGGCGTCGCGGGATTTCCGGCACCGGCCGCGCGACGGCACCTCCGGGGATAATCAAACTGCGCTCTGCTAAAGAAAGGTGAGGGGAGTTCCGGCCTCGTGGTCCCCGAGCCAGATCGTCCGTTTCGGTTCGTCGTAGTAGCTGATCTCCGCGCAATCTCCCTCCGGTTTCTTTTCAGCGGTCTGGAAGTGGCCGCTCGACCAGCCGGTGAGGCCGTGCTCGGCCAGGAGCCGGTCGACCACGTGCCGGAACTCCGGGTAGGTCACACAGGTGCGCCCGTCGAAGCGGGCCCTGATGTCGCTTCGGAACGCGGCAAGGCCGAGCTGCTCCCGGGTCGGGCCGGTGTAGGGGTCAGCGCGGTGGCGTCCGCACTGGTCCCGGCCCCCCGGGTAGACCTTGATGGACCCCTGCGCGGAGCTGTCGACGCAGGCGGTCAGCTTGCCGGGCGCCGGGCGGCCGAACATCTCCTGCCACTGCTGACGGCAGATGCGTACCGGATCCTGGCTGACGGAGTCAAAGGTGAAGCCGGCATCGCTGTGGTCGCCGCTGACGCAAGTCACGGCGGTCGAGTCAAGAGTGTGGCCCTTGCCGTCACCGGCCACCCACGCACGGGTGCCCGCGGTGACACCGGCCACGGTCAGCGCCACCACCGGCACCAGAACCAGGATCCGTCGGTGCCGCCGTCGTACGCGCCCACGCACCCGCGCAAAGATCCGCGCGGCGGTCGCTGAGCCGGGATCAGTCGCACTGCCGCCCGGATTCGGGTCGCTGCTCCGGAGCATCCCGGCGAGTTCGTCATCGCTCAGCATGGTTCTTTTCCTCTGTCCGATCGCTGTGTTGGCTCGCTGCCTGAAGACGCGCGCGCAGGCGTGCTCTGGCCCGGTGCAGGCGGGTGTCGACGGCGCCGACGGAGATGCCGAGCACCGCGGCGATGTCCTGGCGGGACAGGTCGTCCCAGTAGGCCAGGCGCAGCAGTTCCCGATCAGCGGCTGACGACCGCGCAAGGGCCGCCGCGAGGAGGTCGGCGCCGTCCTGCAAGTGGTGGCTCTCGGTGCGCGGTGGCTCGGGGGGATCAGTCCGCTCAGCGGCTCGCAGCAGCAGCCGGGCCCAACGGCTCTGGGTTCGGGCCTGGTTGGCCAGCACCCGGCGGGCGGTGCCCAGCAGCCACAACACCGCCTCCTCCTCGTCCGAGGGCAGTTGGCGTCGTCGCCGCCAGGCCACCGCGTACACCTCGGCCACCACGTCATGCGCTGCCGACTCGCTGGTCCGGCGCAGGCAGTACGCCATCACCCGGCGGAAGGACTGCCGGAACAGTCGTTCCATCTCCGCACTCCGGTCATCCGCGTCCATACTCAGCAATGTCCGCCACAACGCGATGTCTTACGCCTCTCCGGCCACGTCGGCTGAACACCGTGGCGGCGGTAGCCGGAGCACCAGCGGTCGGACGGACCGCCCAGGGGGAGATCCCGGTGACGCGACCGGTCAGGTCCGTGCGCCGCCCGCGATCGCGGTGCGGGCGATCTGGTCCTTCGGGAGGGCGGCGCCCGTGGAGAAGAGCGTCGTGCCGTCGGCGAGGCCGAGCCGGAGACGGGCGGCGGTCGCGGTGGCCCCGCCCTGGCCGAGCGGGACGGACGCGGTGTACTCCACGACGCGGAGGCCGTTCCGCGGGCAGGCGGCGGTCCCCTTCTGGCGAGTGAGGACGACGCCGCCGTCGAAGGGGTACACCCGCGGTATGCGCGCATCGCCGCGCTTCAGGTGGTAAAGCGTCAGACATCTCCGCAGGGAGGCGGATTTCAGGCGCACCCGGCGTCCAGCCGCCCTGCCGGGCCGAGTTGGCGCCACTCCTCCGCCGAGGCGGCCAGCAGTGAGGCGATCCGGTCCGCCGGCGGCAGCACGCCGTGGTCGCCGGGCACCCGCAGGGCGGCGCCCGCGGTGAGGTGGGCCAGCCGCAGGGCTCGCGGGAGCGTCTCGCGCCGGCGCAGTCCGGCCAGGAAGCCGGCGGCGAAGGCGTCGCCCGCGCCGACGGGTTCGACCACCTCGGTCCGCAGGGCTGTCACCGTGTGCGCGACGGCTCCGTCGAAGGCGGTCGCCGCGTGCGCGCCGTCCTTGACCACGAGCAGGCGCGGGCCGGGCAGGAGGCTCCGTACGTCGTCCGGCGTGCCGATCCGGTCGCCCCACAGCGCCTGGGCCTCGTCGAGGCCGACGAAGACCAGGTCGGCGCGGTCGGCGAGGGCTCCCAGCAGGTCGGGGGCGGAGCCGTCCGTCCACAGCGCGGGACGGTGGTTGACGTCGAAGCTGACCGGAAGGGGACCGCGCAGGGCCTCCTCGACCAGTGCCAGGCAGGACGGTGACAGGGCGGCGGTGATGCCGGTCAGGTGCAGCAGCGCCGCGTCCCGTACGGCGGCGCTGCCCAGCAGGCCTGGCCCGAGCGCCGAGGCGGCCGAGCCCCTGCGGTAGTAGTGGACGCGGGTCCCGGCTTTCCCGGGGTCCTTGACCAGCAGTCCGGTCGGCCGGGTCGGGTCGACGCGCACGCCGGTCGTGTCGACCCCGGGCGCTGCCACTTCGGCCAGCACCCGCTGCCCGAAGGGGTCGTCACCGAGTGCCGACACCCAGCGCACGGCTGTGCCGTGGTCGGCGAGGTACATCGCCACGTTCGACTCCGCGCCGGCCGCGGCGACCCGCAGTCCCGCCGCCGCCACGAGCGGGCCCACGGGCTCGGGGACGAGCGCGGCCATGGTCTCGCCGACGCAGACGATCGGGCCTTCGGCGAGGGGGATCACCGTGCGGCCCGCCGCGGACCGGACGTGCCGCGGTGTCCGCGGCGGGCGGACGCAGCGCGTGCTCGGCCGTTTCGCGGGGGCCCCGCCACAGTGCTCGCCGCTGCGGGCCGCGTCACGGGCCGGGCCTTCACCGGTCCCCCCGTCCCCGGCCGGCGTCCCGTACCGCTACCGCCGCCAGGAACGCGCGGGCCCTGACCCGTAGCGCGTCCAGGCTGCCGCCGTCGGCCGCGTCCCCGAGCAGGGGGGATCCGACGCCGACGGCGGTGGCACCGGCGGCGAGGTAGGACCGGGCGGCGGGGGCGTCCACACCGCCGACCGGGACGAAGGCGAGGTCGGGGAAAGGACCGCGCAGGGCGCGGAGGTAGCCGGGGCCGCCGGCCTGCTCCGCGGGGAATATCTTCAGCGCTTCGGCACCCATCCGGCGGGCGGTCACGATGTCGGTGGGCGTCATCACCCCGGCGAGTACCGGCATGCCCAACTCGCGGGCGGTGGTGACCCCTTCGCCGAGCCCGGGGGTGACCGCGAAGTCGGCTCCGGCGGCCTGGGCGGCGCGGGCGTCGTCGGCGGTGAGCACCGTGCCCGCACCGAGCGGAGCGGCGGGCCCGAGGGCGGCGCGGCTCCGGGCGATGACGTCGAGCGCCCCCTTGCCGCTGAGCGATATCTCCACCAGGGCCACGCCCTCCTCCGTCAGGGCCATCACCGCCCGGTGGGCGGCTTCGGGGTCGGTGCCGCGGACGATCGCGACGAGCCGGTGGGTGCGCAGCGCGGTCAGTAGGTCCACGTGCGGGCTCCTTTCCTCTGCTGAGCCGGGCGGTTGGCCCGGCGGGAGACGGGCGGGGCGGGACGGGCGGATCCGGCGCGCGGCCGGGCCGGGGGAGGAAGGCGCGTCACGGACACGCCGTGACCACCAGCCGCCAGCGGACCTCGCCCGAAGCGGGAACGCGCGCGGCGTCCCGTTCCCCCGACGCGGCCAGGTCGAAGACCCGGCCGAGCATCGGCTCGACGCCGATCGAGCGGTACGGTGCGTCCGCCGGGAAGCCCCGGAGGTTGCGCCACACGGCGACGGAGACCGGCTGGCCCGGCGCTTCGAGGGCGAACTCCAGCCCGTCGGGGCCGTCGTGGACGGTCGCCCGCGTGGTGTCGACGATCGCCCCCAGCGCCGTGCCGTCGTCAGGGCCGAGCAGATCGAAGCGGACGTCCGGCGCCACCGGGGCCGGGGACACCGCGGACGTCCCGGGGCGGTGCGCGGCGGCGACGGTGCCGGAGGCCCCCACCCGGGGCCAGGCGAACGCCTCCCAGTCGGAGCCGCCGTCGCGGTAGAGCCGCCCCGGCGCACCCTCGCTGAGGGCGATCCGCCCGTGCTCGGAGACGTCGAGCAGGGCGTGGGCCGCCCACAGGAAGCGGTAGCCCGGTTCGGCCCGCAGGCAGTAGTCGGCGACGACACCGCCGTCCGCCGCCGTGACGGTACGGGTGAGGTGGAAGTCGGGGCACCGCACCGACGCGGTGTCGCCGTCCCGCGTCCATGGCCGGGACCAGGCGTCGCCGTGGTCCGGGCGGCCGCGCACCGTGGGGACGCACTCCTCAAGACCGCCCGCGTCGGCGAAGGCGTCACCCGGCCGTACCCGGGGGCGGCGCGGCTCGTCGCGGTGCCAGAGCCACTCCCTCGCCCCGGACGACAGCGAGGTCCAACGCCCGCCGTGCGCGGGGTCGGTGGCCACCCGCAGGACCGGCGCCCCGGTCACCATTCGGCGAACGACCCGTCGGCGTGGCGCCATACGGGGTTGCGCCAGGCGTGCCCGGTGCGGTCGGCGGCTCGGACCGCGTTCTCGTCGACGGTGACGCCGAGTCCCGGCAGGGTGGTGCGCCGGGCGTGGCCGTCGGTGAAGCGGAAGGGCTCGGTGTCGACGAGGTAGGACAGCAAGTCGGCGTCCTTGTTGTAGTGGATGCCGAGGCTCTGCTCCTGGATGAGGAAGTTCGGTGTGCAGAAGGCGACTTGGAGGCTGGCGGCGAGCGAGATGGGGCCGAGCGGGCAGTGCGGCGCCAGTTGCGCGCCGAAGGTCTCGGCGAGCGCGGCGATCCGCGTCACCTCGGTGATGCCGCCGGCGTGCGAGAGGTCGGGCTGGGCGACGGCTATGCCGGCGCTGAGGACGGGCAGGAACTCGGCCCGGCCGTAGAGCCGTTCGCCGGTGGCGAGCGGAACGGGCGTGGACGCGGCCAGCGACGCCGTGAGGTGGCCGTGTTCCGGCAGCAGCGGCTCCTCGACGAACAGCGGGTGCAGCGGGGCGATCTCGTGCAGGACCCGCCGGGCGCCGGCCGGGGTGAAGCGGCCGTGGAAGTCGACGGCGACATCGCGGTGCGGGCCGAGCACCTCGCGGGCGGCGGCCACCCGCTCCACGACGGCGGCGGTGCCCGCCGGGGTGGTGAGGGGGTCGGTGCGGCCCGCTGCGTTCATCTTGACCGCGGTGAAGCCGGCGTCGATCTGGGCGTTGATCTCGTCGGTGAGCCGGGCCGGTTCGTCGCCCCCGACCCAGGCGTAGACACGGACCGTGTCCCGGACCGCGCCGCCGAGCAGCGCGTGCACGGGGGCGCCGTAGGCCTTGCCCGCGATGTCCCACAGCGCGTGGTCGAGCCCGGCGACGGCGCTGGAGAGCACCGGGCCGCCGCGGTAGAAGCCACCCTTGGTGAGCACCTGCCAGTGGTCCTGGATGCGCAACGGGTCCCGGCCGATGAGCTGTTCGGCGAGGACGTCGACGGCGGCGCGCACCACCTCGGCGCGGCCCTCGACCACGGGCTCGCCCCAGCCGACCAGTCCCTCGTCGGTCTCGACCCGGCAGAACAGCCAGCGGGGTGCCACGAGGAAGGTCTCGACACGAACGATCTTCACCGGGCGTCCTCCGCCCCGGAGTCGGCGCCGTGCACCAGGTCCAGGTCGCGTACCGCCTGGTCCAGCAGGGCTCTCATGGCGGCCTCCGCGGCGTCCGGGTCCCGGTCGCGCACCGCGTCGAGGACGGCGCGGTGGCTGGGCACCGGGTCCGTGCCGTGCGGTGAGCTGTGGACGATCTCGTCGCGGCGGGCGAGTCCGGATTCGATGACCATCTCCATGCGTTCGAGCAGTTCGTTGTGGGTGGCGGCGAGCAGGGCGCGGTGGAAGGCCAGGTCGGCCTCGACGGCGTGGGCCGCACCGCCGTCCTGGTGGGCCATCGCGGCGAGTGCCGCGTCGAGGGCGGCCAGGTCGTCGTCGGTGCGGCGTACGGCGGCGAGCCGGATCGCGGCAGGCTCGACGATGCCGCGGACCTCGCCGAGGTTGCGCAGCAGCGACAGGTCGGCGCCGGCCGCGGTGCCGCCGGCGAACTGCCAGCGCAGCACGTCCGCGTCGAGCAGGTTCCAGTCGGCGCGGGCGCGGACGAAGGTGCCGCGCTTCTGCCGCGCGTCGACCATGCCCTTGGCCGCGAGGACCTTCAGGGACTCGCGCAGGGCGGTCAGACTGACGTCCAACTCGCCCTGCAACGCCACGAGATCGAGTGTCGCGCCCTCCGGGATCTCACCGCTGAGCACCCGGCGCGCGAGCACCTCTACGGTCTGGCCGTGCACTCCGCGGCGCGCGTATGGCGTCATGTCGTTCTGCCTTTCTCCAGGGTGGCGTGTCGGTCGGGCGGGGCACGGTCAGGCGGAGCCCTTGACGACGCTCCAGCCACCGTCCACCAGCAAGCTCGATCCGGTGATGTACGACGCTTCGGGCGAGGCAAGGAAGGCGATCGCGGCGGCCGCCTCCTCGGGCGAGCCGAAACGGCCTGCGGCTGTCTCGGCGACGCTCCTGTCCCGGTCCCGCTGCGACACGCGGTCCCAGGCGGCGGTGAGGATGGGGCCGGGGAGCACGGCGTTGACGCGTACCTCGGGGCCGTACTCCACGGCGAGCTGGCCGGACAGCGACAGCAGCGCGCCCTTGGCGGCGGCGTAGGCGGGGTGGCCGGGGATGCCCTTGTGCGCGTGCACGGAGGAGATCAGCACGACGGCGCCGCGGCGCTCCCGCAGGTCGGGCAGCAGCGCTCTGACGCCGAGGAAGCCGCCGGTGAGGTTGACCGCCAGCTGCCGCTCCCAGGAAGCGAGGCTCGTCTCGTGGGCGGGGGAGACGTCGACGGTGAAGGCGTTGCTGACCAGGACGTCCACCGGTCCGAAGGCGTGGGCGGCGGTGACGAGGCGGTCCCAGTCCTCCGGCGAGGAGACGTCCGCCGGCACGAACTGCGCGGCGCCGCCCCGCTCGCGGATGTCGGCGGCGACGTCCTGTCCCGCGTCCGCGGCGATGTCCGCGAGGACCACCCTGGCGCCCTCGGCCGCGAGGCGGCGGGCGGTGGCGGCGCCGATACCGGCGGCCGCGCCGGTGACGACGGCCACCTGTCCGGCGAATCGGGCTGCGGTGACATTCATGGGACGGTCGGCTCCTCTGCGTTCGGGTGTGTCGGCGACGGCGGTGACGGGCGGCGTGCGGGGTCGGGGGCCGCCGTGCCCGGCGGGTTCACTGCCGTACCAGGGTGACCAGTTCGGCGTCGTGGTCGGCGGTCCAGGCCAGCGGCAGGCCGTAGTGGAGCAGGTGCGCGCCGCTGTATTCGGTGCCGGTCGCAGTGTCCCGGTAGCGGGCACCGGGGTCGAGGCCGCGCAGCCGCAGCCGTACGGCACGGCCCGGGACGAGAGGCGCGCCGTCGAGGCGGCCGGTGCTCCAGGCGGCGACGACGGTGCGGTCGCCGCCGGGGGCGTCGTACTGCACCGCGCAGCACGCGTCGGCGGGCGTGCCCAGCAGGCGGGCCTCGCCGTGGTGGATCACGTCGCGCTCCTGCTTGTACCGGGAGACCCAGCCGGCGGCCTCGGCGCGCTGCTCGGCGGTCCAGTGCCGCAGGTCCGCGCCGATGCCGAGGACGCCGGCCGCGGCGAGCACGAAGCGGAAGGCGAGCGAGCGGGGCCGCGGGTCGAAGACACCGGGGGCGTCGGTGACCCAGCTGCTCATGGTGTGCGGGGCGTGGGCGTGCAGATAGCCGTACTGGATCGCGAGCCGGTCCAGCGGGGCGGTGTTGTCGCTGGGCCACACGACGTCGGTACGGGCCAGGGTGGCGTGTTCGACCCGCCCGCCGCCGCCCGCGCAGCCCTCGACGGTGACCTGGGGGTGCCGGTCCCGGAGGTGGTCGAGGACTCTCAGGTAGCCGGCCACGTGGGCGGCGTCGAGGTCCAGCTCTCCCGCGGGGCCGGCGCCGGGGCGGCCGCGCTCGGTGGGCGGGCGGTTCATGTCCCACTTGAGGTAGCTGATGTCGTGGCCGGTGAGCAGCCGGTCCAGGGTGCCGATGACGAACTCCTGGACGTCGTGGCGGCCGAGGTCGAGCAGCAGCTGCTCGCGGACCAGGGTCGCCGGGCGGCCCTCGATCCGGTAGACCCAGTCCGGGTGTTCGGCGTACAGGCGGGAAGCCGGGCTGACCGCCTCGGGCTCGACCCACAGGCCGAAGTCCAGCCCGGTGGCCCGGATCTTCGCGATGAAGTCGTCGAAGCCGGCCGGGAAGGCGGCGGGATCGGGCCGCCAGTCGCCGAGGCCGCCCTTCTCGTCGTGGCGGCCGGTGAACCAGCCGTCGTCCACGACGAAGAGTTCGACGCCCAGTTCGGCGGCGATCGCCGCGAGTTCGAGCTGCGCGTCGGCCTCGACGCCGAAGCCGGTGGCCTCCCAGGAGTTGTAGAGGACCTTGCGGGTGCGGTGCAGCCGCTCGCCGGCCAGCCGCTTTTCGTAGCGGTGCCAGACGCGGGACAGCCCGTCGAGTCCTTCGGGGCTGAACGCGCAGGCCAGCCGCGGGGTGTCGAGGCTGCCGCCGGGCCGCAGCACGACCGCTCCCTCGTGGGGGACGCGGCCGGCCCTGATCCGGACCGCGCCGCCGGGTTCGGCGTCCGCGGTGATGTGCCAGTTGCCGGACCACTCCAGCGCGACGCCGTAGGCGGGTCCGTCGGCCTCGGCGGCGTCCTGCACGGCGAGCCAGGGGGCGTAGGCGTGGCCCGGCGCACCCTGGGTGGAGGCCATCTCGAACCGGCCGCGTGCCAGGTCGAGTTGATGGCGGCCGAATTCCTGCGACCACTGTCCGGCGAGATAGGTGAGCCGGGCGCCGCCCTGGACGGGCACGTTGACGCCGGCCGAGTCGAGGCGCTCCAGGTGCAGCGGCTCGGTGCCCGCGTTGTGCAGCTCGGTCCAGCGCAGCAGCACGTCGGTGCCGGGCACCGTCGCGTAGCGGAGCGTGGTGCGCAGCCCGGTCGGTCGGTCGGTGAACTCCAGCCGCAGGGCGCTGCCTTCGTCGTACTCCGCGCCGGTGAAGGTCCACCACAGGCCGCGTTCGCCGCCGGGGCGGCGGACGGTGAGGTCGGCCCCGGTGAACGGCCGCAGCCCGTAGGGGATGTACTCGGCGGGAGCGGCGTCGGCGGGCGTGACGAAGTGCGTGCGCTCGGACCAGTCCAGCGGGGAGGGACCGGTCTCGGCCCCGTGCGGTCCCCACGCGGCGAGTTCCGCCCAGCGGCCCTCGCCGGCCAGGCGCACCGCGTACACGGTGTGCTCGGTACGCAGCAGCCAGGGACCGGCCGGGTCCTGCGGTCGTACGGTGGTCACTTGACGGCTCCCAGGTTGAGTCCGGCCACGAAGTGCCGCTGGAAACGGAGGAAGACGATGACGGTCGGGGCGGCGGCGATCACCGATCCGGCCGCGATGACGTTCCACTGGGAGACGTACTGCCCCTGCAGGCTCAGCAGGGACGCGGTGATGGGCATCTTCTCCTCGGAGCGCAGGACGGTGATCGCCCAGAGCAGGTCGTTGAAGATCCAGGTGAAGGCCAGCGCGGTCAGCGCGGCCAGCGCGGGCCGGGCCAGCGGCATGATGACACGGGTGTAGATCTGCCAGGGTCCTGCGCCGTCGATCACGGCGGCCTGCTGGATCTCCGGCGGGATGGCCCGCATGAAGCCGTGCAGCACGAAGACGTAGAAGCCGACGCCGAAGCCGATCTGGACGCCGATCAGCGCGTACAGCGAGTCGTAGATGCCGAGTTTCTCGCTGAGCTTGTCGACCGGGATCAGCAGGATCTGCGGCGGCAGCAGGTTGCCGCTGAGCATGAGCAGCAGCAGGGCCCGCCGGAAGGGCATGTCGTACCGGCTCAGCGCGAAGGCGGCCATGGAGGCCAGCAGCAGGGACAGCAGGACCGTCGGGATGCTGACGAGCAGGCTGTTGACCAGGGCCTGCTGCTGCCCGCCGTCCACCCAGGCCTGCCGGAAGCCGCCGAGGGTGAAGGAGTGCGGCATGCTGCCCAGGCCGTGCGAGGCGATGTCGTCGAAGGACCGGGTCGCGGTGATCAGGACGACGGCGATGGGCACGAGCCACAGTACGGACAGCAGCCCGGCGCCGGAGTGGAAGGCGACAGTTCCCCACAGGGCGCGCGCGGACCTCGGGGACCGGCGCGGGGCCGGCGGCGCGTCCTGGCCCGCGGCGGTGTCGGGGGCGGTGTCGGTGACGCTCATCAGTCGGCCTCCTTGAACGCCCGGACCAGGTAGGAGGCGATGACGCCGAAGGCCAGCACGAAGATGACGACGGCGAGCGCGGAGCCGTAGCCGAGCCGAAGGGACTGGAAGGCGGTGGAGTACATGTAGGTGCTGAGCAGTTCCGAGGAGTGGTACGGGCCGCCGTGGGTGAGTGCCCAGACGACGTCGAAGGAGCGCAGGCTGTCGATGATGATCACCGACAGGACGACGGCGTTGACGCTGCGCAGCTGCGGCAGGGTGATGTGCCGGAACTGCTGCCACCGGGAGGCGCCGTCGACCTTCGCGGCCTCGTACAGCGCCGGGTCGATGCCCTTGAGTCCGGCCAGGTAGAGCACCATGACGTAGCCGACCTGGCGCCACAGCGCGGGCACGATCACCGCGTAGAGCGCGGTGTCCTGGTCGGCGAGCCACGCGTGGGTGAGGCTGCCGAGCCCGAGCCCCGACATGGTCTTGTTGATCAGCCCGTCGGGCTGGTACATCGCCTGCCACACCAGGGCGGTGGCGGTGAGCGAGAAGACCACCGGCAGGAACAGCGCGGCCCGGTAGAAGCCGACCCCGCGGCGCTCCTGCTGCAGCAGCAGGGCGGCGCCGAGGCCCAGGAGCGCGGACAGCCCGCCGAACAGTGCCAGCCACAGCACGGTGTCGAGCATCGCGGTGTGGAAGACCGTGTCGTGGATCATCTCCCGGTAGTTGCCCAGGCCGATGAACTGCGGCGCCGAGACGCCGTCCCACTTGGTCAGCGAGAGGTAGAAGCCCTGCAGGGCGGGCCAGAAGACGAAGAAGCCCTCGGCGAGCAGCGGCAGCAGGACGAAGGCGAGTACCGCAGGAGGGACCCGGGTGGCCCGCCGGCCCCCGCCGCGTGTCGTGCGCCCGCCCCGGCCGGCGCCCTCCGTGGCGCGCCGGCCCGCGGCGGTGAGTACCGCCATCTCACTGGCTCCAGATCTTCTGCGCGTCCCGCTGCCAGGCCGTGAGGATGGAGTTGATCTCCTTGGGCTTGGCGAGGAACTTCGTCAGCGCGGTGTCGGCGGTCGGCTGCAGCGCGTCGCTGGAGTCGCGGTTGAAGAACTGCGTGACCTCGGTGGCGCCTTCGATCAGCGCGCGGCCCTTCTTGACCAGCGGGGTGCCGGAATCCTTGGCCTTGGGGTTGGTCGGCAGCGAGGTGCCGGACGAGCCCTTGATGTACAGCTCCTGCGCCTCGGCCGTGGCCAGGTAGCTCATCAGGTCCAGCGTCTGCTCCTTGTGCGCGGTGTGCGCGCTGGCGAAGTAGCCGTCGGTGGGGCCCTCCTCTGCGACCGGGACGCTCGGGTCGATGATCGGGAACTGGAAGAAGTCGATGTCGTCCAGCTGGTCCTTGGGCGCCGCGTCGGCGAAGAAGGTGCCGATCAGCATCATGCCGGTGCGGTTGTTGAGCATCGCCGTGGTGGCGTCCTGGAAGGCGAGCGCCGTGCCGTTGGGGTCGAAGTAGGGCAGCACCTCGGCCCACTTGTCGAAGACCTTGTGCACCTGCGGGTCGTCGAAGCTGTGGCGTCCGGCGAGCAGGTCGCGGTGGTACTGGGCGCCGTTGATGCGGATGTCGAGGTAGTCGAACCACGCCGACGCGACCCACGCGGTGTCACCGCCGGCGCCGAGCCCGATCGGGGCGACGCCCTTGGACTTGAGCGTCTTGCACAGGGCTATGAAGTCGTCCCAGGTCTTGGGCTCCTGCACGCCCCACTTGGCGAAGTTGGACTTCTTGTAGAACACGCCCCACCAGTAGTAGCTGGCGGGGACGAACACCTTCGCGCCGGAGGAGTCGCTGCACAGCTTCTTCTGCGCGTCCGAGTAGCCGGCGAGTTCGCCCTTGGTCCAGATCTCGCTGACGTCGAGCAGCAGGCCCTTCTTCGCGTACGCGTCCGCGACCGAGCCGGGGTACCAGGTCAGCAGGTCCGGCGGGTTGGCGGAGGTGAGGTACGTCGGCAGCTGGGTGCGGAAGGTCTCGGAGGCGACGGTGTTGAGCTTGGCCTTGCCGCCGCCGCGCTTGTTGTAGGCGGCGGTGAGGTTCTCCATCGCGGTCTTCGCCTGCGGCGAGGACAGGTTGGACTGGAGCGTCACGCTGCCGCCGGACGACTGGCTGGTGCCGCCCGCGTCGGACGAGCTGGAGGTGACGCAGCCGCTCATCAGGGCGGCGGCGCCGATGGCGCCGGCGCCGGCGAGGAACTGGCGGCGGTTGGTCGGCGGGATGGGTGCGGTGTTCATGGACAGTGACTCCCTTGTCGGCTGCTACAGACTGGCGCGACGCCCGCACCACGTCAAGATTAATTGGTAATTTATTGAGTAACCGCTCTGACGGTTCCCGAGATGTCCGGTTCCGGGTGTCTCGGGAACCGTCGGAGGACTGCGGTCGGCTCGGCGGACCTGATGTTCCGCAGGGTCAGAACGAGCTCTGCCGGACCACACCGCCCACGCCGCGCGAGACGGCGAGGACCTGGCCGTTCGGCCCGGAAGTGGCGCCCATCGCACCGTCGAAGGCATTGCTCACGAAGGCGCTCTGCGGGAACCAGCCGCCCCAACTACCCTGCGTGGCGTCGTAGGTGCGCTGCCACAGCGTGTAGTCCGCGGCGCGCGCCAGCAGTTGCACGCTGCCGCCGGTCGTCACCAGCGTCGGGGCGGCGCTGATCGTGCCGCCGAGCGAGGTCCAGTCGGACCAGGTGCCCGAGGCGTCCGCGTCCCGCGACCACACCGTGTCGTCCGCTCCGCGGACCGCGACGTGGACCCGGCCGGCGGCGTCCGCCACGGCCGACGGACGGCCGTAGAGCGCCACTCCGGCCGGAGCCCCGATCGACGTCCAGCCGGTGGCGGGACCCCGGCTGGTCACCGTGCCGTCGGCGCCGGCGGCGAACAGCGTCCAGGCGCCGGGGCCCCGGTAGGCGGCGGTGGGCGCGTCGGCGATGCGCCCGCCGAGGTCCTGCCAGCGGCCCCACCTGCCCTGGGCGTACGTCCGCAGGTAGGCGTGGTCGTCCATGCCGCGGACGAAGACATCGATCCGCCCCGGGGAGGCGTAGGCGGCGGGCTGGCCGAGGAACCGGCCGCCGGTCGGGCCGCCGAGGCCGGTGCCGGAGCCGGACCAGCGTCCGTCACGGCCGGTCGTGGCGCGCAGCGAGCCGTCGGCGTCCTGGGTGAAGGCGGTCAGCGTGTCGCCGTCGCGCACCAGCGCCGGATCGGCGGCGGAGACGGAGGACGGGCCGCCGAGCTTCACACCGGGGGCGTCGTCGGTACCCGTCAGCCCGAACATCGCGGTGCCGTGCGCGGGCACCGTGACCGCGTAGGTGCCGGTGTGCGTACCCCGGTCCGCGCGGGCCCGCAGGTCGCGTACGGTCACCGCGCCCGTCAGCCCGGCCTGGGCGAAGGCCAGGGTCCGCACGGCCGGCTGGTCGGAGCGGTTGAGCAGGACGACCGCGCGGCGCCCGGACCCCTGGAGGACCTTGCTGTACGTGTCGCCGGTGCCGTCCGTGGCGACCCGCACACCCTGGATGCCCAGCGGGTCCTGGTCCACGGCGAGGATCTCCGGGTTGCGCAGGGTGTCGATCATCGCCTTCGGCAGCGTGCGCGGGTCGGAGCCGATGATCAGCGGCGAGGCCATCTCGGCCCACATCACCAGCTGGGTGGTGGACTCCTCCTGGTTCATCTCGTAGGAGCCGTCGCTGAGTTGCCGCATCGGGACCAGGTAGTCGGGGTCGTTCCAGCGGCCCGGCCCCTGGGCCTCGGGGTGCCAGGCGTTGGCGTCCATGTTGCGCAGCACGTTCGGGAACTCACCCGCGGTCGGCGAGCCCCACGCGATGTCCGTCCCGGTCCGCCAGGAGTCCGCGGACGTCGGTCCGTAGACGAAGGTGTTGTGCGCGTCCTGCCCGGGGGTGTGCGGCAGGCCCCAGTCGTCGGTGAGCGGATTGCACAGATTCAGCAGCATCGGGCGGCCGGACTTGGCCACCGCGTCGCTGAACTCCTTGAAGGCGGGGCCCGGTTCGAGCTTCTCGCCGATCCCGCACAGGAAGTCGACCTTGACGGCGTCGATCTGCCAGCCGGCGAACTGGTCGGCGTCCTGCTGGTAGTGGCCCCGGCTGCCGAGCCCGCAGCTGGCCGGGTCGTAGTCCCCCGCGTCGGTGTAGATGCCGGCCTTCAGCCCGCGCTGGTGCAGGTACTTGACCAACGCCGGGATGCCCGAAGGGAAGCGCTCGGGGTCGGCGGTCAGCCGGCCCGCGGCGTCACGCGGGGTGGCGGCCTGCCAGCCGCCGTCGAGCCAGACGATGTCGTAGCCGCTCTCCCGCAGCCCGCTGGCGACCAGGTAGTCGGCGACGCTCCTGACCTGGGTCTCGGTCGGCGCGCCCAGCCCGTAGTAGGTGTTCCAGCCCATGAAGGGCGTCGGAGCGAGGCCGCTGTCGTAGTACGCGGGCACCCCGGCGGCCGGCTGTCCGGCCGGACCGTGGTGGTGGCCGACCGCCTGGGCCGTACCGGGAACGGCCAGCGCCAGCAGTGCCGCGGCGCCCACCGCGGCGACCGCCCTGGGGGCGCGTGTCAGCCCTGAACGATGCGAAGTCATCTGATTCTCCCGAACATTGGGGATATCGGGGCACAACATCCCCTGGTGGTCCGGGGGGTGTCCGCCACGACGAGAACTGTGCGGGCGGCACCAGGAGGTGTCAACGATTATTACTAATAAACTAAAATTAGGGCCCGCTGGCCGCTCTCCACCCCTGACCTGGCTCGACACGGCAGACGTGGACTCGCCCCCGCCCGTGGGGGATCCGCGGTCGGCCCCGCCTGACGCGGCGCGGGCCGGCGACCGCCGGCACCTGTGGAGAACCCGCGCGAGGGCCCGACGCGGTGCGGGACGGGTGCCGCTAGAGTCACCTGCATGGCTGAGACCCAGCGCCGCCCGGTGCCCCGCAACGACGATGGTGAACTGGACACCGCGACGGCTTTCCTGTCCTTCGCCAGACAGTGCGTGGTGAAGAAGACCGAGGGCCTGACGGAGGAGCAACTGCGGCGGGTCCTGGTCGAGTCGGGGACCACGTTGCTGGGCCTGGTCCATCACCTGACTCTGGCGGAGCGGTTCTGGTTCGGCTACCACGTGGCCGGTCGGGAGTCGGACCACCCTGGGGACGTCGGCATGCAGGTGCCGGCCGGTCGCAGCGCCGTGCAGGTGCTCGCCGACTACCACGCGGCAATCACGGCCAGCGACGCCGCGATTCTCTCCGTCGGCGACCTGGAAAAGCCCGTCGCGATACCGGTCGACGGCACGCTGCACTCGGTGCGGTGGGTCGTCGCCCACATGAGCAGCGAGACCACCCGGCACGCCGGCCACGCCGATATCCTGCGCGAACAGATCGACGGGACGACCGGGCGCTGACTCCTTTCCTGATGGCCCGCCAGGTTTCCTCGCGGGTCTCAGATCAGCAGGTCGAACAGTCTGGAGGACCTCGCGACCGCCGTGAGCCGCACGCCCCTGGAACGGGACATCGGCTCCCTTCGGGAGGAGCAGCGGGTGCGGGCGGCCATGATTGCGGAAGATGGCGGTTCAAAGCCCGCGCACCCGGGTGGATGAGGGGTGCCGTCGCGTCGGCTTGTCCCGCTCCACGGCAACCACCACGCGGGCCTACAGCCGGGTGGCAGGCGGCAGCCGCAGCACGCGAGCAGAGGACGGGAACGGCACCGGCATCACCCCGAGGTGGTCTTCGAGCATCCTCGCGACCACGTCGAGCGGCTCCACCGGCGCCGCGGCCTCCAACATGCCCGCCAAGGTCATCGTCCCGCCGCGTCGGTGCCCGCTCCCGGGAGGGTCCGAGATCCGCCCGCCGCCCTCGTCCGACGCTCGTGCGGTCACGGCGGAGCCCAGGCAGTGCTGGGATGCCCGTCCGGAGCCAGGCGGACGGGGCCCTGGTGCGCCATGGCACCAGGGCCCCGGAGGAACTGCTGCACCATCTGCCGGCCCTTCACGCTGCGCCGGCTTACTGAGTCCGCACCGCCACCGCGGGGGTGGACGGCAAGTGCGGGGATCGCGATTGCTTGACCGGAGACCACCTCACTATCGATGTCCTGCGGTACCCGGCCCAGTGAATCCGGCCGGGCGATCCTGCGATGGCGCTCGGCTCCTCCGTCCTTCCCTCTGGATCAACTCTTACCAAACCTGAACTGCGCACTGCTGGTCCCGCCACTGCGGTCCTGCTCGCGGCGGCCCCTGAACACTGCGGGCCACCCGGTCCGGCCGTCAGCCCCGTCGCCGCCTGGCAACCGCTCTGGCTTCGGAACTCCACCGCCGCACCGTCGTGCGTACTGCGACTTCGGGTACTGCTGCCCGGCAGTTCGTGTCTGCCGGGCCCTTCGACAGGGAGGTAACCGGCCTCGAACAGCGTCGAGTACGAAGCACAATGCCGGGGCAGGTGGGAAGGCGGGGTTCGCGCTCGCCGGAGCCGGGGGTGGTGGCGGTTGCGGGTTCCGGTCCCGCTGGTCCGGGTGGCGGCCGATGCCCGGGGGGTGGGCGGGGCCGTGCCCGCAGCGTGGGCGGCCATGGCACAGTGGTGCTCGCTGGTGCGGCGCCGGGCAGGTGAAGGGGTGTGGTGTGAGGATCGCGCGCGAGGTGGCGACCCTTGACTCGGTGGACGTGGGTGACCATGTGTGCTGGCTGGTCGCGTCCGGCGACGACTACCACGGCACCGCCCGTTCCTACCTGACCGGTGGGGAGCGCGCCGGCGACAAGATGCTGGTCATCGGCACGCCACGGACCCACTGGCTGGAGCAGCACCTGCCCCAGGGCCTGCTGGTGGACCCTGTCGTCGAGCGCGCCGAGGGGCGGCCCTGGGACGCGGAGACGCTGCTGGGCCTGGTGCGCCGCGAGGCGCAGACCGCGGCGGGTCAGGGGTTCCGGGCGCTGCGGGTCCTGGCGCAGATGGACCGCACATGGCCCAGCGGCGCCAGTGCCTGGGAGGTGGCACGCCACGAGATGGGCCTGGACGCCGTGGCCGCCTCCGGTAAGGCGATCGTCGTGTGCTCCTACCCGCGCGAGTCTTTCTCGGTGCCCGCGCTGGAGCTGGTCGCGGGCGTGCATCCGCACCACGCGGGCAGACGGATGAAGGTGCCTGACTTTCGGATGTTCTGTGTGGGAAAGGACTGCTGGAGCGTGAGCGGGGTGGTGGACTTCGACGGCGCCGCGGCCTTCGGCACCGCGGTGCGCGAACTGCTGGCCTCCGCGGCCACCCTGCGTCTGCACTGTCATGACCTGCTGCTGATGGACGCAGCCGCCATGAAGGCCCTCATCGAAGCGGTCCTGTCGGTCGAGGGCCGTAAGGTGCTGATCGAGGGAGCGAACTCCACGGTGCGCCGCAACTGGTCCCTGGCCGGATACCAGGTCCCGCAGATCCCGGTGGAGCTGGTCCCGTGAACGACCACGTGACAGCACAGGCCGACCCGGACACGAAAGGCCGGGGCTTTCGCCACGAGCTCTTCCCCTACCAGGGCGAGACCGCCTTCCTGGAGGGCGCCGTATCCTTCATCGAGGACGCCGTGGCCGGCAGCGAAACCGTCCTGGTGGCCGTCGGCGCCACCAAGCAGGAGATCCTGCGCCAGGAACTGGCCGGCACCGACGCCGCCAAGTCCGTCACCTACCTGGATGCCGCAGAACTGGGCCGCCGCCCAGGGCGGCTGATCGCCGCCTGGGCCGACCGCATCACCGACAGCACGGCCAAAGGACAACCGGTCCGCGCGATCAGTGAATCCCAGTGGACGGGCCGCACACCGCGCGAACGCGCCGAACTCCACTACCACGAATGGCTCCTGAACCGGGCGTTCACCGCCACTCCGGCCTGGTGGCTGCTGTGCCCCTACGACACCACCAGCGTCGAGGCGGATGTCCTGCGATCAGCGCGCAGCAACCATCCGCTGCTGCGTGACGCGCAGAGCGGCCCCAATGCCGACTACCAGGACGGCCCTTACCCGTTCCCGGACCTGAGCGCCCCCTGCGACCCCCACCAGGAGTTCGTCTTCCACGCCGGGGACCTGGCCCAGGTACGGGACAAGGTCACCGCCTGCGCCGGCGCCCACCACCTTGAGTCCGCGCGGCTGCTGGACCTGCTCGCGGCCGTCACCGAGGCCGCCGCCAACAGCATCCGCCACGGCGGCGGCACCGGCACCCTGCGCATCTGGACCGAACAGAACGAACTCATCTGCGAAGTCCGCGACACCGGACACCTCCAGGACCCCCTGGCCGGACGCCTGCGCCCGAGCCACGACCAGATCGGCGGCCGGGGGCTGTGGCTCATCCACCAGCTCTGCGACCTCGTCCAGATCCGCACCACCCAGGACGGAACAACAGTCAGAATGATCACCGCCCTGAGCTGACCCGGTTCGCCCTCACCTCCATCGGACAAACGGCACACAGCCCAGATCCGGAACGAGGAGGAACGACGTGCTCCTGGTGACTGTCGAACACCTCGACGCGACCAGCGCGGTCCTGCGCGTCAGCGGCGACATCGACCAGGACACCGTCCCCCACCTGGGCTACGGCGCCTGCCGCTGGGCTCGGGGCGCTGAGCTGGGCGCTCGGCCGTTTGGGCGGCCTGGAACGGCTTGATCATTACGCCCCTATGACGTGGACAGCCGGCTGGCTCGGTGTATCAACGCTCAGCGAAGGTGATCTCCCCGGACGGCGTGAGTTCCCATCCGCCGAGCAGGTCGTCGTTGACGCGGACCGCGAGGAGGACCGCGCCAGCCGCGGGACCGTCGCCCGAGCCTGCCTCTGTCTCGGTCCCTGCCGAGCCGAGGTGGAAGGCGACGACGGGAGCCCTGCGGTCACCGCCCCGCCTGGGCGTCCGGTCCGGCAGCAACGGCTCGATCCGCGCCCACTGTGCGTCAGTCAACGGCACACCCGGACCAACGATCAGATGATCCGAACGACACGCCCTAGCTGGCCGGCGTCCACAGGGCATCCGGGCATCCGCGACCGAAGCTGCTCTGTGTGCTTGTTCAGAGGCGGAAAGCGCACCCGGGTGCGGCCGCGCAGCGTCTCGGCAAGCTCCTGAACGGCACCTGGCGGCTGCCTGCAGGGATGGCCAATGGGGTGGCGTGGCAGCTTGTCCGGTTGCGCCTCTCGGGGCACCCGGTGGCACACGCCTAGCGTGCGCGCATGAGCGTGGAACGCACCACCCCCGGTCTAGCAGGCGTCGCCGGCGGGAGCACCGGGCTGCTGTCCGGAGGCCGTCCCGGTCAAGGCGGGCACGGGTCACCCCGTGAGGCCTCCGCACACCGGTGGGAGTTCGCGTGCTGAAAAAGACTCTGGTTGCGCTGGGGATCGTGTTGGTCCTGCAAGCCCTCTTCGCACTGTGCCTGATCAGCGCACTGCAACTGCTGGTGGTGCGCAACGTGCCATTCGGTGACCGGCGCTTCCCCGGTCGTCACAGCGGTGTCGTCGAAGGTGTCCCTCCAGAAGCTCAGCTACTCGGACGCGTCCGAAGTACGCGGTGCGATCGACCAGAGCAAGCTCTACGGCGCGTACCTCCCCGGTCTCAGGAACGACACGCTGATCGTCGTCCCCGCCAAGAGCTTCTTCGGCCGCGTGGAACTACAGGCGGCGTTCGAGGACGCGGCCAAGAAGCTGCACCGGCCGCTGACGGTCCAGACGGCCAAACCCCTGCCGAAGAGGGACCGGCTCGGAGGTGTCGCCGGCCTGCTCCTGATCCCACTGCTGATCGGCGCCTACCTTGCCGCCGTCCTGGTACTCAAGGCCACGAAGACCGCCGCGGCGCCCTGGCATGTGGCCATGCTCGTGGGCTACTCGGCGGTCGGCGCGCTGGTGACCGACCTGATCGCCGGGCCGGGGATCGGCGCCTACACCAACAACCGCTTCTGGCCGCTGCTGCCGTGCTTCATCCTCATCGCGGCCGCGGTCTCGCTGGCCGCCGCAGGTTTCCAGCGACTCGTCGGAGCAGCAGGCACCCTGGTCGTGGTGGTGCTGTTCATCATCCTGGGCGGATCGGCCGCCGGCGGCATCGGGCTCTCCCTGCTGCCCGTGTACTGGCAGCACCTCGGCGCCGTCTTCCCGCCCCAGCACGCCATCACCCTGATCCGCAACGTCCTGTACTTCAACGGGAACAACATCACCGAGCCGCTGATCGTCCTCGGCCTGTATGCGCTGGGCGGGGCCGCCGTCATCGGGTATCTGGGACGGTGGCGGCCGGTCAGGAGGATCGGGGCCGCACATGCCGCCGAGCCCGCCGGCACCGCGGCATCCGGCTCGGGCCGGAAGAGGGCTGTGCGGGTCGTCTTCGCACTGGCGATCGCCGGGCTGATGCAGTGCCTGCTCACCGCCAACTACATGAGCTCCGCACACGAACCCGTCGCCACCGATATGCCGTTCGGTGCGGTCGGCCGATCTCTGCTGCTGCCGACAGCACAGACGCATCTCTCGCTGAAGGTCACCCGGTATCCGGACGAGGCGGCCGCGAAACACGCGATCGACCAGGCAGATATCTACGGAGCACTCGTCGCCGGGCCGAAATCGAGCACCCTGATCGTCGTCCCCACCATCAGCGACGTCTCCCCCCTCGACCTCGCCGGGAACTTCAAGGCGGCCGCGACAGCGCTCAGGCAGCCACTCACCATCCAGCAGCACGCGCCGCACGCCCTGCCGAAGAAGGACCCCTTCGGCCTCGTCTCGTCACTGGTTCTGGTGCCGCTGCTCGTCGGCGGCTACATGAGCTCCACCATGCTCCGCGCGAGCACCGGTACCCCGACAGGACGCTGGCGGGGACTCGCCCTGTACGCCTACGCCATCGTCGCCGCCCTGGTGATCGACCTGATCGCCACCTTCTGGCTACAGGGCTACCCGGCCCACGAGTTCTGGATCATCTGGCCGATCATGGCCCTGGTCATCGCCGCCGTGGCCGCCGTGGCCGCCGTACTGCAAAAGCTCCTCGGCGCCGCCGGAACTCTGGTGACCGTCGTCCTCATCGTGTTCTTCGGCAACCCCTCCTCCGGCGGAGCCAACGGAGTCCCCTACCTCCCCGCCTTCTGGCGCGACGTCGGCCCGTACCTGCCGCCCCGCAACGCCTACATCCTGCTCCGCAACACCGTCTATTTCGACGGCCACGGAACCACCCAGGCCCTCATCGTCCTCCTCCTGTACCTGGTGATCCCCGCGATCGCCCTCGGCTTCCTCGACTGGTTCCGCACCCCGGACATCCCCATCGCCCCCGACACCGAAGCCGAAGCCACCGCCCTGACCGTCCCCGTCGGCGCCCTGCCGTAGAGGGCGGCCGCCCGCTGCCGACGGATTCGGTGATGGGACCGGCTGCGGTACGCGCATCCGCTGGGCAACGGGGGTGCCATGGGGCCGGCGCGTGGTCGAGGATCGGGAGGCCTCGACCGCCCATCGGGTCGACGGACCTGGCCTGCTTCGGAACCCGGCACCGGATGTGGTTCAGCGGATGACTGCGCAGCTCCCCTGCTCCATCGCGGAGTACAGGGCTTTCACCAGGACTTTGCGCAGGCGGCGCACGCGGTCAGGATGCTGGGACTGCGACCAGCAGACCGGTGGAGGACGCCATGTCACGCGTCTCGCGCAGCCGCAGCCCCGCACACTCAAACAAGTTTTCGAATTCTGCCCTCGTGCGCTCCTGTCCGGGATGCAGGGTGAGCATGACGAGGTCGCTCAGTTTGCCGACGTGCGGGACATCGCCCTCCGGCAGGATGAGGTCGATCACCAGCAGTTCGCTGCCTGCGCCCATGGCCCGCCGCACGTTCTTCAGGACGGACAGCGCCCCGGTGTCGTCCCAGTCGTGCAGGATCATCGACATCAGGTAGGCGTCGGCGCCTGCGGGCACCTCGGCGAAGAAGTCGCCGCCCACGACGTGCGCCCGGTCCGCAACCCCCGCTCCCGCCAGGACGTCCGAGGCGTGCTGGACCACGTCCGGCTGGTCGAAGACGGTGGCCCTGAGGGCGGGGTGGCGGCGCAGCAGCGCGGCCACGAGGTGCCCGTGCCCGCCACCGACGTCCACCAGCTCTCCCACGTGCGACAGGTCGTAGGCGTCGCACGCGGCCGCGTGCAGACGCCGGGACAGATCCCCCATGGCGGCGGCGAAAACCGCGGCCTGGTCGGGTCGCGCCGCCAGGTGCGACCACCAGGTGATGCCGTGGAGGTGGGGGAAGGACGGCTCACCGGTGAGCACGCTGTGCAGCAGCGCCCCGATGGCCGCCTGCCGCTCCGGGATCCCCCACAGCCTCGTGATGTTCCGCAGGGAGCCCTCCCCGTCCTGCCTCAGCGGCTCGGCGAGCGCGGTGGAGGCGAACGTCCGGGGGGACACCTCGGTGAAGACACCCGACCCGGCCAGCGCCCGCAACAGCCGGTACAGCGCGGCAGGATCGGCCTTGACCTGGGCCGCGAGATCCTCCACGGTGCGTGGTCCCCCGGCGACGAGATCGGCGATCCCCAACTCGGCGGCCACGGTCAGCGCCTGGGTGACCAATGGCGCTTGCAACATGCGCATGATCTGGACCTGTGAAGCCTCAATTGCGCTCGTCATAGCATAACCCTTCGCTCCGAGCCCGGCGATTGCCAAAGGCTGCGTTGAGGCAGATAAGTGCGGGTAGGGCGGGCATTCAGGTCGTGGCGTGGCTGATTCCCACACTGTCGCGGAAGAGGCGCTGTGCGGGCGTGACCGAGAGCCGTGCAGCACGGAACCGGACGGCTGGGACACCGTTGGCGCAAAACCGATGTCCCGTCCGTGGGTGTGCCTTCCCGGGGTGGCGATCTTCCAATGCCGAATTACCTTTTCCGAGCAGCTTCGCCTCCACGCAGGGAGTGCGTCAAGCGTTCCACGACCCGAACGGCACCGGCCTTGCGGCCCTTGCTTCCGTGACGGTCACGGTATAGAGTCGCGCCACGACTTAACGTACCGACTCACTTTGTCCGCGTGATCGCCAGACCGGGTTCCCGGATCGATGACCCTGGCGAGTCCGATGACAGATCAGCATTGTGAGAGTGAGCGACCGGTCCGCCCCTCTCCTCAGGGGCGGCATGACGCACGTGCGCCAAGAGCTTCTTGACGGCCAGGTCAGCAGGGGTGCCTGACCCGCGTCAGCCACCGCACACACGAGTGCCGAGGCTCCCGAATGGCTCGTGCCGATCTCACCGCCGGACTGCGACCGGACTGCAATACAAGCAGCGCGGCGCCAGAACCCGGGCAGAAACGAGAGTCCGCACAAGGCAGTCGCCGGCTCGCCGATTTCCGGCCGAACAGGCCCGCGGTCGGCGTTACCCCGGAAGCGGAGAGAACGTAAGGGCGGCGCGTTCTGCGAAGCCCCTGACTTTCGTTGATCTTCACCTTTCGGGCGCCGGTTTCTCCATCGCGTTCACGACGATGCAATCGGTCGTTCGCAATTCTCTGCCGCCCCGAGGGTGTGGCGCAGCTATTCGTAACTCCACCGTAACCATCGTTCCGAAGAGTTCCTCCCCTGTGTCCACGACCTCGTAGAGAATGAGGACGCCCAGAGTGATGAGACAACTGCCCGGTGATCACGTCGCCGCGCCTATAGCGATCATAGGGATGGCTTGCCGATATCCGGGGGATATCGTGTCTCCGGAAGACCTGTGGGAGTTCGTCGCGGCCGAGCGGTGCGCCGTGGCCGAGATGCCGCAGGATCGCGGCTGGGACCTGGGGCGGCTGTTTCATCCGGACGAAACACTGCCGGGGAGAAGTTCGAGCCGCTACTGCGGCGGTGTCGTGGCCGATGCCGCCATGTTCGACGCCGACTTCTTCGGGATCTCGCCGCGCGACGCGGTGGCGATGAACCCGGTGCAGCGCCTTTTGCTGATGACGGCGTGGGAGGCGTTCGAGCACGCGGGGATCGTTCCGGACGCCGTGCGCGGCCAGGACGTCGGGACGTTCGTCGGCATCCACAGTCCGGAGTACGGGCCGCTGTGGCACGAATCCGCCGCGGATGTCGAGGGCAAGCTGATGACCGGGACGATGCACAGCGCGGCATCCGGCCGGCTCTCCCACTTCTTCGGCCTGTCCGGGCCCTGCATCACTGTCGACACCGGCTGCTCGGCCTCTTTGGTCGGTGTGCATCTGGCGATGCAGTCGTTGCGTTCGGGTGAGAGTTCGATGGCTCTCGTCGGAGGCGCCTCGTTCCAGGCGACCCCGGGGCAGTTCACCGAATTCACCAGACAGGGCGGACTGGCGTCGGACGGCAAGTGCAAGGCGTTCGCGGAGTCGGCCGACGGCGCGGCATGGAGCGAGGGAGTGGGCCTGCTGCTGCTGGCCCGGCTGTCCGACGCGCAACGCGCGGGCCGTCGCGTTCTGGGGGTCGTCCGCGGCTCGGCGGTCAACCACGACGGCGACGGCAACCGCTTCACCGTGCCCAACAGCGGCGCCCACGAGCGGTTGATCCGCCGGGCGCTGGCCGATGCGGGTCTGGCCGTGCACGAGGTCGACGCAGTCGACGCGCACGGCACCGGGACCAGCGTCGGCGACCCGATCGAGGCCGAGGCGATCCTGGCCACCTACGGGCAGCGGCCGGCGTCGGACCGGCCGCTGCTGCTGGGCTCGCTGAAGTCCAACCTCGGTCACACCACCGCGGCGGCCGGGGTCGGAAGCGTCATCAAGATGGTCCAGGCGATGCGGCAGGACGTGCTGCCCCGGACCCTGCACGTCGACAAGCCGAACAGCCGGATCGACTGGTCGAGCGGTTCCGTACAGCTGCTGGAGGAGGCGGCCCCCTGGCCGCGCGGAGAACGGCCGCGGCGTGCCGCGGTCTCCTCGTTCGGCATAGGCGGGACCAACGCGCACGTCGTCCTCGAAGAGGCCCCGCCGGCCGAGGAACTCGCCCCGGTGCGGACAGCGGACCGGGGCGACGCCGCGATCGTGCCGTGGGTCCTGTCCGGACGCACCGAGGAGGCGTTACGCGACCAGGCGCTGGCTCTTCGACGGCATGTGGCCGCGCATCCGGGACTGGACCTGGTCGACGTCGGATTCTCGCTCGCCACGAGCCGCGCACGGTTCGAGCATCGGGCCGTCGTGATCGCCTCCGATCTCGAGCGATTCACGACCGGGCTCAACGCGATCGCGGAGGGCAGACCCGCCGAGTCCGTCGTGGCGGGACGGACCAAGACCTCCGGCGGTACGGCATTCGTCTTCCCCGGCCAGGGGGCGCAATGGCCGGGGATGGCCAGGGAACTGGCGAAGGCGTCGCCGGTCTTCGCCGATTGCCTGGACGAGTGCGCCCAGGCTCTCGCGCCCTATTGCGACTGGGAGTTGCTCGACGTCCTGAACGGTGCACCGGGTGCAGCGTCGCTGGACCGGGTCGACGTGGTGCAACCGGCGCTGTTCGCCATGATGGTCTCGCTCGCCCGCATGTGGGCGCACTACGGCGTGCAACCGACGTGCGTCGTCGGTCATTCGCAGGGTGAGATCGCCGCCGCGTGCGTCGCGGGTGCATTGTCGCTGGACGACGCGGCGAAGGTGGTCGCGCTGCGCAGCAAGGCCATCAGGAACCTGACCGGCGACTGCGCGATGGCCTCGTTCGCCATGACACCCGAGCAGGTACGGCCCCACCTCGCCGAGGGCGTGAGCATCGCGGTGGTCAACGGGCCGAGTGCGACGGTGCTCGCGGGTCCCCGCCTCGTGCTGGAGGAACTGGTCGCCGACCTGACCGCCAAGGACGAGCGGGCGCGCATGCTGCCGGTGGACTACGCCAGCCATTCCGCACAAGTGGAGCAGATCCGCGAGGAGTTGCTCGCCGAACTGGCCGGCATCGCGCCGCGGACATCGGCGGTTCCCTTCTACTCCACCGTGACCGGACAGCTCTTCGACACCGCCGCGCTGACGGCGGAGTACTGGTACACCAACCTCCGGCAGACGGTGCGGTTCGCTGACGCCGTCCGCACCGTGCTGGGTGACGGCGTCCTTCACTTCGTCGAAGCGAGCCCCCACCCCCTGCTGCTGGCGGCGATCGAGGAGGTGGCCGCGGAAGCCGGCGCCCCCGAGGCCGCAACGGTGGGTTCGCTGCGCCGCGGTGAGGCGGGCACGGACAGTGCCGTGCAGCACGTGATGCGCTACGTGTCCCAGGCGTTCGTGGACGGTCTGCCGATCGACGGCGAAGCCCTGTTCGCCGGTCTCGACGCCCGCCGGGTGGATCTGCCCACCTACGCGTTCCAGACGCAGAGGTTCTGGTTGGGCAACGCATCGGCGACCGCGAGTTCGGCCTTGCACGGCTTCGGGTCGACCGGCCATCCCTTGCTGGGAGCGACGGTCGAACTCGCCGACGACAGCGTGCTGCTGAGCGGCACGCTGTCCACGCGCACGCATCCCTGGCTGGCCGATCACGGTGTGCACGGCTCGGTCATCGTGCCTGGCGCGGCGCTGGTCGAGATGGTCGTCCGGGCCGCGGACGAGGTCGGCTGCGGTTTCCTGGAGGAACTCGTGCTGGCCGCACCGCTGGTGCTTCCCGGGCAGGACGCGGTCGCGGTGCAGGTCGTCATCGGCGGTCAGGACGACACCGGGCGGCGGAAAGCGAGCGTCCGCTCCCGTCTCGCGGCGGGCGACCGCAGCACCGTCGGCGGTAGCTGGACCAGTCACGCGACCGGGTCGGTCCTGCCGGCCGGGCAGGATGAGCAGGACGGCGCGGAAGCCTGGCCGCCGACCGGTGCCGACCCGATCGACGTGGAAGCCTTCCATCACCAACTCGCCGCTGCGGGCTACTTCTACGGCGAGGCGTTCCGCGGTCTGCGGGCGGCCTGGCGTCGGGGTACGGAGATGTTCGCAGAGGCGGCCCTCACCGAACCGGTCCGGGCCGACGCGGGACGGTTCATCCTGCATCCGGCTCTCCTGGACGCGGCGTTGCTGCCGGCAGCCGTCGACTCCGCCGCGAGTGGACAGACGCGCGTGCCGTTCACGTTCAACCGGGTGCGGCTGCACAGCGCGGGAGCATCGGCACTACGGGTGCGGCTGGCCTTCCACGGCGACGAGGTCGCGATCACCGCCACCGACCCCGCCGGCCAGCCCGTTCTGTCGATCGAGGCCGTGACGACCCGCCCGCTCTCGCTGGATCAGCTGTCCGCCGGCCGGCTGTCGACCGCGGACTCACTGCTACGCGTCCAGTGGTCCGCGGTCGCGGCACCGCCAGGAGCCGGCGGCCCGATCCTGGACATCACCGTGCGCCGCTGCGAGGAGACCGACCCGCGGCGAGCCGCCGCGTGGGCATTGGCTGCGGTGCAGTGGCTGCTGCGCGAGGACAGCACCGGGTCGGCGATGCTGGCGTTGGTGACACACAACGCCGTGGTGTGCGATCCGGGCGACGAGGTGAACGCGGCCCAGGCGGCCGTATGGGGTCTGGTGCGCACGGCCAGAGCCGAGCACGGCAGCCGTTTCGTGCTCGTCGATGTGGACGACCGGGACACATCGGATGCGTCGCTGTCGTCCGCGCTCGCTCTCGGCGAGACCGAGCTGGCGATCCGTGGTGACATCGTGTCGGTGCCCCGGTTGGTACGGGCGGCCGACCCGCGGCGGATGATCCTCCCGGCGGCACCGTCGTGGCACGTGACCGCCACCGAGGTCGGCACGCTCACAAGTCTGGCCGCTGTGCCGGACGAATCCGCGAGCACGCCGCTTGAGGCCGGGCAGGTCCGTATCGCGGCCCGCGCGATCGGGCTGAACTTCAAGGACGTCCTGATCGCACTGGGAATGGTGCCCGGCTCGTCGACGACCGGTCTGGAAGGCGCCGGTGTGGTGGTGGAGGTCGCCCCCGGAGAGTCCGGCCTGAAGGTCGGCGACCGGGTCCTGGGCTACTGGCCCGACAGGGCCGGCTCCGTGGTGATCGCCGACCGGCGGCTGGTGGCCCGCATCCCGGCCGGATGGTCGTTCGCACAGGCGGCGTCGGTCCCTGTCGCCTACATGACCGCGTTGCACGGACTCCGCGACGTCGGCGGTGTGCGCCCCGGCGAACGAGTGCTGGTGCACGCCGCAGCCGGCGGCGTCGGCGTGGCCGCGGTCCATGTGGCCAAGTGGCTCGGCGCCGAGGTGTTCGGCACGGCCAGCCCCGGAAAGTGGCCGGTGCTGCGCGGACTCGGACTCGACGACCACCACATCGCCTCGTCCCGCACAGCGGAGTTCGCCGATCGGTTCGGGACGGTGGATGTCGTGTTGAACTCACTGACCGGCGAGCTGCTCGACGCCTCCCTGCAGCTGCTCGACTCGAACGGCAGATTCGTCGAGATGGGCAAGACCGACCTGCGTGACCCCACCGCGCTGGACGTCGCCTACCGGCCGTTCGATCTGACGGCTATGGATGCCGACGTGCTGGGCCGCCTGCTGAGCGATGTCCTGAGTCTGTTCGAGACCGGTGAACTGACCGAACTGCCGCCGCTGCGAGCCTGGGACGTGCGGGAGGCCCGTGAGGCGATGAGCTTCATGCGCCAGGGCAAGCACGTCGGCAAGAACGTGCTCACCCTGCCGCGGGCGCTGGAGCCCGCAGGTACCGTTCTGATCACCGGCGGCACCGGCAAACTGGGCCGGTTGCTGGCCCGGCACCTGGTGGCCGAACACGGCGTCCGGGAGCTGGTGCTGACCGGCCGCCGGGGGCCGGACACCCCGGGCAGCACCGAACTGGTGGCGGAACTGGCCGAGCTCGGAGCACATGCCCGGGTGGTCGCCTGTGACGTGGCCGAACGGCCCCAGGCGGAAGCCCTGGTGGCCGGAATCGGTTCCGGCCTGACCGGAATAGTGCACGCCGCGGGCACCCTCGACGACGGCACCGTCGAGTCCTTGACGCCCGAGCGGTTCGAGGCGGTCTTCCGCCCCAAGGCGGACGCGGCGTCCCACCTCGACGAGCTCACCCGTCACCTCGACCTTGCGATGTTCGTGCTGTTCTCGTCGATGGCCGGCACGCTCGGCTCACCGGGGCAGGCCAACTACGCCGCGGCGAACACCGCGATGGACGCGATCGCCGTCCGGCGGCAGGCCGCCGGCCTGCCCGGCCAATCCCTGGCCTGGGGATTCTGGCAGAGCGCCAGCGGGATGACCGCCCACCTGGCCGACCTGGACCGCGAACGGCTGGCTCGCAGCGGCATGCGACCGATGCCCGATGAGCTGGGGCTGGCCCTGTTCGACGCGGCACGCTCGGACGGCGGGGCGGTGCTGGCCACCGCCGCGATGAACGTGGAGATCAGCGGCAGCGGGGCTTCTCCGCTGGTGCGCGGCCTCGCGGCGCCCGCCCGCCGGGTGGCCGCCGGCAGCCCTTCCACGACCTCGGACAGGTCACTGCCAAGCAGGCTCGCGGGGATGGCTGCACCCGAACGAACCGCAGCGCTCGTGGCGATCGTCCGGGCGCACGCGGCCGCCGTGCTCGGCCACTCCGGCCCGGAGGCGATCGGACGCGACCGGGCGTTCAAGGAGCTGGGTATCGACTCGCTCACCGCGGTCGAGCTGCGCAACAAGCTGACCTCCCAGACCGGTGTCCGGCTGGCGCCCACCGTGGTGTTCCAGTACCCCAACCCCGCCGAACTGGCCGAACACCTCGCCACGCTGCTCGGGCCATCGGCGGAGAACGGCGACGGCGCGTCCCCCGAAGCCGTTTCCGCCGCGGCTGCGCCGGATACGGCGGAGGTGGTCTCGGCGGAACAGATCGACGAGATGGACATCACGGCACTTGTGGCCATGGTGAACCCCGGTTCCACCGAAGTGGAACGTGAGCGCCGGTGACCACGCGGGAGGAGATCGTCACCGCGCTGCGGCACAGCGCCAAGGAGAACCAGCGGCTGCTCGCGGAGAACGCCGCTCTGCGCGCCATGCCGACCGAGCCGGTCGCCGTGGTGTCGATGGCGTGCCGTCTTCCCGGCGGCGTCCGTACGCCTCAGGACATGTGGCGAGTGCTGTGCGACGGGGCCGACGTGGTGTCCCCGTTACCGGAGGACCGGGGGTGGGACGTGGACGAGCTGTACGACCCGGTTCCCGGCCGCCCCCGCCGGAGCTATACGCGCCATGGCGGTTTCCTCGACTGCGCCGGTGAGTTCGACCCCGCCTTCTTCGACATCTCCCCCCGGGAAGCAGTGGCGATCGATCCCGCTCAGCGACTGCTGCTGGAAACCGCCTGGGAAGCGGTCGAGAGAGCCGGGATGGATCCGCTGCGGCTGCGTGGCAGCCGGACCGGCGTCTTCGCGGGTATCGGCGAGTCCTTCTACTACCCCGGAATGGACCGGACACCACCCGAACTGGCCGGATACGCCCCGCTCGGCAGCGCGGTCTGCGTCGCCTCAGGACGGATCTCCTACCTGCTGGGATTGCGAGGGCCGGCCATCACACTCGACACCGCGTGCTCGACCTCGCTGACAGCCATCCACCAGGCCATGCGGGCACTGCGTGCGGGCGACTGCGACCTGGCACTGGCCGCGGGCGGCTCGGTGATGGCCGCCCCCGAGGCGCTGGTGGAGTTCAGCGTCCAGCAAGGAGTGGCCGCCGACGGCCGCTGCAAGCCGTTCGCCGCGTCGGCCGACGGCACGGTGCTCGGCGAAGGCGTCGGCGTGGTGCTGCTCGCCCGCCAGTCACAGGCCGAGCGGCTGGGCCTTCCCGTGCTGGCCGTGATCCGCGGGTCGGCGATCAACCAGGACGGTGCGAGCAACGGTCTGACCGCTCCCAGCGGGACCGCGCAGCGCGACGTCATCCGGGCGGCGCTGGCCGACGCCGGCCTGTCCCCGGCGGATGTCGATGTCGTCGAGGCGCACGGAACCGGCACGAAGCTCGGTGATCCCATCGAGGCCGACGCGCTGCTGGACACCTACGGGCGGGACCGCGCGGGCGGCGAGCCCCTGCTGATCGGTTCGCTCAAGTCGAACTTCGGGCACCCGCAGGTCGCCGCCGGCATGGCCGGCGTGATCAAGACGGTGCTTGCGCTGCGCGCCGGCTGGCTCCCCGCGACGCTGCATGTCGACAGTCCGACGCCCCACGTCGACTGGGCCGCAGGAGACGTCCGGATACTGGACGAGGCGCGGGCATGGCCGGATGTGTCCCGGCCGCGCCGGGCCGGGGTGTCGTCGTTCGGCATCAGCGGCACGAACGTCCATCTCGTCCTGGAACAGGCCGGCGCCGGCGAGGACGAGCTCCGCGAGGATCGCGTGGACCCGCAGCCGAACGGCCCGCTGCTGTTCACCCTCAGCGCCAGAAGCCCGGCCGCATTGTGTGCGCAGGCTGCCGCGCTGCGGACCCATCTCGACAGCCATGAGGTGCGGCTGCCCGATCTCGCCTTCTCGTTGGCGACCACCCGCTCGCACTTCGAGCGCAGGGCCGTCGTCACGGCTCACGCGCTCGAGGATCTGCGCCAAGGGCTCGACGCCGTTGCCGGCGGCCTTCACCATGCGAACGTGGTGACCGGCACCGCGCAGGAAGCGGGACTCGCGTTCGTGTTCGCCGGTCAGGGCACTCAGAGAGCCGGCATGGGAGCGCAACTCCACGAGCGGTACCCGGTGTTCGCCGCTGCCCTCGACGAGATCTGTGCGGAGCTGGACCAGCACCTGCAACAGCCGCTGCGTCAGGTCATGTTCAGCACCGGCCCGGAGAGCAAGGCGCTGCTGGACCACACCGTGTTCGCGCAGCCGGCGCTGTTCGCCTTCGAGGCTGCGCTGTACGCCCTGCTGCGGTCGTGGGGAGTGCGGCCCACCGTGCTGATCGGTCACTCGATCGGCGAGCTGACCGCGGCCTACGTGGCCGGGGTCTGGACGCTGCCCGAGGCCGCTGCGCTGGTGGCGGCGCGCGGCCGGCTGATGGGCGCGCTGCCGGCCGGCGGCGCCATGGCAGCGCTGCAGGCGGACGAGCAGCACGTGCTGGCCGCGCTGCGCCCCTTCGGTGGGCGAGTGGAGATCGCCGCCGTCAACGGGCCGTCCTCCGTGGTGGTCTCCGGTGACGACGCCGCGGTGCTGCAACTTGTCGAGCAGTGGAAGACCGCCGGCCACCGGGCCACGACACTTCGGGTCAGCCACGCCTTCCATTCGGCTCATCTCGACCCGATGCTCGGCCAGTTCGAGGCGTTCGTCGCCGGTGCCGTACACCGGGCGCCACGGATCCCGGTCATCTCCTGCCTGGATACCGACGCGGACCTGACAGTGCCGACGCACTGGGTGCGGCAGGCACGGCACCCCGTGCGTTTCCTGGACGGCATCCGTGCCGCGCGCGACCTCGGTGCGACCGTGTTCGTCGACCTGGGTCCCGACGGCAGCGCCGCGGCACTGGCAGGGGACTGCCTCGACGTCCGGCCCGGCGCGGTCACCATCCCGGCCGTTCGGGCGGACGGATCGGAGGTGCGCGCAGTCCAGGCCGCGCTGGCCGGTATCCACGCCCACGGCGCCGAAGTCGACTGGGCCGCGGTATATGCGGAGGCCGACCCGCGGCGCGTGGAGTTGCCGACCTACGCGTTCCAGAACCAGCGGTACTGGTGGTCGCACACCGTCGCCCGGTCCCCCGCACCGACCAGTGAACCCGCCGGTGACAAGCCGGAGCCGGACCCCGGCACCCCGCCGCACGAGGCCTCCCCGGCCTGGCTGGAGTCGGTGCTCGTCCAGAACCTCGCCGCGGTCACCGGCATCGGCGAACCCGACGCCGTCGAGCTGACGACCAGCTTCCGCGACCTGGGCCTGACCTCGGTCGGTGTCATGGAGCTCCGCCGGCGCCTGGAGTCCGCGACCGGCCTGACCCTGCCGAGCAGTTTCGCCTTCGAGCACCCCACGCCCGAGGCGCTACTGGCATCTCTGAGCGTCCTGCGGCCGCAGGAAGCCGTCTCCGACCCGCCGCACCCGCAGGAGGACGAGGGGATCGCCATCGTCGGGATGGCCTGCCGCTACCCGGGCGGAGTGACCAGCGCGGACGGCCTGTGGCGCCTGGTTGCGGACGGGGTAGACGCGATCTCCCGCTTCCCCACTGACCGCGGCTGGCCGAGCGACCTCTTCCACCCCGACCCCGATCATCCCGGCACCAGCTACACCCGCGAGGGCGGATTCCTCGACGATGCCGCCGGGTTCGACCCGTCGTTCTTCGGAATCACCGATCCCGAGGCCCTGGCCATGGACCCGCAGCAACGGCTGCTGCTGGAGACCGCGTGGGAGGCATGCGAGCACGCCGGTATCGACCCAGGGTCCCTGCGCGGCACCGAGGCCGGCGTCTTCGTCGGCATCGCGATGCAGGACTACGAGTGCCGGAGCGACGAACTGAGCGCCTACCAAGGCACGGGACGGGCGCCGAGCGTCGCCTCGGGACGGATCGCCTACTGCCTGGGAACCCAGGGACCGGCGGTGACGGTGGACACCGCGTGCTCGTCGTCCCTGGTGGCCCTGCACATGGCCGCCCAGTCACTGCGGTCCGGTGAAAGCAGCCTCGCGCTCGCCGGCGGCGCGACCGTGCTGGCGACGCCGGAGGCTTTCGTGGCCTTCAGCCGGCAGCGCGGACTGGCCGCCGACGGCAGGTGCAAGGCGTTCGGCGCGGGCGCGGACGGCACCGGGTGGGCCGAGGGCGCGGGCATGCTCGTGCTGGAACGGGTGCCCGACGCCCGCCGGCTGGGCCACCAGATCCTGGCAGTCGTGCGTGGCAGCGCCGTCAACTCCGACGGCGCCAGCAACGGCCTCACCGCGCCCAACGGCCTGGCCCAGCAGCGGGTCATCAGTTCGGCACTGGCACATGCCGGGCTGAGCCCCGAGGACATCGACCTCGTCGAGGCACACGGGACGGGCACCGCGCTCGGCGACCCGGTCGAGGCCAACGCGCTGCTGGCCACCTACGGCGTGCGCAGACCCGCTCATCGGCCGGTCTGGCTCGGCTCGCTCAAGTCGAACATCGGGCACAGCGCGGCCGCGGCCGGCGTCGGCGGCGTGATCAAGGTCGTCCAGGCCATGCGGAACGGCCTGATGCCCAGGACGCTGCACGCCGGTCAGGCCAGCCCGCAGGTGGACTGGTCGGCCGACACGGTGCGGCTGCTCACCGAGGAACAACCGTGGCCGCAGCCGCGACGAGCGGCGGTGTCGGGGTTCGGGATGAGCGGGACCAACGCGCACGTGATCATCGAGCAGGCCGCCGTGTCCACACCTGCGGCCGTCAACGATGCCGCTGCGCCGCCCGTGCCGGTCGTGGTGCCGGTCTGCGGTCACACCCGGGACGCCCTGCGCGCGCAGGCGCAGCGGCTCCACGACCACGTGACGGCTCGGCCCGAGTTGGCCGTCGCCGACATCGGGTGGTCGGCGGCGACCACCCGCAGTGCACTGCGGCACCGGGCCACGGTGGTTGCCGGGACTCGCGCGGAACTGCTCGCGGGGCTTGCCGCGGTGGCGGACGGTGTGGACGACGCCCGTGTCGTCACCGCCACGGCTCGGACCATCCGGCCGGTGTTTGTCAGCCCCGACCCCCTGTCCGGGGACGACCTGGCCGAGCTGTGGCAGCAGTGCACCGGTGCGGACGCGGTCACGGTGATCACCGCCGAGGCGGTTCCCGACCTGCTGGCGCAAAGACACAACGCCGTCGTCCAGCTCGGCCGTGATCCGGCGCTGACCGACCAACTGCGCCGTACGGTCGAAGCGTCGGGCAAGCAGGCACCGGTCATCGTGGTTCCCGCACCCGACGAGGACGGGCAGCACGCTTTCCTCCACGCCCTGGCACAGGCACACGTGCACGGGATGGCGCTCGACTGGCGGCGGGTCTTCGGCGATGACGTCCGTCCGGTCGAACTGCCGACGTACGCATTCCAGCGAGCGCGTTACTGGCCCCCTGCGGTACCTGAGGCTGCTCCCACCGCGACGCCCGTGAAGGAACGCGCCCCGGTCAGGCCGGTCAAGGTCAAGGCACCGCCGGTCGTCCGCGCCGTCTCGCGCGCGGGCCGAGAGCAACTGCTCGACCTGGTGGTGGGCCTCACGTCCGATCTCCTCGCACTGCCGGCCGGCGACATCGACCAGGACGACGGCTTCTTCCAGCTGGGCATGGATTCGCTGCTGGCCGTCGAGCTGCGCAAGGAACTCGAAACCCGTCTGCGGACAGAGCTGCCCAGCACCGTGCTGTTCGAGCAGCCCACCGTGGCGGCACTCGTGGATTTCCTGTCCGACTCCTCGGCCGGCACACCGGAGCCGGCGCCCGCCGACGTACTGCCATCCCACGTTCCTGAGCCGCCGGAACGCGCCGCACCGGACATGTACGGCGATGATCTGGTCGCTCTGCTGGAAGCCGAGATCGAGCACTCCCGAAGCACTCGCGAAGGGGTACGAACGCGATGAGTGGCCAGGAAGACCGACGCGATGTCGCCGTGCGACGCGCGATCGCCGAGATACGCGAGCTGCGCGAGACGGTGGAGGCAGGGGAGCGGGCACGAACCGAACCGATCGCCATCGTCGGCATGGCCTGCCGGATGCCGGGGGCTGACCATCCCGGCGCATTCTGGGAACTGGTGCGCAGCGGCACCGACGCGGTGACCGAAGTGCCGTCGTCGCGTTGGAGCGCCGTGGCTCCCGCCGGTCTCGGGCAGACCTGGCGCGGCTCGTTCCTCGACGGGGTCGACAGCTTCGACGCGGCGTTCTTCGGTATCTCCCCCCGCGAGGCGGAGCACATGGATCCGCAGCAGCGTCTCTTCCTCGAGGTGGGCTGGGCAGCGCTCGAAGACGCCGGTGCACCGATGGACCAGCTGCGCGGCACCCGGACGGGGGTCTTCGTCGGGGTCACCGGGTTCGACTACACCATGACGCTCCTCAAGCACCTGCCGCCCGCCGAGCTGGACGGATACGTCATGAGCGGCTCGGCGTCGACCTTCATGGCGGGCAGGCTCTCCTACTGGCTCGGCCTGCAAGGGCCGAGCCTGTCCATCGACACCGCATGCTCGTCCTCGCTGGTGGCGGTGCACCAGGCCTGCCAGAGCCTGCGTACGGGCGACTGCGACACGGCACTGGCCGGTGGCGTGAATTTGCTGCTCGCACCGGAGGGTTTCCTGGTGGTGGGCAACGCCGGCATGCTCTCCCCCGACGGCCGGTGCAAAACCTTCGACAGGTCCGCCAACGGCTACGTCCGGGGCGAAGGCTGCGGTGTGGTGGTCCTCAAACGCCTGTCCGCGGCACAGCGCGACAACGACCGGATCCTCGCGCTCATCCGCGGCTCCGCGGTCAACCACGACGGTCGCAGCAGCGGGATCACCGTCCCGAATGCCCAGGCCCAGCAGAAGGTCATCCGCGACGCGCTGACAGCCGCCGGCGTGGCGGGTTCCGACATCGACTACGTGGAGGCCCACGGCACGGGCACCGCGCTGGGAGACCCCATCGAGGTGCGTGCCCTGTCCGCCGTACTCGGGCCGCAGCGTGACCCGGCGCGACCGGTCGTGCTCGGCTCGGTGAAGACGAACATCGGGCACCTGGAGGCCGCCGCGGGTGTCGCCGGCCTGATCAAGACCGTGCTGGCCCTGCGCAACGAGGAGATTCCCCCGCTGCTGCACCTGCGGGAGGTCAACCCGGACATCGGCATCGACGCGCTGCCCGTGCGGCTGGCGACCGAACTGCTCCCGTGGCAGCGGGGATCCCGGCCCCGCCTGGCCGGTGTCAGCTCGTTCGGGGCGAGCGGCACGAACGCCCACCTCGTCCTTGAGGAGGGGCCCGTAGCCGAGCAGGCGCGGACGGGTGTCGAGCGCCCGGTCCATCTGGTGACACTGTCCGCCCGCGACGACGAAGCCCTCGCCCAGCTGGCCGACAGGTACCGTCGGCTCCTGTCGCAGAACGATCCGGAGCTCGCGGACGTCGCGTTCACCGCCAACACCGGCCGGGCGCACTTCCGGCACCGTCTCGCCGTCGTCGCCGACACGAGCGCCCGGCTGGGTGATCGCCTCGACCACTACCTGCGGGGCGAAGCCGACCGGGACGTGCGTGCCGGGACAGTGCGCACCGGCCGCCCCAAGGTCGGCTTCCTGTTCACCGGTCAGGGCTCCCAGTACGTCGGGATGGCACGGCAGTTGTACGACACGGAGCCCGCGTTCCGTGCGGATCTCGACCACTGCGACGACATCCTGCGCGGACGTCTGGAGCCGGGGCTTCTCGCCGTGATGTTCGGCGAGAGGGAGCCGGACGGGTTGCTCGACCGGACCCGCTATACGCAGCCGGCGTTGTTCGTCCTGCAGTACGCGCTGGCGCGGCTGTGGGTGCGCTGGGGTGTGGTCCCAGACGCTGTGCTCGGCCACAGCGTCGGCGAACTGGCGGCTGCCTGCATGGCGGGCGTGTTCACCTTGGAAGACGGTCTGGCGCTGGTTGCCGAACGGGCACGCCTGATGGACCGCCTCCCCGCGGGAGGCGCCATGGCGGCCGTCTTCGCCCCCCTCGACGAGGTGCGGGAAGCCGTCGCCCCGTACCCGGACGACCTGGCGATCGCGGCGGTCAACGGCCCGCGGCACGTGGTGCTCTCCGGCGTCAGCGAGGTGCTGCGCCGCGTCCTCGACCAGCTCGCCCAGCGTGGTGTGAAAAGCAGGGACCTGGCGGTCTCTCAGGCATTCCACTCGCCGCTGCTCGACCCGGTGCTCGACGAGTTCGAGAAGTCCGCAGCCGAACGTGCCTACCGCGCACCGGACCTGCCGCTGATCTCCAACCTCACCGGCGAGGTGCTCGGGCCGGACTCGATGAACGCCGCCTACCTGCGCAACCACGCGCGCCAGCCTGTCCAGTTCGCAGGCGGTCTGGCCACACTGACCGAACTCGGCTGCCAGGTGCTGGTCGAGATCGGCCCGTCACCGCATCTGTGCGGCATCGCCAGGGACGGCATGCCGGACGGGGACCATCGGCTGCTCCCGTCGATGCGCAAGGGGAACGACGACTGGCGCATGCTGCTGCGCAGTCTGGGAGAGGCGTACGTCGCGGGGGTGCAGATCGACTGGGGCGGCCTGGACAGCGCATACCGCCGCAGTCGGGTCGAGCTGCCGACGTACGCGTTCACGCGCAAGCGGCACTGGTTCACCGTGCCGGAACAGACCGTCCCGGTCGCCTTACCACAGCCGGTGGCGAGCCTTTCGGAGCCCAGCGCAACCCTGCTCGGCTTTCCGGTCAGCTCTCCGCTGGATGCCGCCCAGTTCCAGGCGGACCTCACCGTGGACCTGCATCCCGGTCTAGCCGACTGCACATCCGGGTCCACCACGGTGGTCAACGCCGGCTTCTACATCGAGGCCGTGGCCCAGGCGGCCGAACGGACCCGCGGTGACGCGGCCATACGACTCGAAGGACTGACCATCCCGCAGGCCATGGTCCTGCCCGAGAACGGCCGGGTGACCAGCCAGCTGGTGCTCGCCGACTCCGCCGGTGGCCGGACCCGGTTCAGCTACCACAGCAGACGGCAGGAAACCGGGCAATGGGTCCTGCACGCCCAAGGAACGCTCGGCTCGGCGCCGAGACCACAGGCGCCGGCGGACATGGACGACGCACTCACCCGCTGCACCGAGCAGATCGACGGCAGGACCTTCTACCGGTCATTGTGGCAGCGCAAGATCCATCTGGGACGGTCGGCGCGATGGCTGGCGCGGATCGCGCGCCGCGACGGCGAAGCCGTCGCATGGTTACGCGCGGCGGACGAGGAAGAACTGCGCCAGGGCTACCACCTGCACCCGGGAATCATCGACTCGGTGCTGCAGATGACGTTCGCCTGCCTCCCGCCAAGCACATCACAGCAGGCCGTCGTCATACTCCTGGAGATCGAAGAGTACTCGTTCCAGGGTTACGACGGCAGCCAACTGCTCTGCCACATTGTGCTCAGAGACGACCCCACGCCAACCGGGACGGTCTGCGCGGACATCGCTCTCACCAGCGAGAACGGTACCGATGTGGCGCGCATAACCGGCGCGCATCTGAAGATCACCGATCGCGACGCGCTCGAGCACGCGATCAGGACCGCCCCCGTCGCCAGGCCGCGCGTGCCGGCCGCTGCCCTCGTGAACAGTCCGGACGAGTCGGCCCGACTCGCCGAACTGGTCCGTCGCGGTGACCACCAAGCGGCCGCCGGCCTGGTCGAATCCGTCCTGATCGACCAGACGGCAGGCGTGCTCGGCACCGAGCGCGCGGGCATCACACCGGACGTACCGCTGCACGAGCTCGGAATGGACTCGCTGCTCGCGATGGAGATCAGGGAGCGGGTGGCCGCGGCGCTGGGCACATCACCGCCCGCCGCCTGGTTCCTGGACACGCCCACGGTCCAGGGCCTGCGCGACCGGGTTCTCTCGACGCTGCTTTCCGCCGCACCGGCCGTGCCACAGGGGTCCGAGAGATTCGGCCCAGGGGGAATGCACATCGTGGAGTTCGGCGCCGGCGAGCCGATCGTGTTCGTCCACGGCGGCGCCTTCGGCGGGCTGGACGCCTGGCACACCCAAATACCGTTGGCCGAACGCTGGCGACTGGTCGTCATCTCCCGACTCAACTACGGCAGCAGCGCCCAAGGAGACCCCGAGGACTACCTCCAGGACGGGCGGCTGGTAGCGGAGCTGCTCGATGAGTTCGACGGCGGTGGACACCTGGTCGCGCAGTCCTACGGCACTCTCGGCGCGATGGAAGCGGCACTGCGTCGCCCCGATCGAGTGCGCTCACTCACCATGATCGAAAGCCCACTCAGCGCGATCGCCCGCGGCAAGCCCGCGGTCGACCAGTACGAACGGGCGATGCGGAAGCTGATCGCGGCGCCGCCGGACCGTCCGGAGGACTTCTTCCGCACCCTGTTCGCCGTACTGGAACCGACAGCAAGCTACCCGGAACCGCTCCCGGAACCGCTGGTGTCCTTCGCCCGGATGGCACGCCGCAGCGTGCGATGGCCCTGGGACGCCGCAGTCGACCTGGCGGCGCTGCGTGCCACGCCGTTCGGCAAGCTGGTCATCAGCGGCGGTCAGCGCCAGATGTTCGAGGACATCAGCGACGCGCTCGCCGACCAGACGGCCGGTGACCGGCTGATCATCCCCGGCGGGCACGGCACGCAGAACACCGGCTCCCCGTTCAACACCGCACTGGAACGATTCCTCAACCAGGACAGAGAGGGCCGACGCTGACGCCGCCCACGGAAACAGGTCCGTCAGCCGGCCAAGGAAAGGAGTGTTCCCGGAACTCGCCCACTCAGGAAGCACCCGGACCCCTCCCCTATGGAGCGGCGTACCGCGTCACCTTGGTCACCCGGCACGAGAATTTCCCAGGTGTCCCCGCCAGGCCCACAGCCTTCTCCGACGCCTCCAGAGCTGCTGACCTTGATCGGGTGATGTCGGAGCCGTTCGCCTGACAGTTGGCTGCCGGCACCCTGGCGTGAGAGCGGAGTAGCGGGAGTCCTGTCGAAGGGGTCTCCAGGAAGGCCTCGGCTCAGCGAAGACCAGATCGCCAGACTGGAGCGGGAGCTGGAGCGGGGTCCGCGCCCTCTCTGCACGACCCGACGCGGCCCCGGACACCTGTCCGAGGCCGCACCCCGTTCGGCGCTCGACGCTGAACCGCGCCGCGATTTCGCGCCACAAATGCGCCACAGACTCCGCCCTGGAGGTGCCTTTGGGCGCCTGTAGTGGCCTAGACCTGCTGCAAGCAAAAACCCCCGGTCATGTCCGCTGGAGTGGTATCGACGGCCACTCGGTGATCTTGTTTTGAGGCTATGCGGTGAGTTGGGTGGGCAGGGTGGTCTCGTCGTTTTGTGACTCGTTCGGGTGGGTTCGGGTTTTGGTGAGGAGTTCACGGCTCATGTAGCGGCGGGCTTCGGTCCATTCGTCGTTCTGCTCGGCCAGGACGGCGCCGATCAGGCGGATGGCGGCGGTGCGGTCGGGGAAGATCCCGACGACATCGGTGCGGCGGCGGATCTCCTTGTTCAGCCGCTCTTGGGGGTTGTTGGACCAGATCTGCCGCCAGATTTCGCGGGGGAACGCGGTGAAGGCCAGCAGGTCTGCTTGGGCGGCGTCGAGGTGGTCGGCGGCCTTGGGGAACTTGGTCTCCAGGGCGTCCAGGACGTGCCGCATCTGGGCGTTGACCGCGTCGGTATCGGGCTGCTCGAAAACGGTCCGCAGCAAGGTGGCCACCCAGGGCTGGGCAGATTTCGGAACCTGGCTGAGCAGATTCCTCGCATAGTGGGTGCGGCCGCGCTGCCAGGATGCGCTTGGCAGGACGGCTCCGATCGCGGCCACGAGTCCGGTGCGGGCGTCGGAGACGACGAGCTGGACTCCGCCCAGGCCGCGGGCGGTCAGCGATCGCAGGAACGCCGGCCAGCCGGCGCCGTCCTCGGCGGTGGCCACGTCCAAGCCGAGGATCTCGCGGTGTCCGTCGGCGTTGACGCCGACCGCGACCAGGGCGTGGACGTTGATGATCCGGCCTTCCTCACGGACCTTCTGGGTGAGGGCGTCGACCCAGACGAACGCATACGGCCCGGCGTCCAGCGGCCGGTTCCGGAAAGCCGCGACTTGCTCGTCCAGGTGCTTCGCCATCGCGCTGACCTGTGACTTCGACAGCTGGGTCACGCCGAGGGGCTGGGCGAGTTTCTCCACCCGGCGGGTGCTGACGCCGAGGAGGTAGGCGGTGGCGTCAACGCGTCGGTGAACGTCTTGACCATCGCCCGCAGCAGATCCGGACTCGCCGAAGCGAGGTTGTCCTCGGTGAGGGCATGCAGGGGCAGACTGTTTGGTGCGGTCATCGTGCTGATCTCCTTCGAGGCTTCGACACTTCGAAGATCAGCCGGTGGCCGTCTCTCTATGCGGGCACCAACCCGGACGCCGGAGCAAACCCCCGCATCAGGTCCAACCCGCTACACCACTTCCAAGGACGCAACCCCGGCGGGCGGTCAGTGGTTCCTGCTGGTCCCAGAGTCGTCGCCTGGTAGAGGCCTCGGGGCCTTGGCAGTTAGATGGCTGGTCGGCGGCTGGGTGGTGGGGTTCCGGTGGGTGCCCGGTGACTGCGGCTGCCCGCCGGCCTGTCGGGGGTCGAGTTCCAGTTCATCGGCCCATGACTCCATTGCGGAACGCAGGCGGGTGACGGCTTCGGCGTCGAGGCCGTACCTCATGTAGTCCTCGTCGTCCCAGCGTCGTGAGGCGCGCAGCGCCTGGGCGAACATGGGGTGGTCGAAGCCCGGATCGCGCTCTTCGGCCAGGCGCAGGAGGTCCTCTGCCGAGTAGCGTCCGCTGGTGAGCGCGGCGTGAATATCGACGTAGTCGCGGGCTTCCGCGCGGGAGTAGAGGGCGGAGACTTTGTTGGCGACGGCGTCGTCGGGGTGCAGGACCGGGCCGAATTCCATCATGACGGGCGGTTCAGCGCGCCAGTCGTAGCCCATCTCTACCTTCGTCTGTCGGCCGTCTTCATCGGTGACCAGAAGGCGGGCGAGGAGTCTCCGGATCGCATCACCTCGACCGTCAGTCCGTCGGACGTGTAGGCGTCCTGTACTGCGTCCACCGCGGTGCCGAATCTTTGCGGATCACCCTGATTGGTGAAGAGGTCGACGTCGTCGGAGACGCGGTTCAGGATGCCGTGGGCTTGGACGGCGTATCCGCCGGCGAGTACGAAGCCGTCCCCGGCTGCGGCCGCCAGGGCGAGCCGGGTGAGACGGGCGTGGAGGTGGTCCATGCGGATCACACTATGCGGCGGCAGCGGGCCTCAGCTGGGGGAATCTCTCCTGCCACAGCGATTTCGCGCGTACAGGGAGCCAGAGCGAGGGCCACAGACGCAGCAGCAATCCTTCGTCGAGGAACATCCGCAGGTCGGAGACGTCCATGGCTTCGCGGATGACTGTCTCGTAGAGGCGACGCCGGTCCTTGTCGATGCTGAGGTCGTAGCGGCTCTGCTGGGACCAGTCCAGGCTCAGGGGCAGGCTGACGATCCCGCTCGTCGGCCCGGCCAACTCGTTGAGCACCTCGGGAACCGTGTATGGGCGGATGTCCGCGTAGCGCACCCCTGGCTGCATACAGGCAGTATGCCCCGCGCGGCTGGGGAGGGGCGAGCCTGCGGGAGGCGTGTGCCGCTCGGAAATACGGTTCAGACCTGTGAGCTGCGGTGATGCGGCTTGGTCAGGCCGGGTGGTGGTACTCGTTTATGAGGCCGTTGAGGACGGGATGTCGCTGGATGCGATGGGCGTGGAGGTCGGTGACGGTGGCCGGGGTCGGTGGTTCGCTGCTGTCCGGGGGTAGTTGTAGTCGGGATTGGTGGGGGCGGTGCTGGTTGTAGTGCTTGAGGTAGGCGGTGAGTACTGCGTGGGCGTGGGCTTCGTTGTGGATGAGTGTCCGGTCGAGGATCTCGCGGCGTAGGGTGCCGATGACTCGTTCGCAGATTGCGTTGGATTTCGGTGGCCGTGGTGGGCTGAGTAGGACTTCCACGTCGTCTGCCGTGAAGACGGTGTCGAATGACCGGGTGTGCTTCGAGTCTCGGTCGCGGAGCAGGAAGTGTAGTGAGTCCATCCGGCATCCCAGCGTCATGGTGAGGTTCCTTGCCTGTTGCGTGGTCCACTCGGCGGTGGGGTGGGCGGTGATGCCGGCGAGGTGAACGCGCCTTGTGCCGTGCTCGATGAAGACCAGGGCGTACAGGCGTTTGAGGGTGATGGTGTCGAGGTGCAGGAAGTCGGCGGCGATAATGCCGTGGGCCTGGGCGGTGAGGAATTGGCGCCAGGTCGGTCCGGATCGCTGCGGGGCGGGGTCGATGCCGGCGGCGTGCAGGATCTCCCAGACCGTGGAGGGGGCGATCGGGAAGCCGAGGCGGGCGAGTTCGCCCTGTATGCGGCGGTGCCCCCAGCTACTGTTCTCGCGGGCCAAGCGCAGGATGAGCTGCTTGACCGTCGGCGCAGTGGAGGGGCGACCCGGGCGACGACGGTGCTGGGCGAACGTCCATTTCCGCTTGACGAGCTCCCGGTGCCAGCGCAGCAGCGTGGTCGGCGTGACCGCGAAGACCTCGCGCCATCGCCCGCGGGGGACCAATCGCGAGAGCGCGGCCAGCCAGATCCGGTCGGCTGGCTCGTAGTGGACCCGCGCGATCTGACGGCGCAGCACCGCAATCTGGTGCCGGAGCGCCAACACCTCCGCGTCCTTGGCCACGCGGCTGCGCAGCACGGCAACGGGCACCATGACCAGGTTCCTGGCCAACGCGGTAACGATCGACAGCACCATCGAGGCATCGTCCCAGATGCTGTGCGGACTCTGCCCGGGAGGAAGAGTTTGCAGGTCACGCCAAGAATCGTGTTTCCGAGCGGGACAGGTTGAGACGTCAGACATCTCGATCAACAGCTCGGGAGCCGCGCTCATTGCGCTTCGCGGACCGTCACCGGACCGGGTGGCCATCTCGAAAAAGCTCAGTGCACCCGGTCTGAACGCCGTCTGCGGCCGGTCCACCCCCACCGCCGACGTTCCGAAGCCGACCGTGGGGGCGGTTCGCTGGCGTCAGGGTCGTCGGCATACCGAGTGAGATCCATGCCCATCAGACGGTAGGTCAGCGCTGGCAGTCCCATGCCTAGCAGGACATCACCGTCGCGGAATGCGTTCATGCCTTCACGAAAGACACGGAACGCAGTCAGCCCATCCTGCAAGTCCATGTACGCCGAGATCCTGCACTGGAGGGCCCACTCGTTGCGCGGATTCAGCTCATAGGAGCGGTTGAGATCGACGAGCGCCCTCTGGGGCTGCCCCATCAGACGGTAGGTTTCGCCGCGGCCCGCGATACACCACTCATAGTTGGGTCGCAGTTCGATCGCTCTGTCGAGGTCCGCAATTGCCTGCGAGTAGTTCTTCTCTACGCGGTGAATCGCTCCACGCGTGGCGTACGCCCAGGCCAAGTCCGGCTGGAGCTCCACGGCTCGGGAAGCGTCGGCGATCGCAAGATCGTCCATTTCCTTCAGGCGGTACGCCGCGGCTCTGGCAGCCAGGGCCGCGGCGTGTTCCGGTTCCGCCTGTAGAACGGCCGACAAGGCCCTTGTCCCCTCCTCGTAGTCCCCGACGGCCAGTTGGGATACGGCATACCGGAACCCACGGTCGGCAGACCGGTCCATCTGATTGCCGAGCCGTGAGCCGATCCTGGCGTGGAGCCGTCTGAGGTAGCGAAAATGGTTATCGTCTGGAGCGAGATCGTCGGGCAGTTGCGGATGGGCCTGCTGGAACGCCAGCGCAGCACGGACCCAGCCCCACAGAGTCCGGCGCGGCGGCAGGGGCTCAAGCGGGCGGCCCCTCAGGTGTACTCGGGCTGTTCGGAACACATTGCTCAGGTCAACGGGCATCTACGCCTCCCGTCGTTTCACCGGCCCCGGTGGCCAGTTCTGCCTCGTTCCGCCCACTAGTTGAGGCGTGCCGAGGCAACGCAGATGCCTTCGCCCTGGGCGGATCCATGGGGGAAGGCTCGTTCTGGAGAGCCAGTTGTTGAATTAGTAGCGGTGCCGCAATGCCCATCGTCACGGCTCCCAGCGGACCCGCGATCTGGTGGGCAGCGGCATACACAGCGTTCAGCCCGGCCGCCATACCGAACCGGCAGGCCACAGCGATGGCATAGCCCGCCACCTGAGCGCGGCCTCTGCTATCGCGCCAGGGCCACTTCGGGGCCCGGAACGGCTGGAGCGCGATCCACAGACCGCGCATCTCCACGAGCACGGCCCCTAGCAGTCCCCATGCGCACGCCACCCATATCGTCATGGTCGCCCCCGGCCGCCATCGGCGTCACCCCTGCGAGTACCCAGCACTACTGTCTTGCATCCGTGTCCGATCTGCGCGGGCGCATGGAAGCGCACAGAGGTGAATTTTGTTGCAACACGCGCCCCCAGCCGGCGATCAGGCCTCCGGACGGGATCTGTTGATCGGATTGCTCGCTCGTTGCACCTCGTGGAACGTCACCCGATCGGGGACCAACTCGAAGAAGCTCAGTAAAAGAGCGTATTGTCCTGTGGGGTGTGTTTGGTGGGCATCTCCAGTACTGGAGTGCCGGGGCTACTGAGTCTGCAGAGGCTTCTGTGGCAGGTGTAACGAACGAGGACTGAAGCGAGCCGGATTCGACCCGTTCACTCCTGTCTGATCCCAAGAAGCCTCTGTCCGCCCCCATTTACGCCCTGCGGCCGGACCACGCCCGACGGTACTACCGAAACATGACGCGACAGCGCCCGTACCCCAGTGACCTGTCCGATGCCCGCTGGAGCTGATCGGACCCGCCCTCACAGCCTGGCGAGCCGACCGCCGTGGCAACGCTCTGGACATCGGACGCCCTCCCCGGCACGACCTGAGGCGGATCATGGACGCCATCTTGTACGTCGACCGGACCGGAATCCCCTGGCGCTACCTGCCCCACGGCTTCGCGCCCTGGGAAACGGTCTACGGCTACTTCGCCGCCTGGCAGAAAGACGGCGTGTCCACCCAGCTCAACGGTCTGCTGCGCCAACTGGTACGGCAGGCCGAGGGGCGCGATGCCGAACCGAGCGCCTGCCTTCTCGACGCCCAGAGCGTCAAGACCCCGCCAACGTGCCTGCCTCAGGCCAGGGCATCGACGCAGGTAAGAAGATCGCCGGCCGCAAACGCCATATCGGCGTCGACACCCTCGGTCTCCTCTTGGCCGTCTGGGTCACCGCCGTGAGCCTGTCGGACAACACCGGCGGCATCCACCTGCTCTCCCACATCGCCCAAACCCACCCCCGCATCGCCAAGGCCTGGGCCGACTCCGGTTACCGCACCAAAGTCATCGACCACGGAGCCACCCTCGGCATCGACGTCGAAGTCGTCCAACGCGAGCCGGGCGTCAAAGGCTTCAAGGTGATTCCCCGACGGTGGGTCGTCGAGCGGACCTTCGGCTGGCTCATGCACCACCGCCGCCTCGCCCGCGACTACGAAACCCACCCACACCGCTCCGAAGCCATGATCCACCTCGCCATGATCGATCTCATAAGCCGCAGACTCACCCATGAATCCACCCCGAACTGGCGCGACACCTGAAGCCCGAATCAAACACACCTCGCAGGACAAAACGCTCTTTAAGATTCGATGCGGAAAACGAGTGTCGGGATCCTACAAAATCCGCCGCGGCGCGAAGCTGTTAGCCAAGAGCAACGACCCTCGACGCCGCTTCTGAAGTTGAATGCGTGATGTCGGTGCCCATCGCCGGCGCTGTTGTTGTCAGGCACGGTGGCCGGTGAGGCCAGCGTCGATTCAGTAGATGATGGACACGATCTGGCACGCGGCTTCGACGAGCCGACGATCTCCTCGCACATGGGCGCGCGAGAAGGCATCCGCAGGATCGATGTTCCGCGTAGACAATCGCCAGGCGGTCTCTGAATCCAGCAGTACGACTGCGGTTGGTCGGCCGCTCGGCGCTTCGGACAACGACCATCGGTCCGCTGTGGCAGTCGCCGTCCAGCCGCCGCCGGCAGGGCCCTCGGCGATCACCTGGACCTGCACCCCGATCGGTACTGACGTGTGGCGGAGCGTGTGGGGCAGGGCCCGCATGAAGGTATCGAGGACCATGGCCAGGGCATGCGGTTCCGGGTCGGTGTTGCGGCCGATGGCGTGGCGGATCTGCTGCCGGTGAGTCCAGTGCTCGGTGAACTCCCGGGCGATGTCCAGCCACGCCGGCGCGGGGTCGACGCCTGCCCACGACACGCCCAGGGCGGGAGCGTCAAGGTTGGCTGTGGCGAATCGCTGGGCGAGCTGGATGCCCGCCGCTGCCAGGGCGTCGATGAGCGAAGCAGGGCTGTCATCGGCGTGCAGGTCGACCCATTCCTGATTCGTGCGGTGGATGAACGCCTCGAGCGTCTCACCATCGGCGAAGCCGCTCCGGTAGCCGTGGTCGAGGCGGCCGTAGTAGTCACCGAGGAGGTGGGCGGCAACATCGTGCACCGTCCAGTGGCCAGCTGCCTTCCGGCTCCAGTCGGAGGGTGTCAGACCGCGCAGGGTATCGAGCAGCGACCTGAGCTCCGGACCGAATAGCGCACGCGCGTCGATCGGGTTACCCAGCCAAGAAATGCCGGACATGCCGTTGGACTCGGGACACATGGACACAGCTTGTCAGCCAGGAGCCGTGGCCTGCCATCGAATACTCCCGCCTGTGAGTGTCCGGGTGACGCACTGCGTCACCCGTCCGCCATCAGTCCGGTGGCGGCGAGGCAGGCGTCTACCAGGTCGGGGCGGTACTGGATCTGCTTGAGCCGGCGCTTGACGGCTCTAGTGATCTGATCGAGGTCAGCGGCGGCGAGGTTGCCGATCTCACGCTTGACCAGTGCTCAGATACCTTCCTGCGGGTTGATGTCCGGCGCGTAGGGGGCAACTGGAAGACGGTGGGCCAATGCGCGTTCGCGGCGATGAACTCCCGCATGCCGACAGTCAGGTGCAGGCGTACGGTGTCCCACACCAGCACGATCGGTCCGCCGAGCTGGATGCGGGCGCGCACCAGCAGGTTGCGCAGATCCTTCCAGCCGAAGCCTTTCGGCTCGTCCTTGCGGCCGTGGTACTCGCGCACGGCGTAGATCAGCCTTGAACGCTGGCCGGGTTTGTAGCAGACCATCCCGGCCATCGACACCCGACCGGAGCCCCGGCCGCGCACCCGCACCACCGGTGTGCGGCCGATACGTCCCCAGGTCCTGGCGCGCGGCGGCGTCATCGACTGCCCGGCCTCGTCCTGGAAGACGATCCAGGCGCCGAGTGCCGCCGCGGTGCTCTTACCCGCGACCAGACCTCCTTCTTCCACAGCTCAACCGCTCCATCGTCGCGCTCGATCGCCCGCCGCGCAGGCTGCTGCCACGACCAGCCGTGCCGCTCCAGCAGCCCCCAGGTGCCCTCCACCGTGTAGGAGACGTGGAACAGCCGACCGATCACCGTCTTCACCCGCGCCAGCGTCCACCGCTGATCCGCCCACCCGTGCCCCAACGGGCCACGCTCCAACTCCCGCTCCGACCGCGCGACCTGGGCATTACGCCACCCCCGGCGCCACCGCTCGATCGACCGCTCGCTCACCCGCAGCGCCCCACGCTCAAAGCGTTCCACGGCCTGTAGCCGCACCCGCTCTCGCACTGCCCTCTCAGCGTCGGTCAACCCACCGCCCTGCGCGTACCTCACGGACCCCAGAGCTACCGGCACCGCCCGCCCGCCCGCCGTCAGGCGAACCTCCCCGACATCGCCCAATCAAGTTCAGTTGCGTTTCAGAGCGCTCTCACGGCATGGCAGCAGGTCACGGGCGGTTTCCCGAGGGAAGTGCCCATAGGGCGCACAAGCCGTCCGAACCGTCCTGAATGCAGGCCGCAACGCCCGCCCGCTGCGTCACCCAAGGCTGCTGACCAGCGGAAATACAGGGGAGAGGTGGTCGGGAACGTCTCGATCAGGCCCTGCTGTATCCGAAAAGAGCAATGGTCAAAAGACCGTGTGCGTTTTGACAGGTACAAGAAAGGCTCTGACCGGCATTTCTGCAGGTCAGAGCCTAAATCCGGTGGTGCCCCCGGCAGGATTCGAACCTGCGCACACGGCTCCGGAGGCTGGGTAGGCCGTTGCTCCATCTGAGGGGCTGACCTGGGCGGTCGGCGTGGTGAGGGCTGGGGAACGGCTTGATCATTACGCCCCTATGACGTTAAGCCCCACGCGAGGGACGTGCGTGGCCCGTAGGGTCGAGGTCATGGTGAGCGGTGGTCAGGGCGCGGATGTGGCGGGCAGGGGCGAGTCCGGGTTCACGGTCGACGCTGCGGGGCGCGCGCTGGGGGAGGCGTGCGCGGCCGTGGGGCTCGACGCTGAGGGTGCCCGGCTGGTGCGGCTGGGGTCCAATGCTGTGTACGCCCTCGCTGACGGCCGGGTGATCGTCCGTATTGCTGCTGACGCTGAGGACCTGGCCGAGGTGGAGCGGGCCGTGGGCGTCGCCCGGTGGCTGGCGGAGGTGGACCTCCCGGCCAACCGGTTGGTGCCGGCCATCGCGCAGCCGCGGGTGATCCAGGGACACGCGGTGACGTACTGGGAGAGCGTCCAGGACGAGGAGGAGTACGCCACCCTGCCGGAGTTGGCGGACCTGCTCAAGCAACTGCACTGGCTGGACGAGCCGGAGTCGCTGAGGCTGCCGTACTTCGATCCCGCGCCGAAGGTGCGAGCCGGGCTGGCGGGACTGGGCGCGGGTGTGCGGCCGGAGGATGCGGCGTATCTCCGTGAGCGGGCGGACCGCTTGGAGAAGGAGTACGGGCGGCTCGACTTCGTCCTGCCCTTCGGCCTGATCCACGGGGACGCGAACATCGGCAACGTGCTCCGCGACCGCGCGGGCCGGGCCGTGCTCATCGACCTGGACGGCTTCGCGCTCGCACCACGCGAATGGGACCTGATCCAGACCGCCCTCTTCTACGACCGCATCGGCTGGCACACCCGCGCCGAGTACGAGTCGTTCGTCGACCACTACGGCTTCGACGTCATGAACTGGCCCGGCTATGAAGTGCTGGCCGACCTGCGCGAGCTGATGATGACGCTCTGGCTCGGGGGCAAGGCGGCGGCGGAACCCAAGGCGGCCGAGGAGTTCGCCCGCCGTGTCGAGTCGATCCGCACAGGGGGCGACCGGCACCTTTGGCGACCCTTCTGACTCCGCGTTTTTACGCGCTGAGGTCGTTGTCGGCTGCTGTCCACAGCCTGTGGTCGCTCACTTGTTCGTGCAGGTCCCGTACGTGGGCGTTCGCCTGCACCGGTGTGAGCGCGGTGCGGAACTCCGCGAGGTAGCTGACGGCCCGCGCCGACCGAAGCTGCTCGCCGAGGTCGAGCGCGTCCAGAGCTACGCGGCACGCTTCCTCGATGTCGCCCGCCCGTAGGTGCGCGTCGGCGAGGACCATCGTCGCGAAGAAGTCGCTGCGGATGTGGCTGCCGCTCATGGCGTTTCCGGCGTGCTCGACGGACCGCTGCGCGCTGTTGATGTCGCGGAAGCAGTGCGCGGCCTCGGCGGACAGCTCGGCGTCGTCGAAGTAGGTGATCCACTCGGGCTCGTCAGCGTGGTTGCGCCGGTCCAAGAAGCGCTCGGCCTCGGTGAGTGCGTGCTGCGTCGCGCGATGGTCGGGCGTGCGGGCCAGAGCGCGGGCCTCCATCGCCCAGAACTGCGCCATGAGAGTCGGGGTCGCCACCCCGGAGATCCCCATCCGTGCGGCTCGCGCCAGCGTGGCAGCGTCGGTGAACCGGCCGACGAAGGTGGCCTGGTGGCTCATCGCGGAGAGCACACTTCCCGCAAGGCGCCGGTCGCCGGCGTCATGGGCGAGTCGGAGGGCGTGCAGGTAGTACCGCTGCGCGAGCCCGTGATGGCCGGCGTCGTACGACATCCAGCCTGCGAGCAACGTCGCTTCGGCGACGGTCGCGAAGAGGGCGCGGCCGACCGCTTCCGTGTAGGTGCCGTGCAGGAGGGGAGCCACATCGTGGCTGAGGTACTGGATGACGGCTCGGCGAGCGTGACCTCCGCCGAACCGGTCGTCCAGCGTGGCAAAGGTGTCCGCAGTGGCCTTCACCATGGCGACGTCGGCCATCCCGACCCGTGCTCCGCCCTGATGGCTCGACGCGGGGACCTTGCGCTCCGGGGAGACCAGCCAGCGTAAGGACGCGTCGGCCCATGCCCGATCCGACACGGGTGACTGCGTCAGCGTCGGCACGTCCGCAAGATCCGCTTGCCACAGCCCCGCTATCGTCGTGAGGGCGCCCTCGGAGCTGTCCGGGTACTGCGCTTCTGCGACGACGAAGCCGTCCGGCGCTTCGTCGGCCGTCAGCCCGAGGTCCGTGGCCGTGACGCCCAAGGCGTCGGCCAACAGCCCACCGTAGAACTCGTCAGGCTGGCTGTGCCCGTTCTCCCAACTCGCGATCCGGCGCTTCACGCTGGCGTCGGAGGCCAACGTCTTCCCCCGTCGTGCAGCTGCGCGCCGCAGCTCGCTCACGAGCCGTAGCTGTCCCCAGCCGAGCGAATGACGGGCACTCCGGATCACGTCGGCGACCCGCCCGTTCGGCTGCTCCACCGCGCCCTCCTCGCCTGTCTCACGCGGGTGACTGGCCCATCACTGTACGCGCGTGCACCGTCACTGCTCGGCCCGTTTACGGCGCCCACCCTCTCGCGGGGGATGACGGACAGCGACGCGGGTATCTGGCGCGTCACCCCCACGTCACCCCTGGACGTCACCCGTCGTCATCTGCCCTGCTCAGCCGTGGCGCCCGACGCTGGACTCAGCGGCGGAAGGACCGTCGCGGGGTGGCATGGGGTGATGGCGCGTGCAGATGGTGACGCGGCGAAGCATCGAATGGCTCAGCGAGGCTTCCGGTGATCCGCAACAGTTCCGGATGATCTGGTCGGACGACCCGCGCCAGCCTCAAGTGGTGGCGGCGGGGGCGCTGTTCGACGTGGTGGTGACGGCACAGCACCTCGGCATCGAGACCTTGGACCAACTCCGGCGCCGTGGGATGCCGGCCGGTGCGGCGCTGATCGACCGTGCGGCGGGCCGGACCGGCTTCCTGGTGCCGCCCGGCACGCGCGGCCTCTTCGAGCGGACCGTGGCGCGGGAGACGGTGACGCCTCCTGCGTACCGCTACCTGGGCGACGGCTCGTACGTCGTCCTGCCGGGGCCTGTCCCCCTGCCGGGAGACCGCTTCGAGTGGCTGAGCCCCATGCTGCGGCCTCAACACTGCTCGCCGCTCCAGACCGTTGCCCTCGGCGTGATGCTCGCGGCATCCGCCCGCCTGATCGCGCGGGCCGAGCGGTACGGGGAGGAGATGGCCGATGCGTGAAGACGACTCGACCGTGAGCCGCGACGACCTGACTGTTCCGGCGATCGACAGCCCGGAGTGGCGGGCGGCCCGGCAAGCGGTCACTAACCTGCGGGAGTCGCTGACCCTGGCTGGTCTGGAGAGTGACGTCCCCTTCCTGCGCGCCGATCTCGACGCCTGCGGGCAGGGGTACGTCGAACTCGGCCGCGTAGCCCCGGACACGGCTGAACGCCTGGCGGAACTCCTCCGTCGCGGCCTTGCCTTCGTCCACCCATACTCTGCCGAAGAGGGAGACCCGACATGACCGACCCCCGCGGCGCCTGCGCCCAGCCCGCAGGCACCCTTACTCCCGGCGTCCCGTACGTCCGCGGCTGGGCGCAGGGCAGGCGCGCGGCCGAGATCCTGGCCGAACAACTCGCCCTCGCCGACTTGGCAGACGGCTTCGAGACCCTGCGCGCGGACGTCAACATCCTCGGCGACGGCGTGGTAAGTCTGGGCAAGGTCCTCCCGGAAACGGCCCTCCGCCTCTCTGCGCTGCTGGCGGTCGGCCTGCTCGCGGAAAAGATGGACGAGTGGTCCGCAGAGGACGCAGCCGCCACCGCCTCCTGACCAGGTCATACAGAGGAGTTCGGCCTCCCGGCCGGGACCGGCGCCCCAGCGCCGCAGCCCGGACGGGAGGCCGAACCACTACATGCATGAACGATCGGGGCCTCCCCCTGAGTGGTGGACACGCTGATACTGGATCTGCTTGATCCGGAGGAAGCGAGAAGACCGCCGATGGCGATGAAGGACTACTCGGACGAGTTCAAGGCCGATGCCGTGGCCCTGTACGAGTCCACACCCGGGGCGATCTACAAGAGCATCGCTGCTGACCTGGGCGTCAACCGGGCGACCCTGCGTGAGTGGGTGCTGCGGGACCGCGAACGCCGTGGCGTCACAGCCGCGGCTGCGACGCCGGGCGCCCGGCCTCGGGAGGCCGTTGCGTCCGCTGATCCGGTCGAGCGTGTGCGGCAGCTGGAGGCGAGGGTGGCCGAACTCGAGGCAAGTGAGCGCAAGCTCGCCACCGAGCGGGACATCCTCCGCAAGGCGGCCAAGTATTTCGCCGGAGAGACGAACTGGTGAGGAGCCGCTTCCAGTTCGTTGACGACCACCGGGACACCTACGAGGTGAAGCGGCTCTGCCAGGTCCTGGACGTGAACCGGTCCAGCTACTACAAGTGGCTCGCCGGCGCCGAGGTCCGGGCTGGCCGGCAGCGGCAGGACCGGGTCCTGGCCGAGGAGATCCGTCAGATCCACGGCGAGTCCGGCGGCGCTTACGGCTCCCCGCGAGTGGCGGCCGAGCTCCGCGAGAAAGGGCAGCGGGTCAACGAGAAGCGGGTCGCCCGGATCATGCGGACGTTCTCCATCACCGGCATCCGCCTGCGCAGACGCGTGCGCACCACCGTCCCGGACCCGGCCGCCTCACCGGTCCCGGACCTGTTCCAGCGGGACTTCACCGCCACCGAGCCGGGGCTCAAACTCATGGGCGACATCACGTATCTCCCGCTCGCGGGCGGGGAGTTCCTCTATCTCGCGACGGTGCTGGACTGCTTCAGCCGCAAGGTCACGGGCTGGTCCATCGCCGACCACATGCGCACCAGTCTGGTCTCCGACGCGTTGCGGATGGCCGCCGCGACTCGCGGGAGTCTGGACGGCGCGGTGTTCCACTCCGACCACGGGGCCCAATACGGCTCCCGGGCCTACACCGACCTCTGCGACCAGCTCGGGGTCACCCGGTCGATGGGCGCGATCGGCACCAGCGCCGACAACGCGGCCTGCGAAAGTTTCCACGCTTCTCTGAAACGCGAGACCCTCCAGGGCGCCCACGACTTCGGCGACGCCGGCACCTGCCGTCGGACTGTCTTCGCCTGGCTGACCCGCTACAACACCCGCCGCCGGCACTCCGCCAACGGCTACCTCAGCCCCAACGAATACGAACACCGACACCACACCGCTAAACTCACACTCGCCGCGTGATCAATAACCGCGTGCCCACCTTCATGGGGGAAGGCCCATCTTGACAACCGTTGTGGCAGTGAACCCACCGTGTGTTCAAATCCCGCAGCGTCCGCTCTAACACCACGGAAGATGGCCTCTGACCAGGCATGACGGTCAGGGGCCATCGCCATGGGCGCTGCCCGCTGGTGACTGTGGTTCCATGTGGCCCACCCGTGGATCGGCCACGGATGAGGCACGGCATGACTAGATGAATGAGTCCCAGGGATGGGGTCACGGTTAGTGGTCGTAGGCGATCAGTGATCGCTTGACTGGCTGGTCTGTCTGATCGTTGTGCCAGATCGCTGCGGTCAGCGCGAGGATGGGGCCTTCCCCCATGAAGGTGGGCACGCGGTTATTGATCACGCGGCGAGTGTGAGTTTAGCGGTGTGGTGTCGGTGTTCGTATTCGTTGGGGCTGAGGTAGCCGTTGGCGGAGTGCCGGCGGCGGGTGTTGTAGCGGGTCAGCCAGGCGAAGACAGTCCGACGGCAGGTGCCGGCGTCGCCGAAGTCGTGGGCGCCCTGGAGGGTCTCGCGTTTCAGAGAAGCGTGGAAACTTTCGCAGGCCGCGTTGTCGGCGCTGGTGCCGATCGCGCCCATCGACCGGGTGACCCCGAGCTGGTCGCAGAGGTCGGTGTAGGCCCGGGAGCCGTATTGGGCCCCGTGGTCGGAGTGGAACACCGCGCCGTCCAGACTCCCGCGAGTCGCGGCGGCCATCCGCAACGCGTCGGAGACCAGACTGGTGCGCATGTGGTCGGCGATGGACCAGCCCATGACCTTGCGGCTGAAGCAGTCCAGCACCGTCGCGAGATAGAGGAACTCCCCGCCCGCGAGCGGGAGATACGTGATGTCGCCCATGAGTTTGAGCCCCGGCTCGGTGGCGGTGAAGTCCCGCTGGAACAGGTCCGGGACCGGTGAGGCGGCCGGGTCCGGGACGGTGGTGCGCACGCGTCTGCGCAGGCGGATGCCGGTGATGGAGAACGTCCGCATGATCCGGGCGACCCGCTTCTCGTTGACCCGCTGCCCTTTCTCGCGGAGCTCGGCCGCCACTCGCGGGGAGCCGTAAGCGCCGCCGGACTCGCCGTGGATCTGACGGATCTCCTCGGCCAGGACCCGGTCCTGCCGCTGCCGGCCAGCCCGGACCTCGGCGCCGGCGAGCCACTTGTAGTAGCTGGACCGGTTCACGTCCAGGACCTGGCAGAGCCGCTTCACCTCGTAGGTGTCCCGGTGGTCGTCAACGAACTGGAAGCGGCTCCTCACCAGTTCGTCTCTCCGGCGAAATACTTGGCCGCCTTGCGGAGGATGTCCCGCTCGGTGGCGAGCTTGCGCTCACTTGCCTCGAGTTCGGCCACCCTCGCCTCCAGCTGCCGCACACGCTCGACCGGATCAGCGGACGCAACGGCCTCCCGAGGCCGGGCGCCCGGCGTCGCAGCCGCGGCTGTGACGCCACGGCGTTCGCGGTCCCGCAGCACCCACTCACGCAGGGTCGCCCGGTTGACGCCCAGGTCAGCAGCGATGCTCTTGTAGATCGCCCCGGGTGTGGACTCGTACAGGGCCACGGCATCGGCCTTGAACTCGTCCGAGTAGTCCTTCATCGCCATCGGCGGTCTTCTCGCTTCCTCCGGATCAAGCAGATCCAGTATCAGCGTGTCCACCACTCAGGGGGAGGCCCCCCCGGACGGTGACTCCCGCCGGGGTCCTACCGCCGTGTCTTTCCAGGTCGAGCTGCCCTTTGAGGGTCTGGTTGATCGACTCGATGACCTGACGCAGCGGTTTGAACAGGTGCGCGCCGGCCCGTTCGGGCTCGCCCTTGCGGGCCGGACGCAGCAGCATCAGGTCACGTCCGGTGAGGTCGTTCTCGAACTCCCGGCCGTAGTAGTTCTTGTCTCCGATGATGGTCTGGCCGCGATGGGAGGCGGTTACGTCGGGTGCGGTGTCGAGCATGTCGCGCAGAGTCTCGCGCTCGTCGGCCTTTGCGCCGGTGAGTGCGAACAGGATCGGCAGGCCGCCGAGCGTGCAGACCAGGTGCAGACGCAAGCCCCAGAAATACCGTGAGTGCGACGCGCAGTAGCCGTACTGGGCCCAGCCGGCCAGGTCCGAGCGCTTGGCTGTCTCCCGGGAGCACCCGCAGCCCACCGGGGTGGAGTCGACCAGCCAGACATCGTCGCTCCACAGCGAGGTGTCCCGGGCGAGGATCCGGATCATGCTGGTGAGCAGGGATGCCGCGGCCCGCAGTCGCTTGCCGTAGCCGGACTGCCGGGGCACATAGGGGAACAGGCCGCGGAAGTCGCGGTCGACGCGACGCAGCCAGCGCCGCTCGGAGGTGTAGCCGAGCAGCGCCGACATCACCGCGAGCGTAAGCAGTTCCGCGTCACTAAGGGTGGGCCTGATCCCGACCTTCGGACGCCACGGGGCCAGCCACGGCGAACCCTTCAACTCGTCGTCGATCCGGGCATAGAGTGCTGTCGCGAGGGTGTCCAGGTTTGTCTTCACACACTGACCATGGGCGCCCTCGCGCCATGTCCGCAGGCGAACCCTTGGACTCAGTCATCTAGACGGCGCGTAGGCCCGCCGAGGCTTCCGCCTTTCTGGCACGTGCACAAACCTGAAGACGCAGCGCTTGTTGCCGTGCGATCATAAATTTCACCTTCTAACAGCTGTCGGGAGAATTGTGTCGCTCGAAAAGAAACCTGTAAATTCTTTGGATCCAGACTCTCCTCTGCTCACGCTAGAAGAGGAGGTTAGAGCGCAGGGCGCTGAATATAAATGGTCCAATTCGTATGATGACTCGGCGTGCCTTGATGTGGAAATTAAATGCGGCAGGCGCTCGCGCTATATCACAATTTCCGAAAGCGATGCGCCTGGGTATCTCGGGTTCGAGTTCGCGAAGTTTCGCGGCCTCGGGGAGTATGAGGCCTATGAAGCATTGGCAGGGGAGCCGTGTATTGAAGTCGCTCTAGCAGGGAATTATCCGCGACTGCGCATGCTCGATCGGATTCCTGGATGGTCCTCTGACGACCCTTCCCCTAGGTGGTCCAGGAGTCAGGGCGTAGTAGAGGTGCGAGGCGACCGAGGGGAGAACTGGTCGGCGGAACTGGGTTCACCGTCGAAGAATTTTAGCCTTCTCTCCAAATATAGTGCAGCTACCCTTAGAATCAAGGGACGAAATAATCAGACTCACGACGAGGCTCTCAAATTCCTTGAAATTGCAGGTAGTGCGATACTGTTCGAGATTGATCTAAAGTATGGTATCCCTCTAACAATGCGGCGCATACGTCCACTCGGTGGTATGCGGGTTTCTAGGAGGGCTGTTCGTGTTGACACGCCGCCCGTTTTGCCGAGGCTTCAGTATGCGACGGAGCCGCTTAGCCTATATTGGTATGCTAGGTCTGCGCAAGGTATGCCGCTGCTAGAGTTTCTAGCCTATTACCAGGTCCTCGAATATTATTTCCCTCGCTACAGTCAGAGGGACCTACTGGATAAGCTGCGCAATGAACTACGTGATCCAACCTTTCGCACGGATGATGATCGCGATCTTTCCCGCATTCTCCGCATCTCCCAGCAGTCAGGTAGGGGATATGGTGACGAGCGGGGCCAGTTGAAGTCTACCCTCAGATACTGCGTCTCTGAGGATGCTATTTCTGGGTTCTTCGATGCGAATCTCGAAGTACGTGAGCACTTCAGTAACAGGCGGCAAGTGATCGGAGGATTGACTTCTCTGGATATAGGTGGTAAAAAGGTCGACCTGATTAATGCTATTTGTGAGAGGGTTTACGAAATTAGATGCCGTGTGGTCCACTCGAAAGAAGACGGCGGGGGACAGCAGGATGGCCTTCTCATGCCATTCTCTCCTGAGGCTGAATCGCTTCGTGCGGAAAATATATTGATGCGATTTTTGGCACAGAAGATCCTGATTGCCGGAGCTAGTGATCTGCCTCTTTAGTGTCATACTGAGGTCGGTGGAGCGACTTTGGGCGGGAGCTGCCACGGGGCGGGAGATCGGGGCCCGTAAGCTTGCTGCGACTCGGGCAGGTGGGACCTGCCCGCGATAGCCCGAAGTGGGCCCGATCTTCGAGGCTCGCCCCATGGCGGCTGCCTAAAGCCGTGGAGCTGACCGCCCCAGCCATAGCAGGCCTCGTAGGGGCCTGGTCATTTGATTTGCTGTCGGCGCGCGAGCGGCGGAGCCGGGGACGAAGCGGGGCGAGGACAGGAGCGGTGTCCCCGGCGGTGAGCCGGGGAGCGCGCGGCGAGCGTCAGCGAGCCGGCTTGAAGACGTAGAGAAAGTTTGAGCCGTCGGTCCCTGCTAGAGGGCGTAGCTCAGCTCTAGGTCGTCGCCGGGGAGTTGGAACTCCTCCAGGGCGAGGGGCTTGTCGTGCTCGTTCAGGGTGACGCGGAGGATGAGCAGGATGGGGACGCCCTCGGGAAGGCGGAGGGCCTGGGCCTGGTCGGGGAGGGGCATCCGCGGGCGCAGGTACTCCGTGAAGTGGAGTTCGTGGCCCAGCTCCGCTAGGGCGGCGTAGAGCTGCGGGGCCGGCGGCGGTGCTTCTTCCTCGTACTTGGTCCCGGTCAGGATGGAGAACGGGATGTACGTGCGGTGGAGCTGGCGGAAGCTTGGTCCCGCAGTCTGTAGGGCGTCGTACGTGTAGAGCGGTTCGCCTGGCGGGATGCGGAGGAGATCGGCGAGGGCGAGCGGGGCGTCCGTGCGGACCGCGATCGGCTCCTCTGCCTCCGTCCACTTGATCTCGTCGGCTTCGGCGTAGCCGCCGCTCCTCTTCCTGCGGACGCCTCGGGGGCGCGTCATGGTGGGTCGGCTGTGCGGTGATCGCACGAAGGTGCCGCGTCCCATGATGACCTCAACCAGGCCGGACGCCCGTAGCTCCGTGAGACCTTGACGAACCGTGGGGCGCGTCACTCCGAACTGCTTCGCGAGCGCCTCCTCTGACGGGAGCGGCTGGCCAGCCGGGAAGGTGCCGTCCAAGATGCCGCGTCGCAGGTAGTCCGCGATCTGGCGGTACTTGGGCTGGGTGTTCTCCGGTGGCATCTGGGTTCTCCATCGTGAGGACGGGGATCGCGACCAGCGTTCGCTATCCCCATACGCGAACAGGGATAGCGTCCCCCATCCCAGCCCACTTGACAACCCGTACTACGGGTCGCACTCTGGGACCTGCACCCGTACTACGGGTTGTAAATCACTGCGGGAGACTGCCTCCCGCCCACCACCCCAGAGGAGTTCAGAACAGTGGCAACCCTTCCGATCGACACCGCCAAGTACACGGCGATCATCTGCGCGGTCCCTCCGTCCCCGCGCGTCGCCAACCGCGAGACTGGACAGCTTCGCGTCGACCGCGACACCGGACGGACCGTGTTCCAGGTCGGCCTGTGCCTCATGTCCATGGGATCGGCCGACGTGGTGAACGTCAGCGTGGCCGGTGAGCCGAGTGGCATACAGCTCGGGATGCCGGTGCAGGTGCGTGACCTCGTGGCCGTCCCGTGGGAGAACGAGGGTCGGCGCGGTATCGCCTTCCGAGCCGCCGAGATCCGGCCGCTCTCCGCCCCGCCCGCCTCCGCCGCCGCGAGCAAGGGGGCTGGTCAGTGAACTGCTTAGCCGAGTCCTCGCCAGGACACACCTGGTCGACGCTCGTCCTGATGGCGGTTCTCGCGATGGTCGCAGCGTTGATCATCTCCGGCCCGGTCCTGCGCCACCGGTTCCCCAACGCGTGGTGGCTGCTCGTCGGCTTTCCCGTCGCGGTCGTACGCGTCAGTCGTACGTGGCGGCCGTTGATGGCTGGCTGCGGGTTGGCCGTGAGTCGCAAGGCCGCGCTGACGGTCGTGTCCGGGCTCGTCGGCAACGGCGCACCTCCGCCGCAGCCGCGTGTTCCCCGCCGGGGTCCGATCCGCCCCACGGCTGGCGGCTTCTGGTTCGTCGTACGGTTGCTGCCCGGCCAGGTGCCGCAGGACTTCGCGAAGGCTGCACCTGCCATGGCCGAGACCTGGCAAGTGCACGCGGTACGCGTGACGTCCTGGAAGCCGGGCTACGTACGGGTGGCTGCCTCGGCCGCGGACCCGTTGGCCGCGCCGCGAATACCCACACAGCGGGGGAGAAGTGCCCTGCTGAACGTGGCCGTAGGTGTGCTGGAAACTGGCGCCGACTGGGTCATCGACCTCCGGCAGATTCCGCACTGGCTCATCGTCGGTGCCACGAGATCCGGCAAGTCCACGTTGATCAACGCACTCGTCGCGGGCCTCGCACCGCAGCCGGTCGCCCTGGTCGGGATCGACTGCAAGGGCGGCATGGAACTGTCCCTCTACGAGCCTCGGCTGTCGGCGCTCGCCACCAACCGCACGCAAGCAGTGCGGCTGCTGGCCGCGCTCGTCGACCTCACCACCGACCGTATGGCGATCTGCCGTACCGCCCGCGTACGGAACGTCTGGGGTCTGCCTGACGACCTACGGCCGGTCCCCGTCGTCGTGATCGTGGACGAGTTGGCGGAGCTGTTCCTCATCGCCAACCGCGGGGAGAAGGACGAAGCACACGCTGCGGGTACCGCGCTGATCCGGCTGGCCCAACTCGGCGCCGCCCTCGGGGTGTTCCTGGTCGTCGCCGGACAACGAGTGGGCTCCGACCTCGGTCCGGGCGTCACGGCGCTGCGTGCGCAACTCGGCGGACGCGTCTGCCATCGGGTCGCCGACCCGGGTACAGCGGAGATGGCTCTCGGGGACCTCAATCCCGATGCCCTCAAGGCCGCGCAGGCGATCCGTCCCGACCAGGCCGGCACTGCCGTACTCGCCTCCGGCGACGGCTGGGAACGTGCTCGCTCGCACCTGGTCTCGGAGGTGGATGCCGAAACGACCGCGGCGCAGTACGCCCACCTGACCCCGGATCTTCCCGAACTGCACGATGTCGTGGGCACCTTGCGTACCGCCAAGACAGCGACGGCCACGACGGTCGTGATCGAACGCCTCGACCGCGACGACAACGCCTGAGGGGCGGAACCGTGCTGGTGTCCATGTCGGCCGTCGTCCTTCTCGGCCTTCTGATCTGGTTCCTGCTCCGTATCCGCTACCTACGCTGGCCGGACGTCCTGCTCAGCGGAGCCTTCGGCTTCCTGCTCGCCGCGACCGGCGCGGCCCCGGTCATTCGCACCGCGCTCATCGGCCTGAGCACCTTCCTCGGCCAAGTGAGCTTCTGACCAACCCTCCCCGCACGACGAAGGGGACAGCCATGCCCAGATCCAGCCCCGCGCTTCTCCGCGCGAACGGCTCCCGGCGGGGCGCGAAGTCGCCAAACCCGACCCCGCCAGGAGCCCACCCCATCCGCCACGTGAGCAGTGAAAGGAGCACTCACACTGTGCCCACCGTCAACCGACCGCGCAATTCGCGGTTTCCCGAATGTGAGTTACGCGAGCCGGAGCGTCCCACCTGCGTCGGTCGTGAACAGGTCGTCCTTGTCGGCCTGGACGGCTTCGAGCGTTGGCTGTGCCCGGGGCACGCCGCCGCGCTCTGGCTGACCGATCCGACGCTGAGGTTCAGCGCCAAGAGCCGGCCGGAGGCCATCACCGCCGTGATGTGGCAGGCGTTCGGAGGCGGTCGGCCATGACCTCGACTCCGAAGGACGTGGCCGCGCTTCTGGCAAGGGCGGCCGAAGCGGACTTCTCCGCGTGGCGGCGCAACATCGTCCGCTTGAACGGCTGCACAAACCCGGTTCACCTCGTCGGGGCGTCCGCCTACGTCGACGCGGTGAGCGGTGAGGTGTTGTGGTCGTACGGTTCGCAGGCGTACGGCGGCCGGTTGCTCGTCGCCTGCGGCAATCGTCGGGCGAGCGTCTGCCCTACCTGCGCTCGGGTTTACCGGGCGGACACGTATCAGCTCATCCGGGCCGGGCTCGTCGGCGGCAAGGAGACTCCGGCAAGCGTCGGCGGACACCCGCGGCTCTTCACCACGCTCACCGCTCCCGGGTTCGGGCCGGTCCACACCCGACGTGAGCGGGACGGTCGGGTACGTGTCTGCCGTCCGCGCCGCGTGGGGGAGTGCTGCCCGCATGGCGTGCCGGTGGTCTGCGGCGAACGCCACCACGTGGACGACTCCCGGCTCGGCGAGCCGCTGTGCCCGCGCTGCTACGACTACGCGGGCGCCGTGCTGTGGCAGGCGTCGGCCGGTCGACTCTGGCACCGGTTCGCGTTGGAGCTGCGGCGGGAGCTGGCTCGGCGGGTCGGCACCTCCCGTACGGAGTTCGCCGATACGGCTCGGCTGTCGTACGCGAAGGTGGCTGAGTACCAGCGGCGCGGACTCGTTCACTTTCATGCGGTGGTCCGCCTGGACGGTCCGGAGGGTCCGCATTCGGCTCCGCCCGAATGGGCCACGACCGACCTGCTCGCCGACGCCGTAAGGGAGTCGGTCGGCCTGGTCCGGCTGGACGCTCCGGGAACGGGGGTCGTCGGTCGGCGGACGTTGCGCTTCGGGACTCAGGTGGACGTACGGCCTATCGCGGAGTTCGGTACCGGTGACCTCACCTCGGCCGCTGTGGCGGGCTACATCGCGAAATACGCCACGAAGGGTGCGGAGGTGGCCGGGGCCGTGGACGGCCGTATTCGGCACGCCCGGGAGCTGGTGGTCCTGCCGGTCCGGCGCCACGTGCTGCGGATGATCGGTACGTGCTGGTGGCTCGGGGGCCTGACCGACTTCGAACCGCTCGGGCTGCGGCGCTGGGCTCACATGCTCGGCTACGGCGGGCACTTCTCGACCAAGTCGCGCCGCTACTCGACCACCCTCACGGCGTTGCGGGACGCACGTACCGAGCACCGCGCGGAAGAGCAGCGTTCTGCGCTGGGCCTCGACGGTCGGGTGACGGTCACCGCCGGGCACTGGCGTTATGCCGGGCGCGGCTACTCGCCGGGGGCGGCGCTCCTTGCCGCCTCGGTGCGGGAGGACGGTGAGCGTCATGGCGCGTGAGCGGATGACCGGACTGCTCACCGTGCGAGAGGTCCTGGAAGAGCTGGGCGGCATCTCCCGGCGCACCTTCTACCGCTGGCGTGAGCTGGGCCTCGCCCCGGCGTGCATCCGGCTGCCGAACGGGGAGCTGCGGGTCCGGCGGGCCGTGCTCAACGCCTGGCTCGACGATCGGGCGGAGGGGGCGACGTGAAGTCGTACAAGGTCTCCGTCTGGAAGATCAGTGTCAACAAGACGACGAAGAAGCTCACGTACGTGGTGCGGTGGGTGGTGGACGGGCAGACATTCAGCGAGTCGTACAAGTCCACCGCGCTGGCGGACCGGTTCCGGGCGAAGCTCCTGCGAGCGGTGGAGAAGGGCGAACCGTTCGACACGGTGTCGGGGCTCCCCGACTCCCTCCGTGGGGGCAAGGCCGCGCTGTCCTTCCTCGACCTGGCGGTGAAGTATCTCGACCACCGGTGGGTGGACGCGTCGGCCAAGCACCGCGACAGCATGACCGATGCCCTTGCCGGTGTCGTCCCGGTGCTTACCAAACCAGGCCGCGGGCGGCCCTCACCGGAGGTGCTGCGGCGGGCGTTGCGCTCGTACGTACTGCCTCCGCCACGTCGGGAACGGGAGCGGCCGGAGGAGATCGCGGCGGCTGTGAAGTGGATCGAGAAGGCCTCGCTGCCGGTGGCCGAACTCCACGAGATAAGCAGGGTTCATGAGCTGATTGACGCCCTCGGCCGAAAGTTGGACGGCAAGCCGGCGGCCACGCAGACCTATCGCCGTCGCAGGGCGGTGGTCTTCAACGCGTTGGAGTACGCCGTCGAACTGGAAGCGCTGCCGTCCAATCCGCTGACCCGGGTTCGCCGGAAGCGGGGCAAGCGGGCCGTACAGGAGGTGGACCGGCGAGTCGTTGTGAATCCTCGGCAGGCACGGGAATTGCTCATAGCGGTGACGTACGTCGGCGCTTACGACCGGGCCAGTGGTCGGCGTCTGCGGGCGTTCTTCGGCTGCCTCTACTACGCGGCCATGCGGCCGGGGGAGGCGTCGGGCCTGCGCCGTTCGGACTGCACGCTGCCCGAGAAAGGCTGGGGCCGTATCGAACTGGCCGAGACGCGGCCCGCGGCAGGCAAGGCGTGGACGGATTCAGGTGAGGCGCATGACCGCCGGGGCCTGAAGCAACGGGCGCAGGGCGAGGTCCGGACAGTGCCGATCCCGCCTCCGCTCGTGCGGCTGCTCCTGGACCACATCGAGGAGTTCGGCACTGCGGACGACGGCCGGCTCTTCCAAAGCGAGTACGGCAACGTCGTCGCAGCCTCGTCCTACTCGCGGGTGTGGAAGCAGGCCCGGAAGGTGGCTCTCCTGCCCGGCCAGGTTGCCTCGGTTATGGCGGCCCGGCCTTACGACCTACGGCACGCCGGTGTCTCTCAGTGGCTCAACTCCGGCGTCCCTGCCCCGGAGGTCGCTGCCCGCGCGGGGCATTCGGTGGACGTCCTACTGCGGATCTATGCCAAGTGCATAGATGGTCAGGAAGCCGAGATGAACGACCGCATCATGCAAGGGCTCGGCGAGAACCAGACGGACACCTGAGGTGTCCGCCAGTCGACTGGCGGACGACTTGTGCCCCGGAGCGATCCGGGGCACTTCTCTATGCCGTGAAGAAAATCGGTTCTTTCGCGGGTGCCCAGTGAGCATCATGGTCGCCGGTATGGCGTCATCGCTGAGAGGACTTGCGTGAATGTCTGAAGTCGGGCTGTCGGCCTTGACCGAGATGTGGCAGGAGCGATGGCCGGACTGCCCTCCGGTCGCATACAGGCTCCGGGGTCCTTACCGGGACGTCTGGGTGCGTTTCCACAGCCTGCCGGAGTCGAAGCGGTACGCAGAGGATGAGGCCGAGTACGTCGTCGTCCTGGAGCGCTACAACACTGTGCTCGACGAGTTGTTCGCCGGTACGGACGTGTACGTGATCACGCCTGTGTGGACGGCCGAATCCGAGGTACCTCCGTCCCCGTCGAACGCCGACTACTGGCGGAGTCTGCTGGCGGAGGACGACCCGGACCCGGAGTTCCGCACCTACGCCCACCTGTTCGTCGTACGTCGCCCCTGGCAGCGCGGCTGCATTGATGAGTTGCTGCGCGACGTCGCCGACGACAAGGTGGGGGGAATCATGATCACCGACACCGGTATGCGGCGCATCCATCACCCCTACGACGGTGGCGCCGACGTATTGCTTGCTTCGCCCGAGGAGCGGGAGGAGATGCGGGATCGGCATGCCGACTGGCTCTCCAGCCATCCGGCGGGCCTCTGAATCGACCGCGGCGGCCACCGCCCTTGCGATGGGCCTGCATCCGGCGCGGCGGTTACACATGACGTCGACTTCACGAAACCCCTGAACCGGCCCTGTGACGTGCGCAGACGAGACCAAAGATCAACACGTCACTACAACGTGATCACTGGCATGGAGCTGCATTTGACGGCCCTCGGCTGCACATGGCGCGGGAATGCAGAAAACCCCGCGTCCAGCATTGCTGCTGGTTGCGGGGTTCGCCAGGCACTCACGTGGTGAAACGGAAGTGCCCCCGGCAGGATTCGAACCTGCGCACACGGCTCCGGAGGCCGTTGCTCTATCCCCTGAGCTACGGGGGCGACGGGAAGAACACTACCAGCACGGGAGGGGTGGGCCGGACAGGGTTTGGGTGGGGCTGTGGGGGCAGGGGGCGTCTTTGGTGGGGGAGAAATGGGCAAAACGCGGACGCATCAGAAGGGGGGCGCCTAGGCTTCTGGGTGTGGCGGGTGCGACCGGCCGGGTGCTTGTTGTGGATGACAACAAGGTGATCCGGCAGTTGATCAGGGTCAACCTGGAGCTGGAGGGCTTCGAGGTCGTGACCGCGGCTGATGGTGCCGAGTGCCTGGAGATCGTGCACAGCGTGCGGCCCGATGTGGTGACGCTGGATGTGGTGATGCCGCGGCTGGACGGGGTGCGGACGGCGGCGCGGTTGCGGGCGGACGCGGATCCGTGGACGCGGGACGTGGGGATCGTGATGGTCAGCGCGGGGGCGCTGCCGGACGGGACCGGGGGACCGCGCGGGGTGGACGCGTATGTGGGGAAGCCCTTCGAGCCGGCCGAGCTGGTGGAGACCGTGCGGCGGTTGATACGTCGGGGGCCGGACGAGCAGCCGGACGCCGACGCGGGGACGCAGGCCGCCGCCGCTTCCGGAGGGGCGTAAGCGGCGTAAACCCTGTCGCCGTGGGGTAGCGGTTCTCGCCTACGCTTTTCCCGTGACCCCCGCCGAGCTGTCGTGGACCGTGCTGAGCACGGTCAGGCGTGCCGTCGCGGCGGACGAGCTGCGGGTCGCGGTGCCGGAGAAGATCGTGGTGCAGCGGCCGCCGCGGCCGGGGTGCGGGGACTACGCGACGAACGTGGCGCTGCAGCTCGCCGGGCAGGCGGGGCGCAGCGCCTACGAGGTCGCCGGGATTCTCGCGGTGCGGCTCGCCAGGGAGCCGGGGATCGCCCAGGTCGAGGTCGCCGGTGCCGGGTTCCTGAACATCACGCTCAGCGCGCGGGCCTACGCCGACGTCGTACGCCAGGTGCGCGAGCAGGGGGCCGACTACGGGCGGGGTGAAGGGCTCGCGGACGAGGCCGTCACCGTCGTGGCGGAGCCGCCCGGCGCGGTGCGGGCCACGATGGTTGCCGAGGTCGTCAACGGGCTGCTCCGCGCCGCCGGCGCCGGGCACGGCGACCGCCGGGAGAGCCTCACGGTGGCAGAAGGCGTCGCGGAAGGCGGGGACGCCACCGCCCGCCTCGGCCGCGACGCCGCCCGCTGGTCCCTGCTCCGCCCCCCGGCCGAGGACCCGCCCCGCCCTGGCCCCGCCCTGCTGGCCCAGCGTGAGGCGAACCCGCTCTTCCGGGTCCGCTACGTCCACTCCCGCACCCGCGCGCTGCTGCGCAATGCCCATGACCTGGGCGTACGCGTCGAGGCAGCGGCCCGGGACCCGTATCGGCACCCCGCCGAGACGGAACTGCTCGGGCTGATCGCCGACTTCCCCCGGGTCGTCGAGACCGCCGCCCGCCGCCGCGCGCCCGATCGGCTCGCACGGCATCTGGAGCGGCTGGCCGACGCCTATCTCCGGTTCCAGGACGAGTGTCCCGCGCTGCCCAAGGGGGACGAGAAACCCTCGGCCGTCCACGCTGCCCGGGTCCGCCTCGCCGACGCGACCGGCATCGTGCTCGCCGACGGCCTGCACCTGCTCGGCATCAGCGCCCCCGACCATCTCTGACGAGAAGACGAGAACGAGAGACACCGCCGTGAGCCGATCCGCACATCCCGCAGGGCCCCGCCACGCCGACGTACTGCCGGAAGGGCACTACGCCGCCCCGCCCGCCGACCTCAACCGGCTGGACGCGCACATCTGGGCCCGTACCGTCACCCGCAACGCCGACGGCGCCGTCGAGGTCGGCGGGATCGACGTACGGGACCTGGCCGCCGAGTTCGGAACACCGGCGTACGTGCTGGACGAGGCCGACTTCCGGGCCCGCTGCCGGGCCTGGCGGGCGGCCTTCGGGCCCGACGCGGACGTCTTCTACGCCGGCAAGGCCTTCCTGTCCCGGGCCGTCGTGCGCTGGCTGCACGAGGAGGGGCTCAACCTCGACGTCTGCTCGGGCGTCGAGCTGGCCGTCGCGCTGGACGCCGGCATGCCCGCCGAGCGGATCGCGATGCACGGCAACAACAAGAGCAACGCCGAGATCGACCGGGCGGTCGCGGCCGGTGTCGGCCGGATCGTGCTGGACTCCTTCCAGGAGATCGTCAGGGTCGCGGCGGCGGCCGAGCGGCACGGGCGGCGGCAGCCGGTGCAGATCCGGGTGACGGTCGGCGTCGAGGCGCACACCCACGAATTCATCGCGACCGCGCACGAGGACCAGAAGTTCGGCCTGGCGCTGGCCGGCGGGCAGGCCGCGGAGGCGGTGCGCCGGGTGCTGAAGCTGGAGAGCCTGGAGCTGGTCGGCATCCACAGCCACATCGGCTCGCAGATCTTCGACATGGCGGGCTTCGAGGTGGCCGCCCGCCGGGTGGTGTCGCTGCTGGCCGCGATCCGCGACGAGCACGGGGTGCAGCTGCCCGAGATCGACCTCGGCGGCGGCCTGGGCATCGCCTACACCGCGGACGACGACCCCGCGGAGCCGCACCAGATCGCCAAGTCGCTCGGCGAGATCGTCACCCGCGAGTGCGAGGCGGCCCGCCTCGACCCGCCGCGGCTGTCGGTCGAGCCGGGCCGGGCCATCGTCGGCCCGACCGCCTTCACGCTCTACGAGGTCGGCACCGTCAAGCCGCTGGAGGGCCTGCGCACGTACGTCAGCGTCGACGGCGGGATGTCGGACAACATCCGTACCGCGCTCTACGACGCCGAGTACACCGTGGCGCTGGCCTCCCGCCGCAGCGACGCGGAGCCGATGCTCAGCCGGGTCGTGGGCAAGCACTGCGAGAGCGGTGACATCGTGGTGAAGGACGCGTTCCTGCCGTCGGACCTGGCGCCCGGCGACCTGCTCGCGGTGCCGGCCACCGGCGCGTACTGCCGCTCGATGGCCAGCAACTACAACCACGTCCCGCGCCCGCCGGTCGTGGTGGTCGCGGACGGGAAGCCGCGGGTGATCGTCCGGCGCGAGACGGAGGAGGACCTGCTGCGGCTCGACGTCGGCTGACGCAGGCCGGCACCGGCGCCGGCCGTACAGGTCGGTAAAGAGGATCTACGGCAGTCGCGCGCCGGGCGCGACGAAACACCGCAAGATCGCCGGGCGGACGGCAAATCTCACGGTCCGCCCGGACGGTCTCGAAATCCGGACACGGCGTGGCTTCTCCCATCCGGTGGGTGAGACTGGTTCCCTCCACGCCGTACGGACCGGGGAGCCGGGAGACCGGGGAGTCCGGGCCGTACCCACGCGACACGAGAGCTGTACGAGAGACGAGGTCGGATGATGCGTACGCGTCCGCTGAAAGTGGCGCTGCTTGGCTGCGGTGTGGTCGGCTCCGAGGTCACGCGCATCATCACGACGCAGACGGCCGACCTGGCCGCCCGGATCGGGGCGCCCATCGAGCTGGCCGGCATCGCGGTACGCCGCCCCAACCGGGTGCGCGAGGGGGTGCCCGCCGAGCTGCTCACCACAGACGCCACCGCGCTGGTCAAGCGCGGCGACATCGACGTCGTGGTCGAGGTCATCGGCGGCATCGAGCCGGTGCGTACGCTGATCACCACCGCCTTCGAGCACGGCGCCTCGGTGGTGTCGGCCAACAAGGCGCTGCTCGCCGCCGACGGCGCGAGCCTGCACGCCAAGGCCGCCGAGCACGGCGTCGACCTCTACTACGAGGCCGCGGTCGCCGGTGCGATCCCGCTGATCAGGCCGTTGCGCGAGTCGCTGGCCGGCGACAAGGTCAACCGGGTGCTCGGCATCGTCAACGGCACCACCAACTTCATCCTCGACAAGATGGACTCCACCGGCGCCGGCTACAGCGAGGCGCTCGACGAGGCCACCGCGCTGGGATACGCCGAGGCCGACCCCACCGCCGACGTGGAGGGCTTCGACGCCGCCGCCAAGGCCGCGATCCTGGCCGGTATCGCCTTCCACACCCGCGTGACCATCGACGACGTCCACCGCGAGGGCCTCACCGAGGTCACCGCGGCCGACATCGCCTCCGCGAAGAAGATGGGCTGCACGGTCAAACTGCTGGCGATCTGCGAGCGCGCCCGCGACGGCCGCTCGGTCACCGCCAGGGTGCACCCCGCGATGATTCCGCTCAGCCACCCGCTGGCCTCCGTACGCGGGGCCTACAACGCCGTCTTCGTCGAGGCGGAGGCGGCGGGGCAGCTGATGTTCTACGGTCCCGGCGCGGGCGGTTCACCCACCGCCTCCGCCGTCCTCGGCGACCTGGTGGCCGCCTGCCGCAACAAACTGGCGGCGACCACCGGTGCCGGCGAGTCCGCTTACACGCAACTGCCGGTGAGCCCGATGGGGGATGTGGTCACCCGCTACCACATCAGCCTCGACGTGGCGGACAAACCGGGCGTCCTCGCACAGGTCGCCACGGTGTTCGCCGAGCACGACGTGTCCATCGACACGGTGCGTCAGCAGGGCAGAAATCAAGGCAGCGGCGACGACGCCGCGATCGAGCAGGCCGGCGGGCGGCGGGAGGGCGGCGAGGCCTCCCTCGTCGTCGTCACCCACCGCGCGCCGGACGCCGCCCTCTCGGCGACCGTCGCCAGCCTGCGGAAACTCGACACCGTACGCGGCGTCGCCAGCATCATGCGTGTGGAAGGGGAGTAGACCCGCAATGAACGGAACAATCGACCAGCCCCGAATGTCGGGCACCCACCAGTGGCGCGGCATCATCGAGGAGTACCGCGACCGGCTCCCGGTCGGCCAGGACACCCCGGTGGTCACGCTGCTGGAGGGTGGCACCCCGCTCGTACCGGCCCAACTGCTGTCGGAGCGCACCGGCTGCGACGTGTACCTCAAGGTCGAGGGCGCGAACCCGACCGGGTCCTTCAAGGACCGCGGGATGACCATGGCCATCTCCAAGGCCAAGGAGGACGGCGCCCAGGCCGTCATCTGCGCCTCCACCGGCAACACCTCCGCCAGCGCGGCGGCCTACGCGGTACGCGCCGGCATGGTCTGCGCGGTGCTCGTGCCGCAGGGCAAGATCGCGCTCGGCAAGATGGGCCAGGCGCTGGTCCACGGCAGCCGTATCCTCCAGGTCGACGGCAATTTCGACGACTGCCTCGACCTTGCGCGCGGGCTCAGCGAGAAGTACCCGGTGGCCCTGGTCAACTCCGTGAACCCGGTCCGGATCGAGGGGCAGAAGACCGCGGCCTTCGAGATCGTCGACGCGCTCGGCGACGCGCCCGACCTGCACCTGCTGCCTGTCGGCAACGCGGGGAACATCACCGCCTACTGGCGCGGCTACCGCGAATACGCGGCGGACGGGATGGCCACCCGCAAGCCGCGGATGTGGGGCTTCCAGGCGTCGGGTTCCGCGCCGATCGTCAACGGCGCCCCGGTGCGCAGCCCGCAGACCATCGCCACCGCGATCAGGATCGGCAATCCCGCGTCCTGGCAGTTCGCCGAGGAGGCGCGGGACGAGTCCGGCGGCGTCATCGAGGCGGTGACGGACCGTCAGATCCTGTCCGCCTACCGCCTGCTGGCGGCCAAGGAGGGCGTCTTCGTGGAGCCCGCCTCCGCGGCGTCGGTCGCCGGCCTGCTCAAGGCCCTCGAAGAGGGCCGCATCGACCCGGGCCAGCGCATCGTCTGCACGGTCACCGGCAACGGCCTGAAGGACCCGGACTGGGCCGTCGCGGGTGCCCCGCAGCCTTTGACGGTGCCGGTCGACGCCGACACCGCCGCCCGGAGCCTGGGCCTGGCCTGACCTGGCCTTCCACGGAAGGCGCCGCCCTTCCGCCGGGCGCGGCGCTTCTCGGGCACCCCTTCGGCAAGGGGGTGCCCTTCCGCTGGCGCGGTGGCTGGGTGGTGCCTTTCGGCAAGGGGGTGCCTGATAGGGGCGCGGGGAACTGCGCGCTCAGCCGTCCACCGGCCGGTGGTCCGTCTCCGACAGCAACAGCCCCTTCGGGCCGGTGGCGACCCGCGCGCCCGGTGGGGGCTGGTCGCTCCGTTCTCCCCCAGAGCTTCGCCTGGGGGTACCCCCACGCGCCCCTGGGGTGGGGGCGGTCCGTCCGCACACGACGGTCGTGGTGGGTTGCGCGCGCAGTTCCCCGCGCCCCTGGGGTGGTGGCGGTCCGTCCGCACACGACGGCGAGTGGGGGCTGAGCGCGCCCACGCGGCGCCGGCCGCAGATTGGACGCAGCCCCGAGCCCCTGTAAGGCGCCGCCTTACGCGGAGGCAGCCGGGGGAAGCCCGCCGCAGGCGAGGGGCGCACGTCGCGGTGGGCGACACGCATCACGCGCTGTGCGTGCGCCCTATGTCGCAGGAGAACCTTCCTTCGATAAGCTGGAAGCAGGCGGCACCGCAGTGTGCCCCGAATCCGGCGGATGCCACCCCGCATCGCCACTCCCCGCCCAGCCGCCCGGCAATGGTGCCGCGCCCGCAGGGCGAACCGCACAAGGAGATTCGTCGAAAGATGGCCGGTCCCGCGTTCCGCGCTGCCGCAGTACGAGTGCGCGTCCCCGCGACCAGCGCCAACCTCGGGCCGGGGTTCGACGCCTTCGGCCTGGCCCTGGGCCTCTACGACGACGTCGTGGTGCGGGTCTCGGACGCCGGGCTGCACGTGGACATCGCCGGTGAGGGCGCCGACACGCTGGCGCGGGACGAGAAACACCTCGTCGTGCGCTCGCTGCGGACCGCCTTCGACCTGCTCGGCGGCCAGCCGCGCGGCCTTGAGGTGGTGTGCGCGAACCGCATTCCGCACGGCCGCGGCCTCGGCTCGTCGTCGGCCGCGATCTGCGCGGGCATCATCGCCGCCCGCGCGGTGACCATAGGCGGCCCGTCCGTCCTGGACGACACCGCACTGCTCGAACTGGCCACCGAGATCGAGGGGCACCCCGACAATGTCGCGGCGTGCCTGCTCGGCGGCCTGACCGTGGCCTGGACCGAGGGCGGCGCGGCCAGGGCCATCCGGCTCGACCCCGCCGACTCGCTGGTCCCGGTGGTTTTCGTGCCCGCCACGCCGGTGCTCACCGAGACCGCGCGCGGGCTGCTGCCGCGTACGGTCCCGCATGTGGACGCGGCGGCCAACGCGGGGCGGGCGGCGCTGCTGGTGGAGGCCCTGACCAGGCGTCCCGAGCTGCTGCTGCCGGCCACCGAGGACCGGTTGCACCAGGACTACCGGGGGCCGGCGATGCCCGAAACCCTGGCGCTGGTCCACCGGTTGCGGGGCGAAGGCGTGGCCGCCGTCGTGTCGGGCGCGGGACCCACGGTCCTGGCGTTCACCGACGACGGCGCCGCGGACAAGGTCTCCCGGATCGCGGGCGAGGGCTGGGCGGCGAACCGCCTGGCACTGGACGCGTCCGGGGCGTGTGTACTGCCGCTGGCCGGGGGACAGTGACACGGTTGCCGGTCGTGAGAGGGGGAATGTTTGTTGGATCCGGTAGTGTTAACCTCAAGCCTGCATTCGATGCCCGATGGGCGCGATGCACTGTGTCCCTTCCGTGGGACCGCTTTTCTTCCGGGAGCCTCCCACATCGCATAAGGCAAGGTCCGAGGAGTCGGATTCTGCCCGAGCGGTGTTGAGCACGCTCCGGAGTTTCGGTACGAGTTCCCTCCGTGCCGAAGGCACGTATGTATTTCTGCCGCCATCAGGCGGACCACCGCCCCGGTTCTGAGCAGCGGAAACGCCCAGATCCGGACAGCACGACCGGTCGCCGAGCCAGACAGGCCGACGTCCGCTCCAGGGAAGGACCCTTCGTGAGCGACACCACCGATCTGATGGGCGTGCGCGCAGATGACACTGTCGCCTCGTCCGACGCCGCCGCGCCTGCTAACGGTGCTGCCACGGCCAGTGCGTCGCGGCGCCGCCGGACCGGGACCGGCCTGGACGGCATGGTGCTGGCCGAACTGCAGCAGCTCGCCTCAGGCCTCGGTATCAAGGGCACCGCGCGGATGCGCAAGAGCCAGCTGATCGAGACCATCAAGGAGCGCCAGGCAGGCGGCGGCGCGTCCGCGCCGGCCGCCCCCGCGGCCGCCGACGGCGCCGCGGACAAGCCCAAGCGGCGCACCACCTCGAAGGCCCGCATCGAGAAGTCCGACGGCGAGGCCGCCCCGGCGGCCGCGACGGCGACCGCGACCGCGGCTCCCGAGCAGCGCCAGGAGCAGAAGCAGATCGAGATTCCCGGCCAGCCGGCCGGTGAGCAGGCCAAGGCGGCGAAGACCGAGCGGGCCGAGCGGGCGGCCGAGGCCGCCGCGGACACCGCCGAGGGCCAGGCCGAGGGCAAGGGCGACGGCAAGCAGCAGGGCGACGACCGCCAGGACCGCCAGCGCGGCCAGCGCGGCGACCGCAGGGAGCGCCAGCGGGACCGCCAGCGCAACCGCGAGGACGGCGGCGGTGACGGCGGCAACCGGCAGGGCCGGGACCGCGGCGACCGCCAGCAGCAGGGCGGCGGCGGCCAGGGCCAGCAGCAACAGCAGCAGGGCGGCGGCCAGGGCGGCGGCGCCCCGCAGGACGACGACGAGTTCGGTGACGGCCGGGGCCGGCGCAGGGGCCGCTACCGCGACCGGCGGGGCCGCGGCAGCAACCGCCGCGAGGAGTTCGGCGGCGGCGGGGGCGAGCCGCAGGTCGCCGACGACGATGTGCTGATCCCGGTGGCGGGCATCCTCGACATCCTCGACAATTACGCCTTCATCCGCACGTCCGGCTACCTGCCGGGCCCGAACGACGTGTACGTGTCGCTGGCGCAGGTCCGCAAGAACGGGCTGCGCAAGGGCGACCACGTCACCGGTGCGGTGCGGCAGCCCAAGGACGGCGAGCGGCGCGAGAAGTTCAACGCGCTGGTCAGGCTGGACTCGGCGAACGGTATGGCCGCCGACTCCGGGCGCGGCCGTCCGGAGTTCAACAAGCTCACCCCGCTCTACCCGCAGGACCGGCTCCAGCTGGAGACCGACCCCGGCGTGCTGACGACCCGGATCATCGACCTGGTCTCGCCGATCGGCAAGGGCCAGCGCGGCCTGATCGTGGCCCCGCCGAAGACCGGTAAGACCATGATCATGCAGGCCGTGGCCAACGCGATCACCACCAACAACCCCGAGTGCCACCTGATGGTGGTGCTGGTGGACGAGCGTCCTGAAGAGGTCACCGACATGCAGCGGTCGGTGAAGGGCGAGGTCATCTCCTCGACCTTCGACCGCCCCGCCGAGGACCACACCACGGTCGCCGAGCTGGCCATCGAGCGCGCCAAGCGCCTGGTGGAGCTGGGCCACGACGTGGTCGTGCTGCTGGACTCGATCACCCGGCTCGGCCGCGCCTACAACCTGGCGGCGCCCGCTTCCGGCCGCATCCTGTCCGGTGGTGTGGACTCCACCGCGCTCTACCCGCCGAAGCGGTTCTTCGGCGCGGCGCGCAACATCGAGGACGGTGGTTCGCTGACCATCCTGGCCACCGCGCTGGTCGAGACCGGCTCGCGGATGGACGAGGTGATCTTCGAGGAGTTCAAGGGCACCGGCAACATGGAGCTCAAGCTCGACCGCAAGCTCGCCGACAAGCGCATCTTCCCCGCGGTGGACGTGGACGCGTCCGGCACCCGCAAGGAGGAGATCCTGCTCGGCGGCGAGGAGCTGGGCATCGTCTGGAAGCTGCGCCGGGTGCTGCACGCGCTCGACCAGCAGCAGGCGATCGAGCTGCTGCTTGACAAGATGAAGCAGACCAAGTCCAACGCGGAATTCCTGATGCAGATCGCGAAGACCACGCCGGGCCAGAACAACGACTGACCCGCGACCCGCGGTCAGGTAAACGGCCCCGCCCACCGGATTCCCCGGTGGGCGGGGCCGTTCGTATGCGCGGGAAATTTCCTTTGCCCAAAGTTGTGTTCGGCAAAACCCCCCACGCTGGTAGCCGCTCGGCCGGCGGTCATATGATCGGTCGGCCGCAGGTGGGGGGGAAGCCATCTCCGGGGACCGGCCCGTCGCAGGGCGGCTTGCGCCTGCCCGCGACCGCGGCCCCCGGACGTGCGTTGCCGCCGCTCCTGTGCGTGTTCCGCTCGCCGCCCGCCGTGTCCTCGCCGCGGGCGGCGGCTCATGTACTCGACGACAGGAGTCGTGGATGTTCCCTGCCCGCAAGGGTGCCGGCCACCGGCGGCGGCGGCGCGGTCCGGTCGCCGCCGGCGTGGCCGCGCTCGGTGTCGGCGCCGCCGGTGTGCTGCTGATGTCGCCGGCCCACGCCGGCGCCGTGCAGCCCCCGGTGCTCCCGGCCGCCGCGCACCCCTCGGCGCCGGCGCCGGCCGCGCTGAGCGCCCGAATAGCAGGCGCGGTCACGGCCGACCACAGCCGTACCCGCGCTTCGCTCGCCGCCCCGACGTCCACGTCGGGCCTGGTGGGCGGCACGGTCGACCCGCAGATCATCGGCGGTACGACGACGACGGTCTCCACCGCGCCGTGGATGGCCCAGCTCTGGTATTACGACGACAAGGGCACCGAGGGCACCTCGGACGACGAGGGCTTCTTCTGCGGCGGCACCGTGGTGTCCCCGACGAAGATCCTCACCGCCGCGCACTGCGTGCACGGCTTCGACTGGTTCACCTACGGCGCCGTCGTGACCGGCACCGACCAGCTGCCCACCGACGATCCCGACGATCCCGAGGGCCCGGCGAACCTCCACGGCGGCACCGCCACCGCGGTCGCGCGCCAGTGGAGCCACCCGTCGTACAGCACGGTCACCTACGACAACGACGTGGCCGTACTGACCCTGCTCACCCCCGTGGCCGCCAAGCCGCTGCCCATCACCACGTCGAACGACACCGCGTCGTACGCCGCGGGCACCGCGGCGACGCTCTACGGCTGGGGGCGGACGTCCTCGGGCAGCCAGGACCTGTCGCAGACGCTGAAGAAGGCGTCGATGCCGATCGTGTCGGCACCCGCGTGCTCCGCCGCCTACGGCAGCGACTACGTCTCCGCCCACATGGTCTGCGCGGGCGCCCCGGCGTCCGGCTCCGACGCGGGGACGACATCGGCCTGCAACGGCGACTCCGGCGGCCCGCTGGTGGTCGGCGGGCGGATCGTCGGCGTGGTGTCCTGGGGCGTCACGAACTGCGTCGCCAAGGGCGCCTACAGCGTCTTCAGCCGGGTCAGCGCCTTCGCGGGCGCGATCGAGCCCCGGGTGGACGACACCAACAGGACCCAGGACGACAAGGCGGACATCTTCGCCGTCACCCCGGCGGGCGCCGCCTACTGGTACGCGTCGCTGGGCGGCAAGGTCGCCAACCGGGTCACCGGCGGCACCTTCGCCGGCACCACCGTCGTCAGGCAGGCGGACCTCAACAGGGACGGCTTCCAGGACATGCTGTCCCGCACCACCGACGGCCAGCTGTTCTTCTCGAACGGCAAGCCCGGCGGCGGCACCACCAGGGTCGGCTCCGGATGGAATTCCATGCGGTCCATCGCGGCGCCCGGCGACCTGAACGGCGACGGCCTGACCGATCTGTTCGCCACCGACGACAGCGGCAATTCCTGGCTCTACCCGGGCACCGGCGCCGGCACCTTCGGCGCCAGGCTGGGAACCGGCGGCGGCTGGGGCGTCTACGCCGGTGTCGTCTACGGCAAGGGCGACCTGACCGGCGACGGCCACCCGGACCTGGTGGCCAGGGACGGCTCCGGTGCGCTGTGGCTCTACAAGGGCACAGGATCGGGCCGTACGCCCTTCCTGACCCGTACGCGCGTCGGCGGCGGCTGGAGCGTCTACAACATCATCGCCACCGTCGGTGACATCACCGGCGACGGCCGCGCGGACCTGGTGGCCCGCGACCGGTCGGGCGTGCTGTGGCTCTACAAGGGCACTGGATCGGCCACCACGCCCCTGGCGGGCCGGGTCGAGGTCTGCGCCGGGTGGAACATCTACAACGAGCTGGGCTGACGCCACGAGGGCCCGGGTCACCACCCGTCGCCCAGCGTGACGTAAAAGTCGTCCGCGTGCCCCCTGACCTGGGGGTACGCGGACGAGCCGGTTTTCCCCCGGATGCCGACCCGGGCAGGGGCGGCGCACGATGGAGGAATGTCCGGCACAGGCGACACCCAGCCGCCGCCCGGCGCCACCGCCCTCAAGGGGCCCCGGCGCCGGCGCCGGGGCCTGCGGATCACCGCGTGGGTGGCGGCGGGAGTGGTGCTGGCGGGGGCGGGCGGCGCCGGCTACGTCTACTTCCGGCTCAACGGCAACATCCACAGCGTCGACATCGACTCGGCGCTCGGCCGCGACCGCCCGGTCAAGCTCGGCAACGGCTCGATGGACATCCTGGTGCTCGGCTCGGACTCCCGCTCGGGGGCGAACCGCGGCTACGGCCACGACAGCGGCACCGCCCGCTCGGACACCGCGATGATCGTGCACCTGGCCAAGGGCCACAAGCGCGCCAGCGTGGTCAGCATCCCCCGGGACACCCTGATCGACCGCCCCGCCTGCGCCAAGCCCGGCGGCGGCACCGCGCCCGCGGCCCGGCAGGCGATGTTCAACAGCGCCTACGAGGTCGGAGGGCCCGCCTGCGCGGTCAAGACGGTGGAGAAGCTCTCCGGGCTGCGGATGGACCACTACGTCGAGGTCGACTTCACCGGCTTCAAGGACCTGGTCAACGCGCTCGGCGGGGTCCCGCTGACCACCACGGCGGCCATCGCCGACCCCAAGAGCCACCTGACGCTGGCGGCCGGCGACCACACCCTGGACGGGGACCAGGCGCTCGGCCTGGTCCGCACCAGGCACGGCGTCGCGGACGGCAGCGACCTGGGACGCATACAGCTCCAGCAGGCGTTCCTGAAGGCGCTCATGGACCGGCTCAGCGGCCTGGGGGTGCTGACCAGCCCCACCAAGCTCTTCTCCGTCGCCGACACCGCGACCAGCGCCGTCACCACCGACACCGGGCTCGGCTCGGTGGGCAGGCTGATGGGCCTGGCCCAGAGCGTCAGGAACCTCAAGTCCGGCCGCATCCACATGGTCACCCTGCCGGTGCGCTACGACCCCGCGAACCGCAACCGGGTGCAGCCCATCGACGCCAAGGCCGCGATGGTGTGGTCCGCGCTGCGCGCCGACAAGGCCGTCCCCGCCGCCGCCGTCCAGGGCTCCGCGGCCGACAGGGTCGACGCGGGCAAGGTCGTCGGCCCGTCGGCCCCCGCGGGAAGGAAGCCCTGACAGGCCGCTGACCTGTGGGAACCCCATATCGTACCGCGGGGGAATTATCCCGGTCCCGACCTGGTTTTGGGAGATGCGGCCAGTGCTGGCAGACTGGTCCGCCGGCCCCGGTTCACGTGACGCAAACCCGCGGAGCGACCCGGCGCCCTCCCGAACCTAGGAGCACCCTTGAAGCGCGAGATCCACCCCGAGTACGTCGAGACCCAGGTCACCTGCACCTGTGGCGCCTCGTTCACCACCCGCAGCACCGAGACGAGCGGCCAGATCCGCGCCGAAGTGTGCTCCGAGTGCCACCCGTTCTACACGGGCAAGCAGAAGATCCTCGACACCGGTGGCCGTGTGGCCCGCTTCGAGGCCCGCTTCGGCAAGGCCGCCGGGTCCGCGAAGAAGTAGCGACCCGAAAGCGCCGGTTCCCGGTCGCCCACCCCAGGGCGACCGGACCGGCGCTTTGTCGTCCCACCTACTCCTTCCAGACTCCTTCCAGCTAGGGATTGATGATGTTCGAGGCGGTCGAGGAACTGATCGGCGAGCATGCCGACCTCGAGAAGCAGCTTGCCGACCCCGCGGTGCACGCCGACCAGGCGAACGCCCGCAGGCTCAACAAGCGGTACGCGGAGCTGACCCCCATCGTCAGCACCTACCGGGCGTGGCGGCAGACCGGCGACGACATCGAGACCGCGCGCGAACTCGGCGCCGACGACCCGGACTTCGCCGCCGAGGTCAAGGAGCTTGACAAGGAGCGCGACGAGCTCACCGAGCGGCTGCGGCTGCTGCTGGTGCCGCGCGACCCCAGCGACGACAAGGACGTGATCCTTGAGGTCAAGGCGGGGGAGGGCGGCGAGGAGTCGGCGCTCTTCGCCGGCGACCTGCTGCGGATGTACCTGCGCTACGCCGAGCGCGTCGGCTGGAAGACCGAGATCCTGGACGCCAACGAGTCCGACCTCGGCGGCTACAAGGACGTCCAGGTCGCCGTGAAGGCCCCTCCGTCCCGCGGCGGACAGACCACGAACGCAGGCCAGGGCGTCTGGGCCAGGCTCAAGTACGAGGGCGGCGTCCACCGGGTGCAGCGGGTGCCCGCGACCGAGTCCCAGGGGCGTATCCACACCTCCGCGGCCGGCGTGCTGGTCACCCCCGAGGCCGAGGACGTCGAGGTCGAGATCGGCCCGAACGACCTGCGGATCGACGTCTACCGCTCGTCGGGCCCCGGCGGCCAGTCCGTCAACACCACCGACTCCGCGGTCCGCATCACCCACCTGCCCTCCGGCCTGGTCGTCTCCTGCCAGAACGAGAAGAGCCAGCTGCAGAACAAGGAGTCGGCGATGCGCATCCTGCGCTCCCGGCTGCTGGCCGCGGCGCAGGAGGAGGCCGAGCGCGAGGCGTCCGACGCCCGCCGCAGCCAGGTGCGCACCGTCGACCGCTCCGAGCGCATCCGCACCTACAACTTCCCGGAGAACCGCATCTCCGACCACCGCGTCGGCTTCAAGGCCTACAACCTCGACCAGGTCCTGGACGGCGAGCTCGACCCGATGATCCAGGCCTGCGTGGACGCTGACTCCGCCGCCAAGCTGGCCGCGGCCGGCGACGCGGGCTGAGGGGGCGGACGGTGAACCTGCTGCTCGCCGAGGTGGCGCAGGCCGCCCAGCGGCTCGCCGACGCCGGGGTGCCGTCGCCGCGCTTCGACGCCGAGGAGCTGGCCGCGTACATCCACGGCGTCAAACGCGGTGAGCTGCACAGCGTCGCCGACAGCGAGTTCGACGCCCGCTACTGGGAGGCCATCGCCCGCCGCGAGGCCCGCGAACCGCTCCAGCACATCACCGGCCGGGCCTTCTTCCGCTACCTCGAACTGCGGGTCGGGCCCGGGGTGTTCGTGCCCCGCCCGGAGACCGAGTCGGTCGTCGGCTGGGCGATAGACGCGGTCAGGGCCATGGACGTCGCGGAACCGCTGATCGTCGACCTGTGCACCGGCTCGGGCGCCATCGCCCTCGCGCTGGCCCAGGAGGTGCCGCGCTCCCGCGTGCACGCCGTGGAGCTGTCGGAGGACGCGCTCGACTACGCCCGCGCCAACGTCGAGGGCAGCAAGGTCGACCTGTGCCAGGGCAACGCGCTGACCGCCTTCCCCGAACTGAACGGCCAGGTCGACCTGGTCATCTCCAACCCGCCCTACATCCCGCTCACCGAGTGGGAGCATGTGGCACCCGAGGCACGCGACCACGACCCGGAATTGGCACTCTTCTCCGGCGAGGACGGCCTCGACACCATCCGCGGCATCGAGCGCACCGCGCACCGGCTGCTGCGGCCCGGCGGGGTCGTCGTCATCGAGCACGCCGACTCGCAGGGCGGCCAGGTGCCGTGGATCTTCAAGGAGGACGCGGGCTGGGCGGACGCGGCCGACCACCCCGATCTCAACAACCGCCCGCGCTTCACCTCGGCCCGCAAGGCCCTGCCGTGACCAGGCGGGCCGACCGGGCGCAGGACCCGGCAGCAGCACAGCACCTTTCGGAGGTCATCTCATGGCACGGCGATACGACTGCTCGGATGCGACCGACCGGGCGACCGGCCTGCGCGAGGCCACGTCGGCGATCAAGCGCGGCGAACTCGTCGTACTGCCGACCGACACGGTCTACGGCATCGGCGCCGACGCCTTCGACGCCGATGCCGTAGGCGACCTGCTGGAGGCCAAGGGCCGCGGGCGCAACATGCCCTCGCCGGTCCTCGTCGGCTCGCCCAACACCCTGCACGGCATCGTCACCGACTTCTCCGAGCAGGCCTGGGAGCTGGTCGACGCCTTCTGGCCGGGCGCGCTGACCCTGGTCACCAAGCACCAGCCGTCGCTGTCCTGGGACCTCGGCGACACCCGCGGCACCGTCGCCGTACGCATGCCGCTGCACCCGGTCGCGATCGAACTGCTCACCGCCACAGGGCCGATGGCCGTCTCCAGCGCCAACCTCACCGGCATGCCCTCGCCGCAGGACTGCGACGCCGCCCAGGGCATGCTCGGCGACTCCGTGGCGGTCTACCTGGACGGCGGGCCCACCCCGGCCGCCGTCCCGTCCTCCATCGTCGACGTCACCGGCAAGGTGCCGGTGCTGCTGCGGGCCGGTGCCATCAGCGCCGAGGAGCTGCGCAAGGTCGTACCCGACTTGGAGGAGCGCAATTGACCACGCCCGACGGGCGCGGCATACGGGGGCACACGCAGTACGTCCAGCGCGTCGTCCCGGGGGACACCGGTGACGTCTTCCGTATCCTCCACGTCTGCACCGGCAACGTCTGCCGCTCGCCGATGGCCGAGCGGCTGACCAGGCACGGCCTGGCCCGGCGGCTCGGCGGCGGCGCGGCGGGCATGCTGGTGGAGTCGGCGGGCACCTGGGGCCACGAGGGCGCCCCGATGGAGGCGCACGCCGCCGCGGTGCTCGCCGAATACGGCGCCGACCCCTCCGGCTTCACCGGCAGGGAACTGCTGGACGACCACGTCATCGACGCCGACCTGGTGCTCACCGCGACCCGCGACCACCGCGCCCAGGTCATCTCGATGGGCCACGCGGCGGGCCTGCGGACCTTCACGCTCAAGGAGTTCACCCGGCTGGTGCGGGCCATAGACACCACGACCCTGCCCGAGGGCAGCGTCACCGAGCGGGCCAGGGCGCTGGTCCGCGCCGCCGCCGCGCTGCGCGGCTGGCTGCTGGCCCCCAGCCCGGACGCCGACGAGGTCGGCGACCCGTACGGCGCCCCCATCTCGTACTTCCGCAGCATCGGTGAGGAGATCCACACCGCGCTCGACCCGATGGTGACCGCGCTGACCGGTGTCGGCGCCACCGTCCGGCCGTCCTGAAAGCGCGCGCGGGGCGGGTGCAACCGGCACCGGCTGCCTGTGAGTCTCACCAGGTGTTCGCCGACCCGGCCCGCCCACCACTAGGGTGTGACGCTGTGAGGTACCACCCCCGGACGTGTGCGCAGCACCGCTACGCCCCCGAAACTGTCGGAGGCGGCTCGTGCGCGAGTATCTGCTGACCCTTTTCGTCGCCGCAGCGGTCACGTACCTGCTGACCGGGCCGGTGCGGAAGTTCGCCATCGCCGCCGGCGCCATGCCGCCCATCAGGGCCCGTGACGTGCACCGCGAGCCCACCCCGCGGCTCGGCGGCATCGCCATGTTCGGCGGCCTGTGCGCGGGCCTGCTGGTCGCCGCGCACCTGTCGAACATCGGCGACGTCTTCGCGCTGTCCAACGAGCCGCGCGCGCTGCTGTCGGGGGCCGGGCTGATCTGGCTGCTCGGCGTGCTCGACGACAAGTGGGGCGTGGACGCCCTGATCAAGCTCGGCGTGCAGATGATCGCGGCCGGCGTGATGGTGCTGCAGGGCCTCACCATCCTGTGGCTGCCGGTGCCCGGCATCGGCCCGGTCGCGCTGACCCCGGTCCAGTCGACGCTGCTCACCGTCGCCCTGGTGGTGATCACCATCAACGCGGTGAACTTCGTGGACGGCCTGGACGGCCTCGCGGCCGGCATGGTGTGCATCGCGTCGGTCGCCTTCTTCATGTACGCCTACCGCATGTGGTACGGCTACGGCGTCGAGGCGGCCGCGCCCGCGACGCTCTTCAGCGCGATCCTGATCGGGATGTGCCTGGGCTTCCTGCCGCACAACATCCACCCGGCGCGGATCTTCATGGGCGACTCGGGCTCGATGCTGATCGGCCTGGTGCTCTCCTCCTGCGCGATCTCCATCACCGGGCAGGTCGACCCCGACGCGATCACCTCCTTCACCGGATCGACCCGGCAGACCGTGCACTTCATGGTGCCCGTCTACATGCCGCTGCTGCTGCCGCTGACGATGATCGCCATCCCGGCCGCCGACCTGGTCCTCGCGGTCGTCCGCAGGACCTGGAAGGGCCAGTCGCCCTTCGCCGCCGACCGCGGCCACCTGCACCACCGGCTGCTGGAGATCGGGCACTCGCACAGCCGCGCGGTGCTGATCATGTACTTCTGGTGCGCGCTGTTCGCCTTCGCCGCGGTGGCCTTCTCGGTCAACTCCTCCAGCCTGTGGATCGTGCTGGTGATCGTCGCGCTCAGCGCGGTCGGCCTGGTCGTCCTGCTGCTGCCGCGCTTCAAGCCGGCCGCCCCCGACTGGGCGGAGTCCGTGGTCCCGCCGCGCTACCGGCGCCGCCGCCGGCGGCTGGCCGCGGGAGCGGCCGCGGCGGAGCGGGAGATGCGCTCGCCCGACCGCCCGGCGCTGAACGGCTCGACGGCGATCGGTGACCGTTCGCAACTGCCCGATCGCAGGTCGGAGCGGCGATCGGACCGCCGCAGCCCGGTCGACACCCGCAACTGAGCCGCGAACTCCCGGGACATCCGAGGAAAAACGGACGGCGTGTCGTGAGCATAGTCCTGTGACAGGCAGCACACGTCCATGGTAAAGACCGCATCAAATACTTTGTGATACCGTTCACGAAAGCAGGGAAGGCGCCGATAGACCGGAAGAGCGGTCTACCGGCGTGAGGCACACCCTCCGTCCCTGACTACGCTCGTCTCCGACGACATCCGCTTGCCCCAACTCCCGCCGGAGGAGCCGACCATGCAGCAGAACGACGCCCGCATCCTCAAGGGGGCCGCGCTTGTCGCCGCACCCGTAGGAGTTGTCGCCACCGTCCTCAGCGCCGTACTCGCAGGCGAAAAAGGCCTCGTCGGCGGACTGGTGGCGGTCGCGGTGGTCGCGGTGTTCTTCGCCTTCGGCTCCTGGGTCCTGATGACCATGACCGAGGACCGGCCGCAGATCGCCATGGCCGCCGGGATGCTGGTCTACGCCGTGCAGATCCTCATGATCGGCGTCTTCGTCGTCGTCTTCAAGGACACCACACTCTTCAGCGGCCGCGCCTTCGGCCTGACCCTGCTGGCGACCGCGCTGTCGTGGGTCGGCGGCCAGGTCAAGCAGAGCCTCACCTCGCGGATGCTGTACGTCGACCCGGTCCCCTCCGTACCCCCGGCCGAATGATGCGGGATGCCAAGGGGCGGGTAAAGAGGCTGCAATTCCATCTGCTATCGTCCGGAAACGCATCTGGACGTGGAGGCCCCTCACGCTTGAGGAAGGTGCTGCCCCCGCGCCCATCGGTGTATTCGGATCCAGGGCCGCGGACGCGGCACGGAGTCCGGGTGCCCGGTCTTCGATGCGGGCTCCCAGCGGACCGTGGTGACTTCGCCACGTCTCGTCCGCCGTGCCGACCAGCGGCCTCACCAGCCGCGCTGACACACAAGGTTGCCGTTTCTTATGCGTCACGACGAAGGAGTCACGGGTGAGTGCCCACACGCTGCTCGCTGAGGCTGGATGCCACATCCAGCACGACTGCGCATTCCCCGCTCCGGGCCTCAACTCGTTCGACTTCAAGCCGATCTTCAGCATCGGCAGCTTCGACTTCACCAAGCCGATGCTGCTGGCGATCATCTGCATGGTGCTGGTGGTGGGCTTCTTCTGGGCGGCGTTCAACAAGCCCAAGCTGGTCCCCGGCAAGATGCAGCTGATCGGTGAGATCGGCTACACGTTCGTGGCCCGCAGCATCGCCCGCGAGGTGATCGGCAAGAAGGGCGACAAGTACGTCCCCTTCCTCGCGTCGATCTTCTTCTTCGTGTGGTTCATGAACATCATGTCGATCATCCCGGTCGCGCAGTTCCCGCCGATGTCGCGGTTCGCGTTCCCGGTCGGCCTGGCCGCGCTGGTGTTCATCACGTACATGTACCTGACGTTCAAGACGCACGGCTTCCGCGGCGGCGTCAAGAACCTGGTGTGGATCGACGGCCTCCCCAAGCCGCTGGTGCCGCTGATCGTGCTGCTGGAGTTCATCCAGAACGTGATCACCCGGCCCTTCACCCTCGCGGTGCGGCTCTGGGCGAACATGTTCGCCGGCCACATGCTCATCGTGATGTTCAGCGTCGCGACCTGGTATCTGCTGACGCCCTCCCTCTTCGCGGCGGTGTCCGGCGGATCGTTCGCGCTGGCCATCTTCATGACCGCCTTCGAGCTGCTGATCCAGTTCCTGCAGGCGTACATCTTCACGCTGCTCGCCTCGATCTACATCAGCGGCGCGCTCGAAGAGGGTCACTGACCGCCGGCCCCCGGGCCGGCGGCGACGACCTGAACCCACGCACCACCCCACCACCAGACTTCCGCTGGGAAGCCCCCCAACGGACCGCATCACAAAGGAAGACAGGGAAATGTCTGCCGAGTTCGTCAACCTCGCCGCCGCCACCACCGCCGGCCGCCTTGGCGCGGTCGCCTACGGCCTCGCCGCCATCGGCCCCGGCGTGGGCATCGGTCTGGTCTTCGGCCACTCGATCGAGGCCATGGCCCGCCAGCCCGAGGCCATGCCGATCATCCGCACCAACATGTTCCTCGGCTTCGCGCTCTGCGAGGTCCTCGCGCTCCTCGGCCTGGTCGTCCCCTTCATCTTCCAGAAGTGACCTGGACCCCCGACCAGTAGCCACTCGACGAAAGGTTCAGACATGATGGCCTTCCTTGCGGAGGAGGGGGCGCAGAACCCGCTCATCCCCGACACCGCGGAACTGGTTATCGGCCTGCTCTGCTTCTTCATCGTCTTCGGCATCCTCGGTAAGAAGCTCCTGCCGAACATCCAGAAGACCCTCGCGGAGCGCCACGACGCGATCGAGGGTGGCCTGGAGCGCGCGGAGAAGGCGCAGACCGAAGCCAACCGCACGCTTGACGAGTACAAGGCACAGCTCGCCGAGGCCCGCCACGAGGCGGCCCGGATCACCGAGCAGGCCCGTGAGCAGGGTGCCGTGATCATCGCGGAGATGCGCGAGGAGGGCCAGCGCCAGCGGGACGCCATCGTCGCCGCGGGCCACGCCCAGATCGAGGCGGACCGCCGGCAGGTCACCGTCACGCTGCGCCAGGAGGTCGGCAGGATCGCCACCGACCTCGCGGGCAAGCTGGTCGGCGAGTCCCTTGAGGACAGCGCCCGGCAGAGCCGCACCATCGACCGCTTCCTCGACAGCCTCGACGGCTCCGCGGACGCCGGCGCCGGCAACGGGGCGGGCGCCGGGGCGGCCCGATGAACGGCGCGAGCCGCGACGCTCTGGCCGCCGCCAGGGAACGGCTGGACGCGCTGACCGACAACGCGTCGGTGAACGCGACCGTGCTGGCCGACGAGCTGGCCGCGGTGACCGCGCTGCTGCACGGCGAGTCGGCGCTGCGCCGCGCCCTGACCGACCCGGCGCAGTCCGGTGAGGCCAAGGCCGCGCTCGCACAGCGGCTGCTGGGCGGCCAGCTCGGTGCGGACAGCATCGACCTGGTCAGCGGGATGGTACGGGCCCGCTGGTCGCGGTCCCGCGACCTGGTGGACGCGCTGGAGCAGCTGGCGGACACCGCCGACCTCACCGCCGCGCAGCAGGACGGCACGCTCGACGAGGTCGAGGACGAGCTGTTCCGCTTCGGCCGGATCGCCGCCGGCAGCAGCGACCTGCGGGCCGCGCTGAGCGGCCGGGCCGGGGACGGCGCAGGCAAGACCGCGCTGCTGCACACGCTGCTCGGCGGCCGCGCCAAACCGGTCACGGAACGGCTGGTCACCCGGCTGGTCACCGCGCCGCGAGGACGTAGCCTTGAGGGCGGGATCGAATCCCTGTCCAAGCTGGCCGCGGCCCGCCGCGGCCGGACGGTCGCAGAGGTGGTCTCGGCGACTCCGCTGAGCGAGGCGCAGAAGCGTCGGCTCGGGGACGCCCTGGCCAGGATCTACGGCCGGCCGGTGCATCTGAACCTGGACGTGGACCCGTCGGTCCTCGGCGGGGTCCGGGTGCGGATCGGTGACGAGGTCATCAACGGCTCGATCGCGGACCGCCTCGACGAGGCGTCCCGCAGGATGGCCGGCTGACGGCTCCGCCGACGGCACACAGCAGCACCAAAGACAAGCACTGACGGCCCGCGTTGGGCCGACGCCCCCAAAGAAGACTTCGGGCCCAACAAGGAGAGCAGGGAACCCAGATGGCGGAGCTCACGATCCGGCCGGAGGAGATCCGGGACGCGCTGGAGACGTTTGTCCAGTCGTACCAGCCGGACGCGGCCTCGCGCGAGGAGGTCGGGACGGTCAGCGTTGCCGGAGACGGCATCGCGAAGGTCGAGGGCCTGCCCTCGGCGATGGCGAACGAACTGCTGCGGTTCGAGGACGGCACCCTCGGTCTCGCGCTGAACCTGGAAGAGCGCGAGATCGGCGCGATCGTCCTGGGCGAGTTCAACGGCATCGAAGAGGGCCAGCCGGTGCACCGCACCGGTGAGGTGCTCTCGGTGGCGGTCGGCGAGGGCTACCTGGGCCGGGTCGTCGACCCGCTCGGCACCCCGATCGACGGCCTCGGCGAGATCGAGACCGACGCCCGCCGCGCGCTGGAACTGCAGGCCCCCACGGTCATGCAGCGCAAGTCGGTGCACGAGCCGATGCAGACCGGCCTGAAGGCCGTCGACGCGATGACCCCGATCGGCCGCGGCCAGCGCCAGCTGATCATCGGCGACCGCCAGACCGGCAAGTCCGCACTGGCGATCGACACGATCATCAACCAGCGCGACAACTGGCGCAGCGGCGACCCGAAGAAGCAGGTCCGCTGCATCTACGTCGCCATCGGCCAGAAGGGCTCCACCATCGCCGGCGTGCGCGCCGCGCTGGAGGAGGCCGGCGCGCTGGAGTACACGACCATCGTCGCCGCCCCGGCGTCCGACCCGGCCGGCTTCAAGTACCTGGCCCCCTACACCGGCTCGGCCATCGGCCAGCACTGGATGTACCAGGGCAAGCACGTCCTGATCGTCTTCGACGACCTGAGCAAGCAGGCCGACGCCTACCGCGCCGTCTCGCTGCTGCTGCGCCGCCCGCCGGGCCGCGAGGCCTACCCCGGCGACGTCTTCTACCTGCACTCCCGCCTGCTGGAGCGCTGCGCCAAGCTCTCCGACGACCTCGGCGCCGGCTCCATGACCGGCCTGCCGATCGTGGAGACCAAGGCCAACGACGTCTCGGCGTTCATCCCGACCAACGTCATCTCCATCACCGACGGCCAGTGCTTCTTGGAGTCCGACCTCTTCAACGCCGGCCAGCGCCCCGCGCTGAACGTCGGTATCTCGGTCTCCCGGGTCGGCGGCTCCGCGCAGATCAAGGCCATGAAGAGCGTCGCCGGCCGGCTGCGCGTGGACCTCGCCCAGTTCCGCGAGCTGGAGGCCTTCGCGGCCTTCGGCTCCGACCTGGACGCGGCCTCCAAGGCGCAGCTGGAGCGCGGCCAGCGCATGGTCGAACTGCTCAAGCAGGGCCAGTACGCGCCGTTCGCGATCGAGGACCAGGTCGTCTCCATCTGGGCCGGCACCACCGGCCAGCTGGACGACGTACCCGTCGAGGACGTCCGCCGCTTCGAGCGCGAGCTGCTCGACTACCTGCACCGCGAGAACAAGGCGCTGCTCACCGGCATCGTCGAGACCGGCAAGCTGGAGGAGGGCACGATCGACGCCCTCACCTCCGCGGTCGCGGCCTTCAAGAAGCAGTTCGAGACGTCCTCGGGCGCGCTGCTGGTCGAGGGCTGATCGCATGGGCGCACAGATTCGGGTTTACAAGCGCCGGATCAAGACCGTCTCCGCCACGAAGAAGATCACCAAGGCGATGGAGATGATCGCCGCCTCGCGCATCGTCAAGGCGCAGCGCCAGGTGGCGGCCTCGTCCCCGTACGCCGACGAACTGACCCGTGCGGTCACGGCGGTGGCGACCGGATCCAACACCAAGCACCCGCTGACCACCGAGGCCGAGAACCCGACCCGCGCCGCGGTCCTGCTCATCACGAGCGACCGCGGCCTGGCCGGCGGCTACTCGTCCAACGCGATCAAGGCGGCCGACCGGCTCACCGAGCGGCTGCGCGCGGAGGGCAAGGAGGTCGACAGCTACATCGTCGGCCGCAAGGGCCTGGCCTACTACGGCTTCCGCGAGCGCACGGTCGCGCAGTCCTGGACCGGCTTCTCGGACAGCCCGAAGTATTCCGACGCCAAGGCGGTGGCCACACCGCTGATCGAGTCGGTGCTCGCGGAGTCGGCCGAGGGCGGGGTGGACGAGCTGCACATCGTCTTCACCGAGTTCGTGTCGATGATGACGCAGAGCCCGGTCGACCGGCGGCTGCTGCCGCTGGCGATCTCGGACAAGTCGGCGGAAGGCGAAGGGGACTCCAAGCAGCCCCAGGCCAAGCCGCTGTACGAGTTCGAGCCGTCCGCGGAGGGCGTGCTGGACGCGCTGCTGCCGCGGTACGTCGAGAGCCGCATCTACAACGCCATGCTGCAGGCCGCCGCCTCCGAGCACGCGGCCCGCCGCCGGGCGATGAAGTCGGCGACCGACAACGCGGAAGATCTGATCAAGTCGCTCACGCGGCTTGCCAACGCGGCCCGACAGGCCGACATCACCCAGGAAATCAGCGAGATCGTCGGCGGTGCCAGCGCCCTGGCCGACGCGAACGCGGGGAGTGACTGACCACTATGACCACCACTGTTGAAACCACCGCCACCGGCCGGGTGGCGCGGGTCATCGGCCCGGTCGTCGACGTGGAGTTCCCCGTCGACGCCATGCCGGAGATCTACAACGCGCTCAAGGTCGACGTCGCCGACCCGACCCAGGCCGGCGCCACCAAGACGCTGACCCTGGAGGTCGCGCAGCACCTCGGCGACGGCCTGGTCCGCGCCATCTCGATGCAGCCCACCGACGGCCTGGTCCGCCAGTCCCCGGTCACCAACACCGGCGACGGCATCACCGTGCCCGTCGGCGACGTCACCAAGGGCCGCGTCTTCAACACCCTCGGCGCGATCCTGAACGAGCCGGAGGCCGAGTCCGAGGTCACCGAGCGCTGGCCGATCCACCGCAAGGCCCCGGCCTTCGACCAGCTCGAGTCCAAGACCGAGATGTTCGAGACCGGCCTGAAGGTCGTCGACCTGCTGACCCCGTACGTCAAGGGCGGCAAGATCGGCCTGTTCGGCGGCGCGGGCGTCGGCAAGACCGTCCTCATCCAGGAAATGATCATGCGTGTGGCCAAGCTGCACGAGGGCGTTTCCGTCTTCGCCGGCGTCGGCGAGCGCACCCGTGAGGGCAACGACCTCATCGCGGAGATGGCCGAGTCCGGTGTCCTCCCGCAGACCGCGCTGGTCTTCGGCCAGATGGACGAGCCGCCGGGCACCCGGCTGCGGGTCGCGCTGGCCGGCCTGACCATGGCGGAGTACTTCCGCGATGTGCAGAACCAGGACGTGCTGTTCTTCATCGACAACATCTTCCGGTTCACCCAGGCGGGCTCCGAGGTCTCCACGCTGCTCGGCCGTATGCCCTCCGCGGTGGGCTACCAGCCGAACCTGGCCGACGAGATGGGCCAGCTGCAGGAGCGGATCACCTCGACCCGCGGTCACTCGATCACCTCGATGCAGGCGATCTACGTCCCCGCGGACGACCTGACCGACCCGGCGCCGGCCACCACCTTCGCCCACCTCGACGCGACGACCGTGCTCTCGCGGCCGATCTCGGAGAAGGGCATCTACCCCGCGGTGGACCCGCTGGACTCCACGTCCCGCATCCTGGACCCGCGCTACATCGCGCAGGACCACTACGACTGCGCCATGCGCGTCAAGGGCATCCTGCAGAAGTACAAGGACCTCCAGGACATCATCTCCATCCTCGGCATCGACGAGCTGGGCGAAGAGGACAAGCTCACCGTCTTCCGCGCCCGCCGCATCGAGCGCTTCCTGTCGCAGAACACCCACGCGGCGAAGCAGTTCACCGGTGTGGACGGTTCCGACGTGTCGCTGGACGAGTCGGTGGCGGCCTTCAACGCCATCGCGGACGGCGACTACGACCACTTCCCGGAGCAGGCCTTCTTCATGTGCGGTGGCCTGGACGACCTCAAGGCGAACGCCGCCAAGCTCGGCGTCAACTGACCCGTGGCCGTCGCGTGAGGGGGGCAGGCGGTCTCTGCCCCCCTCACGCAGCCCCTATTCTTTGTCTTACGCACCTCCCTCACCCGGTGGGTGCCGACCCGAGGAGCCGTCTTGGCCGAAATTCACGTCGAGGTGGTGGCCGCGGACCGCAGCATCTGGTCCGGGGAGGCCGCCATGGTCATCGCCCGCACCATGTCCGGTGACATCGGCATCATGCCGTCGCACGAGCCGGTGCTCGGTGTGCTGCAGTCGGGCCCGGTGACGGTCCGCACCAGCGAGGGCGGCACCGTGGTCGTCGCCGTGCACGGCGGCTTCCTCTCCTTCGCGGACAACAAGCTCTCGATTCTCGCCGAGATCGCCGAGCTGGCCGAGGAGATCGACGTCGCACGGGCCGAGCGGGCGCTGGAGCGCTCGAAGTCCGAGGCCGACGCGGCGGCCGAGCGCCGCGCGGAGGTCCGGCTCGCCGCCGCGGCGGGCGCGCACTGAACCACCACCGGCGGAGCGCCGTCCATGACGGCGCCTCCGCTGGAGCAGGACAACGGTGCCGCGGGCTGCCCTCAGGGGCGGTCCGCGGCTCCGGCACAGCAAGGGCAGCACACACAGGGCGCGTGGCGCGGGCGGCGATGAGCCCCAGGAGAGGAGAGCGGTGGACGTGATCCTCTCGGTTGAGGCGGTCGGCGCGGTCGTGGGCGCGATCCTGCTCGCGCTGTTCGTCCTCGGCCTGCGCCGCCGGCTGATCCAGCGCTCGGGCGGCACCTTCGACTGCAGCCTGCGGGTGGCACTGCCCGAGGACGCCGAGCCCACCGGCAAGGGCTGGGTCTACGGGGTGGCCCGCTACAACGGCGACCGCGTCGAGTGGTTCCGGGTCTTCTCCTACGCCTTCCGGCCGCGCCGGGTGCTGGAGCGCCCCTCGATCGAGGTCGAGGGCCGCAGGGAGCCGCGCGGCTCTGAGGAGCTGGCGCTGCTGTCCGACGCGGTCGTGCTGACCTGCGAGCACCGCGGCCAGCGCCTTGAGCTGGCGATGAGCGACGACGCGCTGACCGGTTTCCTCGCCTGGCTGGAGGCGGCCCCGCCCGGCCAGCGGGTCAACGTGGCCTGAGCGGGTCCCGCCGGTCCGCGCGCGTCAGCGGTTCTCGCCCGGCACCCACAGCACGTCCCCGCGTTCCTTGTTCGCGGTCCTGGCCAGGATGAACAGCAGGTCCGAGAGCCGGTTCAGATACGTCGCGGTGAGCGCGTTCATCACCTCGCCGTGCTCGGCGAGCGCCGCCCACGTGGACCGCTCCGCGCGGCGTACGACCGTGCAGGCCTGGTGCAGCAGCGCCGCGCCCGCCGTGCCGCCGGGCAGGATGAAGCTGCGGAGCTTGTCCAGCTCGGCCAGGAAGGTGTCGCAGTCGGCCTCCAGGCGGTCCACGTAGGACTGCTCGACCCGCAGCGGCGGATACTTCGGGTCGGGCACCACGGGCGTGGCCAGATCGGCGCCGACGTCGAAGAGGTCGTTCTGCACGCGGATCAGAACGGCCGTCACATCCTCGGCCAGTCCGCCGAGCGCCAGGGCGGTGCCGATGACCGCGTTCGCCTCGTTGGCGTCGGCGTACGCGGTGATCCGGGAGTCGGTCTTGGACGTGCGGCTCATGTCGCCGAGCGCGGTCGTGCCGTCGTCGCCGGTGCGGGTGTAGATGCGGGTGAGATTGACCATGGGGCCGAGCGTAGGGCCTGCGCGGGCGGCCCGTTGCGACCAAGGACACACGGTGACGCGCCCGACATCATGCTGCGCCGGGCCCCGAACCGGCGCTAGGGTCCGGCCAGATACCCCAACGGAGAGGTGTGTGCCGTGGCGAAGAAGCTCGCCGTCGTAGGAGCCGGACTGATGGGCTCGGGCATCGCGCAGGTGGCGGCCCAGGCCGGCTACGAGGTGGTCCTGCGGGACGTCACCGACGAGGCGCTGGCGCGCGGCACGGACGGCATCAAGGCCTCCTACGACCGCTTCGTCGCCAAGGGCAAGATCGAAGCGGCGGACGCGGCGGCGGCGTTGGCCAGGATCAGCACCACCACGGACCTGGAGGCCGTGGCGGACGCCGACCTGGTGGTCGAGGCGGTCTTCGAGAAGATCGAGGTCAAGCAGGACATCTTCCGCACTCTGGACCGGATCACCGCCCCCGGCACGGTGCTGGCGTCCAACACCTCCGCGATCCCGATCACCAAGATCGCCGCCGCCACCGAGCACCCGGAGAGGGTCGTCGGCACGCACTTCTTCTCGCCGGTGCCGATGATGCAGCTGTGCGAGCTGGTCCGCGGCTACAAGACCAGCGACGACACGCTGGCCCGCGCACGGGAGTTCGCCGAGAGCGTCGGCAAGACCTGTGTCGTCGTCAACCGCGACGTGGCCGGTTTCGTCACCACCCGGCTGATCTCCGCCCTCGTCGTGGAGGCCGTCAAGCTGTACGAGTCGGGCGTCGCCTCCGCCGAGGACATCGACACCGCCTGCAAGCTGGGATTCGGCCACGCGATGGGCCCGCTGGCCACCACCGACCTCACCGGCGTGGACATCCTGCTGCACGCCACCGGCAATATCTACGCGGAATCGCAGGACGAGAAATTCGCCCCGCCGGAGATCATGCGGCGCATGGTGGACGCGGGGGACCTGGGCCGTAAGAGCGGCCAGGGGTTCTACCCGTACTAAGCAACGTCACTCACAGGAGTGAATTCGGTCTCGGTTCGCTCTCAGACGGCAACTTCTCTTTGCGACGGACCGTCAGTTGTGTGAAGACATACGGACGGGTGCCGCAATTCTTCGGGAGCTTCGGGAGCGACTATGCATATCAGGGGCGACCATGCCGAGCTGGTCGTCGGGGGCCGCCTCGACGTCCGCAGCGCGGCGGACGCCCGTTCGGCCCTGCACACCGCGGTCGACTCCGGCCGCGGCGATCTCGTACTCGACCTGACCGAGCTGGACTCGTGGGACGCGACCGGCCTCGGAGTCATCATGGGCGCCCACCGCAGGGCCGGCCGGGCCAACCGCCGGCTGGTGCTGCGCAACGTACCGCCGCAGATGCAGCGGCTGCTCGTGGCGACCAGGTTGCACCGGATCCTCGCGATCGAGGCCGAAAGGTGACGTAAGGGCTGCCCGGCACCCCTGCGCTTCATAGAAACGCCGCGAGCCCTTAGAGTTTGGACTCGGATTGCCCGCAGGCGTGCTACCCCGTACGCCGGACCAGGGGAATCGGGCCGGCCCGGCACGGGCGGCGGCCCGGCCGCGCCCCTGACGTGACGCACATGAGGGCGTAGGACATGGACCAGCACAACGGCGAACCCGGCGAGCGGCCAGGGCAGGACGAGCCCTTCGACGCCTTCGGCGTGAGGAGCGGCGGGGCCGGCGGCGGCGCCGACCGGGGCGCGCTGGTGCCGTACGAGCCGCCGTTCGCGGACCCGCCGGCCGACCCCACCGCCTTCGACGGCCTGCGCCCGGTCGAGCCGTCGCTCTTCGACGCGGCGGCCCCGCTGCCCAAGGCGATACGCCCGGCCCGTGAACCGCTGGAGCTGACCGCGGGCACCGCCACCCCCAGCGGCGGCAGCGCCCGGGTGCGGCGGATCGTCACCCCCGACTACGTGCTGACCGTCAACCCGGTCGACGGCACCGAGGTCGCCGTGTGCCCGCCCGAGGAACGCAGGACCCCGGTGCCGCGCACCCGCGAGGAGCGCACCGCCCACCTCGCGGCCCGCCGCCCCTCCCCGCCGCCGGGACCGCCCGCCCCCGAACTGCCGCTGCTGGAGCGCGACGAGGAGCGCGAGCGGCTGATCCGGCTGCTGGCCCGCGGCCGGTCGGTACGCGTCACGGGGCCGTCCGGCGCCGGGCGTACCGCGCTGCTGGAATCCGTCGCCAACGCCTGCGCCGACGTCGCACCCGACGGTGTGCTGTGGCTGTCCGGCTACCGCCGCACCGTCGGCGACGTCCTGCACGCCCTCTACAGCACCGTCTACACCGGCGACGACTACCGGCCCAGCCGGGCCGAACTGCCCGGACTGTTGCGCGAGACCGGCGCCGTCGTCGTGGTGGACGACCTCGAATTCGGCGGCGCCGCCCTGGAGGAGCTGCTCGCCGCGGCCCCCGAATGCGCCTTCCTGCTGGCCGCGACCCCCGAGGTCGCCGCGCCCCCCGCCGAGTCCCTGGTCGAGGAGGTCTTCCTCGCCGGCCTCAGCCGGGTCGCCTGCGTCGACCTGCTCACGCTGGCCGCCGGGCGGGTACTCGAAGAGGACGAGACCGCCTGGGCGGCCGACCTGTGGTTCGAGTCCGAGGGCCTGCCGCTGCGCTTCGTCCAGGCCGGCGCCCTGCTGCGGCAGCGCGATGTGCTGCGCTTCCCGCCCGAGCCCGACTGGGACGACTCGGTGTGGGAGAACGGCACCCCGGCCCTGCCCGCCGCCCCCTCGCTGCCCGGCGACCTGATACCCGACCTGACCGGCTTCGACGACCCCGCGGTGCCCGACCCCGCGGCGCCGCTGGAGATACCGCCGGTCGCACCGCCCGCCCCCCGGGTGCCCACCGCCGACGTGCCGCTGCCGTCGCTCGCGGAGAGCGCCGCCCCGGCCGACCTGCTCGCCTCCCGGCTCAGCGAGGCCGCCCGCGAAGCCCTCGCCTTCGCCGTGGCCCTCGACGGCGAATGCCCGCACCCCTCGCACCTGCCCGCACTCGTCGGCGACACCCACGGAGACGCGGCCCTCGGCGAGATGACCGCGGTGGGCCTGGCCGTCCCGGTCGCCGCCCACTACCGGCTCGCCGCCGGCGTCACCCAGCAGCTCGCCGCCGCCCTCACCGCCGAGGGCGAGCTGAGCGAGGTCCAGGCGCACACCGCCGCCCTGCACTACGCCTGGTGGACCGGCCACCCCTCGGTCACCGCGGCCCGCGCCGCCGCCGAGTCCGAGGCGATCATCGCCGCGATGTCCGCCTGCCGCGACAACGGCAACCCGACCGCCGCGGTCCTGCTGGCCCGCACGGTGGCCCCCGTCTTCGCCGCCGCCCTGCACTGGGGCGCCTGGGAGCGCGCGCTGCGGATCGGCCAGGAAGCCGCGCGGCTGTCCGGCGAGGTCGCGGAAGAGGCCTACTTCCACCACGAGTTGGGTGTGCTGGCCCTCTGCAACGGCACGATGGACCGGGCCAGGGCCGAACTCGAGGCCTCGATCGCGCTGCGCGGCGCCCTCGCCGACCGGCAGGGCACCGTCGTCGGCCGCCGTACGCTGGCGCTGGTCGACGACGTGGAGCCCGCGGCCCCGCTCGAACTCCTCCCGGCCGCCCTCACCGACACCGGGCAGCCCACCGTCGTGACGCCGCCGCCGGCCGTCATCCACCACCGGGCCCCGTCCCACGCGGCGCCCTCGCCGGGCCCGAAGCGGCTCGCCGTGGCCGGCAACCGGCGCAACATGGTCGCGGTGGGCACCGGCGTCCTGCTGGCCGCGGTCCTCGGCACGATCGTCACCCTGGGCGCGACCGCCGGCGGCGACAAGTCCGACCAGAACAACCAGGTCAAGCCGCTGGAGTCGGCCCAGGAGGAAGCCCCGGACGACTCCGGCACGACGGCCCCCGCGACCACCGCCCCGACGTCGACACCGTCGTCCGCGACGACATCGCCCTCCGCGACCGTGTCGACGAGGGCGCCGTCCACGACGACGGGCGGAACGACAGGGGGCACGTCGGGGGGTACGTCCTCGACGCCGCCGCCGTCCGGCCCGCCGCACCACTCCACCGGCGGCGGCTCGTCGTCCGGTGGCGGCGGCGGTTCCACCGGCGGTGGCGGCACGTCGGGCGGTACGTCCGGCAGCACGATCGGCGGAACAAGCAGCGGCAGCACCGGTGGCTCGACCACTGCACCGCCTCCTACGTCGCCGACGCCGGATCCGACGACCACGACGCCGACGTCGGATCCGACGACCACCGACCCGACCAGCGGCCAGTCCCAGTCCGTGCCGGCGCTGCCCTCCGGCATCGACCAGTCGGCGTCCTCGCCGACCTCCACCGACAGCGGAGCGCCGACCACGGCGCCGTAGTCGGTCGGCACCGTGGTCGGCGGGGAAGCGGCGCGGCGGTCGGGACCGCCGCGCCGGTGGTGCGGGATCGTACCCGGGATCAGCTCGCCTGGCAGGAGAAGGACGGCCAGGTCGTACGCCCGTTCTTCTGTATCGTCAGACCCCAGTTGTTGCCGCTGCCGTTGGAATGGGCGACGAGCTGGTACTGGCTGGGATAGTTGGCGCTGATGTTCCAGGTCGACATGACGACCTCGGGGGAGGGCAGGTTCACGGTCACGGTCCAGTTGCTGGCGCCGGAGACCGAGACGTTGAGGTTGTACCGGTCGCTCCAACTGTCGCCCGCGGTCACGTTCGCGGTGCAACTCCCGCCGCCGCCACCGGTGGTGCCGCCGTTGGTGGTGCTGCCCGTGGTACCGCCGTTGGTGGTACCGCCGTTGGTGGTGCCGCCGTTGCTCCCGCCGCTGCTGCTGCCGACGGTGATGTTGGAGCTGCCGGAGGATCCGTAGCCCTCGGTGGCCAGGATCTGGTAGTTCGGGGTGCCGAGGTTCAGGCCCGCCTGTGCCCACGCGTTGAAGAAGTTGGACACGGTGATGGTGCCGCCGGTGCGCTTGGCCTGGCGGACGGCCCAGTACTGGTAGAACGTCGCCGTGCCCTGGATGGACGGCTGGTTGACGCGCTGCGTCCGGTACAGGTCGTACGTGCTGCCGTCGCTGGAGACCGAGCCCAGCCGGGAGGAGCCGGAACTGGGGTTGTAGTTCCCGTAGTTGTCGACGATGTAGTACTCGATGAGCGGGTTGGTGGTCCAGCCGTACAGCGACAGGTAGCAGTTGCCGTTGCAGTTCCAGGAGCCCGAGTAGGTCACGGGCGCGGTGTTGCCCGGGTTCCAGCCCTTGCCGGCCACGAAGTTGGTCACGTTGTTCCACTGGGTGCTGTACTGGCCGCCGGAGCCCATGGTCATGGAGGCCTGGCCGCTGTTCTGGCTCCAGAACGAGTAGAAGTACCCGTTGTTGGTGCCGGTGCTGTTCGACGTGACGGTCGTGTCGGCGCTCGCGGTGCCCGGCAGTATCAGGGCTGCCGTGCCTACCAGCGCGAGGGTGATGAAGCTGCTGATGAGCAGCCGGAAGCGGCTGAGCATCTGGAAGCGCCCGCCGCTGCGGCTCTTCGGCTGGGTGGGGGGATTGGTCATGTGCGTGCTTCCTCCTGGTGAAGGCGATGGACGCTATCGACGGCGACAGTGTTGAACCGGTCCGACGGACTGTCAACACTTTCGGCGAGAATTACGAAAGCGTCGTTCGGCGGCGGCGCGCACGAAGAAGCATGATGCCTGGTCAGCGGCAGTTCCCGATCGGGCGATGGCATCGAGTGCCGTCGGGAGTGCGATCTAAGATCCATATCCCGAGCCCGGAGAAACGAAAGTTTCGAAAATCTTCCCGGATCTTGCAGACGCCACGAGGACACGCCAGAGTGGCTGACGCCGGGTCAACACGGCTGGACGCGCGTCGGCGCAGAGGGCCCCTGAGAGGGGAACGTGGAAGGTGGAGCCGGGCTCAGAACAGCCGGAGCTTGTCGTCCTCGATGCCGCGCATCGCGTCGTAGTCGAGCACGACGCAGCCGATGCCGCGGTCGGTGGCGAGGACGCGGGCCTGGGGCTTGATCTCCTGGGCCGCGAAGATGCCCTTGACCGGCGCCAGATGGGGGTCGCGGTTGAGGAGTTCGAGGTAGCGGGTGAGCTGCTCCACACCGTCGATGTCGCCGCGGCGCTTCAGCTCGACGGCGACCGTGGCGCCCGCGGCGTCGCGGCAGAGGATGTCCACCGGGCCGATCGCGGTGGGGTATTCGCGGCGGATCAGGGTCCAGCCCTCGCCGAGCACCTCCATGTGGTCCGCGAGCAGTTCCTGGAGGTGCGCCTCGACGCCGTCCTTGATCAGGCCCGGGTCGACGCCGAGTTCGTGGGAGGAGTCGTGCAGGACCTCCTCCAGGGTGATGATCAGCTGCTCGCCGGCCTTGTTGACGACCGTCCAGACGCCGTCCTCGCCCTCCTTGAGGGTGCAGGGGGGCGACATCCAGTTCAGCGGCTTGTAGGCACGGTCGTCGGCGTGCACCGACAGGCTGCCGTCGGCCTTGATCAGCAGCAGCCGGGTGGCGGACGGGAGGTGGGCGGACAGCCGGCCCGCGTAGTCGACGGAGCAGCGGGCGATCACGAGGCGCATGGTGGGCCACGCTACTCGACGGGCGCCGCCCTCCGCGATTCGGCCCCGGGGCCCGAGGACGGTACGAGTTCGGCCGGCTACGGCCCGCCGTCGAAGAATGGCCGGTTGTGCGTGCCACCTGCTGGTGCGGGCGGCCTTCCAACCCTACGGTTGAAAACCGGTGGCCGAGGTGCGGGGGACGCAGCGGCCGCCGGGTCCCGTCCGTACGACCCCGTGCGCCCACGGGGTCACCGAGAGGAGTACCCATGTCGCTCGACGTCTCTCCGGCCCTCCTCGAACAGGCCGAGCGAGGCGAGGTCGACGAGCAGGAATTCGTCGACTGCGTCAGGACGTCCCTCCCTTACGCGTGGGAGATGATCAGCTCATTGGTGGCACAACTCAAGGTCGATGGGGGGAACTTCGCGGACAACCAGGTGCCGCCGCCGAGTGAGAAGGAACGCGGCCAGCTGCTCCGCGCGCTGGCGAGCGACGCCATACGCGGGGCGATGCAGCGGCACTTCGGGGTGCGGCTGGCTTTCCAGAACTGCCACCGGGTGGCGGTCTTCCCGCTCGACCCGGCGGTCGGCGAGAGCTACGACAAGTTCACCTCGGTCAGGTCGCAGGTGCTCAACCAGTCGCCGGAATTCCGGGACTGCTGACCGGCCGGCCCGTGCCGCACGCGCGGGAGCCGTAGTCGATCACCGGCGGCCTGCACAACAGGGCGTGCTTCCGCGACGGGCCGTGCACATGTGATCAGGCCAGTTCCGGGAGCACGTCACCGCCGAGACGTGCCACATTGTGCAGGGTCGCCGCGAGGTCGCCCGAGCCCTCGACCAGCAGCGCGAAGCGGGTGATACCGGTGGCCTCCGCGGTCGCCGCGAGCCGGTCGGCGCACAGCCGCGGCGGGCCGACCGGGTGCAGGTCGCACAGCAGGTCGGTGTACGCGTACGGGTCGCGCTTCGTGCGCGCCCGGCCGTCGACCGTACGGTGTGCGGCCAGGCCCTGCTGCAGCCAGCCGGGCATCGCCTTGCGCAGCGTCTCGACCGCGTCCGCGCGGGTGTCGGCGACCTGGGCCACCCCCGCCGAGACGTGCGCGGCGGCCGCGACCGCGTCGGCGCGGTGGCCCGCGGCCAGTGCGGTGCGCCGCCACAGGGCGACCATCGCGGCCTTGTCCTGGTCGCCGCAGTGCATGCCGAGCAGCATCGGCAGCCCGCGCTCCGCGGCCAGCCGCACGGTGCCGGGGGAGGTGCACGCCACCACGACCGCGGGCCCCGCACCGGCCGGCTCCAGCTCGTCGGCCCGCGGCACCACCGGCACGTCGCGGAAGGCGTAGCGCGGCCCCTGGGCGCCCACCGAGGGCTCCCGCAGCCAGCGCAGCAGCAGATCCAGCGACTCGGGGAAACCGTGCTCGTACGCGTCCTTGCCGGCCCCGAAGACCTCCAGGTCCATCCAGGGCCCGCCGCGGCCCACCCCGAGGGTGAAGCGGCCGCCGGAGACCAGGTGCAGCAGTGCCGCCTGCTCGCCGAGGGCCACCGGGTGCGTGGTCGGCAGCACGCTGACCGCGGTGCCGACGCCGATCCGCCGGGTCCGCCCGAGCAGCAGCGCGGCCAGTGTGACCGCCGACGGGCACACCCCGTACGGCACGAAGTGGTGCTCGGCCAGCCATACCGCGTCCAGCCCGGCGGCCTCCGCCGCCTCCGCGGTCGATATCGCCCGGTGCAGCGGCTCCGCCTGGCCCTGACCGGGGAACTGAGCCGCGAGTACGAACGTCCCAACGCGCATCGCCCACTCCCTCCTTGGAGTGACTAACGCCTGGCACGTGCCAAGGGCACGGCTTTCCGCGGCGTTTTCATGATTTTCGGCAGAGGTGTGGCGGAAGCGCCCGTTCGGGTACCCGGTGTCCCGGCGCGTACCCTGGATGCCGTCCGCGAAGCCAGCAGAGCGCGAGGTGTTCCGTGTCGCCGCGACGTAACCACCCGCACGGCGCCCAGCGCCCCGCAAAAAGCAGCCAGGAGTCCGGGGTCGGCGGTGCCGGCACCGAGGAGTGGCAGGGCGAGGAGTGGGTGGTGCGGCCGATCGCCGGCGCCGCGTCGGCCAAGCACTACCGCTGCCCCGGCTGCGACCAGGAGATCCCGCCGGGCGTCGGCCATGTGGTGGCATGGCGTGAGTACGACGGCCTGGACGACCGGCGGCACTGGCACCGGGCCTGCTGGAACGCGAAGGACCGCCGCACCAGCAAGGTGCGGCGGTCCCGTAACGCGCCGAGGTACTGAGCGCCGAGCGGCGGGCGGGCCTCAGGCGTCGCGCTGCCTGAGCACCAGGTAGCCGCCGAGCAGGACCACCACGACCCACACCGCCATGATGCCGATGCCGCCCCACGGCCCGTAGGGCGAGTCGCCGCCGGTGTCCGGCACCACCTGGATGATCTTCTGGCCCGCCCGGTCGGGGAAGTAGCGCGCGACCGTCTTCACCTTCGGGATCGCCGACAGGATCGGCGAGACCAGGAAGAAGAACGGCATCAGGATGCCCAGGCCCAGCATCGGGCTGCGCAGCATCGCCGCCGCGCCCACGCACAGCAGCACCAGCAGCGTCATGTACAGCCCTGCGCCGACGACCGCGCGCAGCACTCCCGGGTCGCCGATGTGCGCCTTGTGCGAGCCGAGCAGCGCCTGCCCGACGAAGAACACGATGAAGCTGGTCGCCATGCCGACCACCAGCGCCAGCGCGCCGGCCACCGCGACCTTGCTGGCGTAGAAGGAGCCGCGCTGCGGCACCGCGGCCAGCGAGGTGCGGATCATGCCGGTGCTGTACTCGCTGGCGATGACCAGCACACCGAAGACGATCAGCGCGAGCTGCCCGAGCTGCATCCCGACGAAGCTGGTGTTGGTCGGGTCGAAGGTGGCCTGGTCGTCCGACGACAGGTCACCCCAGGTGTTGTCGATCACCAGGCAGATGATCGCGCCGAGGGCGACGGTCACGATGAAGGCCAGGGCCAGCGTCCAGATGGTGGAGCGGACCGACCTGATCTTGGTCCACTCGGACTGCAGGATCGCGGAGGGCGCAGCCATGTCAACGCCCCTTTCCGGAGCCGGGGTTGCGCCACTGCGAGCCCCACTGCTGCCCGCCGCCCTGCGGCGGCCGGCCGGGCGGCTGGGCGCCGGGCGGCTGCTGCGGCGGCGGCGCCGTGGGCGCCGGTGCCCCGTGCTGCCACTGCTGCCGCCCCGGCGCGACCGGCACCGGCACCGAGGCGCCGGGCGTCACCGCGCCGTGCGCGTGGTATTCGACCGACTCGGCGGTCAGCTGCATGAACGCTTCCTCCAACGACGCCCGCTGCGGGCTCAGTTCGTGCAGCACCAGCCGGTGCTGCGCGGCCAGTTCACCGAGCGCCGCGGCGTCCGTGCCGGTGATCTCGAAGGCACCGTCGCCGGTGGTCACCACGATGTGCCCGGCCGCGGTCAGCACATCCTTGAGCCGTTCCGGCTGCGGGGTGCGCAGCCGCACGTACGACCGGGAGTTCTTCTCGATGAAGTCCGCCATCGAGGTGTCCGCCAGCAGCCGCCCGCGGCCGATCACGATCAGGTGCTCCGCGGTCAGCGCCATCTCGCTCATCAGGTGGCTGGACACGAAGACCGTGCGGCCCTGCGCGGCCAGTCCCTTCATGAGGTTCCGGATCCAGTGGATGCCCTCCGGGTCGAGGCCGTTGACCGGCTCGTCGAACATCAGGATCTCCGGGTCGCCCAGCAGCGCCGCGGCGATGCCCAGCCGCTGGCCCATGCCCAGCGAGAACCCCTTGGAGCGCTTGCGCGCCACCGCGGACAGACCCACCGTCTCCAGCACCTCGCCCACCCGCCGGGTGGGGATGCGGTTGGACTGCGCGATGCACAGCAGGTGGTTGTACGCGGTGCGGCCGCCGTGGATCGACTTGGCGTCGAGCAGCGCCCCGATGTGCTTGAGCGGCTCGCTGAGCTGCGCGTAGTGCCTGCCGTCGATACGGACGTCGCCGCTGGTCGGCGAGTCCAGGCCGAGCAGCATCCGCATCGTGGTGGACTTGCCCGCGCCGTTCGGCCCGAGGAATCCGGTCACCACGCCGGGGCGCACGGTGAAGGTCAGATGGTCGACTGCGGTCTTGTCCCCGTACCGCTTGGTGAGCCCCTGCAACTCAATCATGGGGGCGAGGCTAGCAAGACACGGCGGAACCCCCGCACGCGAGAGTACGGGGGTTCCGCGAATACCGGTGGAACAAACCAGCCCGCGCCGACCTGTGGGGTCAGCGGGACTGCTGGGCCGGGACGCCGCGCGAGATCGGCTCGTCGTCCGGGGAGCCCGCGGCGGCGACGGCCGCGCCGGTCAGCGTGGCCAGCATCTCGCGGACGTTGGTCAGCTGCGCGTTGATGCTGTCGCGGCGGTTGGTCAGCGCCGCCAGCTCGCGCTCGGACTCGCTGCGGATCCGGTCGGCCTTCGCGTTCGCGTCCGCGACGATGTCCTCGGACTGGCGCTGCGCGGTCTCCACCGTCTGGCGGGCCCGGCGCTCGGCGTCCGTGCGCAGCTTCTCCGCCTCAAGGCGCAGCTGCTCGGCGCGGTGCTCGATCTCCGCCAGGCGCTTCTCCGCCTTCGCCTGACGCGACGCCAGGTCGCGCTCGGACTGCTCGCGGCGCTTGGCCAGGTTGGTCTCGAAGTCCGCGGCGGCCTGGGCGGCCTTGGCGCGGGTCTCCTCGAACAGCGCGTCGGCTTCCTCGCGCTTGGCCAGGGCGTCCTTCTGGGCGTCGCTGCGCAGCTGGGTGGCGTCGCCCTTCGCCTTGTCGACGATCCGGGCGCCCTCGTCCTCGGCCTTGGACTTGCGGTCGGCCGCGAAGGCCTCCGCGTCGTTGCGCACCTGCGCGGCCGCGGAATCGGCCAGCTCGCGGTGCTGCTCGGCGGCGCGACGGGCCTCCTCACGCAGGTCCTTGGCCTCTTCCTCGGCCAGGCGGAGGATCTTCTCCACCCGGGCGCCGAGACCGGCGTAGGACGGCTCGGAGTCGTTCACCTGAGCCGCGGCGTTCTGGGTTTCGAGGTGCAGTTCCTCGATGCGCTTCTCCAGCGCGGTGATGCGCGTCAGGGCACTGTCACGGTCGGCGACGAGCTTGGTGATGCGGTCGTCCACCTGTCCGCGGTCGTATCCGCGACGCACCAACTCGAAGCCGAAGGGGGAGGAAGTGTCGCTCATGGGGTTCCTGTCGATGATTCAGACCGGTGAGGTGATAGAGGGAATCCTAGGGGGCTCAGCGGCGTGTCACCGAGCCATTGCGCATTCGGCATGGAGAATGTCCGCTCAATCGAGTGGCGCATCGTCGTTGCGCTTGCCACCCGTTCGGGCGGAACCGGCGGCCGCTCCCGCGGAGACCGTACTCTTCGTGCTTTTCGCCGCGCCACCGGGTGCTTCGAACGACTCCAGCGCCTCCAGCACGTCCTGGACCCGGCCGATCTCCGCGTTGATGTCCTCGCGCCTGCGGACCAGGGTGTCCAGCTCCCGCCGGCCCTCGGTCACGATCCGCTCGGCCTCGGCACGGGCCTCCCCCTTGACCCGCTCCGCTTCCCGCTCGGCCTCGGACTTGTTCTGCTCGGCTTCCTTGAGCAGGCCCTCGACCTTCTTCACCGCGGCGATACGGACCTTACTCGCCTCCGAGGTGGCGGTGGACTTGATCTCGGCGGCCTTCTGCTCCGCCTCGCGCAGTTGTTCGGTCGCCGCGGCGACCAGCTTGTCGACCCTTTCGCCGACCACCCGCATCGCCTCGGCGGCCTCCTTGCGGGAGCGGTCGTGCAGCTCCTCCACCTCGGACTCCACCCGGCGGCGCAGCTCGTCGGTGCGCTCCCTGATCGTGGTGGCGTCCCTGCGGGCCTCGCCGAGCAGCGTGTCGGCGTCCGTACGCGCCCGCTCGACCATGCCGTTGCCCTCCGCGGTGGCCTCGTTGACCAGCCGCTCCGCCTCCGCGCGGGCCGCGGCGACCATCGTGTCCGCCTGGTCCTCGGCGGCCTCGGCGACCCGCCTGGCCTCGGCCTGCGCCTTGCCGACCAGCTCGTCGGCCTGCTCGGCGGCCTCGCTGCGGCGCTTGTTGGCCGCCTCCCTGGCCTCGTCCAGGATCCGCTGCGAGCCGGTGCGCGACTCCTCGGCCTCCCGCTCCGCGCCCGCCAGCGCCTCCCTGGACAAGGTGCCGAGCCGGTCGGCCTCCTCGCGGGCCCTGCCGACCAGCTGGTCTGCCTGGTTCGCGGCGTCCGTGCGCATCCGGTTGGCGTCGTCGCGGGCCTCGGCGCGCAGCCGGTCCGCCTCCTCGATGGCCTCGGTCACCGTACGGTCGGCGAGCGACCTGGCCGCCTCCGACTCCGACTGGGCCTCGGAGCGCATGCGCGACACGTCCTGGCCGGCCCGCTCCCGCTCGGAATTGGCGTCCGCGCGCAGCCGGTCCGCCTCGCCCTGCGCCTCGGAGCGCACCCTTTCGGCCGCGTGCTCGGCCGCAGAGCGCAGCCCGGCGATCTCCTGCTCCGCCTCCTGGTGCAGATGCGCGACCGCCTCCCGCACCTGCTGCGCGGTCGCCTCGGCCGTCGACACCAGCTCGCCGGCCCGCTGCTCGGCCTCGGCCGCCAGCCGGTCGGCCTCAGCCGCCGCGTCCTCGACCCGCTTGCGGGCCGCCGCGAGCAGCTCCTCGCTCTCCTCGCGGGCCCTGGCCCGCTCCTGCTCGGCCTCGCCGCGTGCGGCCGCCAGCAGCTCCTCGGCCTCCCTGCGCCGCCTGGCCGCCTCCTCCTGGGCGGCGGCCAGCGCTTCCGCGGCCTCCACCCCGAGCCGCTCCGCCGCCGCGGACGCCTCGGCCCGCACCCGGTCGGCGGTCTCCTGCGCCTCGGTCCTGCGCTGCTCGGCCTCCGCCGCCGCCTCGGCCTGCACGCGCAGCGCGACGTTCTCGCCCTCAGCGCGGGACTGGGCCGCGTCCGCCGCCGCCTCGTCCCGCAGCCGTACGGCCTCCGCCTCGGCCTGCTCCTGGAGCGTACGGACCCGCTCCGCGGTCTCCTGGCGCAGCTGCTCGGCCTCGGCCGCCGCCTCCGCGCGGATCCGGTCCGCCTCCGCGGTCGCGTCCCGCAGGCCCTGCTCGGCGGCGCCGACCCGGGCCTCCGCCTCCTCGCGCAGCCGGGCGAGGTCGGCCTCGGTCTCCTCGCGCATCCGCGCCACGATCGTGCCGGCCTCGGCCCGCTGCTCGGCCGCGGCCCGCTCTGCGGCCTCGGTGACCGCAGCGCCCTGCCGCTCGGCCTCGGCCCGCAGCTCGTCGGCCTCCGCGCGGGCGCCGCGCAGCGCCTCCTCGGCCTTCGCGCCCAGTGCGGAGGCCCGCTCCACGGATTCGGTACGCATCCGCTCGGCCTCGGCGGACGCGCTCTGCCGCTGCTCGTCGCCGTCGGCCTTGGCCTTGGCCAGCAGTTCCTCGGCCCTGCTCGCGGCCTCCTCGATCTGCTGCACCGCCTCGCGGCGGGCCTCGCCGCGGATCCGCTCGCCCTCGGCGACCGCGTCGGCCCGCAGCTGCTCGGCCTCGCCGCGCAGCCGCCTGGCCTCCTCCTGCAGCTCGACCGTCCTGGCCCGGTATTCCTCGGTGTCGTCCTGGGCGGCGCCGCGCAGCTCCTGCGCCGAGGCCTCCGCCTCGCTGCGCAGCCGGTCCGCCTCGGCCTGGGCCTCGCTGCGGATCCGCTCGGCCTCCTCGCCGGCGCCCTTGGTGGTGGAGCGGGCGTCCTCGGAGGCCTTGGTCAGGATCTCCTCGGCCGAGCGGGCGGCCTGCGCCAGCTGGGCGGCGGCGTCCTCCGCGGCGGCGGCCCTGGCCGCCTCCTGGGCCTCGCTGCGGATCCGCTCGGCCTCGGCGCGGGCGTCGGCGACGGTCTGCTCGGCCTCCGTCTTGGCGGCCTCCGCCTCCCGCGTCGCCTCGTTGACCATCCGGGCGATCTCGGCCCTGGCCGTACGGGTGCGCTGCTCGTTCTCCGTCTCGGCGGCCGCCAGCCGCTTCGCGGCGCCCGCGCCGGCCTCCTCGCGCAGCCGCTCGGCTTCCGCGGTGGCTGTACGCAGCGCCTCGTCGGCCTCGCGCAGCCGCTCCTCGGCCAGCCGGGACAGCTCGGTGGCCCTGATCCTGGCGTCGTCGGACTCGCTGCGGGTCGTGGTGCGCAGCTGCTCGGCCTCGCTGGTCGCCTCCTGGGCCTGCGCGGACGCGGCGGTCAGCAGCCGCTCGGCGTCGGTGCGCGCCCTGCGCAGCAGCTGCTCCGCCTCGCCGCGGGCCGCCTGGGCGTCGGCGGTGAGCCGCTCCCTGGTCTGCTCGGCGACCCGGGTCGCCTCGGCGCGGGCGGCGGCCAGCGCCGCCTCGGACTCCGCCCTGGTCTCGTCGAGCAGCCGGCGGGCCTGCGACTCGCTGCGGGCCCGCAGTTGCTCGGCCCATGCCACGTTCTCGTTGACGTGCGTCTCGACGTTGGCCCTGCGGTCGGCCAGCTCCTCGTCCAGCTGGCGGCGCCTGGCGATGGCCTCGGCGTGCCACTCGGCCTCGAAGCGCGACTGGTGCTCCGCCTGCTCCTGGAGCAGCCGCTGGGTCTGCGCTCTGGCCTCGCGCAGCTCGCGCTCGGCGTCCGCGCGCAGCTGGTCGGCCTGGATCTGGGCATTGCGCAGCAGCTGGTCGGCCTGGTGCCCGATGTTGTCGTAGGCAGGACGGGACGCCAGCATGCGTCGCGCCTCGTGCAGCTTGGCGCGCAGCACCTCGACCTGGTATCCGAGGTCGTCGGCGTGATCGACCGCTTTGCCCCGCTCGGTACGAAGCCGGTCCATCTCGGCTTCGAGCTGAGAGAGCTGGTCGTCAGCCCGGTAGCTGTCGTTGCCCCGCACTCCGCGGTCCCATCGGTCTCCTGGCGTACTCACCCGCCAACCGGGTGAGATTCTCCGTGCCCCTGTTTGAATCCAGGGCCATAGGAAGAATGGTGTCAGATCAACGGCGCGGAGCGGGAGCGTACCCAGAGCCCACCCCGGTCGGCCCGGTCACTCTACCGGGCAGGACGGGGGTTGGGTCAGTGGTCCTGAGGGTCCTGGACGAGACCGGATCCGGCCGCCGGTCCGCCGTCCGCCGCGGCACCGCCGTGCTGACCGGCCGCGGTCACCAGTTCGGTGAGCACCCCGTGGCAGTCCTTGGGGTGCAGGAAAGTGATCCTGGACTCCATGGAGCCGCGCCGCGGCTCGTCGTAGAGCACCCTGACGCCCTTGCCCCTGATGGCCTCGGAGTCCGCGTCCACGTCCGCGGTGCCGAAGGCGATGTGGTGCACGCCCTCGCCGTTCTTCGCCAGCCACTTGCCGACCGCGGAGTCCTCCCTGGTCGGCTCCAGCAGTTGGAGGTAGGAGGAGCCGCCGTCCGAGGTGCCGTTGATCTTGAGCATGGCCTCGCGCACGCCCTGCTCGTCGTTCACCTCGCTGTGGAACACCTCGAAGCCATACGTGGCACGGTAGAACTCGACGGTCGCGTCGAGGTCGAAGCAGGCGATCCCGATGTGGTCGATACGAGTCAGCATGGAACCAGTCCACCGTACGGTCCCATGATTACGCAACGTGCGCGCCATCACACGTTCCGCCGGATGACGCAGGCCTTACCCGCCAGTACATTGACGCTAACCCTCGTTAACCTCCTCTCTTCAGCCGAAGGGGCCGCTCCATGGGAAACAAGACTCGATCGGTGATCGTCGCGGGTGCCCGCACCCCGATGGGCAGACTGCTCGGCGGCCTGCGCGGCTTCTCCGGCGCAGACCTCGGCGGCTTCGCGATCAAGGCGGCGCTGGAGCGGGCCGGCGTCTCCGGCGACCAGGTGCAGTACGTGATCATGGGCCAGGTGCTGCAGGCCGGCGCCGGCCAGATCCCCGCCCGCCAGGCCGCCGTCAAGGCCGGCATCCCGATGTCGGTGCCCGCCCTCACCGTGAACAAGGTGTGCCTGTCGGGACTCGACGCCATCGCGCTGGCCGACCAGCTGATCCGCGCCGGCGAGTTCGACATCGTGGTGGCCGGCGGCCAGGAGTCCATGACCAACGCCCCGCACCTGCTGCCCGGCTCCCGGGCCGGCTTCAAGTACGGCGCGATGGAGATGCTCGACTCGATGGCCCACGACGGCCTCACCGACGCCTTCGAGAACATCGCGATGGGCGAGTCCACCGAGAAGCACAACACCCGGCTCGGCATCGAGCGCGCCCCGCAGGACGTCTTCGCTGCCCTGTCCCACCAGCGGGCCGCCGCCGCCCAGAAGAACGGCCTTTTCGACGCCGAGATCACCCCGGTCGAGATCCCGCAGCGCAAGGGCGACCCGGTGGTCCTCAGCAAGGACGAGGGCATCCGCCCGGAGACCACCGCGGAATCCCTGGGCCGGCTGCGCCCCGCCTTCGCCGCCGACGGCACCATCACCGCGGGCACCTCCTCGCAGATCTCCGACGGCGCCGCCGCCGTGGTCGTCATGAGCCGCGCCAAGGCCGAGGAGCTGGGCCTTGAGTGGATCGCCGAGATCGGCGCCCACGGCAATGTGGCGGGCCCCGACAACTCGCTCCAGTCCCAGCCCTCGAACGCCATCGCCCACGCCTTGGGCAAGGACGGCCTCACGGTGGCCGACCTCGACCTCATCGAGATCAACGAGGCCTTCGCGGCGGTCGCCGTGCAGTCCATGAAGGACCTCGGGGTGACACCTGAAAGGGTGAACGTGAACGGTGGCGCGATCGCGCTCGGCCACCCCATCGGCATGTCGGGAGCACGTATCGTTCTGCACCTGGCCCTGGAGCTGCGCCGCCGCGGCGGCGGCACCGGTGCCGCCGCCCTGTGCGGGGGCGGCGGGCAGGGCGACGCGCTGATCCTGCACGTGCCGGCCGGCCGGTGACGGGCTGACCGGAAGACACGGATCAGAAGACACGGATCGAAAGACGGAGGGCATTCGGCGATGGTGGACGTCCACTCACTGGTCGAGCAGGCCCGGGAGGGCCGTCCCCGGGCCGTGGCCCGGCTGATCTCACTGGTCGAGGGGGCGTCCCCGCAGCTGCGCGAGGTCATGGCCGCGCTCGCACCGCTGTCCGGCGGCGCCTACGTGGTCGGCCTCACCGGATCGCCCGGCGTCGGCAAGTCCACCTCCACCTCGGCCCTGGTCGGCGCCTACCGCAAGGCGGGCCGCAGGGTCGGGGTGCTGGCGGTCGACCCGTCCTCGCCCTTCTCCGGCGGCGCCCTGCTCGGCGACCGGGTGCGCATGTCGGAGCACGCCTCCGACCCGGGCGTCTACATCCGCTCGATGGCCACCCGCGGCCACCTCGGCGGCCTCGCCTGGGCCGCCCCGCAGGCCATCCGGGTGCTCGACGCGGCCGGCTGCGACGTGATCCTGGTCGAGACGGTCGGCGTCGGCCAGTCCGAGGTCGAGATCGCAGCCCAGGCCGACACCTCGGTCGTGCTGCTCGCCCCCGGCATGGGCGACGGCATCCAGGCCGCCAAGGCCGGCATCCTGGAGATCGGCGACGTCTACGTCGTCAACAAGGCCGACCGCGACGGCGCCGACGCCACCGCCCGCGAGCTGAACCACATGCTCGGCCTGGGCGAGGCCCGCGGCGCCGGCGACTGGCGCCCCCCGATCGTCAAGACCGTCGCCGCCCGCGGCGAGGGCATCGACGAGGTGGTCGAGGCCCTCGACAAGCACCGCGCCTGGATGGAGGAGCACGACGTGCTCACCGCCCGCCGCCGCACCCGCGCCGCCCACGAGATCGAGACCATCGCCCTGACCGCGCTCCGCGCCCGTATCGGCACCCTCCACGGCGACCAGCACCTGTCCGCCCTGGCGGCCCGCGTCACCGACGGCGCGACCGACCCCTACACGGCCGCGGACGAGCTGATCGCCGGCCTGACGGCGTAGCCACCGGGAAGTCCCCGCGCGTCAGCAAGCCCCGGCGTCAGGAAGCCCCGGCGTCAGGAAGCCGCTGCGTCGGGGAGCGGCCAGGGCTGGGAGAGGCCGGACATCAGTCCTGACACGTATCTGTTGGCCTCGGGGAGGCGCAGGAGGTCGGTGAGGACCTCGCGCAGTTCGAGGGTGTCCTGGCCGGGGTGGGGGTGGGCCAGGGCGCGCTGGGCCTGGGTGATGCGCAGGGTCCACGCGCCCGCCGGGTGGCGCTCGGCGTGGTAGCTGTCGAGGAGGGATTCGCCGGCCCGGCCCTGGAGCACCGCGGCCATCTTCCAGCCGAGGGCGAAGGCGTCCTGGACGCCCAGATTCAGGCCCTGGCCGCCGAAGGGCGGGTGGATGTGGGCGGCGTCGCCGGCGAAGAAGACGCTGCCGGCGCGGTAGGCCTCGACCTGGCGGGTGGCGTCGCCGAAGCGTGAGGCGTTGTCCATGGCGGCCAGGACGGTCCGCTCGCCGTAGACGGCGCGCAGCGCCCGCGCGACCTCCTCGAAGTCCACCGGCCGGTCCCTGTCGGGCTGGTCGCCGTCCGCCACCCCGCCGGTGTAGCGGTAGCGGTCGCCGCCCAGCGGCGCCAGCATCGCCCAGTGGCCCTGGGCCTCGCGGGTGAGCGTGCTGATGTGCCCGACGGCCTTCGGCACCAGGTCGGACACCGACGAGAGCCGCACGTCGGCGAGCGCCGCGGTGAACGTACCGGCCCGGCCGGGGAAGGCCACGCCGAGCAGTTTGCGCACCGTGCTGTGGCCGCCGTCGCAGGCCGCCAGGTAGCGGGCCGCGATCCGGCGGCCGCCGGCCGTCGCGGCCACACCGGCGGGGGACTGCTCCACCGCCGTCACCGGGGCGCCGCGCCGCACCTCGGCCCCCAGCGAGACGGCCCGCTCGGCGAGCACCTCCTCGACCTCCCACTGCGGGACCGCGAGGGTGTGCGGGTGGGCGGTGTCCCACACCGTGCAGTCGAGCGGCACGGGCAGCATCGCGAAGTGCCCGCCGCCCGGCTCGGCCGGTATCGCCCGGTCCCGCAGCGGCTCCAGCAGGCCGCGCGCCGCGAACAGCTCCTGGGTGCGCGGCTGGAGCGCCCCGCCCTTGGTCTGCCGCAGCGGCGCCGGCAGGCGCTCGACCACCACGGTCTCCACCCCGGCCAGGGCCAGCTCGCACGCCAGCGTCAGCCCGGTGGGTCCCGCGCCCGCCACGATCACGTCGGTCATCGTCCACTCCTCCGTAGCGATCCTGCACAATCCTGCACTGGATGCAAAACTACACTGAGTGCGAGAAAAGTCCGAGTGCGGGATTCTGTTACGGTGGCGCCATGGCAGGCCTGCGTGAACGCAAGAGGGCGCGGACCCACGCCGCCATCTCGGACGCGGCCATCGCGCTCTTCCTGGAACGCGGCTTCGACCAGGTGTCGGTCGCGGAGGTGGCCGAGGCCGCCGAGGTCTCGAAGCGGACCGTCTTCGCGTACTTCCCCGCCAAGGAGGACCTGGTCGTCCACCGCTTCGCCGACCACGAGGCCGAGCCGGCCCGGGTCGTCCGCGCCCGCCCCCCGGACGTCGGTCCGCTGGCGGCCCTGCGCGGCCACTTCCTGGCCGGGCTGCGCGACCGCGACCCGGTCACCGGGCTCAACGACATCCCGCAGATCCTGGCGCTCACCCGGATGGTCAGGCAGACGCCCGCGCTGCGCACCCGCGCGATCGGCTTCCAGGAGGCCGCGCAAAGCGCGCTCGCCGAGGCGCTGCGCGAGACCGCGGGGGTCCCCGCGCTGACCGCGCGCCTGGCCGCCACCCAGGTCGTGGGCATCCACTGGCTGCTGTCGATGGACAACCACGAGGCGCTGACCGGCGGCCAGAGCGCCGACGCCCGCTTCCCGGCGGCGCTGGAAGACGCGGAGCACGCCTTCGCGGTGCTGTCCGAGGGCCTCGCCGGCTACCTGTAGGACGCCTGAGCGCCCACGGTGCTAGAGCCGGCCGAAGCGCAGGCCCAGCGGCCGCGCCAGGACCGCCGCGGGCAGCACCAGGGCCGCGCAACCCGCCAGCAGCGCCGCCAGATCGGCCGCCGACGACGTACCGAACCGCCCGGCACAGTAGTGCGCGGCCGCCAGCGACAGCGCGGCACCCGGCAGGAAGGCGGCGAGCAGCCGCAGGTGGTGCGACAGCACCCGGGGCCGCCAGGCCAGCCGGCGCCGCAGCAGCGCGGAGGTCGCGAGCAGCCCCGCCGTACAGGCGACGGCATAGCCGGCCGCCATGCCGGTGACCGCCCAGCGGGCCGGCAGCAGCGCGTAGGAAGCCGCCGCCAGCGAGGCGTTGACGGCGGCGATCAGCACGTTGAGGAAGAAGGGCGTACGCGTGTCGCCCAGCGCGTAGAAGCCGCGGGCCAGCAGATACTGGCCCGCGAAAGCGGGCAGCCCGAGCGCGAAGGCGGTCAGCATCCAGCCGATCGCCGCGGCGTCCGCCTCCGTGGTGGCGCCGTGCTGGAAGACGACACCGGTGATCTGCGGGGCGAGCGTCAGGAAGGCCAGGACGGCGGGCACGACGGCGGTGCCCGACGTGTTCAGGCCGCGGGTCAGGTCGGCGCCGACCGCCGCGTGGTCGCCGTCCGCCGCCGCCCGGCTCATCCGCGGCAGCAGCGCGGTGACCAGCGAGACGGTGACGATGCCCTGCGGGACGACCCACAGGCTGTACGCGTTGCTGTACGCCGCATAGCCCACGCCCGCGCGGTGCCCGGCCGCCAGCGCGTGCTGCCCGGCGGAGGTCGACAGCCGGGTGACGACCCAGTAGGCGGCCTGGTTGACCAGCACCAGCAGCAGCGTCCACACCGCGGCCCGCAGCGGCTGGGTCAGCCCGGCGCCGCGCCAGTCGAACCGCGGATGCCAGCGGAAGCCCGCGGCGCGCAGGGAGGGCAGCAGGCCGAGCGCCTGCACCGCGATGCCCGCGGTGCTGCCGAGGCCCAGCACCATCGCGTCCCGGTCGTCGACGCCGCCGCGGGCGGTGCCGAGGTAGAGGCCGAACACGGCGATGACGACGAGGTTGTTGAGCACCGGCGTCCACATCATCGCGCCGAAGCGGTCGCGGGCGCCCAGCACCTGGCCGAGCAGCGTGAAGACGCCGTAGCAGAGGATCTGCGGCAGGCAGTAGCGGGCCAGCGTGACCGTGAGGTCGCGCTGCGCGCCGCCGAAGTCCGGTGCGTAGGCCGTCACCAGGAGCGGCGCCGCCAGCACCGCCAGCGCGGTGATCAGGGCCAGCGCGACCGCGCACAGGGTGAGCAGGCGGTCGGTGTACGCCTGGCCGCCGTCGGCGTGCTCCTTCGCCGCGCGGACCAGTTCGGGCACGAAGACGGACTGGAGGGCGCCGCCGATCATCAGGGCGTAGATGATGTTCGGGACGGTGTTGGCGACACCGAAGGCGTCACCGGAGGCCGCGGTGCCCACGCTTGCGGTGATCACCGCCAAGCGGAGGAAGCCCGTCGCTCGCGACGCCAGCGAGCCGGCCACCATCAGCGTGCCGCTGCGGCGCAGCGACGGCCGCGCATGTGCCCTGCGGCCACCTGGTCTTGCCGGCGCCGTCGTCAACCCCTGCTCCTCACGTTCTGCCCCCGCCCCTCGTCCGCGCGTACCCCGCGCCCCTGAGGTCCTGCCGCTCGCGGCGGTGCCTCGCGTGCGCCGCCGTCGTGGTTGGCCGCGCCGTTCCCCGCGCCCCTTTTGGCTTGCCCTCTGCGACAGAGCCGAGCCCTCAGGGGCGCGGGGCCGCATCTGGTCTGCGGCCGGCGCCGCGTGGGCGCGACAAGCCCACCGCCTGCCGGTGGTCCGGTACGGATCGGGCAGCCCCTTTCGGCCGGTGGCGACGTGCAGCCCGTCGACGGCTGGTCGCGCCGTTCCCCGCGCTCCTGAGGTCCTGCCGCTCGCGGCGGTGCCTCGCGTGCGCCGCCGTCGTGGTTGGCCGCGCCGTTCCCCGCGCTCCTGAGGTCCTGCCGCTCGCGGCGGTGCCTCGCGTGCGCCGCCGTCGTGGTTGGCCGCGCCGTTCCCCGCGCCCCTTTTGGCTTGCCCTCTGCGACAGAGCCGAGCCCTCAGGGGCGCGGGGCCGCATCTGGTCTGCGGCCGGCGCCGCGTGGGCGCGACAAGCCCACCGCCTGCCGGTGGTCCGGTACGGATCGGGCAGCCCCTTTCGGCCGGTGGCGACGTGCAGCCCGTCGACGGCTGGTCGCGCCGTTCCCCGCGCCCCGGGAGGGGGTTGCCCTCTCGGGCGGAGGGAGCGGGGGGCGCCCCGGTAAGTGTGGCGTAGTCGTGCCTGGGGCCGGAGGCCCCCGCGATGTCGGGAATCTCTCTGTCACATACCCGGCGGTACGCGCGTGTTACAGGTGTGCGGGCCGCCCGGGACCGCCGCATATGCGGAGGACGACGCCTTGACGATGACCACCCATCAGCGGCCGCAGGCACACGCACCGGCGGGGGAGCTCACCGAGCTGCGCCTGGGGGTGATACCCGGCGAGGTGCACGCGGCGTACCTGCGGCGGCCGGGCCCGCACACCGCGAGCTTTCTGCAGACGCCCGCCTGGGCGAGGGTGAAGACCGGGTGGCGGGCCGAGAGCCTGGGGTGGTTCGACGCGGACCGGCGGATGGTCGGCTCCGCGCTGGTGCTCTACCGGCGGCCTCCCGGAGTACGCCGCTTCTTCGCGTATCTGCCGGAAGGGCCTGGCGTGGACTGGGCGGACCCGCAGCTGGAGCGCTGGCTCGACCCGCTGCTCGGGCATCTGGCGGGCACCGGTGCCTTCGCCGTACGGATGGGGCCGCCGCTGGCTTACCGCAGGTGGTCGGCGCGGACGCTCAAGGACGCGGCGGGGCCGGGGCGCAGGGTCGGCGACATCCTGCCCGACCTGGTGGAGCCGCTGGGCGCCGCGGTCGCCGACCGGCTGCGCGAGTCGGGCTGGCGCCGGTGCGGCGAGGACGGGCAGGGCGGCGACGCGCAGCCGAGGCTGGTCTTCGAGGTGCCGCTGGCCGGGCGGGGCCTGGACGACCTGTGGACCGGGCTGAACCAGGAGTGGCGCCGCAACATCAAGAAGGCCGCCAAGTGCGGCGTGTGGACCGGGGTGGAGGGGCCGCGGACGCTGCCCGCCTTCCACGGGCTGCTGCGGGTCACCGAGCGCCGCGACGGCTTCGACCTGGGCCGGGACCTGGACTACTACCAGCGGCAGTATGCCGAGCTGAACGCCGGCCGGCCCGGCAGCATGCGCCTCTACACCGCCCGCCACCAGGGCGAACTGCTGGCCGCGCACACCCTGTTGACCGCACCGGACGGCAACCGCGTCTGGTACCAGACCGGCGCGTCCGCCGACCACCGCCGCGAGGTGCGGCCGAGCAACGCCCTGCAGTGGCGGATGCTGTGCGACGCGCTGGCGGCGGGCGCGGCGGTCTACGACATGCGCGGGGTGCCCGACGACCTGGACCCGGCGGCCCGCGCCCACGGGCTGCTGCGCTGGAAGCTCGGCACCGGCGGCGAGGCGGTGGAGACCGTGGGGGAGTGGGAACTGCCGCTCCAGGGCGCGGTGAACAAGGCGCTGCACCGGGCGATGCACACGTATCTCACCCGGCGCTGACTCCCCTCCTCAGGCGAGCCGCAGCGCCCGCATGCCCCGGGTGCGCCGCACCGTGCGCAGCACCAGCAGCACGCTCAGGGTGCCCCCGATGCCCGAGCCGGCGATGACCGCGTAGGGCGGCGCCCATTCCGCGAGGGCGCCGCCGATCGTGATGCCGAGGCCTTGCAGGGTCATCAGGCCGGCGCCCAGCAGGGACATGGCCTGCCCGCGCATCTGGTCGGGCACGTCGTCGACGAACCAGCGGTCCATGCCCAGCGCGTAGGCCGCGCACAGGCCGGTCAGCACCAGCAGCACGAGCGCCAGCGGCAGCGACGGGTCGACGGCGAAGAGGACCAGCGGCAGCAGCGAGATCCCCGCGAGGGGCAGCACGATACGGTCGCGGGTCGCGGGCGAGAGCATCGTTCCCGCCAGCACCTCGCTGACGGCGGTGCCCGCGGGCATCGCCGCGAGGAAGAGGCCGAAGCCGACCGTGCCGATGCCGGCGGCCTTGGCGAAGGGCGCCGCCAGGCCCTCGGCGACGATGAAGAACATCGGCGGCACCCACCACATCAGCAGCAGCGCCCTGATCCGCCGGTCGGCCATCAGCCGGCCCGCCGACACGATCGACTCGCGCATCAGCCGCCCGCTGCCGGTGACCCGGGCCGGGCGGTCCGCGGTGCCGAGCCGCAGCAGCAGCGCGGAGCCGGCGAAGGTGGCCGCGGTCAGCAGCAGCGCGGAGCGCGGCGACAGCCACACCAGGACCAGGCCGCCGAGGCCGAAGCCGGCGATCTGCGAGCCCTGGGCCACGATCCGCACCAGCGAGCGGCCGAGCACGTAGCGCTCGCCCTGGAGGATGTCGGCCAGGCTCGCCGCCCGGGTGCCGGTGAAGAGCGGGGCGATCAGCGAGACGGCGATCCGCAGCACGAAGAGCAGCACCACGGGTGTCCCGGGTATCGCCATCGCGGCCACGCAGCCGCAGGACAGCACGTCGCAGGTGACCAGGACGCGGCGGGCGGGATAGCGGTCGGCGATGCCGGACAGCAGCAGCCCGCTGAGCGCGTAGGGCAGATAGGTCAGCGCGAAGACCAGTGCGGACAGCACGGCTGAGCCGGTCTCGGCGAAGATCAGGACGGCGAGCGCGACCTCGGCGAGCACACCGCCGAGCAGGGACAGTACATGTGCGGCGAATATGGGGCGGAATTCGCGAACGGAAAATACGGCACCGTATCCGATGGAGGTGCCGCTGTCGCCGCCGGGGGTGGTGGTGGCGTCTTCCGAGTCCTTCACGTGCTCTTCTCCGGCCGGCGAAGCGGGGTGGACACCACGCGGAGGGTGCTCGCTGTCCGTTGTCATGTCATCACCCTGGAGCCACAGGGACCCCACGTGTAGTCTTTCGCCCACAGCCGAATCTTGGGGGTCATGATGTCGCTTCGCATGCGTTTTGCGGCTGAGGACCTGCTGAGGTGCCGTTTCGCCATATCCCCGCTGCGTGAGGCGCAGGGCGCGGTGCGCACGCTGTCCCGGCCCGACCGGCACGGCCACCACCTGCCGTGGCTGCGCCAGGTCAGAGCCGCGGCGGCCGGTCTCGACCTCGCCCCGCTGTGGCTGCTGGCCCCCGAGCACGGCTACGGGCCCGACTTCCTGCAACCCATACCCGAGGCGCCGCTCGCCGGCCTCGACGAGGAGCTGGACGTCGTGCGGGCCACCCCGCCGGAGGTCGCCAGGCGGCAGATCGCCGCCGCCCTGGCCCAGACCCCGGGCGCCGCCGAGACCCGCAGGGGCCGGGCCATGCTCAGCGACCCGGGCGGCACCGTACGGCAGCTGGCGGGGCTGTACGAACACGTGTGGGCCGCGCTGCTCGCGCCGCACTGGCCGCGGCTGCGCGCGGTCCTCGAAGCCGACGTCGCCTACCATGCCAGGCGGCTCGCCGACGGCGGCATGCAGCGGCTCTTCACCGGGCTGCACCCGAAACTGCACTGGTCGGAGGGTGCGCTGACCACCGCGGGCACCATGGGCCCGCTGCCGGAACCCGGCGGGCGCGGCCTGGTCCTGGTGCCCAGCGTCTTCTTCTGGCCCGAGGCCGGCAGCGCCTTCGACCCGCCCTGGCAGCCGCTGGTGATCTACCCGGCGCGCGGCATCGGCGGCCTGTGGGCGCCCGGCGGCCCGACCGCGTCCACCACCCTGGTGCGGCTGCTGGGCGCCAACCGGGCCGCGATCCTCAGCGGCCTCGACGCGCCGAGCACCACCACGGCGCTGGCACACCGGCACGTCATGGCGATGTCGTCGGTGTCGTCCCACCTCGCGGTGCTGCGCGACGCGGGGCTGCTGACGTCGCGCCGCTACGGCCACCAGGTGCTCTACGAGCGCACCGCGCTGGGCATCGCGCTGGCCACCGGCGGACCGCTGTGACCGCCCGGCCCGCTGGATCGCCGCGGTCTCCGTGTAGTCCCCGCCCGCCCCGCATGTGACGGAACCGTGACCTCCGTGCTACGGCAGGATGTCCGGAAACGCACCCTCACCCGGCCAGATAACGCTCCACCGTCGCCACCTTGGACTCCAGGCCGTCCGTGACGCCGGGCCGCAGGTCCGCCTTGAGGACCAGCGACACCCGCGGCGCCCGCTCCTCGACGGCCGCCACCGCCCGCTTCACGACGTCCATCACCTCGTCCCAGTCGCCCTCGACGGAGGTGAACATCGCGTCCGTACGGTTCGGCAGCCCGGACTCGCGCACCACCCGCACCGCGTCCGCGACGTATTCGCCGACCTCCTCGCCGACGCCCAGCGGGGTGATCGAGAAGGCGACGATCATGCGCCGACCGCCTGCTGCGGCGCCGTACGGGCGGCGACGACCGCCTCCTCGCACTCGCGGGCCAGCGTGCGCTCCGCGAAGAAACCGCCGGTGGGCAGGACCGACAGCACGAACAGCAGCGCCGCCCGCCCGAAGCCCCAGCGGGCGCTCCGCCAGGCCAGCGCCCACAGCACGACGTAGCCGATGAACAGCACGCCGTGCACCATGCCCATCACCGGCACCGCGTTGAAGTCCGTGGTGCGCTTGAGCACCGAGCACACCAGCAGAAGCAGGAAGGAGACCGCCTCCGGGGCGGAGATCAGGCGCAGCCTGCGCAGAGCGCCGGCGGTCTTCAGGTCCACGGGAAACCTCACTGTCGGGGGCTGTCGGAACGATCCGGTCCTTGTGAACGCGATCACAAAGGCCTTTCCATTATCACCGGCCCGTATCGATCACCCGTCCCCGGGGTAGGAAACCGTCAGGCGGGCGATAGCGTCCCTGTCCACGACATCTGTACGCACTCGACGGGGACCGGGACACGATGAGCATCGACTGGGACCGCAGGCACTGCGCCCGCAAGGGCCACATCACCTACGCGCCCGACGAACTGCGGCTGCGCGCCCGGCTGCACGCCGGCACCGCGGTCGGCGAGGTGTGGCGCTGCCTGCGCTGCGGCGACTTCGTGCTCGGCGAGCCGCACGGCACGGGCCCCGCCGACCGGGCGCCGCTGGTGCCGCGCGGCCGGGCGCTGCGCGACCTGTTCATCCTGCGCTTCCTGGCGATCGAGCGGATCCTGCGCGGGCTGCTGATCGTGATCGCGGCCTGGGCGGTGTGGAAGTTCAGCAATTCGCAGGACGCGGTGCACAAGCTCTTCGAGGACGACCTCACCGCCTTCAAGCCGGTCGCCGACCACTTCCACTACGACCTGGACCACTCACCGGTCGTGGACACCATCCGCAAGACCTTCGACTACAAGAAGTCCACCCTCCACGTCGTCGCCGCCGCCCTGCTCGGCTACGCGCTGATCGAGATCATCGAGGGCTTCGGCCTGTGGTGGGCCAAGCGCTGGGCCGAGTACCTGACCGTCGTCGCCACCGCCGCCTTCCTCCCCCTGGAGGTCTACGAGCTGACCGAGAAGGTCAGCTACTTCAAGATCGGCACCCTCGCGCTCAACGTGCTCGCCGTCCTCTACATCCTGCTCGGCAAGCGGCTGTTCGGCCTGCGCGGCGGCCACGCGGCCTTCGAGGCGGAGCGCCGCAGCGCCTCGCTGCTCGAAGTCAAGGAGGCCGCGGGCGATACCGGCGAACCGCTCGAACCCCTCCCGGTGCGCCCCCGCACCCCGGCCGACAGCGGCTGACCCGTGGCGACCTTCCGGCTCCAGAGCACCCGGGTCCTCGCGGTGGACCTGGCAGGCGACGCGGTCAAGGCCAAGAAGGGCGCCATGGTCGCCTACGAGGGCGAGATGACGTTCAAGAAGATGACCGGCGGCGGCGAGGGCCTGCGCGGCCTGGTCACCCGCCGCATCACCGGTGAGGCCATGGAGGTGATGGAGGTCAAGGGCCACGGCACCTGCTTCTTCGCCGACCGCGCCACCGAGATCAACCTGGTCCGCCTCACCGGCGACAAGCTGCACGTCGAGGCCAGCAACCTGCTGGTCACCGAGCCGTCGCTGCGCACCGGCACCACCTTCACCGGCCTGCGCGGCGCCTCCCAGGGCAACGGCCTGTTCACCACCACCGTGGAGGGCACCGGCCAGGCCGCGATCATGTCCGACGGCCCGGCCATCGTGCTGCGCGTGACGCCGGGCACCCCGCTGGTCGTCGACCCCGGCGCCTACGTCGCCCACACCGGCAGGCTGACCCAGCAGCTGCGCTCCTCGGTCGGCCTGCGCACCCTGATCGGCGAGGGCTCGGGCGAGAGCTTCCAGATCCACTTCGAGGGCGAGGGCCTGGTCTACGTCCAGCCCAGCGAGCGCAACACCGTCGGGGGGCAGATGTGAGCGCGGCAGGCGGGAGGGCGAACAGATGACCTTCACCCGGATCAATTCCAAGCTGGTGGAGGCGCGCGTCGTGCCCGGCCGGCGGATGTTCAGCCAGCGCGGCGCGATGCTCGCCTACCGCGGCGAGGTCACCTTCACCCCCAGCATCGTCGGCGGCCAGGGCGGTGTGATGTCGATGATCGGCCGCCGGGTCGCCAACGAGGCCACGCCGCTGATGACCGTCGAGGGCGACGGCCTGGTGATGTTCGGCCACGGCGGCCACCACATCCACACCGTCGACCTGACCGGCGAGACCCTCTACGTCGAGGCCGACCGGCTGCTCGCCTTCGACGGCTCCCTCGCCCAGGGCACGATGTTCATGGGCTCGCAGAGCGGTGTGATGGGCGTGATAAGGGGCCAGGTCACCGGGCAGGGCCTGTTCACCACCACCCTCCAGGGCAAGGGCTCGGTCGCCGTCATGGCACACGGCGGCGTCTTCGAGCTCCCCGTCACCCCCGGCCGCCCCGTCCACGTCGACCCGCAGGCCTACGTCGCCCACCGCGGCGACCTGCGCAACAAGCTCGCCACCGCCGTCGGCTGGCGCGAGATGGTCGGCCGCGGCTCCGGCGAGGCCTTCCAACTCGAACTCAGCGGCCAGGGCACGGTCTATGTGCAGGCCTCGGAGGAGAAACTGTGAGCCACGGCGAAGGCCCGGTCGTGCACGACCCCTTCACACTGCCGGCCGACGACAACGTCAACCCGTACGCCTTCTGCGTCGACCTCGACGGCCAGTGGTTCCTGCAGAAGGGGAAGATGATCGCCTACTACGGGCAGGTCGACTTCCACGCCATCGGGCACGGCCCGCTCGACCACCTCATCGCCGCCAACTTCCACTCCCCGCTGCACGCCACCGCCTGGGTCGTCGCCCAGGGCCGCGGCAAGATGCTGCTCGCCGACCGGGCGTACGACATCAACTCCTACGACCTCGAAGACGGCAACCTCACCATCCGCTCCGGCAACCTGCTGGCCTTCCAGCCGGGACTGGCGCTCAAGCAGTCGATCATCCCGGGCTTCCTCACCCTCATCGGGACCGGCAAGTTCGTCGCCGCCTCCAACGGGGCGGTGCACTTCGTGGAGCCGCCGATCCGGGTCGACCCGCAGGCCCTCGTCGGCTGGGCCGACTGCCCCAGCCCCTGCCACCACTACGACCACGCCTACATGCGGGGCGTCCTGGGCGGCATCAGGGCGCTCACCGGAATCGGCGGCGCCTCGGGCGAGGAGCACCAGTTCGAGTTCACCGGGGCCGGGCAGGTGCTGCTGCAGTCCACCGAGGAGCTGATGCCGGCCGCCGCCACCGGGGGCGTCCCCGCCGGCGCCGGTCCCGGCGTGCCGGGCAGGTCATGACGGTGAGCCGCTGCATACGGTGACCGCACCACTACCCTGGTAGTCATCCGGAATTCAACGGACGGTAGAATTACCGGTATGACCACCGAGACCGCGGGCAGCGCCACCTCCTGGCTCACCGAGGACGAGCAGCGCGCCTGGCGCATCCACCTCGATGTCAGCCGGCTGCTCATGTACCAGCTGGAGCGCGACCTGCAGCCCTTCGGCCTGACGAACAACGACTACGAGATCCTCGTCAACCTCTCGGAGGCCGAGGACCGGCGGATGCGGATGAGCGACCTCGCGAAGTCGACCCTCCAGTCCAAGAGCCGGCTCTCCCACCAGGTCACCCGCATGGAAGCCGCCGGATTCGTCCGCCGCGAGAACTGCGAGTCCGACCGCCGCGGCCTCTACGCGGTCCTCACCGACCAGGGCTGGGACACCATGCGCCAGGTCGCTCCGCGCCATGTCGCCTCGGTCCGCGAGCACTTCATCGACCTCATCTCCCCCCAGGACCTCGCGGCCTACCGCCACGCCCTGACCCCAGTGGCGGCCCACCTCCGCGAAACCCGCACCCGCTGACCCCGGAGCCTTGCCCTCCGGGGGGCCGCGAGGGGGCGCGTGGGGGTACCCCCAGGCGAGGCTCCGGGGGAGAACGGAGCGCTCGCCGCGACGGCGTCGCAGCCGCATAAGCCACGGCATGTGGCACCCCCCGTAAGCGCCCCCCAGCAAAAAGCCGGCACCTTCGTGTCACATAATGCCGCGCCCCCGCGTGTAAGAAGCGGGAGGCGACGTACATGAACCCGGAACCCGCGGACCCCGAACCCGCGAACGCGGCCGCCGGGGCCGCAAAGCTCGCCGCCGCGCCCCCGCGGCCCGCAGACGCCGAGCCCGCGGATGCGGAGACCGCCACCCGCGCCGTGGCGCCGGGCAAGGCCACCCGGGCCGAATCCGGGATCGAGCCGGGCGACTCCCTCAAGCGCTCCGACGGCACGACGCGCTTCGAGGGGACATCGCCGACGCAAACCGGGGTAACGGTGTGGATGGAGAGCGAAGGGCCCTATGTCGCGGTGCTGTTCGTGACCGCGAGGGGCAACCCGGAGAGCCAGTTCCTGGACACCGGGGTGGAGAAGTGCATCGCCGCGTCCCTCTCCCGGCCGGCGCCGGGCGCGCCGGCCGCCACGGAGAAGGCACCGCCCCCGCCCGGATACGGGTCCGGCGGCACCGGCAAGGCCGGCTCCCAGGGAGCGACCGCCGACCGCGGTGACGTCCATTCGACCGACAGCTGCTGACAAGGAATCCGATCGCCGTGTATCGCATACGCATTCCCCGCCGCCGTCCGAAGACCCGCGCACTGACCGTGCCCGCCGTCCTGCTCGTCCTCGTACTCGGTGCCACCGCCTGCGGAGGCCACGACAAGGCGGACGGCGGCGACAAACCGGGCACCACCGGCGCGGCCCGGACGACCGCGGCCGGCCCGCACGTCACCGTGACCCCGGCCGCGGGCAAGGCCGGCGTCGCCCCCGGCGCCCCCGTGTCGGTGACCGTCGCCGACGGCACCCTCGGCGCCGTGACCGTCACCCCGAAGGGCAAGTCGTCCGACGGCGTCGACCCGGTCGCGGTGACGGGCGCGCTGGACCAGGCGGCGCACACCTGGACGTCGAACCGCACGATGACCCCGGGCACCGCCTACACCGTCACCGCCACCGCGACCGACAGCGCGGGCAAGCAGTCGACCACCACGAGCACCTTCCACACGGCCGCCGCCGCGAAGGTCAACGGCGTGACCCCGACCCCGCTCAACAACGCGGTGGTCGGCGTCGGCCTGCCCGTCTCGCTGGCCTTCGACGTCCCCGTCACCGACAGGGCCGCCGTCGAGAAGGCGCTGACTCTCACCACCACGCCCGCCGTCCACGGCGGTTGGGGCTGGGTCACCGACCCGCTGACCGGGATCCAGCGGGTCGACTGGCGCCCCGACACGTACTGGCCGACCGGGACCAAGATCACCCTGACGGCCAGGCTCAGCGGCATCGACACCGGCGGCGGCCGCTTCCTGCGCCGGGACATCCACGACAGCTTCAGCGTCGGCACCGCCCGCATCTCCTACGCCGACCTCGCCGCGCACACCCTGCGCGTCACCGAGAACGGCCGCACGGTGAAGAGCTTCAAGATCTCCGCGGGCAGCGCCGACTTCCCCACCTGGAACGGGAAGATGGTCGTGATGACCAAGCAGTCCAAGGTCCGGATGACCTCGTCCTCGGTGGGCATCGCCACGGACAAGGACGCCGCCGACTTCTACGACGAGGACGTCAACAACGCGGTGCGCATCACCTCGTCGGGCACGTTCGTGCACGCGGCGCCCTGGAACGACCGCTACATGGGCAAGCAGAACAAGAGCCACGGCTGCATCGGGATGAGTGCCCCGGACGCCAAGTGGTTCTTCGACCGCGCCACCCGCGGCGACCTGGTCATCGCCGCCGGCTCCAGCCGGGCGGTGGTCGACAAGGGCAACGGGTACGGCGACTGGAACGTGAGCGCGGACCAGTGGCACGCGCTCAGCGCGCTCGCCTGACGAGACACCTGTGCCCGGTATGTGACCGACGGGTAGGCTCGGGGCCGTGTCAAAGCCCCTGAGCCTGCCCTTCGACCCGATCGCCCGCGCAGACGAGCTGTGGGCCCGCCGCTGGGGCGGCGTACCGTCGATGGGCGCGATCACCTCGATCATGCGCGCCCAGCAGATCCTGCTCGGCCAGGTCGACGCGGTCGTCAAGCCGTACGGCCTGACCTTCGCGCGCTACGAGGCGCTGGTGCTGCTCACCTTCTCCAAGGCCGGCGAGCTGCCGATGTCCAAGATCGGCGAGCGCCTGATGGTGCACCCGACGTCGGTCACCAACACCGTCGACCGCCTGGTCGCGTCCGGCCTGGTCGACAAGCGCCCCAACCCCAACGACGGCCGCGGCACCCTCGCCTCGATCACCGACAAGGGCCGCGAGATCGTGGAGTCCGCCACCCAGGACCTGATGGAGATGGACTTCGGCCTGGGCGTCTACGACGCGGAGGAGTGCGGCGAGATCTTCGCCCTGCTGCGGCCGCTGCGGATAGCGGCGGGGGATTTCACGGAGGGCTGACGCACGAGCTCGCGTAGTGGCCGGCCGAGGGACGAGGCCGTCCGCGGAGGGAGCGAGCAGGAAGACCGACAGAGCAAGCGGAGGGCTGACGCACGAGCTCGCGTAGTGGCCGGCCGAGGGACGAGGCCGTCCGCGGAGGGAGCGAGCAGGAAGACCGACAGGGAAGCGGAGGGCTGACGGGGGCCGGAATCGGGGCGCAAAACGTACCGGATAGGCTGCTCGGCATGAAACGAAGCGTGCTGACCCGCTACCGCGTGATGGCTTATGTGACGGGCGTGCTGCTGATCGCGCTCACCCTCGGTGTGATCGCCAAGTACGTGCTGGACATCAACGGCGCGGGCACCTTCACCACCGCTGTCGGCTTCGCGCACGGCTGGCTCTACGTCGTCTACCTCGTTTTCGCCTTCGACCTGTGCAGCAAGGCGAAGTGGCCGATCGGCCGGATGGCCTGGGTCCTGCTCGCCGGGACCGTGCCCAGCGCGGCGTTCTTCGTCGAGCGCCGCGTCACGCGCGAGCTGGCGCCGAAGATCGTCGAGCCCGAGCCGGCCGAGCCGGTCAGCGCGTAATCCACGGCTCACCCGGATGGTGAGCCGTGCCGCATCGACATTTACTTGGACGTCCTAGTAAATTCGAGGGTATGGACGCTACCGGGATCGAGACAGGCCGCCGCCGCTGGCAGGCACGGTACGACGCAGCCCGCAGGCGGGAGGCCGATTTCAGCACGCTGTCCGGCGATCCGGTGGAGCCGGTGTACGGCCCACCGCCGGGCGCCGACGTGCCGGGCTTCGAGCGGATCGGCTGGCCGGGGGAGTATCCCTTCACCCGGGGGCTGCACGCGACCGGCTACCGCGGCAGGACCTGGACGATCCGGCAGTTCGCCGGCTTCGGCAATGCCGAGCAGACCAACGAGCGCTACCGCACGATCCTGGCCAACGGCGGCGGCGGGCTGTCCGTGGCCTTCGACATGCCCACCCTGATGGGCCGAGACTCCGACGACCCGCGCTCGCTCGGCGAGGTCGGGCACTGCGGGGTGGCCATCGACTCCGCCGCCGACATGGAAGTGCTCTTCCGCGACATCCCGCTCGGCGACGTCACCACCTCCATGACCATCTCGGGACCCGCCGTCCCGGTCTTCTGCATGTACCTGGTCGCCGCCGAGCGGCAGGGCGTCGACCCGGCGGTGCTCAACGGCACCCTCCAGACCGACATCTTCAAGGAGTACATCGCCCAGAAGGAGTGGCTCTTCGAGCCCGGCCCGCACCTGCGGCTGATCGGCGACCTGATGGAGCACTGCGCCGCGGCCATCCCGGCGTACAAACCGCTGTCGGTCTCCGGCTACCACATCCGCGAGGCGGGCGCGACGGCGGCGCAGGAGCTGGCGTACACCCTGGCCGACGGCTTCGGCTACGTGGAGCTGGGCCTGAGCCGCGGGCTGGACGTCGACGCCTTCGCGCCCGGCCTGTCCTTCTTCTTCGACGCGCATCTGGACTTCTTCGAGGAGATCGCCAAATTCCGGGCCGCCCGCCGCATCTGGGCGCGCTGGATGCGGGACGTCTACGGCGCCACCTCGGACAAGGCGCAGTGGCTACGCTTCCACACCCAGACCGCCGGGGTGTCGCTCACGGCCCAGCAGCCGTACAACAACGTGGTGCGCACCGCCGTGGAGGCGCTGTCCGCGGTGCTCGGCGGGACGAACTCGCTGCACACCAACGCGCTGGACGAGACGCTCGCGCTGCCCAGCGCGCAGGCCGCCGAGATCGCGCTGCGCACCCAGCAGGTGCTGATGGAGGAGACCGGCGTGGCCAATGTCGCCGACCCGCTCGGCGGCTCCTGGTACGTCGAGGCGCTGACCGACCGGATCGAGCGGGACGCGGAGAAGATCTTCGACCGGATCAGGGAGCTGGGCACCCGGGCGGTGCCCAGCGGTGAGCACCCGGTGGGCCCGATCACCTCCGGCATCCTGCGCGGCATCGAGGACGGCTACTTCACCGGGGAGATCGCCGAGTCCGCCTTCCAGTACCAGCGCGCGCTGGAGAAGGGCGAGAAGCGGGTCGTCGGCGTCAACCGCCACACCGGCTCGGTCACCGGCGACCTGGAGATCCTGCGGGTCGGCCACGAGGTGGAGCGCGACCAGGTGCAGGCGCTCGCCGCCCGCCGTGCGGCCAGGGACGAGGCCGGCGTGCGCCGCGGGATCGACGCGATGCTGGCCGCCGCCCGCTCCGGCGGCAACATGATCGCGCCGATGCTGGACGCGGTGCGGTCCGAGGCCACCCTCGGCGAGATCTGCGACGCGCTGCGCGAGGAATGGGGCACGTACACCGAGCCTGCCCGCTTCTGAGCGCCCTCCGCGTCCCCCCGTCCGCCCCGTCCGGCGCAGACCTGGGCCCGGCGCCGATCGGTAGATTCGTCGCCGACCGACCCGCTCTCCAGGAAAGGACGATGTGGCCCTCGAAGCGACCGTCGGCGACGACGGGATGGTCTACATAAGGGAGACCGAGCAGCCGGACGTGGTGGCTGTGACCACCGCGGCTAAATGGGAGGCGTTCGTCAAGGGCGTCATGGCGGGGGAGTTCGACCACTTCGTTGCGGAAGTGGCCGAGGCGGTAGGTGCGGCCGGCGGGGAGGTCGCCGCTCACCAGCGGACCTGTTGCGCGGTTCACAGGTCCTGAGCGGTGTGCAGACCGGCCAGACCGACGACGAGGAGCACGGCGAGCCGGCCCGCCCACTCCTCGTCGACCGGCTCGGAGCTGACCATGACCCGGTGGACCACGGCGCCGGCGACCACGTCGAAGATCAAATTGTCCCGCGCGGGTCCGGCCGCGCTGTCCTCGGGCGGGATCTCGCCGCGCGCCTGCGCGCGCTTCCTGCCCAGCACCACCAGGTGCTTCTGCCGGTCCACGATCGCCTCGCGGATCCGCAGCCGCAGCGCGTCGTCGTGCGCCGCCTCGGCGATCACCGCCATCAGCGCGGTCCTGGTCTCCGGGCGGTTGAGCAGCTCGGCGAAGCGCAGCACCACGCCCTGGATGTCGGCCTCAAGGCTGCCCAGGTCGGGCAGTTCGAGCTGCTCCTCGAAGAGTGCGGCAACCGCGTCCACCACCAGCTCGTTCTTGCCCGCCCAGCGCCGGTAGAGGGTGGTCTTGGCGACCCCCGCGCGGGCCGCGACGTCGCCGAGGGTGAGCCTGCCCCAGCCCTGCTCCGCCAGCGCGCTCCTGGTGGCCGTCAGGATCGCTCGGTCCGCGTCGGCACTTCGCGGGCGGCCGGTGCGTTTGCCAGGGGAGAACGGGCACATAGGCCGGACCATACCGGCCGGTAGGTAACGTGACGAGTGAGCGGTATCACAGCACGTGGCGCCGCGCCGCTGATACCGGCCCAGTTACGCTACGGGTCGTAGCGAAACGCGACGCGCACCCGTGACAACCACACCCGTACGGATGGGGATCCGTACCACCGCGAGCGCAGCTTCGGTAGTACCCGACCGGGTGGTCGGCACCCCGCAAACCGGCGGGGAAGCCGGACCTGATCCGGGGTCTGTACACGTTGGGGTCCGCGAGGGGGGAGGATTGCCTCATGCAGCCACGGAACATGTCCATGAGCGGCGTGGTCGACCTCGCCGCGGTGAAGGCGGCCGGTGAGGCCAAGGCGAAGGCCGAGCAGGCCAGGGCGCAGCGGCAGGACGCCGGCGCCGACGCCACCACCGCTTCCCCGCTCGTCATCGAGGTGACCGAGGCGACCTTCGAGAGCGATGTCCTGCAGCGCTCCGCCGAGGTCCCGGTCGTCATCAGCTTCTGGGCCGACCAGGCCGAGCAGAGCAAGCAGCTCAACGCGGTGCTGGAAAGGCTCGCCGGTGAATATCGCGGCCGCTTCGTGCTGGCCACCGCCGAGGTGTACGCCAACCAACTGCTCTTCCAGCAGTTCGGCGTGCAGGGCGTGCCCGCGGTCTTCGCGGTGCTCGCCGGGCAGGCGATGCCGCTCTTCCAGGGCCTGGCCCCGGAAGACCAGGTCACCGAGGTCCTCGACCAGCTGATCGCGGTCGCCGAGGAGCGCTTCGGCATCGTCGGCCCTGACGTCGACCCGGGCGCCGCCCCCTCGCAGGAGCAGGCGCCGCCCGCCCCGCCGCGCCCCGCCACCCCGCAGGAGCTGGCGCTGACCGCCGCGCACGACGCGCTGGACGCCGGCGACCTGAGCGGTGCCATCAGCGCCTACCGTGACGTCCTGTCCGACGAGCCGGCCAATGCCGAGGCCAAGCTGGGCCTCGCTCAGGCCGAACTGCTCGACCGGGTGCAGGGCGTCGACCCGCAGGCCGCCCGCAGCGCCGCGGCCGACGCGCCGGGCGATGTGCGGGCGCAGCTGACCGCGGCCGACCTCGACCTGGTCGGCGGTCATGTGGAGGACGCCTTCGGCCGGCTGGTGGACACCGTCCGCCGCACCTTCGGCGACGATCGCGACACCGTACGGCTGCGGCTGCTCGAACTGTTCGAGGTCATCGGCCCCGACGACCCCCGGGTGGTCAGCGCGCGCACCGCGTTGGCCAGGGTGCTGTTCTGACGGACGGGCTGTTGTAGATGCCCCGATGCTCAGCGATTTAGCGATACGGCGACCGCTCTTTATCAAACCGTGACAATGAGCGGTCGCCGTTACCACCGGTGACATCTCGGCCCCGCTTTGTTGGCCGATGGTCATATATGCCGGACTTCATTACCCATGATTCCGCTACCCCGGGTGAGACCACTCCGCGTGGCGATCACACCTGCGGCACACATCCGTTACTCGCTAGTAATGAGCCCCTTGTGCGTCGGCCGCGAATGGACCACGATCGGCCAAGCTCGGTCCGTAGGCCTGCGCCCGGCAGCCAGTCGGCGCCACGGTCCACGGGTCCCCGCCGAGCGGGAGTGCGCGGCATCCGCCGCACCTCCGGGACAGGGGGGTCTCCGTCCAGCGGATGGAACCGGATGGAGCCTGTCCAGCAGGTTGCGCGAGAGCGTGGCCAGTGGTTGTCGCTCGGGGGTGATCGCCGACGTCTCGGACACCGCCGTCCGGACTCCGCAGGGAATCCCGCACGGGATCCCGCCCGGAGGGACGGCCTCGCCCGACCCGGCGCTCTCCTTCCCGAGGACGTAGCACTTCTCCCATCCCAGGCCGGGATCCGAACTCCCGGCCGGAGATGTACGTCCGAGAAGGAGGAAACATGGAATCGCTCGTTCGTGGCGGTACTAGATGGCGCCGGTTCGCCGTCGTCATGGTGCCGAGCGTTGCGGCCACCGCCGCGATAGGCGTGGCCCTGGCTCAGGGCGCGCTCGCCGCGTCGTTCAGCGTGTCGGGCCAGCAGTTCAAGGTCACCGCGAAGTCCCTGGACGGCACGGGGTTCGAGCAGTACGGCGCGCTCGACGTGCCCAGCGGCAAGGGGCCCGTCCCCGTCGCGGTGTCGGCGTTCACCGACGCCACCATCATCGGCCTGTGCCAGTCGGTCGTCATCCCGACGCCGATCGGGGACGTGACCCTCAAGCTGAAGGCCGGCCCCGACGCGGATCACGCGGTCGTCGCGCACAACCTCTACATCGACCTCGACCAGCTCGACGCCGACGCGACGTTCACCAACATCAACATCGGTGTCGCGGCCGGATCGACCAAGTACGGGCCGGGGATCGACAACCCGAAGACCACCGACCCGGGCTCCTTCGCCCAGGAGGCCGAGAAGGCCTACCTGACGGATGTCAAGCAGACGGCATGGGGCACCAGCGCGGGCACTTTCAAGCTCTCAGGGCTGAGCCTGCGTCTGCACATGGGCAAGGACGAGTGCTACTAGGCACGGTCTGAGCCGCTCTGGGCGAGCCGCGCGGGGCGCGGCTCGCCCAGGCCCGGCCACCTTCTTTCGTACCGCCAGTTCCAGGGAGCTGTTTTTCCATGAGCGCCGAGTCGACAGGGCTGAGTGCCCACCTCCGCCGCGGCCGTATCGCGTTCCGGCACTGGCGGTGGCAGCGTCCGTTCTGGGCGGGGCTGCTGACCCTCCTGTCCGGAATCCCGATCGGGTACCTGCCGTACAACAACGTGACCTTCGGTCAGCTGGCGATCCGGGTGGGCACCACCGCGGGCGCCGGCGCGCTGATCATCGGCGTGCTGCTGGTAGTGCTGGGCCTGACCATGTGGTTCCAGAGCGCGGTCAGGGTCTTCGCCGGCGTCGCGAGCATCCTGCTCGGCCTGGTGTCCCTCCCGATGACCAACCTCGGGGGTATCGGCGGCTTCCTGCTGGCCATCGTCGGCGGCGGCATGGCCGTCTCCTGGGCGCCCGGCACCCCGGCGCCCGACGTGCCCGGCCAGAAGGCGGAGCTGCCCGACGGCTCCCCGCGGCCCGAGGGCGGCGCGGTGGACCCCGGCTGGCCCGCCCCCACCGGACCCGCGGCCGACGCGGACCCGTTCACACAGCCCGAACCGGTGCACGCCGGTGCGCGGGCCGACGAAGAGACCACCGAGGAGAACGGGAGGCACCGTGCTGGGTGACGAAGCTCAGCCGGCCGGGAGCGAAGGGCAGGGCAGCACGACGAGGCCAGGACCGCGGCACGCGGCCCCGCGCAAGTCGCTGTTCACCAAGCTGCACATGCCCGCGGGCAAGGCGGTGGCACTCGCCGCCATGCCGACCGCGGTGCTGATGGGCATGGGCTTCACCCCGCACCTGGCGCAGGCCGACCCGCTGCCCAAGAGCCCGTTCAAGCCGGGCCCCTGCGTCACGCAGTCCGACACGCCGACGCCGTCCGCGACGGGCAAGACCACCGGCAAGACCACGGACAAGGCCGAGAGCGGCGGCAAGGCCGGCAAGCCGAAGCCCGACCCGACGACCAGCCCCAGCGCCACGCCGAAGCCGTCGAGCAGCCCCGCCGCGTCCAAGCCGTCGACCTCGCCGAGCCCGGCCGACACCGGCAAGCCGGTCACCCAGTCGCAGCCCCGGACCGAGCCGAGCGCCGGCCCGAGCCCCACCAAGTCCACCAACCCGCTGGACCCGCTGGGCCTCGGCGACCTGCTGGGCGGCCTGCTGGGCGCCTCGGGCGGCTCCTCGACGCCCAGCGCGGCGCCGACGACCCAGGCGCCCTCGCCCGCCCCGACGACCACCACCGCGCCGCCCGCCGACCCGGTGAAGTCCACGGTCGACGGCGTCGGCAAGACGGTCCAGGACACGGTCAAGGGCACCACGGACGCGGCGAAGGGCACGGTCAAGGACACCGCCAAGACCGCGACGGACGGCGTGCGGAAGGCCGTCAAGAGCGTCAAGGACGCCGCCGCCACACCCCCGGCGTCCCCGACCTCCGCAGACGGCCGGCAGTCCTACCCCTGCCCGACCACCGACGCGCAGGCGCTCGCGGACGCCGAGACCGAGCAGGGCATACCCCTGCTGCCCGACAGCCCGTGGACACTGAAGAGCTCGCTGCTGACCCTCTACGGCCTGAAGTACGAGGGCATCGTGCAGGTGAAGACCTACAGCGGCACGGTCAAGGACGTACTGAAGTTCACCGCCACCGGCGTGGACATCGGCGACCTCCACCAGATCGTGGACGGCCCGAAGGGCACCAAGACCCACGTCACCGCCCGCTCCGGCTCCACCTCCACCATCCGCAACGGCACGGTGACGATGTACACCGAGTCGCTCAGCGGCAACCTGCTCGGCGCGGTGCCGATCACCTTCACCCCGAAATTCCCCCCGCCGCTGACCATCCCGGTCCTCTTCTTCACGGACGTCACGGTCATCCAGGCCGGGCAGTTCGGCGGCGACCTGACGGTCCCCGGTATGAAGGTCCTCCCGGGCCGGTCCTCCTGACCGGCCCCGCCCCCATCCCAGGCGCCCGCCCCGCACAGCCCCGGGGCGGGCGCCTTGCCACCCCTGAGGAGACGTCATGGCAGAGCCGCGCCGAGAGTCCGACTTCGGGCTGACCGGGCTGACCCGGCGCTTCCAGGGCAAGTGGGCCGAGGGCGGCACGGCGCGGGAAGTCGTCGCCGGCGCGGCGGCGGAGGACGGGGGAGCGGCGGCCGAGGACATCCTGGCGGACGCTGTCAGGCTGCTGGAGTCGGGGCTGGCGCCGGAGGTGCTCATGACGCTGTGGCTCGCGGCGACCGGGCGCAACCACAGCCCGGACCGGGCGGGGATGGACGGCCGGCAATGGCTGGGCGCGGTGGCGGAGATCTGCGCGGCCCGCCGCCGGGAGGACGGCCCGGGACCCGGGGCCGGCTCGCCCGAGCCGGCCCGTGACGCGTACGCCCAGGCCGTGCTGGACGAGATTTCGCTGGCCGGGGCGGCGCTGACGGTCCGTACGGAGGAGCAGTACGCGACCTGCGTGCCCGGTGTGGTGCCCGCGCTGCGCCAGGCGGTGCAGCAGGTGGGGCCCGACCTGGCCTTCCGGCTCCTGCTGCGGGTCCTGGACGAATACTGGGTGCCGATCAGCGCGACGCAGTACGACCGCTACCGCGCTCTCGGGGAGCGCTTCGGCTACGGGCCCCGCCACGTCGCCGAGGTGCGCTACCTGACGACCGCGGCCGTGGGCTGACGCCCCCTCCGGCCCGGGGGACTCCCGGGCCGGAGGACGAGGTCAGTTGCCCAGGTGGTGGACGCGGACCAGGTTGGTCGTGCCGGAGACGCCGGGAGGCGAGCCGGCGGTGATGATGACCGTGTCGCCGTCGGTGTAGTCGGAGAGCTTGAGCATCTCGCGGTCGACGATCTTGACCATGTCGTCGGTGGTGTCGACGTGTTCGACCACGAAGGCCTCGACACCCCAGGTCAGGGCGAGGTAGTTGCGGGTCGACGGGTCGGTGGTGAAGGCCACCACGGGCTCCGGCACGCGGTAGCGGGCCAGGCGGCGGGCGGTGTCGCCGGACTTGGTGAAGGCGACCAGCGTCTTGGCGTCGAGGAAGTCGGCCAGCTCGGCCGCGGCGCGTGCGACGGCGCCGCCCTGGGTGCGCGGCTTCTTGCCGGGGGCGCGGCTTCTTGCCGGGGGCCAGCGGCTGGAGGCCGCGGCAGAGCAGCTCCTCCTCGGCGGCCTCGACGATGCGGGCCATCGTCTTGACCGTCTCGACCGGGTACTTGCCGACCGAGGACTCGGCGGACAGCATCACCGCGTCGGCCCCGTCCAGGATCGCGTTGGCCACGTCGGAGGCCTCGGCGCGGGTGGGCCGGGAGTTGGTGATCATCGACTCCATCATCTGGGTCGCCACGATCACCGGCTTGGCATTGCGCCGGCACATCTCGACCAGGCGCTTCTGCACCACCGGCACCTGCTCCAGCGGGTATTCGACCGCCAGGTCGCCGCGGGCCACCATCACCGCGTCGAAGGCCATGACGACGTCTTCCATGTTCCTGACCGCCTGCGGCTTCTCCACCTTGGCGATGACGGGGACCCTGCGGCCCTCCTCGTCCATCACCCGGTGGACGTCGCGGACGTCCTTGGCGTCGCGCACGAAGGACAGCGCGATCATGTCGACGCCCATCCGCAGCGCGAACCGCAGGTCGTCGATGTCCTTGTCGGACAGCGCGGGCACGTTCACCGCGGCGCCCGGCAGGTTGATGCCCTTGTGGTCGGAGATGACGCCGCCCTCGACGACCAGCGCCCGCACCCGCGGTCCTTCGACCTCGATGACGCGCAGCGCCACGTTGCCGTCGTTGATCAGGATCGGGTCGCCCTGCGAGACGTCACCGGGCAGGCCCTTGTACGTCGTCCCGCAGATGGTCTTGTCGCCGGCGACTTCCTCGGTGGTGATGGTGAACTCGTCACCCGCGACCAGTTCGACCGGGCCGTCGGCGAACTTGCCCAGACGGATCTTGGGACCCTGCAGGTCGGCGAGTACGCCGACGGCCCTGCCGGTCTCCTCGGCCACCTTGCGCACCCGCTGGTAGCGGTCCTCGTGCTCGGCGTGGCTGCCGTGGCTGAAATTCAGACGGGCCACGTTCATGCCGGCCTCCACCAGTGTCTTCAACTGGTCATAGGAGTCAACGGCGGGACCCAGGGTACAGACGATCTTGGCTCGGCGCATGGGCGCTATCCTATCGGTTTGTTCCGCTGCGGAATATTCCTGGGGGTTCGCGCGGCTGCGGTGCGGTCAATCATCCTGAACTGCCAGTGCGTAAGTATCGCGGGCGATCTCGAGCTCCTCGTCGGTGGGGACCACCGCCACGGCGATCCGTGACGAATCGGCCGACACCAGGCGGGCTGCGGCGCCGCGCACCGCATTGCGCACTGGATCCATAGTGACACCGAAATTGTGAAGACCTGACAAAGCCGCCTCACGAACTGCGGCCGAATTCTCGCCGACGCCTGCGGTGAAAGTGATCGCGTCGACCTGGCCCAGCACCGCCGTGAAGGCGCCCACGTAGCGGCGCAGCCGGTGGACGTAGACGTCGAAGGCCAGCTGTGCCGCCTTGTCGCCCTCGGCCATCCGGCGGCCGATCTCCCGCATGTCGTTGTCGCCGCACAGGCCGAGCAGCCCGGACTTCTTGTTGAGCAGCGCGTCGATCTCGTCGGTGCCCATCCCGCCGACCCGCTCCAGGTGGAAGACCACCGCGGGGTCCAGGTCGCCCGAGCGGGTGCCCATGACCAGGCCCTCCAGCGGGGTCAGCCCCATCGAGGTGTCGACGCACACCCCGCCGCGCACCGCGGAGGCCGAGGCGCCGTTGCCCAGGTGCAGCACGATCACGTTCACGTCGGCGGGGTCCCGGCCCAGCAGCGCCGCCGTCGCGCGGGAGACGTACGCGTGGGAGGTGCCGTGGAAGCCGTAGCGGCGGATGCCGTAGCGCTCGGCGGTCGCGGTGTCGATGGCATAGCGCGCGGCCGCCTCGGGGATCGTGGCGTGGAAGGCGGTGTCGAAGACCGCGACCTGCGGCAGGTCGGGCCGCAGCTCGCGGGCGACCTTGATCCCGGTGATGTTCGCCGGGTTGTGCAGCGGCGCCAGCGGCACCAGGTCCTCGATACCCGCCAGCACCTCGTCGGTGATCAGGGTCGGCGCGGTGAAGCGCGTGCCGCCGTGCACCACCCGGTGGCCGACCGCGGCCAGCGCGGGGGAGTCCAGGCCGAGCCCGCGGGCCTTCAGCTCGACCGCCGCCTCGCGCAGCGCCTGCGCGTGGTCGGCGATCCCGCCGGGCTCGCCGATCCGCTCCACCACACCCGCGGCCAGCCGCTCCCCGCCGTCCATGTCGATGAGCTGGTATTTCACCGACGAGGAACCGGAGTTCAGCACCAGCACCCTGGTGGCCCCGCTCATACCGACTCCCCCTGCTGTGCCTGGATCGCGGTGATCGCGACCGTGTTGACGATGTCCTGCACCAGCGCGCCCCGCGACAGGTCGTTGACCGGTTTGCGCAGGCCCTGGAGGACCGGGCCGACCGCGACCGCGCCGGCCGAGCGCTGGACCGCCTTGTAGGTGTTGTTCCCGGTGTTCAGGTCGGGGAAGACCAGGACCGTCGCCTGCCCGGCGACCGCGGAGCCCGGCATCTTGGTGGCCGCGACCGACGGCGCCACGGCCGCGTCGTACTGGATCGGGCCCTCCACCAGCAGCTCGGGGCGCCGCTCGCGGACCAGCTCGGTGGCGGCCCGCACCTTGTCGACGTCGGCGCCGCTGCCTGAGGTCCCGGTCGAATACGACAGCATCGCGATCCGCGGCTCCACGTCGAAGCGGGCCGCGGTGGCGGCGGCCTGGATCGCGATGTCCGCCAGCTGCTCGGCGTCAGGGTCGGGATTGACCGCGCAGTCGCCGTAGACCAGGACCTTGTCGGCCAGGCACATGAAGAAGACCGACGAGACGATCGCCGCGCCCGGCCGGGTCTTGATGATCTCGAAGGCCGGCCTGATGGTCGCGGCGGTGGAGTGCACCGCGCCCGACACCATGCCGTCGGCCAGGCCCTCCTGGACCATCAGGGTGCCGAAGTAGGACACGTCGGCGACCACGTCGTAGGCCAGCTCGTAGCTCACCCCGCGGTGCGCCCGCAGCTCCGCGTAGAGGGTGGCGAACCGCTCCCGCAGCGGCGAGGTCTGCGGGTCGACGATGAGCAGGCCCGGGTCGTCCAGCGCGATGCCGAGGTCGCCGGCCTTCTTGCGTACGGCGTCCTCCTCGCCCAGCAGCGTCAGCTCGCACACACCCCGGCGCAGCAGCACCTCGGCGGCCCGCAGGATGCGCTCCTCGGCCCCTTCCGGCAGGACGATCCGCCGCTTGTCGGCCCGCGCCCGCTCCAGCAGCGCGTGCTCGAACATCATCGGGGTGACCCGCGAGGAGCGCGCGACCGAGAGCCGCTCGGTCAGCTCGGCGGTGTCCACGTGGGTCTCGAACAGGCCCAGCGCGGTCTCCGCCTTGCGCGGGGTGCCCGCGCCGAGCTTGCCGTCCAGGGTGAAGAGGCCGGCCGCGGTGGTGAAGGAACCGGTCGCGACCGCGATCACCGGGGTGCCGGGGGCGAGCCGGTTGGCCAGCGCCAGGATGTCGGGGCCCGGCTTCTCGTCCAGCGTCAGCAGCACCCCGGCGATCGGAGGCGAGCCCGCCGAGTGCGCGGCCAGCGACCCGATGATCAGATCGGCCCGGTCGCCGGGGGTGACCACGACACACCCCGGGGTCAGCTTCGACAGGAAGGTCGGCAGCATCGCCCCGCCGAAGACGAAGTCCAGCGCGTCCCTGGCCAGCCCCGCGTCGTCGCCCAGCAGCACCTCGGCGCCCAGCGTCTCGGCGATCTGCGCCACCGTCGGAGCGGCCAGCGCCGGCTCGTCGGGGAGCACGTACACCGGCACGTCCGGGGCGCGGCCGAGCAGCTGCGCGGCCTCCGCGACCTCGGCCGGGTCCACCCGGTTGGCGACCATCGCGATCACGTCGCAGCCCAGGTTGGTGTAGGCGTGGTGCGCGTTGCGCACCTCCGCGGCCACCGACTCGGCGCTCTGCGCCCGCCCGCCGATCACCGGCAGCACCGACGCGCCGCACTCGTTGGCCAGCCGGGCGTTGACCCCCAGTTCGGCCGGCAGGTTGGTGCCGGCGAAGTCGGAACCGAGGATCAGCACCGTGTCGTAGTCCTCGGCGACCCTCAGGTAGCCCTCGACCAGCCGGGCCGTCAGCGCCTCCTGCCCCTGCTCGGCCTGGAGTGCGGCGGCCTCCTCGTAGCCCATGCCGAAGACCGTCGCCGGGTCCTGCGCCAGCCGGTAGCGGCTGCGCAGCAGCTCGAAGATCCGGTCGGGGGCGTCGTGCACCATCGGGCGGTAGATCCCGACCCGGTCCACCTGCCGGGTCAGCAGCTCCATCACCCCCAGCTCGACGACCTGGCGGCCGTCCCCGCGGCCGATCCCCGTGACATAGACGCTGCGCGTCACCCCATGACTCCGATCCCTCAGCCCCTGCGCCAGTTACGTCCTGACGCTAACGTGCCCGCCCGCGCGTCGCCCGCCGAGGGGGCGATCCGTCCCCTTACGGGGCCGTACGGCGCCGCCCGGGTGCGGGCTGCCGGGGATCGCCGCACTGTGCACTTAGGGTGAGGAGGGCCCAACACGAGCGAGCGAGGAGGGCCGCGCGATGGACGTCCTGGCCACCGGAGTGCAGCGTGACGAGCGGCCGCTGCTGGAGGCCGCGTTCGCCGGGCGGCACGAGATCCGCTGCCTGGAGACCACCCTCAGCGCCGACACGCTGCCGCTGGCCGCCGGCTACGAGGCGGTCTCCACCAGCGTCAACGCCGTGCTGGACGCGCCGGTCCTGGAGGCACTGGTGAGGGGCGGCACCCGGCTGATCAGCCAGCGCTCCACCGGCTACAACAACATCGACCTGGCCCATGCCGAGCGGCTCGGCATGACCGTCGCCCGGGTCTCCGCCTACTCCCCGTACGCGGTCGCCGAATTCGCCTGGACACTGGCACTGGCGCTGAACCGGCGGATCGTCAGGGCTGCGAGCCGCACCCGCGACTTCGACTTCCGGCTCGACGGGCTGCTCGGCAGGGACTTCCACGACCGCACGGTCGGTGTCATCGGCACCGGCAGGATCGGCACCGCCTTCACCGCCATCGCCCGCGGCTTCGGCATGCGGCTGCTCGGCTGGGACATCACCCCGAATCCGGAGTGCGAAGAGCTGGGCATGCAGTACGTGGAGCTGGACAGGCTCTTCCGGGAGGCGGACCTGCTCACCCTGCACGTGCCGCTCGCGCCGTCCACCCACCACCTGGTCGGCGCCCGGCGGCTGGCCGACATGAAGGACGACGCGATCCTGATCAACACCAGCCGCGGCGCCCTGATCGACTCCGCCGCCCTGGTCGAGACGCTGCGCGAGGGCCGGCTCGGCGGGGTGGGCCTCGACGTCTACGAGGAGGAGGCCGGGGTCTTCTTCTACGACAAGTCGCTGGAGGTGATGACGGACGACGTGCTGGCCAGGCTGCTGACCTTCACGAACGTGCTGATCAGCTCCCACCAGGCCTACTACACGGTGGACGCCGTCGAGGAGATCGTCGCGGCGACGCTGCGCAATGTGGACGACTACGTGGCCGGCCGGATCACCGCGAGCACCCTGATCCCGCGCCCCTGAGCGCCCCCGGGCGCCCGTGGAGCGCCCTGAAGCAACCGCGAACCCCCTTTCTGGAGACACCGCCCATGCGTATCGGAGTCCTCACCGCCGGCGGCGACTGCCCCGGCCTCAACGCCGTCATCCGGTCGGTCGTGCACCGCGCGCTGACCGGGCACACGGACGAGGTCATCGGCTTCGAGGACGGTTTCGTCGGCCTGCTGGAGGGCCGCTTCCGCCCGCTCGACCTCAACTCCGTCAGCGGCATCCTGGCCCGCGGCGGCACCGTGCTCGGCTCGGCCCGGCTGGAGCGCGGCCGGCTGCGGGAGGCCGCGGCGAAGGCCGACGCCCTGTGCGCGCGCTACGGCCTGGACGTCCTCATCCCGATCGGCGGCGAGGGCACCCTGACCGCCGCCCGGATGCTGTCCGACGCCGGGATGCCGGTCGTCGGGGTGCCCAAGACCATCGACAACGACATCAACGGCACCGACCGCACCTTCGGCTTCGACACCGCGGTCACCGTCGCGACCGAGGCGATCGACCGGCTCAAGACCACCGCGGAGTCCCACCAGCGGGTCATGGTCGTGGAGGTGATGGGCCGGCACGCCGGCTGGATCGCCCTGGAGGCCGGCATGGCGGGCGGCGCGCACGGCATCTGCGTCCCCGAGCGCCCCTTCGACCCCGCCGACCTGGTCGACCTGGTCACCGAGCGCTTCGCCCGCGGCAAGAAATTCGCCGTCGTCTGCGTCGCCGAGGGCGCCCATCCGGCGAAGGACACCATGGACTACGGCGTCGGCGACATCGACAAGTTCGGCCACGAGCGCTTCCAGGGCATCGGCACCACGCTGGCCCGCGAGCTGGAGATCCGGCTCGGCAAGGAGGCCCGCCCGGTCATCCTCGGCCACGTGCAGCGCGGCGGCGTCCCCACCGCCTACGACCGGGTGCTGGCCACCCGCTTCGGCTGGCACGCCGTCGAGGCCGCCCACAAGGGCGCCTTCGGCCACATGACGGCCCTGCACGGCACCCGTATCGACATGGTCCCGCTGGCGGACGCGATCACGTACCTCAAGACGGTCCCCGACGACCGCATGGAGGAGGCCGAGTCGGTCTTCTGACCCCTGCGGCGGCCCTCCGGGGTCACATCAGGTGCACTTCCACGCTGTAGCCGGGCGCCAGCACCTGGTTGAGGTGCTCGGCGTGGGCGCCCAGCGCCTGCCGGGCGCCGCTGCCGTCGGCGCTCAGCGTCAGCTGGACGTAGTCGTCGGCGTCCGCCGTGTCGTCGCCGCAGATGCAGCAGCGCAGCCGCTCGGAGACGTCCAGCGGTTCCAGGTCGTCCACAGCGCTCATTCCCACAGTCCGTTCGCCAGCTTGTTCTCGATGTACCGCTCGGTCGCGTCCTTGATCACCGTGGTGGGTCCGCCCGTCGGGTTGGACATGTCACGGACGACGACATCGTATTTGCCGTTGCCGGTCTCCAGGACCTTCACCAGCTGCCCGTCGTTCTGGATGTAGAGGTCGCCGTTCTTCCAGACGTCGTCGACGTCCACACCGCGGCCCAGCCGGTTGGCGCCGTGCACGTCCCGGGGGTTCGTGCTGTCGCCGTCGCCCGGCGGGTCGTCGGGCGGCGGATCGCCGCCGCCGGTCGGGGGCTTGCCGCCTCCGCCGCCTCCGCCGCCTCCTCCGCCGCCCGAGCCGCCTCCGCCGCGCGCCTCGGCGTCGGCCATCTCGCGGTCCAGGGCCTGGGAGACCTCCGTGGTCTCGGCGTCCACCGCCTCGACCTCGGGGACCTCCTCGGCGGCGGAGGCGAGGACGGTCTCCAGCTCGGCGATGCCCTCGGCCGCGTAGTCGGCCATGGCGGCGTCCAGGACGCCGTCCACCGAGGCGAACAGCGCGGCGGCCTCACCGGCGTCCAGGGCCGCGGCGCCCGCGTCGGAGCCGCCGAGCGTGAAGACCGTGCCGAGGACGCCCAGCGCGGTGGTGACCCCGATGGCCAGGCCCGCCTCGGTCATCTTGTGCTCGAACTCGCTGTGCGCCTGGTCGATGGCGTGCGCGAAGGCGTCGCACACCGAGGCCAGCCGGGTGCACGCCAGGTGGGCGGTGGACAGCGGGGCCATGCCGCCGGGGTCGGCGGTGTGCCAGATCCGGCCCCAGAAACCGGACATCGCGATGATGGCCCCGCTGGAGTTGACGTCGGTGATCGCCTGGACCTGCAGGTGCAGGCTCGTACCGAGGTTGTCGATGTCGCCGGCCGCGGTACGGAAGGCGGCGGCGGCGGAGCGCAGCCGGTCCTGGTGCCCGTTCGCCCAGTATTTGTCGATCGGCGGCGGCCAGTGGTTGCTCCCGCCGCCGATCGCCGAGGGCGGGTCCGGGTACATGACGTCGTCGATGACCCCCGGCCACGGGAAGAGCACCAGCGGGTCCTTGGCGGCCTTGGGGTTGGAGTGGTGGTCGGCCCTGAGGTAGTTGTTCGCGGTACGCACCAGCCCGTCGGCGGACTGGCCGATCGCCCTGACGGCCGCCGACAGCGTCTTGAACAGCGCCTTGACCGCCGGGTCGTAGCTCTTGGCGAACTTCGTGCCGTACTTGTCGTCACCGGCCATGCCCGCGGCCGCGTTCAGCGCCGTGGTCAGGGCGTCCGCGATGCCGTCGAGCCGGGTCTGGCCGCCGGCGAAGGTGGCCGCCGCCCCGCTCAGGTCCGACGGCGTGACGTCTATCGGCCCGGTCGGCTCGCCCCAGCTCACTTCCCGCCCCAGATCCGCAGGTTCGCGGTCTCCGCCGCGTGGTAGTTGCCGTGCGCGGTGTGCGTGACGTGGTGCATCTCGCCCAGCATCCGGTGGAGGTCGGCGGACGTCTCCCGCCACTGCGCGAAGACCGCGCGGAAGCGGTCGTGGGCCTCGCCCTCCCAGGCGTTCTCGAAGCGCTTCATACCGGTGTCCAACCTGGTCAGCAGGTCGTCCAGGGTGTCGGCGCTGCCCTTGAGCCCGCTCGCGAGTTCGGCGAGCGCGGTCAGCTCGACCTTCAGGCGCGATGTCATGTGTCTCCCCCGTTGCCCTTCCGCCGCCCTGTGGGCGCCAGGGCGTGTCCGACAAATCCCGTCTGGTCGGCGGCGCCTGGCACGCCCTAGAGGTCCGCGATGCCGCTGCGCGGCGGGCTCACGGCCGGCGGCGCCTCCTGGCCGACCTGGAGCTCGCGGAAGGACTCCAGCGTCTCCAGGTCCTGCTCGCTGAAGCCGTCCCGGCTCAGCTCGACCGCCTCCTTGACGAAGGCCAGCGTCCGCCGCACGGTCACCGCGTCGGCGACCACCCGCCGGTGGATGTCGTGGTATTCGGTGGCCGCGTCGCTGTACCAGCACGCCTCCGCGGCCTCCGCGAGCGACGCCAACTGCCGTTCGATGCCCTCGATCTCCCGCTCGGCCTCGCTCATGTCGCCTGCCAGGCCGGTCAGATCGGCTGATGTGAGCCGGAGCAGCGGCTTGCCCATGACTGTCCCCCATCGGTCCCGGTCAGGGTAAGCGAGCCTGCTCCGGCCCAACTGCCCTCAGCGAACCAGGATTTGGCAAACCCCGGGCAATGCCGCGGTCATCGGCCCGGCATGTCGGGGCGCAGCCACACCGTGGACAGCGGCGGCAGCGACATGGTGAGGCTGTTCGGGCGGCCGTGCCAGGGCGACGCCTCGGTCTTGATCTGGTCGGGCAGCGCCACCCCGCTGCCGCCGAAACGCAGTTCGTCGGAGTTCAGCACCGGGGTCCACACCGCGGCGGGGGAGCCGAGGCGGTAGCCGTCCCGTACGACCGGCGAGAAGTTGCTGACGCACAGCAGCGGTTCGCCCGCCGAGTCGAAGCGCAGGAAGGCGAAGACGTTGTCCTCCGCCGCGCCGCCCTCGATCCACTCGAAGCCGCCCGGGTCGGTGTCCCGCTGCCACAGCGCGGGCGTGGCCGTGTAGACGGTGTTCAGCTCGCGCACCAGGTCGCGCACCCCGCGGTGGTCGCCGGCCGCGGAATACCGCGGGTCGACCAGCCACCAGTCCGGGCCGCTCTCGTGCGACCACTCCGCGCCCTGGGCGAACTCCTGGCCCATGAAGAGCAGTTGCTTGCCCGGGTGGGACCACATGAAGCCCAGATACGCCCGGTGCGTGGCCCGCTGCTGCCACCAGTCGCCCGGCACCTTGCCGACCAGTGAGCCCTTGCCGTGCACGACCTCGTCGTGCGAGATCGGCAGCACGTAGTTCTCGCTGTACGCGTACACCATCGAGAACGTCATCTCGTTGTGGTGGTATCTGCGGTGCACCGGCTCGTGGCCGATGTAGCCGAGCGAGTCGTGCATCCAGCCCATGTTCCACTTCAGGCCGAAGCCGAGGCCGCCGAAGCCGGTGTGGCCCACATGGTGGGTGGCGCGCGTGACGCCGTCCCAGGCGGTGGACTCCTCGGCGATCGTGATCACGCCGGGGCAGCGGCGGTAGACGGTGGCGTTCATCTCCTGGAGGAAGGCCACCGCGTCCAGGTTCTCCCGGCCGCCGTGGACGTTGGGCAGCCAGTCGCCGCCCTCGCGGGAGTAGTCCAGGTAGAGCATCGAGGCCACCGCGTCCACGCGCAGCCCGTCGATGTGGAAGTCCTCGCACCAGTAGACGGCGTTGGCGACCAGGAAGTTGCGCACCTCGGTCCGTCCGAAGTCGAACTCCAGGGTGCCCCAGTCCGGGTGCTCGGCCCGCCGCGGGTCGGCCGGCTCGTACAGCGGCTCGCCGTCGAAGCGCGCCAGCGCCCAGTCGTCCTTGGGGAAGTGCGCGGGCACCCAGTCCATGATCACGCCGATGCCGGCCCCGTGCAGCGCGTCCACCAGGTACCGGAAGTCGTCCGGCGAACCGAGCCCCGGCATCGGGGCGTAGTACGACGTCACCTGGTAGCCCCACGACCCGCTGAAGGGGTGCCCGGCGACCGGCATCAGCTCCACATGCGTGAAGCCCAGGTCCTTGACGTACGCCGTCAGCTGCTCGGCCAGCTCGCGGTAGCCCAGCCCCGGCCGCCAGGACGGCAGATGCACCTCGTAGACCGAGAAGGGCGCGCGGTGCACGGGGGTGTCCGCGCGGCGGCCCATCCAGTCCGCGTCGTGCCACTCGTACGCCGACTCCGTCACCACCGACGCGGTCGCCGGCGGCACCTCGGTCGCGCGGGCCATCGGGTCGGCCTTCATGCCGTGCGAGCCGTCCGGGTGCGCGATGTCGTACTTGTACGCCGTCCCCGGGCCGACGCCCGGCACGAACAGCTCCCACACGCCGGAGGAGCCGAGCGAGCGCATCGGCAGCGAGGTGCCGTCCCAGAAGGTGAAGTCGGCGGCGAGCCGGACACCGCGGGCGTTCGGCGCCCACACGGCAAACCGGGTGCCGGTCACACCGGCGTGCGTCATCGGCTCGGAGCCGAGGGCCTTCCACAGCTGCTCGTGGCGGCCCTCGCCGATGAGGTGGACGTCCAGCTCGCCCAGCGACGGCAGGAAGCGGTAGGGGTCCTCGGTGAGGATCTCGTCGGCGCCGTCGTAGGCCACGGCCAGGCGGTAGGCGGGGACCTCGGCCCCCGGGAGCAGTGCCGAGAAGAGGCCGTCGCCGTCCTCGGCCATGTCGACTCGGTCGCCGTTCGCGGTGACCACCGCCACCCCGGTCGCATACGGGCGCAGCGCCCGGACCCTGACGCCCTGCTTCTCGGGGTGCGCGCCGAGGAGGGCGTGGGGGTCGTGGTGCTCTCCCGCGAGCAGCCGCCGGCGGTCCTCCGCTCCGAGGGTGTCCCCTGCCAGGCCCCCTGCGGGGGTGCTGTTGCGTTCTGGCACGAGGCCTTCCCCTGCCGGGGTGCTTCTGCGCTCAGGCGCCGGGTTGTCAGGGGCCCGGGGAACCGCGCGCTCGGCCGCCGCGCTGGCGCGGGTCGGCACCGGACCGGTGGGGCTGTTGCTGTCGGTTCCGGACCGGCGGCCGGCGGTGGGCTGGTCGCGCAGTTCCCCGCGCCCCTGAGGGGTGCCCTCTGCGGCAGTGGCGGGACGGCGCCCCTGAAGCGTGCCCTCCGGGGCAGCAGGACCGCGGCCCGGAAGCGCGCTCTCCGGGGCAGCAGCGGGCTTCGGGGCGCTGCCGGAAGCGGCGGGGTGGGGGGTGGCAGGGGTGTAGCCGCGGGCTGTGGCCTCGGGGAGGGCGCCGTCGGGGGCGGTCGGTTCGTGGGTCACGGGCGGCTTCTCCTCGGGCGGTGCGGACGGTCAGGTGCGGGCGGGTAAGGGGTCGGGGTCGGCCGGGCCGACGGCGGCTTCATCGGGGTGCGGTCGTGGACAGGCGGGCCAGGGCCGAGAGGGGGATGGGGAGCCAGGCAGGCCGGTGCCGGGCCTCGTAGCGGGCTTCGTAGACCGCCTTGTCCGTCTCGAAGGCCCGTATCAGCACGGGCTGTTCGCGCGGGTCGGTGCCGGAGACGGCAGCGTAGCCCGTGCAGTAGGCGTCCCGGTGCCTGGCCGCCCAGGGGCCGTTGCCGCTGTGGTGGGCGGCGTAGTCGAAGGACCGCAGCATGCCGGCCACGTCCTGCACCGGCGGCGCCGCCCCGCGGCGTTCGGCCAGCGGGCGGGCGGGCTCGCCCTCGAAGTCGATGAGCACCCACTCCCCGCCCGGCCCGCGCAGCGCCTGGCCGAGGTGGAGGTCGCCGTGGATGCGCTGGGCGGTGACCGCGGAGCCGGGGAGCGTGACGGCGCCGAGCTTGGCCAGGTCGTCGAAGGCGGACCGCAGCGCGTCGGCGTAGGGGCGTACCGCGGGTACTTCGGCGGCGGTCTCGTCCAGGCGGCGGGCCATGCCCGCCGCGATGCGCTCCAGCGCCGCGCCGTCCAGCGCCCGCACCGGCAGCGCCGCGGCGAGCGAGGCGTGCACCTCGGCGGTGGCGCCGCCGAGCGCCGCCGCCTCGGCGCGGAAGTCGCCGTCCTCGGCGACGGAGGCCAGTGCCAGCGCCCAGCCGTCGGACGAGCCCGGCAGGAAGCGCTGGAGCACGCCGAGCGTGGTGGGCTCCTCGGCCGCGGGCCCGGGGCCGGGCTCCAGCGACTCGAACCACGCCACCGGCTCGGCGACCCGCCGCGACCCGGCCCTGGCCAGGGCGAGCGACAGCTCCAGGTCGGGGTTGGTGCCGGGGGAGACGCGGCGGAAGAGCTTGAGGATGTAGGTGTCGCCGTAGACGACGGAGGTGTTGGACTGCTCCGCGGTCGAGACCCGCGGGATGAGCCCGGGTGGGAAGACCGCGTGCGGCTCGGCGGTGAAGCGCAGCCGCCCGGTGCGGCCGGGCAGCCTGAGCCGTTCAAGCAGCAGCGCGGCCAGCCGGGGGTCGTGCGGGGCGTCGTAGAGGGTCAGTCCGTCGTAGGGGCCGCCGACGGCCGGGCCCAGCGCGGTGCGCACCAGGGCGGACGGCAGCAGCGGATGCGCGCCGAGCAGCAGTTGGTAGCAGTCGGCGGGGCGCCCCGGCTGCTCGACGTCCACCAGGACGTGCAGCAGCCCGAGCGGTCCGAGCCGGCCGCCGGGCGGCAGCAGCTCGGTCGCCGCGGCCAGCCGGAAGCCGCCGATCGGCAGCCCCTTGCCGGCGAACCAGCGCTGCCGCGGCAGCCAGCTGCGCAGCAGCGGTTCCAGCGAGCGCAGCAGGCCGGGATCGGCGGTGGGGACGGGTGGGTCGGGGACGGCGGGGCGGGCCCCGGGGGTGGTGGAGGGCACGGGGGGGACACGGGTCCAGGAGCTGTCCGACATGACGTCCTTTCCCCGGGGAGTCGCGCACCCGGCCGCCTTGACGAGCGACAGGGGCGCCAGCCTCCCGGATGACGGGTTCGGGCTGTCCGGCGACACGGGGAGCCTGCCCCGGGCGGGTGACAGGAAACCGCCGTACGGCCCGCCCGCGTAACGTTCCGGTTGCCACTTGGCGCACCGGTCGTGCGGTCGGCCCGGCGGAGCCCGCCCTGCTGCGAGCGGGGGTACGTCCGGGTGAATCCGGTTACGCGAGGATGCGTCCGGATACCTCTGGATACTGCCAAAGGTGCGTCAGGCCCGCTACTCGGGCGCGCTCTCGGGGGCCCATCGGGCGCGGGGGGCCGGACCGGCCGGCCCCCCGCCGTCATGACGCGTTGCGGCGCAGCCGGAACCAGTAGAAGCCGTGGCCCGCGAGGGTGAGCAGGTACGGCAGCTGGCCGATCGCCGGGAAGCGGACCCCGCCGATGAGCTCCACCGGGTGGCGGCCCGCGTAGCGACGCAGGTCCAGCTCGGTGGGCTGGGCGAACCGTGAGAAGTTGTTCACGCACAGCACCAGGTCGTCGCCGTCCTCCCGGAGGAAGGCCAGCACGGCCGGGTTGCTCGACGGCAGCTCGGTGTACGAGCCGAGGCCGAACGCGCGGTTCTGCTTGCGGATCTCGATCATCCGCCGGGTCCAGTGCAGCAGTGAGCTGGGTGAACTCATCTGCGCCTCGACGTTGGTGACCTGGTAGCCGTAGACCGGGTCCATGATGGTCGGCAGGAAGAGCCGGCCGGGGTCGCTGGAGGAGAACCCGGCATTGCGGTCGGGCGTCCACTGCATGGGGGTGCGCACACCGTCCCGGTCGCCCAGCCAGATGTTGTCGCCCATGCCGATCTCGTCGCCGTAGTAGAGAATGGGCGAGCCGGGCAGGGACAGCAGCAGCGCGGTGAACAGCTCGATCTGGTTGCGGTCGTTGTCGAGCAGCGGCGCCAGTCGCCGGCGGATGCCGATGTTCGCCCGCATGCGCGGGTCCTTGGCGTATTCCGCGTACATGTAGTCGCGTTCCTCGTCGGTGACCATTTCGAGGGTCAGCTCGTCGTGGTTCCGCAGGAAGATGCCCCACTGGCAGGTGTCGGGGATGGCCGGGGTCTTGGCCAGGACCTCCGACACCGGGTAGCGGGACTCACGCCGTACCGCCATGAAGATCCGCGGCATCACCGGGAAGTGGAAGGCCATGTGGCATTCGTCACCGCCCTTGTGGAAGTCGCCGAAGTAGTCGACGACGTCCTCGGGCCACTGGTTGGCCTCGGCCAGCAGCACGGTGTCCGGGTACTGCGCGTCGATCTCGGCGCGCACCTTCTTCAGGAAGTCGTGCGTGCGCGGCAGGTTCTCGCAGTTGGTGCCCTCCTGCTGGTACAGATAGGGGACCGCGTCGAGCCGGAAGCCGTCGATGCCCAGGTCGAGCCAGAAGCGCAGCGCGGCGAGGATCTCCTCCTGCACCTGCGGGTTCTCGTAGTTGAGATCCGGCTGGTGGGAGAAGAAGCGGTGCCAGTAGTACTGCTTGCGCACCGGGTCGAAGGTCCAGTTCGACGTCTCGGTGTCGACGAAGATGACCCGGGCGTCGGGGAACTGCTTGTCGTCGTCCGCCCAGGTGTAGTAGTCGCCGTAGGGGCCTTCGGGGTCGCTGCGGGACTGCTGGAACCACTCGTGCTGGTCGCTGGTGTGGTTCATGACGAAGTCGATGATCACGCGCATGCCGCGCTGGTGTGCGGCGTCCACGAACTCCACGAAATCGGCGAGGTCGCCGAACTCGGGGAGTACCGCGGTGTAGTTGGCGACGTCGTAGCCGCCGTCGCGGAGAGGTGAGGCGAAGAACGGCGGCAGCCAGAGGCAGTCGACGCCCAGCCATTGCAGATAGTCGAGTTTGGCGGTGATGCCCTTCAGGTCGCCGACACCGTCGCCGTTGCTGTCCTGGAAGGAGCGAACGAGGACTTCGTAGAACACCGCCCGTTTGAACCAGTCGGGATCACGGTCCTTGGCCGGGGTGTCCTCGAAGGTGTCAGGTACGGGTTCGTTGACGATCAACTGAGTGACCCTCCGATCGATGGAGACGGTCGCAGCGACAGGACGTGCGCGGGCGCGCGGCCCGGCTCAAGGCGCACATAGTTGTCTCTGCCCCAGTGGTAGGTCTCACCGGTGAGCGCGTCGCGCACCGGGAAGGACTCGTGCCAGGAGAGGCCGAGTTCCGGCATGTTCAACGAGACGGTGGCCTCCTGGGTGTGGAACGGGTCCAGGTTGACGACCACCAGTACGACGTCGTCCCCGCGTCGCTTCGAATACGCGAGCATCGCGTCGTTGTCCACCGGATGGAATGTGATGTCCCGCAGCTGCTGAAGCGCCGGATGACGGCGGCGCAACCGGTTGAGCGTGGTGATCAGCGGGGCGAGCGAACGCCCCTCGGCCTCGGCCGCCGCCCAGTCGCGCGGCCGCAGTTCGTACTTCTCGGAGTGCAGGTACTCCTCGCTCCCGGGCGCGGCGGGAACCGCCTCGCACAGTTCGAAGCCCGCGTAGACGCCCCAGCTGGGGGAGAGGGTCGCCGCGAGCACTGCCCTGGCCTCGAAGGCGGGACGGCCGCCGTTCTGGAGGAAGGCGTGCAGGATGTCGGGGGTGTTGACGAAGAAGTTCGGCCGCATCCAGGCGGCCTTCTCCCCGCTCAGCTCCCGCATGTAGTCGGCCAGCTCGGCCTTTTCGGTACGCCAGGTGAAGTACGTGTACGACTGCTGGAAGCCGATCTGGCCCAGCGTGCTCATCATGGCCGGGCGGGTGAACGCCTCGGCCAGGAAGATCACGTCCGGATGGGTCCGGTTGATGTCGGCGATCACCTTCTCCCAGAAGACCACCGGCTTGGTGTGCGGGTTGTCGACCCGGAAGATCCGCACCCCGTGCGCCATCCAGTGCCGCAGCACCCGCAGCGTCTCGCGCACGATGCCGGGGAAGTCCTCGTCGAAGGCCACCGGGTAGATGTCCTGGTACTTCTTCGGCGGGTTCTCCGCGTAGGCGATCGTGCCGTCCGCCCGGTGCGCGAACCACTCCGGGTGCTTGTCCACCCACGGGTGGTCGGGGGAGCACTGCAGGGCGAAGTCCAGCGCGACCTCCAGCCGCAGCTCCTTGGCCCTGGCCACGAAGTGGTCGAAGTCCTCGATGGTGCCCAGGTCCGGGTGGACCGCGTCGTGCCCGCCCTCGGGGGAGCCGATCGCCCACGGCGAGCCCACGTCGTCGGGACCCGCCGTCAGGGTGTTGTCGCGGCCCTTGCGGAAGGCTGTGCCGATCGGGTGAATCGGCGGCAGGTAGACCACGTCGAAGCCCATCGCGGCGACCGCGGGCAGCCGCTCGGCGGCCGTACGGAAGGTGCCGTGCCGCGGCGGGGCGCCCTCCTCGACCACCGCGCCCTCCGAGCGCGGGAAGAACTCGTACCAGGACCCGAAGAGCGCCCGCTGCCGCTCCACGTGCAGCGGCAGCGGCCGGGACGCGCTGACCAGCTCGCGCAGCGGGAAGCGGTCGAGCACCGCGACCACCTCGGGGGTCAGCGCCGCCGCGTGCCGGGCCGCCACCGGCCGCGCCGCGTCCCGCAGCGCGTCGGCCGCGGCCAGCACCACGGGCCGCCCGTCGCTCTTGGGCACCCCGGCCGCCGCCCGCTCGTACAGCAGCGCGCCCTCGGCCAGCACCAGGTCGGTGTCGATGCCCGCGGGGACCTTGATGCCCGCCGTGTGCCGCCAGGTCGCGACCGGGTCGGACCAGGCCTCCACCGTGTAGGACCAGCGGCCCTCCGCGGTGGGGGTGACCATGGCGCCCCAGCGGTCGCTGCCGGGCTCCAGCTCGCGCATCGGCGCCCACGGGCCCGAGCGGCCCGCCGGGTCGCGCAGCACCACGTTGGCGGCGACCGCGTCATGGCCCTCGCGGAAAACGGTGGCCGTCACCTCGAAGGTCTCGCCCACCACCGCCTTGGCCGGCCGGCGGCCGCAGTCCACCAGCGGCCGGACATCGAGAACGGGAATGCGACCGATCATTTCCTCACCTGACAGCGCTGGTTTACGTGACGACTTACGTGACGACTTACGTGACGGCATACGGGACGACGACTTCCGCTCTTTTTAACTGCTCTTGGCGTTGTCGGCCTGCCTGCGTGGCCGCGGCCCACCGCGATCACCCGGGTGGCGGTGACAGGGCCGTACGGGTGCCCCCGATCGCGCGAGCCATGCCTTTCGGGCGCTGTGCACCGGGGAGCCTGCCCACGGTCTACGCGCGACACGCACCACCTGACGGCGTTTCGGGAGCGCGCCGCGAGTGCTCTGATCCGCGCCCCCGGTCCGCCCGGGGAGGCCCGGCGGCGGGCGCGTCCGTGGCGTCCCGGCAGGTCCGATTTCGTACCCCTGTGAGCGCCCCCAAATGCGCCCCCGCGTACGCCCCAGGCGGCCGCGGAGCCGCAGTTGTGCTCCCCGCGGGCCGTGTGATTCAAGCCATCAGCATCGCATCGCTCGGGCCGCTTCGCACGGCTCTCGCCAAGCCCTGACCGGCACCGCGGCACGCCCGACCCCGGCGGGACATTTCCTGGCCGCCTCTCGTACAGACGGCTGAACGCGCCCGCGCCCGCACACCGGTGACGCTCACTCCTGTGAGCCGCCGTTCGAGCGTTTGAACCACCGGATCCGGGACAGTACCCGCGGGCTCCGGGCCCGCCGGGCTACGGTCGAAGGGTGAAGGCTATCCGTCGATTCACCGTGCGCACCGTCCTGCCGGAACCTCTGCGCCCGCTGGGGGGTCTGGCCCAGAACCTCCGCTGGTCATGGCACCAGGAGACCAGGGACCTTTTCCAGAGCGTCGATCCTGAGGGCTGGCGGGCAGCCCAGGGCGACCCCGTACGCCTGCTCGGCACCGTCGGCAAGGACCGGCTCGCCGCGCTCGCCGGCGACCGGCGCTTCCTGCGCCGGCTGGCCGCCGCCGCAGAAGACCTCGCCGACTACACCAGCGGCCCCCGCTGGTATCAGGAACAGACCGACCTGCCCGCCGCCATCGCCTACTTCTCACCCGAGTTCGGCATCACCTTCGCCCTCCCGCAGTACTCCGGCGGCCTCGGCATCCTCGCCGGGGACCACCTCAAGGCCGCCAGCGACCTCGGCGTACCGCTGATCGGCGTCGGCCTGCTCTACCGGCACGGCTACTTCCGCCAGACCCTCTCCCGCGAGGGCTGGCAGCAGGAGCAGTACCCGGTGCTCGACCCCAACTCCCTGCCCCTCACCCCGCTGCGCGAGGCCGACGGCACCCCCGCCCGGATAAGCCTCGTCCTGCCCGGCGGCCGCTCACTGCACGCCCGGATCTGGAAGGCCCAGGTCGGCCGGGTGCCGCTGCTGCTGCTCGACTCCGACGTCGAGGGCAACCAGGTCGCAGAGCGGGACGTCACCGACCGGCTCTACGGCGGCGGCAGCGAGCACCGGCTGCTCCAGGAGATGCTGCTCGGCATCGGCGGCGTCCGCGCGGTCCGCGCCTACTGCCGGATCACCGGCCACCCGGAACCCGAGGTCTTCCACACCAACGAGGGCCACGCCGGCTTCCTCGGCCTGGAGCGCATCCGCGAGCTGTCGCTGGAGGGCCTGGACTTCGACGCGGCGCTCGAAGCGGTCAGGGCCGGCACCGTCTTCACCACCCACACCCCCGTGCCCGCCGGCATCGACCGCTTCGACCGCGAACTGGTCGCCCGGCACCTCGGCGACGGCGGCGAGCTGTCCGGCGTCGACACCGGGCGCATCCTCGAACTCGGCATGGAGACCCACCGCGGCGGCGACCCCAACCTGTTCAACATGGCCGTCATGGGCCTGCGCCTCGCCCAGCGCGCCAACGGGGTGTCCACCCTGCACGGCGCCGTCAGCCGGGAGATGTTCGCCGGCCTGTGGCCCGGCTTCGACCCCGAGGACATCCCCATCACGTCCATCACCAACGGGGTGCACGCCCCCACCTGGGTCGCCCCCGAGGTGCTGCGCCTCGGCGCCCGGCAGATCGGCCAGCAGGGCGCGGAGGACGCCCTGATGGTCGGCGGCACCGACCGCTGGAAGGACATCGGCGGCATCCCCGACACCGCGGTCTGGGAGCTGCGCCGCGAGCTGCGCGAACAGCTCGTCGAGGACGTACGGCTGCGGCTGCGCGCCTCCTGGCGGCAGCGCGGCGCCGGCGAGGCGGAACTGGGCTGGACCGACCACGTGCTCGACCCCGACATCCTCACCATCGGCTTCGCCCGCCGGGTCCCCTCCTACAAGCGGCTCACCCTGATGCTGCGCGACCAGGACCGGCTGATGGACCTGCTGCTGCACCCCGAGCGGCCGATCCAGATCGTCGTCGCGGGCAAGGCCCACCCGGCCGACGACGGCGGCAAGCGCCTGGTGCAGGAACTGGTCCGCTTCACCGACGACCCCCGGGTACGCCACCGCATCGTCTTCCTGCCCGACTACGACATGCGGATGGCCCGCCGGCTCTACCCCGGCTGCGACGTCTGGCTCAACAACCCGCTGCGCCCCCTGGAGGCCTGCGGCACCTCGGGCATGAAGGCCGCGCTCAACGGCTGCCTCAACCTGTCGGTGCTCGACGGCTGGTGGGACGAGTGGTTCGACGGCGACAACGGCTGGGCGATCCCCACCGCCGACGGCATCACCGACGAGGACCGGCGCGACGAGCTGGAAGCCGCCGCGCTCTACAACCTGCTGGAGAACCAGGTCGCGCCGCGCTTCTACGACCACGGCTCGCACGGACTGCCGCAGCGCTGGATCGAGATGGTCCGCCACACCCTGACCACGCTCGGCCCCAAGGTCCTGGCCGGCCGGATGGTCCGCGACTACGTCACCCGGCTGTACGCCCCCGCGGCGCGCTCGCACCGGGCCATACAGGGTCCCGCCGCGGTCGAACTGGCCGAGTGGAAGGGCCGGCTGCGCCGCCAGTGGCCGCAGGTGTCCGTGGACCACGTGGAGACCGACTCCGTCGAGGGCACCCCGGAACTGGGCTCCACCCTCACCCTGCGCACCCAGGTCAGCCTGGGCGGCCTCGACCCCGCCGACGTCGACGTCCAGCTCCTCTCGGGCCGCGTCGACGCCGCGGACCGCCTCGCGAACGCGACGGTCCAGTCCCTCAAACCGACCGGCCGGGCCGACATCTCGGGCCGCCACTTCTACGAGGGCCCCCTCACCCTCGACCGCACCGGCTCCTTCGGCTACACCGTCCGCGTCCTCCCGGCCCACCCCCTCCTGGCCACCCCGGCCGAACTGGGCCTGGTGGCTGTCCCGCCGGAAACCGAGGGCATGACGGCGGGCATCCTCCGCTGACCCCCTCCGGGGGGGTGCCTCTTCAGTAAGGGGTGCCCCCTCCAGGGCGCGGGGCGCCACCGTCCGAAAGGGGCTCTTCGGCTCGCCCCGGACCGCCGGCGGGTGGGTGGCTGGTCGCGCCGTTCCCCGCGCCCCTGAAACGGTCACCCTCTGGCAGGGGGCAAGCCATCAGGGGCGCGGGGAACGGCGCGCGCAACCCACCACTCGCCGTCGTGTGCGAACGGACCGCCACCACCCCAGGGGCGCGGGTCGTCGCCGTCCGAAAGGGGCTCTTCTGCTCGCCCCGGACCGCCGGCGGGTGGGGGCTTGTCGCGCCGTTCCCCGCGCCCCTGAAAAACGGTCGCCCTCTGGGCAGGGGGTAAGCCCTCACCGGGGCGCGGGTCGTCACCGGCCCGAAGGGGCTGTTCGGTTCGTGCCGGACCACCGGCGGGTGGGTGGCTGGTCGCGCCGTTCCTCGCGCCCCTGAAAAACGGTCGCCCTCTGGGCAGGGGGTAAGCCCTCACCGGGGCGCGGGTCGTCGCCGGCCCGAAGGGGCTGTTCGGTTCGTGCCGGACCACCGGCGGGTGGCGGGCTGGTCGCGCCGTTCCCCGCGCCCCTGGAAGTCGCCCCCGCGGCAGGCGGCGGCTCGGGGTGCCCCCCGGGCAAGTGGCGGCCGGGGGTCAGGCGGCGCGGCGGCCGCGGGGGGTGCCGGATTCGCCGCGGGCGCGGCGGCCGGTGGCGCCGCCGCGGCCCGCGGCGACTCCGGGGCCGGTGCGGCGGCCGGCAGGGGCGCCGGCGCGGCGGCGCGGGGCGGAAGACGAGGGCTTCGCGGGCGCGGGCGCCGCGGATTCGGGAGCCGCAGGCATGGCGACCGGCGTGCCGGACGGCTTGCGCGCGCCGGTGATCCGCGCGAGGTCGGGATCGCCCGGCCGGACCCGCGCGGTGGCGGGGCGAATGCCGGCGGCAGCCATGAGGCGGGCGTTCTCCCGCCGCTGCTCGGGCAGCACGAGGGTGACGACGGTCCCGGACTCGCCCGCACGCGCGGTGCGCCCGCCCCGGTGCAGATAGTCCTTCGCCTCGGTCGGCGGGTCGACGTTCACGACCAGGTCGAGCCCCTCGATGTGGATGCCGCGGGCGGCGACGTTCGTGGCGACCAGCGCGTCGGCCGTCCCGGCGCGGAACTGGTCGAGCGCCCGGTTCCGCTGCGGCTGCGACTTGCCGCCGTGCAGCGCCACCGCGCGTACGCCCTGGCCGAGCAGGTGCTTGGTGAGGCGGTCGGCACCCCGCTTGGTGCCGACGAACATGATCACGCCGCCCTTGCGGGCGGCGATCTCCGCGGTGACCGCCCGCTTCGTGGCCTCGTCGACGTGCAGCACGTGGTGCTCCATCGTGGTGACGGTCGCCGCCGAGGGGTCCACCGAGTGGGTGACGGGCGCGTTGAGGAAGCGCTTGACGAGCTTGTCCACGTTGCGGTCCAGCGTCGCGGAGAACAGCATCCGCTGGCCGTCCGCGCGTACCTGCTCCAGCAGCTTGGTGACCTGCGGCAGGAAGCCCATGTCGGCCATCTGGTCGGCCTCGTCCAGCACGGTCACCGCGACCCGGTCCAGCGCGCAGGCGCGGCGGTCGATGAGGTCGGCGAGCCGCCCGGGGGTGGCGACCAGCACCTCGGCGCCGGCCTTGAGCGCGGCGCTCTGCCGGTTGATCGACGCGCCGCCGACGACCGCGGTGATCCGCAGCCCGAGCACCTTGGCGTACGGTTCGAGAGCCTCGGTGACCTGCCCGGCCAGTTCGCGCGTCGGCACCAGCACCAGTGCCAGCGGCCGCTTGGCCTCGGCCCGCCGCCCGGCGGCCTTCGTCCTGGTCAGCAGCGGCAGCCCGAACGCCAGCGTCTTGCCCGAGCCGGTCCTGCCGCGGCCCAGCACGTCGCGGCCGGCCAGCGAGTCGGGCAGCGTGGCGGCCTGGATCGGGAACGGCTCGGTCACCCCGTGGGCTTCGAGGGCGGCGACGAGCGCCGGGTCCAGCGGCAGCTGGGAGAAGAGCGTGACGGGCGACACAGGTGACACGGGCGTTTCCTTCCTCGGGCCGCCGGTGCGGCGGCTGCATGCGAGAGGCCCGCACCGTGCGGTGCGGGCCTCCCAAGACCGGGCGCGGCGGCCCGGTGACGCCGGTCAGAGCGCCCGGATGTTCTCCGCCTGCGGGCCCTTCTGGCCCTGGGTGACCTCGAACTCGACCTTCTGGCCTTCGAGCAGCTCGCGGTAACCCTGCGACTGGATGTTCGAGTAGTGGGCGAAGACGTCGGAGCCGCCGCCGTCCTGCTCGATGAAGCCGAAGCCCTTTTCCGAGTTGAACCACTTCACGGTTCCGGTAGCCATAATCCATCTCCTACTGGTGGGGCAGTTTCCAGATCCGCACTGTACGGATCCGGGTCGCTGTAGATGATCACCCCACACCGGAGAATTCCGGCAAAAACAAAAGTGCGCCCGGGGATCGCAATCATCCAGGCGCACGAAAAGTTCTGGGTACCACAACTGCAACAGGATCCACTCTACCAGACCGCCGCCGGGCACCACCCGGACCGGCCGCGGAGGGCCGGTCCGGGCGTTTTCCGCCGTTCGGGCGAATCGGTGGTGCCGCCGGTGTCAGCTGACGTTGACGGCGGTGTCGTCGATCAGGAAGGACGTCGCCAGCGAGGAGTCCTCGGTGCCGGTGAACTTCAGGACGACGGTCTTGCCGATGTACGGGGTGAGGCTGACGGTCCGCTGGACGTAGCCGGAGCCCTTGTTGAGGTTGGAGTAGGAGGCCACCGTGGTGCTGCCGGCCGCGACGGTGAGCTTGTCGTAGGCGGTCGTGGTGGTGGTCTCACTGCTGTCGACGTACAGGTAGAAGGTGAGGGCGGCACTGGTGCAGGAGGCCGGGATGGTGACGGACTGCGACAGCGTGTCGGTGTGCGTGGTGCCGTAGCCGTCGAGCCAGGCCTTCGCCGAGCCGGAGTGGGCCGGGGCGTCGGTGCTGGTGTCGATCACGCCGCTGGAGTAGGTCCAGCCGGCCGCGCCGCTCTCGAAGCCGGGGCTGGTCAGCAGCTGGCCCGCGGTGCAGCCGCCGGTCGTGGACGTGACCGTCCAGGTGAAGGACGCCGTCCCGGTGGCGTTGGTGGAGTCCTTCACGGTGACGACCACGCTGGACGTACCGGTGGTGGTCGAGGTGGTGCCGGAGATCAGGCCGGTCGAGGCGCCGATCGACAGGCCGGAGGGCAGGCCGGTCGCGCTGTAGGTCAGGGCGCCGCTGTTGGTGCTGCTGGCCGCGATCTGCAGGCTGACCGCCGTGCTGACCTTGGTGGACTGGTTGCCCGGGTTGGTCACCGTGACGCCGCTCGGGGCGGTGACCCGGCTGCCGACGCCGATCGCGGCCCAGGTGTTGGCCACCGTGTTGTACGTGGTGCTGTTGGCGCCCCACAGGTCGGCCGCCGCCAGCAGCGACTGGGTGCGGGCCGCCGCGTAGTTGGTGGTCGAGGTGAAGCGCTCGGTGAGCGACTTGTACCAGAGCTTCAGCGCGTTGTCCCGGCCGATGCCCGGCACCGGCAGGTTGTCGTAGGTCGGGCTGTTGTAGCTGACCCCGCCGATGACCTTGGCGCCGCTGCCCTCGGAGAGCAGGTAGAAGAAGTGGTTGGCCGGGCCCGAGGAGTAGTGGACGTCCAGGCCGCCGAGGCTGGAGGACCAGTTGTCCTTCGAGCCGCCGTCCTTGCTGGGCTTGTCCATGTAGCGCAGCGGGGTGCCGTCACCGTTGATGTCGATCTTCTCGCCGATGAGGTAGTCGCCCGGGTCGGCGGCGGTGTTGGAGTAGAACTCCACGCCGGTGCCGAAGATGTCGGACGTCGCCTCGTTCAGGCCGCCGGACTCGCCGGAGTAGTTCAGGCCCGCGGTGTTGGAGGTGACGCCGTGGCTCATCTCGTGGCCCGCGACGTCCAGCGCGGTCAGCGGGTGCGCGTTGCCGCTGCCGTCACCGTAGGTCATGCAGAAGCAGGAGTCGTCCCAGAAGGCGTTGACGTACGAGTTGCCGTAGTGCGCACGGGAGTACGCCGCCCGGCCGTCGTTCGCGATGCCGTTGCGCCCGAAGGTGTTCTTGTAGAAGTCCCAGGTCTCCTGGGCGCCGTAGGCGGCGTCCACGCCCGCGGTCTGCGCGGTCGTGCCGACGCCGTCGCCCCACGTGTCGTCGGCGTCGGTGAACAGCGTGCCGGTGCCCGACGTGCTGTGGTTCAGGTTGTACGTCTTGTGGCCGCCGCGGGTGTTGTCGGTCAGCTGGTAGGTGCTGCCCGACAGCGTCGTGGTGATGCTCACCTGGCCGCTGTACTCGCTGTTGCCGACGCCGGTCTCGATGCCCTGGTATTCGAAGAGCTTCGCGCCCGTGCCCGCGTCGGTGATCACGTGCAGCTGGTTGGGCGTGCCGTCCTCCTGGAGGCCGCCGATCACCGACTCCCAGGCGAGCACCGGGGTGCCGGAGGCCGCCCAGACCACCTTGCGCGGCGAGTTGGCCACCGTCGGCGCCTTGGCGCCGTCGGCCTTCGCGCGCGACAGGGCGAAGGACTTCGCCGAGTCCGCGCTCTTGAGCGCCGTCGTGGAGGCCACCGCGACCGAGGCGTTGGTCGCCTTGTCCACACCGGTGGTCGCGCCGAGGGGGCTCTGGTGCACGATCAGGTCGCCGCCGAGCACCGGCAGTCCTTGGTACGTACGCTCGTAGCGGGTGTGGGTGCTGCCGTCGGTGTCCTGGGACACCGACTTGACGACCAGCTTCTCCTGGGCGCCGAGGTGCAGCGACGACGCGGTGGCCGCTGCCTGCGACTGGGCCCGCGTCGTCAGGGCGGCCTGCTGCGCAGCGTTCAGCGAGGCCGGCAGGGCGCCCGGCCTGGGCTGCGCGTGGGTGTTCGCGGCCTGGGCCGCCGAGCCGGTCTGTGCGGCGGGTTCTGCCGCCGCTGTGCCGGCCGGCAGCGTCACGGCGAGCATCGCCGCACCGGCGACCAGCGCGCCGACGGCTGCTGCCGTACGGGCCGTACGGGGGGATCGTGCCACTCTTCACTCCTTCTGCGGCGGCCACGGGTGCGCGGCCGGTGACAGTCCGGGCGGGTGGGGTTGGTGATCCACCCGGATAGAGCTGTGGTGTTGCTGTGTGGAACGGGCCACAGAGTGGCACTCTTTACTTGTTCATGTCAGTCCCATGGTGCCAACTTGGCTGAAATTCGTTCGGTGTCCGGAGGGTGGCGTCCGCATAGCGGGCAGGTGTGAGGGCCATGTTGCGGGCGGAAGAATTCTGCCGCTCCCGCGACGGCGGCGAATCGTGCCGTACCGGGCGGATCGCCCGCGGTGCCGCCGCGCCCCGACTGCTGTGATCAACGGGGCGGTTGCGGTGATCCGTGGCGGAAGTAGGCGCAATAGCGCCAGTGTTGCCATCAAATGGTCAAGAACAGGTCTCGCGCCACCGGCCGCTCGTAGCCTGCTTCCGGTGTGCCCGCCGGCACACCGGGTGACCGCGCAAGCCGAGGTGATGATGTCACGCATATCCGAGTTGTCCGGGGCCGACGACCGCATCCGGCCTGCCGCCCCCCGCCCTCGGCTGGCAGCCGGCACCCGCCTGTACGTCCCGGCCCATCCCCGCTACCCCGCGGACCCGGCAGAACAGGCCACCGTCGGCCTGGAGCTGCAGACCGACGCCGAGACCGGCGAGCTGGTCGCCGTCGCCTTCACCACCCCCGGCGCCCTCGCCGACGCGCTCGGCGACAGCCAGCCGTGGATCACCGTCCCCGCCGGCCGGCTCGCCGAACTGGCCAGGCGCGGCGGCCTGCGCCGCATGTGCGTCGACCCCGCCATGTCCGCGGACAGCGCGCGCACCTGGACGCCCGAGCTGCTCCGCGCCTACGCCGAGGCGGTGCCGCGATGAGCGCGGACGTCAAGGTCGTCCTCGCCGACCTCGCGAGCATGACCAGCACCTTCTACACCCAGGCGACGGCCTACGCCGCCCTCCACGTCGACGTCTCCCCGCCCGTCGCCGACGGCGGCGACCCCGGCCTGAACGACGCCATCGTCTCGATCGTGGACGCCATCGAGGGCCTGCACTCCAAACTGGCCGGCCGCATCGAGGACCACGCCGACGGCCTCAGCTACGCGCACGACTCCTACCAGCGCGGCGACATCGACGTACACGGACTGTTCGAGGATCTGATGGCCGGTGACTGAGAGCTGGATAGGCGGGGACATCAGCGGTCTCCAGACGATGGGCAGCACCCTGACCGGGGCGAAGGAGCTGCTGGAAGGCGTCGTCAAGCCGCTCACCGACGGCATCGAGACGCTGGTCACCGACGCGGGCTGGAAGGGCGAGGCGGCCGAGGAATTCCGCGCCCGCTGGGCCGAGGACGCGATGGCCGCCGGCGGCTTCGCCGAACTGGTCAAGGCCGCGGGCGACGCGCTGACCACCCTCGCGCAGGCCCTCTCCGACGCCGACAGCGCCCTCCAGAACGCCGCCGACGTCGCCACCTCCAAGGGCGTCCCGGTCGGCCCGACCGGCGTCCCCGGCCTGATGACGACAGCCGGGACGCCCAGCCCCGCCGACCAGAAGACCCTCGACGACCTCCACGAATACACCGGCGTCCACGACGAGATCACCCACCAGGCCCAGGCCGCCCGCATCGCCTGCGCCAAGACGCTCAACGCGCTCTACGACGCGATCGACCCGGACAAGCCGATGAGCAAGGGCGACAAGATCGTCGTGGCCGACTACCTGCGCGGCCTGTGGTCAGCGGAGGTCGATGGGGAGCGCAAGCTCGGCCTGGAGTCCAAGAAGCTCCTCGCGGAGGCCGAGACCAGGCACGACCAGGCCCTCGCCGCGATGAAGGACGAGGAGGCCAAATTCCGCACCGCGGAAGCCGACCTCCCCAAGGCCTTCCGGCTCAGGGGGCAGTACGAACGCATCGGAACACAACTGGACGCGCTGCACGCGGACGTCGCGCGCTCGGAGAACACCAGCTTCCTCCCCTACGACAAGGCCCTCAACTACAAGCTCGCCGACGCGCTCAAGACCACCAGGCTCGTCGACGGCGCACCGGAATTCCTCCGCGAGCTGCCCGTCCTGGACATCGCCGCGTCCACGACCATCGGCGTACTGGAGGCGAAGGAGGACCACGACAAGGGCTGGTCCTGGTCCCACTCGCTGGCCGTCGACGTGGGCGCGGGCCTGGTCGGGCTGGGAGTCGGGGCGGCGGCCGCGGTGGCCCTGCCCGAGGAGGTCGGAGCGGTCGCCGAGGCCGCGGTCAACGGCGCCACCGTCATCACGGCGAGCTACCTCGTGGACGAGGCCTGGCACGAGCACTGGAGCGAGGACATCCACGACCACGGGGTGGTGGCGGGCATCGGCGACGGAACCGCGAACGTCGTCAAGCACACCGGCACCGACCTCAAGGACCTGGGCGTCAGCACCGCGCACAGCGTGGGGAACGCGGGAAAGAAGGTCTGGCATGGGCTCGGACTCGGATGACGGCACGCACACCGCGGGCACGGTCGAGCCGTTCGCGCTGCCGATCCTCGGCACCACCTGGGTGGACCGCGGATCCCGCTACTGGACGCGCCGGTCCTGGCTCTTCCTGAGGTCCGTGCCCTTCGTGGCACTCGGAAGCTTCGGCCTGGGGGCTTTCTACGCCGCCTTCGTGTCGTTCATCCCGCAGCCCGCGCGGACGGTGGTGCACATCGTGGAGGGCGCCGCCGCCGTGGCGGCGCTGGGCGTCGGGTGGGTCAGGGAAAGGCGCGTCCGGGATGTGCCCGTCATGCCCGAGGAGATCCCCGGCCAGTTGCGCCGGTCGCGTGCCAACGCGGAACGCGGCAGGAACATGGGGGCGCTGGTCATGGTCTTCGCGCCGGTCGCACCGGGACTGATCGCGTACCTGCTCGGCGTATGGCTCGCGAGCGTCTTCGTACGCGTCACCCGCCGCGAGCTCGGCGCCCGCCTCGACTACGACCGCCGCCTCGCGGCGGCCACCGCCGCACAGGTCTCCCTTGCCAAGCCGCCCGCGCCGCGCAACGGGCCCACCCGGCGGTAGACCCGCCGGCTCAGGCCAGGCCGTCGCGCCAGGCGGCGTCGAGCTGGGCGTAGTGGCCGTCGCCCGCGATGAGTTCGGCCGGGGTGCCGTCCTCCACGATCCGGCCGTCGCGCATCACCAGCACGCGGTCGGCGATCGCGACCGTGGACAGGCGGTGGGCGATGATGACCGCCGTGCGGCCGGTGAGCACCGTACGCATCGCGTACTGGACCGCGCGCTCGCCGGGGATGTCCAGCGACGAGGTCGCCTCGTCGAGGATCAGCACCCCCGGGTCGGCGAGCAGCGCGCGGGCGAAGGCGACCAGCTGGCGCTGGCCGGCCGAGATGCGGCCGCCGCGCTTGCGGACGTCCGTGTCGTAGCCGTCGGGCAGCGCGGTGATGAAGTCGTGCGCGCCGATCGCGCGGGCCGCGTCCTCGACCTCGTCGCGGGTGGCGTCGGGGCGGCCGATGGCGATGTTGTCCGCGACGGTGCCGGAGAAGAGGAAGGCCTCCTGCGTCACCATGACCACCCCGCGGCGCAGGTCGCCCGGTGACAGGTCGCTCAGCCGCACGCCGTCGAGCAGCACCCGGCCGCCGGTCGGGTCGTAGAACCTGGCCAGCAGCTTCGCCAGGGTGGACTTGCCCGCGCCGGTCGCGCCGACCACCGCGAGGGTCTGCCCGGCGGGCAGCCGCAGGTCGAAGGACGGCAGCACCTCGCCGCCGGTCCGGTAGCCGAACCGCACCCGGTCGAAGACCACCTCGCGGCCCGGCCGCCCGCCGGCGGTCGGCGGCAGCGCGACCGGGTGCTCGGGCATCGGCACGGTCGGCGTCTGGGCGAGCAGGCCGGCGATCTTCTCCAGCGAGGCCGCGGCGGACTGGTAGGAGTTGAGGAACATCCCCAGCCGGTCGATCGGGTCGTAGAGCCGCCGCAGATACAGCACGAAAGCGGCGAGCACCCCCAGCGCCATCCCGCCGCCCGCCACCCGGTAGGCGCCCCACACCACGATGCCTGCCACCGCGATGTTGGCGATCAGCCGGGAGGTGACGACATAGCGGGCCATCTCCAGGATCGCGTCGCCGTTCGCCCGGTAGTGCCGGTGGTTCAGCTCCTCGAAGGACGTGTCGTTGGGCTGCTCGCGGCGGAAGGCCTTGACCGGGCGGATGCCGTTCATCGTCTCGGTGAATTTGACGATGACCGCCGCGATGGCGGTGGAGCGCCTGCGGTAGGCGATCATCGAGCGGCCCTGGAAGCGGCGGATCGCCAGGAACAGCGGCACATACGACACCAGGGTGATCAGGCCGAGCCGCCAGTCGAGGAAGATCAGCAGCACCGAGATGTAGACCCCCGAGAGGACCACCCCGATCAGCTCCTCCAGGCCGTCGGTGAGCAGCTCCCTGATCGACTCGACGTCGGAGGTGGCGCGGGCGATCAGCCGGCCCGAGGTGTAGCGCTCGTGGAAGTCCAGGCTCAGCGACTGGGCGTGCCTGAACATCCGGGCGCGCAGCTCGATCAGCACGTCCTGGCTGATCAGCGCGGCGATCCGGATGAAGGTGCGCTGCAGGGCGCCGGCGGCGAGCCCGCAGCCCAGGTAGCCGCAGGCCACCGCGATCAGGGCGGTGTGCCGGCCGTCGCGCACCTGCGGGATCGCGTTGTCGATGGCGTACGCGACCAGCAGCGGGCCGGCCTGCACCGCGGCCTGCTGCACCAGCAGCAGCACCGCGGCCAGCCAGACCCTGCGGCGGTGCGGGCCGAGCAGCGAGCGCAGCAGCACCGCCTGGGCGTTCCTGGGCGCGGGCAGCCGGTCCTGGTCGAAGGCGTCCGGCTCGGGCGGCGGGGGCGCCGCCGCCGGCCCGGCCTCTTCCGGGTCGTCCCTGAGCTGCTGCTCGGTGGCGGACGTCATCGGGCGTCGCTCCTCTCCAGGGGCTCCACGACGGTGTCGAGGCCCGACATCAGGCGGCGGTATTCCGCGTTGTCCCGCAGCAGCTCGGGGTGGGTGCCGACCGCGGTGATCCGGCCCCCGGCCATCAGCGCCACCCGGTCGGCGAGCTGTACGGTCGACGGCCGGTGGGCCACGACCAGCGCGGTCGTCTCCCGTAGCACATCGCGCAGCGCCGCCTCGACCAGGGCCTCGGTGTTCACGTCGAGCGCGGACAGCGGGTCGTCGAGGATCAGGAACCGCGGGCGCCCGACGACCGCGCGGGCCAGCGCGAGCCGCTGCCGCTGCCCGCCGGACAGGCTCAGCCCCTGCTCGCCGACCTGCGTGTCGAGACCGTCGGGCAGCGAGTGCACGAAGCCGCACTGCGCGATCTCCAGCGCCCGCAGCACCGCGTCCTCCCCGGCCCCGTCCGGCCCCGCCCCCATCGCCACGTTCTCCCGCACGCTCGCGGAGAACAGCGTCGGCTCCTCGAAGGCCACCGCGACCAGCTCGCGCAGCCGGCCGACCGCCATTCCCGCGGTGTCCACCCCGTCCAGCGTGATACGCCCCGCGGTCGGTTCGTGGAGGCGCGGCACCAGCGCGGTGAGCGTGGTCTTCCCGCAGCCCGTGGCCCCGACCAGCGCCATCGTCTCCCCGGACCTGATGTGCAGGTCCACTCCGCACAGCAGCGCCGCACTGCCGGCGGGAGCGTCGGGATAGCGGAACCGCACGCCTTCCATCCGCAGTCCGTCACCACGGGGCGCGGCGGGGTGCGCGTCGGCGCCGGCTTCTTCCGTGGACTCGGCGCCTTCCGTCGACATCGGCTCGAAATAGCGGTCCGCGGCGGTGGCCGCCTCATTGCTCATCGCGAGCAGGAAGCCGATCGACTCCACCGGCCAGCGCAGCGCCAGCGCGGTGGTCAGGAAGGCGACCAGGGTGCCGGCGGAGAGCTTGCCGTCGGAGACCTGGAGGACGCCGACGACCAGGGCGATGCCGATGGCCAGCTCCGGCAGCGTCATGATGATCGCCCACAGGTCGGACAGCAGCCGCGCCTTGTGCAGTTCGGTGCCGCGCAGGTCGCGGGCCTGGTGGTGGAAGGCCTGGGACTGGGTGCGGTGGCGGCCGAAGGCCTTGATGATGCGGACGCCGAGCACGGACTCCTCGACCAGGGTGGCCAGGTCGCCTGCCTGGTCCTGGGCGCGGCGGGCAGCCAGGGCGTACTTCGTCTCGAAGCGCATGGAGAGCACCACCAGCGGGGCCGCGGGGCCGAGCAGCACCAGGGTCAGCAGCGGGCTCTGCGCCAGCAGGATGGCGAAGCCGAAGAGCAGCGTCGTGGCGTTCACGAAGAGGAAGACCAGCGGGAAGGCCAGGAACATCCGCAGGATCTGCAGGTCGGTGGTGGCCCGGGAGAGCAGCTGCCCCGACGCCCACTTGTCGTGGAAGGCCACCGGCAGCCGCTGCAGCCGCCGGTAGAGGTCGTCGCGCATCGACGCCTCGACGCCGGCCAGCGGCCTCGCGACCAGCCAGCGCCGCAGCCCGAAGAGCCCCGCTTCCAGCAGCCCGAGCAGCAGGACCAGGCCGCCGCCGAGCCACACCCCCGAGGGGTCCTGGTCGGTGACGGGCCCGTCGACCAGCCACTTGAGCACCAGCGGGGTCAGCAGCCCCATGCTGGAGGCGACCACGCCGACCACCGCGGACGTCGCGAGCCGGCCGCGGATCGGCCGGACGTACGGCCACAGGCGCAGCAGTGAGCGGATCGAGGACCGCGGGCGGGCGGCGGGCGCGGGATCAGGGGTCGTGGCAGGCATCACTCCTGACACTACGGTTGCCCACTGACACCCTTCACCTGGTTTTCGCCACCGGATGCCCTCCGGGGAGCAGAACGGGGGGGCCGTACGGGTCGCAGGGAGCGGAAGCCCGGCGGGCCGGGGCCCCGGGCCCTAACCCACCTTGCCGGGCGTGGCCCGCCGCAGCCCGCGCACCGCGGGTACCGCCAGCAGGGTGCCGCCCACCGCGAGGGCGATGGCGCCGCCCGCCATGAGCACGTGGCGGGCGCCGAAGGCCGCGGCGGCCGGGCCCGCGAGCGCCTGGCCGACCGGGAACATCGCGACGGACCCGGCCACCTCGTAGGCGTGGATGCGGTTGAGGATGTCGCCGCGGACCTGGGTCTGCACGCTGGTGGCCCAGTTGACGCCCCAGAAGGCCCCGCCGACGCCGGCGACGAAGAGGCAGCCGCACAGCCCGGCCACCGGCAGGTCGAGGCCGACGGAGGCGGGCATCAGGGCGACCCCGAAGACCCCGAAGCTGCCGGCCCGCAGCGGCCGCTCCGAGCGCAGCCGCATCGCCAGCAGCGCGCCCACCGCGGTGCCCGCGCCGAGCGAGGAATTGACCAGGCCGTAGGCCCCGGCGCCGTGCTCGGGGATGATCTGCCCGGCGGCCAGCGGGGTGTAGGGGCCCATGACGCACAGGGTGTAGACCGTCCACACCAGGATGACCGCCCACATCCAGGTCCGCGCCCTGAATTCCCGCCACCCCTCGCCGAGGTCGGCCCTGAAGGTGGTCCCCGTCCCCGCCGTGGTGGTGCGCGGCGGCGCCGGGGCGAGCCGCAGGAAGAGCAGGCACAGCCCGCTGGTCAGGTAGGTGGCCGCGTGCACGGCGAAGACGACGCCCGCCGAGCTGAAGCCGACCAGCACACCGGCGAGCGCGGGCCCCGCCAGGCCGGCGCCGGCCTCCGCGGTCCTGGTCACCGCGTTGGCGCCCTGCACATCGCGGGCGACCCGCACCACCGTGCTGGCGACGCCCGGCTGGAAGGTCGCCGCGCAGGTGCCGTTGACGACCGCGATCACCAGCACCTCCCACAGCCGCACGCTGTGGGTGAGGAAGAGGCAGGCGGCCGTCGACTGGGTGCCGACCCTGAGCAGGTCGGAACCGATCATCATGGCGCGGGCGTTGAAGCGGTCGGCCAGCACACCGCCGAAGATGACGAAGCCGGCGAAGCAGGCGCTGGTGGCGGCCATCACCAGGCCGATGTCGCCGGCCGAGTAGCCGTAGGAGAGCAGGCCCGCGGACAGCGCGACGGGCAGCATCGTGTCGCCGAGCATCGCGACCGAGCGGGCGGTGAAGTAGAGCCGGAAGGGAGTCGACCAGAGCGGTCCCGCGGGCGGGAGGCAGGCCGACGGGCTCGGCGCGGCCGTGGCGGCTCGCCCGGGGCCGGGTGCGGAGGAGGTCACCGGGCTCATAGTGGACTGGACCACTGGTGGAGTCCAGCCGATTCACCATGATGGTCTGGTGATTGAACTCACCCTGGGCCCACCCCGGTTCACCCCCGCCTCAGCCCGCCCCCGCCCCCTCGCGCACCGCCCGGTAGAGCCGTACCGAACGTGCCGCGACCCGTACGGCCGCGCCCGCCGCGGCAGGCGGCACCAGCGGCTCCGCCGACTGCTCCTCGGCCGCGGTGTCGAGCAGCAGCTCGTACGACGAACCCCACGGCATGCCCGGCAGCGTGAAGGCCACCGGGCGGTGGTGGGCGTGCACGACCAGCAGGAAGCTGTCGTCCACCACCGGCTCGCCCCGGGCGTCCCGGTGCGGGATGTCGGCGCCCGACAGGTACATCCCCAGCGTCGCCGACCGCGCGAACCACTCCTCGTCGGTCAACTCCCGCCCCTGCGCCCCGAACCACGCCACATCCCGCAGCCCCTCCGGCGCCGACGCGAGACCGGAGAAGAAGCCGCCGCTGCGCAGCACCGGATGCGCCCGGCGCAGCGCGATCAGCCGGGCCGCCAGATCGCGCAGCGCCGCCCAGCCCGGCTCGGCCAGCAGCGACCAGTCCACCCAGCTCGTCTCGTTGTCCTGGCAGTAGGCGTTGTTGTTGCCGCCCTGCGTGCGGCCCATCTCGTCGCCCGCGACCAGCATCGGCACCCCCGTCGACAGCAGCAGCGTCGACAGCAGGTTGCGCGCCTGCCGCCGCCGCAGCGCCTCGACGGCCGGGTCGTCGCTGGGGCCCTCCGCGCCGCAGTTCCACGACCTGTTGTCGTCGGTGCCGTCCCTGCCGTCCTCGCCGTTCGCCTCGTTGTGCTTGCGCTGGTGGCTGACCAGGTCGCGCAGCGTGAAGCCGTCGTGCGCCGTCACGAAGTTCACCGACGCGTACGGCCGCCGGCCGCCCCAGTCGTAGAGGTCGCTCGACCCGGACAGCCGGTAGCCCAGGTCCCGCACGTCGGAGGTCGCGCCGCGCCAGAAGTCCCGGACCGTGTCGCGGAAGCGGTCGTTCCACTCGGTCCACAACGGCGGGAAGGCGCCCACCTGGTAGCCGCCGGAGCCGACGTCCCACGGCTCGGCGATCAGCTTCACCCGGCGCAGCACCGGGTCCTGGGCGATCACCGCGAGGAAGGGCGAGAGCATGTCGACGTCGTGCATCGAGCGGGCCAGCGCCGCCGCCAGGTCGAAGCGGAAGCCGTCCACGCCCATCTCGGTCACCCAGTAGCGCAGCGAGTCGGTGATCAGCCGCAGCACATGCGGCTGCGTCACCGCCAGCGTGTTGCCGCAGCCGGTGTAGTCGGCGTAACCGCGCGGGTCGTCGCCGAGGCGGTAATACGTGCGGTTGTCGATGCCGCGCAGCGACAGTGTCGGGCCGCCCTGGGCGCCTTCCGCGGTGTGGTTGTAGACGACGTCGAGGATCACCTCGATCCCCGCCGCGTGCAGTGCCCGCACCATCCGCTTGAACTCCCCGACCTGCTGGCCGCCGCGGCCGCTGGCGCTGTAGGCGGCGTGCGGGGCGAAGTAGCCGATCGAGTTGTAGCCCCAGTAGTTGCGCAGGCCCCGCCGCTCCAGGTGCTCCTCGTGGGCGAACTGGTGCACCGGCAGCAGCTCCACGGCCGTCACCCCGAGCCCGGTCAGGTGCGCGATCGCCGCCGGGTGCGCCAGCCCGGCGTAGGTGCCGCGAAGCTCCGGCGGGACGTCCGGGTGGCGGCGCGTGAAGCCGCGCACGTGCAGCTCGTAGATCACCGTGTCCGACCACGGGGTCTTCGGGCGGTGGTCGTCCTCCCAGTCGTCGTCGTCGTCCACCACCACGCCCTTGGGCACGAAGGGCGCCGAGTCGCGGTCGTCGCGCACGGTGTCGGCGACCGACGCCTCCGGCCAGTCCCGCGCGTGCCCGTAGACCTCGGGGACCAGCACGAAGTCGCCGTCCACCGCCCGCGCGTACGGGTCGAGCAGCAGCTTCGCCGGATTCCACCGGCCGCCCGTCCACGGGTCCCAGCGCCCGCCGACCCGGTAGCCGTAGCGCTGCCCCGGCAGCACCCCGGGCACGAAGCCGTGCCACACCTCGTGCGTCAGCTCGGTCAGCGGCGCCCGCGTCTCGGTGCCGTCCGGCGCGAACAGGCACACCTCGACCGACTCCGCGCTGCCCGCCCACAGCGCGAAGTTGGTGCCCGCACGCCCGTCGGGCCCGGTGTGGAAGCGGGCGCCGAGCGGCTGCGGCGAACCCGGCCACACATCGGCCGACCGCGGCGCCGGGCGCTGCCGGCCGGCCGCGGGGGCCGGGGCGGCGCGCTGCGGCGGGGGAGCGGCCAGGGTGCCCGTGCCGCTGCCCGGCGGGCGGGGGTCCAGGTCCAGGTCCGGGCCAGGACCGGGGCCGGCGGCCGGCGCCGCGATGGGCAGTGCGGCGCCCTGCGCCCACCCGGATACGCCGAACTCGCGTGTCTCCGACACGTGTTTCCTCCCGCGGCTCGGACACGGCGACGGCTCGCCCGGACGTCCCGTGCCCGGCGGCCCACCGTGTCCCTGCACCATTCCTTCCCACCCGGGGCCCCGGACTCACCCCGGCGGCCCACGATACGGGCCGCCGGGACGCGTTTCCCCGGCGCAGGTGGCGTCGTTGACGGGGCGTGAGAGAAGCGGTGAGGCGCGCGGTGCGCGCAGGTGCGGGTGCGGTGCTGTGCGCGTTGGCGATCGGCGGTTGCGGCGACGGGACGGGCAGGGGTGACGGGCCCGACGCCAAACCGGCGGACCGGGTGACGGCCGCGCCCCGGCTGTCCCAGGCGGTGATCACCGTCGCACCCGGCGACGGCGCCAAGGACGTAGCCGCCGACGGCTCCCTCGCCGTCACCGTCGCGGACGGCACCCTCAGCCAGGTCACCGCCCAGGCCGCCGACGGCACCCCCGTCGGCGGGACGCTGTCCGCGGACCGCCGCAGCTGGCACCCGGCCGGACGCCTCGCACTGGCCACGCAGTACACGGTGGACGCGCTCGCGGTCGACCCGCACGGGCGGACCGCGGCCAAGCACGCCGTCTTCACCACGGCCGTGCCGCAGCACACCGTGATCGGCTTCTTCACCCCCGAGGACGGCGCCACCGTCGGCGACGGCATGATCGTCACCCTGCGCTTCAGCCGCCCGGTCACCGACCGGGCCGCCGTCGAGCGCGGCATCACCGTCGGCGCCGTGCCCGCCGCCACCGTCGTCGGCCACTGGTTCGGCGACCAGCGCCTCGACCTGCGCCCCGCCGACTACTGGCGGCCGGGCACCCGCGTCACCCTGCGGCTGCGGCTGCGCGACGTCGAGGCCGCCCCCGGCGTCTACGGCACCCAGTCCAAGGACGTCCACTTCACCATCGGCCGCGACCAGCGCTCCACCGTCGACGCGGCGACGCACACCATGACCGTGCGCAGGGACGGCCGCGTGCTGCGCAGCCTCGGCATCTCCGCCGGCGCCCCCGACCACACCACCTACAACGGCGTCATGGTCATCGCCGAGAAGTTCGCGGTGACCCGGATGGACAGCAGGACCGTCGGCTTCGGCGGCGAGTACGACATCCCCGACGTCCCGCACGCGATGCGGCTGACCCGCTCGGGCACCTTCATCCACGGCAACTACTGGTCGGCCCCGTCGGTCTTCGGCCGCACCAACGTCAGCCACGGCTGCATCGGCCTGCTCGACACCAAGGGCGGCGGCCCGGACACCCCGGCCGGCTGGTTCTTCGCGCACTCCCTGGTCGGCGACCCGATCCGGGTCGTCAACTCCCACGACACCACGGTCGCCCCCGACAACGGCATGAGCGGCTGGAATCTCACCTGGCGGCAGTGGACCGCGGGTTCCGCCCTGTAAGTCCGGGTTAGAACCTGTGAACTCCCGCCAGGTGGAACCGAATCACCCCGTCGTGCGTCGATCTTCACGACCGCGTGTCCGACGCTGCCGCATGCCGCGGCGCCGGTGCACACGGCTGTACGCATGCACGACAGCAAGGAGTGACGAAGATGTCCTGCTCGAACCCGGACTGCCGGAAAATGGGGTGCAGCACCGACCCGAAGCCACGTCCCTCGCAGCCACGCGGACCACGCAGGGGCTGACACCCGCCGGCGGCGGCGATACGCCCCGGTAAGTCCCCCTGTTCGCACGTCCGTACGGCCGGTCCCGCGGAGCCTGACGCTCACCGTACCCGGGTACAGAGCTATCTGGGACGGAATGGTGACATAGCAGGGTGTCCGGGCACGCCCGAGGTGTGGTTGTCTAGCGCCATCCGGGGGAGTCCAGGGTAGTGAGCGCGGGTAGCGGGCAGGGAGCAGCGGAATTGAAGCCGATAGGTGTGGCGCCTGGCATCAGGAAAAGCGTGACGGCGCTCGCGCTCGGCGCGCTGCTGCTGCTCGCGACGGCGTGCGGCAGCGGCGGCAGCGGTGACGACAGCGGCTCGGCGGCGGCCGGCGACCCCAAGGCGCCCAGCGCGTCGGCCAGCGCGGACACCGTGGCCTCGACCGCGGTCGTCTCGATAGCGCCGGGCGACGGCGCCGACGACGTGGCCACCACCGGCACCCTCAAGGTCGCCGCGAGCGGCGGCAGGCTGTCCACCGTCGTGGTCAAGGACGACAAGGGCACCGCCGTGCCCGGCGAGATCAGCGCCGACGGCCTCGGCTGGACCCCGACCGGCCACCTCGACACCTCCACGCAGTACACGGTGGACGCGAGCGCCAAGGACGCGGCGGGCCGCGAGTCCGACAAGCACTCGACCTTCACCACGGTCACCCCGAAGGACACCTTCGTCGGCTACTTCACGCCGGAGGACGGGTCCACGGTGGGCGTCGGCATGGAGGTCTACCTCAAGTTCAACCGGCCGATCACCGACAAGAAGGCCGTCGAGGCCGGCGTCAAGGTGAGCGCGTCCCCGTCCGTCCCGGTCGCCGCCCGCTGGAACGGCAGCGAGGAGCTGTACATCCGCCCGGCCGACTACTGGGCAGCCGGCACCAAGGTCACCCTCGACCTGGACCTCAAGGGCGTCGAGGGCGCCCCCGGCGTCTACGGCAAGCAGCACAAGTCGGTGCACTTCACCATCGGCCGCCGCCAGGTCAGCGTCGTCGACGCCGCGAAGCACTCGATGACGGTCTACCGCGACAACAAGGCGATCAGGACCATCCCGATCTCCTCGGGCGCCCCGGAGCACACCACCTACAACGGCAAGATGGTGATCTCCGAGAAGTACGTCACCACCCGGATGAACGGCGACACGGTCGGCTTCGGCGGCGAGTACGACATCAAGGACGTCCCGCACGCCATGCGGCTGACCACCTCGGGCACCTTCATCCACGGCAACTACTGGGCCGCCCCCTCCGTCTTCGGCCACAGCAACACCAGCCACGGCTGCGTCGGCCTCCACGACGTCCGCGGCGCCGGCGACGCGACCACCCCGGCCGCCTGGTTCTACAACAGCTCGATCCTCGGCGACGTGGTGCAGGTCATCAACTCCAAGGACAAGACGGTCCAGTGGTACAACGGCCTGAACGGCTGGAACCTCCCCTGGAGCCAGTGGAAGTCCTGACCGCCCGGGGGTCGTAGTCTCGCGGCATGACTGTGACCCTCGAAGTCGACGACGGTGTCGGCACGATCCGGCTGGACCGGCCGCCGATGAACGCGCTGGACAGCGCCACGCAGGACCGCCTCAGGGAGGTCGCGCGGGAGGCCGGGGAGCGGCCGGACGTGCGGGCGGTGGTGCTGTGGGGCGGGGAGAAGGTGTTCGCGGCGGGAGCGGACATCAAGGAGATGCAGGCCATGTCGTACGAGGACATGGCCGACCGGGCGGGGCCGCTGCAGGAGGCCTTCACCGCGGTGGCCCGGATTCCCAAGCCGGTGGTCGCCGCGGTGACCGGGTACGCGCTGGGCGGCGGCTGCGAGCTGGCGCTGTGCGCGGACATCAGGATCGCCGCGGAGGACGCGAAGTTGGGGCAGCCGGAGATCCTGCTCGGGCTGATTCCGGGGGCCGGCGGGACGCAGCGGCTGGCGCGGCTGGTGGGGCCCTCGCGGGCCAAGGACCTGATCTTCACCGGGCGGATGGTGGGCGCCGCCGAGGCGCTGGCGATCGGGCTGGTCGACCAGGTGGCCCCGGCCGCCGAGGTGCACGCCAGGGCGCTGGCGTGGGCGGCGCGGCTGGCCCGCGGCCCGGCCTACGCGTTGCGGGCGGCGAAGGAAGCGGTGGACGCCGGTCTGGAAACCGACCTGGACCGCGGGCTGGCCATCGAACGCGGGCTCTTCGCAGGCCTGTTCGCGACCGCCGACCGTGAGACGGGAATGCGCAGTTTCGTCGAGGACGGTCCGGGCAAGGCCGAATTCCGCTGACCGGGAGCCCCACGAGGTCTGTACGATTCCCGTACAGGTGAACGAACAGCGGTAGCCCGCTGGTGGCGGCCCACCTTAAGGCAGCCTTATGGCAGTCTTAAGGAATTCCGGTCCGCCACTGATCACCGGGATGGTTGGCTTCACCAACACCGCAGGTGGTAATGGCTGGGATGGGGTGATTCTTGCCCCCGGTATATGCCGAAACAGCGGGATGGAACGGGCCATTCCTCTTCGCCAATTCCCTCGGTTGCACCCCGCAACGCCATTCGGGCGGCCATGATGAACTCATGTCGGGCAGGGGTGGATCCGAGCAGCCGCAGCGGGTGAACGCGCAAACCGCCGCTGGTGCCGTACCCGTACTGCCCGGCGCCGCCGAAGCCGAAGCCGCCGACGCCGACGCCGAGAGTGCCGCGGACGCCGCGAGCACGGTGCTCGACCTGCTGGGCGATCCGTCGGTCCGCGAGGTCCATCTGACCTCGCGCCCCGAATCCGCCTCCACCGCCCGTCGGCTGGCGCTGTCGGTGGTCCGGCTGTGGGGGCTGCCGCAGTACGGCGACACCGTGGAGCTGCTGGTCTCCGAGCTGGTCGGGAACGCCGTGCGCCACACCGGCGCCCGCAGCTTCGGGCTGCGGATGCGGCGGCGGCGCGGCTGGGTGCGGGTCGAGGTGCGCGATCCGTCGCGGGCGCTGCCCTGCCTGCTGCCGGTGCGCGAGATGGACACCAGCGGGCGCGGCCTCTTCCTGGTGGACAAGCTCTCCGACCGGTGGGGCGTCGACCTGCTGCCGCGCGGCAAGACCAGCTGGTTCGAACTGCGGGTGCCCGAGCGGTAGTTCCGCCGGCCGCCGCCGGTGCATGCGAAGAGGCCCCTTGCGTCGGGTTGCGACGGTGGAAGGGGCCTCTTCGTGACCGCCGCGGAGCAGGGGGGTGTGGTCCGCGGCGCCTGTGGAACAGCCTTTGCTCGGGTCGATCGGCTGTTGTCCCGACTCTGGCACGCCGGCCGCCGCGGAAGCAAGCGTGCATAAGGGGCATATCCGGCAGACGGGGCAATCTATCGAGTGATGTGTGGGTGATGTGCGCCACTCACCTTGTAAATCACGGGAAATTCTCCTTATAGGCTTCTAATATTTCATCTGCTGAGAGACCTCGGGTAAGACCCCGAGGCGAGGGTGGGGGTACCCCCAACCCGTAATGGGGGTTGCGCCGGATGGGCGCCCGCCGCCTGCTGCGGCAGAGTCGTCCACGAGCCGGTCGCCGCCCAGCGGCCGCCCCCGACAAAGGAGTTGGCCATGGCAGCGCCGACGGCACGCAGCGGACCGGTCGCCGCCTTCGTCCGCTTCGTCATCTGCGGCGGCGGGGTGACCCTGCTGGCGAGCGGGGTGCTGCTGCTGATCGGCCACCGGGTGCCCTTCGCCCTGGCCAACGCCGTGATCACGGTCGCCTCCACCGTCCTGGCCACCGAACTGCACGGGCGCTTCACCTTCGGGCGCGGCGGCGCGGGCTGGAGCGACCACGCGGCGAGCGGGCTGACCGTCGCCCTGTCGTACGCCTTCACCACCGGCGCCCTGCTCGCCTTCGACGGGCTGCACCCGGGTGGCGGTGCGCTGCTGCGGCAGGGCGTCTACCTCGGCGCCTCCGGGCTCGCCGGGACAGCGCGGTTCCTGCTGCTGCGTCATGTGGTCTTCGGGACACGGGGTGCTCCCGGCGTTCCCGAGCGGCCGCGGCGCCGGGAGGTCACGATGGGGAATGCCGGACGGCACAGCGCCGTTCCCTACACCTCAGCTCCCCGACTGCTGCAAGGATCGTGAATTCCATGACCAAGGCCAAGGGCATCGCCTTCACCGAGTTCGGCTCCGCCGACGTGCTGCACCCGAGGGACATCGACGTACCGGAGCCCGGGCCCGGCCAGGTGCGGATCGAGGTGCGCGCGGCCGGCGTCAACCCGCTCGACCACAAGATCAGGTCCGGGTCCATGAACGCGGCCTTTCCGGTGGAACTGCCGCACGTGCCCGGCCTGGAGGCCTCCGGCGTGGTCGAGTCCGTCGGCGAGGGCGTGACCGGCCTCGCTGTCGGCGACGAGGTCTTCGGGCCGACCGCCTCCGGCGCCTACGCGTCGCTCGCCCTCGCCGAGGCCGCGAAGCTGGCGGTCAAGCCCGGCTCCCTCGGCTTCCCCGAGGCCGCGGCCCTGCCCACCGCGACCGAGACCGCCTACCGCGCCCTCGACGCGCTCGGCGTGCAGGCCGGCGAGACGCTGATCGTGCACGGGGCGGCCGGCGGCGTCGGCAGCGTGGCCGTGCAGTTCGCCGTCACCCGCGGCCTGCGGGTCATCGGCACCGCGAGCGAGGCCAACCACGAGCACCTGCGCGCGCTCGGCGCGATCCCGGTCAGCTACGGCGACGGGCTCGTCGACCGGGTGCGGGAAGCCGCCCCCGAAGGCGTCGACGCGGCCTTCGACACCACCGGCTTCCCCGAGTCGCTGGCCGCCTCGGTCGAGCTGACCGGTGGCAAGGACCGGGTGCTGACCATCGGCAACCCGGTCACCGCCGGCGAATACGGTGTCGCCTTCAGCTCGGGCGGCGGCAAGGAGGGCTACCGCGGCGAGCCGGCCCTGGCCGAGGCTCTGGCCCTGCACGCCGAGGGCATCCTGGAGGTGGCCATCCACCAGACCTACCCGCTCGCCGAGGCCGCCGACGCCCAGCGCGCCAGCGAGGCCGGGCACCTGCGGGGCAAGATCGTGCTGCTGCCCTGACCCGGGACGGCGAAGGGGGCGGGCCGGACCGTGGAGGTCCGGCCCGCCCCCTTCGGTGTCAGGGGTCAGCTGCCGAACACCTGGAACTCGAAGAGCGAATAGCCGTACTGCGTGGCACGTTGGGTGCCGTAGACCCGGACGTATCTGCCCGTGCCCGAGACGTCGAGCGTCTGGTTGCCGCCGGTCCCGGTGGTCGTGCTGTAGACGTCCGTCCAGCTGGTGCCGTTGGCCGAGGTCTGTATCTGGAAGGCCTTGCCGTACGCCGCCTCCCAGTTGAGCTTCACCTGGCTGATGGTGTGGCTGGCGCCCAGGTCGACCTGGATCCACTGCGGGTCGCCGAAGGCGCTGGACCAGCGGGTGCCGGTGTTGCCGTCCACCGCGTTGGCGGCGGGGAAGGTGGCGTTCTCCGCCGAGGACGCGGTGGCGGTCCTGCCCTGCGACAGGTTGCCGCCGGAGGGCGGCGGGGTGGTGCTGCCCGGACCCTTGTTGTAGACCGCCACGTAGTCGATGCTCATCTGGCCGCCGGAGACGGTGGCGGAGTTGGGGCCGCCGCCGAAGGCGTCGGGGAAGCCGCCGCCCATCGCCAGGTCGTAGATGATGAAGAACGGGTGGTCGACCGCGTTCGCCCAGGTCGTGGCGTCCACCTGGGTGGAGTTCACGGTGAAGTAGTTCGCGCCGTCCAGGTACCAGCGGATCTGCTCGGGCGAGACCGAGCGGTCGATCTGCACCGCGTAGGTGTGGTAGCCGGTCTGGCAGCCGGAGCAGGCGCGCTCGCCGCTGCCGATGCCCGTGGTCTCGTGGCAGGGGCCGCCGGAGCCGGTGCCGCAGTGCAGGGTGCCGAAGACGGAGCTGCGGGAGTTGATGTCCTCCAGGATGTCGATCTCACCGGAGGTCGGCCAGCCCACGCCGCTGCGCAGCGTCGAGCCGAGCATCCAGAAGGCCGGCCAGTAGCCGGCGCCGTTCGCGGTCGTCAGGTTCGGCTGCTGGATCGACGACTGCATCATCACCACGCCGCCGGCCGGCGCCCCGAAGGTCGCCGCCTGCGTCTCGATCCGGCCCGACGTCCAGCCCGAGCGCGCGTCACTGCCGCTGTGCAGGGCCTTGAGCACGAGGTGGCCGTTGCCGTCCTGGAAGACGTTGGACGTGCTGTTGGTCATCGTCTCGATCTCGCCGGTGCCGAAGCTGCTGCCGGGGCCGGTGTCGTACTTCCAGTTCCCGGTGTTCACACCGGTGTTGGCGGCACCGCTGAAGTCGTCGCTCCAGGTGGTGGTGAAGCCGGACGGCGGCCCCGGGACCGCGGCGGGGGCGGCGGCCTGCGCGGCCGCCTGGACCGCTGGCGTGGCGGCGCCGCCGGGCGCCGCGGCGACCGCGAGCCCGGCCAGGCTCAGCGCACCGACGGTGAACGCGGCCAGGGTCAGCCGGGCCTTCGTACGCAGCAGGCGGTGGCCGCCAGGGGGTGTGGGGGGTAGTGGTGCGTGTCCGATGGACATGCGTGATCTCCTGTCCCGATCTGCCCGATGTGGGGGGTGCGAGGCAATCCGCTGGGACTTGCGTGAGAGCGCTCTCTTTTCATGTGAGAGCGCTCTCTTCGAGCAGGGGTTTTTCTAGTACGCGGCGGATCCGGCGTCAAGGAGTTGCACAAGGGGCGCAGGTGACGGGGGTCACCTGGCCCCTGAAAGCCCTTACCCCCACGGCGCGTCGTGCCCCCACCCACCGTCGTGGCGCCGACTTCCGGCAACCACCCGCTGCCGCGGCCAGCCCCCACTCGCCGTCGTGTTCCGCCGGACCGCAACGACCCCCCGGGGGCGCGGGGAACTGCGCGCTCAGCCGTCCACCGGCCGGTGGTCCGGATCGGACCGAACAGCCCCTTTCGGACGGTGGCGACCCGCGCGCCTGGTGGGGGCTGGGTGCGCAGTTCCCCGCGCCCCTGTCAGGCACCCCCTTGCCGAAGGGGAACCGCACAGCCCCCGCGGCCGGCGGAAGGGCACCCCCCCTTGCCGAAGGGGCACCCCACGGCCCCCGCGGCCGGCGGAAGGGCACCCCCCCTTGCCGAAGGGGCACCCCACGGCCCCCGCGGCCGGCAGAAGGGCACCCCCCCCTTGCCGGAGGGGTACCGCGGAGCCACCGCGGCGGCGGGCGGGCGCACCCGGCAGGGGGGAGTGACAATCGGAGAGGGGCGCACCCGTGGGAGTGAGGTGGGGCCTTGGCAGAGGCACCGGCAATCACCGTGAGCGGCCTGAGCAAACGCTTCGGGCCGGTGACCGCACTGGAATCCGTGGATTTCGAGGTCCAGCCGGGGACGGTGTTGGGCCTGCTGGGCCCGAACGGCGCGGGCAAGAGCACCGCCATCCGCATCCTGACCACGATTCTCGCGCCGAGCGGCGGCCGCGCCGAGGTGCTGGGGCACGACGTCGTGCGGAAGCCGGCCACCGTCCGCGGCCTGATCGGCCTGGCGGGCCAGTACGCGGCGGTCGACAGGAACCTCACCGGCAGGGAGAATCTGCGGCTGATCGGGCGGCTGACCCATGTGCGGCGCTCCCGGGTCCGCCGGCGCGCGGCCGACCTGCTGGAGCGCTTCGAGCTGACCGGCGCGGCCGACCGTCCGGCGCGTACGTACTCGGGGGGCATGCGCCGGCGCCTGGACGTGGCGGCCGCGCTGGTCCCCGACCCGCCGGTGCTCTTCCTCGACGAGCCGACCACGGGCCTGGACCCGCAGAGCCGCAAGGCGCTGTGGCACCTGATCCGGGAGCTGGTGGCCGACGGGACGACCGTGCTGCTCACCACGCAGTATCTGGAGGAGGCCGACCAGCTCGCCTCCCGGGTGGTGGTCATCGACCACGGCCAGGTCATCGCCGACGACACGCCCGCGCTCCTGAAGTCCCGGATGGGCAGCACGGTCATCGAGATCGACATGGTCAGCGACGACCGGGCGGCGCGCGCGGCGGACCTGCTGCGGGGCGGCTTCAGCGAGCCGCCCCGCGTCGACGGCCCCCGGCTCAGCCTGGCCTCGCGTGAGGGCACCCGGCCGCTCCTTGAGGTGCTGCGGGTGCTGGAGTCGCACGACCTGGTGCCCGGCACCGTCGCGGTCAGGGAGCCCAGCCTCGACGACGTCTTCCTCCAGCTGACCGGGCTGCCGGGCGGCGACGGCCCGGGGGGCGGGCCGTGACGGACGCCGCCCGCCCGCACCGGGGACGCAACGGCCCCGCCGACCCCCAGGAGCCGCTCACCCACAGCGGTCCGCGCCTGGTGCGTACCGCGCAGGACGGCCTCGCCGTCGCCTGGCGGAATCTGATCGGGCTGCGCCGCGTACCCCGGCTGCTGGTCTTCTCGACCATCCAGCCGCTGGTCTTCGTGCTGATGTTCCGCTACGTGTTCGGCGGTGTCGTGGCCCCCGCGCTGCACGGGGTCAGCTATGTCGACTTCCTCATCCCCGGCATCTTCGTGCAGACGGCCGTCTTCGGGTCGATGAACACCGCGATCGGCCTGGCCACGGACATGCAGACGGGTCTGATGGAGCGGTTCCGCTCGCTGCCGATGGCCAGATCGGCGGTGCTCGTGGGGCGCACCACGGCCGACCTCGTGCGCAACGTCTTCGTCGTCGGGCTGATGACGGGGGTCGGGTTCGCCATCGGCTTCCGCATCCACGCCGGGGTCCTGGCGTTCCTCGGCGGGGTGCTGCTGGTGCTGGCCTTCGGCTTCGCGATGTCGTGGATCTTCGCGGTGGTGGGCATGGCGGTGGGCGACCCGGAGACCGCCCAGGCGGCGGCCTTCCCCGTGCTGGCCCCGCTGGTCTTCGCCTCCGCGGCCTTCGTCCCGGTCGACACCATGCCGGGCTGGCTGCAGGCCTTCGCCGTGCACCAGCCGGTGTCCAAGACCGCCGACGCCGTCCGCGTCCTGGTGCTGGGCGGCCCGGTGGGCTCCGACGTCTGGCAGGCGCTGGCCTGGGACGCGGGCATCGTGGCGGTCTTCGCGCCGCTCGGCGTCCGGCTCTACCGCAGAGCGGTGTGACACCCCCGGACAGCGGTGGGGGCGGGCGGCCCGCCGGCCGCCCGCCCCCACCGCCGAGGCGTGCGCTACGGGCGCAGGCGGATGACCTGCGGGTCGTGGTCGCTGGTCTGGCCGGCGAACTCGGAATTGATGTGGACGACGTCGTAGTCGACGCGGCTGTCCAGGTTCGGGCTGACCAGGATGTGGTCGAGGACCTGGGAATTGCCCTCGTAGACGTAGGAGTAGCGCTCCTTCGCCGGCAGGGTGTTGACCAGGTCGGTCAGCACCGAGCCGTTGCCGGTCAGGCTCTGCACGGCGGGCGAGAACTGGTAGTCGTTCAGGTCGCCGAGGACGACGACGTTCGCCTTCTTGTCCGCGGTCTCCAGCTGCTGCACGAAGTCGTGCTCCAGGATCGCCTGGCGCACGCGCTGCACCTCGGAGCTGCGCACCGGCGGCTGGAGGTGGCTGTCGATGCCCTGGTCGCCGCCCTTGCTGTCGAAGTGGTTCGCGATCACGAACAGCTTCTTGCCGCGGAAGGTGAACTGGCCGACCAGCGGCTTGCGGCTGGTGTTCCAGGCCTGGTCGGCGGGCGCGATGCGGCCGGGGGAGGCGGTCAGCGAGGTCTTGTCGCCGGTGCCGGTGATGCCGACCGGGGTGGTCGAGTCGCCGCCGGGGATGTCGGTGAAGCCCACTCGCAGCGGGTTGAAGAGGAAGACGGACCGGATGTTGCCGCCCGGCTCACCGCCGTCCTTGTCGTTGACCGGGTCGATCTCGCGCCACTGGTAGCGCGGGCCGCCGGCCGCCACGATAGCGTCGGTGAGCTTGGTCAGCGTCAGGTCGGCGACGACGGTGCCGTCGTCGGTGGCGCCGTTGTTGTCCTGGATCTCCTCCAGGGCCACGATGTCGGGCGAGCGCAGGTTGTGCACCAGGCCCTGGGCGAGCGCGTCGAACTTCGACTGCGGATTGCCGGGCGCCAGGTTCTCCACGTTGTACGTGCCGACGGTGGCCTGGTCGGCGGACGCCTTCGCGGTGACCTCGGGCTGCAGGCCGCCGCTCTCGACGGTGCCCAGGGTGCGGGCCTGGAGCGCGTACGTACCGGCGAACTGGTTGTAGTCCAGCGGGCCCTCGGTCGTGCCGCCCAGGGTGTCGCCGACGTTCGCGGTCGGGAAGGGCGAGGTGGCGGTCGGCAGCAGCGACTGCACCATCAGGCGGCCCGAGTTGGGCTGGTCGTAGCCCGTGTAGAGGGTGCCGCCCCGCTTGGTCGGGTTCTGCTTGGGCTTGACCGTGACCCACAGCTCCGAGTACGGGTCGGAGGCGCCGACCACCCGGGTGTCCTTGATCTGCACGTTCATGCCTTCGAGCGACGCGTACAGGTCGAGCGCGTAGTCGGCGGGCCGCAGCGGCAGGTCCTCGATGCTGCCGCCGCCCGCGCTGGGCACGAAGGCGTCGGGGACGGACTTGTCGTCCAGCACGACCGGCGCGGGCACCGGGTTGCCCGAGGACACCGTGGTCACCGTGGGCTTGGTGATCTCGGTGATCGCCTGCACACCGGTGGTGGCGCCGCCCGGGTAGTACTGCGAGACGGTGCCGGCGACCGACACGCTGTCGCCGACCACGACGGTGGGGCTGGAGCTGGTGTAGACGAAGATGCCCTCGCTGGTACGGGGGTTGGCGTCCGGGTTCGGGTCCTGCATCCAGAAGCCCTTGGACGAGCCGTAGTCCCGCACGCCGGTGACGATGCCGGTCGCGCCGGTGATCGCCTTGCCCGCGAAGGGCGAGTTGCGGGTGTCGCCCTGGATGTCGTGGATCTTCGCCTCGGTGCCGGTCGGCGGCGAGGTGGGCGGGGTGGTGGGCGGGGTGGTCGGCGGGGTGGTGGGCGGGTCGGTCGGGCCGCCGCCGCTGTCGCCGGAATTCTGCGGGGTGGGCGGGCCGGGGGTGAAGTCCGCCGCGTTGTCGTCGGTGTCGGTGAGCGTGGCGCCCCGGGTGACGGAGTTGCTGTTGCTCGCGCCGGCCGCCGGGCCGCTGCCCTCGCGCACCACCGCGGTGCCGTAGCCCACCAGGTCCTTGACCCGCGGGTCGGCGGCGCAGTCGGCCGCGGTCAGGCAGGTCAGCGGGTCGGCGCCGGTGACCAGCGCGACAGTGCCCGTCGTGCCCGACATGTTGATGCCGCCGGTGGCGTCCGGCGTCGGCAGCGGGGTGGTGCCGCCGGTGCCCGCGCCCTCCTGGACCAGGAAGCGGCCGCCGCCGGCCAGCGAACCGGTGAGCGGCGTGGCCTGCCACTTGGACGAGGCGGTGGGCGCTCCCGGCAGGTACTGCACGCTGTAGGCGCCCAGGTCCACCGCGGAGGCACCGGCGTTGGCCAGCTCCACGAAGTCGTTGGTGTAGGTGGCGCCGGTGTTGCCGCCGCCCCCGTAGACCTCGGCGATCAGCGCGTCGGCGGACGGCGCGGCGAAGGCGGCGTGCACGCCGATCCCGGCGAGCACCACGGCACCGGCTATGCCGATGGGCAGGAACCGCTTGCGGAGCCCGGTGGGAAGGGGTCTGGTGGGGCGGGACGATGCCTCGGCGGCCTCAGAGGGGTGCGACACCGGAGGGGTTCTCCTTCGAGGAGGCGACTGATGGTGACGGCGCGTCACCCCGAGTCGGGGCATGCGCGATCGGCCTCAAGATACGCGCGTAGATCCGGACGCAGAAGGAGTATCGAGGTTAAATCTGGGTGTTGTGCGGCATGCCCGTGCCCTACGGGCCGATACGTCCCACCGGTCGTGGATGACGGTCCGTCACGTACGCCACAGGCGTCCCGCCGGGCAGCCGCCGACGGCGGCGGTCAGTGCGCGGCGGCCGCCTCCGCGCGGGCGGCGTCGCGGATGCCGGTGACGATCAGGTCGATGCCCCGGTCGAAGTAGAGCTGCTGGTCGGCGCAGGCCGCCATCGCGTCGGCGGCGGCCACGATGTGCGGGTAGCGGCGCGGGGACAGGGCGAGCAGGGTGGCGCGCTTGGCGCGGACCGCGTCCTCGCTCGCCTCCGGGTCGGGGCCGAGGTCGCGGCCCGGCTCCGCGATGGCCAGCGCGACCAGTGAGCCGAGGATCTGGCTGGCGGCGTCCGCGCTGCGCTCCACCGACATGCCGCCCTGGGCCATCAGCGCCAGCGCCCGCTCGGTGATGGCCAGGCCGGGCTCGGTGGTCACCATGCCGTTGAAGACCAGCATCGCGGCGTTGGGGTGCGGGCGCAGGGCGTCAAGGAAGCCGCTCAGCAGATCGCGCAACTGCTCGTGCCAGGGCCGCTCGTCGGGCTCGGGCACCACCGCGCCGGACAGCAGCCGCTCCGCGAGGGCGACCAGCAGGCCCTCCTTGTCGGGGAAGTGCCGGTAGAGGGCCATCGGGGTGACGTCGTGCAGCTGGGCGACCCGGCGGATGGTCACCGCGGGGAGCCCCTCGGCGTCGGCGACGGTCAGTGCGGTGGTGACCAGTTCGTCTCGGTTCAAACGCTTCTGAGCCGCCATGTCCGCTCACCCTTCACCCGTACATCCGCCCCCCGCAGTGGTCTACAGCGTACACATCGCACCTCTGTTTACAAAGTAAGCAATGCCTGTATGGTTGCGCCGTAAGCATACGCTGTAAACAAAAATTTCCGAGGCTGCTATCCCTTCCGAGGTTGCTATGCGACGCAGTCCCTGGGCCACTCTGACCGTGCTGGCCCTCGCCCAATTCATCGTGGTGCTCGACGTGACGATCGTGAACGTCGCACTGCCGAACATCCAGTCCGACCTGGGCTTCACCGCCGACGGCCTGCAATGGGTGATCAGCGCCTACACCCTGGTCTTCGGCGGCTTCCTGCTGCTCGGCGGCCGGGCCGCCGACCTCCTCGGGTCCCGCCGGGTGTTCGTCGCCGGCCTGATCCTTTTCGGCGTGACCTCGCTGGCCGGCGGCCTCGCCGGCTCGCCCGGCCTGCTCATCGCGGCCCGCACCCTCCAGGGCCTCGGCGGCGCGATGCTCTCGCCCGCGGCGCTCGGCATCCTCACCGTGACCTTCCCGCACGGCAGGGAGCGCAACATCGCCATGGGTGTCTGGGGCGGCCTGGCCGGCCTCGGCGGCACCCTCGGCGTGGTCGCCGGCGGCTTCCTGGTCGACTCGCTCAGCTGGCGCTGGGTCTTCATCGTCAACGTGCCGATCGTGGCCGCCCTGGTCATCGCCACCCCGCTGATCGTCCCGCACGTCAAGCCGCACGCCGGCCGCCGCGGCTTCGACGCGCTCGGCGCGGTCCTGGCCACCGCCGGGCTGCTCGGCGTCGTCTACGCCGTCGTGCGCGCGGAACCGCTCGGCTGGTCCTCGGCCGAGGTCATCGGCTGCCTGGCCGGCGGGGTGCTGCTGCTGGCCGCCTTCCTGGTCGTCGAGACCCGCACCGACACCCCGCTGGTGCCGATGCGGCTGCTCAGGTCCCGCGCCCTGAGCAGCTCGGGCGGCGCCATCGCGCTGACCGGCGCGGCCTTCCTCTCGATGTTCTTCCTGACCGCGATCTTCCTCCAGCAGGTGCGCGGCGACAGCGCGCTGCGGGCCGGGGTGGAATTCCTGCCGATGGGCGGCGCCGCCATCGGCGCCGCGGTGCTCGCCACCCCGCTGATCACCCGCTTCGGCACCAGGCCCGTGCAGACCGTGGGCACCCTGCTGAGCGTGGCGGGCCTGGTGCTGCTCTCCGGCGCCGACGCCACCGGCTCCTACGCGAGCCAGATCATGCCGGGCCTCGTCCTCTTCGGCCTCGGCATCATCGCGGTCTCGGTGCCGGCGCAGATCGCCGCGGTCGTCGACGTCACCCATGCCGACGCGGGCGCCGCCTCCGGCGTCTTCACCGCCTTCCAGCAGGTCGGCGGCGCGGTCGGACTCGCCGTGGTCACCACGCTGTCCACCTCGCGCACCACCCACGCGCTGACCGGCGGCGCCTCGCAGACCGACGCCCTGGTCGACGGCTTCCACCGCGGCCTGCTGGTGGCCGCGGCCTTCACCGCCGGCACCTTCGTGATCACCCTGCTCTCACCCCGGCTCGCGCCCAGCGCGGAGCAGATCACGGGTGCGGCGGCAGCGGCGTAACCGCCCCCTGTGGTGCCGGGCGCGGGGGCCCGGCACCGCAGGAACAGCGGACCCTAGCCCGCCGTGCAGACCGGCGTGGGCAGGGGTGAGCCCGGGGTGCCGTTGGCGGTGAAGCCGAAGGAGATCGAGGCGCCGGGGGAGACGGCGCCGTTGTAGGGGGCGTTGGCCACCGTGACGGCGGAGCCGCTCTGGGTGAGGGTGCCGTTCCACAGGCTGGTGATCGTCGCCGTCGGCGCCGACCAGGCGACCCGCCAGCCGGCGAGCGCGGACGTACCCGGGTTGGCGACGGTCACGCTCGCCTGGAAGCCGCCCGACCAGGAGTTGGTGACCGCGAACTGGGCGGTGCAGCCCGACCCGGTGGGCGGCGGGGTCGTCGGGGGAGGCGTCGTCGGCGGGGGAGTGGTGGGCGGCGGGGAGGTCGGCGGGGTCGTGTCGCCGTAGGTCAGCCCGTAGCCGTAGGGGAAGAGCGGCGTCTTGCCGTCGCCGTAGTTGATCGGCTCCTGCGACGCGCTCTGCATCCACGACATCGGCAGCTTGCCGGTGGGCGCGTAGTCGCCGAAGAGCACGTCGGAGACGCCGTTGCCCTCGGTGCCCGGCAGCCACGCGGCCACCAGGGCCTTCCAGTCCGGGAGTTGGGCCGCGATGTCCAGCGGGCGGCCGGACACCAGCACGGTGACCACCGGCACACCGCTGGCCTTCAGTTTGGCCAGCACGCTCAAGTCGGCCTGGTCCAGGCCCATCGAGCCGGTGCGGTCGCCGCTGCCCTCGGCGTACGGGGTCTCGCCGACGACCGCGATCGCGGCGGAGTACGACCCGTTGATGCCGTCGCCGGTCTTGCTGTACGTCACCTGCGAGGTGTTGTTCACCGCGGACCTGATGCCCTGCAGGATCGTCGTCCCCGGGGTGATCGCGCCGCTCGAACCCTGCCAGCTGATCGTCCAGCCGCCGCTCTGGTTGCCGATGTCGTCGGCGGACTTGCCGGCCACGAAGACCTTCGCGGACTTGGCCAGCGGCAGCACACCGCCATCGTTCTTCAGCAGCACCTGCGACTCGCGCACCGCCTGCCGCGCGACCGCCCGGTGCGCGGCGGAGCCGACCGTGGAGGTGTACGACCGGTCGGTCAACGGGTGCTCGAAGAGACCGAGTTGGAATTTCTTGGTGAGGATGCGCCGGTTGGCGTCGTCGATCCGCGCCGTCGTCACCGCGCCGCTGCTCACATCGCTCTTCAGGTCCGCGACGAAGGACTTGTAGTCGGTCGGCACCATCACCATGTCGATACCGGCGTTGACGGCGCCGGCCACCTCGGCGGCCGTGAAGCCGGACCGCCCGTCGATCTTGTCGACCCCGGCCCAGTCCGACACCACGAAGCCGGAGAAGCCGAGTTCGCCCTTCAGCAGGCTGGTGATCAGGTACTGGTTGGCGTGGTCCTTGACGCCGTTCCAGCTGCTGTAGGACACCATGACCGCGCCGACCCCGCGGTCGACGGCGGCCTTGAAGGGCGGCAGGTGGATCGCCCGCAGGTCCGCCTCCGACAGGGTCGCGTTGCCCTCGTTGACGCCGCCGTCCGTGCCGCCGTCGCCGATGTAGTGCTTGGCGGTGGCCAGCACCGAGGCCGCGCCGCCCAGCGTCTCGCCCTGCAGCCCGGTGATCTCGGTGGTCATCTGCGACGGCAGGTCGGGCGTCTCGCCGAACGACTCGTACGTCCGCCCCCACCGGTCGTTGCGTGCCACGCAGAGGCAGGGCGCGAAGTCCCAGTCGATGCCGGTCCCCGACACCTCCTCCGCGGTGACCCGCCCGACCTGCTGCACCAGCGACGGGTCGCGCGTCGCGCCGAGCCCGATGTCGTGCGGGAAGATCGTGGCGCCGTAGACGTTGTTGTCGCCGTGCACCGCGTCGATCCCGTAGATCATCGGGATGCCCAGCGGCGTCCCGAGCGCGGTCCGCTGGAAGCCGTCGTACATATCGGCCCAGCTCGCGGCGTTGTTGGTGCTCGGCGCCGAACCGCCGCCCGAGAGCACCGAACCGATCCGGTACGTCGCCAGGTCGCCCGGCGCGGCGGCCAGCGCGGTCCTGTCGACCTGGGTCATCTGGCCGATCTTCTCGTCGAGCGACATCCGTGCCAGCAGGTCGGCCACCCGCTGCGACACCGGCAGCGAGGGGTCCTGGTAGGGCAGTCCGGCCGCGCTCGCGCGGGCGCTCGTGGTGGTGGCGGCGGTCGCGTTCACCGCCGCGTCGGTCAGGGAGAGCATCGCGAGGACGGCGCCGACGGCGACACCCGCTCTGCGGAACGTGGATCTGGGCATGGGGACTCCGTGTGGGGGGAGGCCGTGGGGGGCCATGGGGCATGGGAGCGCTCCCATAGATAAGGCCAGCGTGTGCGGGCCCTGTCAAGAGCGGCGCCGGCGCCGTGGACGCCGCGGCCGGCTTCGGCAACACCGTGGTGACGAGGTCGTGGCGGTGGGTGAGCTGCGGGCGGGCCGGGATCGACGACCGGACCGTTCGCCGATCCTTGGGCGTAACCTGATGAGGACAGCGCCGCTTGCCGGGGAGGTCTTGGTGTTCAACATCCTTGAAGATTTGTTCGCGCCTTCGCGCAAGCACACCGACGACGAGCGCAACCGGCTGGAGCTCTTCCGCGAGGACGAGAGCAGCGGCGATCCGGGCCGAGGCCCGATAGACCTCGCCTCCGGCAAGGTCGTGGTCCGCCCCCCGCGCACCTCCCCCGAGCAGGCCTAGGCCTGTCGTTCGGCTGACCGGGCGCCCGGGAAACCGGATGCGCCGGCCGGGCCGGCTGGCTAGCGTCCTGGCGTGGCCCACACCTATCCCCCGCTGAATGTCGTCGTCCGCACGCCCCGCCTGACGCTGGCCGGCGCGTCCGACGAACTGCTGGAAAGCCTCGTGCCGCTCGTGCGGGCCGGGGTCGCCGACGCCGAGCCGTGGCCTTTCGACGACCCGATCTCCTTCTACGCCGACGGCCCCGAACGCGAATGGCGATGGCTGCGCGCCGTCTGGGCCGGACGCGGCCGCGTGAGCCCTGACGCGTGGCGGCTGTACTTCGCCGTGATCGTCGACGGCGAACCGGTCGGCATGCAGGACCTCATCGGCACGGACTTCACGCGGTTCGGCACAGTGTCCAGCTTCTCGTGGCTGGCCCCCGGCAGCCGCAGGCAGGGGCTCGGCAAGGAGATGCGGGCGGCGATCCTGCACCTGGCCTTCGCCGGGCTGGGCGCCCGCGAAGCCGCCAGCGACGCCTTCGTCGACAACGTGGCGTCCAACCGCGTCTCCCGCGGTCTGGGCTACGAACCCAACGGCACCGACTGGGACACCCGCCGCGGCGAGCCCGCGCGGATCCAGCGGTGGCGGCTCGCCCGGGACGCGTGGGAAGGGGCCCGCCGGGACGACATCGAGCTGACCGGCCTCCAAGAGTGCCTGCCCGTCCTGGGCATCGGCTAGCCGCGTACCGCACAGGTGCCCGGCGGTCGCCGGGCACCCCCCTTTTTTTCGGCTCCGCGCCGGGTCAGACGGTCAGGAGCGCGGGGTCGGCGGCCTTGTCGACCGGCAGGAAGTCGTCCGGAACCGGGTACTGGCCGAGGACGTAATGGAGGATCGCCGCGTGCATCGCCTCGACCGGGGCGATGCTCGCGGCGGTCGCCACACCGGCCGCCGCGCTCACGTCGAAGGTGGCGAAGAGATACGTCTGCGCCGCCTGGTCCTCCAGCTGGAGCGCCAGCTTCGCCACGTCGGTGACCGTCCTGGCCTTGCCGAGCGCCGCGAGGGTGGCGGGCTGGTTGCTCAGCGGCACGTCGTGGATCGCGGGCTTGCCCGCGCCGGTCAGCACCGCGTTCCACGCCTTGGCGTGGTCCGAGTGCTGGGCCATCGCCGTGGTCACGAAGGTGGCGACGGCCGGCGGCACCTGACCGAGCTTGCCCGCCTCGGCCGCGGCGAGGGTGGCCTGGTAGGCGCCGACGGCCTGGTTCTCCAGCGCCACGGCGAGCGCGACGACCTTCAGATCGCCGGTGTACTGGCTCTTCGACGACCCCGAGGGCGACGGGGCGGCGCCCTTGGTCGGCGCGGCCGAGTCGTGCTTGTCGCCGCTGGAGCACGCGGCCAGGGCCATGGCGGCCGCGAGGCCGCCGGCGCCGACGAGGAAGCGGCGCCGGCCCGGCGCCCGCGGGGCGTCGTCGGACCCGCCGAGGTTGCCGCGGAGGTCCTCGGCGAGGTCCACCGCGGCCGCGCGCATGGCCGGCAGGGTGTCGCGGTGGGCGGCTTCCATGTCGCGGGTGAGCCGGGCGAGCCGGTCGTCGCTGATCGGCATGTCCCAGCCGTCGCGTGCGGTGGTCACTTCACGGCCCCCTCAGAGATCGGCGAGGCGTTCACGGTCGGGTAGAAGGCGTCGGGGAAGCCGACACTGCCTGCGGCGGCGGGCAGCTTCGCGACGTCGGTCGGGATGGCGACCAGGCTGCCGAGATTCCCGGCGAGCAGCGCCTGCACGGCCAGCAGCGTCGCGCGGTGCTGAGCCTCCACGGGCGCCACCGACGCGAACAGCTTGCGCAACTGGGCGCTGCTGACCTGGCTGACGTTCTTGGTGTACGTCTGCGCTGCCACGTCCTCCAGTGTGATGGCGAGCTTCACCACGTCGGCCGGGGTCTTGACGGTCGGCAGCGCCTCCTTCACCACGGCCGCGTACTTCGGGTCGGGGGCGGTCTGCGCCGCGCCGCCGGCCTGCGTGACCGCGGCGTTGAAGGCCTGCGCGTGCGCCTGGTGCTGGGTGGTGGTCTTCGCGATGAAGGCCGAGATCGTCTTGTTGCCGTCCTTGATGAACGGCAGCCCGGCGGCGGTCCGGTAGACGCTGATCGCCAGGATCTCGATCGACGCCGCCGTCTGCAGGGCCATGATGTCGTCGCTCGACGTGGCGGCTGCGGCGCGCATCGAGGTCAGCAGCGCCGCGGCCCCCGCCGCCCCGGCGACGGTGCTCCCGCGCCGCCACCAGCGCCGCGGCCGCGGCCCGGTGACCTCCGCGAAGTCGTCCAGCGCGCCGCGGGTGATGCGTACGGCGTCGCTGTTCAGATCCTGTGACTGCTCGGTCAGTTCCCCGAGCAGCCGGGTGTCGATGTGCTCTACGGCCATCACGCCCCATCTCTCCGTCCACCCACTCGGTCAGCGGGCGGGTCACAGCACGGTTCGCGACAACAGCCCCCGCGGATTGGTCCCCCCGGCGGCCCACCGCCGAAGTCACCCTCCGGAGCGGCCCGTTCGAGGACGGGGGTCGCACATTTCGAAGCGTGACGCCGCGGAGTCGCCGGCGGCCTTCCTCGCGTACGCGCTCAGACCGTTCGACGGCGCACCCGGCAGCGCAGGTGCGGCTGCCGGCCAAGCGGTGCCTTTGACTTGACAGCGCATCCCTTTGCCCGGCTGGGGCGGGCTTTCGCTTTTCCCGGTCGCTTTGTCCGGCCGCTTCTTGAGCCTTTCGTGCGTAAGGATCGGCGTCGGTGGGGGCAGGTCTATCTGCGGGGGCCCGACTGACGGCGAAGGGGAACCGGCCGCCGAAGGCCGACCCGAACAGGACCGCCGGCCGGGGACCGGACGCCCCCGGTCGGTGCGGGTCGTGCGAACTCACCCTGCCTGCCTGGCGGTCCCTCCCGGCTCGCCGACCTGGGCCGAGTGGCTTGATGGTAGAATTTTCAACGTTCCGGGGGCGGGTGCGCGTTGACTCGGTTGACTGCACTCCGCCTTCAGGTGAACACGGAGCGCGTTCTCCTGGCGAACTTCCGGTGAATTCCTGTGGGCTGACCCAGTATTCGGCGGAGCGCTTCGAGTAGATTCTCGCTTCCTGTGGACGGGTTTGTGCGGGGCGGCGGATGACGACCTGCATGCCCTGTACACGCGGGTTTCGCATGCCGGCCGGAAGACGGGCCGGTCCGTTTCCGTGGGGTGCCTACACGCACTCCTCACGCGGGGCCCGGCACGCCGAGTGCCGACATCGGCAGAACAGTTCAGGAAGGCGGACAACATGGCGGAACCCGGTGGCGCGACTTCTGGATTCCAGGGTTCGGACGGCGTTCTTTACAACACGACGCCCGCGGACCTCAACTCCAAGGCCGTTGACATCCGCAACACCGAGGCAGTCGTCCAGGCGGAGCTCGACAACCTGAAGGCGTACGTCGTCAGCCTGGAGGAGGTGTGGGGCGGTATCGCCTCGACCACGTTCCAGGAACTGATGCAGCAGTGGGACACGCACGCCGCGCACCTCCAGCAGGCGCTGCTCGCCATCGCGGGCGGCCTGGACGGTTCCGCCGACAACTACATCCAGTCCGAGCAGTCGAACGTGGCGAACATCCGCAACGTGCAATTGCCGCCGGCCCGCCTGGCCTGACCGCGGCGGCCGCGGCCGGCCACGCAGCAAGCACTCTTCTCGTCGGAGGAATCGACATGCCCGATATCGAAGGTACGCCCATCCGCGTCGGCAGGGACCTGGAGGGGGCGGGCGCCTATCTCAACGGCCAGGCGGCGCACATCATGGGCGAGCTGAGCGCTCTCAAGACGCGCATCCAGTCGCTGATCGACACCTGGAACGCCCAGTCCGCGACCGAGTACCAGGGCCGCATGCACGAGTGGGACATGGCCGCCGTCGGTCTCTTCGGAAGTGAGGAAGAGGACGGGGTGCTCGGCGAGATAGCACACGCGATGCGCGTGAACTGGGGCAACTACGTCGGGGCGGAGGAAGCCAACATCAGGACGTGGACCGCCACGCACTGACCGGGCGGACAGCGGACCGCCGGCCGCACGCATCCGTGCGGCCCCCAGCCAACGTGTGACAAGGAAAGGCCCAGTGGAGAACGAACGCTGCCACGTGACCGTGGTGGGAACGCGGCGGCGGGTGGACCTCGCGGTGCCTGCTGACGCGGCCATCGCCGAGTACACGCCGAACCTGCTCAGGCTCGTGGGCCAGGTGGAGTTCGACGACACCTTCCCGCCGGTCTGGTCGCTCGCCCTGCCCGGTACACCGCCTTTCCCCCCGCAGACCTCCCTGCGGGAGTGGGGCGTCGTGGACGGCGCGACGCTGTACCTGAGGGACGCGGCCGCGCGGGAGTCCGACGAACCCGTGGTCACGGACCTGGAGGAGTCGGTCGAGCAGGCCGACGGTGAGCTGACCGCGTGGGGCTGGCGGTCGCGGGCGTTCACCACCTTGAGCCTGGGCGTCCTGAGCCTCATCGCCGGTTTCGTGATGCTGGCCCGGTCCGGACAGGCGCTGCCGGCCACGGGCGCCGGCGCGATCCTCGCCGCCTTCTCGCTGGCCCTGCTCGCCTGGCACGCCACCCGGCAGGGCTGGTCCCTCCCGCTCGGCCTGCGGCTGATCATGGCGTACTCGGCCGTGCCGCTGCTGGCGGTGGCCGCCGCGTCCCTGCCGGCGGCCGACGCCGGCACCGGGTCCGTGCTGCCCGCGGTGAGTGCGGGGGCGGTACTCGGGGCGCTCGCCGCCCTCCTGGCCATCCGCCACGCGACGACGCTGATGGCGGTGGCGATCACCCTGCTCTCCCTCGTGCTCACGGTGTGCCTGGTCCTCGGCCACACCACGCTGCCGGAGTCGTCCGCGGTCGTCGGCGTCGTGATGATGGCCGTGCTCGCCGTCGCTCCCCGGGCCGCCGGGCACTTCGCGGTGCTCGCCGGCTCGCACACCGGCGGCCCGCAGGCGTACGGCGACGACGCCGACGTGCTGCACCTGGTGCGGCGCGGGCAGCGCCTGCTCATCGGGACGACCCTCCTCGCCTCGGCGCTGGCCGCCGCGTGCCTGGTGGTCCTCGGCACCTCGGACCAGAAGTTCGCCGTGGCCCTTGCCGCCTGCCTCGGGCTGGCGCTCGTGCTGCGCGCGGGGCGGGTGACCATGGCGGCCGCGGCCGTGCCCATGGTGGCCGCGGGGACGATCGGCCTGGCGGCCACCGTGATCCGGGCGCCGGGGAACTTCGGCGCACCGGACTGGAGCGGCTCCGTCGCGCTGCTCGGTTCGGCCGTGCTCGCGCTGGTGATCGGCCTGAGCCGGGCCTTCCGCGCCGACGCCGCCGAAAACCGTCCCGGGTGGATCGATCCGCTCGCCGGGCTCCTCCTGCTGGCGGCCGTGCCGCTGGCGGTGGGTGTCTTCGACGTGTACGCGGCGCTGCTGGACTCGGGGCAGACGCCGTGACGGGCCCGGAGAACGGGGTGCGCGGCCGGTGAAGCGGAACGTCCTGCGGGTGGCGGAGCGGGGCTGGGGCACCCACCGCACCATCACCGCCGCCGTCCGTGCGGCGCAGGACGGCGCGGTGATACACGTCCAACCCGGCGTGTACCGGGAGTCCCTGGTCCTGGACCGTGCCGTGAGCGTCGTCGCGGAGAAGGGCCCCGGCACCGTGCGCATCGTCGCCGCGCACGGGCCCGCCGTGAGTGTCAACGGCGGCGCCCCCCTGCTGCGGGACGTGGCGATCGAGGGCGGTTCCGACCGCGGGCCCGCGGTGCTGATCGGCGGCGGCGAAGCCGTACTCGAGCAGTGCGAGGTCTCCCGGGGCCGCGTCGAGGTGATCCGCGACGCCACCGCCGAACTGCGCTCGTGCACGGTCCAGGACGCCTCCGGCGCCGGTTTCCACGCCACCGGAACGGCCGGTGCGGTGCTGGAGGACTGCGCGATCCGGTCGATAGCCGGCCACGGCCTCATGCTGAGCGACGCCGCCACGGCGGACGTGCGCCGCACCACCGTCGAGCAGGTCACGGGGTGCGGGGTGGTGATGGCCGGGGAGTCGCTGGGCACCTTCGACGACTGCACCGTACGGAACACCGGCGAGGCGGCGGTCGTGGTGCACACCCCGGCGCGCCCTGTGCTGCGCGGCTGCCGGCTGCACGGCACCAAGGCCCAGGGGCTGCGCGTGTGCGACGCGCCGGGGGCCGCGGCCGCGGCCGCGGCCCCCGCTTCCGCCGCCGACGGGGCGGCCGCGGCGGCCGGCCGCGAGGAGACACGCGTCCGGCTGGAGAAGTGCGAGATCTTCGACACGGCCGAGGACGGCGTGCTGGTCTCCGGCGGGGGCGAGGTGTGGCTCAGGGACTGCCACATCCGCGAGACGGGCGGGGCCGGGGTGATCGCCGCCGGAAGCAGCCGGGTCGAGCTCGAACAGAGCCGGGTGGTGGACCCGCGGGGGACGGGCCTCGCCGCCGTCGACAGCGCGCAGCTGCACGTCCGGGGCGGCACGGTCGCGCGGACCGGCGCCAACGGTGTGCACGCCTCGGACGCCTCCACCGTCCGCCTCACCGAGTGCGAGATCTCCACCACGGCGTACACCGCCCTGTACTTCGGCGGCAGCGCACGGGCGGAGCTGCGCTCGTGCACCGTGCGCGACAGCGCGCAGCACGCCCTGCGGGCGGAGGCCGCGGCGGACGTCCTCGCCGAGGACCTCCGTATCGAACGGGCACGGATGACGGGCATCGACATCAAGGACGCCGACGCCGTACTGCGCCGCTGCGTGGTCGCCGACACGGACACCGGCATCAGGCTGGAGACAAGGCACCGCCCGCTGCTGGACGGTTGCGAAGTGGCCCGGTCCGCCAAGACGGGGATCGAGGTGGCGGCCGGCACCGGCGCCGTGGTGCTCGGCGGGCGGGTGGAGGGCACCGGCTCCGCCGGTGTCTTCCTCGACGAGCGCAGCGAGGCCTGGATCGAGGAGCTGACCATCGCCGACGTCAAGGGAAGCGGGCTGGTGATCTGGTCCGGAGCCCGGCCCCGGCTGCGGTCGGTGACCGTCGCCGGTGCCGGGAAGAACGGGGTGTACGCGGGCGACGGCGCCGAAGGGCTGCTGGAGGACTGCACGGTCACCGCCACGGGCTATCCCGCGGTGTACGTGGGTGCCAAGGCCGCCCCCGTGCTGCGCCGCTGCCTGGTGCACGACACGGACGAGGACCTGTCGCGGGCCGACGACGCGGCGGCCCGCTTCGAGCAGTGCCGCAGCAGCAACGTCAAGGTCGCCACCATGCCGACCGCGGCCGGGGAGGAAGCGGCCGCCCCGGCCGGCGCACCCGCCGCGCGGGGCGGCGCGGCCGCGGAGAAGGCCGGGGCGGGCGGGCAGGAGGCCGTCGGCGAGGACCGGCTGCCCGAGCTGCTCGCCGAACTCGACCTGCTGGTCGGCCTGGAGGGCGTCAAGCGCGAAGTCGCCGCCATGGCCAAGCTGATGCAGATGGTCAAGCGGCGTCAGGAGGCGGGTCTGCAACCGCCGCCGCTCAGCCGGCACCTGATCTTCGCGGGCAACCCCGGCACCGGCAAGACGACGGTGGCCCGGCTGTACGGCCGGCTCCTCGCCGCGCTCGGCCTGCTCGCCGACGGGCACCTGGTGGAGGCCGACCGCAGCGACCTGGTGGGCGAGTACGTGGGCCACACCGCGCCGAAGACCACCGCGGTCTTCCGCCGGGCGCTGGGCGGTGTGCTGTTCATCGACGAGGCCTACGCCCTGGCGCCGGCGGGACAGAGCAACGACTTCGGGCACGAGGCCGTCTCCGCCCTGGTGAAACTGATGGAGGACCACCGCGACGACGTGGTGGTCATCGCGGCAGGCTACCCGGAGGACATGGAGCGCCTCATCGACTCCAACCCGGGGCTGGCCTCGCGTTTCACCCGCACCCTCACCTTCGACGACTACGTGTCGCCGGAGCTGGTGCGGATCGTGGAATACCAGGCGTCCCGGCACGAGTACCGGATTCCGGAGGAGACGGCGGCGGCGCTCCTGGCGCACTTCGACGCGATCGAGCGCACCGAGCGCTTCGGCAACGGGCGCACCGCCCGCCAGGCCTTCCAGCGGATGACCGAGCGGCACGCCATGCGGGTGTCCGACCTGGCCGACCCCAGTGGCGAGGACCTCACGGTGCTGCTGCCGTCCGACGTGCCCGCGGTGGCGGCCCGATGACCGGGAACCGGAGGCACGCCGGACCGGGCGCCCTGCCCCGGTCAGCTCGTCACGGGGCCGGGGGGCTCGGGGAAGTGCGCGGAGCGGTCCACGTGGGCGTAGGCCTGGCCCGACCCGTTGACCATGGCGATGAAGGCGCCCAGCAGTTCGAGCGCGTTGCTCTGCATCCCCAGGGCCTTCTGCATCGCCGGGTTGATGTGCGGGGCGAACTCGTCGCCGATGTCGGCGAGGGTGTCCTGGTCGGCCCGGTCCTGGTCATCCATGGACTGGTAGTAGCCGGTGTTCGGCGTCGCGCTGCCGGTGTTCATCGCGGCGAGCGGGGCGTCCGGGTGCGCCGGGCCCCAGAAGGCGCCGTGAGAGGCGGCGTACACCTTCTGGCGCAGCGCCTCGTAGTTCCAGACGGCGTCACGGGCCTGGGCGAGCAGCGTGTTCTCGGTCGCCCGCACCGTGGCCGCGTCGAAGGCGATCGGTTCGCTGTTGGGCACGACGTCGGTGGCCGGCGTCCCGCCGGAGCTGCCGCCGGTGTCGGTGTTGAAGCTGGGCGGGGTGTTCCAGCCCACCGCCATGGTGGGGTCCAGATTGGTGAAGTCCTTGCCGGCGTCCGGATCGTCGATGCCGCCGCCGTCTGCGTCCGACCCCGAGCCCGAGTGGTTCTGCTGGGGATTGGGCATGGTGTTCTCCCGCGTGAGAGTCCGGCGGAGCCGCCGGCCGGGTGTTCCGGTCGGCAGTCGCCGACCCCCATCAGTTTGTCACACCGGATTCCGGGAGTGGCGGCCCATCGGCCGGCTCACGGCAGAACAACGGAAATCCGCGACGTGTCACGCGGATTGTGCGAAAGGAACACCGGCTGATGCCGACGTTGTCCCCGGATGAGTACCGCGTCGCATTGGGCGACCTCAGGACCGCCATCGGATCCGTACGCGCGGAAAGTGAGCACGTATCAGGTCTGATCGGGCAGATCCAGAGCCATTTCGAGGCCGCGCACAGTTATTGGCAGAGCCCGTCGGCGACGTCTTTCGAGACGATGTCCACATGGCTGAACGGCGCTTCCCGCGACCTTCAGGCCGTGCTGGACGAGATGGCCCGGCGCCTGCAGACGGCCTACGACAACTACGCGGACGCGGAGGTGAGCAACACCGGCAACCTGGGCGGGGGCGGCCCGAAACCCCCGGCGGGTGGACCCGGTCCGAACACCGGGTCCACCCGGGCAGTGGTGCCTCCGGGGCAGGCCAGGCCGTACGAACCGGCCCTGGCCGCGGCCGCCCATCGGCTCGGCTCCACGCAGGACCCTGACGGGACCGCCGACTTCACGGCGGCGACGGTGACTCCGGCGCAGCCGGCCGCACACCTCCTATCGGCCGAGGCCATGGGAGCCCTTATCCGTAACTCCGGAGACTGAGCATGCCCGATACAGCCGACTACGACATCAGTTCCCTGAAGATCGACCCGCAAGCGCTCAGCACGGAGGGCCACACACTGCTTTCGCTCGCCCAGCAGATGGGTGAGTCGATCGTCCACGTCAACAACATCGTCTCCGGTCTGAAGCTGGGATGGGCGGGGAGCACCTCCGACGAGGCGCACGCCTTCTCCGACCGCTGGATCGGGGTGATGACCGACGTTTTCGGCGACGAGGACGGCGCCGGCGGCATGCTTCCCGCTCTCGTCGCGGGAATTCTCGGCACCGCCGTCGGATTCAGCCAGGTGGAGCAGGAATTGGAAACGGGTTGGAACAACTTCTCCCTCTCGCTGGGAGCGTCGGGTGACGGCTCCGGCCCGACGGACCACGTCGGCCCCGACTTCCCCATCACCCAGGACTTCCCGAACTAGATGACCAGAACAGATTTCCACCGCCCCGCCAGGACGTTCCCCCCGTCGGTCCCGGAACAGCAGGTCTCGCTGGCCGCCCCGCCGCAGAAGGCCCCGCAGAACCAGGCCCAGACCTGGCTCTACATGCTGCTGCCGCTGTTGAGCAGCGTCAGCATGGCCGCCTACATGGTCACCTTCGGCAGACCGTGGATGATCGCGCTCGGCATCGGCTTCGTCGTCGTCTCCGTCGGCGTCACGGTCATGGTCAGGACCCAGACCAGGAACGCGAGCCGGCGCACCCAGTACCGCCAGCGCGACCGGTACGTCGAATACCTCGCCGACATCCGCCGCCAGGCACGGGAGTCGGCGGCCGAGCAGCGCGCGGTCAGCGCCTTCGTCCACCCCGGCCCGCAGCGGCTGTGGGCGATCGCCACCGCCGGTCCGCGCCGGGTCTGGGAGCGCCGGCCGGCCGACGCGGACTTCATGAAGCTCCGCCTCGGGCTCGGCCGCGGAGCGCCGGCCATGCGCGTCACCCTGAGCAGGCACAGCGACCCCACCGCGGAGCACGACACCGAGTCCCACCGCCGCGCGGAGAAGCTGACCGGCGACTTCGAGACCGTCAGCCGCCAGCCGGCCTGGGTCGACCTGGCCGGCACCGGCGTCCTCAGCCTGCTCGGCCCCGAGGAGCGCACCGCCGAGGTCGCCGCGTCGCTGCTGCTGCAACTGGCCGTGCTGCACGCACCCGACGACGTCGAGATCATGGCCCTGGCCCCGGGCGAGGAACACACCTGGTCCTGGGTCAAGTGGCTGCCGCACACCCGCCAGCCGGGCCGGGCGGACCTCGTGCCCATGGTGGCCGAGAGCATGGACGGCCTCGCCGACCTGCTCCAGGCGCGCGTGGAACGCATACGGGAGGAACGCACCGAGCGCGCCGGCACCCTGGGCATGCGGCGCGAGGCCAGGGCGTCGCACCACCTCGTACTGGTGCTGGACGGCTTCCGGCCCGCAGCGGAGTGGGCACGCCTGCCGCTCGTGGCCGAACTGCTGGCGGAGGCCGGTCCGGAGAGCGGGCTGCACCTCGTCTGCCTGGTCACCAAGGAGAGCGAGGAACCCAGCCGGGTCGACGCCCGCGCCCGGGTGGACGCCGAGGGGAACCTCACCCTGGAGACCCGCCATCCCGCCCTGGTCCAGACGGCCCAGGACGCCGTCGCCGACGTGTGCCCGCCCGAACTCGGCGAGCAGGCGGCCAGGGCGCTGTCGCCGCTGAAGCTGTCCGGCGAGCAGGACCAGGTCCTCGCCCGCGCCGTCTCCCTGCCCGAGATGCTGGGCGTCACCGACCTGGGCACCTTCGACCCCACCGCGCTGTGGCGCGAGCCCGACGACGAGGCCCTGCTGCGGCTGCCGATCGGGTTCACCGGTGACAACTCCCCGCTCGTGCTGGACCTGAAGGAGTCCGCCCTCGGCGGTGTGGGCCCGCACGGCCTGGTCGTCGGCGCGACCGGTTCCGGCAAGAGCGAACTGCTGCGGACCCTCGTCACGGGCCTGACCATGACCCACGCCCCCGAGCACCTCAGCTTCGTGCTGGTCGACTTCAAGGGCGGCGCCACCTTCGCCGGCGTCACCGACCTGCCGCACGTCGCGGGTCTGATCACCAACCTCGCCGACGACCTGGCGATGGTGGACCGGGTCCGTACGGCCCTGCACGGCGAACAGCAGCGCCGGCAGAAGATGCTGCGCCAGGCCGGCAACGTCGACTCCGTCCGCGAGTACCAGATCCTGCAGGCCGCCGGTGGCACCGACGTGGACGGCAGGCCCCTGGAGCCGATGCCGTACCTGGTGGTCGTCGTCGACGAGTTCGGTGAACTCCTGGCTCAACGGCCCGACTTCATCGAGCTGTTCGTCCAGATCGGACGGGTCGGCCGAAGCCTGGGCATGCACCTGCTGCTGGCCACCCAGCGGCTGGACGAGGGCCGGCTGCGCGGCCTGGAGTCGCACCTGTCGTACCGGATCTGCCTGCGGACCTTCAGCGCCCAGGAGAGCCGCGCGGTCATCGGGACGCCCGACGCCTACCGGCTTCCCCCGATCCCCGGCTCGGCCTACCTCAAGGTCGACGAGACGGTCTACGAGCGCTTCCGGGTCGCGCACATCTCCGGCACCTACCTGGAGGAGGACGAGCGCGAACCCGTGGCGGGGCCGGCCCCGGTCCCCGTCCCGTTCGGCCTGCGCACCGCGGCCGACGCCGCCACCGAGGAGACCGACGAGTCCGAGCCGTCCATGACACTCGCCCGGCCGCTGCCCGGCCAGCGCACCGAGATGCAGGTGGCCGTGGCGCGGGTGAAGGTGCACGGCAACCCCGTGCACCAGGTGTGGCTGCCGCCGCTGCCGACGGGCGTCGAGCTCGACTCGCTGCTCGGGCCCGTCCGGGCCGGCGCGGAGCGGGGCCTGCACTCCCCGCTGTGGCCCCAGGGCGCGGGCCTGTCCTTCCCGGTCGGGGTGGTGGACCTGCCCAGCCGCCAGGAGCAGCGCGCCATGCTGCTCGACCTGTCCGGCCCGCACGGGCACCTGATCGTGGTGGGCGCCCCGCAGTCCGGCAAGAGCACCCTGCTGCGCTCCCTGATGATGAGCGCGATGCTCACCCACACCCCCGACGAACTGCAGTTCCTCGGCGTCGACTTCGGCGGCGGCAGCCTCGTCGGGCTGGAGCGGGCTCCGCACGTGTCGGGCATCACCACCCGGCACGACGAGGCACGGACCCGGCGCGCGCTGTCCGTGGTCCGGCAGCTGGTGCACGACCGGGAGCAGCTCTTCCAGGAGCTGCGGATCGACTCCGCGGCGGACTTCCGCCGGCGGCGCGACGAGGAGGCCCTGCCCCACGGCGTCAACGCCGCCGACGTCGTCCTCGTCATCGACAACTGGGCCGCCCTGCGCTCCTCCGTGGAGGAGGCCGAGGAGATCGTGCCCGACATCGCGGTGCGTGGTCTCGGCGTGGGCGTCCACCTGGTGCTCACCGCCAACCGCTGGGCGGAGCTGCGGGCCAACCTGCGCGACACCGTCACCGGCCGCCTGGAACTGCGCCTCGCCGAGCCCGCCGAGTCGGATGTCTCCCGGCCGCTGGCCAGGCAGCTGCGCGCGTCCCTGCCCGGCCGCGGCCTGGTGGCGCCCGGCAACCTCTTCCAGGCGGCCCTGCCGCGGCTCGACGGCACTGCCAGCGCGGACAACCTGACCAAGGCCCAGGAGACCGTGGTCGAGGAGCTCGCCGCGAGCTGGCGGGGCGCCACCGCCCCGCCGCTGCGCGTGCTCGCCGAGCTGATCACCCCGGAGGAGCTGGAGCGGGCCTGCGAGGCCCTCCCCGGTGGTGCCGGGGCCCTGCCCGCGGGCGCCGTGCCGATCGGGATCAGGGACTTCGATCTGCGCCCGCAGATCCTCGACCTGGAAGCCGACGGGCCGCACTTCCTGGTGTACGGCGACTCCGGCTCGGGCAAGACCTCCTTCCTGCGCTCCTGGATGCGGGGTATGACCCGGCGCCGGTCGGCCTGGGACCTGCGCTTCGTCGTCGTCGACTACCGGCGCGGGCTGCTGGGCGCGGTGCCCGACGACTACCTCGGCGCGATGGCCGGGGACCCGGACGCGGCAGCCCTCTACGTCGGGCAGGTCGTGGAGAAGCTCAAGGAGCGGATGCCGCCCCCGGGCATCACCTCGCGCGAGCTGAAGGAGCGCGCCTGGTGGGCCGGCCCCGAGCTGTACCTGGTGGTGGACGACTACGACCTGGTGGCCACGGGCGGGACGACCGGGCGCGGCCCGCTGGCCGCGGTGGGCGACTACCTCACCCAGGCAGCCGAGATCGGCTTCCACGTCGTGGTCGCCCGCCGGAACGGCGGAATGAGCCGTTCCCTCGCGGACCCCGTGGCGGGCCGGATCCGCGACCTCGGCTCCGGAGGACTGATCCTGTCCGGCGATCCCCGCGAGGGAACCGTGCTGGGCGATCAGCGCGCGCGGCGGCTGGCTCCGGGACGCGGCATCGTCGTCTCCCGCCGCAGCGGCGCCTCCCTCGTCCAGACGGTGCACGACGCGGCCGACGACTGACCGTTCACCCGGCTCGCACAGCGCCACCCGCTGCTGCCATCCGAACCGATCGACCGGCGGGCGTCCCGGCAGGGACCGCCCGCCTGTGAGGACACCCCATGCCCAAGTTCGACGTCGGCCCCATCCGCGACCTCGGCAACCAGTGGATCAACACCGGCGAGAGGCTCCTTGAGTACCTCGCGACGATGCACGGCGCCGTCGGGGCGATGGGTGCCGGGTGGACCGGCAAGGCCGGCCGCGCGGCACAGCTGGTCTGGGACGGGCACGGCGAGGCGGAAGCACCGTTCAACGTCTGGAACTCCCTCTGGCAGGCGGCCACGGTCGCGGTCGAGATCGGCCGGGCGATCCTCAGCTACGCGGACGAGTTGCAGAAGGCGATCAAGGAGATCGAGCGCAACCACCTGATCGAAGCCCTCGCGACGATCTTCGGTACGGCCCTCGGGATCGCCTCGTTCGGAGTCGCCGGCATCCTGGGCGAGATGGCCACGGCGGTCGGCGAGATCGTCGCGAGCGTCGTGGCCGGCATCTCCAGGATCGCCAGTGCGGCCGGAGCGCTGGGGCGGGTCGCCGCGTTCAGTGCCGACGCGGCGATCAACGCGGCGATGACGCTGGGCACCGACGTGGTCTCCCAGATCATGGCGTCCGCCGCCGCCCACGGGCCTTTGGACATCGACTGGAAGGGCGAGGGCCTCAACATCGGTCTGGGCGTGTGGGCCGGCGCGGGGATGGGAGGTGTGGAGGCGCATCTCACGAACCCCCACATCAGCTCCGGCGCGGGACTGCCGCACGTCTCGGACGTCAACACCCCCACACCGACCACGGTGCACACGGACCTTCCGAATGTGGGCGGCACCGTCCATGTCGATCTCCCCAACGTCACGCACCTCGCGCCGTTCCCCACGAACTCGGTGATCGAGACGAACAACGCGCTGCCGCTGCACGCCGGTGCCACCGACCCGGTCACCGGCTCACCGCGGACGGGAATCGGCAGTGCGGGCGCGAACGTGCCGCTGCCGGGCGACGTGCGGACCCTTCACGGCGGCCCCGAAGGGGCCCCCGGCGGCACGGCACGGCCCGGCACCGGGCCCGGCCTCACCCCGCCGGCCACCCCCGGCCGGGAGGTCGCACACGGGGCCGGCACGCCGCCGCACCTCGTCAGGGACGACGCGCCCCCGGTGGCCTCGACGCCGCACGCGAACCTCGACGCGCCGCCGCGCAGCACCGTCGACGCTCCCGGTAACGCGGCCGTGAAACCCTCCGCCCCGCGCGACAACCCTCCCGGGGGCAGGGACGCCACCACCGGCGACGGGGTACGGGACGTGCTCGCGCCCGGTCTGGCGGGCGGTGGCGGGGTGCGGGACGTGCTCGCGCCCGGCGGCGCCGCGCCGCATTCCGGTGGGGGCGTCCGCGAGAACGTCCCCGGTGAGGGTGCGCCCTTGCAGGGCGGCCCGAGGGACGTGCTCGCGCCCGGTCCGGCGGGCGGCGGTGGCGGGGTGCGGGACGTGGTCCCGCCCGGCGGCGCCGCGTCGCATTCCGGTGGGGGCGTCCGCGAGAACGTCCCCGGTGAGGGTGCGCCCACGCAGGGCGGCCCGAGGGACGTGCTCGCGCCCGGTCCGGCGGGCGGCGGTGGCGGGGTGCGGGACGTGGTCCCGCCCGGCGGCGCCGCGCCGCACTCCGGTGGGGGCGTCCCGCACCCGGCCGGCGGCGGCCGCACCACGGCGGCGGCCGACCACGGTCCCGAGGCCACGTACGAGGCGGGTTCCGACGCGGGGCGCGGCAGCGCGGGGCCGGCCGGCGCCGGGACACGTTCGAACGTCGAGCAGTTGCCGGCCGACGCGCGCACCCTCGTGCACGACGCCGGTACAGGCGGCCCGGCACGGCAAGGCGGCCCGGACGTGTCCGGTGGCGGCCGTACGGCGACCCCGGTGACGACCCGCGGCCCGCATGATCTCGCCCCCGGCGCCGGCGGCAACCGCGGCACAGGCGACCCCTCGTACGTGGCACCGGCCGAGAAGCCGCCCGGCGGCACCGCTCGCCGGGACGACACGGGCGCCCAGGACGACCACCGCCCGAGGCCGGCCGACCCCGTGCCGCACTCCGCGACCTCGGCGCACTCCGAGCCGGTCGACGGCGTCGCCCTGGCCGCGAACTCCCTCGCGTCCCACGCGTCCGCCGTCCCGGTCGTCAGGCAGCACGACGCCGGCTCCGGCCCCGGCGTGCGGCCCGGCGAGGCCGCCCCCGCGGACGCCGGCCGCCAGGGCCACGGTGCCGACGCCGTGGAGGGGACGACCGTGCACGGACCCGGCAGCGGCCACGAAGGCCCCTCCGGCCCCGGCGGCACGCCCGCGCACGACGCGGGAGCGGCAGGCACCGGCGGCCCGCACGCCCGCGACGACCTCGCGGGCGGCGGGAGCGGCACGCCCGGCCACGGGCAGCCCACTCCCGAGGAGGCCGCCAGGCACTCGGAATGGAACACCTTCAAGCACGAGCAGACCGAGCGGCACCTGCCGGTCGTCGACGCGGAAGGACGCCTGGAGACCCGCGCGGGAGAGCTCGACGAAGCGTGGCAGCAGGGGTACGACACGTTCACGGCGATCGGGGACGGGTCGCAACTGCCGGCGGACGGGTTGGCGGTGAGGAACGCCCGCCACAACTGGCGCCAGGACATCACCCGCGAATTCCGGGCCGAGGTTGACCGGTCGGGGCACGTGACGACGGACGCCTTCCACCGCATCGTCGCGGACGCCAAGGCGAACGCGTACAAATACCTCGTCCGCGCCGACCAGGCCGAGCGCCTCGCCGGCCACTTCAAGGAGCAGATCGCCGCCTACAAGGCGAACCGCTTCGGCTACGGCGAGGACCTGCCGCAGTTCGACGGGCTGTCCTCCCGCTACGTCTTCGACTCCCGGCTCAACACCTACGTGAAGAGCGACGGGAAGCTGTACGGGTACCCGGAGGACGCTGACCACAACGGGCCCGTCGCCAGGCTCAAGGATGGCGCCGACGGTTCGAGCCCCGACGACTTCACCTTCGTCTCCCCGTCGGACTCCGAATCGCCGGTCGACTACTTCCGCGACAGGTCGCACGACTTCAACCCGGTCGAGCACCTCTTCATCGGCAAAGCCGAGGACCTGAACACGGTCCTCGACGGGTTCATGCGCGACCCGGGCGCGACGGGCATGCCGGACGAGGCCACCCAGAGCCACATCGACGCGGTCAAGGACAGCGTGTTCGGCGGCATCCGGGACATCGGGGAGAGGGAACACGACATCCGTGTCACGGGCGGGAAGGTCGCCGACGACATCCTCCGGGTCAACTCCGAGGGCCCCGGCGCGGCCGGCGAATCCGTCCTGAACCGGGTGCGCCAGGAATTCCTGCGCGACCTGCGCACCGACCACGAACTCGTCTTCCGCAACGGCCGCACCCCGGGAGCTGAAGAGCTGTGGCAGATGGCCGCGACTCGTGCCGTCGACCAGGTCCCCGGCCGTATCGCGCGGGAGAGGTACGTCGAGTCCAGGCTGCCGGAGGAGACCGCGCACGCTGACGACGTCCTCTCGGGCCTGGGCGCGGACGCCCTTGACCGGCTCGGCGAGGGCGGGCGGCAGCGGGTGCTCGGGGAGTACCTGAACAACGTGCGGGACGCCGCCGGCCACCACTTCGACCTGGTGTCGGACACCACAGGGAAGCCGGGGAGCAGTCCGGCGGGACCGTGGGCCGACCTGCGCGACCGCGTACGGTCCACCCTGGACGACACCATCCGCCACGAGGCCGACCTCCAGGACGTGGTGGCCGACGCCGCGCGGTCCTTCCACCACGTTGTGGGGCATCCCGACAGCATCGAGTCCTCCCAGCTCCACGACGACACCCTCGGCCGGCTGGGCAGCGACTTCCGCACAGAGCGCGTGACCAGGTACGACGAGCTGTTCGCGCCGGAGGGACACCGCACGGACACCTGGCTGGCGCACGAGTCGCGCAACGGCGACTCCTTCACGGCCAATCTCGACGACCTGCGGAACAACTGGTTCCACGAAGGCGACTTCGGCGGCCGCGGCAACGACCCCGGCGCGTCGGGCGCCGTCGTCCACGGTGACAAGGGCAGTGCGGTGCGTGACGCCTTCGGCCGCCGGAACGACGGGGGCGCCCGCACCCCCGCTCCGGAGCCGGACGACGCCGGTCCGCCGCTGCCGGTGCGGGACGGGGAAGGCGCGACGCAGGATGCCGGATCGACGGCGGTGCCCCGGGACACCGTGGGGGAGCAGGAGCATCCGACGGTCACGCCGAGCCGCGACACCGCCGGCCACCAGGAGCAGCTGACGGTCACGCCGAGCCGGGACACCGTGGGGGAGCAGGAGCAGCTGACGGTCACGCCGAGCCGGGACACCGTGGGGGAGCAGGAGCAGCTCACGGTCACGCCGAGCCGGGACACCGCCGGCCACCAGGAGCAGCTGACGGTCACGCCGAGCCGCGAGACCGCCGCCCACCAGGAGCAGCTCACCGTCACCCGCGCGCCCCAGGAGCACAGGGGATCGACGTCCCTCGGCGGCCGGCAGGAAACGCCGACCCTGGCCCAGGAGGTCAACCAGAGGCTGCGGGGCCATGACCGTGCGACCCCCCAGGAGGTCGAGGACGCCCTCCACGAGGTCCTGGCGCAGACCCCGCAGCTGCCGCAGGGCATGAGGGCCGTGGCAGTCGCCGCGCACCTGAACCGCAGCGCGGGCGAACTGGCGAGCGCCGCCAACCGCCTGCTGGTGGACCACGCGAACGTGTACGTCGGGGGCCCCGAGATCCAGTCGGCCCACCGGGAACTGGGCGAGGCGTTCGGGGACGACTTCCGGCAGCTGAGCCTGGAGACGCGAGCCGGCGCGGTGGCGGCCCGGGTGATGGACAACCGGGCACTGCTCAGCGCGGTCAACACGCGCGTGCAGTCCGCCGGTTACGCCAGCGACGAGCATGTGGCCCACGTCCGGCAGCAGTTGACCCAGGAGTTCGGGAACGGCTTCCAGCACGTCGACCTCGACCTGCGGGCCGACGTCGTCGCCGACCGCGTGGCGTGGCAGTTGGAGATGGCCCACCGGGTCAACAGCTGGCTGCGCCCCACCGGTCTGTCGTTCACGTACCAGGACGTCAGCCAGGCGCACGCGTATCTGACGCAGCGGTACGGCAGTCCGTTCACGTCCCTGCGGCAGGCCGAGCAGGCGGAGGCCGTCGCCACGAAGATCGTGCGGTCGCGGCCCGCGCTGCTTGAGGCGCACCGCGAGTTCGTGGACGGCTCCTCCGCCGAGCATCTGTTCGCGGACCGGAACCGCGGCACCGGTACGAAGGGAAAGGGGCGGGAGCTCTCCCCGCTCCACGAGGAGCCGGACAGCGGTGCCGCCTTCCACGAGGAAGCGGAGGACGTCCCGCGGGAGCAGGCCTTCCACGAGGCCGTCGACGAGGCCATCAGGGACGAGCCGGTGCTGCACGGGCTGACCCGCGAGGAGGTCGCGGAGGCCTTCCACATCCACCAGCGCGCCGATCCCCCGGCGCAGGCCATCGGTCACGACCCGAGGGCCGTGGCGCAGCGGCAGCGGCGTGTGAACGATCTGGGCCACATCGCCAGGGCCTTGCGCGAGGGCGGGGCAGCGGCGGCGGAACAGGCGGCCAGGGATCTCGTCACGGCGGGCGGACGGTCGGGCGCTTTCGCCGGCATGCGCGGGAGGGCGGCGGATCTGTCCGTGCCGTCCGACGTCCAGGCGAACGCCACCACCGGTACCTCCGACACTTCGCAGGCCGCTCCCCTGGCCGGTCACGAGGAGCCCGAGGCGCTGCTGGTCTCGGACCCCCGGACGTTCCTTCAGGGGAACGTGCTGTCGATGGACATGGAGGGTGGCCTGGAGCTCCACGCGAGCGGCCTCGACGCGCTGGGCCGGGACCGGTTCATGAGGGCGCTCGACGTGATGCCGGGCCTGCCGGAGCACCGCTTCGTGCTGGTGCGGCGGGGCGCGGACACGACCGGGAAGCCGGTGTACGTACTGGCGCCGGCGGCCGAGTGGTATGTGCGGCGCTACGGGGCCGAGCGTTTCGGGATCGGGCAGGGGACGCGCCTTCCCGAGGTCCGGGCGGAGAGCGGGTACGTCAATGCCGCGTTCGTCCCGTATCTCACGCGCGGCTCGGCCGACTACGCGCGGCGGGTCGGGCATGCCGAGGTGCCGCGTCACCCCGGGGTGTCCGAACCCCGTCTGGTGGTGACGCCGACGATGAACGGGTGTGCGTACGCGGTCACCCCGCACACCGATCCGGCTCGGGTCACGGTGTGGCACTACCAGTCGCCGGACTCGAACATGCCGCACCCGGTGGGCTTCCGGCGGGAACAGCGGCCGGTGGACTGGTTCGGCGCGGGCGAGTACGCCGGTGCCGTGCCGCAGGGCAGCCTGTTCGAGGTCGCCAACCTGATGTGGTACGGCAGGGACGGGTGGGAGTTCGTCAGCCAGGAGAACCGCACCGGCTCCGAGGAGAAGACCGTGACGCTGGCGGCCGTCCGCGGCCGTCCGGCCGTGATGACGCGGGGCGGCGAGCTGGGGCACGTGGTCCGGGCGTACCAGAACCTGGCGCGCAGCGAGCTGCGTGACTGGGATCTGCCGCAGTTCATGCGGCGGATCGGCGAGGTCTCGCCGGCGGGGCGGGACGCCGCGGGGCTGCGGGGCGTGTTCGACCGGATCGAGCGGCACATCGGCGGCGAGATCGACCAGCTGGGGCGGGTCGCCGACCTCGACGGGCTGCGTTCGCTCGCCGACACCTTCAGGGCCGGACGTGCCGCCCTCGGGAGCAGCCTGGAGGCGCTGATCGCGCAGGCAGGCGCGGACGCGTCGCACTCGGCCGGCACGACTGCGGCGAGAGACGCCGTGGCGGCGCGACGCGGACTGGCCGAGGAGATGGTGGACCAGTTCGTCAACCGGCCGGCGAAGGACTGGATCGACCAGCTGCGTGCCGAGTCGGCCCCGCAGCACCCGCGCACGATGGCGGCGGTGTACGCGGTGAAGGCGCGTGAGGAGCTGGGCAGGAACGGTTCCTCCGTCAACGTGGCGATCCGCAGGATCCGGGACGCCAAGCCCACGGGCCGTACGCAGGAGTATCTGCACGGCATCGTCGAAAGGGTCCGCGAGGAGATCACCGACGAGATCGGGCAGCTCGGCCGGGTCACCGACCTCGCCGGCCTGGGGAGGCTCCCCGACACTTTCCAGGGGCGGCGCGATCACCTGTCCTTCTGGGAGACCGCGCGGTTCGGAGTGGCGATCCAGGGCTGGCCGTCCAAGGACCGCCTGCAGGCGGAGAAGTTCATGCAGCCGGTCCGGGATCTGCTGGACGCCCTGGCCAAGCCGCGTATGGAGGACTGGCTGGGGGGCCTGCGGCAGGAGGCCGCGGCGCTTGAGGACGGCAGCGCCTGGCAGCGGCTGCCGCGCACCGACCAGCAGCAGGTGGGGCGGCTCGTCGGCGAGCGCCTGCCGGCCGGCAGCCGGGACGGCTTCTTCGACCTGCGGGTGCAGCAGGCCTACGACGCGCTGGACGAGACAGCCAGGGCGCTGCCGCTGCCGGACCGGGCCCGCATGCTGGCCGACACCCTGGGCGACGGGGTGCGGCTCGACGAGGTGGACGACTTCTTCGTCCGTTCGGTGAACACCCGGCTGACCTCCTTGAGCCGGGACCACGTGTCGCCCGAGCGGGTGCGTGAGACCTACCAGGAACTGGCCGACAGCCGCGCGGTGACGTTCACCCGGGGCAGCAGCGTGAGCCGGCAGGACGCGATCGCCCAGCACCTCGCCGGGCAGCGCCGCACCGCCGACATCGGTGGAGCGCACCAGCCCGGCGAGTCCTCCACGGCGACCCGAACGCGGCGGCGGCGCCCGTTCCCGGCGTCGGTGCCCGAGGCGTCGACCTCGCTCCCGCCGCTCGAACTGTCCGCGCGGATCGAGCGGGCCGTCGCCAGGACCCCGCGGCTGGCCACGATCGGCCAGGACATCAGCGAGCGCCGGCCCGCGCGGCTCGACCGCGACCTGCCGCCGGCGTCGCTGACCGCCGTGCCCGTGCGCTTCAGCGACGAGGCGCAGCTGCCCCTCTACATGGCCGGCGGGGTGGGCTCGCGGATACCCGGACTGCCGCAGGACGTCGCACGCCGTTCGTTCAGCTTCGGCCAGAGCGAGCCCGCGCTGCACGGCGCCGACCAGGTCGTCCGGGAACTCGGCAGCCGGCTGGGGCAGTCGGCGAGCACCCGGCCGGTGCCCTCCCGAGGGGACGGCCCCGGGCTGCTGGAGCAGGTGACCCGCGCCTTGAGCGACGACCCGCAGGGGTTCTTCGGCGACGGCAGGACGTTCGTCTACCAGGCGGCGGACGGGAAGTCGCGGACGCTGGAGGCGACCGCACGCCCGTACGGGCGGTGGCAGCGGTTCACCTTCGGCTACGGCAAGCCGGTCAAGATCGACACGATGCAGCGGTCCGCGGTGACCAGCGGCCAGGTCAAGGTCAACGGGGACTCCTTCTCGCTGGGCTCCACGGTGCCCCTCGGGCCCGTCAGCAACGCCGTCACACCGTTCGGACGGCTCTCTGTGCAGGCCTCCTTCGGGAAGCAGGCGCGGTATTCCCTGCAGAACCAGGTGATGAACCAGACCGAGACCCGCACCTCCGACGACTCGCACGAGCACCTCGACGACGTCTGGTACGAGTTCTCGGTCAAGGACCGCGCGGGCCACCCCGTCGACAGCACGGGGAGCAGAGTCGCCGAGGGGGCCGCGGCCCGGCGGCCGGTGGCCTTCGGCTTCGCGGTGCGCGACGGGCTCGCGGTGCGGCTCGCCGACTCCGTGACCTCGTCGAAGCCGCTGCAGGAGGCGCTGCCGCAGCGGATGACGCTGGGCCGCAACGCGCACTTCCGGATGGTGAACACCGAGGCGTACGGGCCGGTCAGCCACATCCGGGAGTGGGTGCTCCGGCAGGCCGCGGTGCCGGCGGACAGCATGGCCGCCTCCCAGATCGGCGACTTCTTCTCCACTGAGGGCTTCCACCGGATGAGCCGCACGCTGAACACCGGGAGGGTGTTCACCCCGCAGTTGGCGGGCGGCCCGTCCGGCACCGACCCGCTCGGGGTGTTCACGGTGACGGTCGAATCCGGTGACGCGGTCCTGATCAACGAGACCAAGGCCGCGGAGCTGCGTGACACCGCACAGGCCACCGTCCGCACCGAGCGGACGATGAGCAGCTCCACCAGCGCCGAGGTCGGCGCGACGGCCGGCCCCGGATTCCACCTGTTCGGCCTGGCGGACGGCGCGTTCGACCTGCGCCTGCTGGCCGGGCTCAGCGCCCGCTACGGCGCCACCCGTACCCGCGGAACGGTCTTCGGCGGTTCCGGGGCTGTCAAGGCCGCCGCCCAGGCCAAGGGCGCCCTCACCGGCCTGTATCTGGTGCAGAAGACGGTCACCGTCACGGCGCCCCCCGCCGCCGGGGGCGCGCTGACCGGCCCCCGCACCGAGACGTTCCAGACGTGGGCCGTGGAGCGCCTGACCGGCACCGAAGCCCGCCGCCTGGCCGGCGAGCCGGGCGTCGACACGCCACCGGCACAGGAGCCGGCGGCGCCGCCGTACCTGAGCGCCGACGAACCGCCGACGCTGGGGATGAGCCGGGTGGAGGAGTTCACCTTCGCCGACGGGAACATCACCCGGGTCGTCGGCGGCCGGCCGGTGACGTTCCCCGAGCATTTCGCCGACGAGGTGCTGAGGCAGATCGACCGGGTCTACCCGAACACCGTCGCCCCGCTGGACCAGCTCGACCCGAAGAACTCCCGGTGGCGCGGCACCGGTCACTTCGAGACCGTGCTGTCCAACACGCTGGAAGTGCTCAACTCGCTGTCGTACCAGAGCATGGCGTCGAGCCTGGGGACGATGATGACCACGGGCATGCGGATCGGGCTGACCGAGTCGACGGGCCTGTCGCGCGGGCACCGCTACGTGTGGGTGGACGCCAGGCTGACCGGGCGGCGCTACGAGGGCACGCAGGAGGACCTGCGGCTGCGGTACAGCGCGCCGGGCAGCGAGAACCTGACGGGACAGCAGGGCGGCGCCACCGCCGTGCAGGTCGGTGTCGAGGGCCTGGTGTCGGTGCGTGACGCGGCGAGGGACGACATCGGCAGGCCGGTGCAGGCCGGAACCGTGTCCCTGGGCGGCAGGGTCGGCCGGCGCACGGCGACGGAGAGCGGCTACGGCTCGGTCGCCACGCACGAGGCCCTGTCGATCGGCAACGGCGGCTCGCACCTGTACAGCTACACCGTCAGCCTCGAAGCCAGGCGCGGCGGCTTCTGGCGCTTCCGCCGCTGGATGCGCGGCCTGCCCTTCCTGCCGCTGCTGGGCACCCAGCCGTTCGTGTTCCCCGAGCAGGAGTCCACACTGCTCGCCCACCCGGACCCCGCCACCCAGCGGAACGCGGCGGGTCTGGGCCGGGTGGTGCTGAGCATCCCGGTCGAGCACACGCCCGCCGGCACCGTGGCCACGCCCGCGCAGCCGGCGCGGACGGAGGCCATGACCGACCGGGACGCCCGGCATCTGGCGCTGGGGACGGGGGAGTCGCTGGCGGATGCCGCGGGCAGGGCACCCTCCCCGCTCGCGGAGCACCCCCACCTGACGGTCTCCGTGCGATCCGACCGGCAGCTGACCGGCGCGGTGAAGGCGACGTTGGACGAGGCGTCGGGCTCCTCGTGGCTGCTGACGCAGACGGGCGCCCCGGCGCACGACGCGGCGATGCGCATCTTCGATCCCGGGCACCTGACCGCCAACTTCGACCAGACCTCGGCGGCGACGGGCTGGCGGGCGCCGGGACTGTGGTCCACGGCGCCGTATCTCAACCGGTCCGCGGTGCTCGTCCACCGGACCGGCATCCCGGCCGGCATGACCGCCCTGACCAAGGCGGTGAAGGTGGACACCGAGACCACCGTCGGCGGTGTCACGCCGTCCGCCGGCCGCAACACCAGGACGTACACGCTGTTCTTCGGCGGTCAGCTGGGGTACCAGAGGTCCCACCCCGTGGGGCAGGGGGTCACCGGCACCTACGCCCTGGTGGCCAGCCCGTACCGCCGCGACGTCACGCGCTCGCGGACGGTCCTGCGGACGGCCGTCGCGGAGATCAACCGCAAGGACACCGGCCGCCAGGTCCTGGTGACCGCACCCGTGCGCCACGAGGTCGCCGTCGCCTCGGAACGGGCCGGCGCGTGGGCGCACGGCTGGAGTCACGCTCCCCGATGGATGGCCGCCGCGTCAGGGCGCACGGTCCTGCTCCCCGACGGCTGGGTGGGCCACGTTCCGGAGAAGAGCGCCCACCGGCTCGGCCTGCTGGCGGACTCCTTCGGCGAGGTGCCGCTGTACGACGGGCGCACCTGGTCGCCGCTGCCCTGGCTGCGGGAGCAGCCGTTCGGCAGCTGGCCGGTCAACTCGCTCAACACGGCGGACGCGCTGCGGGAGTTCGAGGAGAGGCTCCGCCCGCTGGGGCTCTCGCAGGAGGACCGTGAGCAGCTCCACCGGCTGGTGTCGGATCGTGTCGTGCGCGCCATCGCCAAGGAGATGGCGAGTACGGGAGCCTCGGTCCCGGCGCGCGTCGGGCGCTGGGGCTCGCAGTCCGCCCAGCTGTGGCTCGGGCACCGCCAGGTGAAGCTCCGGGCCGAACTGGTCCCCGTGCGGGACTCCGGCGCGAACTTCCGGGGACTGGGCCACAGCGTCGAGCTGGAGGAGCACCGGCAGGCGGCGGAGACCGTCCAGGACAGCGGCACCCGGGCCACGGGCGCGGCTCTGGGATTCCAGACGTCCGAAGGCGCGCACACCCACGACCCGGTGGCAAGGTCCGCGGGACCGACGTACACCCAGGCGGGTTCGTCGGTGCAGTCGACGGCGCAGACCCGGTCCGAGGGCAGCGTCCGGATCTCGACGGCGACCACCACGCAGGCGCACGGCGAGTACGCCACGGAGTACGAGCTCCGGCTGGCGTTGGAGATCACCGACACCAGGCCCGCCGATCCGGTCCCGGCCGGCCCGCGCACCGTCGTGGACCGCCTGACGGGGCAGGCGGGCCTGTGGACGCGCAAGTGGACCGGGCGGCGGCAGCACTCGATCGACGTCCGGCGGAACGCGGGCCGGCTCATCGAGCACTACCCGCTCAGCCTGATGCGCCCCGGCCCGTCGGATCAGCAGGGCCGGCTCGACCTGCCGGCGACGCAGCTGCTCACGCGGAGCACCGCGCCCCGGCGGGTCCCCGTACCGCGGTCGGTGGGGGCAGGCGGCCGGTACGACGTCGCGTCCTGGGCCGCCCGCGGGGGAGTCGAGCCGTTCGAGCTGCCCGCCGAGGGCTTCACCGTCCGCAGCGTCGTCGGGCTCGACCGGCTCCACACCGCGAACACCGTGGCTCTGGGCACCGCGTACGGCTCGTCCCTGTCGGCGCGCGAGGGGGACGCCGCCGACGAGGACCTGCTGGCGGAGGTCAGGAACACACCGCTGACCCGCTCCGGCACCGGCGCCGCGCAGAGCCTGGAGGACGGCACCTCCAACAGCGCGCTGGCGGCCTTCTACGAGCAGACCCTGACGCCGGACGGCTACCAGGTGGTCGGGCTGACCGAACGCGGCTTCTTCGGCGCGGCCGACGGGACTCTCGCCCTCCACTCCCGGCCCGATCTGGCCGGAGCGCAACTGCTGGCCGTCGCCGACGGGATGAAGTTCGAGGCGCCCCGGCGGGACGCGCGAGGCAGCAGCTCTTCCGCGTCCCGTGTCGGCGCGTCGGAGAACTCGCTGCACGGCGGACCGACCACGTCCACGGTGACCGGTACGAACCAGTTCGGCAGCGCGTCCGCCGGTCACGAGACGGACTTCGTGATCTCGGGCAGCGCCGCCGAGCAGCTCGGCTCGGTGAACGTCAAACCCAACGCGGGACGGTCGTTCCTGTTCGCCATCCCCACGACCTGGCTGAGCGTGGCCCACGTCCACCGCCACAAGGGAGCGGACACCGCGGTCGCCTTCTTCCGGAGCCCCTTCGGCGATCCGCGGCGCGGACCGCAGGCGTGGGAGACCGAGACGACCGTGCTGGCCTGGGTGCGCGAGGACGTGGCCCGCCGGCTGGACCTCATCGACGACGCCAACTTCCCCGCGGACGTGGCCGAGTCCTGGGACGCGGTCACCAAGGCGGACAAGGAGTGGACCGGCGCCGACAAGAAGTACTGGGATCTGCGCCGCGGTGACGGGGCGAAGCGGGAAGCCGCCCTGGCCGCGGCCGAATCCGACCTGACCGCCCTGACCACCGCGCCCGGCCCCGACCTGCGGGCGGCCCAGGAGGCGCTCACCGCCCTCGAACAGGAGGCCGGGTCCGCGGAAGCCGATCACGGAGGCTGGGAGGAGGTCCAGGCCGAGCGGATCGAGGCCGCGCGGACGCGGCTGGCGCAGGCGCGGCGGTTCCAGGACCGGCTCGACGCCGCCCGCGCCGTGCGGGACGGCGCGCAGGCGCGGCTGGCGGAATTCCGCACCGAACTGCGGGCCCACCAGGACTACGCGGAGGCGCTCGCCGACGAGCTCGCACGTGTGCGTGAGGGCGCCGACCGGCTGACCGCCTGGTACCAGCACCAGGCCGTCCCCGCCGGCAGCCGGCTCACGCCCCGGCCGGACAGGGTGACCTTCGCGCCGCCGAAGGCCCCGAAGGCCGAGTCGACGAAGCCCGAGGTCAAGAAGCAGGGGTCGACGAAGCCCGAGGTCAAGAAGCAGGGGTCGACGAAGCCCGAGGTCAAGAAGCAGGAGTCGACGACGCCCGAGGTCAAGAAGACCGGGGCCGCGCTGCGGACGGTCGGGCAGCAGGGCCCGGACGTGAGTCCGGCGTTCGCCCGGCCGCCGTGGCAGTACGAGGGCGGCCCCGACCAGGACCTCCGGCACTTCGACGCCGCCGCGGACCACCGCACCCTGACCGCCACCGACCCGGACGGGCGCGAGTGGGTCCTGGACCTGCACCGGCCCGACGTCGACGGGAACGGCTTCTACGCGGCCGTCCAGCACGCCGGCGACGGCCGTGCCGGCGACCCGGCCGGCCTGGCGGCGCGGGTCGCCCACAGCCCGGACCTGCCGGCCGGTGTCCTGCTCGATCCGCGAGCGGTCTTCCACACCCGCGAGCTGGACACCCGGCTCGGGCAGGGGTTCCGCGACGACGCCGCCCTGCACGACCGGATCACGGCGGACGGCGGGCGGCTGCCCGAAGCGCTGCGCACCCGTCTCACCGCGGAGCAGCGGCGGAGTCTCGTCAGGCTGAACCTGCGGACGTCGCGACGCTGGGACGCGGAGACGGAGCGACTGGCCGCCGGTCTGACGGCGCGGGCCCTGCGCGTGGACCTGACCGTCGTCGATGAGGACGGCTCCTACCGCTACTACACCGGGGCGGACGCCGAGACCGCCGGCCCCCTCCCCCAGGCGGTCGTCTACCGCCGCGGGGACGCCTACCTGGCCGCCCGCCCGCGGCAGGGCGCCGTCCTTCCCCCACCGCCCACGCCGCTCACGCGGACGGGAGCGCTTCCGAAGCCCCCGGCCCTGAGCGGTCGCGCGAGGTTCCTGACGGGCGGGCAGCGGGACCTCCCGCCGGTCGAGGAGGAGGCCGTGGTGCCGGGCGGGGCCGAACTCCGCGCCGGGGAAGGGAGGGTGGCAGGCGCGGGAACGCGGACCGGGACGGTCACGGCTGAGGAGGCGAGCCCCTCCGAGGTCCTGCCGGCGGACCTGCTCGACCCGGCCCGGTTCCGCGAGCACAGCACCGACCCCGGGGCGTCCGACCTGCGGTCGCTCTCACGGGTGGCGGACCTCGACCGGTTGCTGGGCGACTACCAGCGGATCGCCGAGCACGACCACGTGCGGCGGGCCGACGCTCTCGACCGCTTGGCGGACCGGGCACGCGCCTACGTGACCACCACGAGGAACGAGTTCCGCAGGCGTGCCGTGCGGGACCTGGCGGAGCAGGCCGGGTCGCGGGCCGACGTGTACCGGGGGGTGGCCGGGACGCGGGAGACGCCCGCCGCGACCCTGGGCTCCGTGCCGGAGGCGGTGCCCGAGCTCGTGGCGGATTCCGCACCGGCGGGTCGACTCCGCTACCGGGAGCGCGTCGGGCTCGCCAAGCGCGTGTGGGGCGAGCCGGTGGACGACGCCGTGGCGCGGCTGGAGCGCCTGCTGCTGGAGGCCGGTCCCGGCGCCCGGTCGCTGGTGATGGGCGCTGTGCCGGGCGAGCCGCTGTGGGCCATGAACGTCGGCGGCACGATCCGCTGGCTCGACCACGGGACGGCCGGGCTGACGCGGGCCCCGCGGTCCCCCGAGCAGGCTTCGCAGCGGGACTCCACTCAGGACTCCACGCGGGACTCGGCGCGGGACTCCACTCAGGACTCCGCGCCGTCGAAGGCCGTGTCCATCGATCTCGACCCGCGCGCCCGGCTGATCAATGCGCCGCAGCGGTTGCTCGACGCCGGCGACGACGCGTCCCGCTTCTGCGAGCTCACCTTGGGGGCGGACCTGAAACACGTCGTGTGACGGCCGTCCTCCCCGGGACGGCGGCGGGGCCGCGGTACGGTTCTCCGGCGTTCCGCGGCCCCGGTGTCCAGGGCGGACCGGGTCCCGTCAGCCCGCGAAGCCCCCGAGTTCCGTCTTGAGCGCCTTGAGCACGGGCCGCAGGCGCTCCTCGTTCTGGGCCACCAGGGCCCGCTGGGCGTCCCGGACCGCGGAGACGATCAGGTCGGCCAGGCCCTGTGCGTTGCCCGGATCGGCGACGGCCGAGGAGATCACCAGCTCCTGGAGCTCCCCCCTGCCGTCGACCGCCGCCCTCACCGCGCCGCCGCCCGCCGTTCCCTGGACGTGTGCCGCGCGGAGCTCCTCGTGGGCCCGGGTCATGTCCTGCTGCACCCTCCGGGCTCTGGCCAGCAGCTCGTCCATGTCGAGGCCGTCGTCAAGGTCCATGTCCGTGTTCCGATCGTGTGGGGTTCCGCCCTGCCCGTGGCGGACGGTGAAAGTGCGTCGACCCCGTCCGGGAGGACGGGGTCGCGCCCGACGTGCGGGCTCACCGGGCCGGGTCGCCCGGTGTACCGCTCCGGCTCAGGACTTGCTCCACTTCTGGTTGTCGGTGCCGCCGCAGCTCCACAGCTGGAGAACGGTGCCGTTGGCGCTCCCCCCGTCGGTGACGTCGACGCACTTGCCGATCTGGGTGTTCACCAGGTCGTGGGCGCTGTTGAGCTTGAACTGCTGGGCCCATCCGCCGTTGCAGTTGGCGAGCTGGATGGCGGCGCCGTCGTTCGAGGAGGCCCAGGCGATGTCCATGCACAGGCCGAACATCCGAGCGGTGCCGTCGGACCGGAAGTCGATCTTCTGCCACGAACCGCCCACGCAGCTCCAGATCACCAGGCGGGTGCCGTCCTTGGCCTTGGTGTTCTGGGAGCCGCCGGCGGTGACGCAGCGGCCGCTGGCGTGGCTGTAGACGGAGACACCCGGGTACGTGGTGGTGGTCGGCTGCCGCGTGTCCCCGGTCGAGGCCTGCCCGCCGGAAGTGCCCGAACCGTTCGACTGGTTGGAGCCGGAGAACTGCTGGGTGGAGCCGGTCGGGGAGTCGGAGGGCTCATGGGCGGAGCCGGTCGGGGAGCCGGTGGGCTGCTGGGCGGAGCCGGTCCCGGTGGAGGGGCTGCTCGGGGTGCCGCCGGCTGCCGCACCGTTGTGTGCGGCCGTGTCGCCGCCCTTGTGCCCGGGGCTGCCCGGTTTATCCGGCCGGCCGGGTGCGGACGAGCCGACCCGCGAACGGGGGGAGGACGACGGGTTGGGCGGGAGCGCGGACTTGGTGGCGGTGGGCGCGGGTTTCGCCGTGTTCTCGGCGTCGGATCCGGACGGGATCTTCGAGACGGCGAACACGATCAGGAGCACGCAGACGGTGACGGCGACGGCGCCCGCCGGCCACGCCCACGGCCGTGGTCTCGCGTCCCCACCGTCGCGAGTCTGTGTCGTCCGCCGTGTGAACGCGGTGGCGAAGCGCGAGGACGCTCCGTCCAGCAGGGCCGGGTCCTGCTGCTGCTTGGGCTGGGGCGGCACATTGTCTCCTGTGGGTCTGGAAAACTGCAGGGGCAAGCATGCCATCGCGCCTGCGCGGCTCCATGACCGGGGGATGCACGGAAAGCGACGATCACCTTATGGGTGTCCGGCGGCAGGGGGCGTTCGGCTCCGACAGCGCTGAAGACGAGGATTCGCAGGTCAGGGCTAACGCCGCATCAGACCACGTCGGCCCCGTCGTGACAGGGGGTCACACCCCGACGGAACAACGCGGTCCACAGGAAGGCCACGCCGAACAGCGCTGACTCAGGGGGCTCCTCCCGCATGCGGCGCAGTTCCACCTCCGCCAGGTCGGAGAAGATCCAGCGCAGCGACTCCGGGGTGTAGGCGAGGCCGCCCCGCAGATCGCGTTCGCGGTAGAGGTCGGTGTCCGTGAGTTCCGACCCCATTCCGGCTCCGCCGGCGGCGAAGCTGGTGAGTGCGAGGTGGCCGCCGGGGGCGAGGACCCGGTCGAGGAGGGCCAGGTAGCTGACGCGGCGGTGGGGCGGCAGGTGGTGGAAGCACCCCGAGTCGACGACCAGGTCGTAGGGGCCGCTCAACTCGGCGGCGGGGAGGGCGAAAGCGTCACCGCACAGGAAGCGGACGTCGACTCCGGCCTCGCGGGCCCGGTCCTCGCCCCAGGCGACGGCCACCGGGGAGAGGTCGACGGCGTCCACCCCGAAGCCGTGCGATGCGAGGTACAAGGCGTTGCGTCCGGGCCCGCATCCCAGGTCCAGGGCCCGGCCGGGGGCGATCAGGCCCTGAGCGAGGTAAGCGGCCAGGTTCTCGTCCGGCTTCGTCGCGAAGAACGGGACCGGCCTCGACCGGTCGGCGTAGAAGCGGTCCCAGAAGTCCTTGCCGTCGCCCGTCGCCAAGCGGCCGGCCTCGGACTCAGATGCGAAGAGCCCGTCCAGGAGCGCGAGAACGTCCTCGACGGTGCGTACGGTCCGGTCCATCCGGCCCCCCTTTCGACCGGTGTCGATCGTAGGAGCGAGAACGACAGAAGACCAGGTCAGAGGTTGTATGGCCAGGGCTGGAACGGGCTGCTGCGAGCCCCGGACGCCGCCGACGGGCCCCCCGGCCCCGGCCCCTGCTCCGCGTCCGCCCAGCCGGCCGTCAAGAGCCGGAACGGGGCCATCCTCGGCTGCGGCCGGGAGACCGTTTCGACGAGTTCTCCGGCACCGCCCCAGGGCGAACGCTGCCTGACGCGGCACGAGACGGTCAGCACTCGATGACGTTGACCGCGAGGCCGCCGCGGGCGGTCTCCTTGTACTTGACCTTCATGTCGGCGCCGGTCTCCTTCATCGTCTTGATGACCTTGTCCAGGGACACGTGGTGGCGGCCGTCGCCGCGCATCGCCATCTTGGCGGCGGTCACCGCCTTGACCGCGGCCATGCCGTTGCGCTCGATGCAGGGGATCTGGACCAGGCCGCCGACCGGGTCGCAGGTCAGGCCGAGATTGTGCTCCATACCGATCTCGGCGGCATTCTCCACCTGCTCGGGGGTGCCGCCGAGGATCTCGGCGAGGCCGCCGGCGGCCATGGAGCAGGCGGAGCCGACCTCGCCCTGGCAGCCGACCTCGGCGCCGGAGATCGACGCGTTCTCCTTGAAGAGCATGCCGATCGCGCCGGCCGCGAGGAGGAAGCGGACGACGCCGTCGTCGTCGGCGCCGGGGACGAACTCCCGGTAGTAGTGCAGGACGGCCGGGATGATGCCGGCCGCGCCGTTGGTGGGGGCGGTGACGACCCGGCCGCCGGCGGCGTTCTCCTCGTTGACCGCCATCGCGTAGAGGGTGATCCACTCCATCGCGTGTGCCGCCGCGTCGCCCTCGGCGCGCAGTTGGCGGGCCGTGGTGGCGGCCCTGCGGCGGACCTTGAGGCCGCCGGGCAGGATGCCCTCGCGGGTCATGCCGCGCTGCACGCACTCCCGCATCACCTGCCAGATCTCCAGCAGGCCCGCGCGGATCTCGGCCTCGGTGCGCCAGGCCTTCTCGTTCTCCAGCATCAGCGCGGAGATCGACAGGCCGGTCTCCCTGGACAGCCGCAGCAGCTCGTCCCCGGTGCGGAAGGGGTGGCGCAGCACCGTGTCGTCCAGCTTGATCCGGTCCGCGCCGATCGCGTCCTCGTCGACGACGAAGCCGCCGCCGACGCTGTAGTACGTCTTGGCCAGCAGCGGTTCGCCCGCGGCGTCGAAGGCGGACAGCGTCATGCCGTTGGCGTGGTAGGGCAGCGAGCGGCGGCGGTGCAGCACCAGGTCGGTGGCCGGGTCGAAGGCCACGTCGTGCGCGCCGAGCAGCGTCAGGCGCTTGTCCGCGTGGACGGCGGCGACCTCGGCGTCCACCGCTTCGACGTCGACCGTACGGGGGGAGTGACCGGCCAGGCCCAGCAGCACCGCCTTGGGGGTGCCGTGGCCGTGGCCGGTCGCGCCCAGCGACCCGAAGAGCTCGGCTTTGAGCGCCGCCGTACGGGTGAGCAGATCCTCGGTCTTCAACCGCTGCGCGAATATCCGGGCGGCCCGCATCGGTCCCACCGTGTGGGAGCTGGAGGGGCCTATGCCGACGGAGAAGAGGTCGAATACGGAGATTGCCATGCGTTCAGTGCTCCAGGTTGACCGCGGACGCCGTTGTCCGCGGGGTGGTGCCGGGCGCTCCGCGGTGTGCGGCGGGGGGGGGTGCCGCACACCGCGGAGCAGTTCATGACGCGAGCGTCGGATACAGCGGGTGGCGCTCGGCGAGCGCGGTGACCCTCGCGCGGAGCGCGTCCGCGTCGAAGGCCGGCTGCAGCGCCGTCGCGATGATGTCGGCGACCTCGCGGAAGGCCTCGGCGCCGAAGCCCCGGGTGGCCAGCGCCGGTGTGCCGATCCGCAGGCCCGAGGTCACCATGGGCGGCCGCGGGTCGTTCGGGATCGCGTTGCGGTTCACGGTGATGCCGATGCCGTGCAGCCGGTCCTCGGCCTGCTGGCCGTCGAGCGCCGAGGCGCGCAGGTCGACCAGCACCAGGTGCACGTCCGTGCCGCCCGACAGCACGGCGACACCCGCGGCGGCGAGGTCGTCCCGCCCGAGCCTTTCCGCCAGGATCTTCGCCCCCTCCAGCGTACGGGTCTGGCGGTCGCGGAATTCGTCGGTGGCCGCGGCCTTGAAGGCGACGGCCTTGCCGGCGATGACATGCTCCAGCGGGCCGCCCTGCTGGCCGGGGAAGACCGCGGTGTTGATCTTCTTGGCCAGGTCGGCGGTGGACAGGATGATGCCGCCGCGCGGGCCGCCGAGCGTCTTGTGCGTCGTGGTGGTGACCACATGCGCGTGCGGCACGGGCGAGGGGTGCAGCCCGGCCGCGACAAGGCCGGCGAAATGCGCCATGTCGACCATCAGATACGCGCCGACCCCGTCGGCGATCCGCCGGAAGGCGGCGAAGTCCAGCTGCCGCGGATACGCCGACCAGCCGGCGATGATCAGCTGCGGCCGGTGCTCCTTGGCGAGCCGCTCGACCTCGGCCATGTCGACCAGGCCGGTGTCGCCGTCGACGTGGTAGGCGGCGACCTTGTAGAGCTTGCCGGAGAAGTTGATCTTCATGCCGTGCGTCAGGTGACCGCCGTGCGCCAGGTCCAGGCCGAGGATGGTGTCGCCCGGCTTGAGCAGCGCGAACATCGCCGCCGCGTTCGCCTGCGCGCCCGAGTGCGGCTGGACGTTGGCGGCCTCGGCGCCGAAGAGCGCCTTGACCCGGTCGATGGCCAGCTGCTCGATGACGTCGACATGCTCGCAGCCGCCGTAATACCGGCGGCCGGGGTAGCCCTCGGCGTACTTGTTGGTCAGCACCGAGCCCTGGGCCTCCAGAACCGCCACCGGGGCGAAATTCTCCGAGGCGATCATCTCCAGCGTGGACTGCTGGCGGTGCAGTTCGGCGTCGACCTCGGCGGCGACCTCGGGGTCGAAGTCGTGCAGTGACTGATTCAGGAGCGACATGGGATCTTCCTGGTGTGGCGGGCGGGGACGAGGGCTCAGGCCGCGATGAAGGCGTCGTACTCGGCCGCGGTCAGCAGGTCCGCGCCCTCGTCCGAGACCTTCACCTTGAACAGCCAGCCGCCCTCGAACGGCGCGGAATTGACCAGCGACGGGTCGTCGACGACGTCCTGGTTGACCTCGGTGACCTCACCGGACACCGGGGCGTACAGCTCGCTGACGGACTTGGTGGACTCCAGCTCGCCGCAGCTCTCGCCCGCGGTCACCGTCGCGCCCACCTCGGGGAGCTGGACGAAGACGACGTCACCGAGCGCGTCGGCGGCATGCGAGGTGATGCCCACGGTCGAGGCGCCGTCCTCGGGGTCGGTGAGCCACTCGTGCTCCTTGCTGTAACGCAGCTGCTCAGGATTGATGCTCATGACGGAAATTCTCCCGGATGCGAAGAGGTGATGGCGAAGCCGACGCGGCAGCCTGTGGACAAGCCGCCTTCTGTGGAAAACTTCGGGGTCTCAGCGCTCGCGCTGGTAAAAGGGCAGCGCCACGACACGGTACGGCTCGCGGCTGCCGCGGATGTCGACCGCGACCCCCTCGGTGCCGGGCGCGGCATGGGCGGCGTCCACGTACGCCATGGCGACCGGCACGCCGAGGGTGGGCGACGGGGCGCCCGAGGTGACCTCGCCGATCACCGCGCCGGACGCGTCGGTGACCGTGTAGCCCGCGCGCGGCACCCGGCGGCCCTCGGCGATCAGCCCGACCAGCTTGCGCGGCGGGATGTCGGCGGCCCTGGCCGCGGCCGCGGTCAGCGCCTCCCGGCCGACGAAGTCACCGGGCTTGTCGAACTTCACGACCCGCCCGAGCCCCGCGTCGAAGGGCGTGACCTTCGCGGTCAGCTCGTGCCCGTACAGCGGCATCCCGGCCTCCAGGCGCAGCGTGTCGCGGCACGACAGCCCGCACGGCACCAGACCGGCGTCGGCGCCCGCCGTAAGCAGCGCCTGCCACAGCCGCTCGGCGTCGGCGGGGGCCACGAAAAGCTCGAAGCCGTCCTCGCCCGTGTAACCGGTCCTGGCGATCAGCGCGGACACCCCCGCGACGGTCCCCGGCAGCCCGGCGTAATAGCGCAGCCCGTCCAGGTCCGCCTCGGTGACCGCCTTGAGGATGCCGGGCGCGGCCGGGCCCTGCACGGCCAGCAGCGCGTAGGCGTCCCGGTCGTCGGTCACCTGCGCGTCGAATCCCGCCGCGCGCAGCGCGACCGTGTCGAGCACCGTCTGCGCGTTGGAGGCGTTGGCGACGACCAGGTAGCGCTGCTCGGCGAGCCGGTAGACGATCAGGTCGTCCAGGATGCCGCCGTCCGGCGCGCAGATCATCGTGTAGCGGGCCTTGCCGACCGCGAGCGCCGACAGGTGGCCGACCAGGGCGTGGTCCAGCGCCTGCCCGGCCTGCGGACCGGTCACCGTGATCTCGCCCATGTGCGAGAGGTCGAAGAGCCCCGCCCTGGTGCGTACGGCCTGGTGCTCGTCGCGCTCGCTGCCGTAGCGCAGCGGCATGTCCCAGCCCGCGAAGTCGGTCATGGTCGCACCGAGGGCGCGGTGCACCGCGTCGAGGGCGGTACGGCGCGGGGACGCGGCGGGCGGTGCGCTCAGCGGCTGGTTCGACGGTTCACTCATCGAAAGGGCTCCCAAAGGCGGCGGACGGGGACACTGCGGCCGGGGCTAGGACCCCGGCCTCCCCATCTGTCATCGGAACCTGAGAGGTTCACCGTGACCCCTGCGGGCCGCGGTTTGCACCTTGGGTGGGGCGGGACCGGTGTCGACGGCCCGCCCGCTTTTCAGATCTGCCTCGCCCGCGCGGTATCTGTGCCTGAGAGATTCAAGGGAGGACTTGCTCCTTCGGCGCCCGACACCTGGTGACAGGGGCCGGAACTCTCCCGCGCGGCCTCCAACGGCCGGTATGCGTATTGTGCCGCCATCATTGCATGCTCGGGCACCCCGAGCGCTCAGCCGCTAGTGTTTCCGGTCAGGACACGGGCGGCGACGGTGGCACAGGCGCGGACAAGGGTGGACATGGAGAATCCGGCACCGTACATATGGCCGGCGAACGAGCTGGAGGAAGTGCTCGCGGCGAGCCTCGGCAATCCCGCGGCGACCCCCCGGCTGCTCGAAGTCCTCGGCCGCTCCCATGTGTGGGTGCCGCTGCCCAACGGAGACCTGCCGGGAGGCGGCGGCCTCGACCTGCCCACCCTGGAGCTGGGCGGTGCGCCCTATGTGCCGGTCTTCAGCTCCGAGCAGCAGTTCCGGCAGGCCGCGGAAGGCATGTCCTGCACGGTCGCGCCGGTGAGGGAATTCGCCCGCGGACTGCCCCCGCTGGTCGGCATCGCCGTCAATCCCGGCGGCGCCGTCGGAGTGCCGCTGCCGCCCGAGGCCGTCGCCCAACTGTGCCGCACCGGGCAGCCCGGGGCATACGGCGAGCAGAGCCCCAGCGGCGCCAGGGTGCGGCTGTGGGAGCCGGCGCCCGACGACGAGCCGGTGGACTTCCTGGCCGTCGCCGCCGCCGAATACGCCGTCACCCCCGTGGTGCTCAGCGCCCGCCGCGCCATGGCCGCGGTCGAGGAGGACCCGCCCGCGCTCTTCGTCGGCGTCGAACTCGACGGCTGGCAGGACCAGGACAGGTCCGCCGCCATGGACGCGCTCGGCCGCGCCCTGGGCGCGGCGCCGCTGCCCTGGCCGGTGCACCTGATCCTGCTCGACATCGCCCAGGACCCGGTGGGGGACTGGATGCTGGAGACCGTGCGACCGTTCTACAGCCGGGACTGAGCCGCACGCCGGGGCCAACCCGCGTGCCTGGCGGGGCGCTTGTGTATACCCGCCGTATACGTGCCATTTAGCCGGCGCCGCTTGAGTCGGTCAGCATTCCACCGGGAACAGTCGACCTGGTTTGATGGCGGAACACCGAACGACGGGAAAGGGGCGGTCCCACGTGATCGCGGGCGCGCAAGGCGGCGCGGCGGCCGGCCATGTGGAGCAGATGCTGCTCCAGGTGGCGCCCGGCCGCTTCGACGCATACGAGAACCTGCTCGCGTCGCTGGCCGACGGCCAGGTCTGGATGCTGCTCTGGCAGGGCACGCCGGGGGCGCCCGACGCGCAATACGCGTCCATGGAGGTCAGCGGCCAGCGCTACGCGCCCTGCTGCACCTCGCCCAAGGAACTGTCCGTCAGCGGCTGGAACCGCGACCACGAGATCGTCACCGGGCGGGACATCGCCCGCAGCCTCTTCCCCGAGCACTGCGGGCTCTGGCTCAATCCGCACGCCAACGGCGGCGGCGTCGGCATCCCCTGGCCCGACCTGCGCAGGATCGCCGGCGGCCTCGACCTGCTGCCCGCGGGCCCGCTGCAGATAGGCGAACCGTCGCTGCAGATCCCGCAGTTCTACGCCCTGCTCGCCACAGCCGCGCACCGCACCCCCGCGGTGCGGGCCCTGCGCCAGGCCTGGATCCAGCCGGCCGTGGGCGAGCCCTACCTCGCGATCGGCGTCGAGGTCTACGACTCCTCGCCCCAGGCCGTCGAATCGGTCCGCCTGATGATGCAGCAGGCGGCCGCGGGGGTGCCGGAAGGGCTGTCCATCTCCACGGTCGCCATGGCCGACGCGTACGACTCCGTCGCCATGTGGCTCCGCGCCAACGCGCAGCCCTTCTTCGACCGCGAGGCCTTCTCCGGGCCGCCGGCCTGGGGACAGCCGCCGCGCACGTACTGACCCCGGCGGCTACGTCTTGAGCAGGCCCAGCGGCGGGGCGCCCAGGGCCAGCAGCTCGGCGTGGAAGCCCGGCAGAGTGAAGGACGGCGACCGCTCCGCACGGGCGCGGGCCCGCCTGATCTCCAGCTTGCCCCAGGTGTAGCGGCCGTATCCGGCGTCGAAAGTGCCGCGCCTGGCCTCCGAGGCCGCCCCCACGGGGGCGAGGTGGGCGTACCGCATGAAGTGCCGGGTGGCCTCGGCCACGTCCATGGCGCCGGTGTGCATGCCGATCGCGCAGGTCAGCCGGGTCACCCGGACCAGCGCCTCCAGGGCGACACCGATGGCGAACCGCGGGTCGCGGGCGCGGAAGCCCTCGTCGAGGCAGACCTCCTCCACGTAATGTGCCCAGCCCTCGCAGAAGGACAGGCTGTGCAGGACCCGCCGGACCGGGCTGGTCGCGTGCCGCAGCGCCCTCCCGTGCGCGAAGTGGCCCGGCGCGACCTCGTGCACGGTGATCGACGGCAGGCTCGTACGGCTGAAGACCGTCAGCCACTCCTCCCGCTCCTGCGCGGGCCAGTCGGGCTCCGGCGGCGTCACGTGGTACCAGGACGGCGACTCCGGCTCTCCCGGACCCGCCCAGGTCATCATCGCCATCGCCCAGCGGCGCGACGGCGGGGCGGGACCGACCAGGCACTCGCCGTCCAGATACGGCGCGAGGCGGCGCTCGCGGGTGAAGGCGATGACCTCCTCGGTGAGCCGCGCCGCCTCCGGGATGACACCGTCGGCGGTGGGGTGGTCGGCCAGCAGTTCGGGGATCAGCTCGTCCACCGACCGCTCCCGGTCCAGCGCGCGGCACGAGTCGGCGAGCAGCTCGCCCAGCCGCACCCGCTCCTTGTCCGCGGCGTCGGCCAGCGCCGTCAGATCCACGTGCAGGCCCTCCTGCGCACCCATCAGCGCGGCCAGGGCGGGGCCGCCCAGCCGCGGGTCCGGGTCGCCGTTGACGGCGGCGTCCTCCAGGTGGGCGACCAGCCGGCGGTGCGCGGCGATCGCCGCCGCCTCGGTGTCGCCCTGGTCCTCGTGGACGTCGGCGGCCAGCCCGTGCGCCGAGCCCAGCAGCGCGGCGGCCACCGGGGCACTCACCCGGTCCAGCGAGGCCAGCGCCGCGTCCACCGCGTCGGGCCACTGCGCCAGATGTTTATGCCGGGCGCCGGCACGTACCTTGCGGCGCGCATACTCCCGGTCATAGCAGGCGAGTTCGAGATTCGACAGATGCGGGTACGGGTCGCGCCGGTGCATCTCCAGCTCCCCGTACTGCACCCGCAGCGAGTCCTCGAAGATCGCCAGATGCGCCTCGTCGTGCGCGTCGTCCAGCGGCGCGGACGCGCGCCTCGCCCCGTCGACCGCGGCCAGCGCGCCGCGGATCCCGTCGGGGGAGAGGTCCTGCACACGGCCGTCGTATTCGTGCAGCCCGGCCATCTCCCGGACGGTGGGCATCATCAGGTCGCACACCGCGCGCAGCCGATCATCCATCCCATGACCGTAGCGTCGTGCCCGCCGTACGTCTGCCCGGGGGCATCAGGTCCGGCACGCGCGCTACGTCAGGTCTGGCCCGCGGTCCTCGCGCGGGCGACCGCGGGGCCGATCGCCCGCACCACTTCCGCGACCTCGTCAGGGGTCGTGGTGTGGCCGAGGGAGAAGCGCAGCGTCGCCCGCGCATGGGAGGCGGACCGGCCCATCGCCAGCAGCACATGGCTCGGCTGCGCCACACCCGCGGTACATGCCGAGCCGGTCGAGCAGGCGATGCCCTGGGCGTCCAGCAGCAGCAGGAGGGCGTCGCCCTCGCAGCCGGGGAAGGTGAAGTGCGCGTTCGCGGCGATCCGGCCCTCGGGGGCGGGGTCGCCGTTGAGAATCGCGTCGGGCACCGCGGCACGTATGCCGCGCACCAGCTCGTCGCGCAGCACTCCGACCGCGGCGGCAAACTCCTCCCGCCTCTCCGCGGCGAGCGTCCCGGCCGCCGCGAAGGCCGCGATCGCCGGCACATCGAGGGTGCCCGACCTGCTGCGCTCCTGGTCGCCGCCGTGCAGCAGCGGCACCGGGGTGTCGTCCCTGCGCAGCACCAGCGCGCCGATCCCGTACGGGCCGCCGACCTTGTGCCCGGTCACCGTCATCGCGTCCAGGCCGCTGGCCGCGAAGTCGAGTTCCGTCAGCCCGAAGGCCTGCACCGCGTCGGAGTGCATCGGCACACCGAACTCGGCGCACACCTCCGCGAGGGCGGGGACCGGGAGGATCGTGCCCACCTCGTTGTTCGCCCACATGACGGTGACCAGGGCCACGTCCTCGGCCCCGCCCTCCAGCGCAGCGCGCAGCGCCTCGGGCTGCACCCTGCCGTACGCGTCGACCGGCAGCCACTCCACGACGGCGCCCTCGTGCTCGGCCAGCCAGTGGACCGCGTCCAGCACCGCGTGATGCTCCACCGGGCTGGCCAACACCCGGACCCTGCGCGGGTCCGCCGCCCGGCGGGACCAGAACAGGCCCTTCACGGCCAGGTTGTCCGACTCCGTGCCGCCGCCGGTGAACACGATCTCGCTCGGGCGCGCGCCCAGCGCCGCCGCCAGGGCTTCCCGCGACTCCTCGACGGTCCGCCGGGCACGGCGGCCCGCCGCGTGCAGCGCGGAAGCATTGCCCGTCACGGTCAGGTGGGCGGTCATCGCCTCGACCGCCTCCGGGAGCATGGGCGTGGTGGCGGCGTGATCGAAGTAGGCCATGATCCCCCGATTCTACGTTCCGCGGGGGTCACCCCGACCCCCTACACGCACCCCCTCCGGACCCTGGCCCGGACTTCCCCCCGGTGAACGCCCCGCCCCGCCTTCCGCGCGCACCTCCTGAGGGGTTGCCCCTTCCCACCCGCTTTCACACGTGCCCCACCCGCCCGGCCGCCCATCCCCCGTACCCCTGAAAACGCCCACCCTCCGGCAGAGGGCACCCACCAGGGACGCGAGGAACGGCGCGCCAAGCCCAGACGCAGCGGCAGCCAAGCAAAGGACCGCACGGCCCACTACCTCAGGGGCGCGAGGAACTGCGCGCGCAACCACGACGCAGCTGCAGCCAAGCAAAAAGGACGGCCAGGGGCAGCCCCTCAGGGGCGCGAGGAACTGCGCGACAAGCCCCTCACCGGGAGAAGGTCCCGGGCAAAGGGGCACGGGCCACCCCCAGGGGTCATGGCCGCGGGGCGCGAGCCAGCTGGCGGGACTGCGCCACGAGCCGGTCCTTGGAGTCCCAGACCTCCGCGTCCTCCTCCAGCAGGCCGCCGGCCAGATTGCGGGTCGTCAGGGCGACCCGCACCGGTCCGGGAGCCGGCTGGCACCGCAGGTGCACGGTCAGCTCGACGGTCGGGACCCACCCGGCGAGCCCCAGGTCGAACGCCGTGGGCGGCAACGCGTCGACCGCCAGCAGCATCGACACCGCGTCGTGGTCGCGCCCGTCGGCGAGGCCGAGCCAGCCGCGCATGTCGCCGACGCCGGAAGGTGCGCCGACGGCCCAGCCGGCGGTGGCGGGGTCGAGCCGCAGGTCGAGCCGGTCGAGGATCGCGGTGGAACCGGTGACGGGCCCCCCTGCGGGTGCGTCGGACGAGCTGACGCAGTCCTCGTAGGACGGCATCGTCGGCGGCGTCGCCGCGGTGCGTACGTCGTCGGGCAGCGCGGCGAGGTCGCCGTATCCGGCGACGACGCGGATGCGCTCGACCTCGCGCCCCTCCTCGTCGCGCTGGTAGAGCGACGCCTGCCCGGTGGACATGGTGCGCCCGGCCCTCACCGTCTCGGTCCTGATGACCGCGGGACCCGGCTCCGACGCGGTCAGATAGTGCGCCGTGATGGTGATCGGGTCGGGGTGCGGCAGCGCGGCACGCAGGGCGCGGCCGACGACGGCCAGCAGGTAGCCGCCGTTGACGGCCCTGATGATCGTCCAGCCCGCCGACAGCTCGCTGTCGTACGTACCGGGCTCGCCCGGCCTGGCCGCCACCGCCGTGTCGCGGTCGAACTCGCTGTCCCCGATGGCCGCACGGGCCGCTGCAAATGCCATGAGTCGATGTTACCCATCGGTAGTCGCCAGTTGTCCAGCCCCTTCGGGCCGCTGCTCCGGCAACGCTGAGCGTCCGCTTGTCTCTTCCGGGCGGGCGCACCGATTCCCCGCGCCCGCCGCTGCCGCGGTCTCCCGGCGGTCGGCGGCAACCGCCCCGACGGCCGCCTGTGGATAACCGGGCGGCCCCTCACGGACGGGCCGTTACCCTGGACAGGTGAACGACTTCCCCCATCCCCCAGAGCGCAAGCGGCTGCGCGTGCTCGCCGCCATGAGCGGCGGCGTCGACTCCGCGGTCGCCGCGGCCCGCGCCGCGGAGGCCGGGCACGACGTGACCGGGGTCCACCTGGCGCTGTCGGCGAATCCGCAGAGCTTCAGGACCGGCGCCCGCGGCTGCTGCACGGTGGAGGACTCCCGCGACGCCCGCCGCGCGGCCGACGTGATCGGCATCCCCTTCTATGTGTGGGACCTCGCCGAGCGCTTCCGCGAGGACGTGGTCGCGGACTTCGTCGCCGAATACGCGGCGGGCCGCACCCCCAACCCCTGCCTGCGGTGCAACGAGAAGATCAAGTTCGCCGCGCTGCTCGACAAGGCGCTGGCGCTGGGCTTCGACGCGGTCTGCACCGGGCACTATGCGACGGTCGTCACCCGGGAGGACGGCTCCCGCGAGCTGCACCGGGCCAGCGACGCGGCCAAGGACCAGTCGTATGTGCTCGGCGTGCTCGACGAGCGGCAGTTGGCCCACGCGATGTTCCCGCTCGGCGACACCCTCACCACCAAGGACGAGATCCGCGCCGAGGCCGCCCGCCGCGGCCTGGCCGTGGCGAAGAAGCCCGACAGCCACGACATCTGCTTCATCGCCGACGGCGACACCCAGGGCTTCCTGGCGAAGAGCCTGGGCAGCGCCGAGGGCGCCATCGTGGACGAGAGCGGCGCCCGGGTGGGCACGCACGAAGGCGCGTTCGGCTTCACCATCGGCCAGCGCAAGGGCCTGCGGCTCGGCATCCCCGCCGACGACGGCAAGCCCCGCTATGTGTTGGACATCTCACCGGTCGACAACACGGTCACCGTCGGCCCCGCGGAGGCGCTGGACGTGACCGCGCTCACCGCGATCCGCCCCCGCTGGTGCGGCACCCCGCCGGCCGGCCCCGCCGCGTACACGGCGCAGTTGCGCGCCCACGGCGAGGACGTGCCGGTGACCGCCGAAGTCCTCGACGGCGAGGTGCGGGTCAGCTTCTCCGCCCCCGTGCGCGGCATCGCGCCCGGGCAGGCCGTGGTGCTCTACGACGGCACGCGCGTCGTCGGCTCCGCGACCATCGCCACCACCGACCGGGCCGCCGCCCGCGATCAGCAGAAGCCCACGGTGACCGTATGAACATCGGTGTCTTCCTGTCCGCCGCCGACCTCGGCGACCAGTACACAGGCCCGGCCCGCGAGTTCGGCAAGCTGCTCGGCGACGGCGGCCACACCCTGGTGTGGGGCGGGTCCGAGACCGGCCTGATGAAGGTCGTCGCCGACAGCGTCCAGTCCGCCGGCGGCCGCCTGGTGGGCGTCTCGGTGACCTTCCTCCACCACAAGGCGCGCATCAATGCCGACGAGATGGTCATCGCGCCGGACCTCGCGCAGCGCAAGGCCGAGCTGCTGCGGCGCTCCGACGCCATCGTGGTGATGGTCGATGGCCTCGGAACGCTCGACGAGGCCACCGAGATCCTGGAGCTGAAGAAGCACGGGCTGCACGGCAAACCGGTGGTCCTGCTCAACAGCGCGGGTTTCTACGACGGTCTTGAACTGCAGCTGCGCAGGATGGACGCCGAGGGCTTCCTGCCCCTCCCGCTGTCCGAGCTGGTGCACTTCGCCACGGACGGCGCCGACGCCCTCGCGTATCTCCGGGAGCAGCTGTGAGCGGTCCGCGCATCCACGTGGTCACCGGTGCCGGGTCCGGTATCGGCAGCGCCGTCGCACAGCGGCTGCTCGACCGCGGCGACGAGGTGTGGCTGCTGGCCAGGGACGCCGGGCGGGCCAGGGAGCTGGCGGACCGCCACTCCGGTGCCCGCACCCTGGTCGGCGACCTTGCCGAGCCCGCCCGGCTGTCCTGGGCGCTGGGCCACCAGTCGCCGCCGGACCGCCTCGACTCGCTGCTGCACATCGCAGGCACCGTCGAGCTGGGCCTGGTCGGCGACCTCACCCCGAAGGTCTGGCAGGAGACGCTGGCCGTCAACCTGATGGGCCCGGCCGAGCTGACCCGCCTGCTGCTGCCCCAACTGCGGCTGTCCCGCGGCCACGTCGTCTTCGTCAATTCCACGTCGGGCCTGAGCGTCAGCGCCGAGTGGAGCGCGTACGGCGCGAGCAAGTTCGGCCTTCGCGCTCTGGCTGACGCCCTCCGCGCGGAGGAGCACGCCGCCGGCGTCCGCGTCACCTCCGTCTACCCGAGCCGCACCGCCACCCCGATGCAGCAGAAGGTCCACCAGCAGGAGGGCAAGCCCTACGACCCGGCCCGCTGGATCGCCCCCGACTCCGTGGCCACCACCGTCCTCACCGCCCTCGACCTCCCTCGCGACGCCGAACTGACCGACCTCACCCTCCGCCCCGGCCTGTAGGGGCCCAGGCCCCCAGGGGTGCGAGGAACGGCGCGAGCAACCACCGACCGGCGGATGGTCCCGCAACAAATAGGTCAGCCCAGCCCCAGGGGTTGAGGGGCGCGAGGAACTGCGCGGCCAACCCCCCACGGCGAGAAGGTCCCGCAACAAGAGGACGAGGCAGCCCGCAGGGCAGCAGCCCCACCGGCAGGTGGTCCCGCAACGACAGGACGGCCCAGCCCGCAGGGCTAGAACCCCCACCGGCGGGTGGTCCGGCGACATCGGGGGCGCGCGAGCGCGTACGGCTACCCTTCCGGCGTGAGCAACGATTTGCACCTCCCCGAGGCCACCGCCACCGGCGTGGGTTCCATGCCGGGCGGCGACGCCCGCGAGGCCGCCCGGGTCGCCACCGAGGCGACGCAGGGCATGGCCTTCCTCCCCGAACTGCCCGCCCGCGGCCCCGGTGCGGACATGATCGGCCGCAGCCTGGGGCTGCTGGCCGAGATGTACGCCCGGGTCGAACCGAGCGGCTGGCGGTTCGGCGACCGCCCGGGGCGGGACACCAAGCGGGCCCGGTCGTGGCTGGGCGAGGACCTGGACGCCCTGGAGGAATTCACCCAGGGCTACCAGGGCCTGCTCAAGGTCCAGGCGGTCGGCCCCTGGACCCTGGCCGCGTCGGTGGAGACCCGGCACGGCGAGGCCGCGCTGCGCGACCCCGGCGCCTGCCGGGACCTGGCGGCCTCGCTGACCGAGGGCCTCACCGACCACCTCGCCGACGTCCGCCGCCGGGTGCCGGGCGCGCAGGTCGTGCTGCAGTTGGACGAGCCGTCGCTGACGCCGGTGCTGCGCGGGCAGATCAGGACCGCCAGCGGCTACCGCACCTACCGCGCGGTCGACCGGGCGGTGATCGAGTCGGCGCTGCGCGAGCTGATCGGGGCGGCGGGTGTGCCCGTCACCGTCCACTCCTGCGCCCCCGACGTCCCCTTCGCGCTGCTGCGCAGGGCGGGCGTGGCCGGCATCTCCTTCGACGCGGATCTGCTCACCGAGCGTGACTGGGACGAGTTCGGCGAGGCGGCGGAGGCGGGCACCGCGCTGTTCGCCGGTGTCGTAGCCGGCAAGGATGCCCCATTGTCAGACCCTGCCGGTAGCGTAAGTGGTGTTCGGGCGCTGTGGCGCAGGTTGGGGCTGGCACCGGGGGCATTGGGGTCCTCCGTCGCCGTCACCCCGTCCTGCGGTCTGGCGGGGGCCTCGCCGGCCTATGCCCGTGCGGCTCTCGTGCATTGCGCGAAGGCGGCACGCTCGCTCGTCGACAACCCTGAGTAGTGAGGAAGGACGGGGTCGTGGAGGACACGGAGATTCCTGCCGAGGCACGCGAGGAGCACGCTCGCCTTGCCGAGCAGGTCGAGGAGCACCGCTTCCGTTACTACGTCAAGGACGCGCCGGTCGTCAGCGACGCCGAGTTCGACAAGCTGCTGCGCGGCCTGGAGGCCCTGGAGGAGCGGCACCCGGGCCTGCGCACCCCGGACTCGCCCACCCAGAAAGTGGCGGGGGCGTACGAGACGGAGTTCGCCTCCGTGCAGCACCGCGAGCGCCTGCTGTCGCTGGACAACGCCTTCAGCGACGAGGAGTTGGACACCTGGGCCGACCGGGTCGCCGCCGAGCTGGGTGCCCCGGACAACGAGCGGAGTCCCTACCACTTCCTGTGCGAGCTGAAGGTGGACGGCCTGGCCGTCAACCTGACCTATGAGCGCGGCCGGCTGACCCGTGCGGCGACCCGCGGCGACGGGCGGACCGGCGAGGACATCACGCCCAATGTCCGCACGATCGCCGACATCCCCGACCGGCTGGCGGGCGACCGGGTGCCCGAGCTGGTGGAGATCCGCGGCGAGGTCTACTTCCCCGGCGAGAAGTTCGAGGAGCTGAACGCCCGGCTGGTGGAGAACGGGGACAAGCCGTTCGCCAACCCGCGCAATGCGGCCGCCGGTTCGCTGCGCCAGAAGGACCCGCGGATCACCGCGTCGCGCCCACTGCGGATGGTGGTGCACGGCATCGGCGCCCGCGAGGGCTTCGCCATCGACTGCCAGTCGCACGCCTACGGCCTGCTGCACGAGTGGGGCCTGCCCACCGCCCGCTACAACAAGGTGGTCGACTCGCTGGCCGAAGTGCGGGACTTCATCGCCTACTACGGCGAGCACCGGCATGACGTCGAGCACGAGATCGACGGCGTGGTCGTCAAGGTCGACGAGATCCCGCTCCAGGGCAGGCTCGGCTCGACCTCCCGGGCCCCGCGCTGGGCCATCGCGTGGAAGTACGCCCCGGAGGAGGTCAACACCAAGCTGGTGGAGATCCGGGTCGGCGTCGGCCGCACCGGGCGGGTCACGCCGTATGCCGTGGTGGAGCCGGTGACGGTGGCCGGGTCCGAGGTGGAGTTCGCGACCCTGCACAACCAGGACGTGGTCAAGAAGAAGGGCGTCCTGATCGGCGACACCGTGGTGCTGCGCAAGGCCGGTGACGTCATCCCGGAGATCCTGGGCCCGGTGGCCGACCTGCGGGACGGCACCGAGCGGGAGTTCGTGATGCCCGCCGAGTGCCCGGACTGCGGCACCGCCCTGCAGCCCATGAAGGAGGGGGACATCGACCTGCGGTGTCCCAACGCCCGGTATTGCCCGGCCCAGTTGCGCGAGCGGATCTTCTACCTCGCGGGCCGCCGCAGCCTGGACATCGAAGGGCTCGGCTATGTCGCCGCCACCGCGCTGACCCAGCCCCTTGAGCCGCACGAGCCGCCGCTGAAGGACGAGGGCGACCTTTTCGGCCTCACGATCGAGCAGCTGCTGCCGATCCGCTCGCACGTCCTGGACCAGGACACCGGTCTGCCCAAGCGCGACCCGGAGACCGGCGAGCCGAAGATCGTCACCTTCTTCGCCAACCAGAAGGGCGAGCCGAAGAAGAACGCGCTGGCGATGCTGGAGAATATCGCCGCGGCCAGGGAGCGCCCGCTGGCCAGGATCATCACCGGCCTGTCCATCCGCCATGTGGGTCCGGTCGCCGCCGCCGCGCTGGCCCGCGAATTCCGCGACCTGGACCGGATCAAGGACGCGGCCGAGGAGGAGCTGGCCGCCGTCGACGGGGTGGGCGCCACGATCGCCGCCTCCGTCAAGCAGTGGTTCGCCGAGGACTGGCACCTGGAGATCATCAGGAAGTGGCGGGAGGCCGGGGTCGTCTTCACCGAGGAGGGCTCGGACGAGGGGCCGAGGCCACTCGAAGGGCTGACCGTCGTCGTGACCGGAACGCTGTCGACATATACCCGGGATGGCGCAAAAGAGGCGTTGGGCAGCCAAGGTGCGAAAGTCACCGGGTCGGTGTCCAAGAAAACGGACTTCGTGGTCGTCGGTGACAACCCCGGTTCCAAGTTCGACAAAGCCGTACAGCTGAAAGTGCCTGTTCTGGACGAGGACGGCTTCGCGGTGCTGCTCGCGGACGGCCCGGAGGCAGCTCGGATGAATAGGGTGAATCCCGTGGAAACCGACACCCCCGTCGAGGGCGCACCCGGGCCGGAAGCGGACGGTGAATCCGACTGAATGACCCGAGGATGTCACCCGATCGGCCTATATCAGAATACGTCGATGTGCCTGGTCGCATTCGGGCAACCCCGGCCGATCGGTGCCCGGGACGGCGCAAGGCGGCCTAGTGTTGAGACGCGCGCCCGCCGGGGAAGAACGTTCCGGCAGCACATGCGGAACTCGACCGCGTGCGGGGCGCGGTGGACCTGCACACCCGGCTGTGAGAGGGACAGGCATGCGACCGACGGAGAGTGCCGGAGCGGCGCCCCCGCGCAGCACGCCCGCGACCCCGCCCGCGCCCCCGGTCCTCACCCCGTCGCTGTCCCGATCGGTGGTGCGCAACGCGGCACCGCCGGCCGCCGCGGTCCTCCTGGCGGTCGGCGTCATCCGGGTGCTGGGCCACGGCAACGCGCTGTTCCCCAGCGGCACCGCGGGCTGGGGCTTCGCATTACTCACCGGCATCATCGTCGGCCACCTGGTGGCGATGGGGCGTGACCGCTGGTGGGGCGGCACCGGCTCCGGCGCCGCACTCACCCTGGCCATGCTGATCGTGCACGGCTGGGTGCCCGCCGTCCTGGTCAGCCTGGCCGTGGTGACCCTGGTCGGCGCCGCCCGCAGGCACCGCTGGCGGCAGGCCCTGCTCTACGGCTCCATCGACATCCTCGGCATCGGGGCCGGCGCCCTGATGCTGAGGATGTGCGGCACCCATCCGACCGTCGAGCACCCGTGGGACCCCGACAACTGGGCGATGACCGCCGTCCCGATCGTCATCCTGGTCGCGCTGACGTATCTGGCGGCCACCCGCGCACTGCTGTGGTGCGCCTTCGCACCCCGAGGCGGCGGGCTGCCCACGGTGGCCAGGTCGTCGCTGATCCGGCAGGGCATGTTCGGCGGGGCGCTGCTCGGCATCTCCCCGCTGATCCTGGTCGTCGCCTGCGACAAGCCCGCGCTGCTGCCGCTGTTCTCCGTACCGCTGATCGCCCTGGACTCGACGCTGTGGATCGCGCACGCCCGCGCCGAGGAGCAGCTGCGCGACCCGCTCACCGGGCTGCCCAACCGCCAGTGGCTGCTGGAGCGGGCCTGGACCGCGCTGGACGACGCCCAGGAGGACTACGAGCGGGCCGAGCCCGGCTTCCTGGCCGCCACCGGCGGCGTCGGCACGCATCCGCCCGCCGGCAGCGGGCGGGTCGGGCTGATCCTGATCGACCTGGACAAGTTCCGCTCCGTCAACGACACCCTCGGGCACCTGGCCGGCGACCGGCTGCTGCTCCAGGTGGCCGACCGGCTGCGGCTCGCGCTGCCGCGCGGCGCCGAGGCGGCCAGGCTCGGCGGCGACGAATTCGCCGTGCTGCTGCCCGGCTGCGACTCGCCGACCCGAGCCCAGCGGATCGCCAGGACCCTGGTCGCGGCCCTCGCCTCACCGCTCAGCCTCGACGGGCTGTCCCTGGTCCTGGAGGCCAGCGCGGGTGTCGCGGTCTTCCCCGACCACGCGCTGGACGCTGAAGGGCTGCTGCGGCGGGCCGACGTGGCGATGTATCAGGCCAAGCGGGACCGCAGCGGGGTCGAGGTCTACGAGGCCGCCAGGGACGGCAACACCCCCGACCGGCTCGGCCTGCTCGGCGACCTGCGCCGGGCGCTCGACGCCGGCGACGTCGAGCTGCACTACCAGCCGAAGGTCCGCTTCGACGGCCGGGTGGTCGGCCTTGAGGCGCTGGTCCGCTGGGAGCACCCGGAGCGGGGCCGGGTCAATCCCGAGGAATTCATCACCATGGCCGAGACGTCCGGCCTGATGCCGCTGCTCACCGAATACGTACTGGACACGGCGCTGGCCCAGGTCGCCCGCTGGCGCCGGATGGGCCTCGACGTGCCCGTCGCCGTCAACGTCTCGCCGCGCGACGTCCACAGCCCCGGCTTCGCCGGCACGGTCGCCGCCAGGCTGGCCAGGCACCAGGTGCCACCGGGGTCGCTCCAGCTGGAGATAACGGAGCACGTGCTGCTCGAAGACCCGCAGCGCGCCGCGGACACGCTCAACGGGCTCACCGGGCACGGCGTGAAGATGTCGCTCGACGACTTCGGCACCGGCTATTCGTCGCTGGTGCATCTGCGGCGGCTGCCGGTCAGCGAACTCAAGATCGACCGGTCCTTCGTCGCCCGGCTCGTGGTCGACACCGAGGACGCGGAGATCGTGCGCTGCACCGTCGACCTCGCGCACTCGCTCGGGCTGACGGTCGTGGCCGAGGGCGTCGAGGACGACGAGACGTGGGAGCGGCTGCGGGACCTGCACTGCGACGCCGTGCAGGGGTGGCTCGTCGCTGCCGCGATGCCGCCCGACGAGGCCACGAAGTGGCTTCTCGCCCGAGGTGAGCGCGGCGCCCTCCCGGCGGCCGCCGCGCGCCCCCTCCCCGCGCTTCCGCCCACGGCGGAGTCCCCCGCCGTCCCGCCGACCGTCCCCGCCATCGAGCGGGCCTAGCCCTTCCAGGGCGGGTCTGCTTCATGCGGCCCGCCGGTTCCGCGCCCTCCCTTTCACCGGGGGTGCCCCCCAGAGGCGCGGGGCTGTGTCTGATGTGCGGCTGGCGCCGCGTGGGCGCGCGTAACCCACCGCTCGCCGTCGTGTGGCGACGGACCGCCACCACCCCCAGGGGCGCGTGGGGGTACCCCCAGGCGAAGCTCTGGGGGAGAACGGAGCGACCAGCCGTCGACGGGCTGCACGTCGTCACCGGCCCGAAGGGGCTGTTGCTGTCGTATCCGGACCACCGGCCGGTGGTGGGCTGAGCGCGCAGTTCCCCGCGCCCCTGGTGGGCACCCCCCGCGTCGGGGAGCCGTCCCCCCGGGGGGCGCCCCCCCGCGTAGGGGAGCCGTCCCGGAGGGGAACTGTTTCGCGGTCCGGGGGTAGGGGCCCATAGGATTGGGGCCCACCGTCGTCTCACCCCGCAGAGGATCGAAACCGCATGCCTGGCATCACGCGTGAGGAGGTCGCTCACCTCGGCCGGCTGGCACGTCTGGAACTGTCCGGGGACGAGCTGGACCACTTCGCCGGACAGCTTGACGACATCATCGGCGCGGTCGCCCGCGTCTCCGAGGTGGCCGGCGAGGACGTACCGCCGACCTCGCACCCGCTGCCGCTGACCAATGTGATGCGGCCGGACACCGTCCGCCCGTCGCTCACCCCTCAGCAGGCGCTGTCGGGGGCTCCCGCGCAGGAGCAGCAGCGCTTCAAGGTGCCGCAGATCCTGGGGGAGGACTGATCGCGATGACGGACATCATCAGGCTGACCGCCGCGCAGACGGCGGAGAAGATCGCGTCGGGCGAGCTGACGGCGGTCGAGGTCACCGAGGCGCACCTGGCCAGGATCGAGGCCGTGGACGAGAAGGTGCACGCCTTCCTGCACGTCGACCGGGAGGGCGCGCTCGCGCAGGCCCGCGCGGTGGACGCCAAGCGGGCCGCCGGCGAGCCGCTGGGCCCGCTGGCCGGAGTGCCGCTGGCGATGAAGGACATCTTCACGACCGAGGGCGTGCCGACCACGGTCGGCTCGAAGATCCTCGAGGGCTGGATCCCGCCGTACGACTCGACGGTGACCAAGCGGCTGAAGGCCGCCGACGTGGTGATCCTGGGCAAGACCAACATGGACGAGTTCGCCATGGGGTCGTCCACCGAGAACAGCGCGTACGGGCCGACGGGCAACCCGTGGGACCTGACGCGTATCCCGGGCGGCTCCGGCGGCGGCAGCGCCGCGGCGCTCGCGTCGTACCAGGCGCCGCTGGCGCTCGGCACCGACACCGGCGGTTCGATCCGGCAGCCGGCCGCGGTCACCGGCACGGTCGGCGTGAAGCCCACCTACGGCGGCGTGTCCCGCTACGGCATGGTCGCCTTCTCCTCGTCGCTGGACCAGGGCGGCCCGTGCGCCCGTACGGTGCTGGACGCCGCGCTGCTGCACGAGGCGATCGGCGGCCACGACCCGATGGACTCGACGTCGATCGACGCGCCCGTGCCGCCGGTGGTCGACGCGGCCCGCAGCGGCGACGTGAGCGGCATGCGGATCGGCGTGGTCAAGGAGCTGGGCGGCGACGGCTACCAGCCCGGCGTGGTGCAGCGCTTCAACGAGTCGGTCGAGGTGCTGCGCGAGCTGGGCGCGGAGGTCGTCGAAATCTCCTGCCCGTCGTTCGTCTACGCCCTGGCCGCGTATTACCTGATCGCGCCGTCGGAGTGCTCCAGCAACCTGGCCCGCTTCGACGCCATGCGCTACGGCATGCGGGTCGGCGACGACGGCACGAAGTCCGCCGAGGAGGTCACCGCGCTCACCCGCGACGCCGGTTTCGGCGCCGAGGTCAAGCGCCGGATCATCCTCGGCACGTATGCGCTGAGCTCGGGCTACTACGACGCCTACTACGGCTCGGCGCAGAAGGTCCGCACCCTGATCACCCGGGATTTCGAGAAAGCCTTCGAATCGGTCGACGTGCTCGTCTCGCCGACCACCCCGACGACCGCCTTCCCGCTCGGCGAGCGGGTCGACGACCCGCTGGCCATGTACCTGGTCGACCTGTGCACCATCCCGGTCAACCTGGCGGGCAATGCGGCGATGTCGCTGCCCTGCGGCCTGGCGCCGGAGGACGGTCTACCGGTGGGCCTGCAGATCATCGCCCCCGCGCTCAAGGACGACCGGCTCTACCGGGTCGGCGCCGCTGTCGAGGCCGCCTTCGTGAAGAAGTGGGGCCACCCGCTGCTTGAGGAGGCACCCCAGCTGTGAGCACCAAGGACAAGAGCAAGAAGAAGGGCAAGGCCGGTACGTACCTGGCCATCGGGAGCACGCTTTTCGCCGCGTTCAGCAACGTCAAGAAGGTGCGCAACGCGCGGGGCGAGCACGACAACCTTCAGCTGATCGACGGCCTGATCCGGGTGGCCGCGGTGGCCACCGGGGTGGCCCTGCTGGTCCGCGAGCTGCGCGACCGCGACGACAACCCCCTGACGGACTGACAGGGCGGGAGGAAGAAACGACTGTGACCGTCACGGATCTGCTGTCCTACGAGGACGCGCTCGCGTCCTACGACCCGGTGATGGGCCTTGAGGTCCATGTCGAGCTGGGCACGAGGACGAAGATGTTCTGCGGCTGCTCCACCGAGCTGGGCGCCGAGCCCAACTCGCAGACCTGCCCCACCTGCCTCGGCCTGCCCGGTTCGCTGCCGGTGGTCAACGCGATCGGCGTGGAGTCCGCGATCAAGATCGGCCTCGCGCTGAACTGCGAGATCGCGCAGTGGTGCCGCTTCGCGCGGAAGAACTACTTCTACCCGGACATGCCGAAGAACTTCCAGACCTCGCAGTACGACGAGCCGATCGCCTACAACGGCTATCTGGACGTCCAGCTGGAGGACGGCGAGGTCTTCCGGGTGCAGATCGAGCGCGCCCACATGGAGGAGGACACCGGCAAGTCCACCCACGTCGGCGGCGCGACGGGCCGTATCCACGGCGCCTCGCACTCGCTGCTCGACTACAACCGGGCCGGTATCCCGCTCATCGAGATCGTCACCAAGCCGATCGAGGGCGCGGGCGAGCGGGCCCCCGAGGTCGCCAAGGCCTACGTCGCCGAGCTGCGCGAGCTGATCAAGGCGCTGGGGGTGTCAGAGGCCCGGATGGAGATGGGCCAGATGCGCTGCGACGTCAACCTGTCGCTGCGCCCGCTGGGCCGGGAGAAGTTCGGCACCCGCAGCGAGACCAAGAACGTCAACTCGCTGCGCAGCGTCGAGCGGGCCGCCAGGTTCGAGATCCAGCGGCACGCCGCGGTGCTCTCCTCCGGCGGCACGATCGTGCAGGAGACCCGGCACTTCCACGAGGAGGACGGGTCGACCACCTCCGGGCGTATCAAGGAGGAGGCGGAGGACTACCGCTACTTCCCCGAGCCCGACCTCGTGCCGGTCGCCCCGGCCCGCGAGTGGGTCGAGGAGCTGCGCGGCGGGCTTCCCGAGCTGCCGCGGCTGCGCCGCAAGCGGCTGCAGGAGGACTGGGGCATCGCCGACCACGAGATGCAGTCGGTGCTCAACGCGGGGGCGCTCGACCTGATCCTGGCCACCATGGCGGAGGGCGCGGACGCCGCGTCGGCCCGCAAGTGGTGGATGGGCGAGCTGGCCAGGCACGCCAACGAGACCGGCGCCGAGCTGGCTGCGGTGCCGATCACCCCGGCGCAGGTCGCCCGGGTCTCGGCGCTGGTCGCGGCCGGGGACCTGAACGACAAGCTGGCCCGCCAGGTCATCGAGGGCGTGCTGGCCGGCGAGGGCGGCCCCGACGAGGTGGTCGACAGGCGCGGCCTGAAGGTCGTCTCCGACGACGGCGCGCTCGGCGCGGCAGTGGACGAGGCCATCGCGGCGAACGCGGCGATCGCCGACAAGATCCGCGGCGGCAACCTGGCGGCGGCCGGGGCGCTGATCGGCGCGGTGATGAAGGCCACGCGCGGCCAGGCCGACGCCAAGCGGGTACGCGAGCTGGTCCTGGAGAAGCTCGGCGTCCAGGGCTGAGCCTTTTCCAGCGGCCTCACCGGCGCCTTGCAGCGGCGAGTTGAAGGGCGGCACCCCCACTCGGGGGTGTCGTCCTTATCTCTTTTTTACCCCTTGTGAGGAAGGGCACGATAGTCCCAAAGGATCTTTTTCTCCTGCGACAGTAGGTCGAACGTCAAGCACACAGGAGCAGCTGGTTCATGGCCGCACTCGCACGGTGGTGTCTGCACCACCGCATCACCGCCGTGCTCCTGTGGATCGCCGTGCTGGTCGGCCTGACCGCGGCCGCAGGCGCCGCCGGCTCGGCATATTCCCGGCACTACGAGGCCCCCGGCACCGAGTCGGGACACGCCAGCACCCTGCTGCGGGAGTCCTTCCCCGACCAGGCGGGCGACACCGACACCATCGTCTGGCACACCGGCCACGGCACGGTACGCGCCGCCGCCGTCGAGCAGACCATGGCCAAGGTCCTCGACCAGGCCCGGCACCTGCCCGGCGTCGCCTCCGTCGACAGCCCCTACGCCCCCGCGGGCGCGGCACAGATCAGCCCCGACGGGCACACCGCCTACGCCACGGTCGGCTACGCCCAGGACGCCGACAGCATTCCCGTCGCGCAGGCCCAGGCCCTGGTGGACACCGCCAAGGCGGCCCGGAGCGGCGACCTCCAGGTCGAACTGGGCGGGCAGGCGGTCGGCAGCACCGAGAGCGCAGGCGCCCACCTCAGCGAGATCGTCGGCGTGGCAGTGGCCGCGGTCGTCCTGCTGATCGCCTTCGGCTCCTTCGCCGCCATGCTGCTGCCCATCGCGACCGCACTGGTCGGCTGCGGGACGGCGTACATGGCGATCGTGCTGCTCGGCCACGCCATGACGGTGGCCGACTTCGCCCCCATGCTGGGCATGCTGATCGGGCTCGGCGTCGGCATCGACTACGCCCTCTTCATCGTCAGCCGCCACCGCAGAGGCCTCAAACGCGGCCTGAGCGTCGTCGAGGCCGCGCAGGAGGCGGTGGTCACCACCGGGCGTGCGGTGGTCTTCGCCGGCGGCACGGTCTGCGTGGCGCTGCTCGGCATGCTGATCCTGCACCTGAGCTTCCTCAACGGTGTCGCGGTCGCCGCCGCGCTGACCGTACTGCTCACCGTGGCGGCCTCCATCACGCTGCTCCCGGCCCTGCTCGCGCTGATCGGCCCGCGGGCGCTCAGCCGCCGCGAACGCCGCGCGCTGGCCGAGCACGGCCCGCGGCCCGAGCAGCCCGCCGGGCTCGCCGCCCGCTGGTCGGCCTTCGTCGAACGGCACCCCAAGCTGCTGGGCTGCCTGGCCGCCGTGGTGATGATCGTGCTGGCGCTGCCCACCTTCACCCTGCACCTGGGCACCTCGGACCAGGGCAACGGCCCCGCCAAGGCCACCACCCGGCAGGCCTACGACCTGCTCGCCGACGGCTTCGGGCCCGGTACCAACGGCCCGCTCACCCTGGTCGCCACCACCGACGGCGCCCAGTCCCGGCTCGCCCTCGACCACCTGCCCGGCATCCTGCGGGACACCCCGGGCGTGGCCGCGGTCAGCCCCGTCGAGCTGTCCGGCGGCACCGGTGTGATCACCGTCGTCCCCGACAGCGCCCCGCAGTCCCGCGACACCTCGCAACTGGTCGACCGGCTGCGGCACGAGGTGCTGCCCGCGGCCGAGAAGGGCGGCGCGCTCAAGGTCTACGTCGGCGGCCCCACCGCCAGCTACGACGACTTCGCCGCCGTCGTGATCGGCAAGCTCCCGCTCTTCGTCGGCAGCGTCGTCGGCCTGGGCTGCGTCCTGCTGCTCGTCGCCTTCCGCTCGATCGGCATCCCCGTCAAGGCCGCGGTGATGAACATCGCCGCGGTCGCCTCCTCCTTCGGCGTCGTGACCACGATCTTCCAGTGGGGCTGGGGCAGCGAATGGCTGGGCCTGGGCAGAGCGGGCCCGATCGAGCCCTTCCTGCCGGTGATCATGGTCTCGGTGCTCTTCGGGCTGTCCATGGACTACCAGGTCTTCCTGGTCAGCAGGATGTACGAGGAGTGGCGCGAGACCCGCGACAACTGCCGGGCGGTCAGGGTCGGCCTCGCCGAGACCAGCCGGGTGATCACCTCGGCCGCGGTGATCATGATCGCGGTCTTCCTGGCCTTCGTGCTCAGCGGCGACCGGGTGATAGCGATGTTCGGCATCGGCCTGGCCGCCGCCGTGGCCCTGGACGCCTTCGTGCTGCGTACGCTGCTGGTGCCCGCGCTGATGCATGTGCTGGGCGACGCCAACTGGTGGCTGCCCGGCTGGCTGGACCGCCGCCTGCCGCGTATCAGCATCGAGGCGCCGGCCGCCGCCCACCCCGTGCCCGTACCGGTGCGGATCGCGCTCGGCGAACCTCAGTCCGGCGATCGGTTCGACGGCCGGTTCGACGGTCAGGAGGTCAGCGTCGGATCCGCCAGGACCCCGATGCCGCAGGCCGAATCGGAGTCAGGACCCCACTCGATGCGCAGCCGCAGCACCCCGGAGACGTCGAAGACCGGGTGAAAGGGCGGGCCGACGACGGCCCGGTCGTGGAAGATCCGCTTGCCGTCCGCGAGCACCGTGAAGGTCATCCCGGCGTTCGGGCTGTTGTCGTCCAGGCCGATCACCGTGGTGAGCTTCGCGTAGGACTTCCCGAGGTTGTACTCGACGTAGCCGCCGTAGCAGTCCGAGGTGCGCAGCACGTCCTTGTACCGCACCCCGTTGACGGCCGCGGTGCCGCTCTCCAGGGTGAACAGGCTCTCGTCGGTCGGCGTGAGGTCGGTCAGCGACTTTCCGCCGGCGGGCGAGGCGGCCGTGCCGTCACCCGTACGGGTCGGCCCGGTCGTCGGACTGTGCGCGGACGGCCCGCCGGGGGAGTCCTGCGCGGCGGAGCCGCCCTTGTCCCCGCCTGACAGCGCCGCCCCCGCGACGGCGCCGCCCCCGACCAGGGCCGCGGCCACCAGCACCGCCAGGACGACCCGAGCCGTACGCCCCGGCCGCCTGGCCGGCGGCGCCCCGACGACGGGCACGGGCGTACGGAACACCGGCTGCGGCGCGTGCACGGGCGGCGGTGGCAAGGGCGCGGGCGGCCGCTCCGGGCGGGTCGCCGACACCACGTACGAGCGCAGCTCGCGCACCCAGCCGGTCAGCGAGGCAGGCCGCGCGTCCGGGTCCGCGGCGAAGATCGACGCCACCCGGGCCGCCCGCCCCGCGTCGAGCCCGGCGAGCGCCGGCAGCGCGAGCAGCGCCGCCCGCAGCGTCTCCGGCACCGGCGCCGGGGCATCGCCGCTGAGCAGGAAGTACGCGATCGCGCCGAAGGCGTAGCGGTCGGTGGCCGGGGTCCTGGTCCCGTCGAAGACCTCGGGCGCCGCGAAACCCGGCGTGAACCACACCTCGGCCGTCCGGTGGTCGGCGGCCAGCTTGCTCAGCCCGAAGTCCACCAGCGTCGCCTGGCCGTGCCCGTCGACCATCACATTGCCCGGCGACAGGTCGCCGTGCACCACCCGGCGGCCCGAGGGCGTGGCCGCACCGCTGTGCAGCCAGTCGAGCACCTCGGCCAGCTGCTCCAGGCACCGCACCGCCTCGCGGCGCTCCTCGGCGGCCTCCAGGGTGCGCTCGGCCCGCCAGTCGCGCAGGTCGAGGCCCCGCACATGGTTCATCACCAGATACAGCGCCCGCCCGCCGCTGGCCGGCAACCGCCCGCCCGGATGCGCGGACGGCCCCTCGAAGTGCTCCCTGATGCCGACGACGCCCGGCCGGTGCACGAAGCGCAGCAGTTCGGCCTGCTCGCGCCACTTCGCGCTGACCCGCGCGAAGAGGTCGGGCGCCAGGGTCTGCTGGGCGTCGAGCATCTTGACCACGACCGGCTCGGTCGCCCCGCCCAGCTCCAGCTCGGCGAGATACAGCACGGCCTCGCCACCCCGCCCGATGGACCGCAGCAGGCGGTACCGATCCGGCGCCCCGTCCGGCCCGATGTACAGCCCGCTCTCCACGAGTCCCCTCCCGGCGGGCCGCCGATTCCCCCGCGCCTGGCCCGACTTGATTCTGCCACCTCGCACCTCCAGCGGCAGGCGGACGCCCGCCTCACCGCCTTAGGCGCGCGGCTATCCGCGCGACCAGCCACGACGGAGCGGCGTCCGCCGACCCGCCTTGGGCGGCACCCCCTTCAGCGGCGCAGCCTAAGGCGCTCCGAGGCCGCGAGGCCTCCTCCCTAAGCACCGCGCGGCGGCAAGTTCGGGAAGGTGCCCGATGTGGCGAGGGGGTCTGGGAGACGAAGCTAAGTGCATCGGAAAGAACGTCACCAGACACCAGGAGAGAACGATGTTCGGGTACGAACTGCAGCAGGCCCGCAGGGACGAACTCCAGCGCACGGCCGACGAATGGCGGCTGGCGCAGCAGGCCAAGGCGGCGCGGGCCGAGCGGCGCGCGGCGGCTCGCCGCTCCACCGCCAGATCGGCGGTACGCACCGACGGCGAGGTGACGGAGAGTCCCGCCCGCACCAGGGGGCACGCCCTGCACCGGCACAGCGCGGCATGACCGCCGAGGTGGTGGCGGCCCCGCCCAGGGCCGCCGCCCCGCAGGGCACGGAGCGCGGAGTAACCGGTGTCGCATCAGGTATGAGGCGTGAAATGCTCGGAAGCGTGCAGACCCAGTCACTCAGCCCCGTCTTCATCGGCCGAGACGCCGAGCTGGCACGGCTTGCCTCGGTGCTGGCCGACGCGGACGGGGGCGAGTCGCAGGCGGTGCTGATCGGCGGCGAGGCCGGGGTCGGCAAGACCCGGCTGACCGAGGAGTTCGTGGCGGCTGCCCGCGCCGCGGGCGCGGTGACCGCTGTCGGCGGCTGCGTGGAGATCGGTGCGGACGGCCTCCCCTTCGCACCGGTCTCCGCTGTGCTGCGCGACCTGTACCGCACCCTGGGCCCGGAGCTGACGGCCGCCGCGGCCGGCCAGCAGGCCGAGCTGGCCCGGCTGCTGCCGGAGCTCGCGGGCACGGACGGCGCGCGCAGGGAGCCGAACGACGAGGACGGCCGGGTCAGGCTGTTCGAGCTGACCGCCCGCCTGCTGGAGCGGCTCGGCACCGACCGTACGATCGTGGTCGTCGTGGAGGACCTGCACTGGGCCGACCGGTCCACCCGCGAGCTGCTCGCGTACCTCTTCCGCTCGCTCCAGCGCTGCCGCGTGCTGATCGCGGCCACCTACCGCGCCGACGACATCCACCGCAGGCACCCGCTGCGGCCCTTCCTCGCGGAGACCGAGCGGCTGCGCCGGGTCGAGCGCTTCGAGCTGTCGCGCTTCAGCCGCGCCGAGGTCCGCAGCCAGCTGGCGTCGATCATGTCCGGCGAGCCGGACGACTTGGTGCTCGACCAGGTCTTCGCGCGCTCCGACGGCAATCCCTTCTTCGTCGAGGAGCTGGCCTGCAGCCTGCGCCGCGGGTGCGCGACCGGGCTCAGCGACTCGCTGCGCGACCTGCTGCTGGTGCGGGTCGAGGCGCTGTCCGAGGACGCCCAGCGGGTGGCGAAGTTCGTCGCCGAGGGCGGCAACAGCGTCGACTACCGCCTGCTTGAGGCCATCACCGGGCTGTCGGAGGACGACCTGCTGGCGGCGCTGCGGGTCGCGGTCGGCGCCAACCTCCTGCTGCCGACCGACAGCGGCGAGGGCTACCGCTTCCGGCACTCGCTGGTCCGCGAGGCGGTCGGCGACGACCTGCTGCCGGGCGAGCGCAGCCGTATCAACCGGCGGTATGCCGAGGCCGTCGAGGCCGACCCCGCGCTGGTCCCGGCCGACGAGCGGGCCGCCAGGCTGGCGAGCTTCTGGTACGCCGCGCACGACCCGGCCAGGGCGCTGCCCGCCGTGCTCAGCGCCGCCGTCGAGGCCAGGCACCGGCATGCCTACGCCGAGCAGTACCAGTTGCTGGAGCGCGCACTCGAACTGTGGGACGACGTCCCCGAGAACATCCGGGCCGGCCTGCGGCCCGCCGACTACACCGAGGCCTATCCGCCCTGCGACTGCGCCCCCGGCACCCCGCTCGACCTGGTCGACCTGCTCGCCGAGCTGACCGTCGCCGCCCGGCTCAGCGGCGAGCGCGAGCGTGCCTACACCATGGCCAAGCGGGCGCTGCGGCTGATGGAGCGCAGCGGCAGCGCCGACCCGCTGCGGGCCGCCTGGTTCTGGGCGCAGCGCTCCAGGGTCATGGAGGTGCTCGGCCGCGGCGACGGCTGGGAGGAGCTGGCCAGGGCCCGCGAGCTGGTACGCGGCCTGCCGCCGTCCGCCACGCATGCCGAGGTGCTGGCGATGATCGCCGGCTGGATCATGGTCCACAAGTCCGGCGCCGAGGGCATCGCCATCGCCGGGCAGGCGGTCCAGCTGGCCAGGATCGCGGACGCCCGCGACATCGAGCTGCACGCCCGCGTCACCCTTGGCCTGCTCCAGGCGGACAGCGGCGACATCGACGGCGGCATCGCCGGGGTCGAGGAGGTGCGGCGGCTGGTCAGCGACCAGCGCGCCCCGCTGATCGTCTCGCGCACCTACGGCAACCTGTCGTCCGTACTGGAAGGCGCGGGCCGCTCCGCGGAGGCGGTACGCGTCAGCGGCGAGGGCCTGGCGCTCATCGGCGACCAGGTGGTCAACGCCACCAGGGCGTGGCTGCTCTCCAACGAGGGCGAGTCGCTGCTCATGCTCGGCCGCTACGAGGAGTCCGCGGACCGGCTCACCGCCGCCCGGCGGGCCGTCGAAGGGCCGCTGCTGTGCGCGAGCGTGGACATGTACCAGAGCTATCTGGCGCTGGCCGTCGGCGACACCGAAGCCGCGGTCAACTACCACGCCTCGGCCGCTGAGGGCTTCCGCCACGACACCCAGCCGCAGCACCAGATCCCGCTGCGCGGCCTCGGCATCGGGCTCGCCGTCGCCCACGGGCGCTACGACGAGGCCCGGCGCCGCCTGCTCGCCGCCATCGACGCCGGATTCCCCAACGGCACCGCCCGCTACGCCTGGCCGCTCGTCGCCCGCGGCGCCGCCGCCGAGGCCGACGGGCCGTGGCCGCTCACCGGCGACCCCGCCCGCGGCCAGGTGCTCGACCGGATCAGGACCGCCGCCCGCGAACTGCCCCGCCCCGCCCCGCTCCACGAGGCCTACGCCCTGCTCGTCGACGCCGAGCTGGCCCGCGCGGAGGGACGGCACGAACCCGAGCTGTGGGCCGCCGCGGAGGCCGCCTTCGCCGAGCAGGAGCGGCCCGCGGAGCTGGCCGCGGTCCGCTACCGCTACGCCGAGGCACTCCTCGCACGCGGCCCCGACGCCCGCGACGCGGCGGGCTGCCTGCTCGCGCAGGCCCACGACGTGTCCTCTGCGGCCGGGGCGAAGCCCCTCGCGGCGGACATCGCCGCGCTGGCGCAGCGCGCCCGGCTGCCGCTCGACGCCCCCGCGGGCCCGGCCGCGGCGGCCCCCGCCGACCCGGTCGACCCGGCCGACTCCCTCGGCCTCACCGCCCGCGAGCGGGACGTCCTGCGCCTCGTCGCCGACGGCCGCACCAACCGGCAGATCGCGGAGGAGCTGTTCATCTCGCCCAAGACGGCGAGCGTGCACGTCTCCAACATCCTGGCCAAGCTCACCGTCTCCACCCGCGGTGAGGCGGCCGCCCTGGCCCACCGCCTCCGCCTCTTCGCCGCCGCGACCTGAGCGCTCTGCCCGGTCAGCTCACCTGGAGCTGGAGGACACGGTCGTCGCCGGGCTTGGGCGTGCCACGCCCGTCCGTGTTGCTGGTGCTGACCAGAATCGTGTGGTCGTCGACCGCGACCACGGTCCTGAGCCGCCCGTAGGTGTCCGTGAGGAACGCCTGCGGCGCCGCGGCGGCCTTGGTGCCGTCCAGCGGGATACGCCAGAGGCGCTCGCCCTTGAGCGAGGCCATCCAGATGGAGCCCGCCGCGTAGGCGATACCGCTGGGGGAGGCCTCGCCGGTGTGCCACTGGGCGACCGGGTCGACGTAGCCCGCGCGGTGCGCGGTGCCCTCCACCACCGGCCAGCCGTAGTTCTTGCCCGGCTCGATGAGATTCAGCTCGTCCCAGGTGTCCTGGCCGAATTCCGAGGCCCACAGGTGCCCCTGCGGGTCCCACGCGAGGCCCTGCACATTGCGGTGGCCGGGGGAGTAGACCAGGGACCCGGAGACCGGGTTGTCCTTGGGCACCTGCCCGTCGGGCGTCATCCGCAGGATCTTGCCGCCCAGCGACGACATGTCCTGGGCGAGCCCGCGCCGGCCCGTCTCGCCGGTCCCGGCGTAGAGCATGCCGTCGGGGCCGAAGGCGATCCGCCCGCCGTTGTGGATCGAACCCGTCGGGACGCCCCGCAGGACCGTGTCCGGCGCCCCCAGCTGGTCGCCGGGCGACCGCGTCGGGTCGAAGTCCATACGGGCGATGCGGTTGTCGGACTCGGTGCTGAAGTACGCGTAGAGCAGGTGGTCGGTGCCGAAGTCCGGGGAGAGCGCCAGACCGAGCAGGCCGGCCTCGCCGCCCTGCGTATGGGCCACACCGGGGACCGTGCCGATGACGGTCGACGTCTTCTTGGCCGGGTCGACCCGGGTGATCCTCCCGGTGTCCCGGGAGCCGACGAGCAGCGTCCCGTCCGCGAGCTGCACCACACCCCACGGCGACGCCAGCCTGGTCGCGAGGGTGCCGGTGACTTTCGCGGTGCCCTTGGCAGCCGCCGGCGTGGGGGTGGGGGTGGGCGTCGCGCTGGACGCCGGGGGGGCCGCCGGGGCGCCCGACGTGTGCGGGGCCGTCGTGGACGGCTTGGACCCCAGCGGTTTGCCGTCGCTGCAGCCACCGAGCACCACGGCGGCGACTACGACGGCCGCCGCGCCCCCTACCGCGCGACGGGCCGCGCCCGACACCCCTGAACCCACCGTCCGACCTCCCGACGCCCTCGTCCGACCCCCAGCACATCACACCCCCCCACCCCTCCGCACCCTCCCCTGCGGGGTGCTGTTACGGATTCCACGGTGCCACTGCGTGGGGGCTGGTCGCGCCGTTCCCCGCCACTCCCTGCGGGGGTGCTGTTACGGATTCGCACACTTGCGGTCCGGTGGGGGCTTGTCGCGCAGTTCTCCCCCAGAGCTTCGCCTGGGGGTACCCCCACGCGCCCCTGGGTGGGTGCCACTTGCTGTGGCGTTGCTTTCTTTCCCGCCTTTTCGGCGGGGCGCGCAGTTCCCCGCGCCCCTGAAAAACGCTTGCCCTCTGCGCAGAGCCCCTGCCAGGGACAAACGCTGGGCGCAGGGGGACGCAGGCCAAAAGGGGCGCGGGGAACTGCGCGACAGCCACGACGGCGCCGCAGGCAAGCAGCGCACCGCAAGGGGCAGCAGCTCAAGCCCCCGGCACGGGAGTGGCGTAGGTCAGTCCCAGGAGCCCCGCGCAGGCGGAAGCGTGGCGATCTCGGCGAGGTCCGCCGCGGACAGGGCCAGCCCTGACGCGTGTGCGTTCTCGGAGACCCACCGCGCGGACCGGGTCCCGGGTATGGGGACGACCCCGGGCCCCTGGGCGAGAGCCCAGGCAAGGGCGACCTGCGCGGGCGTCGCCCCGTGGCGGCCGGCCACCCGGCGCAACCCGGCGACGATGGGCTGGTTGGCCGCCATCATCTCGGCGGTGAACCGCGGATGCCTGGCCCGCAGATCGTCCGGCTCGAAGCCCTCCCCGGGCGTGAGCGTCCCGGTGAGGAAGCCGTTGCCCAGCGGCATCGCCGCGAGGAAGCCGACGCCGTGCGCGGTGCACCACGGCAGCAGCTCGTCCAGCGCTTCCGGGGCCCACACGGACAGTTCGGCCTGGACGGCGCTGACCGGGAAGACCTGCTGGGCGCGTACGAGTTGGCGCAGCGTCTCGTCGTGGAGGGCGGCGCCGGTGCGGCGGTGGCCGCGGGCGCCGACCGCGCACAGGCCGAGTGCCCGTACCTTGCCGGCGGTGACGAGTTCGGCCATCGCGCCCCAGGTCTCCTCGACGGGGACTTCCGGGTCGACCCGGTGCAGCTGGTAGAGGTCGATGCGGTCGGTCTGGAGGCGCCGCAGCGACGCGTCACAGGCGCGTCTGACGTAGGCGGGGCGGCCGTTGGCCACGATGTGCTGCTCGCCGGCCAGCAGCCCGCACTTGGTGGCGACGAAGGCGTCCCGCCGCCGTTCCCTCAGCACCCGCCCGAGCAGCAGCTCGTTGGTGAAGGGCCCGTACATGTCGGCGGTGTCCAGCAGTGTGCTGCCGTGGTCCAGGGCGCTGTGCACAGCCCGCAGCGATTCCTCGCCGTCCTGCCGGGAGGCGGCGTATGCCCAGCTCATGGGCATGCAGCCGAGCCCGACCGCCCCCACTGCCAGTGCTGCCGCGCCGACCGCCCTGCGCTCCACCGTGCCGACCTCCCCTGAGACGGAACACTGTGCCATAGCCTCCTGACCATGACCGACATGACCCAGGACCCCGCCGGAGGCGGCCGCCCGCAGGTGTGGCTGTCCCTGCCGCCCGAGGAGATCGACGGACTGCCCGACGCGTTCGAGTACGTGTACTGGGACGGCACCGGAGACTTCCCCGCCGATCCCGGAGCCGCCGCCTTCTACGTCGTGCCTTACATGAAGGGGCCGAACGCCGGGGCACTCCCCCTGCCGCACATGACCGGTGTGCGCGCCATCCAGACGCTGAGCGCCGGTGTGGACAACATCGCGCCCCATCTCCACCACTTCGCGCCCGGCGTGCGCCTGTGCAATGCCCGCGGGGTGCACGAGGCGAGCACCGCGGAGCTGACCGTCGGGCTGATCCTCGCCTCGCTGCGCGGCATCCCGCGCTTCGTCCGCGGCCAGGACACCGAGAAGTGGTATTCCGGCTTCTACCCGGCCCTGGCCGACCGCCGGGTGCTGATCGTCGGCTACGGCTCGATAGGAGCCGCCGTCGAGGACCGCCTGGCGGCCTTCGAGTGCGAGGTGGACCGGGTGGCGCGCACGGCGCGGACGGTCCCCCGGGGGCCCGTGCACGCGCTGGCCGACCTGCCGCGGCTGCTGCCGGCCGCCGATGTGGTGGTGCTCACCACCCCGCTGACCGAGCAGACCAAGGGGCTCGTGGGGCCGGAGTTCCTGGCGGCGATGAAGGACGGCGCGCTGCTGGTGAACGTGGCGCGCGGCCCCGTGGTGGACACCAAGGCGCTGCTGGTGGAGACCGAGTCGGGGCGGCTGACGGCGGCACTGGATGTCACCGATCCCGAACCTCTGCCCGCCGGGCACCCGTTGTGGCATGCGCCCGGGGTGCTCATCAGCCCGCATGTGGGAGGCAGTACCTCCGCATTTCTGCCCCGCGCGAAGCGTTTGATCCGGTCCCAGCTGGTCAGGTTCGCCCATGGTGAGGAGTTGGCCAACGTCGTCCAGGTGACCACCTGACCGAGGCGGTCGACCGCGGGCCGCCACCGGGTGACTGCGCGCGGTGTCCGCCGACCCCCATGTGGTTACGCTCAGTAGAGGGCACCTATCGCTGAGTGACGGATCTGGTGTATCGTCCCGAATCGGGGGGCGCGCCGCGGGGCCTGAGCCGACGACCGCGGCGTGAACGACGAGCGAGTAAGGGGGGCGACGGGCGATGCACGGACCGAGGCGGTTCCCGCGCAGGAGCACCCAGCGCACCGCACGACCCGACCGGCCGACGACCGGGCACCGGCAGCGCACCGCGCACCGGCCGGCCCTGCCGCACAGGACGGCGCGGTGACCTCCACCGAGGCGGTGCTCGGCGGGCCGCGGACGCGCGAGGGCAGCGCCGGCCTGCTGCCGCAGCTGGTGCTCGCGCTGCTGTGCGGCGGCTACACGACCGGGGCGGTGCTGGGCTGGGGCGCGGCCGATGTCGCGGACTTCATGGGCGACTTCGGCCTTTCGGCCGCCGCGGCCGCCGCCGCGGTCTCGATGCTGCTGTACGCCCGCAGGGCCACTGCCGGCCACCGGGCGGCCTGGCTGCTGTTCGCGGCCTCCTCCACGATGGTCGCGCTCGGGAACGGCGTCTGGGGGTGGTACGAGGTGGTGCTGCACCGCCAGGTGCCGCAGACCTCGCCCGCCGACTTCTGCTTCCTGCTGTTCGCGCCGCCCGCCGTGATCGGCCTGCTGGTGCTGGCCAAGCGGCCGGTGACGAAGGCCGGCTGGGTGTGCCTGGGCCTGGACACCTGGCTGATCGGCGGGTCGCTGCTGACCTTGTCGTGGAGCCTGGCGCTGGCCCGCACCGCCCGCTTCGACGGTCCGAGCACCGCCAAGGTGGCGCTGTCGCTGGCGTATCCGCTGCTGGACATCGTGCTGGTCAGCATGGTCCTGGCGCTGCACTTCCGCCGCTCGCCGAACAACCGCTCCGCCGTCAACACCGCACTGGCGGCCCTCGCTCTGACCGTGCTGTGCGACGCGCTGTTCACCTCGCCGCTGCTGCGCGAGCACTACCGCTCGGGCCAGATCCTGGACGCCGGATGGTTCGCCGGCAGCATGCTGATGGCGTACGCCCCCTGGGTCGGCCGCCGCGAGCAGCCGCTGCTGCGCTCCGGCACCACCACCCGCAGGGTCACCGGGTCGCTGTCCGCGCTGGCGCCGTATCTGGCCGCCGCGGTCTGCACCCTGGGCATCCTCTACGACGTCACCACCGGCGAGAAGTGCGACAAGGTCGTCCTGCTCACCGGCAGCACGGTGGTCCTCGCGCTGGTCATCAGGCAGGGCATCATGCTGCTCGACAACATCGCGCTGACCCAGGAGCTGGTCCAGAAGGAGAACCACTTCAGGTCCCTGGTCCAGGGGTCGAGCGACGTCATCATGATCGCCGCCCCCACCGGTGTGCTGAAGTACGTCAGCCCCGCCTCCGTCGGCGTCTACGGGCGCGACCCCGAGGAGATGATCGGCACCGAGCTGTCCGCGCACATCCACCCCGAGGACCTCGGCCGGGTCGTGCACGAGGTGCGCCGCTTCCTCGCGGCGCCGCCCGGCGAGGAGCCGGCCACCAGGATCGAGTGCCGCATCAGGTCGGGGCGGCGGGGCGGGCCGCACGGCGAGGACGGCTGGCTCAATGTCGAGTCCAGCGTGAACCGCTACCAGGGCGGCCTGATCTTCAACAGCCGCGACGTGACGGAAAGGGTCAGGCTCCAGGCCCAGTTGCAGCACAACGCGTCGCACGACCCGCTCACCGACCTGCCCAACAGGCTGCTCTTCCTCGACCGGGTCGGCAAGGCGCTGGCCGGGCGGCGGGCCGGCGACGGGCGGGCCGCGGTGCTCTATGTCGACCTCGACGGCTTCAAGGCGGTCAACGACTCCATCGGCCACCAGGCCGGCGACCACCTGCTCACGCAGGCCGCCCGCCGGCTCCAGGACGCGCTGCGGGGCGGCGACACGGCGGCCAGGCTCGGCGGCGACGAATTCGCCGTCCTGGTCTGCGGCGCACTGGAGCACCAGATCAGGGAGATCGCGGAAAGGCTGCGGGCGGCGCTGTGCGAGCCCTACCGGGTCGACGGCGGCGAGGTGCGGGTCGGCGCCAGCATCGGCATCGCCTTCGCCGAGCCGGGCAGTTCCGCGGGCGAGCTGATGCGCAATGCCGACCTGGCGATGTATCGCGCCAAGCAGGCCGGCAAGGGCCGCGTCGAGTTGTACGCGCCGCAGTTGCAGGCCGACGTCGTCCGGCGTACGGAGCTGGCCACCAGGCTGCACCAGGCGCTGCACGACGGGGAGTTCACGCTGCTGCACCAGCCGGTGGTGGAGCTGTCGGGCGGCCGGATCGCCGGCGTCGAGGCGCAGGCCCGCTGGCGATCCGCTCAGGGCATCCTCTTCACCCCGGCGGAGTTCCTGCGCGCGGCCGAGGACGTCGAGCGCACCTCGGAGCTGGGCAGATGGCAGCTGGAGCAGGCCGTGGCGCAGGCGGCGCTGCGCTACGGGGCGGGGCACCGGGTGCCCGTCACCGTCAAGCTGTCCGCCCACCGGCTGCTGCACCGCGACCTGCCGGCCGGCGCCGTCGAGGGCCTGCTGGAGCGGCACGACCTGCCGCCGGGCGGCCTGGTGGTCGAGCTGACCGGCGGCGACCCCAGGATCGCGCTGGACGAGCTGGAGCGCCGGCTGACCGAGCTGCGCAGGGCCGGGGTGCGGATCTCGCTCGGCGGCTTCGGCACCGGCCATGCCGCGCTGAGCGCCCTGCGCAGCCTGCCGGTGGACGCCGTCAAGCTCGACCGGGGCTTCGTGGAGGGCGTGGTCGAGTCGGCCCGGCTGCACAAGATCACCCGCGGGCTGCTGCGTATCGCCGCCGACCTCGGGGTGCGGACGGTCGCCGACGGGGTGGACCGCCCGGAGCAGGTGCACGCGCTGCGCGAGATGGGGTGCGGCCACGGCCAGGGAATGGCCTTCTCCGGACTGCTCGACGAGCACCGGCTGCGCGGCTCGCTGACCCGCGGCGGATACCCCGTACCGGGTGAATCGGGCCGGCCGGGGAAGCCCGACGCCGGCGGCCGCCCCGTACCGCAGGAGACGTCCCCCAGGGCCGCCGGCCTGGGAAATACCCCTGGTGAGCAGCTGGGACCCCGTACGGTGCAGCTGCCGTCCTGCCGCTCACATAGTGAGACCCGTGTCCCACCCGCTTGACACCCGAAGGGGTCCCGGAGGAGGGTCGACGCCATGCGCATCCGAATTCTCGTACTTGGAAAGCGCGTCGGCTGACCGAGGCCATCCATCGCCTCGCACAAGCACCGGCGCGCTCCCCCTCGCTTGCCTCGCGGCACGAGGGGTTTTTTGTTGCCCGACTCCCGTCCGGCACCGTCCGGCAACCGGGCGGCGACCGGCCGAAATCCTCACCACCCTCATCACCACCCTCATCTTCGAGAGAAGAGAACGCAGATGACCGAGCAGGCCACCGGGTCCCACCATCCGCAGCCGCGGACCCGCAACGCGGTCCCCGCCGCCACCGCCGAGCGCATGACGGGTGCCCAGGCGCTCATCCGCTCCCTCGAGGCCGTAGGCGCAGACACCGTGTTCGGCATCCCGGGCGGTGCGATCCTGCCGGCCTACGACCCGCTGATGGACTCGGCCAAGGTCCGGCACGTGCTGGTCAGGCACGAGCAGGGCGCGGGCCATGCCGCCACCGGCTATGCGCAGGCCACCGGCCGGGTCGGGGTGTGCATGGCGACCTCCGGTCCCGGCGCGACCAACCTGGTCACCCCGATCGCCGACGCCCACATGGACTCGGTGCCGATCGTCGCCATCACCGGCCAGGTCGCCTCGAAGTCCATCGGCACCGACGCCTTCCAGGAGGCGGACATCTGCGGCATCACCATGCCGATCACCAAGCACAACTTCCTGGTCAGGGACGCCGCCGACATCCCGCGCACCATCGCGGAGGCCTTCCACATCGCCGCGACGGGTCGCCCCGGCCCGGTCCTGGTCGACATCGCCAAGGACGCGCTGCAGAACCAGATGAGCTTCTCCTGGCCGCCGCAGACCGACCTGCCCGGCTACCGCCCGGTGACCAAGCCGCACGCCAAGCAGATCCGCGAGGCCGCCCGGCTGATCAACGAGGCCCGCCGCCCGGTGCTCTACGTCGGCGGCGGTGTCGTCAAGGCCCGCGCCACCGCGGAGCTGCGGATCCTCGCCGAGCTGACCGGCGCCCCGGTCACCACCACGCTGATGGCGCTCGGCGCCTTCCCCGACAGCCACCCGCAGCACGTCGGGATGCCCGGCATGCACGGCGACGTCTCCGCGGTCACCGCGCTGCAGAAGTCGGACCTGATCATCGCGCTCGGCGCCCGCTTCGACGACCGGGTCACCGGCCGCCTGGACACCTTCGCGCCGAACGCCAAGGTCGTGCACGCCGACATCGACCCGGCGGAAATCTCCAAGAACCGCACCGCCGACGTGCCGATCGTCGGTGACGCCCGCGAGGTGCTCGCCGACCTGATCGTCGCCGTCCAGGCCGACCACGAGGCCGGCCACAAGGGCGACTACTCCGAATGGTGGAACCACCTCAACTTCTGGCGGAACACCTACCCGCTCGGCTACGACGTCCCCAAGGACGGCAGCCTGTCCCCGCAGCAGGTCATCGAGCGGATCGGCCAACTCGCCCCGGAGGGAACCCTCTTCGCCGCCGGCGTCGGCCAGCACCAGATGTGGGCCGCGCAGTTCATCAAGTACGAGCAGCCCGGCACCTGGTTCAACTCCGGCGGCGCGGGCACCATGGGCTACGCCGTGCCCGCCGCGATGGGCGCCAAGGCCGGTATGCCGGACGCCACCGTGTGGGCGATCGACGGCGACGGCTGCTTCCAGATGACCAACCAGGAACTGGTCACCTGCGCGCTGAACAACATCCCGATCAAGGTCGCCATCATCAACAACGGCGCCCTGGGCATGGTCCGCCAGTGGCAGAACCTCTTCTACGGCGAGCGGTTCTCCAACACCGTCCTGCACTCGGGCGCCGAGCACCGCCCCGGCTCGACCCAGGGCGTCGGCTCGATCCAGAACCGCGGCACCCGCGTCCCGGACTTCGTCAAGCTGTCCGAGGCGATGGGCTGCGTCGGCCTGCGCTGCGAGACCCCCGAGGAGCTGGACAAGGTCATCGCCGAGGCCAACTCCATCAACGACCGCCCGGTCGTGGTGGACTTCATCGTCCACGAGGACGCGATGGTCTGGCCGATGGTCGCGGCCGGCACCTCCAACGACGAGATCATGGCCGCCCGGGACGTGCGTCCCGACTTCGGCGACGAGCTGGATGACTGACGCCCGAGGTCCTGAAGTGGCCGGCCGAGGAACGAGGCCGGCCACTTCAGGACCGAGCAGGAGGGCGGACCAAGAAATGCGTTTCGACTGACCGAGGCCGGAAGAGCGAGAGAAGGAACCACCGAACATGTCCAAGCACACGCTCTCCGTCCTGGTGGAGAACAAGCCCGGCGTCCTGGCCAGGATCACCGCGCTGTTCTCCCGCCGCGGCTTCAACATCGACTCCCTCGCGGTGGGCACCACCGAGCACCCGGAGATCTCCCGGATCACCATCGTCGTCAACGTCATCGACGAACTGCCGCTCGAACAGGTGACGAAGCAGCTCAACAAGCTGGTCAACGTGCTGAAGATCGTCGAACTCGACCCCGCGTCGGCCGTCGCACGCGAACTCGTCCTGGTGAAGGTGCGCGCCGACAACGAGTCGCGCTCGCAGATCGTGGAGATCGTCCAGCTCTTCCGGGCCAAGACGGTGGACGTCTCCCCGGAGGCCGTCACGATCGAGGCCACCGGCGCCGCCGACAAGCTGGAGGCCATGCTCAAGATGCTGGAGCCGTTCGGCATCAAGGAACTGGTCCAGTCCGGCACCATCGCGATCGGCCGCGGTGCCCGCTCCATCACCGACCGCTCGCTGCGGGCGCTGGACCGATCCGCATAGCGAGACCCTGAAACCCCCATCCGCCCACCCGTCGTACGGTGGGCCGCACAACACGATCCAAGGAGAACCCGAAGTGGCCGAGCTGTTCTACGACGACGACGCCGACCTGTCCATCATCCAGGGCCGCAAGGTCGCGGTCATCGGCTACGGCAGCCAGGGCCACGCCCACGCGCTGTCGCTGCGCGACTCGGGCGTGGACGTGCGGGTCGGCCTGCACGAGGGCTCCAAGTCCAAGACGGTGGCCGAGGAGCAGGGCCTGCGCGTGCTGCCGGTCGCCGAGGCGGCCGCCGAGGCCGACGTCATCATGATCCTGGTCCCGGACCCGATCCAGGCCCGCGTCTACGAGGAGTCCGTCAAGGACAACCTCAAGGACGGCGACGCCCTCTTCTTCGGCCACGGCCTGAACATCCGCTTCGGCTTCATCAAGCCGCCGGCCGGCGTCGACGTGTGCATGGTCGCCCCCAAGGGGCCGGGCCACCTGGTCCGCCGTCAGTACGAGGAGGGCCGCGGCGTCCCGTGCATCGCGGCCGTCGAGCAGGACGCCACCGGCAAGGGCTTCGCGCTCGCGCTGTCCTACGCCAAGGGCATCGGCGGCACCCGCGCCGGCGTCATCAAGACCACCTTCACCGAGGAGACCGAGACCGACCTCTTCGGCGAGCAGGCGGTCCTCTGCGGCGGTACGACCGCCCTGGTCAAGGCCGGCTTCGAGACGCTGGTCGAGGCCGGCTACCAGCCGGAGATCGCGTACTTCGAGTGCCTGCACGAGCTGAAGCTCATCGTGGACCTGATGTACGAGGGCGGCCTGGAGAAGATGCGCTGGTCGGTCTCCGAGACCGCCGAGTGGGGCGACTACGTCACCGGGCCGCGGATCATCACCGACGCCACCAAGGCCGAGATGAAGAAGATCCTCGGCGAGATCCAGGACGGCACCTTCGCCAACGCCTGGATCGCGGAGTACAACGCGGGCCTGCCGAAGTACAACGAGTACAAGAAGGCCGACGAGAACCACCTGCTGGAGACCACGGGACGCAAGCTCCGCAAGCTGATGAGCTGGGTCGACGAGGAGGCGTAAGCCCCCTGGTTGCGTCGCTTCGCGGGCTGGTCTGACCGGCATCTGGTACGCAGTTTGTACGAAGCGACGCAACCCCTCCGGGTGATCCTTCCATTTCGGCGAAGGCGCGGAATCCGCCCGTCGATACACTCGCTTAACAAGCGCGTTCAGGCTCACAGCGTCGTGCGTCTTCCACGCGGCATGCCCCCCTGATGGGCGGTCTTCCTGTTCACCCGCTTCGCGGACGGCCTCGTTCCTCGGCCGGCCGCTGCGCGAGTCCAGGCGTCAGCCCGCCCCCCGCCTCCTGAGCGGTCGAACGGGACTCGGCCGCCCACGAAGGACAAGTGAGGACCACGTGAGCCAGAAGCCTGTCGTACTCATCGCAGAAGAGCTGTCGCCCGCGACCGTGGACGCGCTCGGCCCGGACTTCGAGATCCGGCACTGCAATGGCGCGGACCGAGCCGAACTGCTGTCCGCCATCACCGACGTGGAAGCCATCCTGATCCGCAGCGCCACCAAGGTCGACGCGGAGGCCGTCGCCGCCGCGGGGAAGCTGCGCGTCGTCGCCCGTGCCGGTGTCGGGCTGGACAATGTCGACGTCGCCGCCGCCACCAAGGCCGGCGTCATGGTCGTCAACGCGCCGACCTCCAACATCGTCACCGCCGCCGAGCTGGCCTGCGGCCTGCTGATCGCCACCGCCCGCAATATCGCGCCCGCCAACTCGGCGCTGAAGAACGGCGAGTGGAAGCGCAACAAGTACACCGGCGTCGAGCTGAGCGAGAAGGTCCTCGGCGTGGTGGGCCTGGGCCGCATCGGCGTCCTGGTGGCCCAGCGGATGTCCGCCTTCGGGATGAACATCGTCGCGTACGACCCCTACGTCCAGCCCGCGCGCGCCGCCCAGATGGGCGTCAAGCTGCTGACCCTGGACGAGTTGCTCGAGCAGTCCGACTTCATCACCGTCCACCTGCCCAAGACCCCCGAGACGCTGGGCCTGATCGGCGACGAGGCGCTGCACAAGGTCAAGCCCTCGGTGCGGATCGTCAACGCCGCCCGCGGCGGGATCGTGGACGAGGAGGCGCTCGCCTCGGCGCTCAAGGAGGGCCGGGTGGCCGGCGCGGGCCTCGACGTCTACGCCAAGGAGCCCTGCACCGACTCGCCGCTCTTCCAGTTCGACAACGTCGTGGCGACCCCGCACCTGGGCGCGTCCACCGACGAGGCGCAGGAGAAGGCCGGTATCGCGGTCGCCAGGTCGGTCCGCCTCGCGCTGGCCGGCGAGCTGGTCCCCGACGCGGTCAACGTCCAGGGCGGTGTCATCGCCGAGGACGTCAAGCCCGCGCTGCCGCTCGCCGAGAAGCTCGGCCGGATCTTCACCGCACTGGCCGGCGAGGTCGCCGCCCGCCTCGACGTCGAGGTCTGCGGCGAGGTCACCCAGCACGACGTGAAGATCCTCGAACTGAGCGCGCTCAAGGGCGTCTTCGAGGACATCGTGGACGAGACGGTGTCGTATGTGAACGCGCCGCTGTTCGCCCAGGAGCGCGGTGTCGAGGTCCGGCTGACCACCAGTTCGGAGTCGCCCAACCACCGCAATGTGGTGACCGTGCGCGGCACGCTGTCCGACGGCACCGAGGTGTCGGTCTCGGGCACGCTGGCCGGCCCCAAGCACGTCCAGAAGGTCGTCGCCGTCGGCGAGGAGGACGTGGACCTGGTGCTCGCCGACCACATGGCCTTCCTGCGCTACACCGACCGCCCCGGTGTCGTCGGCACCATCGGCCGGATCCTCGGCGAGGTCGACGTCAACATCGCCGGCATGCAGGTCGCCAGGGCCGCCGCGGGCGGCGACGCCCTGGTCGCCCTCACCGTCGACTCCAGCATCCCGGCGGGCGTGCTGACCGACATCGCCGACGAGATCGGCGCCACTTCGGCCCGTGCGGTCAACCTGACGGACTGACCTGAAGGACCGGCCTGCTCGGCCGGTAGGCCGACCGTACGCGTACGCCGTCCGGCGCCGCTTCCCACCGGGGGAGCGGCGCCGTTCGCGTCAGAGCCTGGCCGCCTTGAGCGCCATGTGCAGCAGCAGCCTGGCCTCGCCGTCCGCCAGGTCCAGGCCGGTCAGCTGCTCGATGCGGGACAGCCGGTAGTAGAGGGTCTGCCGGTGGATGGCCAGCGCGGTCGCGGTGCGGCCCGCCTGGCCCGCGTGGTCGAGGAAGACCTCCGCGGTGTGTGCCAGCTCCTGGTGGTCTGCGGTGAGCAGCGGGGCGACCGCGGGGTCGGGGGCCGCGTCGGCGGGCAGCGCGGTCAGCAGGCGGTAGGGGCCGAGATTCGACCACTTCGCGATCGGGCCGAGCGCCGGCTGGGCCTGCGCGGCCCTGGCCGCCGAGGTGGCCTCGCGCCAGGCCCAGGGCAGCTCGGCCAGTGACCCGTGGGACGCGCTGAGCCCGGCGACCACCCCCGCGGCGCCGACCGCGTCCAGCAGCCGGGCCGCGGCGGTACGGGCCGGGGCCAGCACCTGCAGGGACCGCAGCCTGACCAGCAGCGCGACCAGCTCGCCGCGCCGCCGCTCCGGGACGCGGGCCAGCGCGGCGGCCGACGGGATGGTCCGCAGGCCGGGCAGCGGGCCCGGCGCCTCGCCCTGCGGGGCGCGGACGCACACCAGCGCGTGCGGCTCCTCCGCGTCCCGGTCCAGCGCGAAGCGCAGCGCGTCCTCCGCGGTGTCGCGCTCGGTCCTGCCGGTCGCGGTCAGCAGTATCCGCAGCGCCCGCCCCGTCTCGGCGCCGGCCCGGGACATCGCCGCGAGCTGCTCGCCGATCCTGGCGGCGGCCGACATGGCGGCGGCCAGTTGCGCGGGGGAGTGCTCGGCCTCGTCGAGCAGCCACACATAGCCGTAGACGAACCCGCCGTGCCGCACCGGCAGGCACAGCCGGCCGCGTACGACACCCGCGTCGGGGGCGGCGGGGATGCGGACCGGGGCGGTGGCGCGGGCGATGCCGAAGCGCTCGAACCAGGCGCGCACCTCAGGGGTGGACTGCCGGGTGAGGATGGAGCGGGTGCGGACCGGGTCCACGGCCGTGTCGTCGTCGCTGTCGTGCACCCCGAAGGCGATCAGCCGGAAGTCCCGGTCCTCCAACGTCGCGGGGGCGCCGAGCAGCGCCGACACCTCGTCGACCAGGTCCTGGAAATCGCCGTAGTCCCCGTACTCAGCACGCACAGCGCCATTGTCCCTCATACATCTGTATGAGGGACGACGGGCCCATGCGTGACAGGTGTCGATGGTCCAACGGGTAGACGAATCCTAGATTCACGGTGTCGGATCCTGTTCGCCGATAATCCTGTTCCGCCCGGTATGGAAGGACACCCCGTGTTCGGTCCCGTGTTGCTCGCCGCCTCGCGCAGCGACCGTATGCGCCGCGCGGTCGCCGCCGCGCCCGTCACCCGTCCGGTGGTCGACCGCTTCGTCGCCGGCGACGCGCTGCACCCGGCGCTGGACACGGTCCGCGCGCTCACCGCGAGCGGTCTGGACGTCACCCTGGACCACCTGGGCGAGGACGTCACCGACCGGGCCACCGCGAAGGCCACCAGGGACGCCTACCTGCGGCTGCTTGAGACGCTGGCCGACGACCGGCTCGGCGGCCGCGCCGAGGTCTCGGTCAAGCTGTCCGCCTTCGGCCAGGCGCTGCCCGACGGCGGCCACGACGTGGCGCTGGCCAACGTGACCGAGGTGGCGGAGCTGGCCTCCGGTATCGGCACCACGGTGACCCTCGACATGGAGGACCACACCACCGTCGACTCCACGCTCGCGGTGCTGGCCGAGCTGCGCAAGGAGCACCCGCAGACCGGCGCGGTCCTCCAGTCGTACCTCTTCCGCACCGAGGACGACGCCCGCGCGCTGGCCGTGGCCGGCTCCCGGGTGCGGCTGGTCAAGGGCGCCTACAACGAGCCGCCCCGGGTCGCCTTCCAGAACAAGCGGGACGTGGACAAGGCGTACGTCCGCGCCCTGCGCACGCTCTTCGCCGGCGAGGGCTACCCGATGGTCGGCTCGCACGACCCGCGCGTCATCGCCATCGCCCAGGAGCTGGCCGCCCGCCACCACCGCCCGGCCGGCAGCTACGAATTCCAGATGCTCTACGGCATCCGCACCGCGGAGCAGCGGCGGCTCGCGGACGAAGGGGAGCGGATGCGGATCTACGTCCCCTACGGCGCGGACTGGTACGGCTACTTCATGCGGCGCCTCGCGGAGCGCCCCGCCAACCTCGCCTTCTTCCTGCGCTCCTTCGTTCCCGCCGGCCGCTGACGGCCGCCCCCGACTCTCACCAGGAGACACGCCTCATGGACGCCGTGACCCAGGTCCCCGCTCCGGTCAACGAGCCGGTGCACACGTACGCCCCGGGCAGCCCCGAGCGGGCCCGGCTGGAAGCCAAGCTCAAGGAGCTGGCCGGCAGCCCCGTCGACCTGCCGATGTTCATCGGCGGCGAGGAGCGCATGGGCGGCGGCGAGCGCTTCGACGTCGTGCAGCCGCACAACCACGGCGCCGTGCTCGGCACCTACGGCAACGCCACCGCCCAGGACGCCCAGGACGCGATCGACGCGGCCCTGGCCGCAGCCCCCGGCTGGCGCGCGACCGCCTTCGACGACCGCGCCGCGATCATCCTGCGCGCCGCGGAGCTGCTGGCGGGGCCCTGGCGCGAGACGCTGGTCGCCTCCACCATGCTCGGCCAGTCCAAGACCGTGCAGCAGGCCGAGATCGACAGCCCCTGCGAGCTGGTCGACTTCTGGCGCTTCAACGTGCACTTCGCCCGGCAGATCCTCGCCGAGCAGCCGGTCGCCAACGCCCCCGGCGTGTGGAACCGGCTCGACCACCGCCCGCTCGAAGGCTTCGTCTACGCCATCACGCCCTTCAACTTCACCGCCATCGCGGGCAACCTGCCGACCGCGCCCGCGCTGATGGGCAACGTGGTGGTCTGGAAGCCGTCGCCGACCCAGACGCACTCCGCCGTGCTGCTCATGCGGCTGCTGCGCGAGGCCGGCCTGCCCGACGGTGTGATCAACCTGGTCACCGGCGACGGCCTGGCCGTCTCCGAGGCCGCGCTGCCGCACCGGGACCTGGCCGGCATCCACTTCACCGGCTCCACCAAGACCTTCCAGCACCTGTGGCGCACGGTCGGCGAGAACATCGGGCACTACCGCTCCTACCCGCGGATCGTCGGCGAGACCGGCGGCAAGGACTTCGTCGTCGCCCACCCCTCGGCCGACCCCGCGGTGCTCAAGACCGCGCTGACCCGCGGCTCCTTCGAATACCAGGGCCAGAAGTGCTCGGCCTCCTCGCGCGCCTACATCCCGCGCTCGATCTGGGACGGCGGCTTCAAGGAGGAATTCGCGGCCGAGGTCGACGGCATCACCATGGGCGACGTCACCGACCTGTCCAACTTCGTCGGCGCCCTGATCGACGAGCGGTCCTTCGCCAAGAACAAGGCGGCCATCGACCGCGCCGAGGCCGACCCGACCGTCGAGATCGTCGCGGGCGGCACGTACGACGACTCGGTCGGCTGGTTCGTCCGCCCGACCGTGCTGGTCTCCACCGACCCGGAGAACGAGATCTTCCGGCAGGAGTACTTCGGCCCGGTGCTGGGCGTGTACGTCTACGAGGACGCCGACTTCGAGGCGATGCTCACGCAGATGGAGTCGGTCTCGGACTACGCGCTGACCGGCTCGGTCATCGCGCGCGACCGGGTCGCGGCCGCCCAGGTGGCCGAGCGGCTGCGCGACGCGGCGGGCAACTTCTACATCAACGACAAGTCCACCGGCGCGGTCGTCGGCCAGCAGCCCTTCGGCGGCGCCCGGTCCTCCGGCACCAACGACAAGGCGGGCGCCGCGCAGAACCTCCAGCGCTGGACCTCCACCCGGTCCATCAAGGAGGCCCTGCTGCCGCCCACCGACTACCGCTACCCCCACCAGGGCTGACCTGGGGCGACCTGTGACGATCACCCGTTCGCGGCCTGCGTGGTCCACGAACGGGTGATCGTCTGTCTCAGATAGTAGGAAGTCCGAGTAATTGTGGCGACAGGACGACCGGACTGACTTAGCTTTGTAGGGAGCCGAACGTCTCGCCTCATCCGGCGAGCGGCGGATGCGCGTCCTGAGCAGTTGTCGAGCGGGTCACCCCCCGCCGCCGGGACCCCCGCCCCGTTCCGCGGCAGCACCCTCTCCGCACGCTTCCCCGGCTTTCGCCTGTCTCCCCCAGGAGTTGATCCCCATGGACGCCACCGCCCGTACGGACGACACCGCCCGCCAGAACGCGCTGCGGGCCCTGCAGCGCAGCCTCGACCGCCGGGACAACGGCGGCAGCACCGGCCACGAGACGCGCTGACCGGAAAGCCCTCTCCCGCGGACAATCTGTCCGACATGCGGACATGCGATGTCACCCGCTGGGATGGGGAGTACGGTGCCGGACATGTCTCGAAGCCTCAGCCTCGCAGTGATCCCCGGTGACGGAATCGGCCAGGAAGTCGTCGCGGAGGGTCTCAAGGTCCTCTCCGCCGTGCTTCCGCAGGACGTCAAGCTGGAGACCCGGGAATTCGACTTCGGCGCGAAGCGCTACCACGCCACCGGCCAGACCCTCACCGACGAGGACCTCGACCGGCTCAAGGAGCACGACGCGATCCTGCTGGGCGCCATCGGCGACCCCTCGGTGCCGTCCGGTGTGCTGGAGCGCGGCTTCCTGCTCAAGCTGCGCTTCGCCTTCGACCACCATGTGAACCTGCGTCCCAGCAAGCTCTTCCCCGGTGTCGGCACCCCGCTCGCGGGCAGCCCGGAGATCGACTTCGTGGTCGTCCGCGAGGGCACCGAGGGCCCCTACACCGGCAACGGCGGCTCGATCAGGACCGGCACCCCGCAGGAGGTCGCCACCGAGGTCAGCCTCAACACCGCCTTCGGCATCGAGCGGGTCGTGCGCGACGCCTACGCCCGCGCGCAGGCCCGCCCGCGCAAGAAGCTGACCCTGGTGCACAAGAACAACGTGCTGGTGCACGCCGGCCACCTGTGGACCCGGGTCTTCGAGGCGGTCGGCCGGGAATTCCCCGACGTCAGCACCGACTACCTGCACGTCGACGCGGCGACCATCTTCCTGGTCACCCAGCCCGAGCGCTTCGACGTGATCGTCACCGACAACCTCTTCGGCGACATCATCACCGACCTCGCCGCTGCCGTCTCCGGCGGCATCGGCGTCGCGGCCAGCGGCAACATCAACCCGGGCCGCGAATTCCCGTCGATGTTCGAGCCGGTCCACGGCTCCGCCCCGGACATCGCCGGCCAGTCCAAGGCCGACCCGACCGCGACCGTGCTGAGCGTGGCGCTGCTGCTGCGGCACCTCGGCTACGACGCCGAGGCCGACCGTATCGACAGCGCCGTGCAGGCCGACCTCGCCGAGCGCGCGGACCGGCCCGCGCGGTCCACCGTCGAGATCGGCGACGCCCTGGCCGCCAGGGTCGCCGGCTGACCGAAGACCACAGGTAGGTACCCGGCCCCGCCGCTGCGATAATCGTCAGAGGCGGGGCCGCGTTACGGCGGGAAAGTCGGACGTCCTATCAGTGGGGGCGCCCCCAGTCGGCAGCGAGAGACGAGACACGGTGAAGGACACAGACATGACGACGCCCACGATCGAGCTGAAGCCGTCCGCCCACCCGCTGTCCGCCACCGAGCGGGACGCGATCCTGGCCGCCCCGGGCTTCGGCCGCCACTTCACCGACCACATGGTCACCATCAAGTGGACCGAGGGCCGCGGCTGGCACGACGGCCAGCTCGTCCCGTACGCGCCGCTGTCGATCGACCCGGCCAACATGACGCTGCACTACGCGCAGACCATCTTCGAGGGCCTCAAGGCCTACCGGCAGCCCGACGGCGGCGTCGCGACCTTCAGGCCGGAGGCCAACGCCGAGCGCTTCCGCGCCTCGGCGCGGCGCCTGGCGATGCCCGAGCTGCCCGTGGAGACCTTCGTCGAGGCCTGCGACCTGCTGGTCAGGCAGGACAAGGGCTGGGTGCCCAGCGAGGGCGAGGCGTCGCTCTACCTGCGGCCTTTCATGTTCGCCACCGAGGTCGGCCTCGGGGTCCGCCCGGCCAACGAGTACCTCTTCCTGGTGATCGCCTCCCCGGCCGGCGCCTACTTCTCCGGCGGCGTCCAGCCGGTCTCGGTGTGGCTGTCCGAGGAGTACGTCCGCGCGGCGCCCGGCGGCACCGGCGCGGCCAAGACCGGCGGCAACTACGCCGCCTCCCTCGTCGCCCAGGCCCAGGCCATCGAGCACGGCTGCGACCAGGTGGTCTGGCTCGACGCGATCGAGCGCCGCTGGATCGAGGAGATGGGCGGCATGAACCTGTACTTCGTGTACGGCGACAGAATCGTCACTCCTGAGCTGACCGGCTCCCTGCTGCCCGGCATCACCCGCGACTCGCTGCTCTCCATCGCCTCGGACCTCGGCTACGAGGTCGCCGAGGGACGCATCAGCGTGGACGACTGGCGCCGCCAGCACGAGGACGGCACCCTCACGGAGGTCTTCGCCTGCGGCACCGCCGCGGTCATCACCCCCGTCGGCTCCGTGAAGTCCACCCGCGCCAGCTGGCCGGTGGCCGACGGCGCCCCCGGCCGCGTCACCATGCGCCTGCGCTCCGCCCTCCTCGACATCCAAACCGGCCACGCCCCCGACCCCCACGGTTGGATGCATCGCTTGGGCGCCTAGCGCCCCCGGGTGCCCCCCAGGGGCGCGCACGTCGCCACCGACCCGAAGGGGCTGTCCGGCCCGTGCCGGACCACCGGCCGGTGGTCGGCTGAGCGCGCAGTTCCCCGCGCCCCTGTAGGGCACCCCCTTACGCGGTGGGACCGCAGAACCCCGCGCCCCTGGGGGGGACCCTCTCGCGGAGGGGAGCCGCGGGAGTCCCGAGGTCGGGGGGGCCGCCATCGACCGGATGGTGAGACCCCTGCGGGGGAGCCCGCGAAGTGTGACACACTCCGGGTGTGCACCTGTACGCGCGCATTATTGGCAGCAGGCACGCCGGTCCGCAGTGACGCCCCCCTGACCCCAGTGGAACGTCACCGTGTCCCAGACCCGCGTGCAGACCTCTCGCATCCGCGAGGGGTTTTTTCGTTTCCCGGACCACCCGAGCCGGAGGCGGAACCGCACGAGGGATGATGGGGGCAAGTGGAGCTGGACCCTCCGGATGTCAGGACATCCGGCGGCAACCCACTCACCCGACAGGAGTTACGACAGCCATGACCGCCGAACCGGACGACAGCTTCCATGTCTTCGACACCACGCTGCGCGACGGCGCCCAGCGTGAGGGGATCAACCTCACCGTCGCCGACAAGCTGACGATCGCCCGGCACCTGGACGACTTCGGGGTGGGATTCATCGAGGGCGGCTGGCCGGGAGCCAACCCCCGCGACACCGAGTTCTTCGCCCGCGCCGCCATGGAGCTGGACCTCAAGACCGCCACCCTCGTCGCGTTCGGCGCGACCCGCAGGGCGGGCGGCAAGGCCGCCCACGACCCCCAGGTCAAGGCGCTGCTCGACTCGGACGCCCCGGTGATCACCCTGGTCGCCAAGTCGCACGACCGCCATGTCGAACTGGCGCTGCGCACCACGCTGGAGGAGAACCTGGCGATGGTCGCCGACACCGTCTCCTACCTGGTCGCCCAGGGACGCCGGGTGTTCGTGGACTGCGAGCACTTCTTCGACGGCTACAAGGCCAACGCCGCCTACGCCACCCAGGTCGTACGGGCCGCGCACGAGGCCGGCGCCTCGGTCGTGGTGCTGTGCGACACCAACGGCGGGATGCTGCCCGCCCAGGTGCAGGCCGTCACCGGCCTGGTGCTCGCCGACACCGGGGCCAGGCTCGGCATCCACGCCCAGGACGACACCGGTTGCGCGGTCGCCAACACCCTGGCCGCGGTGGACGCCGGCGCCACGCACGTGCAGTGCACCGCCAACGGCTACGGCGAGCGCGTCGGCAATTCCAACCTCTTCCCGGTGGTCGCCGCGCTGGAGCTCAAGCACGGCCGCCGGGTGCTGCCCGAGGGCGCGCTCGGCGAGATGACCCGGATCTCGCACGCCATCGCCGAGGTCGTCAACCTGCCGCCGTCGACCCACCAACCCTATGTGGGGGTTTCCGCCTTCGCGCACAAGGCGGGGCTGCACGCGTCGGCGATCAAGGTGGACCCCGACCTCTACCAGCACATCGACCCCGAGATGGTCGGCAACACCATGCGGATGCTGGTCTCCGACATGGCCGGCCGCGCCTCGATCGAGCTCAAGGGCCGGGAGCTGGGCATCGACCTCGGCGAGGACCGCGACCTGGTGGGCCGGGTGGTCGCGCGGGTCAAGGAGCGCGAGCTGAAGGGCTATACGTACGAGGCCGCCGACGCGTCGTTCGCGCTGCTGCTGCGGGCCGAGATCAACGGCAGCCCGCAGCGCTACTTCCGCACCGAGTCCTGGCGGGTCATCACCGAGGACCGCCCGGACGGCACGCACGCCAACGAGGCGACGGTGAAGATGTGGGCCAAGGGCGAGCGGATCGTCGCCACCGCCGAGGGCAACGGCCCGGTCAACGCGCTGGACCGGGCGCTGCTCAGCGCGCTGGAGCGGATCTACCCCAAGCTCGCCGAATTCGCCCTGGTCGACTACAAGGTCCGCATCCTGGAGGGCACGTCGGGCACCGACTCGACGACCCGGGTGCTGATCACCACGACCGACGGCGAGGCCGAGTGGTCCACGGTCGGCGTCGCGGACAACGTGATCGCCGCGTCCTGGCAGGCACTTGACGACGCCTACGCCTACGGCCTGATGCGCGCGGGTCTGGAGCCGCAGGAGTAGCGGGCGAGCAGGGGTTTCGCGCACCGGTCGCCCGGCGGGAATCGCCCCGCCGGGCGACCGGTGTGTCATGTTCATTCGCAAAGGGCTGGCGACGCGCGTAGACCTCGGGCACACTCCTCCTGCGCCACCTGCACCACGCCCACCCCAGCGGAATCAGCAGGAGGAAACAGTATGCGCATGCGCATCCGTACCGTCGTGAGCACCCTCACCCTCGTCGGCACCGCGCTCTTCGCCCCCGGAGTCGGCCTTGCCGCCTCCACCGACGCCTTCGCGGTCACCAAGCTCACCCACGCCCAGGCCACCGCCATGTTCAGCGCCGCGGGCATCACCTGGTCGTCGTCCGGCGGCTGCTCCAACCGCAACGTGTCGACGTGCACGTCGTTCGACCAGCTCAACCAGGCCACCGCCCAGGGCGCGGTCACCCTGAAGCACGCGAGCGGCTGCGCCATCAACATCACCGGCGGCACCGAGACCGGCCACGCCAGCGGCACCTACTCGCACTGGAACGGCTACAAGCTCGACTACGGCAAGAACACCTGCCTCACCAACTACGTCCACAACGCCTTCAGCTACATCGGCCTGCGCGGCGACGGCTACCCCCAGTGGCAGGCCGCCTCCGGCAACATCTACGCCGACGAGGGCACCCACTGGGACGCCCTCTACTACAGCTGCGGCTGCTGACCCCTTCCCCGCGCCCCTGACGACGCGTCCCCTCTGCGGAGGGGGTGCCCGCCAGGGGCGCGGGGAACCGCGCGACCACGGCAGCGGGGAAGCCGCGATCCTGCCGCAAGGGGGCGGTCCCGTGGGGGAGTTGAGCCCCGAACCTGAGTACGCGTGCTCAGGCGCCACCCGCACCGCCCGCAATAGCCTCGGCGCAGCCGAGGTCGCAGGGGGTGCGGAATCATGATCGTTTCGGCCGTGATGCTGCTCGGCAGAGCAGCCGGTCTGCCTGCCGCGCGCCGTGCCGGGCGACTCGCGGCCGCGGCGGCCGACCGTGGCTTCCCCGGCCGGCTGACGGTGATCTCGGCGCGGCCTCGCTTCCCCGCTTCCGGCGGCGCCGAGATCGTCTTCCGGGTGGTGGACGACCCGGACGCGGTCGTCCGCCTCCGGGTGGACCGGGCGGCACCGTCGCGCGAGCGGATCGGCGAGGCGGTCGAGGAGGGCCTGGCCGCGGCCCGGACGTGGCGGGCACTGGCCGCCGCCCTGCGCGAGGGCGGCCACGAGGTGCACGCGCTGGGCCGTATCGTGGCCGACCCCTGGATCGCCGCGGCGCCGTCCAACGACACGGTCGCCGAGCTGCTGGCCGGGCTGCACGACTGCCTGGCCGGGCGGCCCGACCTGCCGCCGACCTCCGTGATGATCGCCGCCCCCGCGGTCGTACGCGCCCTGCCGCGGGACCGCGACCCGTCGCTGCCGACCCTGCTGCGGCTCAACGCCCGCCGCAGGCTGGCCGTGCTGAGCGGCCGACGGCCGTACTACCGGGCCTCCTTCGGCGCGAACGACGGGCCGGAGCTGAGCATCGTGCACCCCTTCGCGCTGTGGCAGCGGTACGAGGCCGCGGTCACCGCGTGCGCGGCCGCCTGGCTGGCGCGGGCCGACCCGGACGCGACCGTGGCCGCGGTGATGGGCTACACCCGGCTGGTGCCCGGCCGGGTGGACCGGCTGCGGGTCCATGTGGTCTTCCGCGACGGACCACCGCAGGGCAGGGCCCCGCTGGGCGACCATGTGCTGGTCGCCACCACCGACCTGGCCGGCGCCTTCGTCGGCGAGCCGACGGTCGTCCGCGACGTCAGCGCGGGCGGCGGCCGGCTGCGGCTCCCACCGCTGTGAAGCCCCCGCGGCCGGGCGCCGCGCCGGACCGGCGGGCGAAAACCGGTGTCCCCGCGCCCGCCGCGGCCCTAGGGTGCCCCGGTGACCACCACACCCTTCACCGTCCGTGCGGCCGTGCCCGCGGACGCCGCCGCCGTCGCCCACGTCCACGTCGCCTCACGCGAGGCGACCATGCCGTACCTGCCGCCGCGCCGGCGCAGCGACGCCGAGGTCGAGGCGTGGGTGCGGGACGTGGTGATGCCGAGGTCCGCGGTGTGGGTGGCGGTCGACGGCCAGGACCGGGTGGTGGGCTACGCGGCCGTCGCGGGCGACGACTTGGACGCGCTCTACCTGCTGGCCGGGGTCCTGCGGCAGGGCGCGGGCAGCGCGCTGCTCGGCGCGGCGAAGGCGTATCGGCCCGGCGGTCTGACGCTCGCCGTCTTCCAGCGCAATACCGGCGCCATAGCTTTCTACACGCGCCACGGCTTCACAGTGGTCGACAGCAACGACGGATCCCGCAACATGGAGAACGAACCGGACCTGACGATGCGCTGGCAGCCGGTGACCAACAGCACACCTACTGGCGGGTAATCTCCGCACCCCGGCGGTCATAGGGTGAGCGGCGAACCCTCGACCCGACCCACCGGGAGATCGCATGCGCTCGGCGAAGGACTTCTTCCGCCCGCTGGCTGTGGGGGCGCCCGCGCCCCTGCGCGAGGTGCCCTTCCGGCCCTCGCGGATGATCCACTTCTTCGATCCAGGCAACGAGAAGATGGCCGCCAAGATCCCCGCCCTGGCACCGCGGGTGGACGTGCTGCTGGGCAATCTGGAGGACGCCGTCGCCGCGGACCGCAAGGAGGCGGCCCGTGCGGGGCTCGTCTCCGTCGCCAAAGCCACCGACTTCGGCGCCACCCAGCTGTGGACCAGGATCAACAGCCTGGACTCGCCCTGGGCGCTGGCCGACCTGCTCACCCTGGTCACCGAGATCGGCGACCGGCTCGACGTCGTGATGGTCCCCAAGGTGGAGGGCGCCCACGACATCCACTACGTGGACCGGCTGCTGGCCCAACTGGAGGCCAGGGCGGGCCTGCGGCGGCCGATCCTGGTGCACGCGATCCTGGAGACCGCCGCGGGAGTGGCGAACGTCGAGGAGATCGCCGCGGCCAGCCCCCGGATGCAGGGCATCTCGCTCGGCCCCGCCGACCTGGCCGCCAGCCGCCGGATGAAGACCACCAGGGTCGGCGGCGGCCACCCCGGCTACCTGGTCCGCGAGGACCCGGCCCCCGCCTCCGGCGACGGGACCCCCGGCGACGCGCCCCGGATGACCTACCAGCAGGACCTGTGGCACTACACCATCGCCCGGATGGTCGACGCCTGCGCGGCGAACGGGATTCTGCCGTACTACGGGCCCTTCGGCGACATCCAGGACGTCACCGCCTGCGAGGACCAGTTCCGCAACGCCTTCCTGCTCGGCTGCGTCGGCGCCTGGTCGCTGCACCCGGTGCAGATCGACATCGCCAAACGGGTGTTCTCGCCCGCGCCGCCGGACGTGGCCTGGGCGCGGCAGGTGATCGAGGCGATGGGCGACGGCACCGGCGCGGTCATGATCGACGGCAAGATGCAGGACGACGCCACCTACAAGCAGTGCCAGGTGGTGGTCGGGCTCGCCGAGGCCCTCGCCGCCCGCGACCCCGAACTGGCCGCGTCCTACGCCGCCGCGGACAAGGAGGCCCGGCGATGACCGACACCCCCCGTCCCCGCCGCTCGGTCCTCTACATGCCCGGTGCCAACGAGCGCGCCCTGGAGAAGGCCCGCACCCTGCCCACCGACGCCCTGATCCTCGACCTGGAGGACTCGGTCGCCCCCGACGCGAAGAAGGAGGCCAGGGACCGGGTCGCCGCGGCCGCCGCGAGCGGCGCCTACGGCCACCGCGAGGTGACGATCCGGGTCAACGCGCCCGGCACCCCCTGGCACGCCGACGACCTGCGGGCGGCGGCCGAGGCGGGGCCGGACGCGGTCGTGGTGCCCAAGGTGGACGACCCGGCGACGGTGGCCGCGGTGGTGGCCGCGCTGGAGGCGGCCGGCGCTCCCGACCGTACGGCCGTCTGGGCGATGATCGAGACGCCCGCCGCGATGTTCGACGCCCGGCGGATCGCCGCGGCCTCCGAGCGGCTGACCGTTCTGGTCATGGGCACCAACGACCTGGCCAAGGAACTGCACGCCGAGCACGTCCCGGGCCGGGCGCCGCTGCTCACGGCCCTGTCCATGGCCCTGCTCGCGGCCCGCGCCACGGATAAGGTCATCTTGGACGGTGTCTACAACGACGTGCGGGATCTGTCCGGCTTCGAAGCGGAATCCCTCCAAGCCAGGCAGCTCGGCTTCGACGGGAAGACACTCATCCACCCCCGCCAACTGGAGCCCTGCAACCGGATCTTCGCCCCCGCCGCGGCGGACGTCGAACGCTCCCGGCGGATCATCGAAGCCTTCGATCAGGCCACGTCACAGGGCCGCGGGGTGGTCACCGTGGACGGCAGGATGATCGAGAACCTGCATGTCGAGGAGGCCAGGCGGGTGCTGGCACTGGCGGCCGCCGTCGAGGGCCGCTGACGTTACGGGCGTGTGTCGCCCGAGGGCGGCGGATGAACGGCGGGGTGCCGCGGCAGTGAAGCGGAACCCCGCCGTTGTGTGCTTCTGTCGGGATCCGCCATGAAGCGGCGACGGACACTGTACGAAGTCGATGGGCCGTTTTTCGGCCCGCGGCTCGTACTGTCGTTGCATGACCACATCGCAAGAGGTGCCCGCAGAGGTGAACGACGCTCGCGGGCGGGTGGCGGAGTTGCACGCCATCCGTGCGGAGGTGGTCCGCGGGCCGAGCGAGAAGGCGACCGAGGCGCAGCGGGCCAAGGGCAAGCTGACGGTGCGGGAGCGGATCGACCTGCTCCTGGACGAGGGCTCCTTCCGCGAGGTGGAGCCGCTGCGGCGGCACCGGGCGACCGGTTTCGGCCTGGAGGCCAAGCGGCCGTACACCGACGGTGTGGTCACCGGCTGGGGCACGGTCCACGGGCGGACGGTCTTCGTCTACGCCCACGACTTCCGGATCTTCGGCGGCGCGCTCGGCGAGGCGCACGCCCAGAAGATCCACAAGATCATGGACATGGCCATCTCGGCCGGCGCCCCGCTGATCTCGCTCAACGACGGCGCGGGCGCCCGGATCCAGGAGGGCGTCTCGGCGCTCGCCGGCTACGGCGGGATCTTCCAGCGCAACACCCGCGCCTCCGGCGTCATCCCGCAGATCAGCGTGATGCTCGGCCCGTGCGCGGGCGGCGCGGCCTACTCACCGGCGCTGACGGACTTCGTGTTCATGGTCCGCGAGACCTCGCAGATGTTCATCACCGGCCCGGACGTCGTCCAGGCCGTCACCGGTGAGCAGATCTCGCAGAACGGTCTGGGCGGCGCGGACGTGCACTCCTCGGTCTCCGGGGTCTCGCACTTCGCCTACGACGACGAGCAGACCTGCCTCGAAGAGGTCCGTTACCTGCTGTCGCTGCTGCCGCAGAACAACCGCGAGAACCCCCCGGCGGTGGAGTGCCACGACCCGGCCGACCGCCGCGGCGACGTCCTGCTGGACCTGGTCCCCGCGGACGGCAACCGGTCGTACGACATGCACAAGGTCATCGAGGAGATCGTCGACGACGGGGAGTACCTCGAAGTCCACGAGCGCTGGGCCACGAACATCATCTGCGCCCTGTCGCGGCTCGACGGCCAGGTCGTGGGCATCGTGGCCAACCAGCCGGCGTCGCTGGCGGGTGTGCTGGACATCGAGGCGTCGGAGAAGTCGGCGCGGTTCGTGCAGATGTGCGACGCGTTCAACATCCCGATCATCACCCTGTTGGACGTCCCCGGCTTTCTCCCCGGGGTGGCACAGGAGCACGGTGGGATCATCAGGCACGGTGCGAAGCTGCTCTACGCGTACTGCAACGCCACCGTCCCGAGGATCTCGCTGATCCTGCGCAAGGCCTACGGCGGCGCGTACATCGTGATGGACAGCCAGTCCATCGGAGCCGACCTGACCTTCGCGTGGCCGACCAACGAGATCGCGGTGATGGGCGCGGAGGGCGCGGCCAACGTCATCTTCCGCCGGCAGATCGCCGACGCCGACGACCCCGAGGCCATGCGCGCCCGCATGGTCAAGGAGTACAAGGCCGAGTTGATGCACCCCTACTACGCCGCCGAGCGCGGCCTGGTGGACGACGTCATCGACCCGGCACAGACCCGCGAGGTACTGATCAGCTCGCTGTCCATGCTCCGCACCAAGCACGCGGATCTACCGTCGCGTAAGCACGGCAATCCTCCCCAGTAGCCATGGAGACCACTGTGAGCACACCCGCTGCTTCCCTCGTGCGAGTCGAGAAGGGCCACGTCGCCCCCGAGGAGCTGGCCGCCATCACGGCGATCCTGCTCGCCCGGGCCGCGGCCGGCACCGACAGCGCCCCCGGACTGCCCCTCAGGTCCACCGCCGCCTGGCGGCGCCTGGAGCGCACCCCCGGCTTCCGCCCGCCGCACTCCTGGCAGGGCTGACCGACCCCGTAGCGCCCGCAATGGACGAAGCCCCGCACCTTTCGAGGTGCGGGGCTTCGTCCATTGCGCAGGGGCGCCGCGCGGGATTCCGAGCTAGCGCAGCCGGGCCATCAGGGCGTGCTCCACCAGGGTGATGAGCGCGCTCTTCGCCTCGCCGCGGTGGCGGGCGTCGGTGACGATGATCGGTGCCTCGGGCCCGATCTGCAGGGCCTCGCGCACCTCCTCGGGGCCGTACGGCTGGTGGCCGTCGAAGCCGTTGAGCGCGATCACGAACGGCAGGCCGCTGTTCTCGAAGTAGTCCACGGCGGGGAAGCAGTCCGCCAGTCGCCGGGTGTCGACCAGCACGATCGCGCCGATGGCGCCGCGCACCAGGTCGTCCCACATGAACCAGAAGCGGTCCTGGCCCGGGGTGCCGAACAGGTAGAGGATCAGGTCCTGGTCCAGGGTGATCCGGCCGAAGTCCATGGCCACCGTCGTGGTGGTCTTGTCGGGCGCGTGCGTCAGGTCGTCGATGCCTGCCGACGCGGAGGTCATCACGGCTTCGGTGCGCAGCGGGTTGATCTCCGACACGGCACCGACGAACGTGGTCTTGCCCACGCCGAATCCGCCCGCCACCACGATTTTCGCGGAAGTAGTGGCGCGGGCCGGGCCGCTAGAGCTTCCGAAGTCCACTGAGCACCCTCTCAAGCAGTGTCACATCTGGCTGTCCGCCCGCGGCCTCGTCGCCGCCGGGCTGGTGAATCGTGACCAGGCCGGCCTCGGCCAGGTCCGCCACCAGGATCCTGACCACACCGAGCGGGATCGTCAGCAGCGCGGAGATCTCCGCGATCGACTTGACCTCCCGGCACAGCAGGCAGATCCGCTGGTGCTCCGGCAGCTGCCCGCGCAGCCGCTCGGGTTCCGCGGTGGTGCTGACCAGTGCCTCGATGGCGAGCTGGTAGCGCGGCCTGGTGCGGCCGCCGGTCATCGCGTACGGGCGTACGAATCCGCTCGGCGTCTGGGAGCGCCGGCCGCCGGTCCCGCCGCCCGCCGCACCCCGGCCGCCGCCGCGCGGGGCCTGCGGGGGAGGCGCCTGCGGCGGCTGGTACGGCTGGATTGGCGGCTGCCGGGGCGGCCGGTAGGGTTCTGGCTCCGGCGCGGGCGCCGACGGGTAGTACGGGTTCACAGGCGGCTGGTGCGGGCTGCCATACGGCTCTGCGCCGGGAGACGTGCTCACGAGTCCTCCTCCTGATACGGCTGCGACGCACCGCCCGGACCTCTGGGAGAGGCCAGGGCGCCGTCCGCACGCCCGTTCGCTGGTTGAGCAAGTTGAGCTAGTTGAGCAGGCTGCCCTGGAGTTCGGCCCTGAGGTCGGGGGTGAGGACGGTGCCTGCGCGGTCGACGAGCAGGGCCATTTCGTAGCCGACGAGGCCGATGTCGCACTCGGGGTGGGCGAGTACGGCCAGGGAGGAGCCGTCGGAGACGGACATGATGAAGAGGAAGCCGCGTTCCATCTCGACGACGGTCTGGTTGACGCTGCCGCCTTCGAAGATGCGGGAGGCTCCGGCGGTGAGCGAGGTCAGGCCGGAGGCTACGGCGGCGAGCTGGTCGGCGCGGTCGCGGGGGAATCCGTCGGACATCGCGAGCAGCAGGCCGTCGGCGGAGACCACCACGGTGTGGGACACCCCGGGGGTGTTGTCCACGAAGTTGGTGATCAACCAGTTCAGGTTCTGTGCCGCCTGGCTCATCGGACTCAACTTAGCGCTCCTGGTTCTGGGGGCCGCCGAAGTTGCGGTCGGTGGCCTGTCCGTTCGTGTCAGTTCCAGCAGTGCGCCCTTGCTGGACGCCACGCCGCAGGTTACTCAACCTGCCGCGGACGTCCTCGGGTGCGCGGGAGACCTGTGGGCCACCCTGCGGGGTCTGCGTCGCGGTACCCGGGACCAGATTGGCCTTGGGCACCCGCCGTGGCAGGCCGGAGGGGGTGACCCCGCCTGCCTTCGGCTCGCGGACCGACTCGGCCCGCTGCCAGTTCTCGTCGTTGTTCGACCGCCACCCGGACGAGTCCGGCTGCGGGTTGTTCTGAGGCTCGGGCGACTCCTGAGCCGGCTGATCCTGAGGTGAATTGCGGGGCGTCCGGTCCCGGCGCGGCAGTCCGGCGTCCGTCAGCGAGGGGGAGCCTACGCTCTCGGACGGCTGCTCGGGGAGCCCGTTGAAGTCGCCGGAACCGAAGTCGCGGTCGTAACCCGGGTCGTAGACCATCTCGGGCTGATCGTCGCGCGCTCCGTACGACTGCGCGAAGAATCCGTTCTGCGCGTACGGAGCGCCCTCCTGCTGCGCCGGATAGCCCTGCTGGGCGTAGCCGCCCTGGAAGCCCTGCTCGTACGTCTGCTGCTGGTAACCGGTGTCGAAGCTCTGGTCGTACGAACCAGCGGGTTCGTAGCCGCTGCGGGGCTCGTAGGGGCCTTCCTGGACCTGCTCCGCCGGCCCGCCGGGGCCCTGCGGGTGTTCGAACGGCTGCTGCGGGTCGTAGGAGCCCTGCGGCTGCTGTTCGAACGGCGCCTGCTCGTACGGCTGCCGGCCGTCCTCGGCGTCGGCCGAGACCGCCGCCTCCAGCTGCGCCCTGCGGCCCTCGCGGCGCAGCGAGCGGCCCACCGGGTCGAGCGCCGGGGCGCCCTCCGCCTCGATCGCCGCGGGCTGCTCGTAGCGCGAGTCGTCGAAGCCCAGCTCCGCGGCGGTGCGCCGGCCCAGCTCCGCGACCTCGTAAGGGCCGGCCTGCGCGGGCTCCTCCGGGGCCTCGGGCACGATCCGCGACACGGTGAAGTCGCCCTCGCCGTCAGCCAGTTCGTCGTCTCCGCCACCGCCGTGGGTGATCGGCTCCGGCAGCATCACCAGCGACGTGGTGCCTGCCTGCTCGCCGGAGGGCCGCAGTTGCACCCGGATGCCGTGCCGGTCGGACAGCCGGCCGACCACGAAGAGGCCCATCCGCTTGGCGATCTCCACGTCCACCGTGGGCGGCTCGGCCAGCTTGTGGTTGATGTCCGCGAAGTCCTCCGCGGTCAGCCCGATGCCCTTGTCGTGGATCTCGATCATCACCCGGCCGTCCGGCAGCCGGGTCGCGGTCACCCGCACCTTGGTCTGCGGCGACGAGAAGGTGGTGGCGTTCTCCAGCAGCTCGGCCAGCAGGTGCACCAGGTCGCTGACCGCGCTGCCGTGGATGTCGCTGTCCGGGATGCCGACCAGCTCGATGCGGTCGTAGGCCTCCACCTCGGAGGCCGCCGCCCGCAGCACGTCCACCAGCGGCACCGCCTGGTTCCACTGCCTGGCCGGCTCCTCGCCCGCCAGCACCAGCAGGTTCTCGCCGTTGCGCCGCATGCGCGTGGCGAGGTGGTCCATCTTGAACAGGCTCTCCAGCTGGTCCGGGTCCGCCTCGTTGTTCTCCAGCTCGGTGATCAGAGTGAGCTGGCGCTGGATGAGGCCCTGGTTGCGCAGCGAGAGGTTGGTGAAGATCGCGTTGACGTTGCCCCGCAGCAGCGCCTGCTCGGCGGCCAGCCGGACCGCCTCGCGGTGCACCTGGTCGAAGGCGCGGGCGACCTCGCCTATCTCGTCCTGGGTGTTGATCGGGATCGGCGCCACCGAGGTGTCCACCCGGCCCGGGTCGGTGCGCGACAGCTGGTCGACCAGGCCCGGCAGCCGGGTCTCGGCGATCTCGAAGGCCGCGCTGCGCAGCCGCCGCATGCTGCGGCTCATCGAGCGGGCCATCATGCCGGCCACGATGAAGGCGATGATCAGCGCGACCACCACGATCGCGGAGTTGGCGATCGCGTCCCGCTTGGCGTTGGAGGCGATCTTCGACGCGTCGCCCGCGGCCTGGTCGGCCAGCTTCACCTCGACGCTGCGGTAGGCGTCGAAGGACAGCGTGGAGGCCGCGAAGTAGGACGCCGGGGTGATGCCCTCGGCTTGGAGCTGGGCGGTGGTGCGGCCCGGGGTGGCGATCTCGGTGACCATCTTGGTCAGCTCGGGCGGCACCACGAAGGCCTGCCCGGCGGCGACCGCCTTGTCCTTGGCCGCCGCGGTCTGGTCGCGGCCCTTCTGCAGCGCGGCGTTCTGCGCGTCTTTGAGGTTCTGCACATCGGCCGCGGTGCCGCCGCCGTTGTATTCCTCGAGGGCGATGCCCTCCAGGTACTGGTAGGAGCCGAGCGAGGTCTTGAGCAGCGCCAGCTCGGTCGGCGAGGGGCTGTTCTCGACCAGGATGTGCATGCCGATCGACCGGGTCAGCGACTCGGCGGCCTTCGACAGCGAGACGGCGTAGAGCGTACGGCCGTAGGCGGTGATGTTGCTGGTGCCGTAGCCCAGTTCGTTGGCCAGCTCCATCAGCGGGTGCTGGATCTTGACGTACCACTCCTCGGTCTGCACACCGGAGAGCTGGCGGGTGTAGGCGGCCTTGCGGAGGTTGGCCAGCTCCGGCTCCACGCTGCGGAAGTTGGCCATCCGGCGTTCCAGGCCCGCCTCGTGCGGCATCCGGGCCGCGGCGGCGTCGAAGGCCTGGGCGGCGGCGTCGGTGGCCGCCCGCGAGGTGGTGACGGCCGGGTCGGTGCGCTTGCCCGCGAGCAGCGGAACCGCGGTGAGGTCCCGCTCGTTGATCAGTGCGTTGCTGTACGTCGCCGCGGACCTGACGAGGTCGGCGGTGCGCACCGCGTCGTCGGCCTGGTTCCAGGTGTCCACCGAGCTCTTGACCCGGAAGCCGCCGAAGACCAGGGCGACGAGCACGGGTATCAGGAGGATCGCGTTCAGCCGGGTGGCCACCCGCCAGTTGCGCAGGCTGAAACGGCCGCCGGGATCCGGCAGCGCGTGAACCTCCGCCACCCGGTCCGCGTGACCGCCCCCGGCGCGCTGCGGCGGCGTGAAATTCCCCCGCGGGCCGTGCTGCGCACCCGCTTCGGCTCGCCTCGTGTTCCTCACTGGACCAACAACCTCTCGGCGACGGCACAACAAAGGCCGTTACTACTCTCGGGTTCTGCGAATTCCAGCACGCGAAGGGGGTACTGGCCAAACGTCCGGCACCGGCGCACGTACACGCGTCCGGCGGGAAGCGGAAGCGGCGAAGGGTGCAAAGCCAGGCGTAGCCGCCCAATAGTGTGCGCGCTGCGGCATCGCCTGAGCGCGAGCCGTGTTCTCAGCCTTCGGAAAGTCTGTCGAAACGTTATGAAGGCGGGCCGGCCGTGTCCGACGACACAACCGGCCCCCATGGCCTTCGACGTGGCAAGTTGCCGGCGGCACGCTTTATTTGAGCCGTGCCAGCAGCGCATGCTCTACCAGGGTGATGAGCGCGCTCTTCGCCTCGCCGCGGTGGCGGGCGTCCGTGGTGATGATCGGTGCCTCGGGCCCGATCTGCAGGGCCTCGCGCACCTCCTCGGGCCGGTAGGGCTGGTGGCCGTCGAAGCCGTTGAGCGCGATCACGAACGGCAGGCCGCTGTTCTCGAAGTAGTCCACGGCGGGGAAGCAGTCCGCGAGCCGCCGGGTGTCGACCAGCACCACGGCGCCGATCGCGCCGCGCACCAGGTCGTCCCACATGAACCAGAAGCGGTCCTGGCCCGGGGTGCCGAACAGGTAGAGGATCAGGTCGTCGTCGAGCGTGATCCGGCCGAAGTCCATGGCCACCGTCGTGGTGGTCTTGTCCTGGACGTGGCTCAGATCGTCGATCCCGGCCGACGCCGAGGTCATCACCGCTTCGGTACGCAGCGGGTTGATCTCGGACACGGCACCGACGAAGGTCGTCTTGCCCACGCCGAACCCGCCGGCCACCACGATCTTCGCGGAGGTGGTCGAACGCGCCGGCGGCGCACCGTACGCAGGCTGCGGCTGCGCCCTAGAGCTTCCGAAGTCCACTGAGCACCCTCTCAAGCAGTGTCACATCAGGCTGGCCGCCGGCCTCGCCGCTGCCGGGCTGGTGGATGGCGACCATGCCGGCCTCGGCGAGGTCGGCCACGAGAATCCGGGCCACACCCAGCGGGATGGCCAGCAGCGCCGAGATTTCGGCCACCGACTTGATCTCCCGCGTCAGGTGGCAGATCCGCTGGTGCTCGGGCAGCAGTCCCGCATACTGCGCCGGGTCGGCTGTCGTGCTGACCAGCGCCTCTATCGCGAGCTGATAGCGCGGCCTGGTCCGGCCACCGGTCATGGCGTACGGCCGCACCAGCGGCTGATCACCTTCCACTCCGTACGGCGCGTGGTGGGACGCGCCGTACGGGCCTTGGCCCGGCGAGGCGGGTGGCGGGGTCATGAGGGTCCTCCGTGTCCGGGCAGTGCGTGTTGCGGTGCGGAAAAACGGGAACAAACGGGCGGATGGGGGAAACCGGGCAGGGGCCGGGATGGGCTTCAGTGCATGAGACTGCCCTGGAGTTCGGCCCTGAGGTCGGGGGTGAGGACGGTGCCTGCGCGGTCGACGAGCAGGGCCATTTCGTAGCCGACGAGGCCGATGTCGCACTCGGGGTGGGCGAGTACGGCCAGGGAGGAGCCGTCGGAGACGGACATGATGAAGAGGAAGCCGCGTTCCATCTCGACGACGGTCTGGTTGACGCTGCCGCCTTCGAAGATGCGGGAGGCTCCGGCGGTGAGCGAGGTCAGGCCGGAGGCTACGGCGGCGAGCTGGTCGGCGCGGTCGCGGGGGAATCCGTCGGACATCGCGAGCAGCAGGCCGTCGGCGGAGACCACCACGGTGTGGGACACCCCGGGGGTGTTGTCCACGAAGTTGGTGATCAACCAGTTCAGGTTCTGTGCCGCCTGGCTCATCGCACTCAACTAACGCTCCTGATGATTCGTACCGAAACCGCGGCCATCGGTCGTGCCGCCGGCCTCCCGGCCCTGCTGGATACCCCGCCGGAGATTGGTCAGCCGCCCGCGGACGTCGTCGGGCGAACGGGAGACCTGGGGACCGCCCTGCTGGGGCTGCGGCGCCTGGGCCGCACCACCGGCGACGAGATTCGCCCGCGGCACCCGACGCGGCAGCCCGGAGGGGGTGACCCCGCCTGCCGACGGCTCGCGGACCGCCTCGGCCCGCTGGCGCAGCGCGTCGTTGGGCGAGGTGCGCCAGTTCGGCGTCTCGCGCGGCAACGGCTTTGCCGAGGGCGCGGGCGGCGCCGCCGCCGAGGCGGCGGGCGAAGCAGCCGGTCCCGGCGCGGTCGGCGCGGGCGCCTGCTGCTGCGGCGCGCTGGTGCCGGGCCGCTGCGGACCCGCGGGGGTCGGGCGTTCGGTACGCGGCCGCTGCGGCGGTGCGGTGCGGCCCACCGGGCGGGGCGCCGGCGGGGCCTGCTGCTGGCCGCGCGCGCTCTGCTCGACGTGGATCTGCTGCATTCGCTCCGCCTGGCCGGTGCGGAACCAGTCGGACTCGATCGCCGAGAAGATCGGCGTGGGCTCGTCGCCCCTGGTCTGCGCCGGCGGCAGCGCCATCGGCTCCGCGGGCTGCTGCGGCGGCTGCTGTCCCGGCCGCTGCTGGAACGGCCCGTGGCCGCCCTGCCCACCCGGCTGCGGTGCCATCGGGTGCTGCCCGGTGACGTCGGTACGCTCCTGGCCCGGCATCTGCTGCCGGCCGGTGTCGTACGGCTGCTGCGGTGCGCCGCCGTCGCGGTAGCCGGGCCCGCCCTGCGGACGGCCGCCGGCGGGCGGGGCGTACTGCCCGCCGCCGAAGGTGTCGTCGGCGCGGACGGCCGGGAACTGCGCGGTGTCACCGGGACCCCCCTGGCCGGGCGGCTGCGGCACCGGGAACTGTCCGGTGTCGCCGGGGCCGTTCTGGACGGGGAACTGTCCGGTGCCGTCGGTGCGTCCGTGGCCGGGTCGGGCGAACTGTCCGGTGTCGCCGGGGCCGCCCTGGACCGGGTACTGCCCGGTGCCGTCGGTGCGTCCGTGGCCGGGGCGCGGGAACTGTCCGGTGTCGCCGGGACCGTTCTGGACGGGGAACTGTCCGGTGCCGTCGGTGCGTCCGTGGCCGGGTCGGGCGAACTGTCCGGTGTCGCCGGGGCCGCCCTGGACCGGGAACTGTCCGGTGCCGTCGGTGCGCTCCTGGCCGGGGCGCGGGAACTGTCCGGTGTCGCCGGGGCCGCCCTGGACCGGGAACTGCCCGGTGCCGTAGGTCTCCTGCGGGCTGCGGGGCGCGCGGCCGAAGTCCTGGCCGTCGTTGCCGCGCTGGGCCGGGAACTGCCCGGTGCCGCCCTGCTGCGGGAAGTCGTCGCGCACCGGCGGGAACTGCGCGGTGTCGCCGGGGCCGCCCTGCGGGCGCTGCTGGTCGTTGCCGCCGCCCTGTCGCGGCCCGGGACGGCCGCCGAAGACGTCGGAGCGGAAGCCGCTCGGCCCGGTGCCCTGCTGCTGCGGCGGCGGGAACTGCCGGTTGCCCTGCTGGCCGCCGTAGGAGTCGTCGCCGCCCTGCCGGAAGTCCGCCCTGGCGCCGGTGTCCTGCCCCTGGCCGGGCCCGCTGCCGTCGAAGGCGTCGAAAGCGGGAGCCGCCTCGACGTCCTCGTGGCCGCGCGGGGTGTCCTGCATGCCGCGGTCGTCGGCGGGGAAGCCCTGCGAGCCGTCCTGGGCCGCCCAGCGGGGCGTCCCCGGCTGCTGCGGTGCGCCGCCGGGCCGTCCCGCGCCCGGGGCCAGCGCCGGGCGCTGCGCGCCGCCGCCGACCTGGCCGCGCTGCGGGGCCCTGGGGACCGGCGTCGAGGCCGGTGCGCTGCCGAAGGCGCCGGCGATGCCGCCGCCGGCCGCGGCTGCGGCCGCCGCCGGGGGAGTGGCGCCGGCGCGGGGGCCGCCCATGGTGTTGCCCTTGGCGCCCGCACCGCCCTGCGTCACGTCGACCGGCAGCATGACCAGGGCGGTCGTACCGCCGGAGTCCGACGGGCGGAGCTGGATGCGGATGCCGTGCCGCAGGGACAGCCGGCCGACCACGAACAGGCCCATGCGGCGGGACACCGCGACGTCGACGGTCGGCGGGTTGGCCAGCCGCTCGTTGATGTCGGCCAGGTCCTCGGGCGACAGGCCGATACCGGTGTCGTGGATCTCGATGAGCACCCGGCCGTCCGGCAGCGCGTGACCGGTGACCCGCACCTTGGTCTGCGGCGAGGAGAACGACGTCGCGTTCTCCAGCAGCTCGGCGAGCAGGTGGACGAGGTCGTTGACGATACGGCCGGTGACCTCGGCCGACGGCACCGATGTCAGCTCGATGCGCTCGTACTGCTCCACCTCGGAGGCCGCGGCGCGCAGCACGTCGACCAGCGGGACCGGGCGGGTCCACCGGCGGCCCGGCTCCTCACCGGCGAGGACCAGCAGGTTCTCACCGTTGCGGCGCATACGGGTCGCGAGGTGGTCCAGCTTGAACAGCGACGACAGCTGGTCCGGGTCGGCCTCGCGGGACTCCAGCTCGGAGATCAGCGACAGCTGGCGCTGGATGAGGCCCTGGCTGCGGCGGGAGAGGTTGGTGAACATCGCGTTGACGTTGCCTCGCAGCAGCGCCTGCTCGGCGGCCAGCCGGACCGCCTCGCTGTGGACCTCGTCGAAGGCGCGGGCCACCTGGCCGATCTCGTCGCGGCTGTTGATGCCGATCGACTCGACCGAGGTGTCGACGTCCTGCGGGTCGGTGTCCGACAGCTGCTTGACCAGGTCGGGCAGCCGCTTCTGGGCGACGTCCTGCGCGGTCTGCTGCAGCCTGCGCAGCGAGCGGATCATGGAGCGGGCGACGACGAAGGCGCCGACGACGGCGACACCGAGGACCAGCAGGATGATCGCACCGGCGATCAGCGCGTCCTGCTTGGCCGTGCTCTGCAGTTCGAGCGACTTCTGCCGCAGCTCGTTCAGCAGCGACCGCTCGATGCGGTTCATCGCGTCGATCTTGGCCTTGGCGGCGTCGTCCCAGTCCAGGTAGGAGATGGTGACGCCGTTGATCGCGTCGGGCGTGCCGGCGATCCGCTCGCGCATCACGTCGTGCGCGGTGATCGTGTCGTTGCCGCCCTGGATCGGCTTGAGCAGCTCGGCGCTCGTGGTGCCGTAGAGGGTCTGGAAACGGGTGATGCTGATGTCCTCGTTGGCGGCACCCCACTTCACCGACTGGTAGTCGCTGCCGTCGAGGTGCCTGCCCTTGGCCAGCGCGGCGCTGATCACCGCGCGCTGGATGGACTCGTACTCCTTGGCGGACGAGAACGCCGCCAGCGCACGGGTGGAGGTCACCATCTCCGAGTTCTGCGTGGCCTGCGCCATGTCGACGGACAGGCCCAGCAGGGACTGGATGAGGCCGTCGTAGGAGTTGACGGTCTGGGCGATCGAGGACTGGCTGGTGAAGGCCTGGTCCCGCAGCTGGCTGAGCTGGGTCAGCTGGGTGTCGATCGCGATCAGGCTGGAGCGCACACCGGTGAACAGCGAGTCGCTCGACGAGATGTTGTCGCTCGCGTCGCGGTAGAGCTTGTACTCGCGGTCCGTGGTCTGCCGGGTGGCGGCGACCGAGTCGGTGGGGCTGCCGGCGCTCAGCGGGCCGGCCGCGCTGTCCCGCTCCTCGGCCAGGGCGTCGGCCAGGTCGGTCGCGTGCTCGGCGATGTCGGTCAGCGAGTTCATCCGCTGCAGCTGGTTGATGTTCTGCAGCGAGTTGTGGATGCGCAGGCCGCCGAGCGCGCCGGCGGTGACCACCGGTAGGGCGAGCAGCGAGACCAGGCGGGTGCTGATGCGCCAGTTGCGCATCGCTATTCGCGGTCCCGGTTTGCTGTCCAGGCCGGTGATCCGGCCCGCCTCGATACCGCTGGGCGTGCTCGTCCGTCCGGTGGCCGCAGCCGTTCCCGGCGTGGCGCCCCCGGAGTCGCCTGCCGCCTGGGCAGGACCGTTGCCGGTCCCGCCGGGCTGCTGCTCCGGGTCGCCCGCCGTGCCGCTGTCCCTCTTGAAACGTCCCTGCACTAGCGTCGCAACCTCTGGACCAGGCGTCCCCCGCGGTGAAGCGGACAGGACGGTGTCGAGTTCATGGGGGCCGGGGCCGCCCCGAATGGCGAGGAGGCCGTTGTAGCCCTTCACCGCCGCTCGGTGCTCGTACGCGCCCCCTGCGCGCCGGCTCGATGTGATGCGGCGGTCCGGGGAATTCCAGCACAGTGCTGGATCTCCCAACAAGGCCCGTAGCCGACCTGTTGGATTCCGTGACTGACTGTCCAGCGGTCCGCACGTTCCGTCGATCTAGGATTCCCCGAAATCGGGGTAATACGGACCTTGGGGTCAAGCTTGCACAGGTCGCACCGGTCGCTCGGGACCGGTCATGCGTGGGTGTTTTCCGGTGGTCGGAGTGGGATGTCCGAATAGGGCACCGAGGAGGTGTGCCCGTAATGACGGAATTGCCGCTCACTTGGTGAGCAAAATCACAACCCGTCAGACGTCTGGGACGCCGGGCGAGGGGAATGGCCGCCGCTAGCGTGGTGGTTTACACGAAGCGCACTTCTGTCAACCGCGGCCCGCCTCGCGCGGTCCGCCGAGCCCCCGAGGTCCCGACGGCCGATGAAGACCACCCTGATGTTCCGGCAGATGATCGCCAACCCGCGGCGTACCACTCTCGCCCACCTGAAGGACGCGACGGAACTCGGGGTCGCCCCGCCCGCGCCGGAGACCGACGCCGCCGCCGTCCGCGAGCTGCCGCAGTCCACCGCGAACCCGCGCCGCACGGTCCTCAACGAGCTGCCGAAGTCCCACGTCGAGGGCTGAGCCCCACTCCTGTGGCGGCCTGACCTGCGGCGACGCGGCGGCGGGCGGAGCGGTGCCGGACTACTAAGCTGGGCCCATGCGCATCGCCAGGTTCTCCATCGACGGGAATGTCGCCTTCGGCGCGGTCGAGGGCGACCCGACCGGCACCGGCGGCCCCAGCGGCTTCGACGGCCTCGTCCTCGACATCATCAAGGGCGTCCCCTTCGCCGACTTCGAACTGTCGGGCACGAAAGTGCCGCTGGACAAGGTCCGCCTGCTGCCGCCGGTCCTGCCCAACAAGGTCGTCGCCATCGGCCGCAACTACGCCGCCCACGCCGCGGAGCTGGGCAACGAGGTGCCGGCCGCGCCCTGGGCCTTCTTCAAACCGTCCACCTCGGTCATCGGCCCCGGCGACAACATCGTCTACCCGTCGTTCTCCCGCGAGGTCCACCACGAGGCGGAGCTCGCGGTCGTCATCAGCCGGCTGTGCAGGGAAGTGCCGCGCGAACGGGTCAAGGACGTCATCCTCGGCTACACCTGCGCCAACGACGTCACCGCCCGCGACACCCAGCAGACCGAGAAGCAGTGGGCCAGGGCCAAGGGCTTCGACTCCTCCTGCCCGCTCGGCCCCTGGATCGAGACCGGCATCGACCTGGCGGGCGCCGCCGACCTGGCGATCACCGCGACCGTCAACGGCGAACTGCGGCAGGCCGGCCGCACCGGGCAGATGATCAACCGCATCGAGGACCTGATCGTCAACATCACCGAGGCGATGACCCTGCTGCCCGGCGACGTCATCCTCACCGGCACCCCGGCCGGGGTCGGCCCGCTGCACCCCGGCGACGAGGTCGCCGTCACCATCGAAGGCATCGGCACTCTCACCAACAAGGTGATCTCGCGTGGCTAGCGCACCCTCCACGGACGTACGCGTCCGCTTCTGCCCCTCGCCGACCGGCAACCCCCACGTGGGCCTGGTCCGCACCGCTCTTTTCAACTGGGCCTTCGCCCGGCACCACCAGGGCACCCTGGTGCTGCGGATCGAGGACACCGACGCCGCCCGCGACTCCGAGGAGTCCTACCTGGCGCTGCTGGACTCGCTGCGCTGGCTCGGCCTCGACTGGGACGAGGGCCCCGAGGTCGGCGGCCCGCACGCGCCCTACCGGCAGTCGCAGCGGATGGACGTCTACGCCGATGTGGCCCGCCGCCTCAAGGAGGCCGGGCACGCGTACGACTGCTACTGCAGCACCGAGGAGCTGGACGCCCGCCGGGAGGCCGCCCGCGCCGCCGGCCGCCCCTCCGGCTACGACGGCCACTGCCGCAACCTGACCGCCGAGCAGACGGCCCGCTACCTGGCAGAGGGCCGCGGCGCGATCGTGCGCTTCCGCATGCCGGACAAGGCGATCACCTTCACCGACCTGGTGCGCGGCGAGCTGACCTTCACCCCGGAGAACGTGCCGGACTACGGCATCGTCCGGGCCAGCGGCGCCCCGCTCTACACCCTGGTCAACCCGGTGGACGACGCCCTGATGGGCATCACGCACGTGCTGCGCGGCGAGGACCTGCTGTCCTCCACCCCGCGGCAGATCGCCCTCTACGAGGCGCTGATCGGCCTGGGTGTCGCCAAGCAGATCCCGGAGTTCGGGCACCTGCCGTACGTGATGGGCGAGGGCAACAAGAAGCTGTCCAAGCGCGACCCGGAGTCCTCGCTCAACCTCTACCGCGAGCGCGGCTTCCTGCCCGAGGGGCTGCTGAACTACCTGTCGCTGCTTGGCTGGTCCTACTCCGCCGACCGGGACGTCTTCACACCGGCCGAGATGGTCGCCAAGTTCGACATCGGCGACGTCAACGCCAATCCGGCGCGCTTCGACCTGAAGAAGGCCGAGGCGATCAACGCCGACCACATCCGGCTGCTCGACCCCGCCGCCTTCGCCGACGCCTGCACCCCGTGGCTGCGGGCCCCGCACGCGCCCTGGGCGCCCGAGGACTTCGACGAGGCGGCCTGGCAGGCCATCGCGCCCTACGCGCAGACCCGGCTGACGGTGCTGTCCGACATCACCGCCAACGTCGACTTCCTCTTCCTGCCCGAGCCGGCCGCCGACGAGGCGTCCTGGGCGAAGGCCATGAAGGAGGGCTCCGACGCGCTGCTGGCCACCGCCAGGGAGAAGCTGGCCGCCGCGGACTGGTCGAGCCCCGAGGCGCTGAAGGAGGCCGTCCTGGCCGCCGGCGAGGCCCACGGCCTCAAGCTCGGCAAGGCCCAGGCCCCGGTCCGCGTCGCGGTCACCGGCCGCACCGTCGGCCTGCCGCTCTTCGAGTCCCTCCAGGTGCTGGGCCGCGACCGCGCCCTGGCCCGCATCGACAGCGCGCTGGCCCGGCTGGCGGGCTGAGCCGGGGCCGGGGCGGCCGCTCCGGCTAGATTGGCCGTATGGCGATCCGTGCGGTGCTCTGGGACATCGACGACACGATCTTCGACTACGGGAGCGCCGAGCGCACCGGCATGCGGCGCCATCTCGACCATGAGGGCCTGCCCGACGGCTGTGACAGCGTCGAGCGGGCCCTCGACCACTGGCGGGACCTGACCGTCGAGCACTGGCGGCGCTTCGCCGCGGGCGAGTGCGACTTCGAGGGGCAGCGCAGGGCGCGGGTGCGGGACTTCCTGGGGCTGCCGCTGACCGACGCCGAGGCCGAGGAGTGGTTCGACCGGCACAAGGTGCACTACGAGTCCGCCTGGGCGCTCTTCCCCGACACGCTGCCCGCGCTGGACGGCCTGGCCGACGGCTACCGGCACGCGGTGCTGTCCAACTCCGCCTTCGCCCACCAGGACCGCAAGCTGCGCCTGCTGGGCGTCAGGGACCGCTTCGAGGTGCTGCTGTGCGCGGCGGAGCTGGGGATCTCCAAGCCCGCGGCCGAGGCCTTCCACGCCGCCTGCCGGGCGCTGGACCTGGCGCCCGCGGAGGTCGCCTACGTCGGCAACGAGCCGGACATCGACGCCCGCGGCGCGGCCGAGGCGGGCCTGCTCGGCATCTGGCTGGACCGGCACGGGGCCGGCGGCCGGCCGGAGCTGGCCAGGATCACCGGGCTCGGCGAGCTCCCCGCACTGCTGCGCTCCGATACCCGTTTTGGAGCGGTGTCCCTGATCGGGTAATGTTCTTCCTGCGCCGCCCGAGAGGGCCGAAAGGCCCGGCCGGGAGCGCGAGCCGAACAAGACCCGCAGGGGTTGCGTTTTGGTGGGGTATGGTGTAATTGGCAACACGGCTGATTCTGGTTCAGTTGTTCTAGGTTCGAGTCCTGGTACCCCAGCGCATGTGTATTGCAAGCCCCCGTTGTGTAGCGGCCTAGCACGCTGCCCTCTCAAGGCAGTAGCGCCGGTTCGAATCCGGTCGGGGGTACAGATCCTTTCTTTCCGTCCCCTCCGGGTCGCTCCCGGGCGTGACGACGCGAGGATCGCCAAAGCTCGCCCCCGTTGTGTAGCGGCCTAGCACGCCGCCCTCTCAAGGCGGTAGCGCCGGTTCGAATCCGGTCGGGGGTACGCATCCGCGGAAGTCGGAAAATGTGAAGCCCGTCGCATTCGCGACGGGCTTCCGGCGTTCCCGGCCCAATGCCACGAGTGCCCGTTCCTCCCGGCCCGCGGGGACGGCGCGGGCCGGGAGGAACGGGCCGATCGGTCAGCTGGAGCGGCGCAGCGCCTCGGAGAGCCGGGCGGCGGCGTCCACCACGGCCTGGGCGTGCATACGGCCCGGGTGCCGGGTCAGCCGCTCGATGGGCCCCGACACCGACACGGCGGCCACCACCCGGTTCGACGGGCCCCGCACCGGCGCGGACACCGACGCCACGCCCGGCTCGCGCTCGCCGATCGACTGCGACCAGCCCCTGCGGCGTACTCCGGACAGCGCGGTGGCGGTGAAGCGCGCGCCCTGCAGGCCGCGGTGCAGCCGCTCCGGCTCCTCCCAGGCCATCAGCACCTGGGCGGCCGAGCCGGCCTTCATCGGCAGCGTGGAGCCCACCGGCACGGTGTCCCGCAGTCCGGACAGCCTCTCCGCGGCCGCCACGCAGATCCGCATGTCGCCCTGCCGGCGGTAGAGCTGGGCGCTCTCGCCGGTCACATCCCGCAGGTGCGTGAGCACCGGACCCGCCGTGGCGAGCAGCCGGTCCTCGCCCGCGGCGGCGGCCAGCTCGGACAGCCGCGGCCCGAGGATGAAGCGGCCCTGCATGTCGCGGGCCACCATGCGATGGTGTTCGAGCGCGACCGCCAGCCGGTGCGCGGTGGGGCGGGCGAGGCCCGTGGCGCCGACAAGTCCGGCCAGGGTGGCCGGTCCTGACTCCAGTGCGCTGAGCACCAGAGCAGCCTTGTCGAGAACGCCGACGCCGCTAGAGTTGTCCATGCAACGATATTCGCGTCTCACACTGTGAAACGCAAGTTCAATTTTCCCCGGAAGCCGTCAGGCTGGGAGCACGGCGCGAACCACAGCGCGGAACGGAACACACACCGAGTTGGCCCGGGGCGAAGAAGGCCGGGGCCGGAGGGACAGCGATGGGTAGGACACTCGCGGAAAAAGTCTGGGACGACCATGTCGTCCGCCGCGCCGAAGGCGAGCCCGATCTGCTCTTCATCGATCTCCACCTCCTCCATGAGGTGACCAGCCCCCAGGCGTTCGACGGGCTGCGGATGAACGGCCGGCAGGTGCGCCGCACGGACCTCACCATCGCCACCGAGGACCACAACACCCCGACCCTCGACATCGACAAGCCGATCGCCGACCCGGTCTCGCGCACGCAGCTGGAGACGCTGCGCAAGAACTGCGCCGAGTTCGGGGTGCGGCTGCACCCGCTCGGCGACGTCGAGCAGGGCGTCGTGCACGTGGTGGGACCGCAGCTGGGCCTGACCCAGCCGGGCACCACCGTGGTCTGCGGCGACAGCCACACCTCCACCCACGGCGCCTTCGGCGCGCTGGCGTTCGGCATCGGCACCTCCCAGGTCGAGCACGTGCTGGCCACCCAGACGCTGCCGCTGGCCCCCTTCAGGACCATGGCCGTCACCGTCGACGGCGAGCTGCCCGACGGCGTCACCGCCAAGGACCTGATCCTCGCAGTGATCACGCAGATCGGCACCGGTGGCGGCCAGGGCTATGTCATCGAATACCGCGGCTCCGCCATCGAGAAGCTGTCGATGGAGTCCCGGATGACCATCTGCAACATGTCGATCGAGGCGGGCGCGCGGGCCGGCATGATCGCCCCCGACCAGATCACCTTCGACTACCTGGAGGGGCGCGACCACGCCCCCACCGGCGCGGACTGGGACGCGGCGCTCGCGTACTGGAAGACGCTGCACACCGACGAGGACGCGGTCTTCGACCACGAGGTGCGGATCGACGCGGGCGGCCTGGCGCCGTTCGTCACCTGGGGCACCAACCCCGGCCAGGGCGCGCCGCTGAGCGCGGCCGTGCCCGACCCGGCGTCCTTCGCCGACCCCGGCGACCGGCTGTCGGCCGAGAAGGCGCTGGAGTACATGGGCCTGACCGCGGGGCAGCCGCTGCGCGAGGTCGCCGTGGACACCGTCTTCGTCGGCTCGTGCACCAACGGCCGGATCGAGGACCTGCGGGCCGCCGCGTCCGTCGTGCAGGGCCGCAAGGTCGCCGACAGCGTCCGGATGCTGGTCGTACCCGGTTCCGTACGGGTCGCGCTGCAGGCCGTGCACGAGGGCCTGGACAAGGTGTTCACCGAGGCCGGCGCCGAATGGCGGCACGCGGGTTGCTCGATGTGCCTGGGTATGAACCCCGACCAACTGGCGCCCGGCGAGCGTTCCGCGTCCACCTCGAACCGCAACTTCGAAGGACGGCAGGGCAAGGGCGGCCGTACGCACCTGGTCTCGCCGCAGGTGGCCGCCGCCACCGCGGTGCTCGGCCACCTCGCCTCGCCCGCCGACCTGTCCGACGCCCCTGTCCTGACGGAGGTCTGAGCCCGATGGAAGCCTTCACCACCCACACCGGCCGGGCCGTGCCGCTGCGCCGCGGCAATGTCGACACCGACCAGATCATCCCGGCGCACTGGCTCAAGAAGGTCACCCGCAACGGCTTCGAGGACGGGCTGTTCGAGGCCTGGCGCAAGGACGAGTCCTTCGTCCTCAACGCCCCCGAGCGCAAGGGCGCCACCGTCCTGGTCGCCGGACCCGACTTCGGCACCGGCTCGTCCCGCGAGCACGCGGTGTGGGCGCTGCAGAACTACGGCTTCAAGACCGTGCTCTCGTCTCGCTTCGCGGACATCTTCCGCGGCAACTCGCTCAAGAACGGCCTGCTCACGGTGGTGCTGCCGCAGGAGGTCATCGAGCAGCTGTGGCAGCTGGCCGAGGCCGACCCGACCGCCGAGGTCACCGTGGACCTGGTGGACCGCGAGGTCCGCGCCGAGGGCGTGACCGCGCCGTTCGAGCTGGACGACAACGCCCGCTGGCGGCTGCTCGAAGGGCTGGACGACATCAGCCTGACGCTGGCCAACGAGGCGGACATCGCCGCCTTCGAGAGCCACCGGCCGTCCCACAAGCCCAGCACCGTCAGGGCCTGACCCGTCCCACCAGGCCATGAAGCGCCCCTCGCGAACTCGCGGGGGGCGCTTTCCGCGTGCGCGCGCCGCGGCGATTCCCGTACGTCGGACGAGCTCTCCCGGTCGTCCAAAAGCCCGGTGGAAGGCCCCCGGAACACCCGGTTGGCCCTGTCACCGCCGACAACTCGCCGCAGATGGCACAATCGACCCATGGAACGCGACGGCCAACTCCAGCTCTACGGGGTTCTCGCCGCGCGTCTGAAGCAGGCGCACACGCGGGTGGCCAATCCCGAAGTCCCTGATGAGACCAGGCGGGAGTTGACTCGCAGGCTGCTCGCGGTGACCGCCACGGCGAAGCACGATCTCGCCGACGCGGCACGCCGTCTGGACGTGTTGACGGCCGAGTTGGACGACCTCGGAATCCCCGATCGCTGATCACGCAGGCCCCCGAGTTCGTTGCGGCACAAGGGTGATTCGCCCGTTTCGTATTTGATTTGCGGTATATATCCGCCTAGCGTGCGAAAAGGCCCGCACTCATTCGCCGGGCAAGTTTCCGAAGGGGAAGACGTGAACAAGGCGCAGCTCGTAGAAGCGATTGCCGACAAGGTGGGCGGCCGGCAGGCCGCCGCGGACGCGGTTGACGCGGTTCTCGACGCGATCGTCCGCGCGACGGTCTCCGGCGATCGGGTCTCGGTCACCGGATTCGGTTCGTTCGAGAAGGTCGAACGCCCGGCCCGCTACGCCCGCAACCCCCAGACCGGGGAGCGGGTCAGGGTCAAGAAGACCTCCGTGCCGCGGTTCCGCGCGGGCCAGGGCTTCAAGGACCTGGTCAGCGGGGCCAAGAAGCTCCCGCGCGGCGGGGAGGTCGCGGTCAAGAAGGCCCCCAAGGGCAGCCTGAGCGGTGGTGCTTCCACCACCGCGCGGACCAGCACCAAGAAGGCCGCCGCCAAGAAGGCCACCACGGCCCGCAAGGCCGCCGTCAAGAAGGCCACCACCGCGAAGAAGGCCGTCGCGAAGAAGACCACCGCGGCCAAGAAGACCACCACCAAGAAGGCGGCGGCGAAGAAGACCGCGGCCAAGAAGGCCCCGGCCAAGAAGGCCACCGCCAAGAAGACGCCGGGCAAGAAGACCGCGGCGCGCAAGACCACTGCCAAGCGGGCCGCCGCCAGCTAGACCTCCGGCGCCGCCGGACGGCCGCGAAGGGCCGGGCACCCCGCAAGGGGTGGACCGGCCCGCGCCGTTCTCCCGCCGGCCGCGCGCCCGGTCCCGGACCGGGCCGACGCGCCCGCGCCGCGCTTAGGCGCCCGGGTCCGGATACGTCTGCAGCGTCACGAAGACCACCCGCCGCGCGTCGCCCTCGCCCTCGGTGCGGATCCGCACCCGCTGGCCCACCCGCAGCAGCCGCAGGCCGCCCGCGTCGAAGGCCGCGGCGTCGAACGCCACCGGCGTCCCGTCGTCCAGCAGCACACTGCCCGCCCGGGTGCCGGGGTCAAAGGTGAACGCCGTCGCTTGCATGGCACCAGCCTATGGGCTGTCCCGTAATCCGCGGTGGACCAGCGCGCGGCGTCAGATGCGGTACATCGCAAGGCGAAGGGTCGCCCTCATACCGGGTCGTGTTCGGGCGAGCCCGACAACGCGGCGAGGTGCCGTAGATGTCGTCGCGCGCCCGCCGGGGATCAGCGGGACAGCCCTGAGGGCTTGGGCCTGGCGTACCGGCTTCCGGTGCCGGGCGGTGCGGGCGCCGGCGGGTGTCACACGGTGCCGCCCGGCGTCACGCGGTGCGGGCCGGGAAGAGCAGCGCGGTCCGCGGGCCGAGGCCGAGCGCGCGCGCCGCGTCCAGGTCCGCCGCGGTGTCCACGTCCTGCCGCACGGAAGACACCCCCGGAAGCGTGATCTCGCGTGCCCCCGACGCCAGGTGGCGGGCCCGCGAGGCGCCGCCGAAGCCGGGGGAGAGCGCCACGCCGGGCGACGCGGTGAGCAAGGTTGTCCCGGGACCGGCCGTATCGGCCAGGAATGCCCGCCCCGGCAGCCGTGCGGCCTCCCTGAGCACCTCGCCCAGCTCGGCGGGCCGCAAGGCCGGGAGATCGCCGTTCAGCGCGCCGACCCACGCCGACGGGCGCCGCTGCCGTACGAGGCCGGCGCCGTACCGCAGCGCCGCGTTCAGCCCGGCCGCCGGCACGTCGGCCACCACGAAGGCCCCCAGCCCCGCCACTTCGGCGCCCGCCGTCGGATCGTCGGTGACGACCGTGACATCCGCCACCTCCGCGCACGCCAGCACGGCGGCCACCGTGTCGAGCGCGAAAGCCAGCGCCAGCGCCGGGCGTACCGGCCCCGCCGCCTCCGCCAGCCTGCTCTTGGCCACGGCCAGCGGCTTGAGCGGCACCACGAGCGACCACATCGCCGTCAGATCCACCCCACCATTGTCACCGAGTGTCAGAGGTGCCCCCCGGCGGCCCGAGACCTGGCGTTAGTCTCTGGTAGCCGCGATGCTGAGCGGCAGCGCCATCGCAACGTAGAGGAGTCCGGGTGTCCCGCCGCAGAATCGGTTTCTGGTACCGCCTGGCGGCTGTCATCGCGAAACCGCCGCTCATTGTGCTGTTCAAGCGGGATTGGCAGGGAATGGAACACATTCCCGCCGACGAAGGATTCATCACGGCGGTGAACCACAACTCGTACCTCGACCCGCTGTCGTACGCGCATTTCCAGTACAACACCGGCCGGGTGCCGCGCTTCCTGGCCAAGGCCGCACTGTTCAAGCCGTTCTTCGTCGGCACGATGCTGCGCGGCACCGGCCAGATCCCGGTCTTCCGGGAGACCACCGACGCCGCCAACGCCTTCCGCGCCGCGGTCGCCGCGATCGAGGCCGGCGAGTGCGTGGCCTTCTACCCGGAAGGCACCCTCACCCGCGACCCCGAGATGTGGCCGATGGTCTCCAAGACCGGAATCGCCCGGGTCGCCCTGCTCACCAAGGCCCCCGTTATCCCGGTCGCCCAGTGGGGCGCCAACGAGGCAATGCCGCCGTATGCCAAGGAGAAGAAGTTCCGCCTCTTCCCCCGCAAGACGCTGCGCGTGCTGGCGGGACCGCCCGTCGACCTCGACGCCTTCTACGGCCAGGAGCCCACCGCCGAGACGCTGCGCGCGGTCACCGAGACCATCATGCGCAGCGTGACCGAACTGCTCGCGGAGCTGCGCGGCGAGCCCGCACCCGCCGGGCTCTACGACCCGCGCAGGGCACGGGAGGGCAAGTGACGGCGCGCTGCGCGGTCTACGGCACCGGCTCCTGGGGCACCGCCTTCGCGATGGTGCTCGCCGACGCCGGATGCCAGGTGTCGCTGTGGGGCCGCAGGCAGGCCCTGGTCGACGCGATCAACACCACCCGGCGCAACCCGGAATACCACCCCGACCTGGAACTGCCCGCGTCCGTCACCGCCACCGCCGACCCGGCAGAGGCCGCGCACGACGCCGAGTTGGTCTTCATCACCGTGCCCTCGCAGACCCTGCGCGGCAACCTCGCCGAGTGGGCGCCGCTGCTGCGCGGCGACGCGGTGCTGGTCAGCCTCATGAAAGGCGTCGAGCTCGGCACCGCCAAGCGGATGAGCGAGGTGATCGAGGAGGTCGCCAAGACCGGGCCGGACCGGGTCGCCGTGCTGTCCGGGCCCAACCTGGCACCGGAGATCGCCGACCGGCAGCCCGCCGCCTCCGTCGTCGCCTGCCGGGACGACGCCGTCGCCCGCCGCATCCAGACCGCGTGCCACACCGCGTACTTCCGCCCGTACACCAACACCGACGTCGTCGGCTGCGAACTCGGCGGCGCGGTCAAGAACGTGATCGGCCTGGCCGTCGGCATCGCCGACGGCATGGGGCTCGGCGACAACACCAAGGCGTCGCTGATCACCCGGGGCCTGGCCGAGACCACCAGGCTCGGCCTGGCGATGGGCGCCGACGCGCACACCTTCGCGGGCCTGGCCGGCATGGGCGACCTGGTCGCCACCTGCTCGTCACCGCTGTCCCGCAACCACACCTTCGGCACCAACCTCGGCCGCGGCATGAGCCTCACCGAGACGATCGCCGTCACCCGGCAGACCGCGGAGGGCGTCAAGTCCTGCGAATCGGTGGCCGATCTCGCCCGCCGCCACGGCGTGGACATGCCGATCACTGAGACCGTGGTCGATATCGTGCACAACGGAAAACCGCCGGTCGTGGCCGTGCGGGAGTTGATGTCACGCTCCGCGAAGTCCGAAAGGTAAGGTCAACGCGACATGAGCAACCTGCCTTCTTCCCAGAGTCCGGGACCCGACGAGAGCGCCGCCCGCCCGGCGCCGTCCGGTTACGCACGCAAGCCGCGGGTCGCCGTCGTCTTCGGCGGCCGCAGCTCCGAGCACGGTGTCTCGGTGGTGACCGCGGCGAGCCTGCTGCGCGCCATCGACCGCACCAAATACGACGTCCTGCCGATCGGCATCACCAGCGAGGGCCGCTGGGCGCTCACCGCCGACGCCCCCGACCGGATGGCCATCACCGACCGCACGATGCCCACCGTGGAGCAGGTCACCGACGAGGAGGGCGCCGTCGTCCTCCCCGTCGACCCGGCCAACCGCGAGGTCGTCTACACCGAGACCGGCGCCGTCCCCAAGGCACTCGGCGAGGTCGACGTCGTCTTCCCGCTGCTGCACGGCCCCTACGGCGAGGACGGCACCCTGCAAGGGCTGCTCGAACTGTCCGGCGTCCCTTACGTCGGCGCTGGCGTGCTCGCCTCCGCCGTCGGCATGGACAAGGAGTACATGAAGCGGATCTTCACCTCCTTCGGCCTGGCCGTCGGCCCCTACACCGTGGTCCGCCCGCGGGAGTGGGACCGCGACCCGGCCGCGGTCCGCGACCGCCTCGTCGGCTTCGCCGCGGAACACGGCTGGCCGCTGTTCGTGAAGCCCGCCCGCGGCGGCTCCTCCTTCGGTATCAGCAAGGTCGACGGTCCTGAAGGGCTGGACGCGGCCATCGCCGAGGCCCGCAGGCACGACCCGAAGCTCGTCGTCGAGGCGCTGCTGCGCGGCCGCGAGATCGAGTGCGGGGTGCTGGAGTTCGAGGAAGGGCCGCGGGCCTCGGTGCCCGCCGAGATCCCGCCGGTCACCACGCACGCCTTCTACGACTTCGAGGCGAAGTACATCGACTCGGCCGAGGGCATCGTGCCCGCGCCGCTCACCCCCGAGCAGACCGCCGAGGTGCAGCGGCTCGCCGTCGCCGCCTTCGAGGCCGCCTCCTGCGAGGGACTCGTGCGCGCGGACTTCTTCCTGCTCGACAGCGGCGAGTTCGTGATCAACGAGATCAACACCATGCCGGGCTTCACCCCGATCTCGATGTACCCGCGGATGTGGCAGGAGAGCGGCGTCGACTACCCCGAACTGGTCGACCGGCTCATCCAGGCGGCACTGCGCCGCTCCACCGGACTGCGCTGAAACGTCCCTGCGGCACGGCAGCGGCTGCGCGCCGCCCGAGGCGGCAGGTCACAGCTCCGGGATCGTCTTCTTGACGGCGCCGGCGAGATCGGTCAGCGGACCGAGATCGCCGGCGTACTCCTGCGGCAGCGACACCTCGACGTACGCCTGCCGCAGCGTCGTGGTGAGCAGCAGCGACCCGCCTGAGCCGTGCTCGACCGACCAGCCGACCCCGTCGACATCGACGCCGTCGGCCTCGGGATTGTTGTCCACCAGCGGTCGTGGCACCCCGCAGCGCAGTACGATCGCCGGGTCCCCCCATCCGGTGATCAGCTCGGAGCGCGGTCGCAGGTCATGCCGGGAGAGCCCCACCACCTGCTGCGGCAGCGCGTCGTGCAGCGCACGGCAGTAGCCGGCCGTCCGCGCGTCGGGAACCGGCACGGCGACGGTGCCGTCGCCGCCTCCGGACATGGCGAAACCGTAGGCCGCCGCCGCGGCAAGGCACGCGACGGCGGACACGTTGATGAGGACGACCCGGTGATACAGCGCCACCGGGCGAGCATATCGGGGGGCTAGATATGGACGACGGGACAGGTGAGGGTTCGGGTGATGCCGTCCACCTGCTGAACCTTGGCGACCACCATCCGGCCGAGTTCGTCGACCGTGTCCGCCTGGGCCCTGACGATCACGTCATAGGGGCCCGTGACGTCCTCGGCCTGCATGACGCCGTCGATCTTGGAGATCACCTCCGCTACTGCCGAGGCCTTGCCGACCTCGGTCTGGATCAGGATGTAGGCCTGTACCACGGAACCTCCAGGGCGGCTACGAGGATCATGTGGGAAGGGGGACGCCACGTTATCGCGTCGTCGCGCACAGCGGGGAGACCCGCGCGGTACCTGACCCCCGTATTGACGGGAAACACTCAGCAGAACCGGCGAATGCCGAGACCTAAGGGGACGATGAGATGAAGGGGACTGTGGGCGAGTTGGGGGAGTTCGGGCTCATCAGGGAACTGACCTCCCGCCTCACCTCGACCCCGGCCGTGAAAATCGGCCCCGGTGACGACGCCGCCGTCATCACCGCGCCCGATCGGCGGGTGGTGGCCAGCACCGACATCCTGGTCGAGGGCCGGCACTTCCGCCGCGACTGGTCCACCGCCTACGACGTCGGCCGCAAGGCCGCCGCGCAGAACCTTGCGGACATCGCCGCCATGGGCGCCGTCCCCACCGCCGTGCTGCTCGGCCTCGTCGTGCCCGCCGAACTCCCCGCCACCTGGCCGATCGAGCTGATGGACGGCATCCGCGACGAGTGCCAGGTCGCCGGCGCGGCCGTCGTCGGCGGCGACGTCGTACGCGGCGACACCATCACCGTGGCCGTCACCGCCCTCGGCGACCTCCGCAACCGGGCCGCCGTCACCCGGTCGGGGGCCCGCCCCGGCGACGTCATCGCCGTCACCGGCTGGCTCGGCTGGTCCGCCGCCGGACTCGCCGTCCTGTCCCGCGGCTTCCGCTCTCCGCGCGCCTTCGTCGAGGCCCACCGCCGCCCCGAACCCCCCTACCACGCGGGCCCCGCGGCGGCGGAACTCGGCGCCACCGCCATGACCGACGTCAGCGACGGCCTGGTCGCCGACCTCGGCCACATCGCCACCGCCAGCGGCGCCGACATCGACCTGCGGTCCGCCGCCGTCGACGTACCCGCGCAGATGACCGACATCGGGCAGGCCGTCGGCGTCGACCCGCTGCACTGGGTGCTCACCGGCGGCGAGGACCACGCCATCGTCGCCGCCTTCCCGCCCGACGTGAAACTGCCCGCCCGCTGGCGGGTCATCGGCAAGGTCACCGCACCGGCAGGCCGCACCCCGCAGGTCACCGTCGACGGTGCGCCCTGGGAGAAGGCGGGCGGCTGGGACCACTTCGGCGACGACGCGTGAGCATCCCGCCCGCCGCGCCCCCGCGCGTGCTCACCGTCGCCGGATCCGACTCCGGCGGCGGTGCCGGCATCCAGGCCGACCTCAAGACGATGCTCGCCCTCGGCGTCCACGGCATGAGCGTGATCACCGCCGTGACCGCGCAGAACTCGCTCGGCGTGCACGGCACCTGGGACCTGCCGCCCGAAGCGGTACGCGCCCAGTTCAGGGCCGTCGTCGACGACATCGGGGTGCAGGCCGTCAAGACCGGCATGCTCGCCTCCGCCGAACTGGCCGGCACCGTCGCCGACCTGCTCACCGGCCTCGACGCCCCCGTCGTCGTCGACCCGGTCGGCGTCTCCAAGCACGGCGACGCCCTGCTGCGCGGCGACGCACCCGACGTCGTACGCACCAGGCTGCTGCCGCTGGCCACCGTCGCCACACCCAACCTCGACGAGGTCACCCGGCTCACCGGCGTCACCGTCACCGACGAGCAGGGCATGCGGGCCGCCGCCGACGCCGTCCTGGCCTGCGGCCCGCGCTGGGCCCTGATCAAGGGCGGCCACCTGCCCGGCACCGCCGAGTCCGCCGACCTGCTCTCCGACGGCCGCACCGAGCGCTGGTTCCGCGCCCCGCGCCACCCCGCCCGCCACACCCACGGCACCGGCTGCACGCTGGCCAGCGCGCTGGCCTCGTACCTCGCCCTCGGCCACGACGTCCCCACCGCCGTCGGCCTGGCGAAGACCTACGTCACCGCTGCCATCGCGGCCGGCTTCCCCCTGGGCGCCGGCATCGGCCCTGTCGACCACGGCCACGCCTTCAGAGCACGCTGAAAAGCCGGCCCACCCGAAGGTGGACCGGCTTCTCCGGAGCCGGAAGGCTGCGCCGCTGCGAGATGACGCGTCAGCGCGGACCGGGTCCCTTCCGCCCCTGAGGGCGGAGGGGGGTCACTCGCTAGCGCGAGACCTTGCCGGCCTTGATGCACGAGGTGCAGACATTGAGCCGCTTCGGCGTCTTCCCCACGACTGCACGCACCCGCTGGATGTTGGGGTTCCAACGACGCGGGGTACGGCGGTGCGAGTGGGAAATGCTGTTGCCGAAGCCCGGCCCCTTGCCGCAGACGTCGCAGTTGGCAGCCACGGGACACTCCAAGACTTCAGATACATTTACGAGGAAAAGCCCGGGAGAGCCCCAGGCAACCGGAGCAGCATACAACGACTGCTCCCATGCCACGAAACTACCACGCTCCCACCCCGCCCTTTCCCCATGGCGAGCGTTTTCCGGGGGCGCGCCAAGCCACGACGCGGCGGCGGTCAGGCAACGCGCCGCAAGGGGCAGGCCCTCAGGGGCGCGGGGAACTGCGCGCCAAGCCACGACGCGGCCGCGGCCGAGCAACGCGCCGCAGGGCGCAGGCCCTCAGGGGCTCGGGGAACCGCGAGACCGGCCCCACCGGGAAGGGTCCCGGCGCCCCGGGAACGGGGCAGACCCGGGGGCACCCCGAAGACGACTACGCTCGGGCGGAGAAATCGCTCTCCGCAGGAGGATTCGTGCCGCCCTCGCTCGACGCACCCACGGTGCGCACTTGGTGCCGGCTCACCCTCGCCGCACTGGGCCGCGCCCGCGAAGAGATCGACGCGATCAACGTCTTCCCCGTCGCCGACGGCGACACCGGCACGAACCTCTACCTGACCGTCGAGTCGGCCGCGCAAAGCGTGGAAGCCGTCTTCGACGCCCACGCGACGGCCGACCCGGCCGCGGGTACGGCGGGCGGTCCGACGCTGCCCGAGGCCTTCCGGGCGATGTCCCACGGCGCCCTCATCGGTGCCCGCGGCAATTCCGGCACGATCCTGGCGCAGTTGCTGCGCGGCATGAACGAACCGCTGGCCGAGGCCGCCGGCGGCCCGGACGCCAACGCGCTGCGCCGCGCGCTGCGGTCGGCCGCGGACTCGGCGTACGAGGCTGTCGCCCACCCCGCCGAGGGCACGATGCTCACCGTGGCGAGCGCCGCGGCGAGCGCGGCGGAAGCGACGGTCGGCGACCTCGCCGAGGTGGTGCGCGCGGCCCACACCGGCGCCCGCGCGGCCCTGGCGGCGACCCCCGGCCAACTCGGCGTCCTGCGCAGCGCGGGCGTCGTGGACGCCGGCGGCCTCGGCCTGGTCGCCGTACTGGCGGCCCTGTCCGACGCGGTAACGGGCGACACCCCGATGCACACGGCCACCACCCCGGGAGCCGGCACATCCTTCCGCACGACCCCACCCACGGCGGGCGCCGAGTGGACGCCCCCCGCCGCAGACGCGGATCCCACCAGCATCCTGGCGACTGGCGCGCCCCGCCCCCCGGCCCAGGCCGGCGGGCCACCGGCCGCCTTGGGCACAGACGCGGGTGCCCCGGCAGGCACACCACCCCGTTCCGCCCAGACGGGTAGGCGTACGGCGGCCACCGCAACGAACTCGGATCCCGCCGGAGCCCCGCCCGGCGGCCGGACGGCCTCCGCCGCGGACGCGGGTGCCGCAGGCGCCCCACCGGGCGCATCCCACGGCCCCGCCCAGGCCGGCAGGCCAACGGCCGCCACCGGCGCGGCCGCACCGCCCGCCCCCACCCCGCCGGGCGGGCGGACAGTCTCCGCTACAGACTCGGGCACCGTCGGCGCCCCACCGGGCCCACCCCCCGGCCTCGCCCAGGCGGGCAGCCCACCGGCCGCCACCGGCGCCCCGGGCGCACCCCCCGGCCCCGCCCTGCCGGGCGGCCGGGCGCCCTCCGCGGCGGACGCGGATCCCGTCGGCGCCCCGGTGGGCGCCCCCCACCGCCCCGCCCAGGCCGGCAGGCCAACGGCCGCCACCGGCGCGGGCGCACCGCCCGCCCCCGACCTGCCGGGCGGCCGGACGGCCTCCGCGGCGGACGCGGGTGCCGCAGGCGCCCCGGTGGGCGCACCCCACCGCCCCGCCCCGGCAGGGGCCCCGGGGGGCGCGCCCCCCCGAGTCGCCACGGCCGGCGGGCCAGAGGACTGCCAGGCCGTAGGCGGGCCCGCCTACGAGGTGATCTACCTGCTCGAAGCGGCGAACGCCGCGAAAATCGCTCGGCTGCGAGCCCGGCTCGACCGGCTCGGGGACTCGCTCGTCGTGGTCGGCGGGGACGGGTTGTGGAATGTGCATGTGCACGTCGACGACGTGGGGGCCGCCATCGAGGCGGGGATCGAGGCCGGGCGGCCGTACCGGATTCGCGTCACGCATTTCGGGGAGCAGGTGCGCCGCGGGGCGGGGCCGCACGAGCGGGCGATCGTGGCGGTCGTGCGGGGGGACGGGATGGCGGAGCTGTGCGCGCAGGCCGGCGCCACCGTGGTCGCCCTGCGGGCTGGTGAGCAGCTGGCGAGCGGTGAGATCGCCGCCGCGATCCGTCGGGCGCACGCACGCGAAGTGATATTGCTGCCGAACGACACGGAGCTGCGGCACGCGGCCGCCGCCGCCGTGGAGCAGGCCCGTGCGGACGGGGTGCGGGTCGCGCTGATCCCGACCCGGTCCGCGGTCCAGGGGATCGCCGCGCTGGCCGTCCACGAGCCGTCCCGCCGCTTCGACGAGGACGTCGTCGCGATGACGTCCGCGGCCGGCGCCACGCGCTACGCGGAGGTGACCGTCGCCGAGCGCGAGTCGTGGACGATGGCGGGCGTCTGCCAGGCCGGCGACGTCCTCGGGCTGATCGACGGCGACGTGGCCGTGATCGGCGCCGACGTCGTGGACACCGCCGTCCACGTACTGGACAGGATGCTGGCGGCGGGCGGCGAGATGGTCACCCTCGTGCTGGGCGCCACCGCGCCGCCGGGGCTCGCGGTCCGCCTGGAGTCGCACGTCCGCGACCGGCACCTGGCGGTGGACACGGTGACGTACGACGGCGGGCAGGCGTCCTGCCCGCTGCTGATCGGCGTGGAGTAGCCGCCGGTTTGTCAGGGGCGTGCGCCAAGATGGGAGGCGATGACTGGCAACCCGTTGGACGAACCGCTGCGCAAGCTCGTCGGCGACCGCACCGCCAAGGTGCTCGGCGAGCATCTCGACCTGCACACCACAGGTGACCTGCTGCACCACTACCCGCGCCGATATGCCGAGCGCGGGGAGCTGACGCGGCTGGCCGACCTCCCGGTCGACGAGCACGTGACCGTGGTGGCGCAGATTTCCAAGGCCGACAAGCGGACGTACGGCGGCGGCTCGGGCGTACGCCTCGAAGTCGTCGTCAGCGACGGCAGCGGGTCGCTGACGCTGGTCTTCTTCAGCAAGGCCGCCCACGCGCACGCGCACCGGCTGATCCCGGGCCGCCGCGGGATGTTCTCCGGCAAGGTGTCGGTCTTCAACCGGACCCGGCAGCTCGCCCACCCCGACTACCAGCTGCTGGACGCGGACGACGCGGACGACGCGGGCGAGGCGGCGGTCGACGCCTTCGCCAACCGGCTGATCCCGCTGTATCCGGCGTGCAAGCAGATCACCTCGTGGAAGATCGCGCAGGCCGTCGAGACCGCGCTCAACTCGCTGGCGGCCACCGGCTGGGCGGGCGTCGGCGAGCCGCTGCCCGAGGAGCTGCGCGCGGCACGCGGTCTCGCGCCGCTGCCCGAGGCGCTGGAGAAGGTGCACCGGCCGCGGTCGAAGGCCGACATCGCCGCGGCCAGGGACCGGCTGCGCTGGGACGAGGCCTTCGTGCTCCAGGTGGCGCTGGCCCGGCGGCGGGCCGCGGAGTCCGCGCTGCCCGCGGTGCCGCGCCGCCCGGCCGCCGACGGGCTGCTCGCCGCCTTCGACGCGAAGCTGCCCTTCACCCTCACCGACGGCCAGCACACCGTGTCCGACGAGGTCTTCGCCGACCTGGCCACCGACCACCCGATGCACCGGCTGCTCCAGGGCGAGGTCGGCTCCGGCAAGACCCTGGTGGCGCTGCGCGCGATGCTCGGGGTGGTCGACGCGGGCGGGCAGGCCGCGATGCTGGCGCCGACCGAGGTGCTCGCACAGCAGCACCACCGGTCGATCACCGAGATGATGGGCGAGCTGGCGGAGCCCGCGAGCATGCTCGGCGGCTCCGAGCTGGGCACGAAGGTGGTGCTGCTGACCGGCTCGATGGGCACCGCCGCCCGCCGGCAGGCGCTGCTCGACCTGGTGACGGGCGAGGCGGGGATCGTGGTGGGCACCCACGCGCTGATCGAGGACAAGGTCAGATTCCACGACCTGGGGCTCGTCGTGGTGGACGAGCAGCACCGCTTCGGCGTCGAGCAGCGCGACGCGCTGCGGGCCAAGGCGCCGCAGCCGCCGCATCTGCTGGTGATGACCGCCACACCGATCCCGCGGACGGTCGCGATGACCGTCTTCGGCGACCTGGAGACCTCGGTGCTCGACCAGCTGCCCGCCGGGCGTTCGCCGATCGCGACCCATGTCGTACCGGCGGCGGAGAAGCCGCACTTCCTCAGCCGGGCCTGGGAGCGGTTGCGCGAGGAGGTCGAGGGCGGGCACCAGGCGTATGTGGTGTGCCCGCGGATCGGCGACGACGAGGACGCCAAGGCCGCGGCGAAGAAGGCCGACGACGCCGAGCGCAGGCCGCCGCTCGCGGTGCTGGAGATCGCCGAGCAGATCGCCGCGGGACCGCTGAGCGGGCTGCGGGTCGAGGTGCTGCACGGGCGGATGGCCCCGGACGCGAAGGACGACGTGATGCGGCGCTTCGCGGCCGGCGAGGTGGACGTGCTGGTGGCCACCACGGTGATCGAGGTCGGGGTGAACGTGCCCAATGCCACCGCCATGGTGATCATGGACGCGGACCGGTTCGGCGTCTCGCAGCTGCACCAGCTGCGCGGCCGGGTCGGCCGCGGTTCCGCCGCCGGCCTGTGCCTGCTGGTCTCCGAGGCGCCCGAGGCGAGCCCGGCGCGCGGCAGGCTCGACGCGGTGGCCGGCACCCTGGACGGCTTCGAGCTGTCCGAGATCGACCTCCAGCAGCGCCGCGAGGGCGATGTGCTGGGCCAGGCGCAGTCCGGCAGCCGGTCGTCGCTGCGGATGCTGACGGTGATCGAGGACCGGGAGGTCATCGAGCAGGCCAGGCAGGAGGCCGTCGCCGTGGTCGCCGCCGACCCCGAGCTGGCCGCCCACCCCGACCTGCGCAGCGCCCTGGACAGCCTGCTGGACGCCGACCGCGAGCAGTACCTCGACAAGGGCTGAGGCACGGCCCGGGACGGGAGGCGGGCCGCCGCGGGAGCCGACCGCCCCAGGCCGGATAGGGTGCGAAGGGTGAGGCGAAGGCGAAGGGTGGGCAGCAGATGACGCGCGTGATCGCCGGAGCGGCCGGCGGCCGGCGGCTTGCCGTACCGCCCGGCACCGCCACCCGGCCGACCTCGGACCGGGCCAAGGAAGGCCTCTTCTCGACGCTGCAGTCGCTGCGCGGCACCCTCGCGGGCGCCAGGGTCATGGACCTCTACGGGGGCTCCGGCGCGGTCGGCCTCGAAGCGCTGTCGCGCGGCGCCGCCCATGTGCTGCTGGCCGAGGCCGACCCGCGGGCGGCCCGTACGATCCGGGAGAATGCCGCGGCGATCGGCCTGCCGGGCGCCGAGGTGCGGGCCGGGAAGGCCGAGAAGGTGGTCGCGGGACCGCCGCCCGCCGAGCCGTACGACGTGGTCTTCCTCGACCCGCCCTACGACACCCCCGGCGAGGACCTGCGGGAGATTCTGCTCACACTCCTGGCCGGCGGCTGGCTCGCGCCCGACACACTGGTCACCGTGGAACGCAGGACCAGGGGCGGTGACTTCGACTGGCCGGCGGGCTTCGAGGAGCTGCGCTCCCGGCGGTACGGCGAGGCGACTCTTTGGTACGGTCGCGCCGCCCAAGTTACCGCCGGGTCATGAGCCCGCAGAGCGAGGAGCCAGCAATGCGCCGCGCAGTCTGTCCCGGGTCCTTCGACCCGATCACCAACGGACACCTCGACATCATCGCCCGTGCCTCCCGGCTGTACGACGTCGTGCATGTCGCGGTGATGATCAACCAGTCCAAGCAGGGACTCTTCGCCGTCGACGAGCGGATCGCGCTGATCCAGGAGGTCACCGCGGACCTCGGCAATGTGGAGGTGGAGTCCTTCCACGGGCTGCTGGTGGACTTCTGCAAGCAGCGCGACATCCCGGCCATCGTCAAGGGCCTGCGGGCGGTCAGCGACTTCGACTACGAGCTGCAGATGGCGCAGATGAACATCGGCCTGTCCGGCGTGGAGACGCTGTTCGTGCCCACCAATCCCGCCTACAGCTTCCTGTCCTCGTCCCTTGTGAAGGAAGTCGCCCAATGGGGCGGGGACATCTCGCACTTGGTGCCGTCCCCGGTCCTCGAGGCACTGAACACCAAGCTGCGTCAGCGCTAGAGTCTTCGGCGTGGACGTCCAGAAGAAGCTCGATGAGATCGCGGCCACCGTGGCGAACGCCCGGTCGATGCCGATGTCGGCCTCCTGCGTGGTGAACCGGGCCGAGCTGCTCGCCATGCTCGACGAGGTGTCCGCCGCGCTGCCCGACTCCCTCGCCCAGGCCGAGGACCTGCTCGGCGACCGTGAGCAGATGGTCGAACAGGCCAGGGCGGAGGCCCGGCGGATCATCGAGTCGGCCCACGCCGAACGCGGTTCGCTGGTCTCCGACACTCATGTCGCCCGGCAGTCCAAGGACGAGGCCGACCGGATCGTCGCCGAGGCCCGCCGCGAGGCGGACGAGATCCGCGCCGAGGCCGACGACTACGTCGACAGCAAGCTCGCCAACTTCGAGGTGGTCCTCACCAAGACCATCGGCTCGGTCGACCGCGGCCGCGAGAAGCTGCTCGGCCGCCACCCCGACTTCGACGACCAGGGCTACGCCGAGGACGACCCGGACGCCCCGGAGCGCAGCACCGACCCCGAGACGCTGCGCCGCCGCGCCGACGACTACGTCGACACCAAGCTCGGCGCCTTCGAGGCGGTGCTCACCAAGACACTGGAGGCGGTCGGCCGCGGCCGGCTCAAGCTCACCGGGCACAACCCGATCGACGACCTGGCCGCGCAGATCGCCGCGGCCGACGGTGTCGACGCCGACCCGCAGCACCACCACCAGCAGTCCGACGCCGACTACCTGGCGGGCCTCGCCGCCCCCGCGCCCGAGCAGGCCGACCTGGCGCAGTACGGCTACGACCCGCAGCAGCAGCCCGCCGAGCCCCAGCAGGAGCCGGCCTACGGCTACCAGCAGGACGCCTACCCGCAGCCGGGCTACGTCCAGGAGACCGGCGACGGCTACCAGCAGCAGGAATACGCCCAGCAGGCCGGCTACGCGGACCCGTACGCCCCGCAGCCGGGCTACGGCCAGGACCAGGGCTACGACTACGGCCGACAGCAGGGCTACGAGCAGCAGCCCGGCTACGACCAGCAGCAGTATCCGCCGCAGATCCCGTACCAGCAGCAGGGCCAGGGATATCCGCAGCCGGCCGCGGCGCTGGACGAGACCAGCTTCTTCGACACCGGGATGATCGACCTCAACCGGCTGCGGGAGCTGGAACAGGGCCGCTGACCGGCCCGCCGCGGCAGCCCCGCCCTGCTCCGTTTGGGCGGGGGCTGCGCGTCCAGTATCCTGTCACTTCCAGCCGTGTGAATCGCCGGCGCTTCTGCCTGCCCGCCCGCAAGGGACGCGGCAGGCCGTGAACCGAGGAAAGCAGGAGCCCTGAACACCCGCCTTGACCACCGCAACCCGCTCGTGTTCGACACACACGAGCTGGGCAGGCGTCCGGGCGCGATGAAGAAGGTCTCCCGCTCGGTGCCGGCCCCCGACGACCTCGGCATCGCCGACGTCATCGGGGTGCCCAAGGGCGCGACCGTGGAGCTGGACCTCCGCCTGGAGTCGGTCATGGAGGGTGTGCTGGTCACCGGCACCGCCCATGCACCGGTCACGGGGGAGTGCGTAAGGTGTCTGGAGCCCGTCGAGCGCGAGCTGGACGCGGAATTCCAGGAGATGTTCTCCTACCCCGACGCCGACACCCGGACCGCCCGCAGGGACGAAGCCGGTGACGACGCCGAGGACGAGGACGCGCTCGAACTAGAGGACGATCTCTTCGACCTCGAACCCGTGCTGCGAGACGCGGTGGTGCTCGCACTGCCCATGCAGCCGGTGTGCCGGGAGGACTGCGCGGGCCTGTGCTCCACCTGTGGAGCCCGGCTCGCCGACGACCCGGACCACCACCACGCGGTCACCGACATCCGGTGGGCGGCCCTGCAGGATCTCACCGTGGATCCGACGACCCAGCAGAACGGTGCCGGAAACGGCTCCGACGACGATCAGGAGAAGTAGCCGTGGCTGTTCCCAAGCGGAAGATGTCGCGCAGCAACACGCGCCACCGCCGTTCGCAGTGGAAGGCTGCGCCCGTGAGCCTGGTGGCGTGCGAGCGCTGCCACGAGCCCAAGCTGCAGCACATCGCGTGCCCCAACTGCGGCACCTACAACCGCCGTCAGGTCCTCGACGTCTGATCGGCAGGTGACAGGCTCCATGTCAGACGCCTCAGCGCCGAAGCAGGCCGCGACGGACGCCGCGACGGAAACAGCCTCGTCCCACACGCTTCTGGAAGGGCGGCTCGGGTATCACCTCGAGCCCGCCCTTCTGGTGCGTGCGCTCACCCACCGCTCGTACGCGTACGAGAACGGCGGGCTGCCCACCAACGAGCGCCTGGAGTTCCTCGGGGACTCCGTGCTCGGCCTGGTGGTCACCGACACCCTCTACCGCACCCACCCCGACCTGCCGGAAGGCCAACTGGCCAAGCTGCGGGCCGCGGTGGTCAACTCGCGAGCGCTCGCGGGCGTCAGCCGGGGTCTCGACCTCGGCGCGTTCATCCGCCTGGGCCGTGGCGAAGAGGGCACCGGCGGGCGGGACAAGGCGTCGATCCTCGCGGACACCCTCGAAGCGGTGATCGGTGCCATCTATCTCGACCAGGGCCTCGAAGCGGCCTCCGAGCTGGTCCACCGGCTCTTCGACCCGCTCATCGAGGAGTCCTCCAACCTGGGCGCGGGCCTGGACTGGAAGACCAGCCTCCAGGAGCTGACCGCGAGCGAGAGCCTCGGCGTACCCGAATACGTCGTCTCCGAGTCGGGCCCCGACCACGAGAAGACCTTCACGGCTGCCGCCCGCGTCGGTGGTGTCGAGTACGGCACCGGCACCGGCCGCAGCAAGAAGGAAGCCGAGCAGCAGGCGGCCGAGGCCGCCTGGCGCTCCATCCGCAAAACCTCCGCCGCCGCGAGCTGACCGCATCCCCTCCCGGGGTGCGCCCCCGGCCGCGGGGGTCCCGCGGTGCCTCCGCGTCGGGCGGCGCCCCTCCGGGCGCGGGGGTTCTGCGGCTCCGCCGCGGCGGGGGTTGCGCCTTTGGGCGCGGAGAATCTGCCTTGTCGCCGGCTAAGGCGGCGCTTTTCAGCGCTGTGAGGGTCCAGCGGTGCCTCTGCGTAGGGCGGTGCTTTTTAGGGGCGCGGGGAACTGCGCGACAAGCCCCCACCGGGCGCGCGGGTCGTCACCGGCCCGAAGGGGCTGTTCGGTCCTCCCCCAGAGCTTCGCCTGGGGGTACCCCCATCTCGCTACGCTCGGGATCACCGGCCGGTGGGTGGCTGAGCGCGCAGTTCCCCGCGCCCCTGGGGGCATCCCCTCGCGGGAGGGGACCGCAGAGGCACCGCTGGCCCGGAAGGGCACCCCCGGAAGGGGGCCGTTTTCGTGGAGGGAAGGGCATGCCGGAGCTGCCGGAAGTGGAAGTGGTGCGGCGGGGACTGGCGAGCTGGGCCGCAGGCCGCACCGTCGAGACGGTGCGGGTCTTGCATCCGCGTGCCGTCAGGCGCCACGCGGCGGGGGCCGAGGACTTCGCCGCCCGGCTGCGCGGCACGAAACTCGGCGAGCCGCACCGCAGGGGCAAATACCTGTGGCTCCCGGTCACGGGAGACGCGGCCATGCTCGCCCACCTGGGCATGAGCGGGCAGTTCCTGATCCGCCCGGCAGACGCGCCGCCGGAACCGCACCTGCGCGTCCTGTTCACCTTCGCCGACGGCGACGGTACGGACCTGCGGTTCGTGGACCAGCGGACCTTCGGCGGGCTGTCGCTCCAGGAGACGGTGCCGGGGGACCCGGAAGGCCTGCCGCAGGCGCTGAGCCACATCGCCCGGGACCCGCTGGACCCGGAATTCGACGAGGACGCCTTCCACGCGGCCCTGCGCCGCAAGCGCACCACCGTGAAGCGCGCGCTCCTCGACCAGAGCCTGATCAGCGGGGTCGGCAACATCTACGCCGACGAGGCGCTGTGGCGCAGCAAGCTGCACTACGAGCGCCCGACCGCCGGCCTGACCCGCCCCCGTACCGCGGAGCTGGTCCGGCACATCCGCGAGGTGATGGGCGACGCGCTGGCCGCCGGCGGCACCAGCTTCGACAGCATGTATGTCAACGTGAACGGCGAGTCGGGCTACTTCGACCGGTCGCTGGACGCGTACGGCCGGGAGGACGAGCCCTGCCGCCGCTGCGGTACGCCGATCAGGCGCCGCGCGTGGATGAACAGGTCGAGCTACTTCTGCCCGCGCTGTCAGCCGGTGCCGCGCACCGCGTCGTAGGCCCGCTGGGCGGCGAGCACGTCCGGCATCCGCTCCTCGACCAGGCCGATCAGCGCGAGCAGCCGGTCCGCGGTGTCCGCGCCGAGTTCGGTGAGCCGGTATTCGACGTGCGGCGGATTCGTCGGCCGGGCGTCCCTGACGACCAGGCCGTCGCGCTCCAGCGCGTGCAGCGTCTGGGAGAGCATCTTCTCGCTGACCCCGTCGACCCGCCGCCGCAGCTCGTTGAAGCGCAGGGTGTCCTCCCGCAGCGCGCCCAGCGTGAGGCTTCCCCAGCGCCCGGTCACATGCGCCAGCGTGGTGCGCGAGGGGCAGTCCTTCGCGAAGACGTCGAACACGTCCTCGCCGCCCGCACGCGCGGCCTCCTCGATCACCTCAGCCATGGCGGGAGCCTACCGCGGCACAGCGCTGCCCAGCGGATGGCGCTTTCGTTCCGTGAGCGCCTGCGAGCGACCGTGCGCGCCCGTCTGCGCTCGCGAGCCTCGTGAGCGTCCTCAGAAGCCGAAGTCCTGCGTCCACCACGGGCCGCCGGTGCCGAAGTGGATGCCGACGCCGAGAGTCGTGTAGTCGCAGTTGAGGATGTTCGCCCGGTGGCCGGGGCTGTTCATCCAGGCCGTCATCACCGCTTCGGCGTCGGCCTGGCCGCGGGCTATGTTCTCGCCGCCGAGGTTGGTTATGCCGCGGGCCTTGGCGCGGTCCCAGGGGGTGTGGCCGTCCGGGTCGGTGTGGTCGAAGAAGCCGCGGGCGGCCATGTCGTCGCTGAAGGCCTGGGCCAGGCCGTCCAGGGAGGAGCTGGCGGTCAGCGGCTTGCACCCGGCGGTGGCCCGCTCCTTGTTGACCAGCGACAGTATGGCCGCCCTGGCGGTGGTCAGCGTGTCGCTGCTCGGCGTCGTGGCCGGCGCCTTGGTGGTCGGTGTGTGGACCGGGGTGGTGGGCGCGAGCAGCGTACGGGTCGGCGTCGCGGAAGCCGTCGCCGACGGCTTGGTGGCGGCCGGTGTGGCGGAACCGGCGCGGACCGAGGGCGTGGTCGCGGACGGCGCGGCCGTACGCGAGGGGGACGGGCTGCTGCTCGAACCGGGGATCGCGTCGTCCGTGCTGCCCTGCGGCGACGGCTCGTCGCTGCCGGCCCGCACCGATCCGGTCGGGGCGTCGGCCTGGGTGCTGCCCTTGCCGCCGCCGTCGTAGGTCAGGCCGCCGGTCACCGCGGACAGCAGCCCGGACGACGCGGCGACCGCGCCGACCGCCATCACCGCGGACGTGGTCAGCAGCCCGGTGCGTACCGGGTGGTGCTTGCGGCGGCCGCGGTGGCTGTGCGGCGGGCCGGGCTGCGACGCGGCGGGCTGCGCCTGACGGCTGTGTCGGCCCATCGGGTGCGCTCCTCAATGCTTCACGGTGCTTCACCCGTTCGAGTGAAGTCCTGCTGCGGGGCGACTGTAGCGAATCGTGACCGTCGGCGCCGTGCTCCGGTCGCAACCGGTGTACGGCCGACCGGATAACCTCCCCGCATGAACGAAAATGTCCGGCTCACCGCCTGGGTGCGGGGCCGGGTGCAGGGTGTCGGTTTCCGGTGGTGGACCAGGGCCACCGCGCTGGAGATCGGCGGCCTGTCCGGCTACGCGGGCAACCTGGGCGACGGGCGTGTGCAGGTCGTCGCCGAGGGTGACCGTTCCCAGTGTGAGCGGCTGCTCGACTGGCTGCGACACGGCGACACGCCCGGCCGTGCGGAGGGTGTCACCGAAATCTGGTCGGTGCCGCGCGGCGGATACGACGGCTTCGAGATCCGCTGACCCGATCCGGCGATTCGGCGGCCGGGGAGGCGCGTCACCGGGGTGGCCGAGGTTTTGCGATCCGATGGGCACGACCGGTTGCCATACGGCGGATGTCGTGTCAGGCTGCCCCCATCGAGAATGATCTCGACGCCACGCGGGCGGCCCGCGGCGCCTTTGCGCCGTGTTTTCTGAGGCGCACCCGACGACTGGGCTGTGATCGTGTTGACCGTCCCCTTATTTGGTGAGACGCTGGAAGCCCCGCGCATCGTGGCTCCAAGGATTGTTCAGCGGCGGTCACGGCATACACCCTGCGCGGGTGCGTACCCCTCACCCACGACCCAAACCGCTTTCGGTCGGTCACTCAGCGTGGAGGACCATCCATCATGGCAAAGGCGCTTCTCGGTTACGTCGGCGGTCCCGACCCGCGACTCCTCGCCGAGATGCGAAGGCTGCAGCAGCGTGTTCAGGACCTGGAATCCGAGCTGATCCGGATGCAGGCCCAGAACGACGCGCTGACTGTCGCGTCGCACGAAGAGTCGCTGCTCAGCATCGACGTGGCTCACGCGGAGCCCGTACTCGCCTGATCCGGCGTCCCCCGCCTGATCCGGTGTGCACGACACCGCCTGAGACTGTGCAGCAGCTCACAGGCTGACATCACGGCAACTGCAGAAACCGCAAGGGACGCTTCGGCGTCCCTTCGTCGTGGCACCCTCCCCCTCAAGACCGGCCCTGCGCCGCTCCTTACCGTCTGATGTGCCCTGCACATTCCCTGGTGAAACCGCAGGCGGCTAGTAGAGTCGGCGGGCGTGCATCTCAAGAGCCTCACGCTGCGCGGCTTCAAGTCCTTCGCCTCGGCGACGACGCTGCGCTTCGAACCCGGAATCACCTGTGTCGTCGGCCCCAACGGATCAGGCAAGTCCAATGTGGTCGACGCGCTGTCCTGGGTCATGGGCGAGCAGGGCGCCAAGTCGCTGCGCGGCGGCAAGATGGAGGACGTCATCTTCGCCGGCACCACCGGGCGGCCCCCGCTGGGGCGCGCCGAGGTGTCGCTGACGATCGACAACAGCGACGGCGTGCTGCCCATCGAGTACGCCGAGGTCACCATCACGCGGATCATGTTCCGCAACGGCGGCAGCGAATACCAGATCAACGGCGACACCTGCCGGCTGCTCGACATCCAGGAACTGCTGTCCGACTCCGGCATCGGCCGCGAGATGCACGTCATCGTCGGCCAGGGCCAGCTGGACTCGGTGCTGCACGCCGACCCGATGGGCCGCCGCGCCTTCATCGAGGAGGCGGCCGGCGTCCTGAAGCACCGCAAGCGCAAGGAGAAGGCGCTGCGGAAGCTGGACGCGATGCAGGCCAACCTCGCCCGCGTCACCGACCTCACCGGTGAGCTGCGCCGCCAGCTCAAACCGCTCGGCCGGCAGGCCCAGGTCGCGCGCAGGGCCGCCGTCATCCAGGCCGACCTGCGCGACGCCCGGCTGCGCCTGCTCGCCGACGACCTGGTCACCCTGCGCGAGGCGCTGAGCGCCGAGGTCGCGGACGAGGCCGCGCTCAAGGAGCGCAAGGAGGCCGTCGAGACGGAACTGGCCGACGCCGTCCGCCGCGAGGCCCGCCTGGAGGAGCAGGTGCGCGACCTGACCCCGCGGGTCAACGAGGCGCAGGCCACCTGGTACGCCCTGTCCCAGCTGACCGAACGGGTCCGCGGCACCGTCGGCCTGGCAGAGCAGCGCCACCGCCATGCCACCAGCCAGCCCGCCGAGGAGCGGCGCGGCCGCGACCCCGAGGACATGGAGCGCGAGGCCGCCCGCATCCGCGAGCAGGAGGCCGAGCTGACCGAGGCCCTGGACGCGGCGCAGCGCGCGCTGGACGACACCGTCGACCACCGCGCGGAGCTGGAGCGGCGGCTCGCCGACGAGGAGGGCAGGCTGCGCACCGCCGCCCGCGCCATCGCCGACCGCCGCGAGGGCCTGGCCCGCCTCAACGGCCAGGTCAACGCGGCCCGCTCCAAGGCCGCCTCCGCCGAGGCCGAGATCGGCCGGCTCGCCGCCGCCCGCGACGAGGCCCGCGACCGCGCCGAGTCGGCCCAGGCCGAATACGAGGAGCTGCGCGCCGAGGTCGAGGGCCTCGACGCCGACGACTCCGAGCTGGAGGCCCGCTTCGAGGCGGCCCGCGCCGACCAGGCCGCCGCCGACGAGGACTTCACCGCCGCCCGCGAGGCCGCGACCGCCGCCGAGCGCAGCCGGGCCGCGGTCGCCGCCCGCCGCGACGCGCTGGCCCCGGCGCTGCGCCGCAAGGACGGCAGCGGCGCGCTGCTGTCCGGCGGCGGGAACGGTACGGCCGCGGGCGGCCCGCTCGCCGGAGTCCTCGGGCCGGCCGCCACGCTGCTGAGGGTCGCCCTGGGTTACGAGATCCCGGTCGCCGCCGCGCTGGGCGCCGCCGCCGACGGTGTCGCGGTCAGCGGCCTGCCGGCCGCCGCGGAGGCGCTGCGGCTGCTGCGCAAGGAGGACGCGGGACGCGCGGCGCTGCTGCTCGGAGGGGCGCCGGAGGCCGGGCCACGGACCGGCGCGGGAACGTACGGCGGCACGGACTCGTACAGCGGCACGGGGGAGCGGGGGGAGGCCCGGCTGCCCGGCGGTGCCCGCTATGCCGCCGACCTGGTGAGCGCCACCGACGAGCTGGCGCCCGCGGTGGGGCTGCTGCTGCGGGGCGTCGTCGTGGTGGAGTCGCTGGAGGACGCCGAGGTCCTGGTCACCGCGCGGCCCGAGCTGACCGCGGTGACCGCGGAGGGCGACCTGCTGGCCGCGCACACCGCCGTCGGCGGCAGCGCCAAGGCGCCGAGCCTGCTCGAAGTGCAGGCCCAGGTGGACGAGGCGACCGCGGACCTGGCCCGGCTCGAAGAGCAGTGCGCCCAGCTGGCGGACCGCCAGCAGGAGGCCAAGGAGCGGCGGTCCGCCGCGGCCAGGGCGGTCGACGAGCTGGGGCAGCGGCGCAGGGCCGCCGAGAAGGCCAAGTCGTCGGTCGCCCAGCAGCTCGGCCGGCTCGGCGGCCAGGCCCGCGCCGCGGCGGGCGAGGCGGACCGGGCCGCCACAGCGGTCGGCCGCAGCCAGGAGTCGCTCGCCGCGGCCCGCGAGGAGTTCGAGGAGCTGTCCTACCGGCTCAGCGAGGCCCAGGAGGAGCCGGGCGAGGAGGAGCCAGACACCTCGGTGCGCGACCGGCTCGCCGCCGACGGCGCCAACGCCCGGCAGACCGAGATGGAGGCGCGGCTCCAGCTGCGTACGCACGAGGAGCGGGTCAAGGGCCTGGCGGGCCGCGCGGACGGCCTGGACCGGGCCGCCCGCGCCGAGCGCGAGACCAGGACCAGGGCCGAGCGGCGCAGGCTGCGGCTGGCCTACGAGGCGTCGGTCGCCGCCGCGGTGCGGGACGGGGCCCGCGGGCTGCTCGACTGCGTCCAGGTGTCGCTGTCCAGGGCCGAGGCCGAAAGGGTGGCCGCCGAGCAGGCCAGGGCGGAGCGCGAGGCGGAGCTGGGCCAGGAGCGCCGCCGCGGCCGGGAGTTGAAGAGCGAGCTGGACCGGCTCACCGGCGACGTCCACAAGGGGGAGGTGCTCGGCGCGGAGAAGCGGCTGCGGATCGAGCAGCTGGAGGCCAAGGCGCTGGAGGAGCACGGCATGGAGCCGGCGGGCCTGGTCGCCGAGTACGGCCCCGACCAGCTCGTACCGCCGTCGCTGCCGGCCGAGGGCGAGACGCTGCCCGAGGACCCCCAGGACCCGCGCAACATGCCGCGCCCCTATGCGCGCCCCGAGCAGGAGAGGCGGCTCAAGGCGGCCGAGAAGTCCTATGCCCAGCTCGGCAAGGTCAACCCGCTGGCCCTGGAGGAATTCGCGGCCCTGGAGGAGCGGCACAAATTCCTCACCGAGCAGCTGGAGGACCTGCGCAGGACCAGGGCCGACCTGCTCCAGGTGATCAAGGACGTGGACGAGCGGGTCGAGCAGGTCTTCACCGCCGCCTTCCACGACACCGCCCGCGAGTTCGAGGGCGTCTTCTCCCGGCTCTTCCCCGGCGGCGAGGGGCGGCTGCTGCTCACCGACCCCGACAACATGCTCACCACCGGGGTCGACGTCGAGGCCAGGCCGCCGGGCAAGAAGGTCAAGCGGCTGTCGCTGCTGTCCGGCGGCGAGCGCTCGCTGACCGCGGTCGCGATGCTGGTGTCGATCTTCAAGGCCCGGCCGAGCCCCTTCTACGTGATGGACGAGGTCGAGGCCGCGCTCGACGACACCAACCTGCAGCGGCTGATCCGGATCATGGAGGAGCTGCAGGAGAGCTCCCAGCTCATCGTCATCACCCACCAGAAGCGGACGATGGAGGTCGCCGACGCCCTCTACGGGGTGTCGATGCAGGGCGACGGCGTGTCCAAGGTGATCAGCCAGCGGCTGCGCAACGGCCGGCAACGTACCGCCTGACGGCCCCTCCGAGTGGTGGCGGGCTCCGAGCCGGCCGGGACTCCTGGAGATCCAGCCCCCATGGAGGGCCGGAAGCCGGGTACGAGGTGCCGATGTGACGACCACTGCACACGACTCCGGGACAGGCGACCGGGCACCACTGCCGGAACACCTCGGCCATGTCATCTTCATCACCGCCGCCGCGGCCATGGGCGGCTTCCTCTTCGGCTACGACAGCTCCGTCATCAACGGCGCCGTCGAGGCGATCCGCGACAAGTACGACATCGGCTCGGCCACGCTCGCCCAGGTCATCGCGATCGCCCTGATCGGCAGCGCCATCGGCGCCGCCACCGCGGGGCGGATAGCCGACCGGATCGGCCGGATCAGCTGCATGCGGATCGCCTCGGTGATCTTCACCATCAGCGCGGTCGGCTCCGCCCTGCCCTTCGCCCTGTGGGACCTGGCCCTCTGGCGCATCATCGGCGGCTTCGCCATCGGCATGGCGTCGGTCATCGGCCCGGCCTACATCGCCGAGGTCTCGCCGCCCGCCGTCCGCGGCCGGCTCGCCTCCTTCCAGCAGGCCGCGATCGTGCTCGGCATCGCCGTGTCGCAGCTGGTGAACTACGGCATCCTGCAGGGCGCGAACGGCGACCAGCGCGGCAAGATCATCGGCTTGGAGGCCTGGCAGCTCATGCTCGGCGTGATGGTCATCCCCGCGGTGGTCTACGGGCTGCTGTCCTTCACCATCCCCGAGTCGCCGCGCTTCCTGCTCTCCGTCGGCAGGACCGCGGACGCCAGGGCCGTGCTCGCCGACGTCGAGGGCGAGTCCGCCGACCTCGACGGGCGGGTGGACGAGATCCGGACCGCGATGCGCCGCGAGCACAAGTCGGTCTTCTCCGACCTGCTCGCCTCGCGCTTCAGTTTCCTGCCCATCGTCTGGGTGGGCATCGGCCTGTCGGTCTTCCAGCAGCTGGTCGGCATCAACGTCGCCTTCTACTACTCAGCGACCCTGTGGCAGTCCGTCGGCATCAACCCGAGCAGCTCGTTCCTCTACTCCTTCACCACCTCCATCGTGAACATCATCGGTACGGCCATCGCGATGGTCTTCGTGGACCGGATCGGCCGCCGCCCGCTGGCGCTGATCGGTTCGAGCGGCATGGCCGTCTCGCTCGCCCTCGAAGCGTGGGCCTTCTCCTCCAAGAGCGGCTCCACCCTGCCGCACACCCAGGGCACCGTCGCCCTGGTCGCCGGCCATGTCTTCGTGCTCTTCTTCGCCCTGTCCTGGGGCGTCGTGGTGTGGGTCTTCCTCGGCGAGATGTTCCCGAACAGGATCCGCGCCGCCGCCCTCGGCGTGGCCGCCTCCGCCCAGTGGATCGCCAACTGGGCGATCACCGCGAGCTTCCCGACACTGGCCGACTGGAACCTGTCGGGCACCTACGTCATCTACACCTGCTTCGCGGTGCTCTCCATCCCCTTCGTGCTGATCTTCGTGAAGGAGACGAAGGGCAAGAGCCTGGAGGAGATGGGCTAGACCCTTGTCCCGCGCGTCCCGCGCGTCCCGCCCGGCCGGCGGTGTCCGGCAGGCACGCGGGAGCGGTCCTGGGGCATCGGGCCGGTCCGGCGGCGCGCGTACCCGATACTGGGGGGGTTATGGAAATCGTCATCCTTGTCGTAGTCATCGCCCTGGTCGTGATCCTCGGGGCCGGTGGACTGGTGGTGGGCAGCCGCCGCAAGAAGAAGCAGCTGCCGCCGACCGCGCCGCCGAGCCCCCCGAAGGTCACCGCGCCCCCCGCGGAACCGCATGTCGGGGACGAGGCCGAGGCCCCGCGGGAGGAACCCCGCAGGACCGTCGAAGAGGTGCCCCTGCCGGGGGCGACCGCAGCGCCCGAGGCCCTGGAGGAGGTGGAGCTCCCGCCGGCCGTCGAGCAGCCGGAACCGTCCGCGGGCCGGCTGGTCCGGCTGCGCTCCCGGCTGTCCCGCTCGCAGAACACGCTGGGCAAGGGCCTGCTGACGCTGCTGTCCAGGGAGCGCCTGGACGACGACACCTGGGAGGAGGTCGAGGACATCCTCATCACCGCCGACGTCGGTGTGACCCCGACCCAGGAGCTCGTCGAGCGGCTGCGCACCCGGGTGCGGGTGCTCGGCACCAGGACCCCCGCAGAGCTGCGCGCCCTGCTCAAGGAGGAGCTGCTCACCCTGGTCGACCCCGGCCTCGACCGGGTGCTGCACACCGAGAGCCACGAGGAGTCCCCCGCGGTCGTGCTGGTCGTCGGGGTCAACGGCACCGGCAAGACCACCACCACGGGCAAGCTCGCCCGGGTGCTGGTGGCCGACGGCCGCAGCGTCGTCCTCGGCGCCGCCGACACCTTCCGCGCCGCCGCGGCCGACCAGCTGCAGACCTGGGGCGAGCGGGTCGGCGCGCGTACGGTACGCGGCCCTGAGGGCGGCGACCCGGCGTCGGTCGCCTTCGACGCCGTCAAGGAGGGCATCGCCGAGGGCGCCGACACCGTCCTGATCGACACCGCGGGGCGGCTGCACACCAAGACCGGCCTGATGGACGAGCTGGGCAAGGTCAAGCGGGTCGTCGAGAAGCACGGCCCGGTGGACGAGGTGCTGCTGGTCCTGGACGCCACCACCGGTCAGAACGGCCTGATCCAGGCGCGGGTCTTCGCCGAGGTGGTGGACATCACCGGCATCGTGCTGACCAAGCTCGACGGCACCGCCAAGGGCGGCATCGTGATCGCCGTCCAGCGCGAGCTGGGCGTCCCGGTCAAGCTGGTCGGCCTGGGCGAGGGCGCCGACGACCTGGCGCCTTTCGAGCCCGAGGCCTTCGTGGACGCGCTGATCGGCGACTAGCCGCTCGCGACACGTACGTAAGGGGCGCCCGTCCTGACGGGCGCCCCTTACACATACGGAGGCGTCGCCATGGACGCCGCCTCACACGTACGCCGCCCTTGCGGCGGGCGCGGCTCTCCGCGCACGCGCCGCCTCAGGCGTACGCCCGGTCCCGGTGGCAGACGAACGCCAGAGTGCCCAGCAGCAGCCTGGCCTCCGGGACCTGCGGGGCGCTGTCAGGCAGCGGCTCGCGCAGCCAGCGCACCGGGCCGAGGCCGCCGAGGTCCGACGGGGGAGCGGTGACATGGTCGCCGGGGCCCAGGCAGCGCAGGTCCAGCTCCGCGTCGTCCCAGCCCATCCGGTAGAGCAGATGCGGCAGCTCGGCGGCCGCGCCCGGCGCGACGAAGAACTGCGCGCGCCCCGCCGGCGTCAGCAGTACGGGACCGAGCCGCAGCCCCATCCGCTCCAGCCGCACCAGCGCCCGCCGGCCGGGGGCCTCGGCGACCTCGATGACGTCGAAGGACCGCCCCGCGGGCAGCAGCACCGCCGCGCCCGGCACCCGCGCCCACGCCTGCGCGGCGCCGTCCGGTGCGGCGCCGGCCGGGATCTCGTCGGCGAAGGGGAGCGGATGCGCGCCCGGCTCCCCGCAGCCGGCGTCCCCGCAGGAGCAGGGCCCGCCGCCGCGGGCGACCCGCGCCCCCGGCACCACCGCCCAGCCGCACCGCCAGGCGTAGTCACCGACAGTGGTGCACACCTCGGCGTGCGTCCGCCGGCGCACGCCGGTCCGCGCACCGGGTCGTGCCACCGCTCTGGAGACCTCCCGTACGCCGTTCCGCTGCTGCCGCGACTCCCGCATGCTGCCGATCGTGAACACCATGACACCTCCAACGGATCCCCGCCGCGATGGTTACGCGCCCGTCCCTGCTCGTGCGACCGGCATGTGTCAAGTGAATCGCCTGGAGTCGCGGCCGAGTTCATTCGAAGGGGTGGCGAATGGTGGCGTTTCCCCACACGTGGTCGCCGGACGAGTGAGAGTGGGACTACTTTCAGTTCATGAGTTCATGGCAGTGAACCGTTCGCATCCTGTGCATGTGCCGCAGGCACCATCGTCCGGTCCATGGCCACCGGCCCGGCCGCCGTCACTTTCGGCAACCGGCGGACAGGACCCGACCTGCCCTGGTAATCACTGGGTCGACGGGTCGAGCGAGACCGGGATGGGGGCTTGACCGTGGGCGGCGCAGCAGAGAGGCAGCCCAACGCGCAGCTGAGTTCGTGGTTCGTGCGCAGCGGATGGTCCAAGGGCGAGCTGGCCCGGCAGGTCAACCGCAGGGCGCGCCAGCTCGGCGCGCACCACGTCAGCACCGACACCTCGCGGGTGCGCCGCTGGCTGGACGGCGAGCAGCCGCGCGAACCGATACCACGCATCCTGTCCGAGCTGTTCTCCGAGCGCTTCGGCTGCGTCGTCCCGGTCGAGGACCTGGGCCTGCGCTCCGCGCACCAGCCGCAGGCCGGCGGTGACGTGGACCTGCCCTGGGCCGGCCCGCAGACCGTCGAGCTGATCAGCGAGTTCTCCCGCAGCGACCTGATGCTCGGCCGCCGCGGCTTCCTCGGCGGCTCCCTGGCGCTGTCCGCGGGGCCCGCGCTGATCGAGCCCATGCAGCGCTGGCTGGTGCCCACCTCCCCGGCCGGCCTCCAGGCCCTGGTGCCCATGCCCCGCGACGGCGGCGGGCGGCCGTCGCGGCTCTCCGAGCAGGAGCTGCAGCTGCTGGAGTCCACCGCCGAGATGTTCCGCATGTGGGACAACCAGTGCGGCGGCGGCCTGCGCCGCAAGGCGGTGGTCGGCCAGCTGCACGAGGTCACCGACCTGCTGCAGGAGTCGCACACCGAGACCGTCGGCCGCCGCCTCTACCGCGTCACCGCCGACCTCGCCGCACTGGCCGGCTGGATGAGCTACGACATAGGCCTGCAGCCCACCGCCCAGAAGTACCTGGTGCTCGCGCTGCACGCGGCCAAGGAGGCCGGCGACCGCCCGCTGGGCGCCTTCATCCTGTCCTCGATGAGCCGCCAGATGATCCACCTCGACCGGCCCGACGACGCGCTGGAGCTCATCCATCTGGCGCAGTACGGCAGCCGCGATTCGGCGAGTGCCACCACCCAGGCCATGCTGCACGCCCTGGAAGCGCGGGCATATGCCAACATGGGCCAGGTCAACAAGTGCCACCGGGCCGTCCGGGCCGCCGAGGACACCTTCATCGAGTCCCGCCCCGACGAGGACCCGAGCTGGATCAGCTTCTTCAACCTGGCCGAGCTGCACGCCGAGAATGCCCACTCCTACCGCGACCTGGCCTATGTCGCGGGCCGCAGTCCGGCCTACGCCTCGCTCGCCCACCCGGTGATGGAGAAGGCCGTGGAGGGATTCAGCAACGACGGCGTCCACCAGCGCGCCTATGCGCTGAACCTGGTGGGCCTGGCCAGCGTCCACCTGCTCCAGCGCGAACCCGAACAGGCGGCGCATTTCACCGATCAGGCGCTGACGGTCGCCAAAAGGGTACGGTCGGAGCGGGTGAACACCCGTATCCGCAAAACCACCGACACCGCGGTCCGCGACTTCGGCGATGTGCCTGCCGTCGTCACGCTCGCGGAGCGCCTCTCCGCCGAACTGCACGAGGTCGCAGAGACCGCCTGACGTACGGCCGCGGGCAGTGAAGTGCACGACCCCCGGCGATCTCTTACCCCACCCGTATACATCTTTCACCGAACCGGGGGACGGTTCATCTCCACGTAACACACCCGACTTCTTCGTCACGGCGGCGAAACACCTTGCGGCATCGGCGGAAACCCGGCTCAGCCAATCTCATGGCGAAAACCGGCCCACCCTGCACCGCCCCGCCCGGGCCGTTCGGACGAAGAGGAGACGCCGATGGCACCAGCCATCTTCACACTGGCCGCAGATGCGCCCAAGCTCGACTCCGGCAATACCGCGTTTCTGCTTCTGAGCTCCGCGCTGGTGATGCTGATGACACCGGGGCTGGCGTTCTTCTACGGCGGCATGGTCCGGGTGAAAAGCGCCCTGAACATGCTGATGATGAGCTTCATCAGCCTGGGGATCATCACCCTGCTGTGGACGGGCTACGGATTCAGCTTCGCCTTCGACAGCGACCACGGTGGATTCATCGGCGGCACCAACTGGCTCGGCCTGCGCGACATCGCTCCCGATGACCTGTGGGGGGCCACCGGTACGCCGATATTCGCCTTCGCCGCCTTCCAGCTGATGTTCGCCATCATCACCCCCGCGCTGATCAGCGGCGCACTCGCCGACCGCGTCAAGTTCGTTGCCTGGTCGGTCTTCATCGCCCTGTGGGCGACGGTGGTCTACTTCCCCGTGGCCCACTGGGTGTGGGGCGGCGGCTGGCTGATGAAGAAGGGCGTCATCGACTTCGCCGGCGGTACCGCGGTCCACATCAACGCGGGCGCGGCCGCCCTCGGTGTGATCCTGGTGATCGGCAAGCGGGTCGGCTTCAAGCGCGACCCCATGCGCCCGCACAGCATGCCGTGGGTCATGCTCGGCGCCGGTCTGCTGTGGTTCGGCTGGTTCGGCTTCAACGCCGGCTCCGAGATCACCGCCGACGGTGTCGCGTCCACGGTCTTCATCAACACCCAGATCGCCACCGCCGCCGCCATGATCGGCTGGCTGCTCTACGAGCGGGTCAGGCACGGCTCCTTCACCACCCTGGGTGCCGCGTCCGGCGCGGTCGCCGGTCTGGTCGCCATCACCCCGTCCTGCGCCTCGGTGAGCCCGCTGGGCGCCATCGCGGTCGGCGTCATCGCCGGTGTGATCTGCGCCGCCGCGGTCGGCCTGAAGTACCGCTTCAACTACGACGACTCGCTCGACGTCGTCGGCGTCCACATGGTCGGCGGCATCGTCGGCTCGCTGCTGATCGGCTTCCTGGCCACCGGCGGCGTCGGCCAGGACGTCAAGGGCGTCTTCTACGGCGGCGGCTGGCACCAGTTCGGCATCCAGGCCATCGGTGTCTTCTCCGTCCTGGGCTACTCCCTGGTCGTCTCCGCGATCCTCGCCAAGGCCATCGACATGGTGATGGGCTTCCGGGTCCCCGAGGAGATCGAGATCAGCGGCATCGACCAGGCCGAGCACGCGGAGACCGCGTACGACTTCGCCGGCATCGGCAGCACGGGACACGCGGCCGCACCCGCGGGTGTCGGGAACGAGACGAGCAAGAAGGTGGACGCGTGAAGCTCATCACCGCGGTCGTGAAGCCACACCGCCTGGACGAGATCAAGGAAGCCCTGCAGGCGTTCGGCGTGCACGGCCTGACCGTGACCGAGGCCAGCGGCTACGGCAGACAGCGCGGCCACACCGAGGTCTACCGCGGCGCCGAGTACACCGTCGACCTGGTGCCGAAGATCCGGATAGAGGTCCTGGTCGAGGACTCGGACGCCGACCAGCTCATCGAAGTCGTGGTGAAAGCGGCCAGAACCGGCAAGATCGGAGACGGCAAGGTGTGGAGCATCCCGGTCGACACGGCCGTCCGGGTCCGTACCGGCGAGCGCGGACCCGACGCGCTCTGACACCCGAACCCCCAGCGCTGGAGAACGAGTGAGCGACAGCGTCGAAGCGCAGGACGACAGTTACGCGGCGGCCCGGCTGCGCCTCCTCAACGAGGAGGCGCGGTCCGGGCCGCCGCGCCGCGCGGCCCTGGCCGCACTCACCGACCGCTGGCTCGCGGGCCTGGCGGCCGACGCCGCCGAGGCCACCGGGACCGGCGGCTGGGCACTGATCGCCGTCGGCGGCTACGGCCGCGGCGAGCTGTCCCCGCGCAGCGACCTGGACCTGGTGCTGCTGCACGACTCGGAGAAATCCGTCGGCGCCCTCGCCGACCGGCTCTGGTATCCGGTGTGGGACCTGGGCCTCGCCCTCGACCACTCGGTGCGCACCCCCGACGAGGCACGCAAGACGGCCGCCGACGACCTCAAGGTCCAGCTCGGCCTGCTCGACGCCCGCCACCTCGCGGGCGACACCGCACTCAGCTCCACCCTGCGCACCGCCGTGCTGGCCGACTGGCGCAACCAGGCGCCCAAGCGGCTGCCCGCGCTGCTCGAACTGTGCCAGGAGCGCGCGGAGCGCCAGGGAGAGCTGTCCTACCTGCTCGAACCCGACCTCAAGGAGGCCCGTGGCGGCCTGCGGGACGCCACCGCGCTGCGGGCCGTCGCCGCGTCCTGGCTGGCCGACGCGCCCCGCGAGGGCCTGGAGGAGGCCCGTACGAGGCTGCTCGACGCCCGCGACGCCCTGCACCTGGTCACCGGGCGGGCCACCGACCGGCTCGCGCTCCAGGAGCAGGACCAGGTCGCCGCCGCCCTCGGCCTGCTGGACGCCGACACCCTGCTGCGCCAGGTCTACGAGGCCGCCCGGCGGATCTCCTACGCCTCCGACGTCACCTGGCGCGAGGTCGCCCGGGTGCTGCGGGCCCGCGACTCCCGGCCCCGCCGCCGGCTGCTCGGCCGCAGCAGGAGCACCCCGGCCGGCAACACACCCGAGCGCGTACCGCTGGCGGACGGCGTCGTGGAGCAGGAGGGCGAGGCGGTGCTGGCGCTGGCCGCCAAGCCCGACCGCGACCCCGTGCTGCCGCTGCGGGCCGCAGCCGCCGCCGCGCAGGCGGGCCTGCCGCTCTCGCTGCACGCGGTGCGCAGGCTGGCCGCGGCCGCCCGCCCGCTGCCGGAACCCTGGCCCGCCGAGGCCCGTGAGCAGCTGGTCACGCTGCTCGGCGCCGGCGAGTCCACCGTGCAGGTCTGGGAGGCGCTGGAGGCCGAGGGACTGATCACCCGGCTGCTGCCGGACTGGGAGCGGGTCCGCTGCCGACCGCAGCGCAATGCCGTGCACCGCTTCACCGTCGACCGGCACCTGGTCGAGACCGCTGTGCAGGCCGCGGGCCTGACCCGCCGGGTCGGCCGCCCCGACCTGCTGCTGACCGCGGCCCTGCTGCACGACATCGGCAAGGGCTGGCCGGGCGACCACAGCGAGGCCGGCGAGGTCATCGCCCGCGATGTCGCCACCAGGATCGGCTTCAACAGCGCCGACGCCGACACGCTGGCGCTGCTCGTACGCCACCACCTGCTGCTGATCGACACCGCGACCCGGCGCGACCTGGACGACCCGGAGACCGTACGCGCGGTCGCCGGCACCGTACGGGACACCTCCACGCTGGAGCTGCTGGCAGCGCTCACCGAGGCCGACGCCCTGGCCACCGGCCCTGCCGCCTGGAGCACCTGGCGGGCCTCGCTGCTGGCCGACCTGGTCGACCGGGTCGCGGGGGCGCTGGACACCGGTGCGCTGCCCGAGGCCGCCGACCGCGACTCCACCGCGGAGGAGGAGCGGCTCGCCATCGAGGCCGCCCGCACCCACGGCCCCGTGCTGGCCCTGCACGCCCACGCCGAGCCCGACGGCGAGGGCGAGGCCCTGGACGAGGCGCTGGGCGTGGAGCTGCTGCTCGCCGTCCCGGACCGCCCCGGGCTGCTCGCCCAGGCCGCCGGGGTGCTCGCGCTGCACCGGCTCGGCGTCAGAGCCGCCGACCTGCGGGCCGTCGACCCGATCGGCGAGGGCCCGGTCGCCCTGCTCAGCTGGCGGGTCTCGGCGGAATACGGCGCGCTGCCCGAGACCGCGAGGCTGCGGGCCGACCTGGCGCGGGCCTTCGAGGGCACCCTCGACATCGAGTCCAGGCTCGCCGAGCGCGAGGCCGCCTACCCCAGGCGGCGCGGCGTCACCCCGCCGCCACCCCGGGTCACCGTCGCCCCGGGCCACACCTCGCAGACCGCCACCGTGATCGAGGTGCGCGCCCATGACGCCCCGGGCCTGCTGCACCGCATCGGCCTGGCCCTGACCGCGACCGGCGTGACCGTACGCTCGGCCCGCATCTCCACCCTGGGCTCCAACGCGGTCGACGCCTTCTACGTCGTCGGCAAGGACGGCAAGGTGCTCCCGCCGCCGCGAGCGGCCGAGGTGGCCCGCCAGGTGGAGGCGGCGCTGCGCTGAAGCTGTCCCTGCCCGCTGCCTTCCGGCGGGCAGGGACAGCTTCGGGCTGGGAAGAACAGCTTTCTGTCCGGACGGATACTCTGGGAGGCGACGTTTCCACTCCCGACCCCGAGGATCTGCGACCACCGTGTTCGACACTCTGTCTGATCGCCTCGCGAATACCTTCAAGACCCTCCGGGGGCGCGGCCGTCTGTCCGAGGCGGACATCGACGCCACCGCGCGCGAGATCCGGATCGCGCTCCTCGAAGCGGACGTCGCGCTGCCCGCCGTTCGTGCCTTCATCGCCAACGTCAAGCAGCGCGCCTCGGGCGCCGAGGTCTCGCAGGCGCTGAATCCCGCGCAGCAGGTCATCAAGATCGTCAATGACGAGCTGGTCACCATCCTGGGCGGCGAGACCCGCCGGCTGCGCTTCGCCAAGCAGCCGCCGACCGTGATCATGCTGGCGGGCCTCCAGGGCGCCGGCAAGACCACGCTGGCGGGCAAGCTCGGCAAGTGGCTGCAGGGCCAGGGCCACACCCCGCTGCTGGTCGCCTGCGACCTCCAGCGTCCCAACGCCGTCAACCAGCTCAGCGTCGTCGCCGAGCGCGCCGGCGTCGCGGTCTACGCGCCCGAGCCTGGCAACGGCGTCGGCGACCCGGTCAAGGTCGCCAAGGACTCCATCGACTTCGCCAAGTCCCGGCAGTACGACATCGTGATCGTCGACACCGCGGGCCGCCTCGGCGTCGACCAGGAGCTGATGCGGCAGGCCGCGGACATCCGCGACGCGACCGACCCCGACGAGATCCTCTTCGTCGTCGACGCGATGATCGGCCAGGACGCGGTCAACACCGCGGAGGCCTTCCGCGACGGCGTCGGCTTCGACGGCGTGGTGCTCTCCAAGCTCGACGGCGACGCCCGTGGCGGCGCGGCCCTGTCGATCGCGCACGTGACCGGCAAGCAGATCATGTTCGCGTCGAACGGCGAGAAGCTCGACGACTTCGACGCGTTCCACCCGGACCGGATGGCGTCCCGCATCCTGGGTATGGGCGACATGCTGTCGCTGATCGAGAAGGCCGAGCAGACCTTCAGCCAGGCCGAGGCCGAGAAGATGGCGGCCAAGCTGGCGAAGGGTCCCAAGGAATTCACGCTGGACGACTTCCTGGCCCAGATGGAGCAGGTCCGCAAGATGGGCTCGATCTCCAAGCTGCTCGGCATGCTGCCGGGCATGGGCCAGATCAAGGACCAGATCAACAACCTGGACGAGAAGGACGTCGACCGCACCGCCGCGATCATCAAGTCCATGACGCCGGGCGAGCGCGCCGACCCGCACCTGATCAACGGCTCGCGCAGGGCCCGTATCGCCAAGGGCTCCGGTGTCGAGGTCAGCGCGGTCAAGAGCCTGGTGGAGCGGTTCTTCGAGGCGCGCAAGATGATGTCGCGGATGGCGCAGGGCGGCGGCATGCCGGGGATGCCGGGGATGCCGGGCATGGGCGGCGGTGCCGGCCGGCAGAAGAAGCAGCAGAAGCAGGCCAAGGGCAAGCGGCAGAGCGGCAACCCGATGAAGCGCAAGGCCGACGCCGCCGCGGCGGCCGCCCGCCGGGAGGAGCAGCAGAGCCAGGGGCCCGGCGAGGGCGGCGACAGCCCCTTCGGGCTGCCTGCCGGCGGCCAGGACTTCGAACTGCCCGACGAGTTCAAGAAGTTCATGGGCTGATGCGGGTGCCTTCCGGCGTCCGGGGATGATGGGTCCATGCGTGTATCGATCAGAGAACCCATGTCCAGTGACGCCGAGGCGCACCGCAGCGCGGTGCTGCGCTCCGTCGAGCACCTCGCTCCGTGGAATCCGGTGGAGCCGGACGGCCTGCCGGAGTTGCTGCGCCGGCAGGGTGAGGGACTGCGGACCTTCCTGATCGTCAACGACGAGGACGGCGGCATCGTCGGCAAGTGCAATGTCGCCAACATCGTGATGTCCCGCTTCCGCAACGGCGCGCTCGGCTACGACAGTTACGTGCCCTACAACGGGACCGGGCGGATGAGCGAGGGTCTGCGCCTGGTGGTGGACCGCTGCTTCAGCGCCGAGCCGGGGGGCCTCGGCCTGCACCGGCTGGAGATCAGCGTCCAGCCGGACAACATCAGGTCGGTGGCCATGGCCAAGCGGCTCGGTTTCCGGCACGAGGGCTTCTCGCCGCGGATGCTGTACATCAACGACGCCTGGCGCGACCACGAGCGCTTCGCCCTGACCGTGGAGGAATGGCCCGGCCTGTGACGGGGCAGGGGCCGGGCCCCCGCCCCGCGGTTCAGCCGAGCAGCGGTGCCAGCCCGCCGTCGCGGCGGGCCAGCGCCTCCAGTTCGTCCAGCGCGCGCACCGCGCGCCCGGCCGCGTCCGGGTCGCGCACCGCGAGGCCGCTCGCGGCGAATTCGTCCTCGTCCAGCCGCAGCACCTCGGTGCCGTCGGCCGACACCCACAAGTCGAGGTCCAGGTCCTCCGAGGTGAGCACCCCGTCCGCGACGGCGACCGGGCGGGCGATGTCGCAATACCAGCCCTTGGGCACACCGCGGGCGTCGCGCACCTCCTTGACCGCGTACCACCGGTCGCGCCAGTAGTGCTCGGTGAACAGGTCGCCGGGCTCGAAGCGGACGAAGCCGAAGTCGCGGACGTGCGGCAGCGACCAGGGCGCGGTCACGGTCACGCGGACGCCGTCGTCGGCGACCACGGTGGCGGGGTAGGAGACCTTCTCGCGCCCGGCCTTGACCAGGCGTACGGACGCCGGGGCGCCGGGCGGCAGCGGAGTGGTGGGCATGCCCTCACCCTTGCCGATGCCATGCCCGGCGGCCACCGGGTTTCTCGGCCTGGCGGAGTCAGACGCGGGCGACGAGGTAGCGGAAGACGTTCTCCATCCGGACGGTGCCGTCGGGGCGCCGGTAGGGGTGCAGGGCCTCGGCGACCTCCTTCTCCACCTGCTGCTGGTCGGTGGCGGCCACCGCCGCGTCGAAGAGGCCGGTCGACAGCAGGCCCCTGACGGCGCTGGCCTTGTCCTGGTAGCCGAACGGGCAGGACACCCGCCCCGAGCCGTCGGGCCGCAGCCCGGCGTCCCTGGCCAGGTCCTCCAGGTCGTCCCGGCCGCTGAGCCGCGGCGCGGGCCCGGCCGGGACGCGGGGCTCGGCGAGCCGGGCGGCGACCTTCAGCACCCGGGCGGCCGAGCAGCGCTCCGGCGGCCCCCAGCCGGCCAGCACCACCGCGCTGCCCGGGCGGGCCCCGGCGGCGACGGCGGACAGCGCCGGGCGCAGGGCACCGGCGGGTGTGGCCGGGTCGAGGGCGGTGACCACGCCGTAGCCGCCGTCGCGCAGGTCGGACTTTCCGGGTGCGCCGGCGCGCAGGGAGGCCGCGGCGGGGTGCGTGGGCGCTCCGCGCGGTAATGTGCCGGGCCTTCGGCGTACTGCGACCCTTTCCGCGGCAAGACGCAGCCGCTCGGGGTCGGCGTCGTATCCGGTGACGGCCGCGCCCCGGGCCGCGGCGAGCAGCAGGGCGAGGCCCGAACCGCAGTTGAGGGCGAGGAGCCGGGTGCCGGGGCCGACGTCGAGCCGGTCGTGCACGGTGTCGTAGAGCGGTACGAGCATGCGTTCCTGGATCTCGGCCCAGTCCCGTGCCCGGCCCTGGTGCGCCGTCGCCGGCCTGGATCCGCGATAGAGGGTAGGTGCCATCGAAGCCCCAATCAGCCACGCCTCGCTGTGTGCCCCCGTGGGAAGGTGTGCCGCTTTCGTCCCCGAGAGCCAGACAACTGCTGTTTGCCCGTGCCGTCCAGGGGCCTGGGGAGCTGTTTTTCATCCGTTCCGCGGCCGGTCCCGCGGGCGTTATCGATTCACGCTGCGGCCGCCTCGGCACGTACCATCGCCTGCATGGCAAAGGCTCCCGTTCTCACCCCCCAGGCGGACGACTTCCCGCGCTGGTACCAGGACCTGATCAACAAAGCAGAGCTGGCCGACAACGGCCCGGTCCGCGGCACCATGGTCATCCGGCCGTACGGCTACGGCCTGTGGGAGCGGATGCAGCAGGACATGGACCTGCGGATCAAGGAGGCCGGTGCGCAGAACGCGTACTTCCCCCTCTTCATCCCGCAGTCCTACCTGACCCGGGAGGCCGAGCACGTCGAGGGCTTCGCGCCGGAGCTGGCGGTCGTCACGCACGCGGGCGGCAAGGAGCTCGAAGAGCCGATCGTGGTGCGCCCCACCTCGGAGACGATCATCAATGAGTATTTCTCCAAGTGGGTGCAGAGCTACCGCGACCTGCCGCTGCTGATCAACCAGTGGGCGAACGTGGTGCGGTGGGAGCTGCGCCCCCGGCTGTTCCTGCGCACCACCGAATTCCTCTGGCAGGAGGGCCACACCGCGCACGCCAGCTACGAGGACGCGCGCGACTACGCCTCGCGGATCCAGCGCGAGGTCTACGCCGACTTCATGACCAACGTGCTGGCGATGGACGTCGTGCTGGGCCGCAAGACGGTCAAGGAGCGCTTCGCAGGGGCGATCAACACCCTCACCCTCGAAGGCATGATGGGCGACGGCAAGGCGCTGCAGCTGGGCACCAGCCACGAGCTGGGCCAGAATTTCGCGAAGGCCTTCAACACGCAGTACCTGTCCAAGGACGGTGCCCAGGAGCACGTCTGGCAGACCTCCTGGGGCAGCACCACCCGCATGATCGGCGCCCTGGTGATGATGCACGGCGACGACAACGGGCTGCGGGTGCCGCCGCGGCTGGCCCATGTGCAGGTCGTGGTGCTGGCGATCAAGGGCGACGACGAGGTCGTGGCCAAGGTCCGGGAGATCGGCGACCGGCTCAAGGCCGCGGGCCTGCGGGTCGTGGTCGACGACCGCACCGACACCCCCTTCGGCCGCCGCGCGGTCGACTGGGAGCTGAAGGGCGTGCCCGTGCGGGTCGAGGTGGGCCCGCGCGACCTGGAGGCGGGCACCGCGATGCTGGCGCGGCGCATCCCCGGCGGCAAGACGCCGGTCGCGCTGGACGGCCTCGCCGAGCTGCTGCCCGCGGTGCTGGAGGAGGACCAGGCGCAGCTGCTGCGGGAGTCCCGCGAGCGCCGGGAATCCCGCACTGTGGACGTCTCGACCATCGAGGAGGCCGTCGCGGCCGCCGCGACCGGCTGGGCCCGCATCCCGTGGGCCGACCTCGGCCCGGTGGGCGAGGAGGAGCTCGCCCAGCAGGGCGTTTCGGTGCGCTGCCTGGTCACGAAGGACGGCGGGGTGCCGGACTCGGACGACGCTCCCGGCACGCTCGCGATCGTCGCACGGGCGTACTGACCGCCCGCGGACGCCCGCGGCGTCCGCTGACCGAAAACCGATGTACGTAATACGTGGTTCGTCCAGCGATGGGGCGGGTGCGCGGGTTCTCCACTGTCCTCCGCACCCGCCCTGCGTCATGCCCATCCACGCCCATCCAGGCCCATCCAATGCGCATCATCCGGAACTGACCGATCAGTGCAAATTAATTGGGCTGGCCCGGAATCGGAACACCGGGAGCGCCCGGCTCGTTGTCACGGCGTGAGCACGACACCACCTGTTCTCGCCGCCGAGCTGGCAGTCGCGTGGGCCGATATTCAACGGCACCACCCCGAGCTGCCCGATCTGGCCGCCCCCGAGTCCCTGATCGGAGAGTCGTCGTCCGCCTGCGGAAACGCCCTCTCCTTCGAAAGGCTGCTGCACGAGGCCGTGCACGGGATCGCCGCAGCACGCGGCATCCGTGACACCTCGCGTGCCGGCCGCTACCACAACCGCCGTTTCCTGGCCATTGCCGACGAGATGGGCCTCGACCATGCCGAGGAGCCGCATCCCAGCAGCGGGTTCTCGCTCGTGGTGATGCGCCCCGACACCCGCAAGCGATATCGGGTGACCATCGACCGTCTGCAGCGCGCCCTCAAGGCCCACACCGTGGCCACCACGGCGGACACCGCCAGCTCCTTCCGCGGGCCGGCCGCGCGCCACGGCTCCTCGGGCGGCGGTGTGCGGGTCAAGGCGGTCTGCGACTGCGGGCGCAATGTGCGCGTGGTGCCGTCCGTGCTGGCCCAGGCGCCGATCATGTGCGGGGCCTGCGGGCAGCCCTTCCGCATCCCTGAGGTCGTGGGCGTCGCCTGAGTGTGGCAGAATGTCCAGCTGAGAACTCGACAGCCGTGCAGGAACCCTCTCTCCTTCGGCTGACGCGTCCATCGGGCGCACGACTCCCGCAACCCCACGTGGAAGCTCGTCGTGCCCAAACACGTCAACACCAGGAGAATCCACTCCCGTGGCAGTCAAGATCAAGCTGAAGCGTCTGGGCAAGATCCGTTCGCCTCACTACCGCATCGTCGTCGCCGACTCCCGTACCCGCCGTGACGGCCGGGCCATCGAGGAGATCGGCCTGTACCACCCGGTGCAGAACCCGTCGCGCATCGAGGTCGACTCGGACCGCGCGCAGTACTGGCTCTCCGTCGGCGCCCAGCCGACCGAGCCCGTGCTGGCCATCCTCAAGCTCACCGGTGACTGGCAGAAGCACAAGGGCCTTGAGGCCCCCGCGCCGCTGCTCGTCGCCGAGCCGAAGGCCGACAAGCGCGCCCTGTTCGAGGCCGCGGCCAAGGACAGCGCCGACGAGCCCAAGGGTGAGGCGATCACCCCGAAGGCCAAGAAGGCCGACAAGAAGGCCGACGACACCGCCGAGGCCCCGGCCGCGGCTGAGTCCACCGAGGCCTGAGCGTGCTTGAGGAGGCTCTTGAGCACCTCGTGAAGGGCATCGTCGACAATCCCGACGATGTGCAGGTGGACATGCGCACCCTGCGCCGCGGCAGTGTGCTCGAGGTCCGGGTGCACCCCGACGACCTCGGCAAGGTGATCGGCCGCAACGGCCGTACCGCCCGCGCACTGCGCACGGTCGTGGGTGCGCTCGGCGGCCGTGGTATCCGCGTCGACCTGGTCGACGTCGACCAGGCGCGCTGAGCACCGGCCGTAGTACCGCACGGAAGACCGGCTCGGGCCGGGGGTGGCGATGCCGCTCCCGGCCCGAGCCGTATGCCGTACGACCTGGATGTCGTACGAACCGGACCACGTACGAGAGGTGAAGCGCTCCATGCAGCTGGTAGTCGGCAGGATCGGCCGCGCCCACGGCATCAAGGGCGAGGTGAGCATCGAGGTGCGCACCGACGAGCCGGAGCTGCGGCTCGCGCCGGGCGCCGTCCTGGCCACGGATCCGGCCGCCACCGGGCCGCTCACCATTGCCGCGGGGCGGGTGCACAGCGGGCGGCTGATGCTGCGCTTCGAGGGCGTCAGCGACCGCACCGGCGCCGAGGCGCTGCGCAATACGCTGCTGATCGCCGAGGTGGACCCGGCGCAGACCCCCGAGGACCCCGAGGAGTTCTACGACCACCAGCTCATCGACCTCGACGTGGTCACCGTCGACGGCCGCGAGATCGGCCGGATCGCCGAGATCAGCCACCTGCCCTACCAGGACCTGCTGGTCGTCCGGCGCCCGGACGAGACCGAGGTGCTGATCCCCTTCGTCACCGAGTTCGTGCCGGAGATCGACCTGGAGGAGCAGCGCGCGGTGATCGACCCGCCGCCCGGGCTGCTGGACGAGGAGGCCGCCGCGGACCTCGACGGGACGGCGGAAGCTCCCGGGGAGGCCGGCACGGCGGCCGCTCCCAGGGACGGCGGCTGAGATGCGGATCGACGTCGTCACGATCTTCCCGGAGTATCTGGAGCCGCTGAAGGTCTCGCTGGTCGGCAAGGCCCGTGCGGCGGGACGCCTGGACGTCCGGGTGCACGACCTGCGCGAGTGGGCCCACGACCGGCACAACACCGTCGACGACACCCCGTACGGCGGCGGCCCCGGCATGGTCATGATGACCGGGCCGTGGGGCGAGGCACTGGACGAGACCATGGCCGAGGGCTACGAGGCGGGCGCCTCCAGGCCCGCACTGGTCGTGCCCACCCCGAGCGGGCGGCCCTTCACCCAGGAACTGGCCGCGGAGATGTCCGCGCACCCCTGGCTGGTCTTCGCGCCCGCGCGCTACGAGGGCATCGACAGCCGCGTCACCGCCGAATACCGCACCAGGATGCCGGTCTACGAGGTCTCCATCGGCGACTACGTGCTGGCCGGCGGCGAGGCGGCGGTGCTCGTCATCACCGAGGCGGTGGCCCGGCTGCTGCCCGGCGTCCTCGGCAATGCGCAGTCGCACCGCGACGACTCCTTCGCGCCGGGCGCGATGGCGAACCTGCTGGAGGGCCCGGTCTTCACCAAGCCGCCGCAGTGGCGCGGCCGCGGTATCCCCGAGGTGCTGCTCAGCGGCCACCACGGCAGGATCGCCCGCTGGCGGCGCGACGAGGCGCTGCGGCGCACGGTCGCCAACCGGCCCGACCTGGTGCGGCGTTGCGACCCGTCCGTCTTCGACCGGCGCGACCGCGAGATGCTCAGCATCCTGGGCTGGCAGCCCGGCCCCGACGGGCGATTTGGGCCGAGCCCCTACGCCGTGGAAGAATGAGCGGCTGCTGCCCGTCCGGCGCGCGCCCCTGCCACAGGGGGAACGACGCCCGCCGGCACCGGCCGCGCACCCCATGACGAACCACCACGTTCCGTCGATGACCTGTGGCATCGGCGAGGAAGCAGAACCATATGACCAACCTGATCGAGGGCCTCAACAGCGCCTCGCTGCGCACCGACGTCCCGGCCTTCCGCCCCGGCGACACCGTCAACGTCCACGTGCGCGTCATCGAGGGCAACCGCTCCCGTGTGCAGCAGTTCAAGGGCGTCGTCATCCGCCGCCAGGGCGCGGGCGTCAGCGAGACCTTCACGGTCCGCAAGGTCAGCTTCTCCGTCGGTGTCGAGCGCACCTTCCCGGTGCACACCCCGATCGTCGAGAAGATCGAGGTCGTCACCCGCGGCGACGTGCGCCGCGCCAAGCTGTACTACCTCCGCGAACTGCGCGGCAAGGCCGCGAAGATCAAGGAGAAGCGCGACAACTGATCGCGTAGCGGTATCCAGGGAGCGGCCGGATAAGCTCTGGCCTCGATGGACACCGAAGCAGCCGTACCGGAACGCGACCGTTCCTCTGCCGCCGACGAGGCGGAACCGGAGGAGCGGTCGCGTTCCGTTGTGCTGCGTGCGCGACTGGCGCGGTCGCTGCCGCTGTGGTGGGCCGACTGGCGGCGTACGATCCTGCTCGCGCTCTCCGGTGTGGCGGCGCTGCTGCTGGTCAGCAGCTTCGTGGTACAGCCCTTCCAGGTGCCCAGCGGCTCGATGGAGGGCACGCTGCGGATCGGTGACCGGGTGCTGGTGGACAAGCTGGCGTACCGCTTCGGCGGCACACCGCGGCGGGGGGATGTGATCGTGTTCGACGGCGACGGGTCGTTCACGCAGGCGGGCGGCACGGACTTCGTCAAGCGGGTGATCGGCGTCGGCGGCGACCGGGTCACCTGCTGCGACGCGCGGGGCCGGCTCATGGTCAACGGCCACCCGCTGGACGAGACTTACCTTTATCCCGGAAACACACCTTCCCAGGTACCGTTCGACATCGTGGTTCCGGACGGAAGACTCTGGGTGATGGGCGACCATCGCGACGACTCGCGTGACTCGCGCGATCACCTCGGCGATCCCGGCGGCGGCACCGTCCCGGTCGGCCGGGTGATCGGCCGCGCCGACTGGATCGGCTGGCCGGTCGGCCACTGGACCAGGCTGCGCCGCCCCGCGACCTTCGCCGCCGTGCCCGTGCCGGCCGGCCCGCATGGGTAACCGCGGCAAGGCACGCTCGGCCTCCGGCAGGGCGGGCGCGGACGTCGGTGCCGCGCGGGAGCCGGCGCAGGACGACGGCCTGCCGCCCAGACTTCCCGGCAACACCAGGATCGAGCGGCGCCGGCTGGCCCGCAAGGTCCGCCGCAGGCGGCGGCGCTCCCTGGCCAGGGAAGTGCCGCTGCTCATCGTGGTGGCCCTGGTGATCGCGCTGGTGCTCAAGACCTTCCTGCTCCAGGCCTTCGTGATCCCGTCCGGATCGATGGAGCAGACCATCAAGATCGGCGACCGGGTGCTGGTGGACAAGCTCACCCCGTGGTTCGGCGCCCAGCCGCACCGGGGGGACGTGGTCGTCTTCAAGGACCCGGGCGGCTGGCTCCAGGGCGAGCCCGCGCCCAAGCCCGACCCGGTGGTCGTCAAGCAGGTGAAGCAGTTCTTCACCTTCATCGGGCTGCTGCCCGCCACCGGCGAGCAGGATCTGATCAAGCGGGTGATCGGGGTCGGCGGCGACACCGTCGAGTGCTGCGACGCCCAAGGGCGGCTGCTCGTCAACGGCAAGCCCCTGGACGAGCCCTATCTGTACCCCGGCAATCCACCCTCATTGATGAAATTCGTCGACCATGTGCCGCCGGGACGGCTGTGGGTGATGGGCGACCACCGCTCGGACTCGGCCGACTCGCGCTTCCACACCGACCAGGCCGGCGGCGGCACCATCTCGGAGAGTCTGGTGGTCGGACGGGCTTTTGTGATCGGCTGGCCGATCGGCCACTGGCAGCGCCTGAAGGAGCCGGCGACCTTCGGCGCGGTCCCGGCGCCGGGGTCGGCCGACGGAGGAGTCACAGCTGAGCCCACTACTGTGGGCTCGGCCAACAACGGTCAAAGGACGAACCAGCTACCGACTCCTGCGGAACTCTCGCTCGTTATGGGAGTGGCGGGCCTGCGCCGGAGGCGGCGCAGGCGGCGGTCTGGAGTGAGGAGTGGATGTGGGGGACCTGGTGGTCGGCGCACGGTCTGGACCCGGCGAGCCCGAGAAGCGGGATGCCGAGGTGCCCCCGGCCGACGAATCGGCGGCAGAAGCCGCGGTCCCCGGACGGCCCCCGGCCGGGCCGGCCTACGACAACGGCACGGGAGCGACTCCGGTGGAGCATGACCAGGCACCCGGCGGCAGCGCGGTGAACGGCGGATGGGCCACGGACCCGGCGCCGGGTATGGCGCTGCCCGGCAACGGCATCCCGGCGATGGCCGGCGGCGCCCCGGGCGACCCCGCGGGCCCGGTGGGCCCCGCCGAGCCGGAGCGCGACCCGGACGACGACGAGGAGGCCGAGCGGCCCTCTCGCGCCGGCAAGCAGCGGTCGTTCTGGAAGGAGCTGCCGCTGCTGATCGGCATCGCCCTGGTGCTGGCGCTGCTGATCAAGACGTTCCTCGTGCAGGCCTTCTCCATCCCGTCGGACTCGATGAACAACACCCTGCTCAAGGGCGACCGGGTGCTGGTCGACAAGCTCACCCCCTGGTTCGGCTCCACGCCCAGCCGCGGCGAGGTCGTCGTCTTCCACGACCCGGGCGGCTGGCTGCCGGAGAATCCGTCGCCCAGCAGCAATGCGGTGGTGCGCGGCCTGCAGAAGGGCCTCAGCTTCATCGGCCTGATGCCGTCGGCCGACGAGAAGGACCTGATCAAGCGGGTGATCGGGGTCGGCGGCGACACGGTGTCGTGCAAGGGCACAGGACCGCTGATGGTCAATGGCAAGGCGCTGGTCGAGCCGTACATCTTCCCCGGCAACACCGCGTGCAGCCCCGAGGTGCCCTTCACGGTGCACGTGCCCAAGGGCAGGATCTGGGTGATGGGCGACCACCGCCAGGACTCGCTCGACTCCCGCTTCCACACCACGCTCCCGGGTGGCGGCACCGTGCCCGACGGCGACGTGGTCGGCCGCGCCTTCGTGGTGGCCTGGCCGGTGACCCGCTGGGACGTGCTGTCCATCCCGGGTACGTTCTCGCAGCCCGGCATCAATGCGGCTGGTGCGGCTGGTGCGGCCATTCCGGTGGGGGCGGGCCTCGCGGGCGCCCTGCCGCTGGTGATGTGGCGCAGGCGGCGGCTGCTGTCCAGGGCGGAGCCGGTGCAGGAGACCGCGGGAGACTGCTGACCTGGGGCGTACCGCCCGGTAGGGTTCCGGTCCATGAGCAGCAGCAGCGGTGCGATGACCAGCACCACAGGGAGCAGCGGCACCGTACGACGCGGCACAGCCGGTGGCAGAGGCGGGATCGGCCACCGGCTGTCCGGCGCGGTCATCGCGCTGGGCTGCGTCCTCTTCCTGGGCGGCGCCGCTTGGGCCGCCCTGGTCTACCGCCCCTACACGGTGCCGACCAACTCCATGGTGCCCACCGTGCAGCCCGGCGACCGGCTGCTGGCCCAGAAGATATCGGGCTCCGAAGTGCACCGCGGTGACGTGGTGGTCTTCAAGGACAAGCTGTGGGGCGACCAGCCGCTCGTCAAGCGGGTCGTCGGGGTCGGCGGTGACGTGGTCGCCTGCTGCGACGCCAAGGGCCGGCTCACGGTGAACGGCAAGGCCGTCGACGAGACGTACCTCAAGGGCGGCGGCCCGGCCTCGTTCGAGCCGTTCAGCACCCGGGTCCCGGCCGGCCAGATATTCCTGCTCGGCGACAACCGCGCCGTCTCCGAGGACTCCCGCATCCACCTGGCCGACGCCGAGGGCGGCTCGGTCCCCGCCGGCGACGTCCGCGCCCGGGTGGACGGTGTCGCCTGGCCTTCGTCCCGGATGGGCCTGCTGGCACGCACTTCCGCCTTCCACGTGGTCCCCGGCGGCGGATCGCCCGGGGTGGGGCCGCTCGGCCCGCTGACGATCGCGGTCATCGCCGGAGCCGTGCTGATCGTGGGCGGGGCCGCGTACGACCCGGTGGCCAAACTGGTGCGGAGAAGTTCCGCGCGGTCGTGAGACCGTGTGACGCACAATGGGGGCACGCACGGCTGAAGGGGAACACACGATGAGCGCCGAGGACCTCGAAAAGTACGAGACCGAGATGGAGCTGAAGCTCTACAGGGAGTACCGCGACGTCGTCGGCCTGTTCAAGTACGTGATCGAGACCGAGCGGCGCTTCTACCTCACCAATGACTACGAGATGCAGGTGCACTCGGTGCAGGGCGAGGTGTTCTTCGAGGTCTCGATGGCCGATGCGTGGGTCTGGGACATGTACAGGCCGGCTCGCTTCGTGAAGCAGGTGCGGGTGCTCACGTTCAAGGACGTGAATATCGAGGAGCTGAACAAGGCGGACCTCGACCTGCCGTCGGACGACTCGGGCTTCAACAGCTGAGGTCGCGGGGGCCGGGCCCGGCGGGGTCGGGTCGCCGTGGCGGGGGCTCGGGGCGCGGAGCCCGGGGCGCGGGGCGCGGGGCGCGGGGCGCGGGGCGCGGGGCTCGGGGCGCGGGGCTCGGGGCTCGGGGCGCGGGGCTCGGGGCTCGAAAGTTATCCACAGGTCGGCGAGCAAGATCATCTTGGGTGGGTCCACCTCTGTCACAGTGAGTGACGGAGGTGGTACGCATGAACGCACGAGGTGCGCTGGGGCGGTACGGCGAGGAGGTCGCGGTCCGCGCCCTGCAGGCCGCGGGCCTGACGGTGCTCGGGCGGAACTGGCGGCACGGCCGCCGCGGTGAGATCGACATTCTCGCGACCGAGGGTGACGCCCTGGTGGTCTGCGAGGTCAAGACCCGGCGGGCCGGGCCCTTCCAGCACCCGATGGAGGCGCTGCCCCCGGCGAAGCTGGAGCGGCTGCGGTCCCTGGCCGAGCGATGGACCGCCGAGCACGGCGGGGCGCCGCCGGGCGGGGTGCGGATCGACCTGGTCGGCGTGATCCTCCCCGACCGCGGCGCCCCCGCGGTGGAGCATGTGCGGGGGGTGGCGTGATGGGCTTCGCCCGTACGTGCTCGGTCGCGCTGATCGGCGTCGAGGGCGTGGTCGTGGAGGTCCAGGCGGACCTGGAGCCGGGCCTCGCCGCATTCACCCTGGTCGGCCTGCCCGACAAGAGCCTGGTCGAGAGCCGGGACCGGGTGCGCGCCGCGATCGTGAACAGCGGTGAGACCTGGCCGCAGAAGAAGCTGACCGTCGGCCTGAGCCCGGCGTCCGTTCCGAAGGGCGGCTCGGGATTCGACCTGGCCGTGGCGTGCGCGCTGCTCGCCGCCAACGAGCGGATCGCCCCCAAGTCCATCGCCGACCTGATGATGATCGGCGAGCTGGGCCTCGACGGCCGGGTCCGCCCGGTGCGGGGCGTGCTCCCGGCGGTGCTGGCGGCGGCCGAGGCGGGATATCGCCATGTGGTGGTCCCCGAGCGCACGATGGCGGAGGCGTCGCTGGTCCCGGACGTCGCGGTCCTCGGGGTGCGCAGCCTGCGCCAGCTGGTCGCGGTGCTCAACGACGAGCCGGTCCCCGAGGAGGAGGACGAGGGCCCCTACGGGGACGGCCGGCCGGATTCGATGCTGGCCGGGCTGACCGTGCCCGGCGGCGGGATGGGCGCGGGCCTGGCCACCAGCCTCGGCGGCGGCTCGTCCGGCGCCGGACGTGAGGCCGGCCGGGCGGTCCGCCCGGACCTGGCCGACGTGGCGGGCCAGTCCGCCGCCCGGCTCGCCCTGGAGGTCGCCGCGGCCGGCGCCCACCACCTCTACCTCAAGGGCCCGCCGGGGGCGGGCAAGACCATGCTGGCCGAGCGGCTGCCCGGCATCCTGCCGCCGCTGACCCGCCAGGAGTCCCTTGAGGTCACCGCGGTCCACTCGGTGGCCGGCATCCTCCCGGCGGGCCGCCCGCTGGTGGACACCCCGCCCTTCTGCGCACCGCACCACTCGGCCACGATGCCCTCCCTGGTCGGCGGCGGCAGCGGACTGCCCAGGCCGGGAGCGGTGTCGCTCGCCCACCGCGGGGTGCTTTTTCTTGACGAAGCACCAGAATTTACCGTGAAAGCACTCGAAGCGCTGCGGCAGCCGTTGGAGTCCGGCCATGTGGTGGTGGCCCGCTCGGCGGGCGTGATGCGGCTGCCGGCCCGCTTCATGCTGGTGCTGGCGGCGAATCCGTGCCCCTGCGGGCGCCATTCCCTGCTGGGCGCGGGGTGCGAGTGCTCACCGACGGCGGTGCGCCGCTATCAGGCCAGGCTGTCGGGGCCGCTGCTCGACCGGGTGGACCTGCGGGTGGAGGTCGAGGCGGTCAGCCGCTCCGAGCTGATCGGCCGCGGCCCGGCGGAGAGCACCGCGGTGGTCGCCGCCCGGGTGCGGGAGGCCAGGGAGCGGGCCGCCGTGCGCTATGCCGGCACCCCGTGGCGGGCCAACGGCGACATCCCCGGCCATGAGCTGCGCACCCGCTGGCCGGTCGCCCCCGGCGCGATGCACCCGGCCGAGAGGGACATGGAGCGCGGCCTGCTCACCGCCCGGGGCCTCGACCGGGTGCTGCGCGTCGCCTGGACCCTGGCCGACCTGGCGGGACACCCCCGCCCGGAAGCCGACGACGTCAGAGCGGCACTCCAGCTCCGCACCGGCGTGAGCCGCGGCCCGGCCCCGGCGGTGAGCCGATGACACCGGGCCCGGCGTCCGACCTGGACGCGTCGACGGGCGGGGGTCGCGTCGGCCGGCCGGCGGGGTCGGGGCCCGCGCCCGATCCGGAGGGGTTGACGGAAGCGCTCCGGCGGTTCTACGGGAGCGGGGGAGAGGACGGGGCGGCGGCCGCACAGGGGCTCGGGGAGTGGATCGGGTGGGAGGAGCGGCTGGGCAGGGCCGCGCTGACGCGGATCGCCGAGCCGGGGGACGAGGTGATGGGCCTGGCGGTGCGGGACCGCGGGGTGCAGGGGGCGCTGCGGGCCGCGCGTGGTGGGCGGCCGCTGCCGGGGGCCGGCCCGCGGCGGACGGCGACCTATGCCCGGCGGGCCGCCCGTACGGACCCGGCGGTCGATCTGGCCGCGGCCCATCGGGCGGGGGCGCGCTTCGTCTGCCCCGGGGACGGCGACTGGCCGGGGCAGCTCGACGACCTCGGGCCGCAGCGCCCCTTCGGGCTGTGGGTGCGGGGGCGGCCGTCGCTGCGGCTGTGGGCGCTGCGGTCGGTCGCGGTGGTCGGCGCCAGGGCCTGCACGGACTACGGGGCCCACATGGCGGCCGGGCTCGGCGCGGGGCTGGCCGGGGCGGGCTGGGTGGTGGTCTCCGGCGCCGCCTACGGGGTGGACGGCGTGGTGCACCGCAGTGCCCTGGCGGCGGGCGGCGCCACCATCGGGGTGGTGGCGTGCGGGGTGGACGTGCCGTATCCGCCGGGCAATGCCGACTTGATCGGGCGGATCGCCGAAAGCGGGCTGCTGGTCGGCGAGTTGCCGCCCGGCGACCACCCGACCAGAAGCCGCTTCGTGCTGCGCAACCGGGTCATCGCCGCCTTGACCCGCGGCACGGTGGTGGTCGAGGCCCGCTACCGCAGCGGCTCGCTGATCACCGCCCGCCGGGCGGCGGCGATGGGCCGGGTCACCATGGGGGTGCCGGGGCCGTGCACCAGCGGGCTGTCCGAAGGGGTGCACGAACTGCTGCGCGGGGGCGCGGCGGTGGTGACCGACGCGGCCGAAGTCGTGGAGCTGGTCGGCGAGATCGGCGCCGACCTCGCGCCGCGGCGGCGCGGCCCGGTGCTGCCCCGCGACCTGCTCGGCGCGGCGGCGGCCCGGGTGCTCGAAGCGATGCCGGGCCGGGGCGCCGCGGACGGGCGGCAGATCGCCGACGCCGCCGGGGCCACCTGCGACGACACGCTGAGCAGGCTCTACGAATTGCAGGCGCTCGGCTTCGTCGAACGGCAGGACGGGAGGTGGCAATTGGTCCGTACCGCACGGGATGACCGTGCAGGGCACACGGGTTGACGTGACCGGTACACCATCAGGTGACAAGGGAAGTCCATGACCTGCGGTGATCGCGGGGAGCGGAGTTCGGGCCCCGGCCGCGCACCATGATGGCCGGATGCGGACGTTCGGCGGCCCCTGTGCCGGACCCCGTGAGCCGGCCCGGCGCCCGCGTACCCGTAGAGGAACGTATCTGCGCATGTCCCATACGGATGATGTAGCAATAAGCGACACTATGGTCACGCTACGCTCTCGGAGGCTCGATTTCCCGTCCATGTCACGGCAGAACGGCGCACAACGACGCATGCCCCAGTACACCCCCGGGTCCGAACGGGCGGCGGCCGCGACCACCGCCCCCGCCACCCCTCGGCCCGCCGCCCCCACGTCGCTCGACGAGCTGTGGCGGACCTACAAGTCCACGGGGGACGTGCGGCTGCGCGAGCAGTTGATCCTGCACTACTCGCCGCTGGTGAAATACGTGGCGGGCAGGGTCAGTGTGGGACTTCCGGCCAATGTCGAGCAGGCCGACTTCGTGTCCTCCGGGGTTTTCGGGCTGATCGACGCGATCGAGAAGTTCGACCCGGACCGGGCGATCAAGTTCGAGACCTACGCGATCACCCGGATTCGCGGCGCCATGATCGACGAACTGCGGGCCCTGGACTGGATCCCGCGCTCGGTGCGGCAGAAGGCCAGGGCGGTGGAGCGCGCCTACGCCACCCTGGAGGCCAAGCTCCGCCGCACCCCCAGTGAGCCCGAGGTGGCCGCCGAGATGGGCGTCGGCCTGGAGGAGCTGCACGGCGTCTTCAGCGCGCTGTCGCTGGCCAACGTGGTGGCGCTGGAGGAGTTGCTGCACGTCGGCGCCGACAGCGGCGACCGGCTCAGCCTGGTGGACACCCTGGAGGACACCGGCGCCGACAACCCGGTCGAGGTCGCCGAGGACCGCGAGCTGCGCCGGCTGCTCGCCCGCGCCGTCAACACCCTGCCGGAGCGCGAGAAGACCGTGGTCACCCTCTACTACTACGAGGGCCTGACGCTGGCCGAGATCGGCCAGGTGCTGGGCGTCACCGAGAGCAGGGTCAGCCAGATCCACACCAAGTCGGTGCTTCAACTGCGGGCAAAGCTCGCCGACGTCGGCCGGTGAGCGCGCCTTCGCACTGTCTACAGTGGTGGGATGCCCAGGATTCGAGCGGCCTCGGTGGCCGAACACCGCACGATGCAGCGCCGGGCCCTGCTGGACGCCGCCCGATCCCTCCTCTCCGAGGGCGGCACCGACGCGCTGACCTTCCCGGCCCTGGCCGAGCGGACCGGGCTGGCCCGCTCGTCGGTCTATGAGTACTTCCGCTCCCGGGCCGCCGTGGTCGAGGAGCTGTGCGCGGTCGACTTCCCGGTCTGGGCGGCCGAGGTGGAGGCCGCGATGGAGACCGCGGACAGCGCCGAGGGCCGTATCGAGGCCTACGTCCGCAGCCAGCTGGCCCTGGTCGGGGACCGCAGGCACCGCGCGGTCGCGGCGATCTCCGCGGGCGAGCTCGACCCCGGCGCCCGGGAGAAGATCCGCGCCGCGCACGGCGGCCTGGTGGCCATGGTGGTCGAGGCCCTGTCCGACCTCGGCCACGACGAGCCGCGGCTGACCGCCATGCTGCTGCAGGGCGTGGTCGACGCGGCCGTCCGCAGGATCGAGCTGGGCGCCGCCGAGGACCCCGAGCGGATCACCCGGGCCGCGATAACCATGGCCCTGCACGGCGTCACCGGCTGACCCCGCCCCTCCCGCCGCCGCGCCCCGCCCGCATGCGGGGGCGGCTCACCCCGGCACCGCGGCGCGGTAGACGGGCAGCAGCCGCGACGGACCCGGGCGGCGTATCCACGCGGGCAGCAGCGACAGCGGATCCAGGTAGGCGTCACCGGCCGGCCCCGAGCGCAGCAGCCCCCAGTGCAGGCAGCCTCCCGGGCAGTGCGCGAGCCCGCCGTCCAGCACGCCGACCCGCTGCCCGGCGGCCACCCGGGCGCCGACCGGCACCGTCGCCCGCACCGGCTCGTAGCTGATCCGCAGGGCGGGCCCGATCCGCACCACCAGCACGCCCGTGCCGCCCACCCGCCCGGCGAAGACGACCTCGCCCGGCGCCGCCGCGCGCACCGCCGCCCCCGGGCCCGCCCGCAGGTCGACCCCGCGATGCCCGGCCCCCCACGCCGTCGCGGGCGGCTCGAAGGCCCGCAGCACCACCGGCCGCCCCCGCGGCCCCTGCCCCGACACGGGCCAGCTCCGCTCGCCGGAGCCGCCGCCGGACGCGGCGGAAGGCAGCCCGCCTGCGCCGGCCAGCAGCGCCGCGATCATCGTGAACCACATCGTCGTGAATGCCATGACATGACGATCCCGCATTTCGCCGGCGAAAGATGATCATGGTCGCGGCCTGTGGATAACTCGGGTGTCGCCGGTGGCTCCACCGGTCCCGTACACTTTCTCTGGCGATCCGGGTCACCGGGTCGACTTCGCACGCCCCGCCACCCACCCCCTTCTCCGGGACGGTGGCCGCGCCCCTCGGTCCCTCGTGGCACGGCGCGTCGGGGCGTCAGGCGCGACCGCCGTCCGGCGGCCGCGGTAACCGAGTACATCAAGGAGTACGGCCATGGCCGTCGTCACGATGCGGGAGCTGCTCGAGAGCGGCGTCCACTTCGGGCACCAGACCCGTCGCTGGAACCCGAAGATGAAGCGCTTCATCTTCACCGAGCGCAACGGCATCTACATCATCGACCTGCTCCAGTCGCTGTCGTACATCGACCGCGCCTACGAGTTCGTCAAGGAGACCGTCGCGCACGGCGGCTCCATCATGTTCGTCGGTACGAAGAAGCAGGCGCAGGAGGCCATCGCGGAGCAGGCCTCGCGCGTCGGCATGCCCTACGTCAACCAGCGCTGGCTGGGCGGCATGCTCACCAACTTCTCGACCGTCTACAAGCGCCTGCAGCGCCTCAAGGAGCTCGAGGAGATCGACTTCGAGGATGTGGCCGCGTCCGGCCTCACCAAGAAGGAGCTGCTGGTCCTCTCCCGCGAGAAGGACAAGCTGGAGAAGACCCTCGGCGGCATCCGCGAGATGCAGAAGGTGCCCAGCGCGGTGTGGATCGTCGACACCAAGAAGGAGCACATCGCCGTCGGTGAGGCGCGCAAGCTCCGCATCCCGGTGGTCGCGATCCTGGACACCAACTGCGACCCCGACGAGGTCGACTACAAGATCCCGGGCAACGACGACGCGATCCGCTCCGTCACGCTGCTCACCCGCGTGATCGCCGACGCCGTCGCCGAGGGCCTGATCTCCCGCTCCGGCGCCGCGCTGAGCGACAAGAAGGCCGAGGGCGCCCCGGCGGAGCCGCTGGCCGAGTGGGAGCGCGACCTGCTCGAGGGCGAGAAGAAGGCCGACGACGCGACCGAGGCGCCCGCCGCCGACGCCGCGGCCGAGGCCGCTCCCGCCACCGAGGCCCCTGCCGACGAGGCCCCCGCGACCGAGGCCCCGGCCGAGGACGCGCCGGCCGCCGCCGAGGGCGACACCGAGCAGGCCTGACCAGAGGCCGGCGGCGCACAGCCGCCGGGCACCACGCGTGACGACGGCGGGGGCCGATGCCCCCGCCGTCCACCCGTAGATCCACCGACCATTCGGGAAGAGACTCAAACCCATGGCGAACTTCACCGCCGCTGACGTCAAGAAGCTCCGCGAGCTGACCGCCGCGGGCATGATGGACTGCAAGAACGCCCTTGTGGAGGCCGAAGGCGACCTGGACAAGGCCGTCGAGATCCTTCGGGTCAAGGGCCAGAAGGGTGTCACCAAGCGCGAGGGCCGCTCGGCCTCCAACGGCGCCGTGGTGTCCCTGATCGCCGACGACAACTCCGAGGGCGTCCTTGTCGAGCTGAAGTGCGAGACCGACTTCGTCGCCAAGGGCGACAAGTTCGTCGCCGTCGCCGACGCTGTCGCCGCCCACGTGGCGAGCACCAAGCCGGCCGACATCGACGTGCTGCTCAGCTCCGAGATCAAGCCCGGCCAGACCGTGCAGGCCTTCGTCGACGAGGCGAACGCCACCCTCGGCGAGAAGATCGTGCTGGACCGCTTCGCGCAGTTCAACGGCGGCTACGTGGCCTCCTACCTGCACCGCACCAGCCCGGACCTGCCCCCGCAGGTCGGCGTGCTGGTCGAGCTGGACAAGGCCGACGCGCAGACCGCCAAGGACGTCGCCCAGCACATCGCCGCCTTCGCGCCGAAGTACCTGACACGCGACGAGGTCGACGCGGACACCGTCGAGAACGAGCGGCGCGTCGCCGAGGCCACCGCTCGCGAGGAGGGCAAGCCCGACGCCGCCCTGCCGCGCATCGTCGAGGGCCGGGTGAACGGCTTCTTCAAGGAGAACGTGGTCCTGGAGCAGTCGTTCGCCAAGGACGCCAAGAAGACCGTCCAGAAGGTGCTCGACGAGGCCGGCGTGACGCTGAAGCGCTTCGCCCGCTTCCGCGTCGGCGTCTGACCGCCACGGCCGCAGGCCGGGTACCGGCTGCCACCGGGCAGCGAGCGACCGGCGGCCCCGCTAGGGTCGTATGCGGTCGGCCGCCCGCCGGCCGGCCGCAGATGTGACAAGGAGGCCATTGCCGTACCGGGAACCCACAAGGACCCACGGCAATGGCCTCCTTTGTACGTGCACGAGGAGACCTCCATGAACGAAGGCGCCGAACAGGCCCCGACCACCGCATCCGCCGCCGAGGGCAGCGGCGGCCCGCGCCGCCGCTTCCTGCTCAAGCTGTCCGGCGAGGCCTTCGCCGGCGGCGGCGCTCTCGGCGTCGACCCGGATGTGGTGCACGCCATCGCCCGTGAGGTCGCCGCCGTCGTCGCCGACGGCTACGAGATCGCCCTCGTCGTGGGCGGCGGCAACTTCTTCCGCGGCGCGGAATTGCAGCAGCGCGGCATGGACCGCGCCCGCTCCGACTACATGGGCATGCTCGGCACCGTGATGAACTGCCTGGCGCTCCAGGACTTCCTGGAGAAGGAGGGCGTCGAGACCCGGGTGCAGACCGCGATCACCATGGGCCAGGTCGCGGAGCCGTACATCCCGCTGCGGGCCGTACGGCATCTGGAGAAGGGCCGCGTGGTGATCTTCGGCGCGGGTATGGGAATGCCGTACTTCTCCACCGACACCACCGCCGCCCAGCGCGCGCTGGAGATCGACGCGGCAGCGATGCTGATGGGCAAGAACGGGGTGGACGGCGTCTACGACTCCGACCCCAAGCTGAACCCCGCCGCGGTCAAGTTCGACGCACTGGAGTACGGCGAGGTCATCGCCCGCGACCTGCGGGTCGCCGACCTCACCGCGATCACCCTGTGCCAGGACAACAAGCTGCCGATCCTGGTGTTCGAGCTGCTCGCCGAGGGCAACATCGCGCGGGCGGTCAAGGGTGAGAAGATCGGCACACTGGTCAACACCCACGGCACTCGCGACTAGCCGCAACCCGCCATCTGAATACCAGGAGCACATGGTGATTGAAGAAACCCTCCTCGAAGCCGAGGAGAAGATGGAGAAGGCTGTCGTCGTCGCCAAGGACGACTTCGCGGCGATCCGCACCGGCCGTGCGCACCCGGCGATGTTCAACAAGATCGTGGCCGAGTACTACGGCGCCGTCACGCCGATCAACCAGCTGGCGTCCTTCGCGGTGCCCGAGCCGCGGATGGCGGTGATCACCCCCTTCGACAGCAGCAGCCTGCGCAACATCGAGGAGGCGATCCGCAATTCCGACCTCGGCGTCAACCCGAGCAACGACGGCCGTATCATCCGGGTGGTCTTCCCGCAGCTGACCGAGGAGCGCCGGCGGGAGTACATCAAGGTCGCCAAGGCCAAGGGCGAGGACGCCAAGATCTCCATCCGCAGCATCCGCCGCAAGGCGAAGGAGACCCTGGACAAGTTCGTCAAGGACGGCGACACCGGCGAGGACGAGGTGCGTCGCGCCGAGAAGGAGCTGGACGACACCACCTCGAAGTACGTCGCGCAGGTCGACGAACTGCTCAAGCACAAGGAAGCGGAGCTGCTGGAGGTCTGACCTCCCGCTGGATCCCCGCATCTGCCGCCCGACCCATCCCCGGCTCTCACGACCCCCGACGACGACGCGAGGCGAAGCTCAGTGAACGACTCTTCCTGGGGCGCTTCGCCACGCGCCGGTCACTGGGGAGCGCCCGAGGACACGGTCACGGCCACGGCGGGTTCCGGCACGGAAACCGGCACCAGGGGGAAGACTCCTCCTATGCCACCGCCACCCCCGGCCTCGGCGCCCCAGCCGCCGCAGCAGCCCGCCCCCGCGAAGAAGTCCGCAGGGCGGAATCTGCAGGCCGCGATAGGGGTGGGGGTCGGGCTCGGCGTGATCATCATCGCCTCGCTCTTCATCGTCAAGGCGGTCTTCGTCGGCGTCGTCGCGGTCGCGGTGGTGGTCGGCCTCTGGGAGCTGACCTCGCGGCTCGCCGAGCGCAAGGGCATCCGCGTCCCCCTGATCCCGCTCGCGGTCGGCGGCGTGGCCATAGTGGTGGCCGGCTACCTGCGCGGCGCCGACGGCGCCTGGGTGGCGATGGCCCTGACCTCGCTGGCCATCCTGGTCTGGCGGATGACCGAGCCCCCGCACGACTACCTCAAGGACGTCACCGCGGGCGTCTTCGCCGCCTTCTACGTGCCCTTCCTCGCCACCTTCGTGGTGATGATGCTCGCCGCGGACGACGGCCCCCGCCGGGTGCTGGTCTTCCTGCTGCTCACCGTGATCAGCGACACCGGCGCCTACGCGGTCGGCTGGCGCTTCGGCAGCCGCAAGCTCGCCCCCCGCATCAGCCCCGGCAAGACCCGCGAGGGCCTGCTCGGCGCGATCGCCTTCGCCATGGTCGCGGGCGCCCTGCTGATGCAGTACGTCATCGACGGCGGCCACTGGTGGCAGGGCCTGCTGCTCGGCCTGGCCGCCGCCGTCAGCGCCACCCTCGGCGACCTCGGCGAGTCCATGATCAAGCGCGACCTCGACATCAAGGACATGGGCACGCTGCTCCCGGGCCACGGCGGCATCATGGACCGCCTCGACAGCCTCCTCCCGACCGCCCCGGTGGTCTGGCTCCTCCTGGTCGCCTTCGTCGGCAAGGGCTGATCCTCTTTTTGCCGCCTGCCGTGCCGCCTGCCGCCTCCGGGCCCGCTGCCGGTGAAGCTTTGCCCCGCGGGATGCGACACTTGACGAATCATGCCTGTAGCCGGAGAACTAGGTTCACCACGCCCCTGAGGAGCCCCCCACCAGCAGTTTTGCGGCTAAGGGAGGGCTCCTCTTCAGACGTGGGGCCGCCTCGGGGCCGTCGCAGGGCGAGCGACCCTACGGATCAACGAGACGGCCTCCACCGGTAGGCCGCCAGGAACGGCGCCACGTACAGGGATGCCTCCGCTGGGATGGTACGCCTGGCCCAGATCAGGATCACTCCTCCGACGAGAGCACCGACGTAGGCGAGACCGGCACCCCAGGGGGGCGTGGCGGTCGGCTGGCTTTGGCACGGGACTTTGCTCATAATGAACCTGGTACCTCTTCTTCTCGAAGTGGGAACCCAGGCCACCCGTATGTGTGCAAGCAGGCGGGTGGCTTTTTGCTGGGCTGGCGGACCTGGCCGCGCGTCAGATTGTTCCCTACCTGCCATGGATTCGCAAATTCAGTCCCCTCGTAACAAGGGGTTGACTCCGTCAGGGCCTGTCGGACCTTCGATTCAAAGGGATCGAGGGTGGTATGGGTCTAGACCGCCGCAGGCGTACGCCCGGGTAGCGCCTGCGATTCAACGAAGCTTCCGGAGGCCTCGGTCACGAGGCGCTCCCAGCCCAGCTAACTGAGAGGGGCCTCCTGCGCCGTGTCCGGGGCGCGAGGCGGCAGGGGGGCCAGACGGTTTCTGCGCCTGACCTGGTCTCCCTCTGTTTCCAGCCCATCGGCGCGGATAGCGTCCATAGCGTGATGCCGGAAGGTGGTGACGTACTGGTGGGCTGTAGCGACCTTGGCTCGTGCGCCCGCTGGTATGGGTCTCCACTCGACGTCTGGAGCCCCTACCTCGTAGGCGAGGAACCACATTGAGGCACGTTGCATCGTCTCGCTGAGCACCAACTGCACGGCGGAGACGTCCTCAGCAATATCCTCTGGCCCTTCGAGCCTCGCCACGGAGGCTGACTTCTCAAGAGCGTTCCATGATCCCGCGGCTCTCGCCATGACGTCCCGCACCCGGGCCGGGTCCAAGCGTTCCTTCTCAAGCTCGTGGACGACATCGTCAACCTGGTCCGATGACGTCTCAGCAGCCACCAGAAAATCCGCGTACGCCTTGCGGCGTGGCTCCCTGAGCTGATTTGCGAGCTCGGCGCGTATCTGGAGCTCCATTTGGCGGCTTTGGGCAGCTACTTGGATCTCCGTCTGTCGCTGAGCCCAGAAGCCGCTGAACCATGCAGCCACAGCGGTACCCGCTGCTCCGACTGCTGCGCCTGCGAGCGCAGCCACTCCTGCGTCCATGTAGGCATCTTGGTAGGTGCCTGGCACCCGGTGACCTGCCCCACGGTTTGGGTTCCAGCTGCGGTGGCTAACTGGCGGCGGGGATTTTGTCTTGTTCGGAGAGTAGTTCGTACTCGATGGGGGTGCGGTAGCCCAGTGCCGAGTGGCGCCGCTGTCGGTTGTGGAAGACCTCGATGACCCCGTTGCCCAATTGTCTATGCGGCGAGGTCGAGGGCGGCGAGGTGTGATGTTCGGGTAGGTGCGAGTGGCTGCCCGGTCCACCAGGCATCGAGGCGGATGAGGTTGACGGCGGTGGCTGTAAGGACGTGTGCGAGGGCGGTCTTTCGCAGTCCTGCGTAGCGGGTGCGGCGAGCGCCGGCGGCCATGACCGCCTGGTGGATCGTGCCCTCCACTCCGGAGCGGAGGGCATAGACCGCCTTCCACTCCTCGGTGGTTTGCTCCGCGCGGACGCGTTCGAGGACGGCGTCTTGATCTTGTGGGCGGACGGTGAGCTGTCGGCCGTAACGTGTTGAGTTGGTGCACTGCCCGCGGGACGGGCAGGGCGCGCAGGTCTCGGTGGCGAAGCGGATGCGGATCGCGGGTCGCTGATTGTTGTCGAGTCCCTCGGTCCAGTAACGACTGTGGGCACCGTCGGGGCAGATCGCCCGATGAGCGTCCCAGTCGATAGTGAAGGATGCCTTGTCGTAGCCGGTTGCCTGGACGGTGCGGCGGGTCATGGGCCGGACCGGGCCGATCACGCGGACACCTCTCTGGGTGGGCGCCGTCAACAGGAGCTCCGCGGAGATGTAGCCGGCATCCATCAGGTGTTCGCCCGGCAGCAGGCCCTTGGCGTCGAGGCGGTCATGGATCTCGTCGACGACCACGGGGTCGCCGACCGTGGCGTCCGTTGTCACCACGTGGGTGATCAGATGCGGTCGGCCGGTCTCCCGGGCGTCGCAGGTCTCGCTGAAGTGGACTTTGTAGCCGTCCCAGGCCGAGCCGCGCTTGACGGCGTTGCGGGAGTCGGGGTCGTAGGGCGAGGTGATCCGTGCTCTGCTGGGCGGGAGATCGTCTTTCCCCCGCCAGGACACCTCTTGCACTCCGTCGGTGATCGTGCGCTGGAACTGCTGGAGCCACACCGTCCGCAGGATGCCAACAACCGGGACCTGCCGCAGCCAGGCCGGGGCACTGGCCGCGAAGGACGCATTGAGGAACTGGTAGCCGTCAGCTGCAATACGCCAGGTGAGCTGCGTCCGCTCGCTTTCACCACTCGGCAGCCGGTAGGAGTCCACCCGGGCCCCGTACTGTTGCTGCCAGGCCGGGGGCATCCAGGAGGCGAGCCACTCGGGCGCTGCGACGGCGACCGCCTCCAGCGTGGCCCGCAGCGTCTCGCCGATGAACTCCAGGCGGTTGAGGTCCCTCACCGCGGCAAGCACGTGCGTGGAGTCGGTACGCTGCCGGCCCCGCCCGGACACCAGCCCCAGTTCGTTGAGCCGCTCCAGCAGCAGATCCAGGATCTTCTCCTCCAGACTGTGGGCCAGGAGACGGTCGCGGAACCCCGTCAGCACGGTGAAGTCGAAGCCCGGATCGGCCAGGTCGAGGCCAAGCAGGTACTTCCAGTCGATTCTCGCGCGTACCGCGTGGGCCGCCTGGCGGTCGGTCAGATTCTCCGCGAACTGCAGCACACTGACCAGCGCCAGCTGGCCCGGAGCGACACCGGGGCGGCCACGCACGCCGAACGTGGACTTGAAGACCTCGTCATCGAACAGTGGACCGAGCGCGTCCCGCACCCGCATCGCCAGACACCCCTTGGGAAACGCCGCCCAGGCCACCGCCCGCGTCTCCTCAGGCACCTCCCGACCCGAGTCCGCCCGCATCGACACCCAACCCCTCCGTCCCAAGATCGAGGCGGGCTCGCGACTCAGGCCCCCGACCTCAGGCTCCACCCCTCAACCAACCGCCAAGGCCGAGATCAGAAGCCATCACCCAATTGGGCAACGGGGTCCCTCGATGTACTCGAAGATCGCGTTCGCCAACTCGACCCGGGTCTTCCACCGTTTGCGGTTGAGCAGCTCGATCTGCATCGAGGACCAGAACGACTCGGTCATCGCGTTGTCCAGGCCGTCCCCGACAGTGCCGAACGACGGCAGGAGCCCGGCTGAGCGGATCCTTTCCCCGAAGACCCAGGAGGTGAACTGGATGCCGTGATCGGCGTGCACTATCCCGCCTGGTTCGGGGCACCGGTTGCGGATGGCCATGTCCAGCGCGTTGACCACGAGGGCGGAGTCCTGTCTGGAGTCGATCGACCAGCCCACGATCTTGCGGCTGAACGCGTCCAGGACCGCCGCGCAGTACACCCACCCTTCTCTGGTGCGGTGTTGCGTGATGTCGGTGACCCACAGCTCGTTGGGTCGCAGCCGATGGAACTTCCGGTTGACCAGGTCATCGGCGGTGACGACACCCCGCAGGCGCTTGATCCGCACCGGTCCGGGCAGTCCGTGGATACCGGCCTGTGTCATCAGCACCGACACCGTCCTGGAACACACCTGGATGCCCATGCCCAGGGTGAGCTCGGCGTGGATGCGGCGGTAGCCGTAGGTGCCGCGTGAGGCGACGTGGACCTCCCGGATCAGCCCGGTCAGCCACTCCCGTCGCAGCTGCCGCGGTGTGGTCGGGGTGCGCTTGTGCTTGTAGTAGTTCTGCCGGGCGACCCCGAGGATCCGGCAGCATCGGTCGACCGGTGCCCCGGCATCGACGAGACGGTCGATCACCGGGTAGAGCCTTTTGGGGCCGGCTTGTCCTCGCCGAGGAACTTGGCGGCCTTGCGGACGATCTCGAGCTCGGTTTCCAGCTCGCGGATTCGTCGCCGCGCTGCACGCAGCTCTGCGGACTCCTCCGAGACCCTGCCAGGGCGCAGGCCGTTGTCGATGTCGTCCTGGCGCAACCACTTCGACAGCGTGACCGGATGGATGCCGAGGTCGACGGCGGTCTGCTTCTGTTCTTTTCCAGCCCGCACCAACGCAACGGCGCGGGCGCGGAACTCAGCAGGGTAGGCGCGGGGCATGTCCGACAGCCTTTCGTGAAGGCCGTCAGTTAGCCAGCAGAACTGGAACCTCAGAGGTGGGGCAGGTCAACCGTCACCCAACCCTGCACCAGACCCGGTGTTGAGAGTCGCCGCTCGGCGGGCGCGCTTCCTGCTTCCCGCTCTGGCTTTCACGCTCGCCCTGCATGGGTTTCTGGGGCATCCGGCCCACTCTGATGCGCCCCGGGTAGGAAGGGGGGGCTGTCGTGAGTCCGGAGGGAGACGCTGAGAGTTTCGGTCCGATACAGGGACTCGTAGTCGATCTTGAGCGTGAGGCGGCGCCAGACCAGGTCCCACAGATCCGAGTGGCGCCTGGGATCATAGGCATCGGTGGATAGGAGGAACCGTTCGTTGCCCGCTGGGATGGTTACCCCGCGATGGTTGAGTGCCATGCCGTGAGGGCGTTCTTGCACGGCCCTACGGACGGTTTCGAGTGCTTCCTCTGCCCAAGGGCCGAGGTCGACTCCGTCGAGAAACGCTCGGCTCTGGGTGATGATCGCCGGGCCGAGGCCGTAGTTCGCTATGAGGATGCCCGTGGGCCCTCCCACACGTCGCCGAGCCCAGAGTTCCAGGATCGGAGCGACGGAATGCCGGTTGTGCTGGCGGTTGGCGCGGGTTTCCATGATTGTCACGGCGAACGATGCTGTGGCGATTCCGGTGGCGCAGATAGCGGTGACGGTGTTGGCGTCCATGGGCCATCCCTACGGTCGGCTTGCCTTGCCTATGAGGGGCGCTCGATACATCGTCGCAGCGAGCAGGCGCCCGTGAGGTGTCAGAGGGCGGTATGTGACGTGATGCCGCGTTTGTTGTCGCTGGAACGTGTGGCGCAGGGGCATCGGCGCTGATCGGGGAGTTCTGTCGTGCTGGAGTGTTCTTCGTGAGCGACCGCCAGCCCTACAAGAGCGACTTGTCCGACGAGCGGTGGGCCCTGATCGAGCCCGTCATCGCCTCCTGGAAGGCTCGGCATCCCTCCGTCAGCGGCCACCAGGGCGCCTACGCGATGCGGGAGATCGTCAACGCCCTACTCTACCAGTCCCGTACCGGCTGCCAGTGGGACTACCTCCCCCACGACCTGCCCCCGGTCGGCGCGGTGAAGTACTACTTCTACACGTGGCGCGATGACGGCACCGACCAGACCATCCACGACCTGCTGCGCTGGCAGGTGCGCGAGAGCCGGGGGCGCAAGGCCGACCCCAGCCTGGTGGTGCTCGACACCCAGAGCCTGCACGCGGCCGTCGGAGTGCCCGCCGACACCACCGGAAGGGACGCGGCAAAAAAAGTCCCGGGCCGCAAGCGCGGCCTGGCAGTTGATGTTCTCGGTCTGGTGATCGCGGTGGTGGTGCTGGCCGCGTCCGCGCACGACAACGCCGCCGGCATCGCCTTGCTGGACAAGGTCGCCGCCGACACCGACACGGTGCAGAAGGCCCTGGTGGACCAGGGGTTCAAGAACGCTGTCATCGACCACGGGCGGAAGGTGGGCATCGACGTCGAAGTCGTCGAGCGTAACCCGGAGGGCAGCGGGTTCGTCCCGCAGCCCAAGAGGTGGGTGGTGGAGCAGGTGAACGGGATCATGACGCTGCACCGCAGGCTGGTACGGGACTACGAACACCGGCCCGCCTCTGCCGAGTCGAGGGTGTACTGGGCCATAAGCGACCGGATGGCCCGGATACTGACCGCGACCTCCACCCCCACCTGGCGCAGCGCGTGAGCGGCAGCGAGCTGACCTTGGGAGCGGTGCTGGCGCGCCTGGAGGAGCAAGAGCGCGAGATCGCCACGCAGGCCGAGACCACGCGGGGACGCATCGCCGAACTCAACGCGCAACTGGCGGAGTTCGACCGCCTCGCCGAAGAAGTCCGCATCACCCGCAAGACGCTGCTGGCCCTGCCCGATCCGTCCCCGCCGACGCCACCGGCCACGAAGCTGCCGGACCATCCGGCCTACCGGCAGATCATGGCGGGTGTTCGCCGCGGCCGACGCCCCGCTGCGGGCGCGGGCGGTCTGCGAGGCGATGGCTCTGGAGATCGCGCCCAGCAACGTCAACAACGTCCGGTTGAAGCTGAAGCGGCTGGTCGAACGCGGGATCCTGATCGAGTCCGAGCAGGGGTTGTTCACCCAGCCACGGCGATAGCCACCCGAAGAGGCCACCACCAGCCCGACAGCCCCACCTGCAAGCGCGAAACGGGCAGTACGTCACTTACCGCCCTCTCATTTCTGCCCTAGCCTCCGCCCGCCTGCAGGAGCTCCCGGTCGGCTTGGTGAGTGAGGCAGCGGCGCTCCCGCGAAAGCCCGTCGTTGAGGGTCCAAACAGGCTGCCCAGCGGGGTGTCACCAGGGTCACCAGCCTCACTTCCGCAGGTCAACCCGGTGAGGTGCCCGAGTGAGGCAGGCAGTGAGAACTCACTGACTCACCCGTACCTCACCGGCAGCCTCACCACGGTTCCACTGGGTTCCCGGGCCGTCTGTGGGCCGTGCGAGGCTGGCCATCGGTGACCGTCAACGACCAACGACGACCCCCGCCGATCCGCTCTGAGCAGGCAGTGCCGCGCGGTCTGCGACACTGGGACGCATCATGCCTGTAGCCGGAGAACTGACTTTCGCCGCGCCGCGTGGGGCCAAGAAGCCCCCGCGGCATCTTGCCGACCTCTCGCCCGCCGAGCGACGTGAGGCGGTGGCAGCGCTCGGGGAGAAGCCCTTCCGGGCCAAGCAGCTGTCGCAGCACTACTTCGCGCGGTTCGCCGACGACCCGGCCGCCTGGACGGACATACCTGCCGCGGCCCGCGGGAAGCTCGCGGAGGACCTGCTGCCCGAGCTGATGACCGTGGTGCGGCACGCGTCGTGCGACGACGGCGACACCCGCAAGACGCTGTGGAAGCTCTTCGACGGGACCCTCGTCGAGTCGGTGCTGATGCGCTATCCGGACCGGGTCACCATGTGCATCTCGTCACAGGCCGGCTGCGGCATGAACTGCCCCTTCTGCGCCACCGGCCAGGCGGGCCTGGACCGGAATCTGTCGACCGCCGAGATCGTGCACCAGATCGTGGCCGGCATGAAGTCGCTGCGCGACGGGGAGGTCCCCGGCGGCGCGGCCCGGCTGTCGAACATCGTCTTCATGGGCATGGGCGAGCCGCTGGCCAACTACAAGCGGGTCGTCGGCGCCATCCGCCGGCTCACCGACCCCGAGCCGGACGGGCTCGGCCTGTCGCAGCGCGGCATCACCGTGTCCACCGTGGGCCTGGTGCCCGCGATGTACCGCTTCGCGGACGAGGGCTTCAAGTGCCGCCTCGCGGTGTCGCTGCACGCCCCCGACGACGAGCTGCGCGACACCCTCGTACCGGTCAACACCCGCTGGAAGGTCCGCGAGGTGCTGGACGCGGCCTGGCACTACGCCGAGGTCTCCGGCCGCCGGATCTCGATCGAGTACGCGCTGATCCGCGACGTGAACGACCAGGCGTGGCGTGCCGACCGGCTGGGCAGGCTGCTGAAGAACCACCGGGTGCACGTCAACCTGATCCCGCTCAACCCGACGCCCGGCTCGAAGTGGACCGCGTCTCGGCCCGAGGACGAGCGGGCGTTCGTGGCCGCGCTCGAAGCGCACGGCGTGCCCGTGACCGTGCGGGACACCCGGGGCCAGGAGATCGACGGCGCCTGCGGGCAGCTGGCCGCAGCCGAGCGCTGACCTGCTGATAGCGTACGGTCGGCGACCGGCGGAAGACATGGCTTCATACGGTCGTACAACAGAACATTCCGACAGGGGAGCGCCTGCGACGGCGCTGAGAGTGCGGCGAGGGACCTGAAAGCGAGGTCTCAGGCCGCAGACCCTCCCACCTGATCCGGGTCATACCGGCGTAGGGAGTCATCGCAGATGAGAACCACATCCCGGCGTGCCGCCGGCGCGCTCGTCCTGGCCACCGCCGCCGCGACCGTGCTGGCCGCCTGCGGCAGCGACTCGCAGGACAAGGGCAAGGACGCCAGGGGCAGCGGTGCCGCCGGGAGCGGCTCCAAGACCGTCACCCTGGTCAGCCACGACTCCTTCGCCGCGTCGAAGTCCGTGCTCGCCGAATTCACCAAGGAGACCGGCTACACGGTCAAGGTGCTGCGCGGCGGGGACGCCGGCGCGGCCGTGAACCAGGCCATCCTCACCAAGGACCACCCGCGCGGTGACGTCTTCTTCGGCGTCGACAACACCCTGCTTTCCCGGGCGCTCGACAACGGCCTGTTCACGCCGTACACGGCCAAGGACCTCGGCCAGGTCCCCGCCGACGTGCAGCTCGACGCGGCGAAGCACCGGGTCACCCCGATCGACTCGGGCGACGTCTGCGTCAACTACGACCGGGCCTACTTCACCGCCCACCACCTGGCACCGCCGCAGACCTTCGCCGACCTGGTCAAGCCGGCGTACAAGAACCTGCTGGTCACCGAGAACGTGTCGACGTCCTCGCCCGGCCTGGCCTTCCTGCTGGGCAGCGCCGCCACCTACGGCGACGCGGGCTGGCAGGCGTACTGGAAGCAGCTCAAGGGCAACGGGGTCGAGGTCGTCGACAGCTGGGAGCAGGCCTACAACGACCGCTTCTCCGGCTCCTCGGCCGGCAAGCAGGCCAAGGGCGACCGGCCGCTGGTGGTCTCCTACGCCTCCAGCCCGCCCGCCGAGGTCGTCGGCGTCACCCCCGAGCCGGCCCAGTCACCCGTGGGGGTGGCCACCGGCACCTGCTTCCGGCAGATCGAATTCGCCGGACTGCTGCACGGCGCGAAGAACACCGCGGGCGGCCAGGCGCTGATCGACTTCATGCTGAGCAGGACCTTCCAGCAGGACATGCCGCTGCAGATGTACGTCGACCCGGTGCGCAAGGACGCGGTCGAGCCGCCGGTCTTCGTCAAATACGGCGCGAAGATCGAGCACCCCACGACGCTCGCACCGGCGAAGATCGCCGCCCAGCGCGACGACTGGGTCGACGCGTGGAATGCGATCGTCCTGAAGTGAGCGCTGAAGCGAGCGCGCGGTGAGCGCGCTGCGGACGGCGTACGACCGCGGCGCCCGCAAGGCCGGCGGCCCCCGCGCGGGCGCCGGCCGGACCGGCGGCGGGCGCCGGGCGGCCGTCCGCGCCGCCCTGATGGCGCTCCCGCTGCTCTTCTTCGCGGCCTTCTTCGCCTATCCGGTGGCGGCGATCGTCACCCGCGGCCTGCACCAGGGCGGCAACTGGCAGTTCGGCCGCTTCGCCGACGTCCTGGGCGACGCCGGAATCCGCCATGTGCTGTGGTTCACCTGCTGGCAGGCGGCCGCGTCCACCGCGCTCACCCTGCTGGTCGCGCTGCCCGGCGCCTACGCCTTCGCCCGCCTGGACTTCCCCGGGCGGCGGCTGCTGCGCGCGGTCGTCACGGTGCCCTTCGTGCTGCCGACCGTCGTCGCGGGCTCCGCCTTCCTGGCCCTGCTCGGCCGCGACGGCCTCACCGACTCGCTGCTCGGGGTGCGGCTCGACACCAGCGTGTGGGCGATCCTCGTCGCCCACGTCTTCTTCAACTACGCCGTCGTGGTCCGCACCGTGGGCGGGCTGTGGGCGCAGCTCGACCCGGCGCAGGAGGACGCCGCCAGGATGCTCGGCGCCTCCCGGCTCGCCGCCTGGCGCCGGGTGACACTGCCCGCCCTCGGCCCGTCGGTGGCCGCGGCGGCTCTGATGGTCTTCCTCTTCACCTTCACCTCCTTCGGTGTGATCCAGATCCTCGGCGGCCCGACCCGCTCCACCCTTGAAGTGGAGATCTACCGGCAGACCGCGGAGGTCTTCGACCTGCCGACCGCCGCCGTGCTGACCCTGCTGCAATTCGTCGCGGTCATCGCGATCCTGGCCCTGCACGCCTGGTCGGTTCGCCGCCGCGAGTCCGCGCTGCGGCTGGTCGACCCGGCCCTGACCGCGCACCGGCCGCGCGGGGCGGCGGAGCGTACGTTGCTGGGCGGTGTGCTCGCCGTGATCGGGCTGCTCATCCTGCTGCCGCTCGGGGTGCTCGTGGCCCGCTCCTTCGACACACCCAGCGGCTACGGCCTGGCCTTCTACCGGGCGCTCGGCTCGACCGACGGCGGCACCTTCAGCGTCGCCCCCTGGGAGACCGTGGGCAATTCGCTGCGCTTCGCCGCCATCGCCACCGCCATCGCGCTGGCCGTCGGCGGGCTGGCCGCGGCGGCGCTGGTGCGCAGGGCCGGCCGGCTGGTCCGCGGCTTCGACGCGCTGCTGATGCTGCCGCTGGGCACCTCCGCCGTCACCGTGGGCTTCGGCTTCCTGATCGCGCTCGACAAGCCGCCGCTCGACCTGCGGGACTCCTGGCTGCTGGTGCCGCTCGCCCAGGCACTGGTCGGCACGCCCTTCGTGGTGCGGGTGATGCTGCCCGTGCTGCGGGCGGTCGACGAGCGGCTGCGCGAGGCCGCGGCGGTGCTCGGCGCTTCGCCGTGGCGGGTCTGGCGCGAGGTGGAACTGCCCATGGTCTCCCGGGCCGTGGCAATTGCCGCGGGTTTCGCCTTCGCCGTCTCGCTGGGCGAATTCGGCGCCACCGTCTTCATCGCCCGCCCCGACGACCCCACCCTGCCGGTCGCCGTCGCCCGGCTGCTGGGCCGGGCGGGCGCGCTCAACTACGGCCAGGCGATGGCCCTGAGCACCGTCCTGATGGTGGTCTGCGCCGCCTCGCTGCTGGCGCTCGAATCGCTGCGCACCACCGGATCGGGGGAATTGTGACCGCAAGAGCCACCGCGGGAGCCGCCTCAGGCGCCGGAGCACCTACCGCGCAGGGCGCGGCGGACGGCGCCCTGCTGCGCCTTGACGCCGCCACCGTGCGCTTCGGGGCGCGGGCCGCGCTGGACGCCGTGGACCTGGACGTCGCCGAGCACGAGATCGTCAGTGTGCTGGGCCCCAGCGGCAGCGGCAAGTCCACCCTGCTGCGGGCCGTCGCCGGACTCACCGCCCTGGACGCGGGCCGGGTGCTGCTCGGCGGCGCCGACCAGCGCGACGTGCCGGCGCACCGCCGCGGGGTCGGGCTGATGTTCCAGGACCACCAGCTCTTCCCGCAGCGCGACGTCGGCGGCAATGTCGGCTTCGGCCCCCGGATGCACAAGGCGCCGCGCGAGCAGCGGCAGCGCCGGGTCGCCGAACTGCTCGACCTGGTCGGCCTGCCCGACGCGCAGCCCCGCGCGGTCGCCGCGCTGTCCGGCGGCGAGCAGCAGCGGGTCGCGCTGGCCCGCGCGCTGGCGCCCGAGCCGCGGCTGCTGATGCTGGACGAGCCGCTCGGCCAGCTCGACCGCTCGCTGCGCGAACGCCTGGTGGTGGAGCTGCGGCAGCTCTTCGGCCGGCTCGGCACCACCGTGCTGGCCGTCACGCACGACCAGGGCGAGGCCTTCGCGATGGCCGACCGGGTGGTGCTGATGCGCGACGGCAGGATCGCCCAGACCGGCACACCGCTGGAGGTCTGGCAGCACCCGGCGGACGAGTTCGTCGCCCGCTTCCTCGGCTTCGAGACCATCACCGACGCGGTGGTCGCCGGCGGTGTCGCCGCCACCGACTGGGGCAGGCTGCCCGCCCCGGCCGGTGCCCCCGACGGGCCCTGCCGGCTGCTGGTCCGCCCGACCGGCGTACGGCTGTCGGCGGAGGGCGTCCTGCGCTGCGAGGTGGTCTCCCGCACCTTCCGCGGCGGCCATGTCGCGGTGCGGCTGCGCCCCGAGCGCGGGCCGCTCCTCGAAGCGGAGTGCGCGCTGCGGGCCGCCCCTCGGGAGGGCGAGTCCGTGGGCGTCGCCTTCGACCCGGAGGACATCGTCGTCCTGCCCCGCTGACCCGGGCGGTGGCGGGGCTGCGGCCCGCGCCCGGACCGCCGTGGGAACCACCCGCATGGGCACCGATGAGTTTCGCCGCCCCGATCCGTCCTATCTGCTGGAAGGGCGAGGACGCCCTCAGGCCGACGAGATCCGGGAGCACACCATGCAGAAGATCACCACCTTCCTCTGGTACGACGACAAGGCCGAGGAGGCCGCGGCCTTCTACACCTCGCTCTTCGACGACTCGCGCGTCGTCCGCGAGCAGCGGTACGGCGACGCGGGGCCCGGCGTGCCCGGCACGGTGATGCTGGTGGAGTTCGAGCTGGCCGGGCAGCGCTTCCTGGCGCTGAACGGCGGCCCCCACTTCACCTTCAACGAGGCGATGTCGCTGTCCGTCGACTGCGGGTCCCAGGAGGAGGTCGACCGCCTGTGGGCGGCGCTGACCGAGAAGGGCGGCGAGGAGGGCCCCTGCGGCTGGCTCAAGGACCGCTACGGCGTCTCCTGGCAGATCGTGCCCCGGCGGCTCGAAGAGCTGATCGCCGACCCCGTCCCGGCCAGGTCGGAGGCCGCCGTGAAGTCGATGCTGGCCATGAAGAAGATCGTGGTCAAGGAGTTGGAGGACGCCGTCGCCGCCGCTGGGTGAGCAGGGCCGGCTGCCGCCCGGCTACTTCTCCGCCAGCCGGGCCAGCGCGTCGGGCACCTCGGCCACCGACTCGACGAGCGCGATGCGCCACGCCATCGGGTGGTCGCGCGCGAGCGCGCTCAGCAGCGGCCAGGCCGGCAGCTGCTCGGTCCAGTGCGCCCTGTCGACCAGCACCATCGGCGCGGGCTCGCCGCGCGAGGAGTAGTAGTTCGGAGTCGCCGCGTCGAAGATCTCCTGCACGGTGCCCGCCGCGCCCGGCAGGAAGACCACGCCGGCATTGCAGCGGGCCAGCAGGGTGTCCTCGCGCACCGAGTTGGCGAAGAACTTCGCCACGTGCGAGGCGAAGGCGTTCGGCGGCTCGTGGCCGTAGAACCAGGTCGGCACCCCGAGCGACGTGCCGCCCTCCGGCCAGCGCTCCCGTACCTCGAAGGCGGTCAGCGCCCACGCGCCCACCGACGGGCGGAAGGACGGCGCCCCGCCGAGCACGGACAGCGCCTTGCCGAGCATCACGTCCTCGTGCGGCGCGGCGTAGGCGCCGAAATTCGCCGCCTCCATCGCGCCGGGCCCGCCGCCGGTGGCCACCGTCAGGCCCTCGCGGGCCAGGGTACGGCCGAGCCCGGCGGCCCCGGCGTAGGCGTCGGTGCCGCGCTTCATGGCGTGGCCGCCCATCACGCCCACCACCCGGGCGCCTGCCAGATGCTCGTCCAGGGCGTCGGTCACGGCGTCGTCGTGGATCGAGCGCAGCATCGAGGCGAGTATGTCGCCGCTCGCCGAGGTCGACCGGAACCAGTCGTAGGCTCGGGCGTCGGGCGTGTGCTCGTAGCCGCCGGCCAGATCCGCGTACAGCTCCGGAGGGGTGTACAGCGTGGCACGGTAGGGGTCGAAGGGCAGGTGCGGGACCGGCGGGAAGACCAGCGCGCCGCCAGCCCTGACATGCGCGAGCGCCTGCGGCTCCATCGGGCAGCCGAGGAAGACCGCCTGCGTGGTGTCGGCGACCAGCAGCGCGAACGTACGGTCCGTCAGGTCGACGGCTTGCAGGCGGTATCCGGCGAAGGAGCCGGTCAGGGCGACCCGGTCGAATTCCTCCAGCGTCTCGATCTCACGGGCGGGCGGGGGCGGGGTGTCGGCAGGCACGCCTGCACGATAGCCCGCCGGCCGGCTCACCGGGTGGCCGGTACGGTCGCGAGCCCCGCGACCACCGCCGTGAGGGGGATCGCGACCGCGAGCAGCACCCCGGCGCGCAGCGCGAGCGCGCCGCGCAGCAGGGCCGGCGAGGCCCCCAGGTCGCGCAGCGCCGTGGTGGAGCGCGCCCTGGCGCCCCTGGCCTCCAGCGTCGCGGTGCCCGCGATGGCCAGCACGCACACGCCGATCAGGGCGGCGGCGAAGACCGTCAGCGGGCCGAGCCGGTGTCCTGCGCCGCTCTGCAGGTCGTAGACGGCCACGGCCGCCGTCGCCGTCGCGCACAGCAGGCCGAGCGGCCGGCCGATCCTGCGCGCCTCCTGCTGGAGCGCCCGCCCGGCCAGCAGCCGCAGCGCGCCGGGGCGGTGCAGGGCCAGCAGCCGCCCGCACAGGTGCACCAAGCCGGGCCCGGCGACCACCATGCCTGCCGAGGCCACCAGCCACCCCGCGGCTGTGGCGGGCGACACGGAACCGAGGCCGCTGGGCAGCGGCAGCGTGTCCCCGCGCTGCGCGCTCACCTGCACGGCGAGCCCGATCGCGGTCAGTGCGACGCCCCACGGCAGCCCCGCGGGCGCGGCGCCCGGCTTCGGCGCCCGCGGCTGCCACAGCCCGGCGGCGGCGACGCCGGCCGCTGCCAGCGGCACCGCGGCCAGCAGCGTCGCGGCGCCCGCGACGGGCAGCCGGTGCCCGGCGCCGAGCACACCGGACGCGGAGCCCGCGTACGGCACACCGTCCAGGTCGCCGCGCAGGTAGAGGAAGAGCAGCAGGGCGACCGCGCTGCCTGCGGCGCAGGCCAGCGCGGCGCCTGCGGCGCCGATCATCGCGGTCGCTGTCCTGCCGAGTCCGATCGCGGCGAGCCCCGAGCGCGGCCACCCCAGCGGCTGCGCGCGGCCGACCGCCGCGGCCAGCTGGACGGTCAGCGCGACCGGCAGCAGGCACCACACCAGCCGCGCCCCGGCCCCGGCCCCGGCGCCGGGCTGCGCGTGCCCCAGTGCCCACCCGAGCGCGGACAGCAGCAGCAGACCCGTACCGGCCGCCGCGGCGACCACGGTCAACCACCGGCCCATGGCTCCGAGCCGGGCCCCGCGCACCATCCGCCAGCTCAGCACGACGCCGCCCGAGGGTGGTGGGAGCCGCGCACCGGGCCGCCCTCGTGGCCGTTGCCGGGGTCCGCCTCGTGAACGGGGCTCTGCCCGTGGACGCTTCGCCGGGTCATGCGTTCGCCGGGGCCGGGTCGGGGGTCTCGCGGTCCTGGGGGGCCGTCGCCGGGTCGGAGCGGCCGTCGCGCAGGGCCAGCGTGCGGTCGGCGTAGGCGGCGGTGCCCGGGTCGGTGCCGGTGAGGACCACGGTCATGCCGTGGGAGCGGGCCGCGCTGGTGAGGGTGCGCAGCACCTGGGCGCGCTCCGCGTGGTGCAGGGGGGCGGCCGGATCGTCGGCGAAGACCACCGCGGGCACCGCGACCAGGGCGCGGGCCACCGCGACGCGCTGGCGCTCCGACTGGAGCAGCGCGCCGGGGTGCTTGCGGGCGGCGGGGCCGACGTCGAGGCGCTCCAGCCACTCCTGGGCCTTGGCGCGGGCGGCCCGCGACCTGACGCCGCGCATCAGCAGCGGCAGCGCGGCGTTTTCCCACGCGGTCAGCTCGGGCAGCAGGTCGGGCTCGCTGCCTACCCAGCCGAAGCGCTCCCTGCGCAGCTGGTCGCGGGCGGCGGCGGCCAGCGTGTGGACGGGTGCGCCGTTGAACCACACCTCGCCCTGGTCGGGCACCAGCTGCCCCGACAGGCAGCGCAGCAGTGTCGTCTTGCCGCTGCCGCGCGGCCCGACCACACCGAGGATCTCTCCCTCGCGCAGTGCGACCGAGACGCCGAGCAGGGCCGGCGAGCCCCGGTGGGAGTGCCGCAGGGTGCGGGCGAAGAGCACGTCGTTGTCGGGCGGGGCCACCATGCCGTTCCTCCGCGAGTCGTCCCCCCGGCGGCAGGCGGCGATGTGTCGCCGACGCCGGGGAGTGGGCGGTCACTCCCCGGCACCGTAGGCAGGCGGTGGCCGCGTACGCCCGCAGGCGCGTCGGCCGGCCGCGCCGATCCGTCCGTACGGGTGAGCGCGGCCGACGGCCTCAGAGCTTCGCCCAGGCCTCCGTCAGGACCGTGCGCAGGATGCCCTCGATGTCGTCGAAGAGCGCCTGGTCGGAGATCAGCGGCGGGGCGAGCTGGACGACCGGGTCGCCGCGGTCGTCGGCGCGGCAGTACAGGCCGCTGTCGTAGAGGGCCTTGGACAGGAAGCCGTAGAGGACGCGCTCGGTCTCCTCGTCGGTGAAGGTCTCCTTGGTGGCCTTGTCCTTGACCAGCTCGATGCCGTAGAAGAAGCCGTTGCCGCGGACGTCGCCGACTATCGGCAGGTCGCGCAGCCGGTTCAGCGTGCCGAAGAAGCCGGCCTCCGTGTCCAGGACGTGCTGGTTGAGGCCCTCGCGCTCGAAGATGTCGAGGTTGGCCAGCGCGACCGCGGCCGACACCGGGTGGCCGCCGAAGGTGTAGCCGTGCAGGAAGGTGTTGCCGCCCGCGTAGAAGGGCTCGGCGATCCGGTCGGAGACGATGCAGGCGCCGATCGGCGAGTAGCCGGACGTCATGCCCTTGGCGCAGGTGATCATGTCCGGCACGTAGCCGAACTTCTCGCAGCCGAACATCGTGCCGAGCCGGCCGAAGGCGCAGATCACCTCGTCGGAGACCAGCAGCACGTCGTAGGTGTCGCAGATCTCCCGCACCCGCTGGAAATAGCCGGGCGGCGGCGGGAAGCAGCCGCCCGCATTCTGCACCGGTTCGAGGAAGACCGCGGCGACCGTGTCGGCCCCCTCGAAGAGGATCTGCTGCTCGATCTGGTCGGCGGCCCAGCGGCCGAAGGCCTCCGGGTCGTCGCCGTGCAGCGGCGCCCGGTAGATGTTGGTGTTGGGCACCTTGCGTGCGCCCGGCACCAGCGGCTCGAAGGGCGCCTTGAGCGCCGGCAGCCCGGTGATGGACAGCGCGCCCTGCGGGGTGCCGTGGTAGGCGACGGCCCGTGAGATGACCTTGTACTTCGTGTGGTTGCCGGTCAGCTTGTGATACTGCTTCGCCAGTTTCCACGCCGTCTCGACGGCCTCGCCGCCGCCGGTGGTGAAGAAGACCTTGTTCAGGTCGCCCGGCGCGTAGTGCGCCAGCAGCTCGGCCAGCTCCACGGCCTTGGGGTGCGCGTAGCTCCACACCGGGAAGAAGGCCAGCTCCTGCGCCTGCTTGTACGCGGTCTCGGCCAGCTCGTGCCGCCCGTGCCCCGCGTTGACCACGAAGAGCCCGGACAGGCCGTCGATGTAGCGCTTGCCGTGGTCGTCGTAGATGTACGTGCCCTCGCCGCGCACGATGGTCGGCACGGGTGCGTTCTCGTAGTCCGACATGCGGGTGAAGTGCATCCACAGGTGGTCGTACGCCGTCTTCGACAGGTCTGCGCTCATGGCTATCTGGTTCCCCAGGTGTAGGTCTGCTTGCGGAGCTTGAGGTAGACGAAGCTTTCGGTGGAGCGCACGCCGGGCAGTGCGCGGATGCGTTTGTTGATCAGCTCCAGCAGGTGGTCGTCGTCCTCGCAGACGATCTCGGCGAGCAGGTCGAAGGAGCCCGCGGTGATCACCACGTATTCGACCTCGTCCAGCGCCGCCAGGGCGTCGGCGACCGGGTCGATGTCGCCCTCGACGGTGATGCCGACCATCGCCTGCCGGCGGAATCCCACGGTGAGCGGGTCGGTGACCGCGACGATCTGCATGACTCCCTGGTCGAGCAGCTTCTGCACCCGCTGCCGCACCGCGGCCTCCGACAGGCCCACGGCCTTGCCGATCGCCGCGTAGGGGCGGCGGCCGTCCTCCTGGAGCTGCTCGATGATCGCCTTCGACACCGCGTCTATCGACGGCGACCCGCCGTTCATGTCACGTGTGGCCACGCGCCCCACTGTGCAGGAGAGGTCGACGGTCCCGCAAGCCCCGCACGATGAAATTCGTCGCCGAGTGCCGTCCTGGATACCGATTCGGTTGTCGGTGGGAGTTGGGTATGTCGAATACGGCAGTTCTGCGGCTAAGCTGGGAGCTGTCTCAGTGCGTGGACATCCGACAGAGCACCGTGATCCGGACGACCAGGGAGCAATCGCCGTGACCGAACTCCGCAACCTGCGCAACTACATCGACGGAGAATTCCGCGCGGCCGCGGACGGCCGCACCACCGAGGTGGTCAACCCGGTGACCGGCCTGGCGTATGCCACCGCGCCGCTGTCCGGCGCCGAGGACGTCGACGCGGCCATGGCCGCGGCCGCCGCGGCTTTCCCCGGCTGGCGCGACACCACGCCGTCGGACCGGCAGAAGGCGCTGCTGCGGATCGCCGACGCGATCGAGAAGCGGGCCGCCGAGATCGTCGCCGTCGAGAGCGAGAACACCGGAAAGCCGATCGGCCTGACCGCGAGCGAGGAGATCCCGCCGATGGTCGACCAGATCCGCTTCTTCGCCGGTGCGGCGCGGATGCTGGAGGGCCGCTCCGCGGGGGAGTACATGGAGGGGATGACCTCCATGGTCCGGCGCGAGCCGGTCGGGGTCTGCGCGCAGGTCGCGCCCTGGAACTACCCGATGATGATGGCGGTCTGGAAGTTCGCGCCCGCCATCGCCGCGGGCAACACGGTGGTGCTCAAGCCGTCGGACACCACCCCGGCGTCCACCGTGCTGCTCGCCGAGATCCTGGGCGAGCACCTCCCCAAGGGCGTCTTCAACGTGATCTGCGGCGACCGCGACACCGGCCGGCTGATGGTCGAGCACCCGGTGCCCGCGATGGCCTCGATCACCGGCTCGGTCAGGGCCGGCATCGAGGTCGCCGGATCCGCCGCCAAGGACCTCAAGCGGGTCCACCTCGAACTGGGCGGCAAGGCCCCCGTGGTGGTCTTCGAGGACGTCGACATCCCGCGCGCCGTCGAGGACATCGCGGTGGCCGGCTTCTTCAACGCCGGCCAGGACTGCACCGCCGCCACCCGCGTCCTGGTGCACGAGTCGATCCACGCCGAATTCACCGCCGCCCTGGCCAAGGCCGCCGCCGACACCAAGACCGGCAGGCCCGACGACGAGGACGTCCTCTACGGCCCGCTGAACAACGCCAACCAGCTCGACCAGGTCAGCGGCTTCATCGAGCGGCTCCCCGCGCACGCCAGGATCGAGACCGGCGGCCACCGCGTCGGCGAGGAGGGCTACTTCTACGCGCCCACCGTCGTCTCCGGGCTGCGGCAGGACGACGAGATCATCCAGCGCGAGGTCTTCGGCCCGGTCATCACCGTGCAGTCCTTCACCGACGAGGAGCAGGCCCTCACCTGGGCCAACGGCGTCGACTACGCGCTGGCGTCGTCGGTGTGGACCAAGGACCACGCCCGCGCGATGCGGATGTCCAAGCGTCTGGACTTCGGCTGCGTCTGGATCAACACCCACATCCCGCTGGTCGCCGAGATGCCGCACGGCGGCTTCAAGCAGTCCGGCTACGGCAAGGACCTGTCCGGCTACGGCTTCGAGGACTACACGCGGATCAAGCACGTGATGACGTCGCTGGACTGAGGGTCGCTGGACCGAGGACTGCTGCCGCAGGTCTGTCGCCGCACCCCCGCCGGGGAGTGCGGGACAGCCCCCGGGCAAAGCTCCCAAGGGCCGGCCCTCAGGGGCGCCCCGCCGGGCCGCTCGCCGTGCCGCCCGGCGCGGGGCGCCCCGTCAGGCGCTGGAGCGCGGTCAGCCGGTTCGTGGTGACCGCGTCCGTGCCCAGCGCCAGCAGGCGGCGCATCGAGCGCGGCCAGTCGGCGGTCCAGGCCGCCACCAGCAGGCCGTGCTCGCGGGCGTAGGTGACGGTGGGCCGGTCGACCAGCCCGAAGCGCAGGTTCAGCCAGCGCGGCGCCACCTCGGCCAGCAGCGTGGGCGCGGGCCATGCCGAGGTCGTCCAGGTCAGCGCGATCTCCGCGTCCGCGTCCGCGTCCCGCACGGCACGCATGGCGGTCGCCCCGCCGCAGTAGTAGACCCGCTCTTCGGCCCCCGCGGCGCGGACCGCGGCCAGCGTCGGGCCGACCTGTCCGGCGTGGGTCAGGTCGAGCAGCATCCTGCCGTGCGCGTGGCGCCGCAGCTCCGCGAGCGCGTCGCCCAGCGCCGGCAGCTCCCCGCCGGTGAGCTCGACGACCTCGTCCCAGGCCAGCCCCGCGACGGCCTGCGGGTGGCCCCACAGGCGGTCCAGCGACGGGTCGTGCAGCAGCACCGGCATCCCGTCCGACGTCACCCGGATGTCGACCTCGACGGCGTCCGCGCCCTTGAGCAGCGCGGAGCGCACCGACGGCAGGGTGTTCTCGCGGTGCGCGTAAGGATCGCCCCGGTGGGCGACGGTCAGTGCCATGCGGCCGCGTAGGCGTCGATCTCGGCGGCGATCCGCGCCTTGCCCGGCGCGTCGAGGAACGACGCCTCGACCGCGTTCTTCGCCAGCCCCGCCACCCCGAGGTGGTCGAGCTCCAGGAGCCGGGCCGCGACCGCGTACTCGGTGTTCAGGTCGGTGCCGAACATCGGCGGGTCGTCGCTGTTGATCGTCACGAGCACACCCGCCTCGACCATCTGCCGTATCGGGTGCTCTTCGAGCGTGGCGACCGCCCGGGTGGCGATGTTGGACGTCGGGCAGACCTCCAGCGGGATGCGGTGCTCGGCCAGGTGGTCGAGCAGCCGCGGGTCGCCGGCCGCGCTGGTGCCGTGGCCGATCCGCTCGGCGCCCAGCTCGCGCAGCGCGTCCCAGACCGTCTCGGGCCCGGTGGTCTCCCCGGCATGCGGCACGCTGTGCAGCCCGGCGGCGCGCGCCCGGTCGAAGTACGGCTTGAACTGCGGCCTGGGCACCCCGATCTCCGGCCCGCCGAGACCGAAGGAGACCAGCCCCTCCGGCCGCAGGTCGATCGCGAGCCGCGCGGTCTCCTCCGCCGAGGCGATCCCCGCCTCGCCGGGGATGTCGAAGCACCAGCGCAGCATCACGCCCAGCTCCGCCTCCGCCGCCTTGCGGGCGTCCTCGATCGCCGCCATGAACTCGCGGTCGGGGATGCCGCGCCGGGTCGAGCTGTACGGCGTCACCGTCAGCTCGGCATAGCGCACGTTCTGCCGGGCCATGTCCCTGGCCACCTCGTAGGTGAGCAGCCGTACGTCCTCGGCGTCCCTGACCAGGTCGACCACCGAGAGGTAGACGTCGATGAAGTGGGCGAAGTCCCGGAAGCTGAAGTAGTCGGCGAGCGCCGCCGGATCGGTCGGCACGGCCGAGTCCGGGTGCCGGGCGGCCAGCTCCGCCACGATCCGCGGCGAGGCGGACCCCACGTGGTGCACATGCAGCTCGGCCTTCGGCAGCCCGGCGATGAAGGCGTCGAGGCCGCCTGCGGGAGCGCTGTCGGGCATGCGGGGTCCTCCTGGACAAGGGTGCGGATACGACGGGCGGTGCCCTTCATCGTAGAACGGCCGCCGGCGGCCTCTCAGCGGCGCCCCGGACCGGCGGATCGGCGGCCCCGGGCACAGATTTCGTCGCGTAACCAAATGGCAACAACGGAATCCCTTGTTGGAGGACGACCCCTCTGTCAGGATCAGCCACCAATCCGGGCATCGGCCACGCTGTCGGGCGACCGGGCAGCGCTCGCCGATAACCCCCGCGAAGGCCCCGAGACCGGAGGGCGTCATCCATGGAGCAGTACGAGCCCCTGCCCCCGCCGCTGCGGGCGGCCCTGCGGCGCAGTATGAGCGGCGGACGTGCCGCGATGGGCCGGCGGACGCTGCTGCGCGCCGCCGGCCTCGGCGCGGTCGGCGCGGCGGGCCTGGCCGCCTGCGGGATACCCGCGGCGGGCCGCACCGGCGACGGCACCGCGTCCACCGACCACTCGGCGCAGGAGAAGACGGTCGACTTCTCCAACTGGACCGAATACATCGACGTCTCCGACGACGGCAAGCACCGCCCGACCCTGGCGGCCTTCACCAAGCGCACCGGGATCAAGGTCAAGTACACCGAGGACATCAACGACAACGTCGAATTCTTCGGCAAGATCAAGCCGCAGCTGTCCGCGGGCCAGGACACCGGGCGCGACCTGATGGTGCTCACCGACTGGCTGGCGGCCAGGATGATCCGGCTCGGCTGGGTGCAGCAGCTCAACCCCGCGCACCTGCCGCACGCCTTCGCCAACCTCGAACAGCGCTTCCGCAGCCCCGACTGGGACCCGGGACGCGCCTACTCGTACCCCTGGCAGGGCATCGCGACCTGCATCGCCTACAACAAGAAGGCCACCAAGGGCCGGGCGGTCACCTCGATCTCGCAGCTGCTCGACGACCCCTCGCTCAAGGGCCGGGTCGCGATGCTGTCCGAGATGCGCGACACCATCGGCATGACGCTGCTCGACATGGGCCACAAGCCGGAGACGGTCACCGACGACACCTACGACGCGGCGCTCGCCCGGGTGCAGAAGGCCGTCGACAGCCAGCAGATCCGCAAATTCACCGGCAACGACTACACCGACGGCCTGAGCAAGGGCGACATCGCGGCCTGCGTGGCCTGGGCGGGCGACCTGGTGCAGCTGCGGATCGACGACCCGGACATCGAGTACGTCTTCCCCGACGCCGGATTCCTCTTCTCGACCGACAACCTGCTGATCCCCGCCAAGGCGCGGCACAAGACCAACGCCGAACGCCTCATCGACTACTACTACGAGCCGCAGGTCGCCGCCCAGGTGTCGGCGTACATCGCCTACGTGTGCCCGGTGGCCGGGGTGAAGCCGTACCTGGCGAAGATCGACCCGTCGCTCGCCACCAACCCGCTGATCCTCCCGGACGCCGCGATGGACGCCAAGTCGCACAGCTTCCGCTCCCTCAGCGAGGACGAGGACACCCGCTACGAGGAGAAGTTCTCCAAGCTCATCGGCGCCTGACCCGAGGACAACTGCCATGACGACCGAACCCACCGCAGTGCCCGGCGACGCCGTCCGCCTCTCCGGGCTCAGCAAGACCTACGGGTCCTTCACCGCCGTCCACCCGCTGGACCTCGCCGTCCCCGCCGGGTCCTTCTTCGCGCTGCTCGGCGCGTCCGGCTGCGGCAAGACCACCACCCTGCGGATGATCGCGGGCCTCGAAGACCCCAGCACGGGCTCCGTCGCACTCGGCGGCAAGGACGTCACCGCCCTGCCGCCCTACAAGCGCCCGGTCAACACGGTCTTCCAGAACTACGCGCTCTTCCCGCACCTGGACGTCTACGAGAACGTCGCCTTCGGGCTGCGCCGCCGCGGCATCAAGTCGGTCAAGCAGCAGGTCGGCGACATGCTGGACCTGGTGCAGCTCGGCGGCATGGCCCGCCGCAAGCCGCACCAGCTCTCCGGCGGCCAGCAGCAGCGGGTCGCCGTGGCCAGGGCGCTGATCAACAAGCCCGAGGTGCTGCTGCTCGACGAGCCGCTCGGCGCCCTCGACCTCAAGCTGCGCCGCCAGATGCAGCTGGAGCTGAAACGCATCCAGACCGAGGTCGGCATCACCTTCATCCACGTCACCCACGACCAGGAGGAGGCCATGACGATGGCCGACACCGTCGCGGTGATGAACGGGGGACGCGTCGAGCAGCTAGGCGCCCCCGCCGACCTCTACGAGAACCCCGGCTCCACCTTCGTGGCGAACTTCCTCGGCACCTCCAACCTCATCGAGGCCGAGGTCACCGGCACCTCGGGCGGCGACATCCAGCTGGTCTCCGCCGGACAGCGGCTCACCCTGCCCGCCGCGAGGTGCGGCGCCAAGGTCACCGCGGGCGGCACGGTGCTCGCCGGCGTCCGCCCGGAGAAGATCGCGCTGGCCCACCGGGACGACGAGGACGCGATACCCGAGGGGCGCAACCGGGTGCCGGGACGGATCGTCGACTCCAGCTTCATCGGGGTGTCCACGCAGTACGTGATCGACAGCCCGGTCTGCCCGGAGCTCGAGGTCTTCGTGCCGAACGTCGAACGCGACGGCCGGCTCGTCCCCGGCGCCCCCGTCGTCCTGCACTGGAACCCCGCGCACACCTTCGGCCTGGACGCCACCCAGGACATCGACGCCGGGCTCGACTCCGACGCGGTCGAGGCGGCGCTCTCCCCGGACGGCGCGGGCACCGCCGCGGAGGCCGCCGTATGACCGCCGCCACCGCGCCCCCGCCGACCGCCCCGGGGCCGGCGGCCGTACCCGCGGCGCTGCGCCGGGCCGCCGGGCGGCGCCGGCTGACGCCGTATCTGCTGCTGCTCGCCGGGGCCGCCTGGCTGCTGGTCTTCTTCGTCGCCCCGATGGTCTACCAGGCCTCGACCTCCGTGCAGACCGGGTCGCTCGACAAGGGCTTCAAGGTCACCTGGCACTTCGCGACCTACTGGGACGCGCTGCGCGAATACTGGCCGCACTTCCTGCGGTCGCTGCTCTACTCCGGTATCGCCACCGCGGCCTGCCTGGCGATCGGCTACCCGCTGGCGTACATGATCGCCTTCAGGGCCGGGCGCTGGCGGAACGTGGTGCTGGTCCTGGTGATCGCGCCCTTCTTCACCAGCTTCCTGATCCGCACCCTGGCCTGGGAGACGATCCTGGCCGACCAGGGGCCCGTGGTGTCGTTCCTGAACACCGTGCACGTCCTGGACGTCACCTCGTGGCTGCACGTCACCCAGGGCGACCGGGTGCTCGCCACCCCGCTGGCGGTGGTCTGCGGGCTGACGTACAACTTCCTGCCCTTCATGATCCTGCCGCTCTACACCTCGCTCGAACGGATCGACGGGCGGCTGCACGAGGCGTCAGGCGACCTGTACGCCACGCCCTTCACCACCTTCCGCAAGGTGACCTTCCCGCTGTCGCTGCCCGGGGTGGTCGCGGGCACGCTGCTGACCTTCATCCCGGCGACCGGCGACTACATCAACGCCGAGTTGCTGGGCTCCACCAACCAGAAGATGATCGGCAACGTCATCCAGTCGCAGTTCCTGCGGGTGCTCGACTACCCGACGGCCGCCGCGCTGTCCTTCATCCTGATGGCGGCCATCCTGGCGATCGTCACCGTCTACATCCGCAGGGCCGGGACGGAGGAGCTGGTCTGATGCAGACGCGTCCGATGCGCTGGCTGCGCAGGAACGTGGTGGTGCTCGCGGGAGTCCTCGCGCTCGGCTACCTCATCCTGCCCAACCTGGTCGTCCTGGCCTTCTCCTTCAACAAGCCCAAGGGCCGCTTCAACTACACCTGGAACCACTTCTCCACCGACGCCTGGCAGCACCCCTGCGGCGTCGCCGACATGTGCGGCTCGCTCACCCTGAGCCTGCGGCTCGCGGTCTACGCCACCATCGGCGCCACCGTGCTCGGCACCATGACCGCCTTCGCGCTGGCCCGCTACCGCTTCCGCGGCAGGGCCGCCACCAACATGCTGATCTTCCTGCCGATGGCGATGCCCGAGGTCGTGATGGGCGCCTCGCTCGGCACCCTCTTCCTCAACATGCGCATCCGGTTCGGCTTCTGGACGATCCTGATCGCGCACATCATGTTCTGCCTGAGCTTCGTGGTCGTCGCGGTCAAGGCCCGCATCATGAGCATGGACCCGCGCCTGGAACAGGCCGCCCAGGACCTCTACGCCACCCCCGCCCAGACCTTCCTGCGGGTCACCCTGCCGCTGGCGGCACCCGGCATCGCGGCCGGCGCGCTGCTGTCCTTCGCGCTGTCCTTCGACGACTACATCATCACCAGCTTCAACGCGGGCAGCACCGTGACCTTCCCGATGTTCGTCTGGGGCTCCGCGCAGCGCGGCACCCCGGTGCAGGTCAACGTCATCGGTACGGCGATGTTCGCGGTCGCGGTGCTGCTGGTGGTGGCCGGGCAATTCGTCGGCGGCCGCCGCAGAGGGGCGCGCACCTGACCCGGCCACCGGACCACCGACACCGCCGCCACCTTCCACCGGAGGAGCCATGGACCCGGCCGCCCGTTCGCTCGCCGGCGCCGAGCAGACGCCCTACTGGCTCGACGACCCCGCGCGGCCCCCGGCGCGGGCGGCGCTGACCGGCGAGGAGGACTGCGACCTGCTCGTCGTCGGCGGCGGCTACACCGGGCTGTGGACGGCGCTGCTGGCCAAGGAGCGCGACCCGGACCGCGACGTGGTGCTCGTCGAGGGGGCCAGGGTCGGCTGGGCCGCCTCGGGCCGCAACGGCGGCTTCTGCGCCGCCAGCCTCACCCACGGCGCCATGAACGGCCTGGCCCGCTGGCCGGCGGAATTCGCCGCGCTCCGCCTCCTCGGCGACCGCAACCTCGACGCCATCGAGGCGGCGGTCGCGCGGTACGGCATCGACTGCGACTTCGAGCGCACCGGCGAGATCGACGTGGCCACCGAGCCGTACCAATATGCCGAGCTCCGCGAAGCCGCGGCAATTGCCACGGCGAACGGCCTCGACGTCGAACTGCTCGACCGCGACCAGGTCCGCGCCGAGGTCGACTCGCCCACCTTCCACGGCGGCCTCCACGACCGGCACGGCGTCGCGATGCTCAACCCCGCCCGGCTCGTCTGGGGCCTCCAGCGGGCCGCGGAGGAAGCCGGCGTACGGATCTACGAACGCAGCCCCGCCACCGCCATGGTCAGGCACCGCGCCGGCATGGCCGTACGCACCCCCTACGGCCGGGTGCTGGCCCACCGGGTCGCGCTCGGCACCAACGCCTTCCCCTCCCTGGTCCGCCGGGTCCGCCCCTACACCGTCCCGGTCTACGACTACGCCCTGGTCAGCGAGCCGCTCACCGACGCCATGCGCCAGGCGGTCGGGTGGCGCGGCCGGCAGGGCCTCGGCGACAGCGCCAACCGCTTCCACTACTTCCGGCTCACCGCCGACCAGCGCATCCTGTGGGGCGGCTACGACGCGGTATATCCCCGCGGCGGCAGGATGAGCGCCGACTACGACCACCGCCCCGCCACCTACCGCACCCTGGCCCGGCACTTCTTCACCTGCTTCCCGCAGCTCGAAGGCCTCGCCTTCAGCCACGCCTGGGGCGGCGCCATCGACACCTGCACCCGCTTCTCGGCCTTCTTCGGCACCGCCTGCTCCGGCCGGGTCGGCTACGCGGCCGGCTACACCGGGCTCGGGGTCGGCGCCAGCAGATTCGGCGCCGAGGTGGTGCTCGACCTGCTGGCCGGCGCCGACACCGAGCGCACCCGGCTGGAGATGGTGCGCAGGAAACCGCTGCCCTTCCCGCCCGAGCCGCTCGCCTCCGCCGGGATCGGCCTGACCAAGTGGTCGCTGGCCCGCGCCGACCGCGCCCAGGGGCGGCGCAACCTGTGGCTGCGCGCCATGGACCGGGCAGGGCTCGGCTTCGACAGCTGACCCCTCGCCGGGGGCGTGCGGGCCGTGCTGCGTGAGCCGTCTCACTACCGACGAGTGGCGAAACCCGCGTAATAACCGTCCGCCTGCGCCCTCTCCCCCGTGACAGCAGTGCTCACTGGGCAGAAGGAGGGGTCGGCATGGGCAGCGCCGGGGCGATGAGTGCGGTCGAATGGCTGGCGTCGGTGGCGCACGATCCGGAGGGCGTCCGCCGGGAGTGGGAGGACAACCCGCTCGGGGTGACGCTGCTGCCCGCCGGGCGCAAGTGGGACGTGCTGGTCCTCGGCAGCGCGCTGGGCTACCCGACCCTGGACGTCCTCAGCCGGCTGGTGGACCGGCCGGGACCGGTGCTCGCCGACTTCGGCGACGCGCGGATCGGCTTCTTCGTGCCGCCCGGCACCGCCGCCCGCTGGCTGGGCACCGGTGTACGGGCGGTGGGCCGCGGCACCTGGATCGTGGTGCCCTACCCCGGCCGGCCCACCCGCGGGGTGCGCTGGCTGGTCCCGCCGGACGGCACCGGCCACCTCACCGACCCGGTCGTCCTCGAACTGGCCATGCACGAGGCGGCCGCGCAGCTGGCGGATGGCTAGTGCGGTGACCGCACAGGTCCGCCGGCTCGCGACGCCCGGCACTGGGGACACCTCCCGCCGAAGGCGGAACTTCGCGGCGTTGCCGAATCGGCCGAGCAGGCCCGCTACGAGGCTGATCCGGCGCCTTGCGATGCACCGCACCGGACGTCGCGAGCTTTCCGGCGAACCTCTGCGGTCACAGCACTGCCACCCGCGGAGGGCGCGGTGCTTGTGGCCCGGGGCCCCCGTGGTGACACTTGCGGGACGACGACGGAAGGGTCAGCCCGTGACGAGCCCCCAGCACATCACCCACTGGATCGCCGGCCGCCCCTGGACCGGCACCGCGGAGCGGCGCGGCGACGTCTACGACCCCGCGACCGGCGAGGTCGGCGGGCAGGTCGACTTCGCCGACTCGGGCGTCGTCGACCAGGCGGTCGGCGCCGCGCTCGACGCCTTCGGCCAGTGGCGGCACGCCTCGGTCGCCAAGCGCACCACGGTGCTCTTCGCCTTCCGCGAACTGCTCAACGCCCGCCGCGAGGACCTGGCCGCGATCATCGTCTCCGAGCACGGCAAGGTGCACTCCGACGCCCTCGGCGAGATCGCCCGCGGCCTGGAGGTCGTCGAATACGCCTGCGGCATCCCGCACCTGCTCAAGGGCGGCTTCACCGAGCAGGCCTCCAGCGGCATCGACGTCTACTCGCTGCGCCAGCCGCTCGGCCCTGTCGCGGTGATCTCGCCGTTCAACTTCCCCGCGATGGTCCCGATGTGGTTCTTCCCGCTCGCCATCGCCGCCGGCAACACCGTGGTCGTCAAACCGTCGGAGAAGGACCCCTCCGCGGCGAACTTCCTTGCCGCCCTGTGGCGCGAGGCCGGGCTGCCCGACGGCGTCTTCAACGTCGTCCACGGCGACAAGCCAGCCGTCGACCGGCTCCTCGAGCACCCCGACATCAAGGCGGTGTCCTTCGTCGGCTCGACCCCGATCGCCCGCTACGTCTACGAGACCGCGACGCGGCACGGCAAACGCGTCCAGGCGCTCGGCGGCGCCAAGAACCACATGCTCGTCCTGCCCGACGCCGACCTGGACCTGGCCGCGGACGCCGCCGTCAACGCCGGTTTCGGCGCCGCGGGGGAGCGCTGCATGGCCGTGTCGGTGCTGGTCGCCGTGGACCCGGTCGGCGACGACCTGGTCGAGCGGATCAAGCAGCGCATCGCCCGCCTCACCGTGGGCCCCGGCAGCGCCCCCGACTCCCAGATGGGCCCGCTGGTCACCGGCGTCCACCGCGACAAGGTCAGCTCCTACCTGGACTCGGGCGTCACCGACGGCGCCGAACTGGCCGTCGACGGCCGCAAGCACCCGCTGTCCGACGACGCGGCAGGCAGCGGCTTCTGGCTCGGCCCGACGCTCTTCGACCGGGTCAGGCCCGGCATGTCCGTCTACGACGACGAGATTTTCGGCCCGGTGCTCTCCGTGGTGCGCGTCCCGTCCTACGACGACGGCCTGGCCCTGATCAACGCCAACCCCTACGGCAACGGCACCGCGCTGTTCACCAACGACGGCGGCGCCGCCCGCCGCTTCCAGCACGAGGTCGAAGTCGGCATGGTCGGCATCAACGTGCCCATCCCGGTGCCGGTCGCCTACTACTCCTTCGGCGGCTGGAAGTCCTCGCTGTTCGGCGACACGCACGCCTACGGCGAGGACGGCGTGAGGTTCTTCACCCGCGGCAAGGCCGTCACCCAGCGCTGGCTCGACCCCTCACACGGCGGTATCAACCTCGGCTTCCCCACCAACAGCTGACCCGGCACCGGCGGCGGGGGGACGCCGTCCCGCGACCACGCGCTCCAGCACCCCCGCCGCCGCCACCACCGACAGCAGCGCCCCGGCCAGGCACCAGCTGGCCAGCACGTCCAGCGGCCAGTGGTAGCCGTGCCACACCAGGGCCGCGCCCACCGCGGCGGCCAGCAGCACCGCCGCCGCGGCCAGCACCGCGCGCACCGCCGCCCACCGCACGAAGGGCAGCACCAGCAGCGCCGCCGCACCGATCGCGACCGCCGAGGTCGCGGTGTGCCCCGAGGGGAAGAAGCCCGCGTAGCCGTTCGGCCCCAGATGCACCTTGCCGGGCGCCGGCCTGGCCACCGCCGACTTCACCCCGCCCACCACCAGCGGCAGCACCGCCATGGCCAGGGCGGCCGTCAGCGGCGGCAGCCACCACAGCGGCCGCCTCGCGGCCCTGCCCCGCAGCGCCGCGAAGACCACCGCGGCCAGCAGCAGCGGCACCGCGACCTGCACATTGCCCACGTCGGACAGCACCTGGGCCGGGTCGCGCAGCGCCGGATGCGCCGCCGAGGCGCGCTGGAACCAGCCGAGCACCGACCAGTCCCGGTCCACCAGAGGACCGCCGTCAGAGACCTGCCGGGTGAGCACGACGAAAAGGGCGACACCGGCGGCGAAGACCGCACCCAGCGCGCTGAGCGGCCGGGCAGCAGAACGCCGCCCCGGAACAGGGGGGACAGTTCCGGGGCGGCCATGTCGATCGCCGCGCCGCCCGTCCCGGGGGGTGTGGGACGAACGGCCGATCGATCGGCGAGGTGTACCGGGGCCACCATCGGACCCGGTGGTTGCGTGCGCGAGGGCACTGCCGTGCCGGTGATGGGGAATCACCGGCCCGTTGTCACTCGATGCCGACTCCGACAGAGCCGACCGCGAGCGGGGTGTTCCGGTGAAACCGTACGTCACCCCGGAGGCCGCGAGGCGTCCACTCACCCCTCCGCCATCAGGCCCCCACACGTTCTTCACGAGCCCCCGCCTCCTGCCGTCGGTCACACTCCGGCGAAGGCCTCCTCGATGATGTCGAGGCCCTCGTTCAACAGATCCTCCCCGATGACCAGCGGCGGCAGAAACCGAAGCACGTTGCCATACGTCCCACAGGTGAGCACCACAAGGCCGTTTGCATGACACGCCTTGGCCACCGCGGACGTCAGCGCCGCGTCCGGCTCCTTGGTGCCGGGCCGCACCAGCTCCACCGCGATCATCGCGCCGCGCCCGCGGACCTCGCCGATCGCCGGGTACTTCTCCTGCAGCGCACGCAGCCGCGGCGTCATGACCTCGCCGATCCGCCGCGCCCGCGCGGCCAGGTCCAGCTCCTTCATCGTCTCGATCGCGCCCAGCGCCGCCGCGCAGGCCACCGGGTTGCCGCCGTAGGTGCCGCCCAGGCCGCCCGTGTGGGCCGCGTCCATGATCTCGGCCCGACCGGTGACCGCCGCCAGCGGCAGCCCGCCCGCGAGCGCCTTGGCGGTGGTGATCAGGTCGGGCACCACACCCTCGTCCTCGCACGCGAACCACTGCCCGGTCCGGCAGAAGCCGGTCTGGATCTCGTCGGCGACGAAGACGATCCCGTTGTCCCTGGCGAACTGCGCCATCCGCGGCAGGAAGCCCTTCGCCGGCTCGATGAAGCCGCCCTCGCCCGAGATCGGCTCGATCACGATCGCCGCGACGTGCTCCGCGCCGATCTGCTTGGTGATGATGTCGATCGCCTGCGCCGCGGCCTCCTCCGCCGCGTGCTCGGGACCGGTCAGCCAGCGGTAGCCGTACGCCAGCGGCACCCGGTAGACCTCGGGCGCGAAGGGGCCGAAGCCCTCCTTGTACGGCATGTTCTTCGCCGTCAGCGCCATCGTCAGATTGGTGCGGCCGTGGTAGCCGTGGTCGAAGACCACCACCGCCGGGCGCTTGGTGTAGGAGCGGGCGATCTTCACCGCGTTCTCCACCGCCTCGGCGCCGGAATTGAACAGCGCGGACTTCTTCGCGTGGTCGCCGGGCGTGAGCGCGTTGAGCTGCTCGGCGACCTCCACGTAGCCCTCGTAGGGCGTGATCATGAAGCAGGTGTGGGTGAAGTCGGCCAGCTGCGCGGTGGCCCGGCGGACCACCGCCGGCGCGCTGTTCCCCACCGACGTCACCGCGATGCCCGACCCGAAGTCGATCAGCCGGTTCCCGTCCACGTCCTCGACGATCCCGCCGCCGGCCCGCGTGACATACACCGGCAGCGTCACCCCCACCCCGTCCGCGACCGCCGCCGACTTCCTGGCCGACAACTCCTGCGACTTCGGCCCCGGCACGGCGGTGACCAGCCTGCGCTCCTGCGGCAATTCGCTCATGACGGGCATTCTCCTCGAATTCCTCGACCCAGCTCCATCCGGACCTTCCCCGAGGCTAGGCCGCCCCAACCACCCCCCGCATACGCCGATCGGTCGCACTGACCGGCACCTCTTCGCCGGATCGGCCAGTGCCGACGCCCCGGGCGCACTGGGCCCCCCGGCCCGGCCGGGGCGGGCGTCCGGCCAAGATCCTTTCTTTGGGTGTAGCGGCTCGACTACATTGTGCGCATCGGCGGCGACGAGGGGCAGACGCGCCATGGATGCCATGGATCACGAGGGCACGCAGAGCTACGGCCACGGGCGTGCGGGCACCGGCCCGCCCACCCCCTCGGCCGCACCGCCCCAACCCACCAGCCCCGTACCCCGGCCCACCGCGCCGCCGCCGATGCCTGCCAAGGCGCCGCCCGCGTCGGCCCTGGAAATCTGGCTGCGCACCCCCCGTGCGGCCGACGCGCCCGGCATCTACGGCTTCGGGCACACCCCGCGCCCCAAGCCCGACCCGAACCGCCTGTCGGGCCGCCACCTGCTCGGGCTCGCCGCACTGACCGGGCTGTCCGCGATATTCCTCTGGTCGCTCTTCTTCAACGGCGGCGACCTCGCCTACCAGCTGGTCATCGACATCCTGCGGATCTTCCTGCCCGACAGCTGGACACACACCCTCTTCTTCGAGACCGTCTTCGGCTACTCCGGATACGCCGTGGTGCTCTTCCTGCTGGGGCTCATGCTCGGACGCAAAGGCCAGTGGCTGGAGGTCTGGCGCCGATACGGCGAGCCCGCGATGCGCAAGCTCGTGGACGCCCCGGAACCGGGAGCCGCGCCCGCGGACCCCGACGAGGACCCGGTCGTCTGGCCCGAGCTGCGGGCGGCCCAGCGGCACGCGCTCGCCGACCGGCTCACCACCGAGGTGCGCACCGGCCGGATGAACGACGTCGACTACGCCCGGATCCGCAGTGCGTGGCGCAACGCGGTGACCGACCCCGGCCGGCTCGACGCCTTCACCGACGGGGTGCTGCGCGACGGCGGCGCGGCCTGCGGCCACCCGTCCGGCGCCCGTGACCTGCCGCACCGCGGCGCCCCGCATGACCTGGTGGCCCGCCAGGTGCGGATCGGCCGCGGCACCGAGGACGACCGCAACCCCTACCAGCACCGAGGGTCCGGCATCGCGCTCGACCCGACGCTGCTGGGCACCGGGCTCGTGGTGGTCGGCCCCTCGGGATCCGGCAAGACCCGCCAGGTGGTGCGGCCCGTCGCCGAATCGCTGTGCCTTCAGGCGCTGGCGGGGCAGGCCGCGGTGGTGGCGGTCGGCTCCGCGGGCTCCTACCTCGGGCCCTCCGACGCCTACGACGTCGTGATCGCACTCGCCGACCCGGCGTCCCGCTACGACCTGGACCTCTACGGAACCGACGATCCGGAGGTGGCGGCGGGAACGCTCGCGGAAGCGTTGCTCGACGCCCACAGCGGGGCCGCCGACACCCGCCGGGCGACGAGCGCCCTGCGGCAGATCCTCGGCCCCTTCCGCACCGCACGGGGCCGTTTCCCCGCGGTCCCCGAGCTGCGCGAACTGCTCGACGGCACCCCGCACGCCTTCGCCGCACTGCGGGACGCGCTCGACGCGGCCGGCGCCCCCGGGCTGGCCAGGGAGCTGGACGCCCGCGAACGGCAGACGGGCCAGCGCGGCGACATCGGCCCGCTGCTCGCCGACCGGATCGCCCTGCTCGACCGGCCGGCCTTCGCCGGCTTCTTCGACGTCACAGGCCGCACCCGCCCGTTCTCGATGCGGGCGCTCGAACACCCGGTGCGGGTCCGCGTCGACCTGCCCGAGCACGGACACATCGAGGCGTCCAGGATCCTGGTGCGCCTGCTGCTTGCGCAGTTCACGGCCGCCGTCACCGCGCGGCGCGACCGGACGCTCTTCGCCTGCCTGGTCCTGGACGACGCGGCCCACACCGTCACCGCCGAGTCGGTCGGCGGGCTGGCCCGGCTGCGCTCGGCGAACGCCGGGGTCGTCATGACCCTGCGGACGCTCGACGAGGTGCCCGACGACCTGCGCACCGCGCTGCTCGGCGCGATGGGCTGCCGGATGGCGATGTCCGGGGTGACCACCTGGGACGGCAAGCGCTTCGCGGAGGCGTGGGGGACCACCTGGGTGGAGACCAGGGACGTCACCCGTACCCCCGACCAGTCCGGCGGCCTTCCGCGGCGGCTCAGCCGCGGGGTGCGGAAGCTCTTCACCGGTGAGGCGGTCACCACCGAGTCGGTCACCGTCCGCGAGGTCGAGCGGGAGCGGTGGTCCGCTTCGGATCTGGCCCATGCCGTGCCCGCCGGGCATGCGGTGGTGTCGTTGACGGCGACGACGGGGGAGCACGCGCCGCCGATCCTGGTGGATCTGCGGGGGTGAGGGGGGCGGGCTGTACGGTGCGGCACAATTGGAGGGGGCGACCACTCCCGGTCGGCCAAAATCCAGCGATTGCCGGTATCTGGTCCGTATGCCGCTCACCCTCGCCTCCCTCGTGCAGCACTCGGCGCTCAAGCTGACCGTCCTCGCCGGCAAGGACCGGCTGGATCCGGAGGTCCGCTGGGTGCACACCAGCGAACTGGACGATCCGGGCCCGTATCTGGAGGGCGGCGAGCTGCTGCTGACCACCGGGCTCAAGCTGGAGGTCGGCGACGCGGAGGCGATGCGCGGCTATGTGCGGCGGCTGACCGCCGCGAAGGTCGTCGGGCTGGGCTTCGGCGTCGGGGTCGGGCACGACACGGTGCCCGAGGCCCTGGTGGCGGCCGCCGAGCGGGGCGGGCTGCCGCTGGTCGAGGTGCCGCGCAGGACACCCTTCATCGCGATCAGCAAGACCGTTTCCGCCGCGCTCGCCGCCGAGCGCTACAAGGCGGTGACCGCGGGTTTCGACGCCCAGCGCGAGCTGACCCGGGCGGCGCTCGCCCCTGACGGCACGGCCGCGCTGCTGGCCCGGCTCGCCGCCCACCTCGACGGCTGGGCGGCGCTCTACGACGCCTCGGGCGCCGTGGTGGCCGCCGCGCCCGACTGGGCGGGCCGCCGCGCCGCCCGGCTGACGGGCGAGATCGACCGGCTGCGGGAGATCCAGGGGCCGGCCGGCGCCGCCGTCGCGGGGCCCGCGGGCAGCGAGGACCGGGTCGAGATCCAGTCGCTGGGCACCGGGCGCCGCCCGCGCGGCTATCTCGCGGTCGGCACCGAGGAGCGCCTCGACACTTCGGCGCGCTATGTGGTGCACGCCGCCGTCGCCCTGCTGACGCTGTCGCTGGAGCAGTCCCGCACCCTCCAGGACGCGCACACCCGGCTGGCCGCCGCCCTGCTGCGGATGCTGCTCGCCGGCGAGGCCGGCCATGCCCGCAGTGTCGCGGGCGCGCTCTACCGCAGCCTGCTCGACCACCCGGTGCGGGTGCTGATCGCCGAGCCCAGCGACGCCCAGCGCGGCCCGGAGGCGCTGTCCCGGCTGGCCGAGCGGGTGGACTCGGCCGCCGCCCGCTCCGGCGACCCGCTGCTGGTGATCCAGGAGGACGCCCGGCTGATCGTGCTGGCCGCGCAGGACGCCACCGCGCTGGCGGCGGCGGCCGACCTGGCCGAGGCCGAGGACGCGCTGGCCGCGGGGCTGTCGGCGGCGGTGCCGCCCGAGGAGGTGCCCGAGGCGAACCGGCAGGCCGAGCGGGCGCTGGCGGTCGCGGTCCGCAGGGGCCGCAACCTGGTCGAGCACGGCGAGGTCGGCGCCGGGTCGGTGGTGCCGCTGCTCGCCGACGACGCCGTACGGGCCTTCGCCGAGGGCCTGCTGCGGCCGCTGCGCGAGCACGACGCCACCTCGCGCGGCGACCTGGTCGCCTCGCTGCACGCCTGGCTGTCCCACCACGGCCAGTGGGACGCGGCGGCGGCCGACCTCGGGGTGCACCGGCACACGCTGCGCTACCGGATGCGGCGGGTCGAGGAGATCCTCGGCCGCTCCCTGGACGACCCCGACGTGCGCATGGAGCTGTGGCTGGCCCTCAAGACCGAGGCCGAGGCCGGCGCCTGAGCCTCGCGGTGAAGGCCCTCGCGGTGACGCCTACGGCGCCGGTGGCGCCCCCGTGCCGCCGGGCGGCGGGGTGGCGGCCCGGCGGGCGGCGAGGTCCCAGGACATCCGCACGGTCAGGCCCGCCTCGGTGCCGGCCTCCGCGATGACGCCGAGCAGCTGGCCGGACTTCACGGCGAGCTTGAGGCCGAACTCCACCTCGAAGGAGTCGGGGGAGCCGGCGGCGCCGCCCTCGGTGATGGTCTGCGCGGCCCAGCGGCCGACGCTGCGCACGGTGTCGCGCACGCCTTCCAGGGTCAGGGTGACGGCGGAGCCCATGGACGCGGCCCGGGAGCGTACGCCGACGTCGTCGTAGCCCTCCGAGTCGTCGGGGTGCTGGAAGGGCACCTCGCCCACGATCTCCGCCTCCACCGTCGAGCCGTCGTCCAGTGCGATCGTGACCGTCTGCGCCATCCGCCCGTCCCTCCCCGTGCCGGGGCGCCAGGATAGGGCCGCCGGGCGCCCGGCGGGGCGGCTTCCGGACCACCGGGCCCATCCGGCCCATGGCGGCGGCGCTGGCCATTGCGTAGCGCGCGGGCCGACGCCTGCTCCGCCGTGGACAACTCGGCAGGGTGCCGCCCGTGCCTACCGTGGCAGGGAGCGACACCCGCGACAGACCCGCGACAGATGGGCGGAAGAACCGTGACGACCGCAGCCCCGTACGCGTTCTGGCTGGCCGGCCGGCAGGCCGCCGGCACGGACTCCTTCGACGTGACCAGCCCCTGGGACGGCGCCCTGGTCGGCCGGGTGAGCGTGCCGGACGAGGCGCAGGTCGAGGCGGCCGTCGCGGCGGCGGCCGCGGCGCAGGCGGAATTCTCCGCGACGCCCGCGCATGTGCGGGCCGCCGCGCTGGACCACGTCTCGAAGCGGCTGGCCGAGCGCGCCGAGGAGATAGCCCGGCTCATCACCGCGGAGAACGGCAAGCCGCTGAAATGGTCGCGGGGCGAGGTCGGCCGGGCGGTGTCGGTTTTCCGCTGGGCCGCCGAGGAGGCCCGCCGCTTCAACTCCGGCGAGGCTCAGCGCCTCGACACCGACCCGGGCGGGGTCGGACGGCTCGCGCTGACCCGGCGCTTCGGGCGCGGCCCGATACTGGGCATCGCGCCCTTCAACTTCCCGCTGAACCTGGTGGCGCACAAGGTCGCCCCGGCCCTCGCGGTCGGTGTGCCGATCATCCTCAAGCCCGCGCCCGCGACCCCGCTGTCCGCGTTGCTGCTCGGCGAGATCCTGGCCGGGGCCGAGGGCCTGCCGGCCGGCGCGTGGAGCGTCCTGCCGGTGCCCAACGACCGGATGCCGGCGCTGGTGCAGGACCCGCGGCTGCCGGTGATCTCCTTCACCGGCTCCGACACCGTGGGCCACGCCATCGCGGACTCGGTGCCGCGCAAGCACGTCACCCTGGAGTTGGGCGGCAACGCGGCGGCCGTGGTGCTCGCCGACTGGTCCTCGGACGCCGACCTGGACTGGGCGGCGAGCCGGATCGTGACCTTCGCCAACTACCAGGGCGGCCAGTCCTGCATCTCGGTGCAGCGGGTCATCGCCGACGCGGCGGTCTACGACGCCCTGGCCGAGCGCGTCGTCGCGGCGGTCCGCGCGCAGGCCACCGGCGACCCGGCCGACGAGGCCACCGACGTCGGCCCGCTGGTGAACGAGGCCGCGGCCGTACGCGTGGAGCAGTGGGTGGACGACGCCGTCGCCAAGGGCGCCAAGCTGCTGGCCGGCGGCGCCCGCGACGGGGCCTCCTACGCGCCCACCGTGCTGGCCGACCTGCCGGCCGACGCGGTGCTCGCCACCGAGGAGGCCTTCGGGCCCGTCCTGTCACTGCAACGGGTCAACGGCGCCGCGGAAGCCTTCGCGGCCGTCAACGACTCCCGCTTCGGCCTGCAGGCCGGCGTCTTCACCCACGACCTGCAGCTCGCTTTCCGCGCCCACCGCGACCTGGAGGTGGGCGGTGTCATCATCGGCGACGCCCCCTCCTACCGGGCCGACCAGATGCCCTACGGCGGCGTCAAGGACTCCGGCTCGGGGCGCGAGGGTGTGAAGTACGCGATGGAGGACTACACCTACGAGAGGGTGCTGGTGCTCACCGGCCTCGACCTGTGAGAGGCGGTCGCAGACCGCCGCGAGGGGCCCGGCGCTGACGGCTCGTCTGGTGGGGTCGCCGGAATTCGGGTAGTACGGACAAGTAGCACCGGTCGGTAACCGGCTACCCGGAGGTGACGCAACCGTGTCCGCACCCGCTGCAACACGCAAGGTCTCTGAACGCGAAGCACGCCAGGTGGCTGAGGCCGCCCGCGAGCGGGACTGGCACAGGCCGAGCTTCGCGAAGGAGCTCTTCCTCGGCCGATTCCGGCTGGACCTGATCCACCCGTATCCGATGCCGACGCCCGAGGCGGCGGCCAGGGGCGAGGAATTCCTCGCCCGGCTGCGGGACTTCTGCGAGACCTCCATCGACGGCGCCAGGATCGACCGGGAAGCGCGCATCCCGGACGAGACGATCCGGGGCCTGAAGGAGCTCGGCGCCCTCGGGATGAAGATCGACACCGCCTACGGCGGCCTCGGCCTCACCCAGGTGTACTACAACAAGGCGCTCGCCATGGTCGGCACCGCGAGCCCCGCGATCGGCGCGCTGCTGTCCGCGCACCAGTCGATCGGCGTACCGCAGCCGGTGAAGATGTTCGGCACCAAGGAGCAGAAGGAGGAGTTCCTGCCGCGCTGCGCGCGCAGCGACATCAGCGCCTTCCTGCTGACCGAGCCCGACGTCGGCTCCGACCCCGCCAGGCTCGCCACCGCGGCGGTCCCCGACGGCGACGACTACGTGCTGGACGGCGTGAAGCTGTGGACCACCAACGGCGTCGTCGCCGACCTGCTGGTCGTGATGGCCCGGGTGCCCGCCTCCGAGGGCCACAAGGGCGGCATCACCGCCTTCGTGGTGGAGGCCGCCTCCGAGGGCATCACCGTCGAGAACCGCAACGCCTTCATGGGCCTGCGCGGCCTGGAGAACGGCGTCACCCGCTTCCACCAGGTGCGGGTGCCGGCCGCGAACCGCATCGGCCCCGAGGGCGCCGGCCTCAAGATCGCCCTGACCACGCTCAACACCGGCCGGCTCTCGCTGCCCGCCGGCTGCGTCGGCGCCGCCAAGTGGTGCCTGAAGATCGCGCGGGAGTGGTCCGCGGCCCGCGAGCAGTGGGGCAAGCCGATCGCCCAGCACGAGGCCGTCGGCTCCAAGATCGCGTACATCGCGGCGACCACCTTCGCCCTGGAGGCGGTGCTCGACCTGTCCTCGCAGATGGCCGACGAGGAGCGCAACGACATCAGGATCGAGGCGGCGCTCGCCAAGCTCTACGGCTCGGAGGCCGCCTGCCGGATCGCCGACGAGCTGGTGCAGATCCGCGGCGGCCGCGGCTTCGAGACCGCCGACTCGCTGGCCGCCCGCGGCGAGCGGGCCGTACCCGCCGAGCAGCTGCTGCGCGACCTGCGGATCAACCGGATCTTCGAGGGCTCCACCGAGATCATGCACCTGCTGATCGCCCGGGAGGCCGTCGACGCCCACCTGTCGGTGGCTGGCGACCTCATCGACCCGGACGCCTCCCTCGGCGACAAGGCCAGGGCCGGAGCCAAGGCCGGCGGCTTCTATGCCAAGTGGCTGCCCAAACTCGTCGCGGGACCCGGGCAGCTGCCGAGTTCGTATGCCGAGTTCGACGGCCTCGCCACCCACCTGCGGTATGTGGAGCGCAGCGCGCGCAAGCTCGCCCGCTGCACCTTCTACGCCATGTCGCGCTGGCAGGGCCGGATGGAGACCAAGCAGAACTTCCTCGCGCGCGTCGTCGACATCGGCGCCGAGCTGTTCGCGATGAGCGCCGCCTGCGTCAGGGCACAGCACCTCGGGTCCAGCGGCGACCACGGCCCGCAGGCGCGGCAGCTCGCCGACACCTTCTGCCGGCAGGCGCGGGTGCGCACCGACGAGCTCTTCGCCCGGCTGTGGACCAACACCGACAGCGCCGACCGCTCACTGACCAAGGCGGTGATGGGCGGCAGCGCCGAATGGCTCGAGGCGGGCATCATCGACCCCAGCAGGGAGGGCCCCTGGATCGCCGAGGCCGAGCCCGGCCCGTCGCAGACCGCCGACGTGCACCGGCCCGTGCACTGAGGCACAGCGCGTGATGCGCCGTCCACAGCCCTCGCGGGGCAGTGGACGGCGCACGGCATCCGCACGACACAATGGCTCCATGACGGACGCTCTCGCAGACCCGCACTACCGCCCGCTCCTCGCCGGCGACCCGGCGGGCGGCCCCCGCGACATCGTGATCCTCGGCTCCACCGGATCGATCGGCACCCAGGCCATCGACGTGGTGCTCCGCAATCCGGACCGCTTCCGCGTCACCGCGATCTCCGCCGCGGGCAGCCGGGTCAGGCTGCTCGCCGAGCAGGCCCACCAGCTGCGGGTGACCACGGTCGCCGTCGCCGACGAGGCCGCCGTCGGCCCCCTGCGCGAGACGCTGGCCGAGGTCTACGGGCCCGGTGCCGCACTGCCCGAGATCCTCGCGGGACCCGGCGCCGCCACCGAACTGGCGGCCTTCGAGTGCCACTCCGTGCTCAACGGCATCACCGGCTCCATCGGCCTGCGGCCCACGCTGGCCGCGCTGCGGGCCGGCCGGGTGCTGATCCTGGCCAACAAGGAGTCGCTGATCGTCGGCGGCCCGCTGGTGAAGGCCCTCGCGAAGCCCGGCCAGATCGTGCCCGTCGACTCCGAGCACTCCGCGCTCTTCCAGGCGATGCTGGGCGGCCGCCGCCAGGAGGTGCGCAAGCTGCTCGTCACCGCGTCCGGCGGCCCCTTCCGCGGCCGCACCAGGGCTGAACTGGCCTCGGTCACCCCCGCCGACGCGCTCGCCCACCCCACCTGGGACATGGGCCCGGTCATCACCGTCAACTCCGCGACCCTGGTCAACAAGGGTCTTGAGGTGATCGAGGCGCACCTGCTCTACGACGTCCCCTTCGACCGTATCGAGGTCGTCGTGCACCCCCAGTCGTACATCCACTCCATGGTGGAATTCACCGACGGATCCACGATCGCGCAGGCCAGCCCGCCCGACATGCGGATGCCGATCGCGCTGGGCCTGGGCTGGCCGGACCGGGTGCCGGACGCCGCGCCGGCCTTCGACTGGTCGAAGGCGTCGACGTGGGAGTTCTTCCCGCTCGACGAGGACGCCTTCCCGTCGGTCGCGCTGGCCCGCCATGTGGGTAGCCTCGGGGGCACCGCGCCCGCGGTGTTCAACGCGGCCAACGAGGAGTGCGTCGACGCCTTCCTCGCCGGCCGGCTGGCGTTCACCGGGATCGTGGACACGGTCGCGAAGGTCGTCGAGGAACACGGCACACCCGAGCCGGGAACTTCCCTGACGGTCGAGAACGTCCTCGAAGCGGAGGCCTGGGCACGCGCTCGGGCCGTGGAACTGGCCAGGACATCGGAGGCAACAGGCGTATGACCGCTCTCATGACGGTCCTCGGCATAGTGGTTTTCGCCGTGGGCCTGATGGTCTCCATCGCCTGGCACGAGCTGGGCCACCTCTCCACGGCCAAGCTGTTCAAGATCCGCGTGCCGCAGTACATGGTGGGTTTCGGCCCGACCATCTGGTCCCGCAAGAAGGGCGACACCGAATACGGCTTCAAGGCCATCCCGCTCGGCGGATACATCCGCATGATCGGGATGTTCCCGCCCGGTGAGGACGGCAGGATCACCGCCCGCTCCACCTCGCCCTGGCGCAGCATGATCGAGGACGCCCGCTCGGCGGCCTTCGAGGAGCTGCAGCCCGGCGACGAGACGCGGCTGTTCTACACGCGCAAGCCCTGGAAGCGCGTCATCGTGATGTTCGCCGGGCCCTTCATGAACCTGATCCTGGCCTTCGCGCTGGCCCTGTCGGTCTTCATGGGCATCGGCATCGCCGAGCAGACCACCGTCGTCAGCTCGGTCAGCGACTGCGTGATCTCGCAGGCCGACACCGCCAAGCGCAACCCGGACAACCCCTGCCTGCCCACCGACCGGGTCGCGCCCGCGAAGACCGCCGGCTTCCAGCCCGGCGACAAGTTCGTGTCCTTCAACGGCAGGCCGGTCAAGGACTGGGCCGCGCTGTCCAAGGACATCAGGACCGGCGTGGGCCCTGCCGTCATCGTGGTGGAGAGGGCCGGCAAGCAGGTCACCCTGCACCCGGTCATCACGCGGAACGTGGTGGCGAAGACCGACAGCCACGGCGAGGTCGAGGACGGCACCGTGACCGCCGGATTCCTCGGCTTCAGCCCGGCCAGCCACATCCAGCCGCAGGGCTTCACCAGCTCGGTCGGCCACATGGGCGACATGGCCCGGCAGGGCCTCGACTCGCTGCTGCGGCTGCCGCAGCGCATCCCCGACCTGTGGCGGGCCACCTTCGACGGCGCCCCGCGCAAGGCGGACTCCCCGATGGGCGTGGTCGGCGCGGCCCGGGTCGGCGGCGAGGTCTTCTCGCTCAAGGAGCCGGCCATCGACCGGATCGCCACGATGGTGATGCTCGTCGCGGGCTTCAACCTGTCGCTGTTCCTGTTCAACATGCTGCCGCTGCTGCCGCTGGACGGAGGCCACGTGGCCGGCGCCCTGTGGGAGTCCGTCAGGCGCCACACCGCCCGGGTCTTCCGCAAGCCCGACCCCGGTCCCTTCGACGTGGCCAAGCTCATGCCGGTCGCTTATGTCGTGGCCGGAATCTTTGTGTCCTTCACCTTGCTGGTACTGATCGCGGATGTGGTCAACCCGGTCAAACTGAGTTCGTAATGCCCTGAGCCGAGTGAGAGACGCGGGGCGGGTGCCGTAACCTCGAAGCGGAGCCCGCCCTCGCCGGGACTTGTGTCACACCTTGGGGAAGCCACGCAGATGACCGCGATTTCGCTCGGTATGCCGGATGTTCCGATCAAGCTCGCCGAACGCCGCAAAAGCCGTCAGATCCAGGTGGGAACCGTTGCCGTGGGCGGTGACGCCCCGGTGTCCGTCCAGTCGATGACCACCACGCGGACCTCCGATATCGGTGCCACCCTCCAGCAGATCGCCGAGCTGACCGCCTCCGGCTGCCAGATCGTCCGGGTCGCCTGCCCGACCCAGGACGACGCCGACGCGCTGGCCACGATCGCCAGGAAGTCGCAGATCCCGGTCATCGCCGACATCCATTTCCAGCCGAAGTACGTCTTCGCCGCGATCGACGCCGGCTGCGCCGCGGTCCGGGTCAACCCGGGCAACATCAAGCAGTTCGACGACAAGGTGCGGGAGATCGCCAAGGCCGCCTCCGACGCCCGCGTGCCGATCAGGATCGGCGTCAACGCCGGTTCCCTGGACCGCCGCCTGCTGGAGAAGTACGGCAAGGCCACCCCCGAGGCGCTGGCCGAGTCCGCGCTGTGGGAGGCGTCGCTCTTCGAGGAGCACGGCTTCCGCGACATCAAGATCTCCGTCAAGCACAACGACCCGGTCGTCATGGTCGCCGCCTACCGGCTGCTCGCCCAGAAGTGCGACTACCCGCTGCACCTCGGCGTGACCGAGGCCGGCCCCGCCTTCCAGGGCACCATCAAGTCCGCGGTCGCCTTCGGCGCGCTGCTCGCCGAGGGCATCGGCGACACCATCAGGGTCTCGCTGTCGGCCCCTCCGGCGGAGGAGGTCAAGGTCGGCATCCAGATCCTGGAGTCGCTGAATCTGCGCCAGCGCCGCCTGGAGATCGTCTCCTGCCCGTCCTGCGGCCGCGCCCAGGTCGACGTCTACAAGCTCGCCGACCAGGTCACCGCCGGCCTTGAGGGCATGGAGGTGCCGCTGCGGGTCGCCGTGATGGGCTGCGTCGTCAACGGCCCCGGCGAGGCCCGCGAGGCCGACCTCGGCGTCGCCTCCGGCAACGGCAAGGGGCAGATCTTCGTCAAGGGCGAGGTCATCAAGACCGTGCCCGAGTCGAAGATCGTCGAGACGCTGATCGAGGAGGCCATGAAGCTGGCCGAGCAGATGGAGGAAGCCGGGGTGGCCTCCGGCGAGCCCCAGGTGAGCGTCTCCTGATCGGCCCGATTCCGGTCCGCCCCGCGTCCCGCTGCCACCGGCGCGGGGCGTGGCACGTCCGTGCGAGGTAAAGTGCCCAGTCCATCCCCCGCCTGCACGAGCGGACCAGAAGGCGAAGACGGTGAGGCGTCCACGTGCTGACCCACTCGACGGCCCGCGTCCTGGAACCCGGTGACCTCGACGCGGCGCTGGCCGTCCTGCACAGCGACCCGGTCGCCAACGCGTTCGTCACCTCACGGGTGAATGTCGCCGGGCTCGACCCGTGGCGGCTCGGCGGCGAGATGTGGGGCTGGTACACAGCGGGCAAGCTCACCTCGCTCTGCTATGCCGGCGCCAACCTCGTGCCGATCTGCGCCACCCCGGAGGCCGTCGCCGCCTTCGCGGAACGCGCCCGCAGGTCGGGACGCCGCTGCTCGTCCATCGTCGGCCCCGCCGACGCCACCGCCGGGCTGTGGTCCCGCCTGGAGCCGCACTGGGGCCCGGCCCGCGAGATCCGCCGCCACCAGCCGCTGATGGCCACCCGCGCCCTGCCCGCCGGCATCGCCCCCGACCCCGGGGTGCGCCGGGTACGCAAGGACGAGATGGAGGTGATCATGCCCGCCTGCGTGGCGATGTTCACCGAGGAGGTCGGCGTCTCGCCGCTGGCCGGCGACGGCGGCCTGCTCTACCAGGCCAGGGTCGCCGAACTGGTCTCCACCGGCCGGGCGTTCGCCCGTATCGAGGACGGCGACGTGGTCTTCAAGGCCGAGATCGGCGCCGTCACCCGCCACACCTGCCAGATCCAGGGCGTCTGGGTGGCCCCCTCGCACCGCGGCCGCAGGCTGTCGGAGTCCGGCATGGCCGCCGTCCTGCACTACGCGCTCCGCGACGTCGCCCCGGTGGTCAGCCTCTACGTCAACGACTTCAACACCCCGGCCCGCGCCGCCTACCGCCGGGTCGGCTTCACTGAGGTCGGCGCCTTCATGAGCGTGCTCTTCTGAAACCGCCCGACCGCGGCGCCCGGCGGGAAGCGGGGCCAGGAAAGGCAGTAGTGTCGCGGGCCATGGAGAACGTGGTGGTCGGGGCGGGCGATCTTGCCGCGCATGTCGACGAGGCGCTCGCCGTACAGGCGGTCGCCTTCGGGCTCGGGCCCGAGGAAGTGGCGATCCGGCGGCAGATCGTGCTGCGGCACCTGGCCTGTCCGGGGGCGCGGGCGCTGGAGGCGCGTACCGAGGCGGGGCGGCTGGTCGGCTTCGTCTACGGGCTGCCCAACGACCGTACGCACTGGTGGTCCAGCGTCGTGCAGCCGTATCTGCGCCGGGAGGGCAACGACGGCTGGCTCGACGACTGCTTCGTCATCACCGAGCTGCACGTGCTGCCCGACTTCCAGGGCCGCGGCATCGGCCGCCGGCTGATCACGGCGATCACCGACAGCGCCGCCGAGCCGCGCAGCATCCTGTCCGCGATCGACGGCGACACCCCCGCCCGGCGGCTCTACCGCGCCCTGGGCTACCGCGACCTGGCCCGCCCGGTCCACTTCCCCAGCGCCACCCGGCCCTACGCGGTGATGGGCGCCCCGCTGCCGCTGCTGCGCTGAGGCGCTACAGCCAGCCGGCGAACTCCAGCAGCAGCTCGCCGTCCTCCCGGCCGCCGACCGACAGATACCAGACGCCCGCCTCGACCGCGCGGAAGACCGACCAGCCGCGCAGCCTTTCCGCGTCCACGTCGAGGGCGTCGGCGAGCTTCGCGATCCGCCGCCTGGCGGTGGCCCGCGAACCGGGCTGCGCCGCCAGCGTGGACAGCCGGTCCCTGGCCAGCCACGCCAGGTCGAACGCCCGCTCCCCGACCAGTGGCTTGGGGTCGATCGCCAGCCACGGCATCCGCTCGCCCGCCAGCACATTGCCGTGGTGGTAGTCGCCGTGCAGCAGCACGGTCTCCACCGAGTCCGCCGACCCGGCCAGTTCGGCCTGCGCCGCCAGGGCCTCGTCGATCACCGGTCCGGCGTCCGCCGCGTAGGGCGCCGCGCGCCGCTCCCGCAGCAGTGCGGCCAGCTCGCCGGTGGCCGCGGCGACGGTACGGAAAGGGTGCCCGTCGGCCGGCGGCACCCACAGCCGCTGGAGCACCGCCTCGGCCTCCAGCATGGCCTTGGGCTCCGCGAGCGAGCGCAACGAGACGTCGGCCCGCAGGCGTTCGAGCAGCATCGCGCCCTCGGCGGGCTCGGCCCGCAGCAGGCGTACGGCGCCGCGCCCTTCCCAGTGCGCGAGCGCCGCGTGCTCCTGCTCGGTCTCCCGGTTCACCATGCCGACCTTGAGCACCGCGGGCTCGCCTTCCTCGGTGCGTACCAGCAGGATCATGCTGATCTGGCCGCCGGCCGCGACGACCCGCTCCACGGTCAGGCCCCACCGGTCGAGGCGGTCCGCCACCAGGCCCGGCAGCCGCGCCAGCCACTGCCGGCCCGCCTCGCCCTCCCACGCCGTGACCGTGCGGACCAGCCGTTCGGGCGGTCCGAGGTCCCCGGCGGCGGGCCGCCCGTGGTGCGCTGCTGAACCCATCCCTGTGCCTGCCCTCCGTGCGACCGGACCTGGCGGTGACGCTCAGCCGCGTTCCGCCAGACCCGGGAAGGCTACGCTGCCGCCGCGCCATCGCACGGCCCGCACCGCCGCGTCGCGCAGCGCGCCGGTCGCGTCCCGCCGCAGGTCGCCGACAGTGCTGCGCACCACGTCGCCGTACGCGCCGGCCACCCGCTCCTCGACGTAGGCGGCCAGCCGCACCGCGGCGGCCGCGTCGGCGACCGGGAAGGGCAGCTCGTACCCGGCCGCGGCCGGCACCGGGGACGCGCCGAGGTCGGCGACCGTGCGCGCCAGGCTGTCGCGGCGGGCGCGGTGGGCGTCGTAGCCCTGCAGGGCCTCGGCCTGCCGGGCGCCGGTGAGATGGCCGCCGACCACGCCGTAGCCGTAGACGGCGGCATGCTCGGCGGCGAGCGCCGCCTGCACCGCGTCGATGACCGCGTTCATTCCCCGCCCTCCCCCTCGCCCGCCGGTTTCCCGGCGGTGGTGCCCAGCAGTGCCGCGTGGCCGGCGCCCGCCGCCGCGACGGAGGCCATCAGCCGGGCCAGCTCGCCGGGCACCGTCAGGACCGCGGCGGCCCTGCGGCCGGCCAGCGCGCGCTCGGCGGCGGCGAGGCCGGCCAGCGCCTGCGCGGCGCTTGCGGCGGTTGCGGGCGGCGGGGGGACGGCAGGGGGAGCCTTCCCGCCGAAGGCCTCGATGTGCCGGGCGACCTCGGCCCGCAGCGGGCGCAGCCGGGCGGCGAGCGCGGGATGCGCGGCCGCGGCGGCGTCGTAACGCCCGATCAGATCCATGCTGTCGCGGACCGCCCGAGCCTCTTCCGCGACCCCCGGGAGCACCGCCGGCGCCTTGTCCTGCGAGGCGTCCGACGGACCGTCAGCACCCTTGCCACACCCGGCGCCGGCCGCCACGACGGCCGCCGCCACCACACTCCGCCTGCTCAGCCGAGCGGCCGCCTCCGGGATCATGGAGGGAGTGTACGGGTGCCCGGGTGGCGCGGTGCGCTGCCCCGGCTCGGGTAGCCTTGCCCTTACACGCGACCTTCCACCACAACAGCACACGCGGCCGAGGAGTCACCCGGATGAGCACCACCCAGAGCGAGAGGCTGCGCGCGCTGCTCGAGCCGCTCGTCGGCGAGGCCGGTCTCGACCTGGAGGACGTCACGCTGACCGCGTCCGGCCGGCGGCGCCAGCTGCAGGTCGTGGTGGACGCCGAGGACGGGGCGCAGCTGGACGCCGTGGCGGCGCTGAGCCGCCGGGTCTCGCAGGTGCTGGACGACTCGGACGTGATGGGCGAGACGGAGTACGTCCTCGAGGTCACCTCGCCCGGCACCGACCGGCCGCTGACCGAGCCCCGGCACTTCCGGCGCAATGAGGGGCGGCTGGTGAAGCTGTCGCTCAAGGAGCGCGGCGAGCTGATCGCACGGATCATGGCCGTGGACGAGACGGGTCTCGACCTGGAAGTGCCGGGAGTCAAGGGCCGCAAGCCCAAGCCCGCCCGCGCGGACTTCGCGGAGATCACGAAGGCCCGGGTCGAGGTCGAGTTCAACCGCAAGGCCGGCGAGCCCGACGACGACCTCGGCGATCACCCGGACGACGGGGACGACGCGGACGGCGACATCGACGAGACCACGCAGGAGGCGTAGCCATGGACATCGACATGAAGGCCCTGCGGGGCCTGGTGCAGGAGCGGCAGGTCTCCTTCGAGCTGCTGGTCGAGGCCATCGAGTCGGCGCTGCTGATCGCCTACCACCGCGAGCCCGGCAGCCACCGGCGGGCCAGGGTGGAGCTCGACCGCACCAGCGGGCACGTCACGGTGTGGGCGACCGAGGACCCCGAGGAGGTCGCCGAGGGCGCCGAGCCGCGCGAGTTCGACGACACGCCGTCCGGCTTCGGCCGGATCGCCGCGTCGACCGCCAAACAGGTGATCCTGCAGCGGCTGCGCGACGCCGAGGACGACATCACCTTCGGCGAATACGCCGGCCGCGAGGGCGACATCGTGACCGGTGTCGTCCAGCAGGGCAAGGACCCCAAGAACGTCCTGGTCGACATCGGCAAGCTGGAGGCCATCCTGCCGGTGCAGGAGCAGGTCCCCGGCGAGGAGTACAAGCACGGCGTCCGGCTGCGCACGTATGTCGTCCGGGTCGCCAAGGGCGTGCGCGGCCCGTCGGTGACCCTGTCGCGCACCCACCCCAACCTGGTCAAGAAGCTCTTCGCCCTCGAAGTGCCGGAGATCGCCGACGGCTCTGTCGTCATCGAGGCGATCGCCCGCGAGGCCGGCCACCGCACCAAGATCGCGGTCAGGTCGGCGCGCTCCGGGCTCAATGCCAAGGGCGCCTGCATCGGCCCGATGGGCGCCCGGGTGCGGGCGGTCATGGCCGAGCTGCACGGCGAGAAGATCGACATCGTGGACTGGTCGGACGACCCGGCCGAGATGGTGGCGAACGCGCTGTCGCCCGCCCGGGTGTCGCGAGTCGAGGTGGTGGACGCCGGAGCCCGCTCCGCGCGCGTCACCGTCCCCGACTACCAGCTGTCACTGGCCATCGGCAAGGAAGGGCAGAACGCCCGGCTCGCCGCGCGGCTCACCGGGTGGCGGATCGACATCCGCCCCGACACCGAGGGCGCCGAGCAGCCGCCCGCCGCGCCCCGGTCACCGGTGCAGGCGCGTCCTGAAGGCTGAAACCGGACCCACGTGTGGCCGAATCCCCGGCTGACATGAAACGAACAACCGTGCGTCGGCACACTCGAAGGAGTGAGGTCCGTGCGGGGAGGTAGACTAAAGAGTGTCTGGTCGGACGCTGTCGCCAGCATGCCCGGAGCGTACGTGCGTCGGCTGCCGTCAGCGTGCGGCCAAGAGCGATCTGCTGCGTGTGGTGATGAGCGGGGACGCATGCGTTCCCGATCATCGCGGTACGCTGCCCGGTCGGGGTGCGTATCTGCACCCCGCCCTTGCCTGCCTCGACCTGGCGGTCCGCCGCCGGGCGTTCGGCCGGGCCTTCCGAGGCCCGGTGGCGCCCGATACCGCGGAATTGCGCCGGTTTGTCGAGCAGCAGGCGACCACGTAAGAAAGCAAGAAGACGTACGGCACGGGTCACCCCGTGCGATCAGGTACCTCGCGAGATGGAAGTAGGTCGAGATTGCGATGAGCACTCGATGAGTACGCGATGAGTACGCCCATGAAGTAGCGACGGTCCGGCGGACGATCACCCCGGACCTAAAAGGAGCGAAGTGGCTAAGGTCCGGGTCTACGAACTCGCCAAAGAGATGGGAGTTGAGAGCAAGGTCGTCATGGCCAAGCTCCAAGAACTCGGCGAGTTCGTCCGTTCGGCGTCCTCGACGATCGAGGCGCCGGTAGTCCGCAAGTTGACGGACGCATTCCAGGGTCCCGGCGGCGGCAACGGCGGCAAGTCCGCCGCGAAGCCCGCGGCACCCCGTAAGAGTGTCCCCGCCAAGCCGGCCCCCACCCCGGGTGCGCCGGCCCGTCCCGCTGCCCCGGCACCCAAGCCGGCGGCCGGCGGCCCCGTCACCCCCGCGGCCCCCGCCGCGCCGAGCACCGGCTCCGCGCCGGCGCCCGGCCCGCGTCCGGGTCCCGCCGCACCCAAGCCGGCTCCGGCCGCGCCCAAGCCCGCCCCGGCCGCACCCGTGCCGGCCGCGGAATTCCAGGCGCCGCCCGCCGCACCCCCGGCGAACCAGCCCTCCAGGCCCGGTTCCGCCACCCCCGGCCCCCGTCCCGCCCGCCCGGCCCCGGCCGGCGGTCAGCGCGACGGCGGCCAGCGCGACGCAGGCCCGCGTGAGGGCGGCCAGCGCGACGGCGGTCAGCGTGACGGCGGTCCCCGCCAGGGCGGGCGCCCCGCGCCCGGCCAGGGCGGCGCAGCACGTCCCGGTGGCGCGAGGCCCGCGGGCCCGCGTCCCGGCAACAACCCCTTCACGTCCGGCTCCACCGGCATGCCGCGCCCCGGTGGCGCGCCGCGTCCCGGCGGCGGCCAGGGCGGTGCCCCGCGTCCCGCGGGTCCCGGCGGCGGCGCTCCGCGCCCCGGTGGCGCCCCGCGTCCCGGCGGCGGCCAGGGCGGTCCCGGCGGTGCGGGCGGTGCCCGTCCCTCGCCGGGCGGCATGCCCCGTCCGCAGTCCGCGGGTCCGCGCCCGAACCCGGGCATGATGCCGCAGCGTCCCGCCCCCTCCCCGGGCGGTCGTCCGGGCGGTGGTCCCGGTGGACGTCCCGGCGGTCCCGGCGGGCGTCCTGGCGGCGGCGGCCCCGGCAGCCGTCCCGGTGGCGGCGGCGGCTTCGCCGGCCGTCCCGCGGGTCCCGGCGGCGGCGGTCGTCCCGGTGGCGGCGGTGGCGGCTTCGGCGGCCCGCGTCCCGGTGGCGGCGGCGCTCCCGGCGGTGGCGGCGGCTTCGGCCCCCGTCCCGGCGGCTTCGGCGGACGTCCCGGTGGTCCGGGTGGCCGTGGCGGCACGCAGGGCGCGTTCGGTCGCGGCCCGGGCGGACGCCCGGCGCGCGGCCGTAAGAGCAAGCGCCAGCGGCGCCAGGAGTACGAGGCCATGCAGGCCCCGTCCGTGGGCGGCGTGCTGCTGCCCCGCGGCAACGGCCAGACCGTGCGCCTGTCGCGCGGTGCCTCCCTCACCGACTTCGCCGAGAAGATCAACGCCAACCCGGCGTCGCTCGTCCAGGTGATGCTCAACCTCGGTGAGATGGTCACGGCCACCCAGTCGGTCTCGGACTCCACCCTGGAGCTGCTGGCCGGCGAGATGAACTACGTGCTGGAGATCGTCAGCCCGGAGGAGGAGGACCGCGAGCTGCTCGAGTCCTTCTCGATCGAGTTCGGCGAGGACGAGGGCGGCGAGGAGATGCTCGTCTCCCGTCCGCCGGTGGTCACCGTCATGGGTCACGTCGACCACGGCAAGACCCGCCTGCTCGACGCGATCCGCAAGACCAACGTGGTCGCGGGCGAGGCAGGCGGCATCACCCAGCACATCGGCGCCTACCAGGTCGCCACGGACGTCAACGGTGAAGAGCGTGCGATCACCTTCATCGACACCCCCGGTCACGAGGCGTTCACCGCCATGCGTGCCCGTGGTGCGAAGTCCACCGACATCGCGATCCTGGTGGTCGCGGCCAACGACGGTGTGATGCCGCAGACGATCGAGGCGCTGAACCACGCCAAGGCGGCCGAGGTGCCGATCGTGGTCGCGGTCAACAAGATCGACGTCGAGGGCGCCGACCCGACCAAGGTGCGCGGCCAGCTCACCGAGTTCGGGCTGGTGGCCGAGGAGTACGGCGGCGACACCATGTTCGTCGACATCTCCGCCAAGCAGGGTCTGAACATCGACAGCCTGCTGGAGGCCGTGATCCTCACCGCGGACGCCTCGCTCGACCTGCGCGCCAACCCCGAGCAGGACGCACAGGGCATCGCGATCGAGGCGCACCTGGACAAGGGGCGCGGCGCCGTGGCGACCGTCCTGGTCCAGCGCGGCACCCTGCGGGTCGGCGACACCATGGTCGTCGGCGACGCGTACGGCCGCGTGCGCGCCATGCTCGACGACAAGGGCGAGAACGTGGAGGAGGCGACCCCGTCGACTCCGGTGCTCGTCCTCGGTCTGACCAACGTGCCCGGCGCCGGCGACAACTTCCTGGTCGTCGACGAGGACCGCACGGCCCGTCAGATCGCCGAGAAGCGCGCCGCCCGCGAGCGCAACGTCCGCTTCGCCCGCAAGGGCGTGCGGTTCTCCCTGGAGAACCTGGACGAGGCGCTCAAGGCCGGTCTGGTGCAGGAACTGAACCTCATCATCAAGGGTGACGCGTCCGGTTCCGTCGAGGCCCTGGAGTCCTCGCTGCTCCAGCTCGACGTCGGCGACGAGGTCGACATCCGCGTCCTGCACCGCGGTGTGGGTGCGGTCACCGAGTCGGACATCGACCTGGCGACCGGCTCCGACGCGATCGTGATCGGCTTCAACGTCCGCGCGGCAGGCCGTGCCGCGCAGATGGCCGAGCGCGAGGGTGTCGACGTCCGCTACTACTCGGTGATCTACCAGGCCATCGAGGAGATCGAAGCGGCGCTCAAGGGCATGCTCAAGCCGGAGTACGAGGAGGTCGAGCTGGGCACCGCGGAGATCCGCGAGGTCTTCCGCTCCTCCAAGCTCGGCAACATCGCCGGTGTGCTGGTCCGCTCCGGCGAGGTCAGGCGCAACACCAAGGCCCGACTGCTCCGCGACGGCAAGGTCATCGCGGAGAGCCTCAACATCGAGGGCCTGCGCCGCTTCAAGGACGACGTCACCGAGATCCGTGAAGGTTACGAGGGCGGTATCAACCTCGGTAACTACAACGACATCAAGATCGACGACGTCATCGCCACGTACGAGATGCGCGAGAAGCCGCGCGGCTGACGCCGCGGTCCGGCCGTACGGCATGCCGCGAGGTGTGCCGCACGGCCGGGCGGGGCTCGGGGCCGGGGCCGGTCGGCGGGGGAAATCCCGTCGATCGGCCCCGGCCGTCGCCTGTAACGTCGTATCCATGTATGCAGGCACGTTGTGCTTCGACCTGCTCCTGGGTGACGTACGGTCCCTGAAGGAGAAGCGGTCCGTGGTCCGTCCGATCGTCGCCGAGCTGCACCGGAAGTTCGGGGTGAGCGTGGCGGAGACCGGCGATCAGGACCTCTATCGCAGGGCCGAAATAGGAATCGCGGTGGTGTCGGGGGAACTCGGACACCTCAAGGACGTACTCGACCGGTGCGAACGCTGGATGATCGCCCGTCCCGAAGTGGAGCTGCTGTCCGCACGGCAGCGCATCCACGGCGACGACGACTGAGGCGAACGACCCAGGACGCAGAGAACACAGAGAGAAGAAGACGATGACCGACACCGCGCGGGCGCGCAAGCTGGCCGACCGCATCCGGGTCGTGGTCGCGGAGACCCTGCAGCGGCGGATCAAGGACCCGCGGCTGGGCTATGTGACGATCACCGACACCCGGGTCACCGGCGACCTCCGGGAGGCGACGGTCTTCTACACGGTCTACGGCGACGACGAGGAGCGGGCCGCCTCCGCCGCCGCACTGGAGAGCGCCAAGGGCGTGCTCCGCTCCGAGGTCGGCCGGCAGACCGGGGTGCGCTTCACGCCCAGCTTGGCCTTCGTCGCCGACGCCCTGCCGGACAACGCGCGGACCATCGACGACCTGCTGGCCAAGGCCAGGGCCGCCGACGAGGAGGTCCGCAAGACCGCCACGGACGCGCAGTACGCCGGCGAGGCGGACCCGTACCGCAAGCCGGCCGAGGACGACGAGGACGACGCTCTGGACTCGGAGTCGGACTCGGGCTCGGACTCGGGCACCGAGGGCGGTACGTCGCAAGCATGACCCGCACCGCACCTCCCTCCGGGCTGGTCGTCGTCGACAAGCCCGGAGGGCTCACCTCGCACGGCGTCGTCTCCCGCATGCGCCGGCTGGCCGGCACCCGGCGGGTCGGCCACGCGGGCACCCTCGACCCGATGGCGACCGGCGTCCTGATCATCGGCGTCGAGAAGGCCACCCGGCTGCTCGGCCACCTCGCGCTGACCGAGAAGGAATACGCCGCCACCATCAGGCTCGGCCAGACCACGGTCACCGACGACGCGGAGGGCGACGTCACCGCGTCCGCGCCGCCCGGCGCGGTCGCCGCGGTCACGGCGGAGGCCGTCCACGCCGGGATCGCCGCGCTCACCGGGCCGATCCAGCAGGTGCCCTCCAAGGTCAGCGCGATCAAGGTCAACGGTGTGCGGTCCTACACCCGGGTGCGCGAGGGCGAGGACTTTGAACTGCCCGCCCGCCCGGTGACGGTGTCGTCCTTCACCGTCCAGGACGTACGGCCCACCGACGGCGCGCTCGACCTCGATGTCACGGTCGTCTGCTCCTCCGGCACGTACATCCGCGCGCTGGCCCGCGACCTCGGCGCCGGCCTCGGTATCGGCGGCCACCTCACGGCACTGCGCCGCACCCGCGTCGGCCCCTACGGCCTCGCGGGCGCGCGCACCCTCGAACAGCTGGAGGAGGACTTCGCCGTCCTCCCCATCGAGGACGCCGCCGCCGCGGCCTTCCCCCGCTGGGACGTCGACACGGACCAGGCCGCGCTGCTGGGCCACGGGGTCCGCATCCCCGCCCCGGAGCAGCTCACCCCGGTCCCGCACGCCGTCTTCGGCCCGGACGGCCGCCTCCTGGCCCTGGTCGAGCCGCACGCGGGCCAGGTCCGCATCGTCGCGGGCTTCCCGGCCTAGCGTCGCCGCGCCCGGCCGGGACCGCGGAATCCGGCGCCGCACCCCGCGCGGGATCACCCGGATGGTCGGGCGCTCGTGGTGCAGGTGGGGCGCGGAGGGGGCGCCTTCCCGACCGGCCCTCACGAACAGACGCATCCACCCACTACCGTCGAAGCGGGACGAACTGGGCGCGGCGGTGGGGGAGGTGCCGGAATGGCGGCGGCGGCACGTGGCGCGGCAGGCAGCGGACCGGACGACGTCTTCGTCCGGGTCTGCGACCTCGCAGGACGCCCCCGCGGCACCGGCTTCCTCGCCGACGGCGACGGCACGATGGTCACCAGCCACGAGGCCGTCGACGGCCTCGCCCGCCTGGTCCTGCACGGACCCGGCGGGCAGCTGTGCCTGGTGGAGGCGGCGGCCATCACCGCGCTGCCCGAGCAGGGCCTCGCACTGGTGGCCACGGAGGGCCTGAGCGTGCCGCCGCTGCCGGTGGCGCCCGGCGGCCCCGCGCACCCCGAGCGGCGGGTACGCGTGCGGCTGCCGCAGCCGACCGGCGGCTCGGTCCTGGGCACGGCCACGGTGACGTACACCGCGACCGACCGCTTCCACCTGGTGGAGGACGTCTACGAACTCGCCCTGGACGGCGCCGACCTGAGCGGCGTACCACCGCAGGCGTCCGGTGCGCCGGTGGTCGACGCGCTGACCGGCGCGGTGCTCGGCGTGATCGCGACCGCCCTGCACGCCGGGCACCGCGCCGCCGGCTTCGCGCTGCCGCTGCGGCCCGCGAGTGCCCCGCGCGCGCTGGCCGACCTGCTGGCCCGCAATGCCGCGACCGTGCCCGGCTACGGCCCGCACCTGAACCTCGCGGGCGCCCTCCAGCTCACCGCGACCTCGGTCGGCGCCGCTGCCGGCCCCGGCGCGTGGCGCGAACCGGTCGCGCGCCCGGATGTGGCCGACGCGCTGCGCGACTTCCTCGCCGCACAGGACGACAGCGCCCCGCTGGTGCTCGGCCTGGTCGGTGAGCCCGGCACCGGCCGCAGCACCGAGCTGGCCCGGCTCGCCGCCCGCCGGGCGCGCGGCGCCCTGCCCGCGCCGACGGTGTGGCTGCGCGGCGCCGAACTGCGCCCGGCGGACGGCGGCATCAAGGACGCGGTGGAGCGCTCGCTGCGCACCGCGGCCCGTATCGTCGGCGCCGCCACGACCGCGGATCCGCTGCACGCCTCGCCCGACGCCGTCGCCGCACTCGCCCGCGCCGTGGGGCGCCCGCTGCTGATCGTCCTCGACGCCCCGGAGGAGATGCCCCCGGTCCTCGCCCACGCCCTTCCCGACTGGACCGCGGGAACCGCGAGCTGGCTGCGGGCGGGCCCGGCCCGGCTGGTCATCGCCTGCCGCCCCGAGTTCTGGGACCAGGCGGGCCGCCTGCTGCCCGCCGCGCTGCTGCACGGGCGGCCCGCCGCCTCGCCGCAGCCGCTGCCGCCCTGCGTGCAGGTCGGCGACCTGGACGCGGCGCAGGCCGCCGCGGCGCGCGAGCGGTACGGCGTACCCGACGGCCTGCTCGCGAGTGCCGACGCGGCCCACCCGCTGACGCTGCGCCTGCTGTCCGAGGTGCGCGCCGCCGTCCCCGAGGGCGCCGGCGGGACACCGACCCGCGTGGAGGTCTTCGCCGCGCACCTGGACCTGGTGTGCCTGCGGATCGCGGTGAGGCTGGCCGCCGCCGAGAAGCCGCCGGTGCGCGGCGCCGGGGTGCGGCGGCTGGCCGCCCGGGTCGCGGGCCAGGTGCACGAGGCCGCCCGCCGCTGCCTCGGGCCCGGCCAGGGCGAGCTGGACCGGGAGGCCTTCGAGGAGCTCTTCCCGTGGCGTACGGGCTGGGCCTCCGCCGTACTGACCGAGGGCCTGCTCGTGCCCGCGGGCGCCGGCTACCGCTTCGCCCACGAAGAGGCTGCCGACTGGCTCCAGGCCCTGCACCTGGACCTGGGCGGGGCCCTGCAAGCCCTGGTCCACCGCTGGTTCGCCGCCCTGCCCGCGGGCCCGGCGGACGCCCCCGTACGCCTGCCCTTCCGCCCGGCCGCGCGCGCCGGCCAGGCGCCCGCCGTACCGCCCGCGCCCGCGGTCGCCCCGCCGTCGGGCCCCCGCTCCCTGCCGGTGCCGCGCCACCGGGCGGGCCCCGTCGTCCAGGCCCTCCTGATGGCGCCGCCGGACACCCTGACCCGCCATCTGGCGGCCCTGACCCAGGCCCTCGACCACAGCACCCCGCCACCCACCCGCTGCACGCCCCGCAAGCCCCCCGCCCCGCCGCCGGTCGACCTCGACGCCGACACGGTGCCCAACCCGCGGACGCGCCGCACCGCCACGGGTCCCGGCGTGCCGGCCGCCGCGCAGTCCTGGCGCCCGGGGCGGGCCGGTGACGCGGGGTGGCCCGACGGTGCCTTCGGCTTCGCGTGGCTCGACGCGACACCCGGCGTGGTGCGCGGGCGCGACCCGGGCGACAGCGGGCGGGCTGACGGTGCCTCCGGTGCCGGGCCGGCCGTCCGCCCCCGGACGCCGGGTGCGGTGCCGCGGCCGGACCTGGACGACGGCGGGTGGCCCGACGGTGTGTCCGTCGCCGGGCGGGCCGCCCTGCCAGGGCCCGCGGAGCGGCGCGGGGACGCGTTGTGGTGGGCGGCGCATCTGCTGCGGGAGGTGCTGCTGCGGCTGCCGGACGCCACCGTCTGCCGTGACGTGCTGCGGGATCTTGCCGCCAGAACCGCGGTGCGGGCGGTGGAGCGCGGGGGTTTCACGCCCGAGGGCATGGGCGGGCTCGGGGACTTCGGGCCGTCGTTCTGGCGGCGCGTGCGGCTGCCGGTCGCCGAGCGGCTCGAACTGCTGCGGCTGCTGCTGCCCGCCGACGGCCCACCGGGATCGCCGGACCGCGCGGAACGCTTCCTGGCCGGAGTCGCCGAACTGCTCCGCGGGAGCCCGGCCGAGGTGCTGCCCGCGGTGTGCGGCTGGTTCGACGACGACCGGCCGCTCCAGGCCCCGCCGGGGCTGGACGCGCCCCGGCTGACCGTCGCCTCGGCCGCGCAGGCCCTGCTGCACACCCACCGCAGGCTGGCCGTCGACGACCTCACCGAGGCCCTCGTCGCTGCGGCGCACCCGGCCGCCGACGAAGTGCTGGCCGCGCTGGCGGAGGACGAGCCCTCGGCGGTCTGCCGGGCCGTCGACCGCTGGGCGCACGACCCGCGACCCGACCGGCATGTCGCCGCGGCCGCCTACGGCCCGCGCGCCGCGCCCTTCGTCCGCTCCGACGCCGACCGCGAACTGCTGCGCTATGCCGCCCTCGCGATACTGGCCCGCCCCGGCGACTGCACGCTGCACGGCGCCGTACTCGGCATGCTCGTCCGCGACCCGGTCACCCGCGACCGCCACCTGCCGGCCGCGCTCGACCGCTTCACCGCGGGCGACCCCCGGCTGCCTGCCGGGGCACTGGTCGCGGCGCTGACCACCCATCCGGAGCCGGTGCTCGCCGCTTTCCAGGCCCGGCTGCGGGCGGCGGACGACGGCGACCTGCTCGCGGAGATGGCGGCTGTGACGCCCCCCGCGCTCGCCCGCAGGACGGCCGCCCTGGTCCAGGACCACCTGCGGCACCGACCGGCCGGGGCGGCGGGCGTCGCCCGCTTCCTCGACCTGCGGCTCGAACAGGGCCCCGCGGCCCGAGCCGTCGTCCTGCCGCTGACCGCCGCGCTGCTGCGCGACCACCCGCCGGAGGTCCGCGGCACCCTGGTCGCGGTGCTCGCCGCCCCCGGGCGCCACCCGTCCCGGCCGCTGCGCCAGGAACTGCTGGACGCGGCGCTGGAGACCGAACGCGACCCCGACGTCCTCGACGCCCTGCTCACCGCGGCGGCCGACGGCGCCGCCCGCCGCCCGCCACCCCTCACCCACGACCTGGTCCGCCGCCTCGCCCTGCTCCTGGGCCGCACCCCGGAAGGCGCCGCCCGCTTCGACCGCCGCATCGTCGAACTCGCCGCCGCCACCCCCGACTTCTCCCGCCTCCTCCTCGCCTGGCTCACCGACACGGCCACCTGGGACGCCCTCCTGGGCCCCAGCGCCCGCCGCCGCCTCGCCCGCCACCACTGACGGCGCGTGCCGCGGGCCGCCACCGTCCCGAAGGGGCTGTCGGTCAGGTCCTGACCACCGGCCGGGGGCGCCGCCCGCCCGGTTTCCCGCGCCCCCGAAACGCATACCCGCCGCCGCACGGGCACCCTGACGACTGTTCGCGTCCCCGGTGAACGGGTATGCGGACCCGCCACGGGAGCCGGACCGAGCGGCCCGGGGGAGCGCCCCCGGGCTCGGACATGGCAGTCTTGGCTCTGCAGAAAAGCGAATGTCAGAGATTCGGCGAGGGAAGCGGAGCGTCAAGGTGCAGCGCTGGCGGGGCTTGGATGACGTTCCCGGTGACTGGGGACGCTGCGTCGTCACCATCGGCTCCTACGACGGCGTCCACCGGGGTCACCAGCTGATCATGGGCCGGGCGGTGGAGCGGGCGCGTGAGCTGGGACTGCCGTCGGTGGTCGTGACCTTCGACCCGCACCCCAGCGAGGTCGTCAGGCCCGGCAGCCACCCGCCGCTGCTCTCCGCGCACCACCACCGCGCCGAGCTGGTCGCCGCGCTCGGCGTGGACGCGCTGCTGATCATCCCCTTCACCAGCGAATTCTCGAAGTTCACGCCGAGCGAGTTCGTCCGCACGGTGCTGGTGGACGGCCTGCACGCCAAATACGTGGTGGAGGGCCCCAACTTCCGCTTCGGCCACAAGGCCGCCGGCGACGTCGACTTCCTCTCCGCGCTCGGCCTGAAGTACGACTACGAGCTGGAGGTCGTGGACCTCTTCATGCGCGGCGAGGCGGGCGGCGGCGAGCCGTTCTCCTCCACCCTGACCAGGCGGCTGATCGGCGCGGGCGACGTGGAGGGCGCGGCGGAGGTGCTGGGCCGGCCGCACCGGGTCGAGGGCGTCGTCGTCCGGGGGGCTCAGCGCGGCCGGGACCTCGGCTATCCCACCGCCAACGTCGAGACGCTCCCGCACACCGCCATCCCCGCCGACGGCGTCTACGCCGGCTGGCTGCACGTGGGCGACGAGGCGATGCCCGCGGCCATCTCGGTCGGCACCAACCCGACCTTCGACGGCACCGCCAGGACCGTCGAGGCCTACGCCATCGACCGCGTCGACCTGGACCTCTACGGCCTGCACGTGGCCGTGGACTTCCTGACGTATCTGCGCGGGATGGAGAAGTTCGACACGATCGAGGCGCTGCTGGAGCGGATGGCCGACGACGTGAAGCGTGCCAGGGACCTGGTCGGTGCGGCCGAGCAGCCGTCCCGCTCGGACGGTTAGGGCCTGTCCGACGAACAGCGCCGTCCGCCGTGGGGCCCGCCTCGCGGGCTCATTCTTTCGGGCGGGCGGCGCTCAGGTCGGGCGGACCAGCCGGGTCTCATAGGCGAAGACCACCGCCTGGACCCGGTCGCGCAGCTCCAGCTTTACCAGCACCCGGCTGAAGTGGGTCTTCACGGTGGCCTCGGCCAAGTGCAGTGACGCCGCGATCTCCGTGTTCGACAACCCGCGGCCCACCTCCACCAGCACCTCCCGCTCCCTGGCCGTCAACCGCGACAGCCGCTCGTCCGCCTCCGGCCCCTCGGCGCCGCCCGCGGCCGGCAGCTGGTGCGCGAAATTCTCCAAGAGCCGCCGGGTGATCCTCGGCGCCACCACCGCGTCCCCGGCCGCCACCGAGCGGATCGCCGCCAGCAACTCCTCGGGCAGCGCGTTCTTCAGCAGGAAACCCGAGGCACCTGCCCGCAGCCCGGCGAACGCGTACTCGTCCAGGTCGAAGGTCGTCAGGATCAGCACCTTCGACTCCGGGCAGCTCTCGATGATCCTGGCCGTCGCCTCGATACCGTCCGTGCCCGGCATCCTGACGTCCATCAGCACCACGTCGGGCCGCAGCTCCCTGGCCAGCCGCACCGCCTGCGCGCCGTCTCCCGCCTCACCCACCGGCTGCATGTCGGCCTGCGCGTCCAGCACCATCGTGAAGGCCATCCGCAGCAGCGGCTCGTCGTCGACCAGCAGCACCCGGATCACCGCTACCGCCTCCTCCTCGCACGGGACCACCCGCCCAGGCGCGGAACCACCCGCGGGCCGGGCGGCGGACGGTGCGGATTCTGTGGTCACAACGGCTCCGGAGTCGTCAGAGTGAGAACGGCGGCCACCTGCCAGCCGCCACCGGGCAGCGGCCCCGCCGTCAGGCGGCCGCCGTAGGCCGCGGCACGCTCCCGCATCCCGGGCAGCCCGTGCCCCGCGGACCCGGCGGGGTCGCCCGGCGCCGCCGGCCCGGCGCCGTCATCGGTCACCGTGACCGTCACCGCCTCCGGCGCGCAGTCGACCCGCACCTCCGCCGTCGTCCCGGTGGGCGCGTGCTTGAGCGTGTTGGTCAACGCCTCCTGCACCAGCCGGTAGACGGTCAGCTGCGCCGCGACCGGCACCGCCGCGAGATCGCCCGCCACCGCCAGCCGGGTCGGCAGCCCCGCCGCCCGCACCTGCTCGACCAGCGCCGACAGCTGCCCGATACCCGGCATCGGATGCCGCAGCGCGTCCGGCTCGTCCGCCCGCAGCACCCCCAGGAAGCGCCGCATGTCCGTGATGGCCTGCCGCCCGGTCGCCGACACCTGCCGCATCGCGGTGGCCGCCCGCTCCGGATTCCGCCGCTGGGCGAAGACCGCGCCGTCCGCGAGCGCCACCATCACCGACAGGTTGTGCGTCACGATGTCGTGCATCTCCCGGGCGATCCTGGCCCGCTCACCGGCCACCGCGAGCTGCGACTGCTGGTCCCGCTCGCGCTCCAGCCGCACCGCCCGGTCCTCCAGCGTCGCCAACCGGTCCCGCCGACTGCGCATGTTGAGCCCGAGCACCATCGCCGCCGTCGCCATCGCCGACAGCGACACGAACGTCCCCGCGCCTCGGTCGTGCACCGACCACCGCAGCGTCGCCAGCAGGACGCCGCCTTCCACCACCGCGAACGCCAGCAGCGTACGTCGCCGGCTGCTGTAGGCGGCCACCGCATACAGGGCGATCAGCAGCGCCACATCCGTCGGGATCCGCAGGTCGAGTGACCACTGCACCAGCGCCGTCACCGCGAGGGCACAGAACACCGCCATCGGTGCCCGCCGCCGCCAGATCAGCGGCAGCACCAGCGCCGCGTGAAACGGCAGCAGCAGCGCATCGTCGTGGAGGACCCGCCGCAGCGCGGCAGCGGTCGCCAGGAACAACCCCACCGCGAAGACCGCGTCCACCGTGGGCGGCGACAGCCGCAACCCGTGGGCGATCCGGGCGTACCCCGCCCGCGCCACCCGCTCGACCCGCGCCTCCAACCGCGTCACCGGCCCCGCCGCGGCGCCCACCACCCCGGCCTCGCCGGCCTGCTCGGGACCCTCGTCGGCCTGGTCCGGAGCCTGGACGACCGGGTCGGCCGCCGGGCCCTGGACCGGCGCCGCCGCGGTCGCGCCCGGGACCGGCGCCGCCTCCGTGGGCGGCCCGCTCGACGACGGCACCGCGTACGTCATGGCGCCACCGTCACGCGTCGCGCCGCTTGAGCAGCACCGCGGCCGCCGCCAGCGCCACCACCGCATAGAGGCAGAACACCGCGAACCCCGTCCATGGCGCCAGCGTATGCGCCTCCCGGTGCAGGGATATCAACGACTGGCCCGCGTTGCTCGGCAGCCACTGGTTGACATGGTCCGCCCAGGACGCCGGCAGCGCCTCCGCGAGCACCGGCACCACCAGCAGCAGCCCGAACACCGAGGCGATGCCGCCCGCCGTGTTCCTGATCAGTGCGCCGATCGCCACCCCGAGCAGCCCCACGACCGTGAGATACAGGCCCACCCCCATCACCTGGCGCAGCACGCCGGGATCGCCCAGCGAGGTCCCTATGTGCTTCGAGGACATCGTCGCCTGGCCGACGAGGAAGGCGACGATCGCACCCGCCGTCATCAGCCCCCAGGTGACCGCGGCATAGAGCGCTGCCTTCGCCCACAGCACCGGCAGCCTGCCCGGCACCGCGGACAGCGACGCCCGGATCATCCCGGTCGCGTACTCGCCGCTGATCATCAGCACCCCGAGCACGCCCACCGCGAGCTGCGCCAGGAAGAAGCCGCGCAGGCTGGTCATGCCCGGCTCGAAGTCGGCCCGCTCGTGCGCGTTCATACCCGCCCAGTGGCTGGCGGTGAACGCAGAGAACAGCGCCCCGAGCCCGACCAGCGCCACCACAGCCGCTATCAGGGTGTAGAAGGTGGACCGCAGGCTCCGCATCTTGATCCACTCGGAATGCAGCACCCGCAGTTGGGTGACCTGGCCGCGCGGGGCGGCCGTCGCGGCCGGCGGCACCGCGCCGCCCGCCATGACCGTGCTGGTGGTCGTACTCATGCCGGCTGTCCTTCCCGCTCGCGCACCGGGGACTGGTACTCCACGGCGTCCCTGGTCATCTCCATGAACGCCTCCTCCAACGACGCCTGCTGCGGCGTCAGCTCGGCCAGGGCTATCCCGCAGTCCGCCGCGACGCGGCCGATCCGGTCACTGCTCAGTCCGGTCACATCGAGCACCTCGCGCTCGGTGGAACTCACCGTCACATCCGGCCCGGCCAGTGCCTGGCGCAACCGGTCCGCCTCGTCCGTCCGCACCCGCACCGACGTGCCCGCCGCGGCCCGGACGAACTCCGCCACCGAGGTGTCGGCCATCAGCCGGCCGCGGCCGATGACGATCAGATGCTCGGCGGTCAGCGCCATCTCGGACATCAGATGCGACGACAGCAGCACCGTGCGGCCCTCGGCGGCGAGGTCCTTGAGCAGATTGCGGATCCACAGGATGCCCTCGGGATCCAGCCCGTTCACCGGCTCGTCGAGCACCAGAGTGGCCGGGTCGCCGAGCAGCGCGCTGGCGATGCCCAGCCGCTGGCCCATGCCCAGGGAGAATCCGCCCGCCCGCTTCCGTGCGACCTCGCGCAGCCCCACGATGTCGATCACCTCGTCCACTCGGCGGCGCGGTATCCCCGTGGTGGCGGCCAGCGCCAGCAGGTGGTTGTAGGCGCTCCGCCCGGTGTGTATCGCCCGCGCCTCCAGCATCGCGCCGACCTCGTGCAGCGGCGCCCGGTGCTGCGCATACCGCTTCCCGTTGACCGACACCCGCCCGGAGGTCGGTGCGTCGAGCCCGAGGATCATCCGCATCGTGGTCGACTTCCCCGCGCCGTTCGGCCCGAGGAAACCGGTGACAGCGCCGGGCCGCACGGTGAAACTCAGCTCGGTCACGGCGGCGCGCTCGCCGTAGCGTTTGGTCAGTGCGTGGGCTTCGATCATGGGGTGGACCTCTTGACGTGCGTCGGAGGGGTTCGATCCGGATGTCTCCATCGTCCGTTTCCCGACCCTCCCCGCGCGACGGTCCACGGGCGGATTCCGTACCGCCCCGGCTGCATCCCCGGGGGGACACCGCATACGACCGGCGGGGTACTCGACCGGCCGGAGCCCGTACACGCCAAGGGCCGCCGCCGTGGAGACCCACGACGGCGGCCCGGGGACCGCGCTCTTCCTCTCCGCCCTACTGCTGCTGCGGAGGCGGGGGCGGGGGGTAGCCGTAACCCGGCTGCTCCGGCTGCTCCGGCTGCTGCTGGGGCACCGGCCAGCCCTGCTGCGGCTGGGGCGCCTGCGGCTGCGGCGACTGCGGCTGGAAGGGCTGCGCGGGCGGCTGCCCGCCGGGACCGGCCTGCTGATACGGCTGCGGAGCCGGCGGGGGGCCGCCGTACTGCGCGGGCGGGACCTGCCCCGGCTGCATCGGCTGGCCGTAGGGCGGCTGCGCGGGGTAACCCGGATGGCCGGGCTGCACGGGGTGCCCCGGCTGCCCCGGCTGCCCCGGTTGTCCCGACGCCGGGTAGCCGACCGGCGGGCCGCCGTACGGTCCCGGCGCACCGTAGCCACCGGGCATCGGCGGTGCCTGGTGCGGCGGCTGGTTCTGGCCGTCCGCCGTCCAGAGCCCCTGCGCCTGCTGGGCGCGGATGAAGTCCTCGGCGACCATCGCGGAGAGGTTGAAATACGCCTCCCGGGTCTTCGGCCGCATCATGTCGAGGTCCACCTCGGCGCCCGCCGCCAGATGCTCGTCGAACGGCACGACCTGCACCCCGCGGCAGCGCGTCTGGAAGTGCGACACGATGTCCTCGACCTTGATCATCTTCCCGGTCTCGCGGACCCCGGAGATCACCGTGATGCTGCGCGCCACCAGGTCCGCGTAGCCGTGCGCCGACAGCCAGTCGAGCGTCGTACTGGCACTGGAGGCGCCGTCCACCGACGGCGTCGACACGATGATCAGCTGATCGGCCAGGTCCAGCACCCCGCGCATCGCGCTGTAGAGCAGTCCCGTACCCGAGTCGGTGAGGATGACCGGATACTGCCGGCCCAGCACGTCGATGGCCCGCCGGTAGTCCTCGTCGCTGAAGGCCGTCGACACCGCCGGGTCCACGTCGTTGGCGATGATCTCAAGGCCGGACGGGGCCTGCGAGGTGAAGCGGCGGATGTCCATGTAGCTGTTCAGATACGGGATCGCCTGGACCAGGTCGCGGATCGTCGCACCGGTCTCCCTGCGCACCCGGCGGCCGAGCGTGCCGGCGTCCGGGTTCGCGTCGATCGCCAGGATCTTGTCCTGCCGCTCGCTGGCGAGGGTCGAACCCAGCGCGGTCGTGGTCGTCGTCTTGCCCACGCCGCCCTTGAGGCTGATGACCGCGATGCGGTAGTTCGACAGCACCGGAGTGCGGATCAGCTCCAGCTTCCGCTGCCGCTCCGCCTCCTCCTTCTTGCCACCGATCTTGAACCGGCTCGGCTGCGCGTTCGCGCCCGGCTTCTTCGGCTTCGGCTGATTGCGCAGCAGCCGGTCGGACGACAGCTCCACGGCCGCGGTGTACCCCAGCGGGGCCCCGCCCTGCGTCGTGCGCTGCCGCTGATCCGGCGTCACCGTGGGCCAGCCGCCGGACCGCGGGTCCACCGGAGCCTGGTGCGCCGCCGGATCGCCGCCCAGCCGCGGGTCGTTCGCCGGGGGCTGCTGCTGCGGGGTGTACGCCGCCGGCAGATTCTGCGCAGGCGGCGGCTGCGGGAAGCCGTAACCGCCCTGCGCGGGCAGCGGCGGCAGCGGGCCCGCCGACTCGGGCTCCGCGCTCACGGGCTGCGGGTGCGCGGGCTGCGGAGGCGGCGGAAAACCGTAACCCCCTTGTGCGGGCAGCGGCCTGTTCTCCGCCGGTGCGGGAGGCGGCGGCTGCTGGGGCAGGCCGGTCGGTACGGCGTCGTACGCCGGGGGCGGCTGCGGTTGTTGTTGCTGCTGCGGGAAGCCGTAACCGCCCTGCGCGGTCTGCGGGGGCGCCGGCTGCTGTGGGAAGGCGTATCCGCCCTGGGGGTTGGGCTGGGGCTGGGCCGCGGGCAGGTTCGGTGCGGGTTGTGGGAAGGCGTATCCGCCCTGGGGGTTGGGCTGGGGCTGGGCCGCGGGCAGGTTCGGTGCGGGTTGTGGGAAGGCGTATCCGCCCTGGGGGTTGGGCTGGGGCTGGGCCGCGGGCAGGTTCGGTGCCGGCTGCGGGAAACCGTATCCGCCGTGCGGGTCGGGCGCGGGCGGCTCGGGGGCGGGGAAGCCGCCCGCCTGGGGGTGCGGCGTCGGTGCGACGGGCGCCGGCGGGGGATAGGCGGCCGGCGGACCCTGCGGCGGACCCGCCTGGCTGACCGGCGGCGGCGCCGGAGCGGGGAAGGACTGCGAACTCTCCGGAGTCGGATACTGCGGTTCCGCCCGCTCGAAGTGCGGCGGCAGCGGCGGCACCGCGCTCTGCGGGGCCGCGGGCGCCCATGGCGCAGGCTCGGCAATGGGCGGCGCCTGCGGCAGCGGCGTCCACACGGGCGCACGGTTCGGGGGCGGCGTGTCCTGCGGCGCGGCATCCTGCGGCGGTGCCTCGACCGGCCGCGCGTCCTCCGGTTCTGCCCGCACCTCTTCCGCGGCTACTGCCACGGGCTCGGCCTCCCGCGGCTCCTCCGCCACCGGCTGCGAGGGGTGGGGGTCCGCCGACGCGACGTCCTCGATCCTTATGCCGGCCCGCTCCTCGATCTCCTGGCGCAGCGACGCGGCGGTGAACCGTACGGTCTCGCGGGCCACCAGGTCGCCCCGCGACTCCGCCTCGGCCTCATCGTCGGGCACATGCCGCGGCTCGGGCGCGGGTTCCGCTTCCGGCTCGGGCGCCTGGGCGGCGACCGGCTCGGGAGCGGCGGGCGACACCGGAGTGCCGGACCACGCGGGGCGCTCGGCGGCCGCACTCGGCGCCTCGGGCTCGCGCGGCTCCGGTGCGGGTGGCTGCGGCACGGCCGCCGCCGACCAGGACGCGCCGCCGGCCAACGGCGTGGCCCCTGCGGTGGGTTCCTGCGACGCGCGCGGCGGCAGCATCTCCCACACCGGGACATGCGTCGTCACATCCTCGGCCGCAGGCACACTCGGCTCCGGTGCGGCCGGTGTTTCGGGCGCCGCAGGTGCCGGCGCCTCGACCGGCTCGGGCTGCGGCTGTTGTGCCGCCGTCGTGTCCGAGCCCTCGTCGCCGCTCCCGCTGCCGTTCTGCATGTACCAGGCCGGCGGAGTGAAGTCGAAGCGGTACTCGCCCGTCATGTCGCCTTCGGCCGGTTCCTCGACAGGGGCGGCCCCGCCCGCGCGGTTGTCGTCCCGATCGCTGTTCACTGTGCCTCCCGGTCTGCGTCGGGGAGCTACCTGTAGCCGGCTCCCCGCCCCGTGCGCCGCAGGGCAACCGCCCGTTCGCGACTGTCCTGCCGCTCTCGACGGACAGCCTAATCGCCGGGGGACGTCCACCGTCAGGCCGTCCGCTCCCGCTTCCCCCATTCCCCCACCGCCAACAGCAGCGGAACGCGCCCTTCCCTCTCTGACACGTCACGCCTCATTCTGCCCGTTCCCCGCCCTACTGCCCCAGTTCGTCCCACCCCACACCACGACCCACCCGCCGGTATCCACGACGGCGAAGAAGGCGCCAAACCTGCCCGAGGGGCAACCCCCAGGGGCGCGAGAAAGTGCGCGCCCGGCCGAGACGGCGCGCAAGTAGGTACGTACGGCAAGTGGCACCCCCTCAGGGGGGCGAGGAACTGCGCGCCCAGCCCACGACAACCGCAACGGCGAAGCCGTAGAAACGCCCCCGCCCGCGCAGGGCGACGCCGAGCCGCACCAAAGCCGGCAAGCGGGCCCAGGCCGCAGGCCCGCAGAAACAGTCCCGGCCGCCCGGGTTCAGTCGATGCGCCGGGCCTCCCCGAGGAGGCCCACCTCCGCATCGGTGGGCTGCAGCAGCACGAACTGCCGGTGCTGCGGGGTGCCCCAGAGCATGACGCCGTCACCGAGAGCGGGCAGCGCCGCCGCCTCCTCGCGGGTCAGCCGCAGCACCTTGGCCAGAATCTCCGACTCCTGCGGGGAGACCCGCTGGATGCCGACGAGGCCTGCCTCGCCGAGCAGCCTGGGCGCCTGCGGGCCGAGGAAGGGCAGCAGCGTCAGCACGGCCTGCCACGGCGCCTTCGCGAGGCGGCTGCGCGGCGGGTAGGTGCCGCAGTCCCGTACGACCAGCACGGGGCTGGACACCGTCGGGCCCTGGGAGGGGAGTTCCTTCACGTCGTGCACTGTCATGCACTGTTGCCCGCCGCCCGCGGCCTGCGACAGCGGCGTCCAGACCTGTGGGCGGGCCGACTCGACCGCGACGCGCGCACCGGTGCCGACCGCGCGCAGGGCAAGCACCTGCGCGGTCCAGACGCTGCCGATCACCACGAGGTCCAGCTGCGTGGGCCGGAACAGGCCGAGAACCGCGGGATTCCCGGCCTCGTCGATGCCCGAGACCACGCCGTCGTCGCCCAGCGGAAGCGACATCGAGTCGAGCTGTCGCGCCGAGAGTCCGTGCCGGTCCCGTCGCGGGCCGCGCAATCCGAAGCCCGGCTTTGCCTTGCGGCGCTGTGGAGACGCGGCAAGGTCCGGCTCGGCGGCAGGGCGCATCCCTGTGCGCGGCACCTGGTACCCCTGCTGCATCGGATGAGTGGTCATCAGCTGGTACCTCCCAGCGGCAGCGTGGCCAGCACACCGGGCAACTGCTCGCGGTCGAGCCTGACAAGGCCCACCTTGTGCTGGCGCGCGACCCTTTCCAATTCCCTGCGTGCCGCGGTGAGCTGGCGGTCGTCCCTGGCCGTTATCCGTACGTACGCGCTGAGCGCCGGTGTCTGGCCGATGCCCCGGCTCAGGGTCAGGGCGAAGCTTCCGGCCATGGCGGGCACGGCGGTGAGCGCGGTGATCGTCCGCGCCGTAGGCAGCGCGCCGCCGCCCTGCGGCCAGCGCCCCACCCAATACGTGGTGTGCCAGCGGTCGTCGCAGCGCCAGGCGCGGCTGCGCTCCAGCGTCCTGCGCTGGCCCGTGCCGATCCGCCCGGCCAGTGCCGTGGCGAGCGGGTTGACGCCCGCCGATGTGGCCAGCGCCGCTGTCAGCTCCTCCTCGTCCAGCACGGACGCCTCGAAGCCGGCCCCCGCCAGCCTGCTGGCCAGGTGGTCCGCCGCCCGCAGCACCGCGCGCTGGGCGCCGCCGAGGCCGCCGCCGCGTGCCAGCACCGCCTCCGGGCACAACTCGGGGTCCAGCTTGAGCGCGACCCAGGTCACGCGTATCGCCGGCGTGCCGTACTGCGCCTGCAACGGGCCGTACGACACCGCCGCCACCGCCTGCGGGGGAAGGTGCGGAGCCGGGGCGGGCTGGACGTGCTGGACGACCTGGACCGACGCCAGCGATATGTCGTCGACCTCCAGGGCGTCATAGAGCAGCCCCAGCGGCATCGGCCTTGCGGTGCGCAGCGGTTCGTCACGCGACTGCACCAGCAGCACCGCCGTCAGGAACGTACCGTCGCCCACCATCCCGACGCTGCGCTCGCGGCGCCGGCCGGTGAACGTGTATGTACGGAGCGCCGGGTCGCACTCGGTGATCGGCGCAAGAGCCGGGTCGATGAGCCCCGAACCCGCGGCAATTGCCACGCCGCCCGCTGCCGCCGCGTCCCCCGCTCCGTCCCTGGCCGCATCGCGCTGCCGGCGACGCATCGCCATCACACTGGTCAGCCACTCGGGCAGCGGCCTGCCTCGACGCCGCATCACGGCCGTTGCCACCAACAGCACCGCCACCACAGCGCAGGGCACCATCACCGCCCGCCCGGCCGCCGCACCGATCAGCACCAGCGCCGCGGCCACCTCGACCAGCGCCAGTTGGTGCAGCCGGAGCACACCGATCCGACCGGGGCGCGAACTCAGATGCAGCGCCGCCGGTGCCGGACCGTGCCTGCGATCACGGCGTGCTGTGTTTGCGGTGGTCATCCCCCTGCGCCCTCCGTCGTGCGGCGTCATGATGCCCCCTCACCGTACCGGTGTCGTAGGACATGCGGCGCACCCGGCATAGTAGGTGACCGACCCTGCCAACGCGACGGCACGGTGCCTGACGGCAGCGGGTCCCAGCGGACGTCACCCGGGGGGAAAGCGGAACGATGGCCTCACGCAAGGAACAGCTCAACGCCTACACCTTCGCGCGCAAACGCGTGGTGGCGGCCTTTCTCCAGCCCAGCCCCGCCGGGTCCGACGAGGGAGCCCCGCGCCCGCTGCGCACCCTGGTGCCGGGCATCGTCGTCGGTGCCGTACTGCTCGCGGGTTTCGGCGCCTGGGGACTGATAAGCCCCTCTGTGCCGCACGGCTGGGACGAACCGGGCAAGCATGTGATCGTGGCCGACGAGTCCACCACGCGCTACGTCGTACTGAACGACGTCGACACCCACAAGCCCGTGCTGCACCCGGTGCTGAACATGGCGTCGGCGCGACTGCTGCTCGACCCCGGGGCCTACGACGTCATCAAGGTCAAGGAGTCCGTGCTCGACCACAGCGGGCTCAAGCACGGCGCCACCATAGGAATTCCCTACGCCCCCGACCGACTGCCCGGCGCCGCCGACGCGGGCAAGGCGAAGGTCTGGGCGGTCTGCGACCGGCCGGGCGGCGGCACCAGCCACGCCCCGCAGCAGGCGGTGTTCGTACTCGGCGGCGACGAAGCGGCCGCCATGAGCGGCCGGTCCAAGCTCGGCGGCGGCCAGGTCCTCTACGTGCAGGACCAGGACGGCATCCAATACCTCGTCGCCAGCGACGGCACCAAGTTCGAACTGGGCGGCCCCGACCCGAAGAGCCGGAAGGCGGACGACATGAGCGTGCTGCTGCGCACGCTCTTCGGCGAGAACCCGCAACCGCAGACCGTCTCCGACACCTGGCTCGCCTCGCTGCACACCGGGACCCCCATCTGGTTCCCGACCATCACCAACCGCGGCGACGCCGAGAAGGTCGACGGCGTGCCCGGCGGCAACTCCACGGTCGGCACGGTGCTGCGGGCCCCGTCGGGAGCCGGCTACCAGTACTACGTCGTCACCAAGGACGGCGTCGCACCGATCACCCGGTTCGCGTCACTGCTGCTTCTCCAGGCCAACACCCAGACCGCCCCTGTGCAGACGAGCATTCCGCACAGCCCGCTGAGCCCCTTCCTGCCGACGGACTGGCCGGCGGGCGACCCCAGCCAGGTCAACACGCCGGACGGCGATTCACCCCGGAATATCTCGTGCAGTGTGCTGACCGGCGACACCACCGCGACGGACGGACCGAAGCTCAGCCTGTGGGCGGGCAAGGACTACCCCGAGCAGATCGTCGAGGGCGCCAGCAGCGCCTACGTCACGCCCGGCAGCGGCCTGCTCTACCAGGAGGTCAGCGGCACCGACACCAGCGGCGGCACCCTCTTCCTGGTCACCGACACCGGCCTGCGCTACGCGGTCTCCCGCAACAACGACAGCGCCGCGGCCAACAAGGCGTCCGACGCGAAGCAGGAGATCAACCAGGCCGCGGTGCGGCTCGGCTACCAGGACGTCAAGCCCATGTCGATCCCGTCCGTCTGGTCCGAACTTCTCCCGAAGGGCCCCTCGTTGGACACCGCGAGCGCGGCACAACCGCAGGGATCCTGATCGCGCCGCGCAACGGTATACGGGTAAACTCAACGCAGGTGGTGTCTGTGGCCACCGGTGTCACGGGGGAGGGCGACGCTCGAATGGAAGCACCAGCAGACGGCGGCGGTGCAAGTCTGAACGTTGCGCTGGAGGACCTGCGCAGCTTCAAGACCCGCGTGGACGGGCTGCTCGACGAGCTGGACGGCTCGGACTTCGCACCGAAGGAGATCGGCCAGGGACGGGTCAAGTCCGCCCAGATCGGCCACGGTTTCGGCGAGGCCGACGATCTGATGAAGGCGTACAACTACGTCCACGGCCAGCTGGAACAGCTGTCGGTGACGCTGTCCAGCCAGATCGAGGCGATGAGCCTCTCGCTCCACATCGGGCACTCGACCTTCAAGAACGTCGACCTCGGCACCCAGCGCAAACTCCTCGACCTCAACGACCAGATCGTCCAGGCGTACAACCCGGCACTGGACCCGAACGCGCCGAAGGCCAACATCGCAGGCCGCCCCGCTGACAACGCCGGGGACAATGGCGGCGGCGGTTCACAGGCCGGCAGCGGGGGCGTCGGATGACCAGCCGCACGAACGACGCAACAGAAAACGGGGGCAGGACATGACCGACCAGTCAGGGAGCACCCCCGGCGGGTGGTTCGGCAACGTGGTGAAGTCGGTCGAGCACGCGCTCGACTTCTCCCGCACGGACTTCGAGTCGTTCTCCCACGAGGCGATGCTGAGCATGGTCCAGAACGCCGACCCCGAGGCACTCGCCGGCTTCGGCGACCGCCTCACCACGGCCGTCACCAAGATCAACCAGATCGGCACGGACCTCAACGACCACATCGCCTACGTCGACTGGGAAGGCGCCTCGGGCGCCGCCTTCAAGGACTGGGGCAAGAACGTCGCCAAGTCCACGCTGGCGCTGGGCGACTACGCCGACTCCACCGGCAAGGCCCTCACGGCCGCGGCGGACACGCTGCGCACGGTCAAGCGCGACATCCCGAAGGTCCCGGCCGGCGCCAAGGCCACCTACGACGCCCTGCACGCCGACCCCGCGGCCCGCCACGACCCCGACGGCCAGAAGGAAATCTCGCAGGCCCACACGCAACTGGAGACGGCCCGCATCCAGGCGGCGGACCAGATGCACAAGCTGGCGCAGTCGTACTCGTTCTCGGCGGCGATCATCAACAATGCGCAGCCGCCGACGTATCCGCCGATGCCGGCCACGTTCGTGCCGCCGCCGGGTGTGCGGGCAGATGACCCTTCGAGGTATAGCTCCACGACTGGAGCGTCGGAACCTTACGCATCAAGTAGCAGTAGTAGCTCGTCGCATTCGGTCAAGCCCGCGGAGCACAGCGGGCTGCAGAAGGTGTCGGTCAGCAGTGACGCGACGCACCTGTCGACGACTGGTGCGCCGGTCGCACATGCGCCGGATAACGGCGCGCCGCCGGTGACGCACATCCAGTCGACCGGACCGCTGGCTCCGGTCGCGCCGACGCAGCCGACTCCGGTGGCTCCGAACACCGGTGGTGGGGGCGGTCCCAACCTCAGTGGGCCGAACCTGAGTAATTCGTTCCAGCCGATCCCTAATCAGAACCAGCAGTTCGGCCGCCCCGGCCCCACGCTGCCGAACCAGTCGCGCAACGTCGAGCCGATCAACACCGCCGGCGGTCCGCGTGGTACCGGTCCCCTCAACCCGCGGAACATGCCGAGGACGCCGCCTGCTGAGGAGATCGGCGCCGCTCCGCCTATGCGGCGCAGCACGACCAACGGCATCTTCGGCGGCCGTCCGTCGACCGAGCCGGAGATGCTCGGCGGTCGTCCTCAGGGCCAGGTGCCTCGGGGCAGCGTCATCGGGGGCCGGGGTGCCGCCGCGCGGATGCCTGGCGGCGGGATGGCAGAAGGCGGCAGCCCCGGCATGGGCGGCCGTAGCGCTATGAACCGCAGCAGCGCAGGCCGGTTGGCGAGCGAGCCCGGCGGGGTCGTGGGCCGGACTCCGGCCGGCGAGTTCGCGCCCGGGTCGAGCCGTTCCTCCGACCGTGACCGGCGTCGCAGTAACCGCCGTCCCGATCACCTCATCGAAGAGGACGACTGGATCCCGACCCGTGACGACGTCGCACCGCCGGTTATTGACTGACCCAACGGCGATCCGACTGAGCCGTACCGCGAGGAGAAGAGCGATGAAACGCCGGGCACGTACCTGGGTACAACGTGCCCTGGCTGTCGTCGCCACCAGTGGCGCCCTGATGCTGAGCATCGGGGCGCTGCCCGCGCAGGGGCAGACTGTGCGCCAACTGCAGTGGCACGTTGACGCGATGAGGCTGCCGGAAGCCTGGAAGATCAGCAAAGGCGCAGGCATCACCGTCGCGGTGATTGACACGGGCGTGGATCGAAGCATCCCGGACCTGAAGGGCCAGGTACTCGACGGGAAGAGCTTCACCTACCCAGTCGATTCGCCGTATGACGACAAGATTGGTCACGGTACTGGCATGTCCAGCCTCATTGCTGGAACGGGAGCTTCGGAAGGCGGCACAGGGGCGATCGGTGTGGCCCCGGAAGCGAAGATCCTTCCAATCAGGATCCTGAACGACCCTCGTGACACAAACGAAGCGGCCAGCGCAGTGTCCTTTACGGTCGAGCTGGACAAGGCAGTGCGATATGCGGCTGACAGCCAGGCGCGGGTCATCAATATCTCCCAGGGCGTGCCAGCTACGTCGCTGCAGCCAAACGACATTGCAGCCCTTCAGAGTGCCCTGGACTACGCGCGGAGTAAGGGCAAGCTTATCTTCGCCTCCACAGGTAACTCAGGTGAGAAGGGCAGCCCGGTGGAATATCCGGCAGCCAGCCGCGGTGTCGCTGGCATCGGGGCTCTTGACCGCAACGGAAACGCTCTTCCCTTGTCCACCAAGGGCCCCCAAGTAGACCTCTCCGCTGTCGGCGACAACATCTCAAAGGCTTGCCCGAGCGGGATTCGGGCTAACTGCGTCAACACAAGCAGCGGCACCAGCGACGCCTCCGCCCTCACCTCCGGCTCCGCCGCCCTCGTCTGGTCCGCCCACCCCTCCTGGACCGCCAACCAGGTCCTGCGGGTGCTGCTCAACACCGCGTCGAAGCCCACCGATGGGGCCGAGCGGAATGACTCGATCGGGTATGGCGCCGTGCGGCCGCGGGTCGCTCTGCAGACGCCGGGGGATCCCGGGCCCGCCGATGTCTACCCGTTGGCGGAGCACGAGGGCTGGCAGCAAGGCGGGGACGGGGAGCCGTCCGCCACGCCGACGTCCGGCGCCGCCGGGACGGCTGCTCCGGCGCCCTCGGCTTCGTCGTCCGACAAGGCGGTCGCCGAGGGGTCGGACTCCGGTGGCGGCGGCAGTAGTTCGACGCCGTGGATCGCCGCGGGTGCGGCCGTCGTCGTGTTGGCGGCCGGCGGGACGGCGCTCGCGATGCGCGGCCGGCGCCGGCGTGCCGCGGCGGCTGCTTCGGCCGCCGCCGTATACGCGCCGCGGCCACCGCTGCCGCCGCATCATCCGCAACAGCCGCCGTACGGTGGTTACCGGCCGCCTCCGCCGCCGCCCTACTAAGGCTGGTGGGGCAGGTGAGGGCACAACTGAGACCACGGGGTGTCCTGTTGGGATCGGTAGGTGTTGTGGCTAGAGTGAGCGGGTAACGTATTCGCTCGCGACGACGTACACGCGATTGCATGGGGGAGGGGCAGAAACCATGACTGCCGGAATGAAAGTCACCGCGGCCTCGCTGGCCAAGCTGGAAACCGACATCTACGACATGGTCGGCTCGATGGACCGTCAGGTGAAGGCGCTTCAGACGGTGATCGACAACCTCGAAGGTCACTGGCGGGGTATCGGTGCCAACGCCTTCAACTCGCAGCAGAGCCTGATCAACGAGGACCACCGTGTGCTGGCGATCCTGCTGAACAAGATCAAGGAAGCCGTGCACGACACGAACCTCACCTCGGGCTCGACCGACGAGGACGTCCTCCAGGACATGAAGAGCATCGACATCAACGGCAGCGCCGCGGGCAGCGGTATCGCCGGTCTCTGACCCGGTCTCCGACCGGGTCCTTGACCTGGTCGTCGATTGTCACCTGGTCTCGACCATTACGTCACGAGCCGTATCACCTACTTCCATGGGGGGTAATCATGTCCGATCCCGGTGAACTCAAGGTCACATATTCCTCGCTCGACGAGGCAGCGGGCGCGATCAAGCATCAGGCCGGTCAGCTCGAGACCGACCTCGACAACCTGCTGACCCGCGTCCGCGCGGTCGCCGCGTACTGGGAGGGCGACGCGCAGACCGCCTTCCACGCGGTCGCGAACGAGTGGGCGAACCGTACGCACCACATGCACGAGGTGCTGGAGTCGATCGCCAGCAAGGTGCAGATCGCGAGCGGTCACTACAACGCGGCCGACAAGAAGGCCGCGTCGTACTTCGGCTGACACAGAGGCTGAACGACCAGCCTTCGAGGCCGAATTGACCGGCCACCGAGGCTGAACTGACCGGCCGTGCGGCCGACCCGGACCGGCCGGCCGTCATGGCGGCCGACCGGCGGGTCGGTGTCGGGCCGGTTCATCGGGGTGTACGGGCCGAGGAGAGGCGTCGTGAGGGTTGCAGGGTCGCCGCGTCGGCGTGCGGTGTCCGTGGCTGCCGCCGGCGTCGCGGCGCTGGCGCTGCTGCCTGGGGTCGTGCTGGGCGCGGCCTCGCCCGCGCTCGCTTCTCCGGCGACGGCCGCTCCCGTCCAGCCGGACTCGCCGCATGCCGCCCAGCCGCTCGACGGCGACGGCCAGTGCACATTCCCGGCACCGCCCGTGAAGCAGACCCCCTGGTCATTGCAGCGCGTGCTGGTGAACCAGCTGTGGCAGGGCACCCACCAGGGCAAGGGCGTCGTCGTCGCGGTGATCGACTCCGGGGTGGACGTCAAGAACCCCCAGCTGGCCTCGGCGGTCGATGTGGCGCACAGCGTCGACCTGATAGACGCCAAGGGCAACGGCACCACCGACCCGGTCGGGCACGGTACGGAGGTGGCCGGCATCATCGCCGCCCGTCCGGCGGCTTCCACCGGCTTCAAGGGGCTCGCGCCCCAGGCGACGATCGTCTCGATCCGGCAGGCGAGCGAGGACGGCACCGGCACGGTGCCCCATCTGGTGACCGCGCTGCAGAAGGCCGTCGCCGCCCATGCCAAGGTCATCAACATCTCGCAGGACACGTCGACCAGCACACCCGAGCTGGCGAGCGCGATTGCCGCGGCCGTGCGTTCGGGCGCGGTGGTCATCGCCTCCGCGGGCAACGACGGGGGCGACGGCAAGGCGCGTACGACCTATCCCGGCGCCTACCCGGGTGTTCTGGCCGTCGGCGCGTCGGACCGTAACAACGAGCGCGCCTCCTTCTCCCAGGCGGGGGATTTCGTCGGGGTGGCGGCGCCCGGTGTGGACATGCTGTCCACCGTGCCCGGCGGCGGCCAGTGCGTGGACAACGGCACCAGTTTCGCCGCGCCTTACGTCGCCGGCGTCGCGACGCTGATCCGTGACAAGCACCCGGACTGGACGGCGGCGCAGGTGATCGCGCAGATCGAGCAGACCGCGCAGCGCACCTCGCTCGGCCACAACTCGCTGGTCGGCTGGGGTGTCGTGGACCCGGTCCGCGCGCTCACCGACGACGAGAAGCCGATCGAGTCGCCGACGCCCGACCCCGGAATGCTCAAGGGCCAGGACCGGGTCGTGCCCGCCGCGCTGACCTTCGGCGATCCCGCGAGGCAGCGGGAGAAGCGCACCGCGGCGTATGTGGTGAGCGGTATGGCGGTGGCGCTGCTGCTGGTCACCGGTACGACGGTGGCGCTGCGTGACCGCAGGCGCCGCTCCTGACCCGCCGGGTCCGCCCGAAGGCGATGAACCCTGTGAGCCGGGAACGACGCCCGCAGACGCCCGCGTGCGGCCTTCAGCGGTACTGAACCAGGTGCAGCGACCGTACGCCGTCGGTCTCCAGCTCCACCGGGGCGTCCCTCGCCGTGTCGATGAGGACCAGGCCGTTCTCGGTCTGCGCGGCAACGCACAGCAGCCCGACCGACTCGCGGCCGCGCCGGTCGTTCCTGCGCACCCACACCACGGACCGCGACCCGACCGGCATCTCCGTCAGGCCGGCCACCAGGGTCTGCCAATCGGTGTAGTCGGTCACGGAAAGGACCGCGCCGAGCGGGCTCATCGTCGGTGCGAACCAGGCCGCGGGGCCCGGCTCCGGCGGCAGCGGGAAGCCGTCGGTGCCGGGCTGTGCGCCCTGGTCCCAGCGGTCGAACCAGTCCCACGGGTCGGAATTGGGCAGCCCGAACGGCGCGGAGCCGTCCTTCGGCACCACCAGTGCCGCGTCCAGCATGGCGTGCTGCGGATTGCCGTCGGCAAGGAAGGCGCGGGTATTGCAGGCGAACAGCCAGCCGCGGGCTGTCTCGTCGGCGGGGGAGGGCTCGACAAGGACGACCTGGTCGCCGTGCACGTACTCAAGCCACGCCTCGGCCGCGCGCACCGCTGCCGCCAGGTCGGTCACGCCCCTTGCGGCCCGCGCGGCGGAAGGCGGCGCCTCCCGCGCCTCCCGCACGTCGCGCGCCTCCCGCGTGCCCTGCGCGTCCCGCGTGGATCCCGGCGGGATCCGGGCCAGCACGATCTCCCGTACGTTCTCGGTCTCCAGCCTGGCGAGCCGCCGGGCCTGCGGGTCGAGCAGCGCGACCTGGCCGTCCTTGTTGTGGGCGTAGAGCAGGTGGCCGGTCGCCTCGGCGCCGTGCAGTTCCCGGCGGATCCACACCACGCCGGCGGTGCCCGGGCCCAGTTCGCCGACTGCCGAGATCACCGTCTCCCAGTCCGGGCACGGCCCGACCTCGGCCGTCGGGAAATACCGCAGGAGGAAGTCGTCCCACCAGGTGGGGCTCTCGTGCGCGGACTGCCAGGGCAGGGCCGTCGCGGGCGCGCCGCCGACGGTCGCGTGGGCCGCGAGCACCGCGCCCCTGGCGTTCGTCCTGCGGGCCTGCTCGGCGGGGTCCCTGGGCCGCGGGTCCCTCTCGAAGTCGGCCAGGTCGCCCCACGGATCGTCGGTGGCCGGGTGGAAGGGCGGCATGCCGTTCTTGGGCACGCACAGCAGCGACGTCAGCAGCGGCGCGGGCGCGGCCTGCCGGTGCGCGCCGGCCGCCGCCGGCTCCAGCGCGGTGCTGAACACCCAGGCCTGCGGCGTCTCGGCAATCGGGGCGCGCTGCAACCGCACCGGCACGTCGTAGGCGGACCGCAGCCACTCGTGGGCGAGTCCGTACGGGTCGGTCATGTCCTCACGCCCCGGCGGACGGGGGCTCGTGGATCCACTGGGTGCCGAAGACCCGCGGGTCGGTCAGCCGGCTGAGCTGCTCGGGCCAGACGCCGTCCTCGAACCACGCCACGGCATTCTGCGTGCTCAGCGCGCTCGGGGTGAAGTCGATCAGCGAGCCGTCCTTGAACACGACGATCTCCCGCACCATGGGTGCCTGGGTCATGTCACCGGTGTCGATGTGCTCCTGGGAGTCGAAGCCGACGGTCCAGGCCAAGCGGTATTCGGTGGTGCTTCCCGGCTCCACCACGATCGTCGGCGGGCCGTCGCCGAACCTGTCCCGAAGGAACGCCCAGGCGGCGGCGAGCGCCTCCTCCTCGGTCATCACGGGTGCACCTTTCTTCGTCGTACGGCGTTGCGCGCCGTCCTGCGGCCGACCCCGCGCGGCGGCTGCCGAACGTGTCGGTCACGTCAGAGCCTCGTCAGGTCACGTCGGCCGTGTCAGTTGCTCGGGTGTTCAGGCTACTTGTACGGCATGTACTGGATCTTCACGCCCTTTTCCAACTGGGCCAGCCGGCCGGTCTGGCCGTCGAGGAAGACGACGCCGTTGCTGTCGTGCACGACGTTGAAGACGTGCGCGGAATTGCCGCGGCCGACGTAGACGACGCCTCGGGAGCCCTCACCGCGCGCGTTCATGTCGTTGATGATGTCGTCGTAGCTTCCGACGTCCTCGAACTTGGCGCCGGGATTGCCGAGGCGTGCCGGGCTGGGCCACTGCGGGTTCTGCAGCGGGGTGGCCTTGGAGGGGATGCCGTCGAGGCGCTCGTTGACCGCCTCGACGTTCTTCGAGCAGTTCTGCGTGTAGCCCGGCTGGCCGGTCTCGTTGACGTCTTTGAGCCAGGGGTATTCGTCGTGCAGGAACTGCGCCTCCTCGGCTGGGGTCATCGAACCCTGGTGGAAGGCCTCGCCCTTGACGTCGGAGGTGGACCTGGCGAGGCCCTTCCACTTGGAGCCGCTCTCCGCGGCGTCCTTTGCCGCCTGCTCGGCCGCGTCCTTGCCGGCGCTTTCGGCGCCCGCTTTGGCGCCGGCGCTGCCGCCGTCGGTGGCCAGTGCCAGCAGCACGTTGCCGACCAGGCGGCCGCCGGCCTCGTCGCCGTCGGAGCCCCATCCGCTGCCGAGCAGGATGCCGGGCAGCCGCTCGGGGTGCGCGGTCATGTCGACCAGGCCCGCGGCGGTGGAGTTGAGGTGGGTCAGGTACTGCGCGGGGTGGGTGAGGTTGTACGGGTCGTACGGGTTCAGGCCGCGGACGAACTTCAGCATGTCGGTGCCCGAGCGGATCAGGCCGCCGGCGAAGTGCTCGGCCTGTATCGGCGCCGACTTCAGGAAGTCGCCGCCGTCGCCCTTCATCCGGTCGGTGAAGTCCGGCTTCTGCGGCGCGAGCGCGGTGGCGGTACGCACTTTGGCCTCGGCCTCGCCCGCCACGGTGTCGCGCTGCTTGCGGGCCGAGCTGAGTATCTCCTGGGCGTGGCTCTTGTCGCCGGCGCCCGGGTCGACGAAGGCGTCGGGAGCCACCGGCGGCTTGCCCGGGTCGCTGTCGCCGTCGACCAGGTCCTTGTAGCTGGCGAGGTCAGTGTTGTACTGGTCGACCTTCGCGTTGTACGCCGCCGCGGCCTTCTTCCGTGCCTCGGTGCCCTGCTTCCAGAGCCGGACGGCCTCCTTGGCCTGGCCCTGGGCCCAGTCGACGGTGAAGGCGTAGTGCTCCAGCGCGTTCGACGCGTCCTGGCAGGCGGTCGCTGCCTTGGCCCACTTGGCGGGCTGCGAGGCGAATTTCGCCCGGAAGGCCTCGGCGCCGTCGCCCTCCCAGCTGCCGGGGTCGAGGTGGGTCAGACCGGTGTGGCCGGTGTCGAAGGCGCTGTGGAAGCGGCTCAGGTGACCGGAGACCTCGCGGATCTTGTTCGAGTCGCCGTGCACCAGTTCCTTGGGGTCCTCGGTCTGGCCGAGCTGCTGCTCGTCGACGTGCGCGCCGAGGTGGTCGGCTATGGAGTCGCCCTGGTCGTCGACCCAGTCGGCCGCGTCGTGCAGGCCGACATGGTCCAGGTTGTCACCGACGAAGTGGGCGCCGTCGTCGATCAGTTCGCCGGCCTTCTGCTTGGCCTTGCCGAGCAGTTTCTCGCCACCGTCGCCGATCTTGTCGATCAGACTACCGAGACCCATCAGCCCACCCCCGCGGTGCTGTTCTGCGGAACCGGTTCGGCGGCCGGTCCGCTGGTTGCTGTGTTGCCGATCCGGGTCATCCTCTCAGGTCCCGGCCGGGGGTCGCATCTCCGGGACCGGAACGTCCAGGCCAGGCGGGGCGACAGAGCCCGGCGGAACGGACCTTTGCGGCCTTCCGGTTGGGCCGCCGCGGCCCCCTCCGCAGGTCCGCGGCGCGGTGCCGGACCGTCGCCGTCCCGTCAGGGGCGCGGCTGCCGATACGTCTGGCGGTAGTGGTCGGCTGTTCCCTCGTCGCCTCGGTACGGCACGACGGTGGCTGATTCTGTCGCCTTGTCGACGACGATCGCGGCCGTGCCGGGCTGCGAAATGGGCGGCGGTTGTCCGGGAAGCTGCGGCGGGGGCGGCGGGAGGACGGGCATCACGATGTAGCCGAGGTCGAATTCGGTGGCGCTTGTCGGGGCCGGCTCGCCGTTCGGCAGTTGCCAGCAGTAGCTGCGGGCGGCGATACGCCGGGCGTCGTCTGCGTTCATCGGCTACTCCGGGGCCGCGGTCACGGCCGGTTCGCGGGTGACAGGGCGCCGGTCGGCGTCCAATACGTAGTGGAAGACATGGCGCACCGCCCAGTGGATCGGGTTGGTGCTCACGAGGCCGGACTGCGGGTCGAACCAGAAGACCTCGCCGCGGTGGTTCAGCGCGGTGAAGACATGAGAGGTGCGCACACCGGCGGCGGTCGGCCACCATTCGACGTGGACGAAGGCGCTCGACCCGTGCCCGGAGCCGCGCAGGTCGTCGGCCACCCGCTGGTAGGCGGCGGGCCCGGGACCGGTGTAGCCGATGGAGGTGCCGCCCCAGGCGTTGCCGTTCTCCACGCCGAACCGCTCGGCGCTCACCATGTCGAGCTTTCCGTTCGCCGCCCTGCCGAGCGTACGAGCCGCGGCGACCTGCGGATTGCCGTACCAGGTCTCCAGCGCGGCACGGACGTTGTCGGCGCAGTTGTTGGCGCGTCCCGCCACCCTGGTGCCGCCGTCGTTCTGCAGCCTCGTCCACACACCGCGCGGGTCCGGATAGCGCTGGAAACTGCCGTCGGGGTGGCGCGGCACCGCCCTCTCCAGCATCCGCTGGTGCGCCCGGTTGACCGGCTGCAGCCCGTCGGGCCCGTCACGCAGGGCGCCGCGGATGTCGTCGAGAGCGGCACCGCGCGCCGGTACGGCGTTCCGCCGGCCCACCGCATTGCGGCCGGCCGTACCGCCCCCGTCCGTTGCCACGGCCAGCAGGACATTGCCGAGCAGCCGCCCGCCCGCCTCGTCACTGTCGCGGCCCCAGCCGGCACCGAGGACCAGCGCGGGCAACCGCTCGGGATGTGCCGTCAGATCGAGCAGCCCGGCGGCCGTGGCATTGAGCCGCGTCACATAGGCGGCGGGATGGGTCAGGTTGTACGCGTCGTACGGGTTCAGGCCGCGGGTGAAGCGCACCATGTCGGAGCCCGAGCGGATCAGCCCCCCGGCGAAGTGCTCCAGGCGGACCGGCGCGTCGTCCACCAGATCGGTCGCGTCGGCCCTGAAGCGGCCGGCGAAGTCCGGCAGCCCGGGGGCGAGACCGGTCGCGGACCTCACGGCCGCCTCGGCGCCGCGGGCCACCGTGTCGCGCTGCTCCCGCGCCGCGGCCAGCAGGTCGCCGGCAGCGCCGCGGTCCTCCGCGCCCGGGTCGGTGAAGGGGCCAGGCCTGGCCGGGAGGTCGTCGCCGCCGGCCGCGAGCGCGGACTCGTAGCGGTCGACCCGCGCGTTGTATGCCGCCGCGGCCTCCTTGCGCGCCCGTACCCCCTTCGTCCACAGCCGGACGGCCTCCGCGGCCTGGCGCTGCGCCCAGTCGACGGTGAAGGCGTAGCGCTCCAGCGCGTTCGCCGCCTCCAGGCAGGCGGTCGCCGCCCGGTCCCAGGCCGCGGGCTGCGGTGTGAAGGCCGCGCGGAAGGCGTCGCCGCCCGCGCCGTTCCAGCTGCCGGGGTCGAGCCGGGACAGGCCCGCACGCCCGGTGTCGAAGGCCGTGTGCAGCCGGCGCAGATGGCCGGCGGCGCCACGGAGGCGGCCGGAGTCGCCGTGCAGCAGGTCCTTCGGGTCGTCGCTCCCGCCCAGTTGCTGCTCGGCGATCCGCACCCCGAGCCGGTCGGCGACCAGGTCGCCGGTGTCCCCGGTCCAGTCGGCCACGCGGTGCAGCCCCGCGGCGTCGAAACCCGCGGCCAGCGAGTGGGCGTCGTCGTCGATCATGCTGCCGACCTCGTGCTTCGCGGAGCGCAGCAGCCGGTCGCCGCCGTCTCCGAGCGCGTCGACCAGCGACCGGACGCCCATCAGCCGCCGCTGCCGGTGCCACCGCCCTGTGCCTGCTGCTGCGCGCGCTCCTCGGGGGTCGGACCGTAGACCTGGTCGAGACCCTGGTCGTAGTCGTCCTTGTGCCCGCTGAGGGTCGCCGCGGTCTCCAGCGGTATCGACCGGCTCATGTCGTGGGCGGTGTCCTTCCAGGTCTGCCCCATGTCGGACGCCGCCTGCCGGGCGGACTTCGCGCTGAAGTCGGGGTGCAGGAAGTCGTTGACCGGGTTGTCGGACCCGATCTGGCCCCACGACATGTTCTCCTCCTGCTCCTCCGTCAGGTTCGGGTTGCCGATGTCGGAGGCCACGACGACCTTGAGGGTCTTCATCGCGTACTGGTCCATCTCGTAGTACGTGCCCGCCGCCAGGCCGAGCCGCTGCGCGATCTGGTCGGCGTCCTGGACGATCGTCCGCACACCCCACTCCCAGCGGTCGCAGAAGCCGTCGAAGGCCGACGTGAGCCCGGAGTGCCCGGTCTGCATGCCGGTCAGCTTGAGGTTGGAGAAGCCGCGGCCGACGTCGGCCGCCGCCTCCTGGCCCATCGACTGCAGTTCGTGGATGACGCCGTTGAGCCCGGCCGCCGTCTGTGCGAGCGCCGTCTCGGTGACGTTGTAACCGCCGCCGCCCCCGCCGCCTCCGGTCATCGTTCCTCCCCGTTCACCGCCGCGGTGTCCACCGCGGCCCTGTCAGGTACCACACCCGCCACCGGCGGGAAGATCATCGGCCGTGCGCCCGCCACGTCCAGCGCCACACCGGCCGGTTCGCCGACCGCGGGCACCACCTCGTCGAGCAGCCGCCAGCCGTAGACCGTCACGAAGTCCACGTCCGACGAGCCGTCGGCGCCGCGCGCGACCGCGAAACGCGCCAGCTCGGTGTCGTCGGAGAAGGCGTACACCCAGTGCACACCGCCCAGAGTCGTCGCCCACAGGTCGCCGCCCTCCAGCGTCGGCACCATGACCAGGCCGGCGCGGAAGGCGTCGAGCAGGGCGTCGGGGTCGCCGTTCCCGGCGTGCAGGTCGGCCAGTTCGGAGACCAGCGCGGCGTGCGCGCCCTCCTGGGCGCTCGGCAGCATCCCGAAGGCCGCATCCACCGGCACGGGCGGGCTGTCGCCCGCGCCGTCCACCAGGTCCGTCAGCCGCGACCAGGCCGCCTTCGCGGCGCTGCCGCCGCCGGCGTCGGCGCCGTTCGCGCCCGGCGCCCCGTCACCGCCGGAACCGAACAGCCGGTCCCAGTCCGACTTCATGATCGTGCCCCCATCGCCGATGCGGCCGCCGGCCTGCGGCCGCACTCATCCCGGCAAAAAACCTAGCAGGCGGCGGGGATTGCGGAATGCGGGCGTCAACCGCCCCGCTCACCCCTCAGGGGTCCAGGCCAGCTGCACCAGACGGCTGCCGCCGCGCCGCGCGGCGAAGATCGCCCGCCCGGGTGGCATCGGCCGCGGCCGGACGGAGGCCATCAGCTCGCCCTCGTTCGGGTCACCGGAGAGCACCAGGCCCTGCGCGGCCAGTTCCTTGGCGCGCTGCATGAAAGGCTCGTACATCGAACGTCCCGCGCCGCCGCTGCTGCGGGCGATGATGAAGCGCACCCCGACGTCGCGGGCGAAGGGCAGGCTGTCGGCGAGCTGCGCCATCGGGTTGCTGCCCGCCGCGACCAGCTCGTAGTCGTCGATCAGCACGAACAACTGCGGCCCGCTCCACCAGCTGCGGTCGCGCAGCTGGCGCGGGGTGACGTCGGGGCCCGGCGCCCGCCGCTCGACCAGCTTCTGCACCTCGGTCATGTGCGTCTCCATGGCCGCGGACGCGGCAATGTACTCCAGCACATGGCTCTCGGGGAGCGCGCCCAGCAACGTACGCCGGTAGTCGGCGACGACGAGCATGGCCTCCTGCGGGGTGTAGCGCTGGCTGAGCTGCCGGGCGATGTGCCGCAGCGCGGCCGTCTTGCCCGACTCGCTGTCGCCGAAGACGATCAGCACGGGGTCGGTCTCGAAGTTCACGAAGACCGGCGCGAGCGCCGTCTCGTCGATGCCGATCGCGACACCGCGCTCCGGGTAGCGAGAACCCTCCGGCAGCTGCTCGGCGGTGAGCATCGTCGGCAGCATCCTGATGCCGGGCGCGGGCGCCCCGCACCATGCCGAGTTGACCGCCTCCACCAGGCCGGCGCCGCCCTCGGTGAGGTCGGCCGACGACGAACTGCCGTCGATCCGCGGCAGACCCGCCATGAAATGCAGCTGCGCCGGAGTGATACCGCGGCCCGGCACCCCCGCCGGCACGTTCGCGGCGACCTTGCGGTTGATCTCGGAGTCCATGGTGTCGCCGAGCCGCAGTTCGAGGCGGTTCAGCAACTGGTCCTTGAGCGCGGCCCTGACCTCCATGTAACGCGACGCCGTGAGCACCACGTGCACACCGAAGCCCAGGCCCCGGGCGGCGATGTCGGCGACGACCGGCTCCAGGCGCTCGTTGTCCTGCTTGAAAGCCCCCCAGCCGTCGATCAGCAGGAAGACGTCGCCCCACTGCTCGTCGGGCAGTTCACCGGTCGCCCGCAGCCTGCGGTACGACGCCACCGTGTCGATGCCGCGGCTGCGGAAGACCTCCTCGCGGCGGGCCAGCACCCCCGCGACCTCGGCGACCGCACGGCGTACGCGGTCGGGTTCGAGGCGGCCCGCGACCCCGCCCACATGGGCCAGGCCGTCGACCGCGCGCAGGGCGCCGCCGCCGAAGTCCAGGCAGTAGAACTGCACCTCGTGCGGTGTGTGGGTCAGCGCGAAAGCCGCCACCAGAGTGCGCAGCATCGTCGACTTGCCGCTGCGCGGGCCGCCGACGATCAGGCCGTGTCCCGCCGCGCCGCTGAAGTCCAGCGCCAGCGGATCGCGGCGCTGCTCGAACGGCTTGTCCACGATGCCCAGCGGTACCGTGAGGCCGCCCAGCGGCATCCCGTTGCTCGCCTGCAGGCCGCGCTCCGCGGTCACCGCGAGCGGCATCAGCCGGTCCAGGCTGGGCGCCTCGTCCAGCGGCGGCAGCCACACCTGGTGCGCCTCGGGGCCGCGGCCTTCGAGCCGCCGCACCAGCACGTCGAGGACCGTGTCGGCCACGGCGTCGTCGCGCTGCGCCGCCACCGGCTGGACCGCGGGCGCGCTCATGGGCACCGGCGCCGCGGTGAAGGGCGCGGGCCTGCGGCCACCCTGCGCACCGCCGTCGGCCTCGGCCTCCCGGCCCCTGCGGTGCGGCCCCGAGACGTACGCGGCCTTGAAGCGCACCATCGTGTCGGTGCCGAACTTCAGATAGCCGGAACCCGGCACCGACGGCAGGTGGTAGGCGTCGGGGACGCCGAGCGCGGCCCGCGACTCGGAGGCGGAGAAGGTCCGCAGGCCGATGCGGTAGGACAGATACGTGTCCAGGCCGCGCAGCCTGCCCTCCTCGAGGCGCTGCGAGGCCAGCAGCAGGTGCACTCCCAGCGACCGGCCGATCCGGCCGATCTGGATGAACATGTCGATGAATTCCGGCTTGGCGGTCAGCAGTTCGCTGAATTCGTCGATGACCAGCACCAGCGAAGCGAGCGGCTCAAGTGCGGCGCCCGCGGTCCTGGCCCGCTCGTAGTCGTGGATGTTGGCGTAGTTGCCGGTGGACTTCAGCAGCTCCTGGCGCCGCTGCAGTTCACCGGTGATCGAGTCGCGCATGCGGTCGACCAGCGTCAGGTCGTCCGCCAGGTTGGTGATGACCGCGGACACGTGCGGCATCTCGCTCATGCCGGCGAAGGTCGCACCGCCCTTGAAGTCGGCGAGCACGAAGTTCAGCGACTCGGACGAGTGGGTGACGGCCAGGCCGAGCACCAGGGTGCGCAGCAGCTCGGACTTGCCGGACCCGGTGGCGCCGACGCACAGCCCGTGCGGGCCCATGCCCTCCTGCGCGGCCTCCTTCAGGTCGAGGTGGACCGGCTCGCCGTCCTCGCCCACCCCGATCGGGACCCGCAGCCGCTCGTGCTGGCTGCGCGGCACCCAGCCGCGCGCGACGTCGAAGGAGGAGGCCTCGCCGATGCCCATCAGGTCGGTGAAGTCCAGGTTGGACAGCAGCGGTTCGTCCTCGCCGCCGTCGGCCGGCCGCAGCGGCGCGAGCTGGCGGGCCAGCGACTCGGCTTCGATCGCGCTCAGCCGGTCCGGGGTGCCGCCGTAGGCGCCGCCGGCGGCCGACCGCAGCAGCATCTCGTCGGCCGTGCAGCGCAGCCACAGGTCGCCGCGCGGCTCGCCGTTCTCACCGGGTGCCATCTCCACGACGGTGACGCCCAGCAGGCCCTCACCGGAGGCGAGCACCGACGTCGGCGGGACGGTGCCGCCGTCGACGAAGACCACCACGTGCGGCTGGTCGAGCAGCGGAGTCGCGTCGCGCTGGAACCGCGGCCGGTCCTCCAGCCTGCCGCGCAGCAGCTCCTCCAGCTCGCCCACGTCGCCCACCACCAGCCGCCGGGTGCCCGCACCGTCCAGCTCGGCCGGCGACTGCGTGTGCGGCAGCCACTTGACCCACTCCCACTCGCGCAGCGCCGACGGCGAGGCGGCCACGCCGAGCGCCAGGTCAGCGGGCGAGTGCAGTGTCGACAACTGGGCGATCATCGCCCGCGCCTGGGCGTAGACCGCCTCGGGCTCGCCGGTCAGCGCGACATGCGAGAAGGCCCGCAGCGACACCGCGAGCGGCAGGCCCTCGACGGTGCCGTAGGCGGCGATGAAGCGCTGCATGGCATGCGCGGTGAGCGGTTCGAGCTGGTCGACGGGGGCGGTGTCGGGGGCGACAAGCGGGGTGGCCAGCTGCTGCGGGGCGAGTCCCACCCGCACCTGCCCGAAGTCGTCGTCACCCGGGCGGCGTTCCCAGACCCGCTTGCCCTCGGCGGCCAGCGCCCACAGCTGGTCGGGTGCGGGGTGGGTGTAGAGCTGGCTGCTGCGCTGCCGGTCGGCGATCCTGCGGGCCTTGCGGCGCTGCTGCGCGAGGTATTTGAGGTAGTCGCGGCGGCTGTCGGCCATGTGCCCGCTGGCGCCCTGCCGGGTCCGTACGACCTGCCCTATCGCCATGGCCACCATCGAGGTGATCATCAGGCCGCCCATGACCTTCATGATCGCCTGGGACCCCGGCATGAAGAAATACGCCGCGGAGCCGCCCATGGCGAGCATGGGGAGCAGCATCATCATCAGGCCCTGGTCCTGGCCGCGCTGCAGTTCGGGCGGTGACGCCAGTTCGAGTTCCTCCGACGGCATCTCGGGCGGGAATGCCCGCGCCGGCCGCTTGACGATGACCGAACTCACTGATGTGCTCGCCCCCCGGGACCATCGAACCGTTGTGACTGATATTTTGTCGCAGATACTACTTACAGCTATCGCCCACCGGCCAGGCGGGAGTTGGCTGATCGCGGAATTCCGCAGCCGAGGGGGCACAGCGCGGTGAGCACGATCTCAGCGACCGGATTCTGCCGCGTCACGGTCGTAGCACCGGACAGCAGGATCGACGTGGCACTTCCCGACGACCTTCCGGTCGCCGATCTGCGTCCGGACATCCTGCGCCTGTCGGGGCAGGTGCAGACCGAGGAGGAGCCGACCGGCTTCCACCTCGTCCGCCGTGACGGCAGTGTCCTCGACCCCGCCCTGTCGCTGTCCGCGCAGCGTGTCCTGGACGGCGAGCTGATCGCGCTGCGCGCCTTCGCCGAGTCGCTGCCGCCCGCCGTCCACGACGACGTGGCGGATGCCATCGCCACCGCCGTCGTACGCGACCGGCGCCGCTGGAACGACGACCTGATGCGGGTCGTCGGCCTGACCGGCGGCGCGGTGCTCCTGGTGATGATGGGCTTCGTCCTGTGGTGGGCGGAGCCGATCCGGCACGACATGCACTCGATGCCGGGCGTCGTCGCCGGTGTGCTCGGCACGGTCCTGGTCGCCTTCGCGGCCGTACGCGCCCGGATATACGGCGACCGCGCCGCCGCGATCGCGCTCGGCCTCGCCGCGCTGCCGCACCTGCTGATCGCCGGCTCCGGCATCGTCGCCCCCGACCACGGGCACGGACCGGGCCGGCTGCAGTTCATGGTCGGCTGTGCCACGGTCCTGCTGGCCTCCGCGGTCCTGGTCGCCGTGCTGCCCACCGGTGACGCGCCCTTCGTGGCGTCCGCCTTCCTGGCCGCCGCGGGCACCCTGGCCACCTACGGCGCCATCGCCACCGACGCCCCGCCGCGTGCCGTCGCCTCGGTCGCGGCCGTCACCGCCGTCGCCCTGGTCGGCTTCCTGCCCGGCTGGTCCGCGCGCTTCGCCCGGCTGCCGATCGGCTTCGGCTCGCCCGAGCCGTCCGCCGAGGTCATGGCGCGCTACGGCGACCGGCGCGAGCCCGAGCAGGCCATCGACTACGAGGCGGTCGCCGCACAGGCCCGCCGCGGCCACGAACTGCTGCTCGGCCTGGTCGGCGGCTGCTCGGCCACCGTCGTCGGCGCCGCCGCGGTGATGAGCTTCTCCGACTCCGCGCCCGCCCAGGTGCTCGCCCTGACCGCCGGGGTGGCGGCGCTGCTGCGCGCCAGGCTCTTCCGCTACACCTCCCAGGTCGCCAGCCTGGTGGTCGCCGGCATCCTCGCGGTGGCCCTGCTGATCCTCGGACTCGCGCTCAATCCCGACACCTCGCTGCTGATGGACCTGGCCAGGGGCGACCACGGGCCGCTCGACCTGCACACCCTGTGGCTGTCCGCGGCGATCGCGGCCGGCGCGGTGCTGCTCGTCGCGATAGGCCTGATCGTGCCCCGCAAGGGCGTGTCCCCGTTCTGGGGCCGCAGCCTGGACCTGGCCGAGGGCGCGGTCCTGCTGTCGCTGGTCCCGCTGTGCCTGGGCGTGCTCAAGGTCTACGGTTCGGTCCGCGGGCTGAGCAGCGACTGACCTGCGCGGGAGAGCCCGGCCGGGCGTGTCGGGCCGGGCGCGCGGCGGTGATGACCCGCCGGTAAGGAGCGCGTCAACCGGCTGGTACCCTGGGTGACGGTCACCTGTGTGTTCACGCCCGGTGACCGTACGCCGCACGAGTCACCTGAGATTTCCCCGCGATGCAGACCGGGGACGCTCGTCGGCCCACGACCCCATGAGGAGTCCGTATGTCGCTCGACGTCGAGACGAAGAAGCAGATCATCGCCGAGTTCGGCACCAAGGAGGGCGACACCGGCTCCCCCGAGGTCCAGGTCGCGCTCCTGTCGCGCCGGATCTCGGACCTGACCGAGCACCTCAAGACCCACAAGCACGACCACCACTCGCGTCGTGGTCTGCTGATCCTGGTCGGCCAGCGCCGTCGTCTGCTGCAGTACCTGGCCAAGAAGGACATCACGCGCTTCCGTGAGCTCCGCGAGCGCCTCGGCATCCGTGCCGGCGCGGCGGGCGTTCGCTAGGACGCGTGGAGGGGAGCGGTGCCCGCACGACGGGGCCGCTCCCTTTGCCGTATGCACCGAATTTCGCCAGCAGTACCGAAGCTGTACGCGCCCGGCTACGAAGCGCGCACACGACGTGCGAGATCCTTGCGTCGTCTGGTGCAATGGTGCTGTTGACAACGTATGAGGAGGAGCGTCCTCCTATCCGCCGCAGTCGCCGGTCCTCGGTAGTGGCCCCCGGGTGGTTCCGCCCCCGGAGGCTTCGATCGAAGACCGGCCCCCGGCAGGACGCCCCTCCACCGATGGCCCACGGGGACACGCCCCGCGGGCAAGGACGAGGAGAATCCCCATAGTGGAGAACGAGACCCACTACGCCGAAGCCGTGATCGACAACGGCACCTTCGGCACCCGCACCATCCGCTTCGAGACGGGCCGCCTGGCCCGCCAGGCCGCCGGGTCCGCCGTGGCCTACCTGGACGACGACACCATGGTGCTGTCGGCCACCAGCGCCTCCAAGCAGCCCAAGGAGCACTTCGACTTCTTCCCCCTCACGGTGGACGTCGAGGAGCGCATGTACGCGGCCGGCCGGATCCCCGGCTCCTTCTTCCGCCGCGAGGGCCGCCCCTCCGAGGACGCCATCCTCACCTGCCGGCTGATCGACCGCCCGCTGCGCCCGTCCTTCGTCAAGGGCCTGCGCAACGAGATCCAGGTCGTCTGCACGATCATGGCGCTCAACCCCGACCACCTCTACGACGTGGTCGCCATCAACGCCGCCTCCTGCTCCACGCAGCTGGCCGGCCTGCCCTTCTCCGGCCCGATCGGCGGCGTCCGCGTCGCGCTGATCCGCGGCCAGTGGGTGGCCTTCCCGACGCACACCGAGCTCGAAGAGGCAGTCTTCGACATGGTCGTCGCGGGCCGCGCCCTGGAGGACGGCGACGTCGCGATCATGATGGTCGAGGCCGAGGCCACCGCGAAGACCATCCAGCTGGTCGAGGGCGGCGCCGAGGCGCCGACCGAAGAGGTCGTCGCCGCCGGCCTGGATGCCGCCAAGCCGTTCATCAAGGTGCTCTGCAAGGCGCAGTCGGAGCTGGCCGCCAAGGCCGCCAAGCCCACCGCCGAGTTCCCGATCTTCCTGGACTACCAGGAGGACGTCTTCGAGGCACTGGAGTCCGCCGTCACCGGCGAGCTGGCCCAGGCGCTGACCATCGCGGGCAAGCAGGCCCGCGAGGCCGAGCTGGACCGGGTCAAGGCGCTCGCCGCCGACAAGCTGCTGCCGCAGTTCGAGGGTCGCGAGAAGGAGATTTCCGCGGCCTACCGCTCGCTGACCAAGAAGCTGGTCCGCCAGCGTGTCATCCGTGACAAGGTCCGCATCGACGGCCGTGGCGTCACCGACATCCGTACGCTGGCCGCCGAGGTCGAGGCGATCCCGCGGGTGCACGGCTCGGCCCTCTTCGAGCGCGGCGAGACGCAGATCCTCGGCGTCACCACGCTGAACATGCTGCGCATGGAGCAGCAGCTCGACACCCTGGCGCCCGAGACCCGCAAGCGCTACATGCACAACTACAACTTCCCGCCGTATTCGGTCGGCGAGACCGGCCGCGTGGGTTCGCCCAAGCGCCGCGAGATCGGCCACGGCGCACTCGCGGAGCGCGCCCTGATCCCGGTCCTGCCGACGCGCGAGGAATTCCCCTACGCGATCCGCCAGGTCTCCGAGGCGCTGGGCTCCAACGGCTCCACGTCGATGGGGTCGGTCTGCGCCTCCACCATGTCGCTGCTGAACGCCGGTGTGCCGCTCAAGGCCGCCGTCGCCGGTATCGCCATGGGCCTGATCTCGCAGGAGATCGAGGGCGAGACGCACTATGTCGCGCTCACCGACATCCTGGGCGCCGAGGACGCGTTCGGCGACATGGACTTCAAGGTCGCCGGCACGAAGAAGTTCGTGACCGCGCTTCAGCTGGACACCAAGCTGGACGGCATTCCGGCGTCCGTGCTGGCCGCGGCCCTCAAGCAGGCCCGCGACGCCCGGCTGCACATCCTCGACGTGATGATGGAGGCCATCGACTCCCCGGACGAGATGTCGCCGAACGCGCCGCGGATCATCAGCATCAAGATCCCGGTGGACAAGATCGGCGAGGTCATCGGCCCGAAGGGCAAGATGATCAACCAGATCCAGGAGGACACCGGCGCCGACATCTCCATCGAGGACGACGGCACGGTGCTGATCGGCGCCACCGAGGGCTCGCAGGCCGAGGCGGCGCGTGCGGTGATCAACCAGATCGCCAACCCGACCATGCCCGAGGTCGGCGAGCGTTACCTGGGCACGGTCGTGAAGACCACCACCTTCGGCGCCTTCGTGTCGCTGATGCCCGGCAAGGACGGCCTGCTGCACATCTCGCAGATCCGCAAGCTCGCCGGCGGCAAGCGCGTCGAGAACGTCGAGGACGTGCTCGGTGTCGGCGCCAAGGTGCAGGTCGAGATCGCCGAGATCGACCAGCGCGGCAAGCTCTCGCTCGTCCCCGTCATCGAGGGCGAGGACGGCGACGCCGAGGACGTGAAGGACGAGTCGGCCAAGTGACGACCCGCTCCACCGCCGCGACGGCCCGCCCCTCCACCAAGGGGCGGGCCGTCCGCACACGGACCCTGCTGCCCGGCACCGACGGCATCGGGACGGTACGCCGCAGCGTGCTGCCCGGCGGCCTGCGGGTCGTCACCGAGACCCTGCCGACGGTGCGCTCCGCCACCTTCGGCATCTGGGCGGCGGTCGGCTCCCGCGACGAGACCCCGGTGCTCAACGGCGCCACCCACTACCTGGAGCACCTGCTCTTCAAGGGCACCCAGCGGCGCAGCGCGCTCGACATCTCCGCCGCCGTCGACGCGGTCGGCGGCGAGATGAACGCGTTCACCGCCAAGGAGTACACCTGCTACTACGCCCGGGTGCTCGACACCGACCTGCCGCTGGCCATCGACGTGGTCTGCGACATGCTCACCGGGTCGCTGATCCGCCAGGAGGACATCGACGCCGAGCGCGGCGTCGTCCTCGAGGAGATCGCGATGACCGAGGACGACCCGGGCGACCAGGTGCACGACCTGTTCAGCACCGCCATGCTCGGCGACACCCCGCTGGGCCGCCCGGTCCTCGGCACCGTCGAGACCATCAACGCGCTCACCCGCGACCAGGTCGCCCGCTTCTACCGCAAGCACTACGACCCCACCCGCCTGGTGGTCGCCGCCGCGGGCAACATCGACCACGCGAGCGTCGTACGCCAGGTCCGCCGCGCCTTCGACCGGGCCGGCGCGCTGCGCGACCCCGACGCGCGGCCGCAGAAGCCCCGCGACGGGGCCCGCACGCTGCGCACCGCGGGCCGGGTCGAGGTGCTCGACCGGCGCACCGAGCAGGCCCATGTGGTCCTCGGCATGCCCGGCCTGTCCCGCACCGACGAGCGGCGCTGGGCGCTGGGCGTGCTCAACACCGCGCTCGGCGGCGGCATGAGCTCCCGGCTCTTCCAGGAGGTCAGGGAGAAGCGCGGGCTGGCCTATTCGGTGTATTCGTACACCTCCTCCTTCGCCGACTGCGGCCTCTTCGGTGTCTACGCCGGCTGCCAGCCGAGCCGGGTGCCCGAGGTGCTCAAGATCTGCCGGAACGAGCTGAACGAGGTCGCCGAGCACGGCCTGACCGACGAGGAATTGCGCCGCGCCATCGGCCAGCTGTCCGGGTCCACCGTCCTCGGCCTGGAGGACACCGGTGCGCTGATGAACCGGATCGGAAAGAGCGAGCTGTGCTGGGGCGACCAGCTGTCCGTCGACGACCTGCTGGCCAGGATCGCCGCCGTGACGCCCGACGAGGTGCGCGCGGTCGCCCGCGACGTGCTCGGGCAGCGCCCCTCGCTGGCCGTCATCGGCCCGCTCAAGCAGAAGCAGACCTCCCGCCTGCACGAAGCCGTCGCATAGCGCGGGCCGGGCGCCAGGCCGCAGGCAGCACACATCCCGTACGCACGACTCGGAGGACCCCGAACGATGAGCAAGCTCCGTGTGGCCGTCATCGGCGCCCAGGGCCGGATCGGCTCGGCGGCGGCCGCCGCCGTCGAGGCCGCGGACGACCTCGACCTGGTCGCGGCGATCGACCGTGACGACCCGCTGGAGGCGCTGACCGAGGCCGGCGCCCAGGTCGCGGTGGAATTGACCCACCCCGACGCGGTCATGGGCAACCTGGAATTCTGCGTCGGGCACGGCATCCACGCCGTGGTCGGCACCACCGGGTGGACCGCCGAGCGCCTCGACCGGCTGCGCGGCTGGCTGGTCGCCGCCCCCGGCACCGGCGTGCTCGTCGCCCCGAATTTCTCCATCGGCGCCGTCCTGACCATGCAGTTCGCCCGGCAGGCGGCCCGCTGGTTCGAGTCGGCGGAGGTCATCGAGCTGCACCACGACAACAAGGCGGACGCCCCCAGCGGCACCGCCACCCGCACCGCCCAGCTCATCGCGGCGGCCCGCGCCGAGGCGGGCCTCGCCCCGCAGCACGACCCGACGACCCACGGCCTGGAGGGCGCCCGCGGCGCGGACGTCGAGGGTGTGCCGGTGCACTCGGTACGGCTGCGCGGCCTGCTCGCGCACCAGGAGGTGCTGTTCGGCGGCACCGGCGAGACGCTCACCATCAGGCACGACTCGCTGCACCACAGCAGCTTCATGCCCGGCATCCTGCTCGCCGCCCGAACTGTCCCCGGTGTCCCCGGCCTCACCTACGGCCTGGAAAACTTCCTCGAAGGAACAGAACCCGGCCACCAAGAGGACTGACCGCATGCGCTCCAAAATCAGCTACGCCGGGTCCGCCGTCGCGCTGCTGTTCTACTTCGTCCTGGTCGGCGACCGCGGGGTGCTGCTGATCGCCGACGGCCGCCCGGTCACCGTGGCCTTCGGCATCGCGGTGCTGGTGCTGCCGCTCATCGGCGCCTGGTTCCTGTGGCACACCACGCAGTTCGCCCGGCACGCGGGGCGGCTCGGCCGCGAGCTGGAGGCCGAGGGCGGGCTGCCGGTCGACGAGCTGACCCGCACGCCCAGCGGCCGTATCGACCGCGACTCGGCCGACGCGGTCTTCGCCAAGCGGCAGGCGGAGACCGAGGCTGCGCCCGACGACTGGCGGAACTGGTTCCGGCTGGCCGTCGCCTACTTCGACGCCCGCGACACACCGAGGGCCCGCAAGGCGATGCAGCGCGCGATCGCCCTGCACGACGGCCGGCCCCAGCGGTAGGCCGCGGTCGGCGCCAGGGGGGCGGTCAGCGCAATTCCGCGGCCCAGCCCTCGATGGCGTCGGCGGCCATGTCGAAGGCGTCGACCCGGCCGAGGAAGTCCGCGTTGTGGTCGGTGAGCTGCGGGCGCAGCGGCGCGCCGCTCTTCCGGGTGATGATCAGCGCCTGCCCCTGGACGCTGCGCGGCAGCCCGAGCACCCGCACCGGCTGCTGCGCGGTGCGCACCGAGCCGACCTTGCGCCACGGCACGGTCACGGTGCCGAAGTAGCTCGTCTGCCGCAGCCCCTTGCCGCTCACCCACACGCCGACCCGCAGCAGCCGCAGCGTGGCCGCTATCACCAGCAGCGCCACCAGGAGGGACACCCCCGCGCCCTGCGTGTCGCCCGCGGCGGCCATGATCAGCGCGGCGAACATCAGGTACGACGCCAGCATCAGCGCCAGCGCGGCCGTGGCGACCCGCCACGGGCCCGGGCGGTACGGCCGCATCCAGCGGTCCTGCTCAAGGTGGGGGAGTGGGCGTCCGGCCGCCAGGTCGTCGGTCGCGGCGGGCGCGGAGCTGTAAGGCAGGGACACGCGGAGAATCCTCTTCCGGTTCCGGCGGGGCAGGTCGGAGCGGCTGCACTCCGGTGCGGTGAGGCTAGCCGTCCCAGTGGCCCCACGGCTACTTCGGGTCGGCCGTTCGGCTGCGGTCGGAGCGCTTAGGCTGGTCGCCGCAATGCCGCTTAGCAGGAAGGACCGCTCCGGTGCCGACCGACCTCCCCACCGGGACCCCCGCCGCCCCGCCGGCCCACGTCGAGTTCCGGGACGACGTCACCGTCGACCTCGTCAAGCACAGCGCGTCGGATTCCGACGTCCTGTGGGCGGCCCGGGTCTCCACGGCGGGCGAGCAGTCGCTCGAAGAGCTGACCAAGGACCCGGAGCGGTCCAAGGGCCTGGTCAACTACCTGATGCGGGACCGCCACGGCAGCCCCTTCGAGCACAATTCGATGACCTTCTTCATCAGCGCACCGATCTTCGTCTTCCGCGAGTTCATGCGCCACCGCGTCGGCTGGTCCTACAACGAGGAGTCCGGCCGCTACCGCGAGCTGCAGCCGGTCTTCTACGTACCCGGGCCCGACCGCAAGCTGGTGCAGCGCGGCCGCCCGGGGAAGTACGAGTTCGTGCACGGGACACCAGAACAGCACAAGCAGGCCGTCGCGGCCATGGAGGAGTCCTACGCGCGGTCGTATGCCGCGTATCAGGCGATGCTCGCCGACGGGGTCGCCCGCGAGGTGGCCAGGGCCACCCTGCCGGTCGGCCTGTTCTCGTCGATGTACGCCACCTGCAACGCCCGGTCGCTGATGCACTTCCTCGGCCTGCGCACCCAGCACGAGCTTGCCTCGGTGCCGTCCTTCCCGCAGCGCGAGATCGAGATGGTCGGCGAGCGGATGGAGGCGGCCTGGGCGGAACTGATGCCTCTCACCCATGCGGCGTTCAATGCCAACGGGCGTGTCGCCCCGTAGCGGGACGGGCAGGGCGCCCCACCGCAGCCGAATGTCCGAAGTGTTCGGATTGCAGGCATTCGCGAGGTTCATCTAGGCTGCAGAAACGGACCCCGGCGGTGCCTGAACCCCCGAGCAGACACCGCCGGAGTCCTTTGCGCAGGTCCCGCGGCTGCGTGCCCCCGTACACACCGAGTAGCGTGGGACCCATGGCTCCGACCTCCACCCCCGACGCCCCCTTCGGGCGGGTTCTGACCGCTATGGTCACGCCGTTCACCACGGACGGCGCACTCGACCTCGCCGGCGCCCAGCAGCTCGCCACCCACCTGGTGAACGCGGGCAACGACGGACTCGTCGTCAACGGCACCACCGGGGAGTCGCCCACCACGAGCGACACGGAGAAAGACCAGCTCGTACGGGCCGTGGTCGAGGCCGTCGGCGACCGCGCCTTCGTCATCGCCGGCGTCGGCACCAACGACACCAGGCACAGCGCCGAGCTGGCACGCCAGGCGGAGCGCAGCGGGGCCCACGGCCTGCTCACGGTCACGCCGTATTACAGCAAGCCGCCGCAGGAAGGCCTGATCCGGCACTTCACCGCGATCGCCGACGCCACCGGCCTGCCCGTCATGCTCTACGACATCCCCGGACGCAGCGGCGTCCCGCTGGAGACCGAGACCCTCGTCCGGCTGGCGGAACACCCCAGGATCGTCGCGAACAAGGATGCCAAGGGCGACCTCGGCGCCGCCGGCTGGGCAATGGGCCGCAGCGGCCTGGCCTGGTATTCCGGTGACGACATGCTCAACCTGCCGCTGCTGGCCATCGGCGCCACCGGCTTCGTCTCCGTCGTCGGCCACCTCGTCACCCCCGAGCTGCGTGCCCTGCTGGACGCGTACACCAGCGGTGACGTCGCCAAGGCGGCCGAGATCCACCAGCGGCTGCTCCCGGTCTACACCGGCATGTTCCGCGCCCAGGGCGTCATCACCACCAAGACCGCCCTCGCGCTGTGCGGACTGCCCGCGGGCCCGCTCCGGCTGCCGCTCACCGAGCTCGACGCGGACGCCACGGAACGCCTCAGGAAGGATCTCGCCGCAGGCGGGGTACACCTCTGATAACAGACTTCACAACTGAATAAGCACCACCGCTTGTATACGCACCGCCCGAATGACGGTGCGCCAACGAAAGAGTCACACACAGTTCCGCGCGCCACGGCCCAGGAAGGCCCCTCCGGCGTGCGTGTTAGGGAGAAACTTTTGAGCCATCCGCACCCTGAACTCGGCCCCCCGCGGACTCTCACCGAAGGCGGCCTGCGCATCACACCGCTCGGCGGTCTCGGTGAGATCGGCCGCAATATGACGGTCTTCGAATTCGGCGGCAAGCTGCTGATCGTGGACTGCGGCGTCCTCTTCCCCGAGGAGGAGCAGCCGGGCGTCGACCTGATCCTGCCCGACTTCAGCTCCATCCGGGACCGCCTCGACGATGTCGTCGGCGTCATCCTCACCCATGGCCACGAGGACCACATCGGCGCCGTCCCCTTCCTGCTCAGGGAAAAGGACGACATCCCGCTGATCGGCTCCAAGCTCACCCTCGCGCTGATCGAGGCCAAGCTCCAGGAGCACCGCATCCGGCCGTACGCCCTGGAGGTCAAGGAGGGCGACCGCGAGCGCATCGGCCCCTTCGACTGTGAATTCATCGCCGTCAACCACTCCATTCCCGACGCGCTCGCCGTCGCCGTCCGCACCCCGGCCGGCATGGTCGTCGTGACCGGCGACTTCAAGATGGACCAGCTCCCGCTGGACGGCCGGCTCACCGACCTGCCCACCTTCGCGCGACTCGGCGAGGAGGGCATCGACCTGCTGCTCGCCGACTCGACCAACGCCGAGGTGCCCGGCTTCGTCCCGCCGGAGCGCGACATCTCCCAGGTGCTGCGGCAGACCTTCGCCAAGGCCGAGAAGCGCATCATCGTCGCGAGCTTCGCCAGCCATGTGCACCGCATCCAGCAGGTGCTCGACGCCGCCCACGAGCGCGGCCGCAAGGTCGCCTTCGTCGGCCGCTCGATGGTCAGGAACATGGGCATCGCCCGCGACCTGGGCTACCTCAAGGTCCCCAGCGGCCTGGTCGTGGACATCAAGGTGCTCGACGACCTGCCGGACGAGAAGGTGGTGCTGGTCTGTACGGGCTCCCAGGGCGAGCCCATGGCCGCGCTGTCGCGCATGGCCAACCGCGACCACCAGATCCGCATCGTCGAGGGCGACACCGTCGTCCTCGCGTCCTCCCTGATCCCGGGCAACGAGAACGCGGTCTACCGCGTGATCAACGGCCTCACCAGGTGGGGCGCCAACGTCGTCCACAAGGGCAACGCCAAGGTCCACGTCTCGGGCCACGCCTCGGCCGGCGAGCTGCTGTACTTCTACAACATCTGCAAGCCGCGCAACCTGATGCCGATCCACGGCGAATGGCGGCACCTACGCGCCAACGCCGAACTGGGCCAACTCACCGGCATCCCCAAGGAGCGCACCGTCATCGCCGAGGACGGCGTCGCCGTCGACCTCGTCAACGGCGTGGCCAGAATCGCCGGCAAGGTCCAGGCCGGCTACGTGTACGTCGACGGCCTGTCGGTCGGCGACATCACGGAGTCGT